>NZ_JAUYTP010000068.1 GCF_030695125.1 Allobosea sp. | reverse complement strand
CGCGACGCTCACACCGCGATCCTTGATCAGGCGAACCGCCTCGATCTTGAACTCACGCCCAAATCGTCTTCGCTGCATCTGCCACCTCCGGCTTCATGAAACACCCAATCTCGGTGTCCACGAAACCGGCAGCAGGCCAGTTGGCGCGACTGTTTCATAAGGTAGAGCTTAGTCGAGTCTTGTAACGTGACCGACATAGACCGTTCTCGATCCTTCGCTACAGAGGCCGGAACTGGCCCAAGATATATTTCGGACAAGGCTTAGGTTCGCACATTGCTAACGACTCTCAAAACTATGTTAGCCTGCATAGGATTGTTGATGAAGCCGCCCCAAATTGACCGGGCACGTCATCCCGCTTCCGTAAGGGGTAGGAGTAATGTCGTGTCTATGACTGGTTCGATATCGAAGAGTGAGATCCTTTCGGGACCCGAGAGGCAGCGTCGGTGGGCGCCGGCCGAGAAGTTGGCGATTGTCGCGGAGACCTATGAGCCGGGCATGAGCGTGAGCTTGGTTGCCCGGCGGCACGGGATTGCGCCCAACCAGGTTTTCTCCTGGCGTCGGCTGGCGAACTAGGGGGCGCTGACGGCGACGCGGGCGGAGGAAGAGGTCGTCCCGGCGTCGGACTACCGGATGCTGCAAAATCAGATCCGCGAACTGCATCGGCTGCTTGGCAAGAAGACGCTTGAGGGCAAGATGAAGGACGCGCTCGACGCCACCGGGCCCCTGGCCTAGCACTGCGCTGGGCTGCTCCAGCGCCAGGGCATTGTGGCGCACGTCCGATCTCAGCCCCGCTTTCGATCTGGAATAGATCGTACGACGTTGGGACGGACTGAATCATCTGGAGTTTCACGACTCGCCGAGGCCGATTAATACGGTTTACCGCGCGGCTACAACCGCTAGCAGTAATCCGCAAAGCCCTGATGATCATGCTGCTTGGCTTTCGCTTTGAGCATCGATTTCATCATCCTCCTCTTGAACACCATTGCCGCTCGAAAGGCGCCATGACTCGTTGCCATCAAACTCAGCCCCTGAGCTTTGAAGCGATGCGGAAACGACACGCCGATCGACGGGCCGTCCAATTGCTTCTGCAACGCCCTTCACGATGGCATTGAATGAAGCGTATTGAGTCGACAGTGTCGAAAGCACTGCCTCATGGATATTCTGCCTCCGCGCCTCCCCCCAAGCTGCAAGGAAGATATATTGTCCCACGTTAACTCTTAGGCGGCTATCAAGGGTCGCGATAGAAAACAACGCTTCTGACGCCACATTAGGTGGCGCGTCAACGAAATTGACAATCTCCGTTATATGAATCCCGACCTGCCGCTCTTCTAGTGCCCGCACAAAATCATCAGACAGCAATTGCTGCTTATCGCGTTTGATCGGCATATCTCTGTCATTCAATCCCCATGTAGCAGGGCCCACTTTTAGCAATGGGTCCTGTTGTACAATCTGAAATGACTGGCTTAGGCCGCGAACTGCAACCAGGCGTTGCCGGATGTCAGTGGCGCGTAAAGGACGGCCGGCATTTTGCAGAGTCGCTATAATAGCTTGTCGAATATCGATGCGCATAGCATCATCGCCAATGCTCGAACGACTCCACACCAGTCGACCATGACGCTTTAGATTGCCGCTGCTCCTCAGCGCGATCTCCATGATGTACTGATCGAAGACCAGACTCCGTTCGACGCGCTCAGTGACAGCTAGTGTCAGTTCTGCACAGTGCCACTGCCGATCGATATCTGATTGATTGACGATATCTTCGGCAATTTCTACTATGATTTGCATCTGATCCGTATCGAGGGGAATGTGCTTACGTAGACCGTATGTGCCTCGACTGAACAAGAGCCCAACACTGGCTGCAGCATTGTGAGCACGGCGCGAGTCAATTTCCTTCCTCGCTCTGACGCTAGATCTGAGCGCGATCTGGCTAAAATGCAACGGCGTATCGCTCTCTTCAAGAACCGTCTCTACGACCTGCTCAGCGCCTCTGCCATATTGTCTGAGATATTTGCTCCCATCGCGCATAACAAAGTGACAGAGCTTCGATGCTTTGGCCCAAAGCAGACCGCGAAACTCCCGAGCCTGTTCCGGCAACAATCCCTCCACGAGGTGCTGACACGCCGCCTCTGTAAGATTATTTTCGACGCTGCTTGCAAGGAGCCTCTTGGCTGAACGTACAGTCGTCTCCCATTTGGGCTGATCGACCAACGCGAGATACTCCAACTCGTCAATCTCTACCATCTGTACACCAGCATCGCTAACAGCCGACAGAAGATATCTAATGACGTTGGGTTTCTCGCCCACCTCGGCAAACCAGGGATCGACAGCTTCGATTCCTCTGAGGGGCAAGGGATAATCTCGCGCCGCAATCTGTTTCCTTAATTTGGACGCAAGCAATTTGCTCCACATCTCGCTAGCTAGCAGGCGAGACAGAGTTTTGCTCTCAATCTGTCTGATCCGCTCTCTGGTTACGTTATACCGCAATCCGATCTCATGCAGCGTTTCCGGAGAGTTATCCAGCCCCATACGAGATGTCAGTATATCCCTCTCTCTCTCACCGCAGAGGAGCAAAGACCGGCGAACCGCAGAAATCAAACCAATCTTCTCTACTGCGAAGAACTCTTTATCGCTGTCAACCGGTCCGGCATCCAACGCCGATTCTAGGGTTTCTACTAGATCACGAATCGATTTTCGACCGCAGTTCTGTGCACGAAGTAGATCTGACGTTGTAAAGCGCTCTAGGTCAGAGACTTTCTTAACCTGCAAATCGCCCAAGATGTTTGCAAGCCGAACAGTCAGCGGTAACTTCTCAAATTCGCGGTTACGAAGCCATGGGGGCGCCGCGCTTGCAATGCTGCCAGGATCGTCTATCTGCGTGCAGAATGACCGAAACCTATAAACTCCGAGCTTGTGACGGAGCTCGTGGGGCAATTCGGCTTCCTGCTCTAGATAGCTTGCTTCACCCAAGACACCAGCTCCGAGGAGGTCGTCTTTCGTCCCCGGGTTTGCGGCTGCATAGTCGCGTACCCAACCCTCAAGCTCAAGACTGCCAGTCTCGGTCAAATTGCCTTGTGGCTCATAGTCTGTGGCATCGTAACCCCAGCCAAGGGTGGCCAGATATACCTGGCCGGCCAGGCATCGAGCGACTGAACTTTCAGTTGATAAAAATTGATCCGGAAGAGCAAACTTCGCCGCCGATGTCAGTAAAACTTTTCCGGGAAACTGATCAACGAAAGCGTCAAAAACTCGAGCCGGGCTCCGATCAAAACCGATATGAACAATAGCGGTCGATTCAGGATCCCGGCGGCGTTTCCAAGCATCTAAAAGTGTCTCAAGATCATGGAAAACCGAAGTTTCCCACGCGCCCCTAGAGCGCATCATTAAGAATGCCCGTAAAGTCGAAGCCACTTCAGACTGCCTCTACCTGGCCAAGCAGGCCAACAAAATCGATATCGCCTGCTTTCGCTTGCGCATGAAGCTCACGCAATCCCCAATCAGCCAGCCGTTCGACAAGACGATAAACACTTGTCTCATTGAGCATATCGCTCATCAACGCCTCTACCGTCCGGCGAAGCATTTGGTCGGGATCGAGCGAACCAACATTAAGGAAAGTTTGTCTTTTGACGATTTCCGGAGGTTTAACACCTTGAGCGATAGCGAGTGCCACTGCAAACCGATACCCGTCCATTTTATCGGCGAAAATGCCTAATTCCTTAAGCTCGTCGAGCATGTCGTTGGCTTCCGAAGAAAGGCCGACCGTAATGATATCAGAGGCGCCACTCATAGTGCGGTCCTTTCGAGCTTCGACTCTGTCTCAGATATCTCTCGGATCTCATAAACTGCGCCAATCTTTGATTTTATGGAAGCCAAATCAGTATCAAGTCGAATTTCACCTCCATGGACCAAAAGGACAAACTGACTTGCAACCGAAGGTAAATATTTGAGAATATTATCACGATGATAGAGATCAAGACGGCCAAACGGTGTATCCATCAGAATGGGCCCTACAGCCCTGCCGGTGCGGTTTAAGCCATCTATCAAAGATAACGCCACAACCTGCTCAGCGCCCGCGCTCCGCAATGAGACCTTTCTACCATGGCTGTCGATAATGCTGAGGCCATAGTTTCCATTTATCTCAAGGCCCCGATAGGCTTTTTGAGTGGTCATCTTCAAAAATGCACCGCTTGCCAATAGTTCAACCCGTTCGCGGAGCCGATCGCGAAGCTTCTCTACGCTTGCATTAAAGCAGCGCTCTAGTTCTGACGCGAGCTTGACCTTCATCGTGCTTTTGTTTGTCCGAGCCGACGCAAAGCCCTGAATGGCTCTCTGGGCAATCGCCAGGTCGTCTTTCGTCCTTTGGATGCTTATTTTCACATTCTCAATATCTGCGGTTAGTCGACCTTCTTCCTTCAGCTTCTCATCCTTTAGCACCCGCTTACGCGCTAGATCAGCTGTGTCATGGCCTGCGATCTCGTCTACCAGTCGCTCGATGTCGTTCTCCGCCTTTTGGGCGGTCACCTCTGCCGATCGTAAGTCGCGATCCGTTTCAACGATTCTCGCTCGTGCACGTACACCTCGAATCTTTTCTAGGCCGGCAAGCTGTCCAGCGATGTCTTGAAGCTCCGAGGTTGTATCAGCTTGTTTGCTGAGCTCAACCTCGAGCGATCCCAACGCTGTTCCGAGACCGGTCTTTTTTTCAGACGACAACGCTTGTTGGCATGTTGGGCAGTGTTCTGTTGCCAGTAGTTTCCGAATATCCTCAACCCTTCCCTGAAGCCTTGCTCGACCGCCTACCAAACCGGTCAGTGACTGCTGCCGGTCCCGCAGCAGCGAGCGTTTTACTTCAAGTTTTCCGTCCAGGAGGTCTTTCCATGCCTCGGACAACAGGGTTTGCCGTTCGACTCGTTTTCGCGCAATTGTGTCCTGTTGAGCTTTTAAGGTCGCGCGTGCCGCATCCATCTGTGCCTTCAATGCTAAAACTACTGCTGCAGCATCGAGCTCGTCTTCGAGCTGGGCACGTTCGCTCCGCGTGATATCGCGACGACTTAGGAGTTTTTTCAGGTCGTCTTCAAAGCTATCGAGACGCGTGGTCAAGCGATCTGTCTGTTCTGCTTGTTGTTGAAGTCCAGCCATATGAGCCATTTCCTGGCTCTGGCGCTTAGTAGATTGCTTTAAAATTGAACCCATCTCATTTCGACCGTTAATGAGCGAAGGAACACCCAAAACTTGTTCGATAGCTTCTTTAATTTGTCGGCCCTGTTCGCTGCCTTCTATGAGCAATTCTTCATACTGGGAAAGCAGTTCGCCGTCGAACAGGAAAAATCTTGAAGTTTGCTCCGGAGCAATTTGATTAATTTCCGGCTCGAACTGATCACCTGGCAGTACGACGCCATCGCGTTTTAGGAAAGATGAAACTATAAAGTCTTCTGTACGCGAAGGGGTTGCGACGTGAGGCCGTTTTTCCGCCGATCGTCTTAGCTCGTAGTCGTGCCCATTCGCTTCGAATGTTATTAAAACGTCAACGCGCCAGTCGTCCTCGTCAGCAGCATTCTTGTTTACAATTTCCTGAAGTGGGATTACGCGGGCGTGGCGACCCACGGCCTGCCCGTAGAAGCCCCAGCGGAGGGCATTGAGCAGCGATGTTTTGCCTCGCATATTATCGCCAACAATCAGCATGACGTTGCGAGACTCATCCTGTGGAAAATCCACGGAATTTACTCCTCTGTACGGCATGAAATTTGTGGCAGTTAGCTTGTGAAGCTTCATTGGTGATTGTCCGCTTTTGGCATCTTATCGAGTTCCTGGTCGATCAGGCGCTCCATAGCAGTCGAAGCTTGAACCCTATCGTCGCTGAATTGATGTCGTTTCTGAATTGCATAGCACTGTCTCAGCAGTGCCTCGCTCAAATCGGGGGCCACTTCCTTGCGTATCGCGAGTAAAGTCTCCAGTGCCAGGTCCTCGTTATCAGACATCGTCCTCTTCCTCCACCTCAATGCCAATAAGTGAGTCCACGTCGAGATCCATTGTTGCTGCGATTGAACGAAGTTCGGCGCCAGCATTCTTATTTATTGAATGGCTTGCAAATTCTAATGATCGTAAAAGCTCAGCCTTGAGCAAACTTATTTGTTCAGGTTCCTTTTCTGAATTTATAGGTACGACGATCGCGTCGTGAATCACGGCAATATGTTTTCCCGGCGCGTGCCGCAAGACTCGCCCGCGTCTCTGTATGAATTGGCGAGGGTTTTGAGAAGAAGCAAGGATGAGTGCGTGCGAAACAGCTGGAATATCGACGCCTTCATCTAAGCATTTAATCGATACGAGAATACCCCCATAAGACCGAAACCAAGCCATTGTCTCGTTTCGATCGCCCGCCATCGCAGAGTGATACTCGACGGGGCTTAAGCCTATCTGGCGCAGGGATTCCAACACGTCTTTAAGCTGTCCGCTATCCTCACAGTATACAAGCCAACTTTGTCCATCTTCGAAATTTCTATGTATAATTTGAGATGCAAGTCTGATTTTGGCAGAAGCTTTTTTTGCTATTCTCGCACGTTTGATTAAGAGCATTTTCGCGCGTTCCGAAAAAACCCTTCTTCCGTCCGGTCCGTCTTTCTGGCGAGCCATTTCTAATTTGATGAGTTTGGTCGCTTTGAGCCAATCGTCAGCTTCTGCGGCGCTGAGGTTGAGCGTGTGCGGGTGATATTCGTACGGGACCAGTCGTCCTGCTGCGACGGCATCAACCAAAGTGATTGGTGGGGGGATTATCGGCCCGAAATAGCCGAAAAGACGCGCTGTGCCCTCTTGGTCGCCGTATCGTTGGGGGGTTGCGCTTAGGCCAAGGCGAGCACCAGCAGCAACGCTGAAAAACTCTGAGTTACGCCTGCTTCCCCACTGATGAACCTCATCTGCGACCACAAGAAGGTGGTCCCCCTGTGTGATCGATTCGCGAAATTCTGCCGTTGCCGCCGTAGGCATCATGGCAATTATGATACGTGGGCCGAGGTCGTCATCGTTGGCGGTCATGCTTCCTAGGCGCCGTGTGGCTTTCCATCGATCATATCCTGCGCCCGCTAGCATCATGGTAGCCTCGGGAATTTCATCCCGGACTTCCTTCGCCCATTGCTCCAGGAGCAGTTTGCTTGGGACAAGTATGATTGCGGGGTTCCCCTCGGCGACATGCTTTCGAATAGCGATGATCGCCGTGAACGTTTTGCCGCTTCCTGTAGCGTGTTCCAGCACTCCACGCCGTCCGTTAGCCTCCCAGGCCTGGATTGCCGAAACCTGGTGTGGCAGCGCGGACCGCTTGGCACTGGTTCGAGTTACAGGCTCGTCGAGCAAGTTCTCAACTCCTCTAGCAGCGTAACGCTTCATATATTCTTCGACAGTAGGTGGGAATGGGGCGACAAATACGTGGGGGTCACGCTCCGACCACAGTTGCTGAAAGTGCTCAGTATGCTTTTTGACTCTCGTGAGTTCAACGCCGCCGCGCCAGCTGCAGAACACCTCTATTGATTCAAAGTTACCCATGTTATGCCAACCGCTCCAAGTTTCATTCGCGGAGCCTTTAAAGCTAACTCGATTGCCGAGAGTGTCGGCGAACACGCCGAGTTTCTCATGATATATTCCACGACCATCTGCTCTTACAGCGAGTTTGAGTTCAAGGTGGCCCAAGGCAATCAACGTAGCTAACGTCCTTGCGCCGAAATTAGTCCTTTGGTCGGCTAGAAGCGCATCAAATTCGGCGCGTAACGTTTGAGCTAGAATATCTGTCCGTCTGGCATAGCCGAATGCAATTTGTTCTGCGTCCAGATCATCTAGGGCTGGCGAACATATGATCTGTATTCTGCCCCCGTTGCGGACAAAGCTGAGCACGGCGGGTCCTACAACAGTGAAAACACTCGATCGAAAATAACCTACGGCCCGACTATAGGTCGAAGCGTTACGTAAGCATTGAACGTAAAACCTGTGTACCGGGTCGTCTTTAATCGACCGGTATTCGGTATCAAATGCGACCGAACTCAGATCGCCCGCATATCCTAACGCCTCACAAGTGGTCGAGGACAAATCTCAATCGCCCCCAGCTAGGTTGTCGCTTCGGAGGTTGACTAGCTTGCGGAAAATCTCAAAACGCCCTCTGGAGCCATCGACATAATTTTTTTCGGCCTCCACACCAATCCAGTTCCGTTCCAAATCTTCAGCTACTGCTCCAGTTGTGTTTGATCCAGCAAATGGATCGAACACCAAATCGTCTTTGTCGGTGAGGAAGTTGATCAGGAATGCGGACAGCGAGGACTGCATTCGAGCGGGATGAGCTGGCAAGTTTTCTGCTTTGCAATACGCACGGTAGCTAGCGTCCCATTTAGTTCCAGTGTATTTCAGTAACGATTCCGGATAGTGTTCTCCGGTCAAATCGATTACGTTCGGGCCTATTGCGCCGCCGTGGTCGGTTAGGAAACCTTTTTCCGATATGACATGTCCGGATGGACGCGTGCCAGCATTGTACTTCTGATCCTTTAGAAGCTTCTTCATGTCCTTACTGTACGGGTTGAGCACCTTACGATTGTCAGCTTTCGGAAATTCTGATTTCGACATCCACCAGACGTGAGTGTAAGAGTCTTTTAGCCGAGCGCGCTTGATGTTTACCCACGCTGCTGGGCTCGGAAGGCGGGCCGGATTGTGGCAGATGATGTGTTGACAGAGATGAAGCCCCGCTGCTCGTTTGAACGCAAGTAGCGCTTCCAATGGTAAGGTCGACATTACGGGAACGCCTTCTTCCCATGCGTTGCCAATCTCAATTACGATTGATCCATCCGGCGTAAGTAGACCTGCGAGTTTTTTTGCTAATGATTCGAGCCATTTGAGGTACGCTTCACCTGTCTCATTCCCGTACCGCTTTTTACGCACGAGTGGAAAAGGCGGAGATGTTGCGATCAAATTGATTTGGCCACGCAAGGATAGTAGTGGGGTGGTGTCCAGAGCGTCTTCAATCCGCCCGTGTAGCATTTTGCCGTAAGCTGTTTGGTAAGCGAGCTTTACGGGCCTGACAGGAGAGTCAGACCTTGATATTGTTTGATCGTTAGCCTGACTCAAGCTCGCTTCCCCTTACCGCGTGACTTCATTTTTCCGCTAGGCTGGTCTGCCTAGGCAAAATCTTAGACTCATGCACGCGATGCCAGGCACGATATAGGTGCAGATCGGCCGGGGGAAGGGGCGGTGGATCCTTCACTCACGAATGGGCATACGACTAATGACGAACCGTGCGCGATTTGGAGGCTTTGCCTCCATCATGCAGATGCCGTGTGTTCACGGTCGACAGCTTGAAATGAGAAGGCCGGGAAGCGCTGGGGTTAGGCGGTGCGGCTAAGAGCCGAGTAGCAGTTAGTCAACTGCACGGGCCGCTAGCGATCGTTGGCCAGTTCAACACAAGTCGGCTATAGATGTAGGACATTCTTCGTCTTCCCCCCGGCCAGAATGTCGGCAGGAAAGCAGTTTGAACCGATGGTGGGCGCTCCGGCCCGGCCCACCATTTCCGATCGGGATCGCAACCGCGACCCCTGGCAGGGGCGATGCGCCGATGATGTCGCCTGGACGCGTTCTTCTCGTGACCGGCGCTGCCAGCGGCATCGGCCGGGCGACCGCGCTGATGCAGGCGGGGCCGGGCGTCGGGCTCGTGCTGCACACGGGCACCAACGCCACCGGTCTCGAGGCCGTGGCGGAGGCCGCGCGCGCGGCAGGAGCGACGGTGGCGACGCTGCTCGGCGACATCGCCGCGCCGGCGACGAGTGATGGCGCGGTTGCGCTGGCGGCCGAGATGTTCGGACGGCTCGACGCCGTGATCGCGGTTGCCGGCCATGCCCGCAAAGGCGCGATCATGGACCTGCCGGAGGCCGAGATCCGCGCGGCGCTGGAGGATTCCGTGGTGGCGCTGCTCCGTCTGGCGCGGGCGGCCCGTCCGCTGCTGAAGGCCGGCGGCAGCGGCCGGATCGTGGCGACATCCTCCTTCGTGGCGCATGCGCTGCGCACGGACATGCAGCCCTTCGCCGCGACCGCGGCCAGCCGATCGGCGCTGGAGACCACGGTCCGGTTGATGGCCCATGAACTGGCAGGGGATGCGATCACCGTGAACGCGGTCGCGCCGGGGCTCATCCGCAAGGACGAGGGCCGGGGCAGCAAGCTCTCGCCGGAGTCGATCGCCCGCATGGAGGCGATCATCCCGCTGGGCCGCCGCGGCGCGCCCGAAGAGGTGGCCGCCGTGATCGGTTTCCTTGCTTCGGAGGCGGCCTCCTATGTCACCGGCCAGATCATCCATGTCGATGGCGGCCTCGTCTGAGCGGCTCGATCGCGGCTTGCGAGTTGTTCTGCCTCAAAGACAGCCGCGCCGCGCCGCCTAGAGTTTCCCCGTTCGCCGGCACGCGGCGCAAGCGGAGAACGGGACGTGGACGCGCAGACAACAGCCTATCGCGACGAGCGCCTGCCGCGTTACACCAGCTATCCCACCGCGCCGCATTTCACGGATGATGTCGACGGGGGACAATTTGGTCGCTGGCTCGGTGACCTCGCTCCCGGCACCAAGGGCTCGCTGTATCTGCATGTCCCGTTCTGCCGGGCGATGTGCTGGTATTGCGGCTGCCACACCACGGTCGCGCGGCGCGACGGGCCGATCGGCGACTATCTCGCCGTGCTGCGGCGCGAGATCGAGACGGTGGCCGATCATCTGCGCGCGCCGCTCGATGTCCGGCATATCCATTTCGGCGGCGGCACGCCGACGATCCTGGCTCCCGACGATTTCGTCGACCTCGTCGCCTTGTTGCGTCGGCGGTTCGCGCTGCGCCCGGATGCCGAGATCGCGGTCGAGATCGATCCGCGCCATCTGACGGTGGCAATGATCGACGCGCTGCGTGCGGCCGGCGTCAACCGCGCCAGCCTCGGGGTTCAGAGCTTCGATCCCAGCGTTCAGGCGGCGATCAACCGCATCCAGAGCGTCGAGCAGACGGCGACTGTGGTCGAGGGCCTGCGCCGGGCCGGTATCGCCGCGGTCAATCTCGATTTGATCTACGGCCTGCCGCGGCAGACGGTCGAATCCTGCATCGAGACCGTCGAGCTTTGCCTGGATCTGGCGCCCGACCGCTTCTCGATCTTCGGCTACGCCCATGTGCCTGACTTCAAGAAGCACCAGAGCCGCATCGCCACCGCCGATTTGCCCGATGGGCAGGCGCGGCACGAGCAGGCGGAGGCGATGGCGCAGCGCCTCGTCGCGGCCGGTTATGTCCGCATCGGGCTCGACCATTTCGCGCGGCCCGCCGACGAGATGGCGCGCGCGCTCGGCAGCGGCCGGCTGCGGCGCAATTTCCAGGGCTACACCACGGATGGCTGCGAGGCGCTGCTGGGCTTCGGCGCCTCGGCGATCGGCCGGCTGCCGCAGGGCTATGTCCAGAACGAGGTGGTGATCGGGCGCTATGGCGAGCGGGTGCGGGACGGTGCGCTGCCGACGGCGAAGGGCTATTGCCTGAGCGCCGATGACCGCCTGCGCGCCGAGCTGATCGAGCGGCTGATGTGCGACCTTTCGGTGGATATCGACGCCGTCTGCGCCCGGCACGGGGCGGACCCGAGGACGCTGGCGCCGTCGCTGTCGCGGCTCGACCTGTTGTCGCAGGAGGGCGTGATCGCGTTCGACGGCGCGCGTCTGTTGCTGCCGGAGCAGTCGCGCCTGCTGGTGCGCAAGGTCGCTTCGCTCTTCGATGCCCATATCGACCAGCCGGCACGGCGCTACAGCCGGGCGGTGTGATCCGCGCGCCGTGTGATCGGCGCGGGGGAGGGCCGAAAAGATAGTCCAATCCTTCCGGCCGGGTTTGCCTTAGCGGCTGAGCGCTCCGAAACGACCGCGACGGATAGCCCTGCCCATGACCTCTTCAGCCCTCGTGATGCTTCACCGCGCCTCGGCCGCGCCCTCGTCCCTGGCTCCTGCGGGGCAGGCGCTCGGGCCTGCCGATCCGTTCGCTGGCGGGCGCGAGGTGGCCTGGCAGGATCCCGCTGCGGCGGCCGGCCGCGTCGCCTTCGCCGGGACGGTCGAGATCGCGGCGTTTCCGCACACCGAGACGATGATCGTTCTGAGCGGCGCGCTGACGCTGTCGGTCGACGGTTCGCCGTCGCTGACCGTGACGCCGCAGACCGGGGTGGTGATCGGGCGCGGCACGACGCTGCGCCTCGAGGCGGCGCCTGGCACGATCTGGGCCTTCCATGCGCAGATCGCGGGCATGAGCGCGCTGCCGGGGCTGACGCTGCTGACGCAGGATTTGGCCTTGTCGCCCTCGTCCCCGCCGGCTGCCGAGGTGCTGATCGGCCCGGCGCCGCAATGCCGCAGCCACAACGCCTTCACGGACGCGGCCATCGAGTTGCGGGCGGGGCTGTGGGATTCGACGCCCTATGCCCGGATCTCGCGCCCGCACCGGCTGAGCGAGCTGATGCATATCGTGGAGGGCGCGGTCGATCTGACGGGCGCGGATGGCGCGGTCCTGACCGTTTCGAAGGGTGACACGGTGTTCGTGCCGCAGGGCGCGCCCTGCGCCTGGGAGAGCCGGGTTCACGTCGCCAAGTTCTATGTCGTGCAGGAGGCGGCTAGCTGATGTCCGACAGCGTGGTTCAGGAAGCCGCCGTGCTGCGCGACATCGCGCCCGGCGACGCGCCGGCCTGCGCGGCGCTGGCACGCGCCGTGGGTTGGCCGCACCGGGCGGAGGATTGTGCGATGGCGATCGGACTCGGCCGCGGCCTGGCCGTGACGATGGCCGGCGAGGTCGTGGCGGTGGGGATGTTGTGGCCCTATGGCGAAAAGCATTCGACTTTGGGCATGATCATCGTGTCGCCCGACCATCAGGGCGCGGGCATCGGCCGCCGTCTGATGCAGGGGCTGCTGGCGCAGGCGAAGGACCGTTCGGTGATGCTGAACGCCACGGCCGCTGGCCAGCCACTCTATGAGAAGCTGGGTTTTGTGCCCTGCGGCGGCATCTCTCAGCATCACGGCGAGGTTCTCGACGTGCCTGCGCCCCTGCCAGGCGCCGGGGCCTCGCTGCGGCCGGCGAGCGTCTCCGACATGGCCGAACTGGAGCGCCTCGACCGGGCGGCCTGCGGCCTGCCGCGCCGGGCCCTGCTGGCCTCGCTCCTGGAGCGCGGCGAATGCGCCGTGCTGGAGCGAGATGGCCGGGCGGTCGGCTACAGCGTCTTGCGCCGGTTCGGGCGCGGACTGCTCGTGGGACCGGTCGTCGCGGAAAACGACGCGGATGCGCGGGTTTTGGTGGCGCATTGGTTGCATGGACGGAGCGGGCAGTTCATGCGGGTCGATACCGGCACCGGCGTGCCGCTGGCGGGCTGGCTGGAGTCCCATGGGCTGAAGCCGGTCGGCGACGTTGTCACCATGGTGCGTGGCGGTTGGCCCGTGGCGGAGGGGCCGCAGCGGGTTCATGCGCCGGCAAGCCAGGCGTTCGGCTGAGCGAGGGAACATCATGGCATTGCTCTACAAATCCGATCCCGCGCGCGGCGCCGAATGGGCTGCGATCCTGGCGCAGAAAGCGCCCGATCTGTCGTTCCGGATCTGGCCCGAGATCGGCGACCCCGCCGATATCCGCTATTTCGCCGCCTGGATGCCACCCGACGACCTGATGACGCAGTTCCCCAATCTGGAGCTGCTGATTTCGGTGGGGGCCGGCGTTGACCATTTCGACCTGTCGAAGCTGCCGCCCGATCTTCCGGTCGCACGCATGGTCGAGCCCGGAATCGTCGACGGCATGGTCGAATATGTCTCGATGGCGGTGCTGAGCCTGCACCGGGATCTGATCGACTATGTCGCGCAGCAGCGCGCCGAGGTCTGGAAGCAGATCCGGGTGCGGCCGGCTTCGACGCGGCGCGTCGGCGTGCTCGGGCTCGGCATGCTCGGCGAGGCCTGCTGCCGCATGCTCGTGCCGTTCGGTTTCCAGGTCGCTGGCTGGAGCCGCTCGGGCCGCGACATCGATGGCGTGACCAGCTTTGCCGGCACGGACGCCTTGCCGGAATTCCTGGCGCGCACGGATATTCTGGTCTGCCTGCTGCCGCTGACCGACGAGACGCGCGGCATGCTCAATGCAGAACTCTTCGCGCAGCTGCCGAAGGGGGCGAAGCTGGTCAATTCGGGCCGCGGCGCGCATCTCGACCAGGATGCGCTGCTGGCGGCGCTGGACAGCGGCCAAATCTCGGCCGCCGTGCTCGATGTGACCTCGCCCGAGCCGCTGACGACAGGCCACCCGCTCTGGAGCCACCCGCGCGTGCTGGTGACGCCGCATATCGCCAGCATGACCCAGCCGGAAACGGCGGTCGAGGTGGTGCTGGAGAATTTGCGCCGGCATCATGCGGGCGAGCCGCTGATCGGCCTCGTCGATCGCCAGCGGGGCTACTGAACGCGAGCGCGAGCAGCGCACTGGCGGGCCGCTGCCGAAGCACGATCTGCCGTGCATGGCGGCCAATAGGGCAGGGGATATCGCGGCGGACCGTCAAGCCCGTGCCGATCTCCTCTGCCTGCGTTCTAACCTGCCCCCCTGACGAAGAATCCGTCTGTGGAGGTCGACGAAGTCCATGCATGATCCAGCCCTGCACGAAAGCGGGATCGCGCCGCAGGCGCTGCCGGCCAGCAGCGGCATCCGGCGCGCGCTCGGGCATATCGAGCGCCACTTCACCGATGCGATCTATCTCGAGGATCTGGCGGCGCTGGCGGGCCTGAGCGTCTGCCGCTTCGTGACCGTGTTTCGCCGACAGGTCGGGCTGACGCCGCACCGTTTCATCTGCCATCGCCGGATCGGTCATGCGAAGCGGCTCCTGCGCGACGGGGTGCCGATGGCGTTGGCGGCATCGGAGGCCGGCTTCTTCGACCAGAGCCATTTCTCGCGTCATTTCAAGAACATCTGCGGCATCACGCCGGGGCGCTATCTGCGTGAGGTCGGCGAGGTGCGCCAACGGCGCCCCGATGCGCCGGCCTGCCTGCAGACTGCCGCCTGAACCTTCAAGACACCGCCGCGCCGATCCGCGGCCGCCAGGAGCCCGCCATGTCCGTCAATTCGCTCGAAGCGCTCGATCGCCTCCACTGGGTCCACCCGGTCGCCAACTGGGCCGGCCACGAGACGCGCGGCGTCACCATCATGAAGTCGGCCAAGGGCGCCTTCATCACCGATGCCGAGGGGCACGAGCTGATCGACGGCTTCGCCGGGCTGTGGTGCGTCAATGTCGGCTACGGGCATGAGAGCATCGTCGAGGCCGCCGCCGCGCAGATGCGCGAGCTGCCCTATGCGACCGGCTATTTCTCCTTCGGCAGCGAGCCCGCGATCCGGCTGGCCGCCAAGCTGGCGGAACTCCTGCCGGGCGACCTCAACCACATCTATTTCTCGCTCGGCGGCTCGGATGCGATCGACGGTGCGCTGCGCCTGATCCAGTTCTACTACAACGTCACCGGCCGGCCGACGAAGAAGGCGATCCTGTCGCTGGAGCGCGGCTATCACGGCTCGAGCTCGACGGGCGCCGGCGTGACCGCGCTGCCGTCCTTCCATGCGAATTTCGACTTCCCGGCCCATGTCCAGCACTATGTCGCCGCGCCTTACGCCTATCGCAATCCGACCGGCTCCGATGATGCCTCGGTGATCGAGGCCAGCGTCGCCTCGCTGCGCGCCAAGGTGGCGGAACTGGGCGCGGAGAATGTCGCCGCCTTCTTCTGCGAGCCGGTGGTCGGCTCGGGCGGCGTGATCGTGCCGCCGAAGGGCTGGCTCAAGGCGATGCGCGACACGGCGACAGAACTCGACATCCTGTTCCTCGCCGACGAGGTCATCACCGGCTTTGGCCGCACGGGCCCGATGTTCGCTTGCGAGGCGGAAGACGTCGTGCCCGATCTGATGACGATGGCGAAGGGGCTGACCTCGGGCTATGCGCCGCTTGGCGCGCTCGCGATCGGCGAGAAAATCTATCGCGGCATCAAGGAGAATGCGCCCGCGGGCGGGCCGGTCGGCCATGGCCAGACCTATTCGGGGCACCCGGTTTCGGCCGCCGTCGCGCTCGAGGTGCTCAGGCTCTATGACGAGGGCGGCATCCTCGCCAATGGCCAGCGCGTCGGCGCCTATTTCGAGAAGAAGCTCGCGACTTTGGCCGATCATCCGCTGGTCGGCGAAGTGCGGGCGCGCGGCCTGCTCGCCGGCATCGAGCTCGTCGCCGACAAGGCGAGCAAGGAAAAGCTGCCGCGCAGCGTCAAGCTGGCCGAGCATCTCTTCGCGCGTGGCTATGCCAATGGCGTGATCTTCCGCGCCTTCGCCGACGACATCATCGGGCTCGCCCCGCCGCTCTGCTGCAGCGAGAGCGAGATCGACCTGATCGTCTCTCGCCTGCGCCAGACGCTCGACGACATGCTCGACCTGCCGGAGGTCCGGGCCGCGCTGGCGCCGGCCAAGGCCGCGTGACGGCGGCGTGATCCTTGCTTTGCCCCGGGCGGCGAACCGTCTAGGTTGCCGCTTCCGCTGCAGCCCATCCCCGGGCCTGGGGCGTGGTGGGTTTGGGTGAGGCTTTCGTCGTGACACCGGGCGTGCGGCTCGACCGCATCGACATGAAGATCCTGATCGAGCTGCAGAACAACAGCCGGATGACGAACGTCAATCTGGCCGATGCCGTCGGTCTGTCGCCGAGTCCCTGCCTGCTGCGGGTCAAGCGTCTCGAACAGGCGGGGTTCATCTCAGGCTATGGCGCGACGATCAACCTGCAGAAGCTCGGCGAGACGATCACCGTCTTCACCGAGGTGACGCTGGCCGACCATACCAAGGAGTATTTCATCCGCTTCGAGACGGCCCTGCGCCGGGTCGACGAGGTGGTGGAGTGCCACATGGTCAGCGGCGGCTACGACTATCTCGTCAAGTTCGTCACGCGCGGGCTGACGCATTACCAGTCGCTGATCGAGACCCTGCTCGACCGCAACATCGGCATCTCCAAATACTTCAGCTATGTCGTGATCAAGTCGCCGATCCAGAAGCCGGGTTATCCGCTGCCGGTTCTCTTCGACATCTGATTAACGAAGCCATGCAAAAGCGCAGAGGCGAGGCGGAAATGGCCAGTCCAAATGCGAAGCCGGTCCTTCTTTCCGGCGGCAACCCGCAGATCGCAAAGGCCGATGGCGATGCGCCGGTGCAGGCCTATATCGTTGCCATGCCGGGCTGGAAGAGCGATCTCGGCAAACGGCTCGACGCGCTGGTGGTGCGGAGCGTTCCCGACCTGCGCAAGGCGGTGCGCTGGAACTCGCCATTCTACGCGGTCGAGGGCGGCGGCTGGTTCCTGTCATTCCACGTCTTGACCCGCTATGTGAAGGTGACATTCCTGCAGGGCCTGTTGCTGGATCCACCTCCGCCCGGCGGCACGGCGCGCAGCGGGGAAGCGCGTTGGATCGACATCTACGAGAAAGACCGGCTCGACGAGGCTCAGATGGCTGACTGGGTGAAGCAGGCTGCGGCCTTGCCCGGTTGGGTGCCCTAACCCAGTGCCTGATTGATCAGTCCGAAGGTCCGCGCGGCGCCGCTGGCGCCGTGGTTGTTTCCCCGGATCATCGGCGTCACCGAATCGAAGATCGTCATGCCGCAGGATTCCAGGAAGGCGCCAAAGCGGCCCTGCTCCTGCGCGGTATCGACGCGCAGGAAGCTGCCCTGATGCGCTTCGACATGCGGAGCGACCAGCGCGACCGCCATGTCGTCGTCCTCCGCCACGATGGGGCCCACGACATGGCCGCGTCCGAAGGGGCGGCAGAGCGAAAAACCCGCGATCTCACCGTTGCGCTCGACGACCGTCCCCACCGAATGCGCCAGCAGCGCCGCGATGACGTGGCTGCGGTCGGCGCCATAGGCGCTGGCATCGAGGCGCGCGAGCGCCTCGAGGTCCGTAGACACCACGGGTCTGACACCTGGCATGGCCGCAGCCGGGGCCGGCAGCGCCACGGTGCGTCCCTGATGCTGGAAGATCCGGCCGACAGGTTCGAAGCCGAGCGAGCGGTACAGGCGATAGCCGGCCTTCGTCGCGCTGAGCCGCAGGTCGCGCGTGCCCGATTGCGCGAAGATCATGTCCATCAGCTCGCGTCCGGCTCCTTGCGCCTGCAGGCGCGGCGAGGTGATGACCATGCCGACGGTTGCGAAGCGCTCGCCGAAGGGCCACCACATCGCCGAACCCAGCACCCGGCCGATCGCGTCGCAGGCGACGATGCCGTGCCCGAGCCCGATCACGAGGCGCCAGTCCTCGGGACGATGCGGCCAGCCGACGCCGATCGACAGTTGATGCAACTGATCGAGATCGGCCTCCGCCATCGGCCGGATGGCGATCTCGTAGCCGAGCCGGCGCTTTGCCGTTCTGTAAGCCAAGGCGTCTGGCCTCACGCGGGGAAGAGTTCGATCATAAGACCGTCCGGGCCTTTCGAGAATAGCATAATTCATACAATACAGGAGCTTAAGCATCCTGAATGCTTGCGGTTCCTGCTCCCGCGATGGTTCGGTCGGCTCCGGCCGGGCGCCAGCGAGACATGCTCCCGATCGATGCAAGGCCGAGGCTTTTTTGGCGATGAAGCTCGAACCCTATTGGCTGGCCTCCGCGCCGCGCTTTACCTCCGGCTCACCGGAGCCGGTCGAAGGCAAGGTCGATGTCGCGATCGTCGGCGGCGGCTTCACCGGCCTGTCGGCGGCGCTGGCGCTGGCGAAAGCCGGTGCCTCGGTCGCCGTGCTCGAAGCCGGGCGCGTCGTCGGTGAGGCCTCTGGCCGCAATGGCGGACACTGCAACAACGGCCTGGCGCATGACCTCGGCGGGCTGGCGGCGCAGATCGGCATTGAGCGGGCGAGCGCGCTCTACCGGGTCTTCGACGACGGCGTCGACACGGTCGAGGCGCTGGTGAAGGAGGAGGCGATCGACTGCGACTTCACCCGCACCGGCAAGATCAAGCTGGCGGCCAAGCCCGGCCATTTCGCCAAGCTGCAGAAGAGCGCCGAGCTGCTCAAGGCCACCGTCGAGCCCGATCTCGAGGTCGTCGCGCCGGGCGATGTCCAGAGCGAGATCGGCTCGTCCGGCTTCCATGGCGGGCTCGTCTTTCCGCGCAGCGCCCATATGCATATGGGCCGATTCGGCGTCGGCCTGGCGGAGGCCGCGGCCCGCGCAGGGGCGCAGATTCATGAAGGCGCCGCGGTGACGTCGCTCCAGCGGATCGCCGGGCAGGCGCACCGCGTCGTCACGACGCGCGGGACGATCGAAGCCAGCCAGGTGCTGCTGGCGACGGGCGCCTCGCGCCAGGGGCCTTTCGCCTGGCTGCGTCGGCGGATCGTGCCGGTCGGCAGCTTCATCATCGCGACCGAGCCGCTCTCGGACAATCTTGCCGCGTCGATCATGCCGACGCGCCGGACCGCGACGACGACGATGAACATCGGCAACTACTTCCGGCTGACACCCGACAACCGCCTGATCTTCGGCGGGCGGGCCCGCTTCGCCCTGTCGAGCCCGTCGTCCGACGCCAAGAGCGGCGCCATCCTGAAGGCGCGGATGCTCGAGCTGTTCCCGCAGCTCGCGCAGACGCGGATCGACTATTGCTGGGGCGGGCTCGTCGACATGACCGCCGACCGGCTGCCGCGCGCCGGCGAGCGCGATGGCGTGTTCTACGCGACCGGCTATAGCGGCCACGGCACGCAGATGTCGGTGCATATGGGGAAGATCATGGCCCGGGTGATGGGCGGGGACACCGCCGCCAACCCGCTCGCCGGGCTCGACTGGCCGGTGGTGCCAGGCCATTTCGGCCCGCCCTGGTTCCTGCCCTTCGTCGGGATGTACTACAAATATCAGGACTGGCGGCACTGAGCGGTCCCGCCGGCCTTCGGCCCTCATCCTGAGGAGCGGGCCAAAGCCCGCGTCTCGAAGGATGGTTCAGGAGGCTCGCGAACCCTCTGGACCATCCTTCGAGACGCCGCTGCGCGGCTCCTCAGGATGAGGTCCGCAGAAGCTTGAACGGTGGCTCACCCGCCGATGTCGATCAGCACCGTCTTGTGGCGCAGATTGGCCTCCACCGCCTGGCGGCCGAGGTCCTTGCCGATGCCGGAGCTCTTGTAGCCGCCGGTCGGCAGGATGAAGTCGAGCGTGCGGCTGTAGCGGTTGATCCAGACGGTGCCGGCCTTGAGCGCCCGCATGGCGCGCAGGCCGCGGCCGAGATCGGCGGTGTAGACGCCGGCCGCGAGCCCGTATTCGGGGTGGTCGGCGAGGCTCAGCCCCTCCGCCTCGTCGTCGAAGGCCTGGATCGTCAGCACCGGGCCGAAGATCTCCTCGCGCACGGCCGCCGTCTGCGCCGTCACGCCGGCAAGCAGCGTCGGCTGGTAGAAAGCGCCGCCATGGCCCTCGATGCGCGCCCCGCCGAGCAGGCATTCCGCGCCCTGAAGGCGGCTGCGTTCGAGGATGTCGTCGATGCGCCGGGCCTGCGTCTCCGAGATGATTGGTGCGTAGGCGGTCGCGGCCTTCCAGGTCGGGCCCGGAGCGACGGTGGCGAGCCGTGCCTGCAGCCGCGCCACCAGTTCTTCCATGACCGGGCGCTGGACGATCAGCCGCGAGCCGGCGACGCAGGCCTGGCCGGCATTGGCGAGAAGGGAGCCGGCGATGCAGGCGGCGGCCTTGTCCAGATCGGCGTCGGCGAAGACGAGCTGCGGGCTTTTGCCGCCGAGTTCGAGCGTCACCGGCTTGATGCCGCTTTCGGCGGCCGCCTTCATCACGGCGATGCCGGTGCGGGTCGAGCCGGTGAAGGAGAGCTTGGCGAGGCCGGGATGGCGCGAGAGCGCATCGCCGGTGACGACGCCATTGCCCTGGACGACGTTGAAGATGCCGGCGGGGATGCCCGCCTCGACGGCGAGTTCCGCAAGGCGCACGGTCGAGAAGGGCGTCAGCTCCGAGGGCTTGAGCACGATGGCGTTGCCGGCGGCGAGTGCCGGGCCGACCTTCCAGGAGGCCATGCTGAGCGGAAAGTTCCAGGGCGTGATCGCGCCGACGACGCCATAGGGCTCCGCAACGATCAGGCCGAGATGGTCCTGACGGGTGGCCGCGACCTCGCCGCCGAGCTTGTCGGCCCATTCGGAGAAGAAGCGGATGCCCTCGGCGACGCTGGCAACATCGCCGGTGACGGCCTGCGCGATCGGCCGGGTCGAGCCGACCGACTCGAGCCGGCCGAGTTCGACGGCGCGTTCGTCGATCAGATCGGCCCAGCGCCGCATGGCGCGGGCGCGCTCGCGCGGCGGCTGCGTCGCCCAGCCGGTGGCCGCGACCGCCTTCGTCGCATTGGTGACGGCACGGTCGACGATGTCGGCGTTGGCGATCGGGAGATCGGCGTACGTCGCGCCGTCAGAGGGGCGCGAGACGGCGATCCGCTCGCCCGCCTGGACGACCTCGCCGCCGATGTAGTGGCCGGTCGAAAAAGCGACCGAATCCGGCGCGAAATCGGTCATCGCCTCAGAGCCCGACGAGGCCGGGGAGCCCGTCGATGCCGCTGATCTCGCTATAGCCGTAATAGGGATTGGGCGGCTCGTGGCCGCGATTGACGAAGACGCGCTGGCCGATCTTCATGTCATGGGCCGTCATCAGGTCGTAGCGGAAGCTGGACGAGCAGTGCATCACGTCCTGCGGCCCGCAGCCGAGCTGGTCGAACATGTATTCGAAGGCCTGCATGCGGGGCTTGTAGGCCTGGGCCTCCTGCGCCGTGTAGGCGGCATGGAAGGGCGCGCCGAGCCTCGCCACCGAATGCGGGATCAGGTCGGTCATCGAGTTCGAGAGGATGACGAGGGGAATTTCCTTCGCGACCTTGGCGAGGCCGGCCGGCACGTCGGGATGCGGACCCCAGCCCGGGATCTCGTCGATGATTGCCTGGGCGTCGGCCGGGTCATAGGCGAAGCCGTGGAGCTTGCAGGTACGCGCGACGGCGTTGCGCACGACGTCCTGATAGGGCTTCCAGGGGCCCAGCACCTCGTCGAGGCGATAGCTGCTGAAGTCCTCGACGAAGGCGTCCATCTGCGCAGGCGACAGGCGCGTGCCATAGACGCGACGCGCGGCGGGGCCCATCTCGAAATAGATCAGGGTGCCGTAGCAGTCGAAGGTGATAAATTTCGGCCGCCAGGTGGTCATGGTCCGCGCTCGCTCTGTCGAAGGGGCGGGCATCGCCGCCGATGAGACGAGCCTAGCGGCAGGGGGCAGGGGCGGGCGCGGATTTGCGGGCGGGCCGCCCAAGATTCTGCCGATCAAACCGGCATCGGCAGCATGGATTGCCACGCCGCCGGTGGGCGCGTCAGAACTCGCCGACCTCGCCCTGCGACCCGTCGAGGAGGCGGGCATGGCGGAAGGGGCGGGGGTCGACGATCGGGGTGTCGCCGGTGGCGAGGTCGGCGGCGAGATGGCCGGCGCCGGGGCCCAGCCCGAAGCCATGGCCGCTGAGGCCGGCGGCCAGGACGAGGCCCTTCAGCCCGACGGTCGGCGAGATCACCGGCACGGCATCGGGCGTCGAGTCGATGTAGGCACCCCAGCTTTCCCGCACGGCGACGTTGCGCAGGGCCGGCACAAGCGCATGGGCGCGCTCCAGCAGTTTGGCGATGGCCTTTTGGCTGGGGGCGGGGTCGAGCACGCGGATTCGCTCGAACGGAGTTTCCTTGTCCAGCGTCCAGCTGCCCAGGGCTTCAGGCCCGTTGAAGAAGGAGGAGCCGATGCCGAACTCCACCGCCTTCAGCCGCTTGACGAACATCGGCATGAACTGGCGGGCGAAGCGGATGCCCTGGGGGGTCAGCTCGAGCGTGCCCTTGCCGCTGATGGCGATGGTGTAGCTGCCGTCGAGCCGGCGGGTCAGGGCGATCTCGGGCGTGTAGAAGGCGTCGAGCCAGTCGGGTGCAATCTCCGTGCGCAGGCTGGTGGCGCGGATGCTGGCCTGCGGGAAGACGACGCCGTGATGGCGGCAGAAGCCCGAGGCCCAGGCGCCGCCCGCGAGGATGACAGACTGGGTGCGGATCGTGCCTCTTTCGGTGACGACGCCGGTGACGGCGCCATTGGTCACGTCGAGCCCGCGCGCGGCGCAGCCCTGATGGATCGTCGCGCCGTGTTTGCGGGCGCCGAGCGCCAGAACCGGAGCGGCCAGGGCCGGTTCGGCCTTGCCGTCGGTCACGGAATGCACACCGCCGAGCCAGTTGCGGCCGGTGCCCGCCGTCATGGCGGAGGCTTCCGGCCCGGTCAGCATCCGCGTCGCGACGCCGAACTGCGTCGCCGTTTCGCGCCAGCGCTCCCATTGCGCGATCTGCGCGGCGTCATTGGTGGCATAGACCAGCCCGCAGCGGCGGAAGCCGGGATCCTCGCCGATCTCGCTGGCGAAGCGGTCCCACAGTTCCATGGAGCGCATGGCGAGCGGGAGTTCTCGCGCATCGCGGTTCTGCTGGCGGCACCAGCCCCAATTGCGGCTGGACTGCTCGCCGCCGACGACGCCTTTCTCGACGAGCGCCACCGAGCGGCCGCGCTTCGCTAGGAAATACGCCGCGGCCGCACCGACGATGCCGCCGCCGATGATCACGACATCGGCCTGCGCGGGCAGGGCGGCGTCGCTGGCAATCGGCTTGATCGTGGGGCTCATGGTGTCTCTCCGGCAGATCCTGGCCGGACCTCTAGCGGCGTTCCGCGCGCCTGCCTTGGATCATTTTCGCATCAGGCGGCCAAAGCCACCTCGACACTGGCTGCGACCGCAAAAAGCGACGCGTCGCCGCTGGTCTCGCCCATCAGCATCAGCCCCACTGGAGCCTCGCCCGGGCGGTTGCAGGGCAGGCTGATGGCGCAGCGGTCGAGGAAGTTGCCGAGGCTCGGATTGCGCAGCAGAAGCGCGTTCAGGCGGTAATAGTCGGCATCCGCGGCCAGTTCCGCGATGCGCGGCGCCACGATCGGGCAGGTCGGCATCAGCAGCGCGTCGAAGGGGGCGGTCAGCGCGTCCATCGCCGCGACGATGCGACGGCGTGCCGCGGTCAGGGCGACGTAGTCGGCGGCCGTCATCGTCGCGCCGGCCTCGATGCGGCTGCGCACGCGCGGATCGTAGAGCGCGCCCTTCGCGGCCAGCAGATCGCGATGCCAGTCGAAGGATTCCGGGCCTGTGAGGCCGCCGCGGCTCATCGCGGGCGCAATGTCGAGCAGGGGCGAAAACGCAATGTCGCTGATCCGCGCGCCCAGCGCCGTCAGCGTCGCGACCGCACGCTCGAAAGTGGTGGCGGCGGTTGCGTCCATGCCGTCGCGCATGATCTCGCGGGGAATGGCGAGGCGCAGGCCCGCGAGCGGGCGCGCCGCCGGCAGGGCGGGGACGTCTCCGGCGAGGACCGCATCGACGATGGCGCAGCAGGATACGCTGGCGCCAAGCGGCCCGAGCGAATCGAGGCTGCCCGAGAGCGGCACGACGCCGTCGAGCGGCACACGGCGGGCGGTCGGCTTGTAGCCGACGATGCCGCAGAGCGCGGCGGGGATGCGGCAGGAGCCGCCTGTGTCGCTGCCGAGCGCGACGACCGCCATGCCGTCGGCGACCGCGACCGCCGAGCCGGAGGAGGAACCGCCGGGGATGCGCGCGGAGGCCCTGTCCCAGGGGCTGAGTGGCGTGCCGTAATGCGGGTTGGCGCCGATGCCGGAATAGGCGAACTCGGTCATGTTGGTGCGGCCGACAGGGATGAAGCCGGCCGCCAGCATGCGCGCGATCGTCGGGGCGTGAGTCCTGGCGGGGGCGGCGTCGGCGAGCGCGCGCGAGCCCGCCGTCGAAACCTCGCCGGCGACGTCGAACAGATCCTTCACCGCGAAGGGGATGCCGGCATAGGGCGATGGCTGACGGCCGGCCCGGCGCAGGGCGTCATGGGCGTCGGCCGCGGCACGGGCGGCTTCGGCTGAAACGGAGATGAAGGCGCGGGCGCCTTCGCCTGCCGGATCGGCGATTGCCGTCAGGGAGTTCTCGACCAGGGCGCGCGACGTGGTGGCGCCGCTCGCGAGGGCCTCGGCGCAGCCTTGCACGGTCCGCAGCATGATCGTCTCTCCTGATGCAGTCAGGCGTCCGGCTTACCGCCGCGCGCCGGCGAAATCCATGCCGCGCAGGCGGTCCTCACAGCCCCGCTCACATCAGACCGGGTTCGCCCAGATCGGAGCCGTCGACGAGGCGGCTGTAGCGGTAGGGGTGGGGATCGACGATGGGCGCGTCGCCGGTGATGAGGTCGGCCGCGAGCTTGCCTGCAGACGGGCCGACGCCGAAGCCGTGACCGCTGTAACCGGCGGAGACGTAGAGGCCGGGCAGCTTGTCGATCGGGGAGATCACCGGCACCCAGTCCGGCGTGAAGTCGATCAGCCCGCCATATTTCTGCACGATCTTTACATCGGCGAGCTGCGGATAGATCTCGGCGATGCGCTTCAGCGCGAACGAGATCAGCTTCTCCTGCGGCGGCGGATCGAAGGTGCGCATCCGCTCGAAGGGGGAGATGCTGTCGTTGCTCCAGCGCATCAGCGCCTCCGGCCCGGCGAAGAAGGTCTTGTCGGCCGTGATCGTCAGAAGCTTGTGGCGCTTCTTGAAGGTGCGCCAGAAGGGCTTGGCATACATCATGCCCTGCGGGCTGAGCCGCAGCAGGCCGCGACCGCTGATACCGATCGTGTAGCCGCCGTCGAGCCGGCGGCGGAAGGTGACGTCCGGCGTCGAGATGCCCCCTAGCGTGATGTCGGGGCCCGGGATGGGCGCGGTGAAGAAGGAGGTCGACTGGACGCCGGCCATCGGCATGTCGACGCCGTGATGGCGGCAGAACATCGAGGTCCAGACGCCACCGGCGACGAGCACGCTGCTGGTGCGGATCGTGCCCTTCTCAGTGACGACGGCGGAGACCTTGCCGGCCGAGGTTTCGAGGCCCCGCGCCGCGCAGTCCTGGTGGATGGTGACGCCGAGCCGGCGCGCGGCTTCGGCGAAGGCGGGAACGGCAAGGGACGGCTCGGCCTTGCCGTCGCTGGGGGAATGCACGCCGCCGACCCAGTTCTCGGCCGAGCCCGGGGACATCTCCTTGGCCTCGGCGGCGGAGAGCACGCGGCTGTGCATCTGCATCTCGCGCGCCTTGTCGATCCAGCCCGACCAGGCCGCGAGATCGGAGGGTTTGGTCGTGACATAGACGAGGCCGGTGTGGCGGAAGCCGGTCTCGGCGCCGAGCTCCTCGTTCATGCCCTTCCACATTTCGAGCGCGCGCTGGGCGAGGGGGAGTTCGCGCAGGTCCCGGTTCTGCTGGCGGCACCAGCCCCAATTCCGGCTCGACTGCTCGCCGGCGACATAGCCCTTCTCAACGACCGCGACGGAGTGGCCCTTCTTGGCCAGATGATAAGCGGCGGTGATGCCGGCGACGCCGCCGCCGATGACCACCACGTCGGCGGAGGGAGGCAGCGTCGCGTCGCTGTGGATGCGGGTGACCGGGGGCGACATCGGTGCGGTTGAATCCTGCGGCAGGGGCCGGGAGCGGGACCTCGATACCATCCTATCCCGACAGAAGCCTATGCCAAAGGCACCGGTGGAAACGGCATAATCTGTGCACCTGCCCGAGGCGATCGGTGTTCGATATCGTGTGTGCCGCCTAGCCTGAAGGGAAGGCCGACAAACGGCCAACCGCGATCACCTGCCGCCAAGGCAAGGTCATCGCTCATAACGAGGGGTTTCCAATGACCAAGAAGTCCGACGGCAGCGTGACGTCCGCTTTCCCGATGCCCGCCATCCATCGCCGCGACATGCTCGCACTCGGTGCGGGCGGCCTGCTTGCGGCATCTGGTTTCAGCAACGCGCGCGCCCAGACCAAGGCCGTACCGCCGCCGCCGGCCAAGCCGACGGGGCAGGTCGTGGTTGGCCTGTCGCAGGAGCCGACCGCCTTCAACCCGCTGATGCCCGGCATCGAGGTCGACGAGACGATCTGGATGCAGATCTTCAACACGATGTGGGTGGCTGATCCCAAGGGCAACCTGATCCCCGACCTTGCGGTCGAGATTCCCAGCGAGGCCAATGGCGGCATCTCGGAGGGCGGCCTCGCCTGGAAGGTGAAGCTGCGTCCCGGCGTGACCTGGCATGACGGCACGCCGTTCACGGCGGAGGACGTCAAGTATACGCTCGAGCTGATCAACGCGCCGGGCTTCAAGGCGCGCACCCGCATCGGCCACGCCTTCGTCAGGGACATCAAGGTCACCGGCCCGCTGGAGATCTCCTGGCGGATGGAGAAGGCCTATGCGCCCTATCTGGCGCTGCTCTCCAACACCTTCATCGTGCCCAAGCACATCCTGGAGAAGGCGGCCGACCCCAATACGGCGCCGTTCAACCAGACGCCGGTGGGCACCGGCCCGTTCAAATGGGGCACGCGCACGCCGGGTGACAACATCCAGCTCGTCGCCAACGACAAGTTCCACGGCAAGGGCCCCTATCTGGAGCGCGCCGTTCTCAAATACGTGCCGGAGCAGACCTCACTCTACGCCCAGTTCCGCACCGGCCAGGTCGATCTCATCATCGGTACCGGCATCCCGGCGAATTTCTATGCCGAAGCCGTGAAGCTGCCCGGCCGCAAGGTCGTGAAGATCCCGAGCGCTTCGCTGGAAATGCTGATGCCGAACCTCGAGCATCCGGTGCTGAAGGACAAGGCGGTGCGCAAGGCGCTCTACGCCTCGCTCAACAAGCAGGCGATCATCGACATCATCTATTACGGCCTGCACATCCCCACCGAATCCTTCTCGCCGCAGGATTCCTGGGCCTACAATCCCAACCTGCCCAAGCACGTCTACGATATCGCGCTGGCCAACAAGATCCTCGACGACGCCGGTTGGAAGCGCTCGGGCTCCGGTACGCGCATGAAGGACGGCGTGCCGCTGACCTTCGCCGTCTCGACCACGACGGGCGCGGCGCTGCGCGAACAGGCCCAGCAGCTGATGATGCAGGATTGGGCCCAGATCGGCGCCAAGATGACGATCAACAACATGCCGGCGGCGGTGATCTGGGGCGAGTTCTATACGCGCTCCAAATTCGAATCGCTGATCGTCGGCACCGCCTTCCGCACCGTGATCGATCCCGATCCGGCGGCGCGCTTCGCCTCCGATGCGATTCCCGCCAAGAGCGGCGCCGGTGCCAACCAGATGCAATGGGCCAACGCCGAGGTCGACCAGCTGCTGAAGGATGGCCAGACGACGTTCGACCAGGAGAAGCGCAAGGCGATCTACTGGAAGCTTCAGGAGATTGCGCGCGAGGAACTGCCGATTCTGCCGATCTTCCAGTACGCCCCGGTCGAGGGCTACAAGGAAGGCCTGATCGGCTACGAGCCCAACGTCAATGCCCGCCAGAACACCTGGAACATGGGCAGCTGGTACTGGGCGCGCTGACACCATGACGCGCTTCCGCCCGGACCAAGGCACCCTGAACCCGACATCGCCATGAGCGGGTTTCTTCTGCAGAGGCTTCTGCAGGCCATCCTGTTGCTGCTCATCGTCTCGATGATCGGCTTCGCGATCCTGCATCTGGCTCCGGGCGGGCCGCTGTCGCAATTCGCGGCCGGCGGCGAGATGAACCAGGAGGATCTCGACCGCATCATCGAGCAACTCGGGCTGAACCGGCCGCTGCCGGTGCAGTATGCTGAGTGGCTCTGGCGGATGCTGAGTGGCGACTGGGGCCTGTCCTATCGCGACCAGCAGCCGGTGCTGCACATCATCGCCGGCCATCTCGGGCCGACGCTCGAGCTGATGGTGTCGTCGACCCTGCTCGCCATGCTGATCGGCGCCTGGATCGGCATCATCGGCGCGGTGAAGCGCTATTCGCTGTTCGACAGCATCGCCACGATCGGCACGATGATCGCGCTGTCGATCCCGACCTTCTGGTTCGGACTCGTCGTGATCTATGTCTTCTCGGTCGGGCTCGGCTGGCTGCCCTCGGGCAACCGCTTCACCATCGGCGACGGCTCCTTCCTGAACCGGCTGCACCATCTGGTCGGGCCCTGCGTCGTGCTGGCGCTGGTCTCGACCGCGGTCTGGAGCCGCTACATGCGCTCCTC
This sequence comes from Allobosea sp., assembly GCF_030695125.1. GTDB lineage: Bacteria > Pseudomonadota > Alphaproteobacteria > Rhizobiales > Beijerinckiaceae > Allobosea. Next base: position 275,879 of record NZ_JAUYTP010000068.1, on the reverse strand, counting down.
GATGCTGGACGTGATCAACCAGGATTTCGTCCGCACCGCCCGGGCCAAGGGCGTGCCGGAGCGGCAGATCCTGATGAAGCACGTGCTGCGCAACGCGCTCCTGCCGATGATCACGATCACCGGCCTGCATGTGCCCTCGCTGCTGTCGGGGGCGCTCGTCACCGAGACGGTGTTCACCTGGCCCGGCATGGGCCGGCTCTTCCTCGATTCGATCAGCTATCGCGACTATCCGGTGGTGATGGGCATCCTGATGTTCACCGCCGTGATGGTGCTGCTCGGCAGCCTGCTCGCCGACCTGCTCTACGGCGTCGCCGATCCCCGCATTGCCAGGAGCGGCCGATGAGCCTGGATCCGACACTCGACGCTTTGCCCGCCCGCGCGGAAGGTTTCTGGAACGGGCGCGGCATGCGCCGCTTCCGGCGTCACAAGCTCGCTGTGTTCGGGGCTGTGACGATCATCCTGATGACGCTCGCCTGCGTGATCGGCCCCTGGCTTCTGCCCTATAGCGACACCTTCATCGACATCCGCCAGCGCTTCGCGCCGCCCTTTGCCGGCCCGCATATCCTCGGCACCGATCCGCTCGGGCGCGACATTCTCGCCCGGCTGCTGATGGCGGGCCGGATTTCGCTGGCTGTCGGCTTCTGCGCGATGGTGCTCTCGATGGGCATCGGCATCGCCGTCGGCGTCGCGGCCGGCTTCTACGAGGGCGTGATCGGGGCCGCGCTGATGCGCTTCGTCGATGCGATGCTGTGCTTCCCGACGATCTTCCTGCTGCTGGCGATCTCGGCGCTGATCCAGCCCTCCGTCCCCTCGATCGTGGTGCTGATCGCGATGACCTCCTGGATGGAGGTCGCCCGCGTCGTGGAAGCCCAGATCCGTTCGCTGCGGACGCGGGAGTTCGCACAGGCTGCGGTCGCCATGGGCTCGAGCAACATGCGCATCATGGTGCGCGAGCTCCTGCCCAATGCGATCGCACCGATCGTGGTCGCGGCCACGCTCAACGTCGCCCATGCGATCCTGGCCGAGAGCTACATCTCCTTCCTCGGCTACGGCATCCAGCCGCCGACGCCGAGCTGGGGCAACATGCTGGAGAACGCTCAAAGCTACCTGACGAGCGCGCCCTGGCTCGCCATCATCCCCGGCGCCGCGATCACGCTGGCGGTGACGAGCTTCAATTTCGTCGGCGACGGCCTGCGCGACGCACTCGACCCGCGCATGGACCTGCCGTGACGGGATCGGTTGCTTCGCTCTGGCGCTATCCGGTCAGTTCGATGGGCGGGGAGCGGCTGGAGCGGGCGCCGGTCGGCCCGTCGGGCATCGCGGGTGATCGCATCTGGGGGCTTCTCGACGCGCAGACGGGGCGGATCGCCTCGCCGGGGCGCGAGAAGCACTTCATCCAGGTGCCGCGCGGCCATGCGCGCGTCACCGGCGAGGGCATCGCGATTTCCGCCGATGGCGAGAGCTGGGCGGCGCCTGACGATCCAAAATCGATCGAGGCGCTGTCGGCGATTTTCGGGTTTCGGCCGCTGCTGAAGCCCTTCGATCCCGTTCCGGGAGAGGGATTCCAGCCGCGCTACGAGCATGCCCCGCTGCACATCGTCACCACGGCGGCGATGCGCAGCCTCGAACGGGATCATCCCGAGAGCGTCATCGATGCGCGGCGCTTCCGCCCGAGTCTCGTCCTCGACTGGCCCGATGGGGCCGAGGCGATGCCGGAGCAGGACTGGATCGGCCGGGAGATCCGCATCGGCGACGTCGTGCTGAAGGGGCGCGAGCCCTGCGGGCGCTGTGGCTTCATCACGATCGAGCAGGAGGGGCTGCCGCTCGATGTCGCGCTGCTGCGAACGATCGTGAAACGCTACGAGCGCAATTTCGGAATCTATTGCGACGTGGTGGTGCCCGGTGAGATTCGGGCCGGCGATAAGGTCATCGTTCAGGGGTGAACCGTCATTCCGGACAAGCCGCGCAGCGGCGCCGATCCGGAATCCATCGTAAGGCCCGGAGCCCTTCGATGGATTCCGGGTCTGCGCTTCGCTTGCCCGGAATGACGATGATCGTACGAGAAGCGCTCCTTGTCACTCCGCCGCCTGCAGGACCTCCGGCACCTGCGGATAGTCGCGCCGCACGGCGGTGAAGGCTGCGGCGACGTCGCCGCCATTCTCCGCCTCGCGCATCGCGGCGAAGAGCTTGGTCTTGACGAAGAAGCGCCAATGGACCGGCAGGGCCGCGAGCAGCCGCGTCAGGGCGTCGTAGTTGCGCGCCGTCCAGAGGCGCTCGAAGGCATCGCGCTCGGGGCCGAAATGGAAATGGGTCGTGTGGACGTCCTTGCGTAGGGTCGCGCGCAGGGCCGCCGTCGCCTCGGCATCGACGACACCGTCGGTGATCACCACGCCATAGCGCGCCTTGGCCGCCGCCACCCCGACATAGCCGCGCTCGACATCGAGCCGCACCCGCTCCGGCTCGCGCTCCAGCGGGCAGCCGCGCCCGCCGCCGCCCGGCGAATGGATGTGGATGACGTCGCCCGGCTCGGCGATGGCGATGTCGGTGTTGCCGAGGATGCGCTCGCCGGCCCGGCCAGGGTTGATGATGAAGTTCGAGGTTTCGGCCGACAGGCCACCCAGCGTGCCCCAGGGCCGGAAGATCGAGCGGTCGCGGTTGCGCACGGTGATGCGCGAGTTCGGCGCGAAGACCTTGAACTCCATCACGGTTGCGAGCCCGCCGCGCCAGCGGCCGGGGCCGCCCGAATCCGGCAGCAGGCCATAGCGGGTGAACTGGATCGGCACCTCGGTCTCGGTGATCTCGATCGGCGTGTTCTTGAGATAGGCGGCGTCTGCGCCCGAGCCGTTGGTGCCGTCGCGATGGGGCATGCCGCCGCCGCCGCCGACGACCGGGTTGATCGCGGCGATGACGCTGCGATGGGTGCGCTCATCGGTGGTCATGACGTTGACGATGGAACTCGACCCCGCCGGCGCGGCGGGCATGCGCTCGGGCACGGCGAGGCTGAAGGCGCCGAAGACCAGGCTGCGCAGCCTGGCGCAGGTCAGGCTGCGCATGCCGACGGCCGCCGGGAAGGTCGGGTTCAGCACCGTGCCCTCGGGCGCGATGCAGGTGAAGGGCCGGGTCAGGCCGGAGTTGAGCAGGATCTGCGGGTTCAGCGTGTAGAGGACGTAATAGACGCCGACGAGCAGCAGGGTGTGGCGCGGGTCGGAACCGGTCGGCACGTTGAGCGAGGAGCCGAGCTGCGGGTCCGAGCCGGTGAAATCGAGGATCGCCTCATCGCCCCTGATCGTCAGCGTCAGCTTCAGGCGGCAGGGGTTGCCGTCGACGCCGTCCTCGTCGGCATAGTCGGCGAAGACGTATTCGCCGTCCGGCATCCCGCGCAGGATGTCGCGGGCCTGATGCTCGGCGTAGTCCATCAGCCCGTCGAGGCCGTCCATGAAGCCCTTTGCGCCGAATTTCTTGACCATCGCCAGGATCTTGCGCTCGCCGGTGTTGAGCGCGCCGGCGAGCGCCTTCAGGTCGCCCATGTTGAGGGCGGGCTTGCGGACGTTCATCGTCATGATCCGCAGGATGGTCTCGTCGAAGGCGCCGTCGCGCATCAGCGTCATCGGCGGGAAGCGGATGCCCTCCTGGTGGATCTCCGTCAGCGAGCGGGAGAGCGAGGCGGGCACCGCGCCGCCCATGTCGGTGTTGTGGACATGGCCGCCGACGAAGCAGACGATCTCGCCCTCGTGGAAGATCGGCTTCCACAGATGCGTGTCGGGCGCGTGGGTGGCGAGATAGCCGCTATAGGGATCGTTGGTGAAGGCGATGTCGCCGGGCCGGTATTCGTCGACCAGCTCGATCGCGCGGTTGTAGTTCATGCCCGGATACCAGGTCGCGCCGAGATCCATCGGCACGGCGACGACGCGGCCGGTCCGGTCCATCACCATCACGGTAAAGTCCTCGGTCTCCTTGACGAAGGTCGAATGGGCCGTGCGGTAGAGCGTGTAGGCCATGTTCTCGGCCGCCGCCCGGCAGTGGTTCGCCAGAACCTGCAAGGTGATCTTGTCGACCATGATCAGGCCTCGCTGCGCAGGATGAGGTGGAGGTTGAGGCGGGCATCGACCTCGGCGTCGAAGCCCTCGGGGATGCAGATCGTCGTGTCCTGCTGAGCGACGACGGCCGGCCCCGAAAAGCGGTGGCCGTTGCGCAGGGCATCGCGGTGATGGAGATCGACCTCGCGGGTGGCGCCGTCGAGCCAGACCTCGATCCGGCGTGCTGGCGTCGCCATCGCCGCCGGCTGGTCCGCCGCCGGGGCGGGCCGGGGGCGCGGCGTCGCGCCGCTGACGACCAGACGCAGATTGACGATCTGCACCTCGGCACCGACGTCGTTGAAATCGTAGATGGCGAGATGCTGGCTGTGGAAGGCGGCCGTCATGGCGGCGAGGTCGCCGTCGTGCAGCCAGGCCTCATCGAGCGGCACCTCGATCTCGAAGGACTGGCCGTGATAGCGCATGTCGGCGCTCAAGGTTTCGACCACGGGGCCGTCGAAGCCCTGGTCCTGCCGGATCCAGGCCAGCCCGTCCGCCTTCAGCCTCGCCAGCGCCTCGCGCAGCAGCGGCAGCGCATCCGGCACGGCGGCGGCGAAGACGGTCTGGATGAAGTCGCCCTTCACATCGGCGATGAGCCCTCCGAGCGCGCTGACGACGCCCGGCCGGTGCGGCACCAGCACGCGGGGGATGCCGAGTTCGCGCGCCAGGAAGCAGCCGAGCATCGGCCCTGCGCCGCCGAAGGGCATCAGCGTGAAATCGTGCAGATCGACGCCGTAGCGCGCGACGAGCTTGTTGACCTCGACGAACATCTCGGAGACCGCAACCGCGATGATCGCTTCGGCGGTGGCCTGGGGCGTCTGGCCGAGCTTCGCGGAGAGGTCGCCGATCACCGCGTCGGCGCGGGCGCGGTCCATGCCGATCTGGTCATAGGCGAGGGGGGTGTGGCCGAGGAAGCCGCTCGCCGCCATGGCATCGGTCACGGTGGCGCGGGTGCCGCCGCGGCCATAGCAGGCGGGGCCGGGCGTCGAGCCGGCGCTCTCGGGGCCGACCTTGAGGACGCCGAAATCATCCGCCCAGGCGATCGAGCCACCGCCGCTGCCGATCGAGGTCACGGAGACGCTCGGGAGGAAGAGCGGGAAGTCGCCGACGACCTCGCCGGTGCCGAATTGCGGCTGGCCGTCGATGATCAGCGCGAGGTCGGCGCTGGTGCCGCCGATGTCGAGCGTCAGCACGTTGCCGACGCCGGCCTGTTCGGCCAGCCAGGCGGCGCCGATGACGCCCGACGCCGTGCCCGAGAGCAGCATGTTGACGCAAGCGCGCTTGCCGGTGGGGGCGTTCATGATGCCGCCGTTCGACTTGGTCAGCATGGGGGCTGCCGGCACGCCGCGCGAACCGAGCGCCGCCTCCAGCGCGGTCAGATAGCCCGCCACGCGCGGATGGACATAGCCGTTCAGGATTGCCGTCGTCGTGCGCTCATATTCGCGGATCACCGGCCAGACCTCGCTGGTGGTGAAGACGAAAAGCTCCGGCGCGAGCTTCGCGATCAGCGCCCTGGCCTGCGCCTCATGGGCACCATTGCGATAGGCATGGAGGAAGGAGACGATGACACCGTCGACGCCCTTGGCGCGGATGGCGGCCACGGCGGCGGCGAGCTCGTCGGTGTCGAGCGGTTCGGCGATTTCGCCGCTGGCGAGCTGGCGCTGGCGGACGCCATAGATGCGGTCACGCGGGATCAGCTGCTCGGGCCTCGCGCAGAACAGCGAGTACATCTCGGGCATGCGCAGCCGGGCGAGCTCGATGACATCCTCGAAGCCGGCCGTCGTGATCAGCGCGAGCCGGCTGCCCTTGCGCTGGATGATGGTGTTGATGCCGACGGTCGTGCCGTGAACGAAAGAGACGACCTCCCCGGGTGCGATGCCATGGCGCTGCTGCAGCAGGTGCAGCCCGTCGAGCAGTTCCTTGCCCGGCTCGTCCGGCGTGGTCAGGACCTTGATGGTCTCGACGCGGTCGGTGCCGGTCTCGAGGGCACAGAAGTCGATGAAGGTGCCGCCGATGTCGACGCCGATACGCCAGCTCATGATCCGCCTGTCCATGGAGTTCGCGGCAATGTCGGGTTGCGCGCGCCCCGCCGTCCAAGAGCAAGGCCGCCCTGCTTCATAAGGCTGGCTTATGGTCGGGCTTGTCCGCCTCCGTCAGGCCGAGATCGCGGCAGGCGGTGCGCAGATGGGCGCGCAGCAGATCGTGGCTGCGCGACAGCGGACGGCGCGCGCTGGTCAGCAGGCAGAGCGGCAGCGAGACCTCGGGCAGGAAGGGCCGGGTCACCAGGCCGGGAAAGCTGTGCCAGGGCAGGAGACCATCCACCACCGCGACCCCGAGCCCCTGCTGCACGAAGGCGAGCCCGATGATCGAGACGTCGATCTCCATCTCGGGCTGGAAGGCGAGCCCCTCCCGGGCGAAGGCCTCGCGCAGCAACCGCCCCTGCAGGGAGGTGGCGCGGTAGGAGATCAGTGTCTGGCCCAGCAAGTCGCCGGCGGCGATTGATGTCTTCTGCGCCAGTTCATGGCCTGCGGGCAGCACGCAGACGATCCGCGTCCGCCCGATGATCTCGGTGTCGATCCCCGCCATCGGCTCGTCGGTCATGGCGACGCCGAGCCCGGCCTGGCCGTCGTCAAGCATGCGCATGATGATCTCGGCCGGCACGACATAGGAGAGCACCCGCAAGGCGGGGTGAGCGCTGCGGAAATGGCGCAGCGCCTCCGGCACGACCGAAAGCGAAGGTGGGGCGGAGGCGGCAAGCCTGACGATGCCGGCCTTGCCGTGGCGCAGGTCGCGGGCGCGGCCGCGCAGGGCCTCGAGGTCCCCGAACAGGCGCTCGACCTCGGGGTAGAGATCCTCGGCCTCCGGGGTCGGGATCAGCCGGCCCTTGACCCGCTGGAACAGCTTGAAGCCGAGTTCGTCCTCGGTGTGCAGGAGGATCTGGCTGAGCGCCGGTTGCGAGACGTTCAAGGCTTCGGCGGCGCTGGTGAGCGTGCCGCAGCGCATCACCATCCGGAAGACTTCGATCTGACGCGCACGCATCCGCTTCACTCCGGCCCGGTACCGCGGGCAGGGCAACTCCACCGCCGGATTCGTCGCGGCGCAAGGGGGCGGTGGGGAATGGAGCGAGTTCTGAACGGGCGGTTAAGCCCAGTGAAGGGGCGGGCGAGATGTTGCCTATAAAAAAGGCTCAATCTGACGCCATGCATACAATCGCGCGCGATGCAGGCAGGCCGAGGGCGATGGGCGTTCCGAAGTCCTTGGAATCACAGGCCATCCGAATTGGCACGCTCCCTGCTAGCGAAACGGCGTGTTCCGTTCCTTCACCCGCCTGCCAACCGAGGACAGATCCCGATGATTACGCGCCGCACCGCCCTGGCCGCAGGCCTCGCCGCTCCCTTCGTGGCCAAGGGCAGTGCCCAGGCCCAGGCGCCGAGCCGGGCCGAAACACTGCTGCTCGTGCAGGAATACGGCCCCAACAGCCTGGACATGCAGGGCATCGGCGCCTCGCAGCCGGTCAACGGCGTCTCGCTGAACTGCTATGACCGCCTGCTGCGCTTCAAGCCGGTTCCGATCCCGGGCGGTGGCGGCAACACCATCGCGATGGGCGAGCTCGAGGGCGAGCTGGCCGAGAGCTACCAGGTCGCCTCGGACGGCATGAGCGCGACCTTCAAGCTGCGCGACGCCAAGTTCCATTCCGGCCGGCCGGTGACCGCCAAGGACGTGAAGTGGTCGATGGACCGCGCCGTCTCGATCGGCGGCTTCGCCACCACGCAGATGAACGCCGGCTCGCTGGAGAAGCCCGAGCAGTTCGTCGCCGTGGACGACAAGACCTTCCGCATCGATTTCGTCCGCAAGGACAAGATGACGCTGCCGAACCTGGCGGTCACCATTCCCTTCGTCTTCGACTCCGAGCTCGCCATCGCCAACAGCGGCGGCGATCAATGGGCGAAGGAGTATCTGAAGAACAACATCGCCGGCTCCGGCGCCTACAAGGTCGAGAGCTGGAAGCCCGGCGTCGAGACGATCTATGTCCGCAACGACGCCTGGGCCTGCGGAAAGCTGCCGCAGCTGCGCCGCATCATCGCCCGCGACATCGCCTCGCCCTCGACCCGCCGGGCGCTGATCGAGCGCGGGGATGCCGACGTGTCCTACGGGCTGCCGCCGAAGGACTTCAAGGACTTGGCTGACGGCGGCAAGATCAACGTCGTCGGCGTGCCGATCCCCAACGGCGTCTGGGGCTGCTACCTCAACACGCAGGTCGGGCCGTTCAAGGATGTGCGCCTGCGCCAGGCCGTCGCCTGGGTGATGCCCTATGAGAAGATCATGCAGGCGGCGCTGTTTGGCCGCGGCGTCTCGATGGCCGGCGGCACGACCCCTAAGGTCGCCTGGCCGCAGCCCTTCCCCTACACCACCGACGTCGCCAAGGCGAAGGCGCTGGTCGATGCGGCCGGCGGGCCGTTCTCGACGACGCTCTATTTCGACGCCGGCAATGCGACGGTGGCCGAGCCAATGGCGGTGCTGATCAAGGAATCGCTGTCGCAGATCGGCATCACGGTCGAGATCAACAAGGTTCCGGGTGCCAATTTCCGCACCGAGATCGCCAAGAAGACCAATCCGATGGTGCTCAACCGTTTCGCGGGCTGGCTCGACTATCCCGATTACTACCTGTTCTGGACGATGCACGGCAACAACTCGATCTTCAACATCGCCGCCTATCAGAACCCGGCGCTGGACAAGCTCGTCGATGCCGCCCGCTTCGCCCCCGACAAGGCTGCTTACGACGCCAACGTCATCGACTTCATCAAGCTGATCAATGCCGAGGTGCCGATGGTGCCGATCAACCAGCCGACGCATGACGTCGCGCTGCAGAAGAACATCGGTGGCTATCAGTTCCAGCCCTGCCGCGAGCCGGACTTCCGCTACCTGACCAAGGGCGTGTGAGCCGAGGAACGTCATGCTCGGGCGAAGACCCGAGCATCTCCTGCCCGAGATTCTCGGGTCTTTGCTCCGCTCCGCCCGAGAATGACGGCGAAGCTGACGCCACGTAGGAGAACCAGCCATGCTTCGCCTGATCGGCCAGCGCCTGATGACGACGATCCCCTCGGTGATCGGCGTCATCATCGTCACCTTCCTGCTGACGCGGGTGCTGCCGGGCGATACGGCGGCCTATTTCGCCGGCCCGGCCGCCTCGCCGGAGGCGATCATCGAGATCCGCAGCAAGCTCGGGCTCGACCAGCCCCTGCCGGTGCAGTTCGTCTCCTATGTCACCGCGCTGGTGAAGGGCGATCTCGGCATGTCGCTGACCACCGGGCAGCCGGTGACGGCCGATCTCGCGGCGCGGCTGCCGGCCTCGGCCGAACTGACGCTGGCGGGGCTCTTGCTGGCGATGTCGGTGGCGCTCCCGCTCGGCGTGCTCGCCGCCGTCCGCCAGGGGTCGTGGATCGACCATCTCTGCCGCATCGTGGCGACGGCGGGCGTTTCGCTGCCGGTGTTCTTCACCGGGCTGCTGCTGGTCTATGTGTTCTACTTCATCCTGGGCTGGGCGCCGGCGCCGCTGGGGCGGCTCGACGTCTTCGCCTCGGAGCCCGCCCGCATCACCGGGCTCTACCTGGTGGATTCACTGCTGGCGCGGGATGGCGCGACCTTCCGCGCCACGCTCGCCCAGATCGCGCTGCCGGCGATCACGCTGGCGATCTTCTCGCTCGCCCCGATCACGCGGATGACGAGGGCCTCGATGCTCGCCGTGCTCGGGGCCGATTTCGTGCGGACCGCGCGAGCCAGCGGGCTCTCCAGCCGCAAGGTCATCGGCACCTATGCCTTCCGCAACGCGATGCTGCCGGTCGTCACCACGCTGGGCATGGTGTTCTCCTTCCTGCTCGGCGCCAATGTGCTGGTCGAGAAGGTCTTCGCCTGGCCTGGCGTCGGCTCCTATGCGGTCGAGGCGCTGATCGCCTCCGACTATGCCCCGATCCAGGGCTTCGTCCTGACGATGGCGATCCTCTACGTCGCGCTGAACCTGATGATCGACGTGCTCTACGGCGTCATCGATCCCCGGGTCCGGCTGGAGGGCTGAGGGCATGAACGACATGACCAAGATCGATCCCACCGCCGCGCCGGCGCTGCGCTTCGAGGCGCCACCCTCGACCAGCCTGCTGGCGCATGCCCGCCACATCGTCTCCGAGAACCCGGTGACGGGGCTGGCCTTCGGGCTCTTCGCGCTGATCCTGTTTGCCGCGATCTTCGGGCCTTCGCTCGTCCCCTATGATCCGCTCGCCAGCAACACCAACTCCGCTTTGCAGGCGCCCAGCGCGCGGCACTGGTTCGGCACCGACCAGCTCGGGCGCGATATCTTCAGCCGGGTGATCGTGGCGACGCGGCTCGACTTCGCCATCGCGGTCTGTTCGGTGGCGCTCGTCTTCGCGATGGGCGGGCTGGCCGGCGTCATGGCCGGCTTCTATGGCGGCTGGGTCGACAAGGTCGTCGGGCGCCTCGCCGATACGATCATGGCCTTCCCGCTCTTCGTGCTGGCGATGGGCATCGTGGCTGCGCTCGGCAACAGCGTCACCAACATCGTCATCGCCACCGCGATCATCAATTTCCCGCTCTATGCCCGCGTCGCCCGGGCCGAGGCCAACGTGCGCCGCGAGGCCGGCTTCGTCCAGGCTGCGCGCCTCTCCGGCAATTCCGACTGGCGCCTGCTGCTGACGCAGATCGTGCCCAACATCATGCCGATCATGGCGGTGCAGATGTCGCTGACCATGGGCTACGCCATCCTGAACGCGGCGGGCCTCTCCTTCATCGGGCTCGGCGTGCGCCCGCCGACCCCGGAATGGGGGATCATGGTCGCGGAGGGGGCGAGCTTCATCGTATCGGGCGAATGGTGGATCGCCTTCTTCCCCGGACTGGCGCTGATGACGGCGGTGTTCTGCTTCAACCTGCTCGGCGACGGCGTGCGCGACCTCGTCGATCCGCAGCGGAGGAATTGAGGATGAGCGGAACCACCGCTGTCATTCCGGGGCGCGGCGAAGCCGCGAACCCGGAACCCACGGGCAGGGGCACGTTCTGTTCGATCGCTAGCGCTCACCCGGTCGTGGGTTCCGGGTTTTCGCTGCGCGAGCCCCGGAATGACAGGGGAAGCATTCGATGACGTCGCCCCCGCTCCTCGACATCAAGAACCTCACCGTCGAGTTCGCCACGCGCCGGGGCACGGTGCAGGCAGTCAAGGCGATCGATGTCAGCGTCGCCAAGGGCGAGACGGTGGCGATCGTCGGCGAATCCGGCTCCGGCAAGTCGGTGACCTCCTATGCCGTGGTGCGCATCCTGGACCGCGCCGGCAGGGTCGCGGAGGGCTCGATCTCGTTTTCCGGCGTCGACCTCGTGGCTGCCAGCGAAGCGCAGATGCGCGACCTGCGCGGGCGCGAGATCTCGATGATCTTCCAGAACCCGCGCGCGGCGCTGAACCCGATCCGCAAGGTCGGCAAGCAGATCGAGGACGTGCTGCTCGAGCATGTCCAGGCGACGCGGGCGACGGCCAGGGAAAAGGCGATCGAGGCGCTGGCCAAGGTCAGGATCGCGCGGCCGGAGGAGCGCTACGACGCCTATCCGTTCGAGCTGTCGGGCGGCATGTGCCAGCGTGTCGTGATCGCGCTCGCGCTCGCCTGCCAGCCGCAGCTGCTGATCGCCGACGAACCGACCACGGGCCTCGACGTCACCACCCAGAAGGCGGTGATGGACCTGATCGTCGAGCTCACGCGCGAGCGCGGCATGTCGACCATCCTGATCACCCATGATCTCGGGCTGGCGGCGGCCTATTGCGACAAGGTCGTGGTGATGGAGAAGGGCAACGTCGTCGAGACGGCGCAAGCCAGCGAGATCTTCCGCAATCCCCAGCACGCCTATACCCGCAAGCTGATGCAGGCGACGCCGCGCATCGGCATGAGCCTGCGCGACCTGCTGCCGGAGGCGCAGAAGGGACCGGCCGCACAGCCGGTCGCTCCCAAGGCCGCGCCGGCGCCCGATGCCGCTCCGCTGATGCGGGTCGAGAACCTGGTGAAGGAGTACCCGCGGCCGCAGGGCGGCTCGCTCTTCGCGAAGCTGATGGGCAAGGCGGAGGCGCCGAAAGCCCCGTTCCGCGCCGTCGACGGCATCAGCTTCAGCGTGGCCAAGGGCGAGACCCTCGGGCTCGTCGGCGAATCCGGTTGCGGCAAGTCGACGACCTCGATGATGATCACGAGGTTGATCGACAAGACCAGCGGCTCGATCCTGTTCGACGGCACGGATATCGGGGCGATTCCCGCCAAGCAGTTCGCGGCCTCCGCGCATCGCCGGCGCATCCAGATGGTCTTCCAGGATCCGACCGACAGCCTCAATCCGCGCTTCACGGCGGAACGCGCCATCGCCGATCCGATCCTGCGGATGGGCGGAATTTCGGGGCGCGACGCCCTGCGGGCGCGCTGCGAGGAACTGGCGCGGCTGGTCGGGCTGCCGGTCGAGCTGATCGACCGCTTCCCGCACCAGCTCTCGGGCGGGCAGAAGGCGCGTGTCGGCATCGCCCGCGCCATCGCGCTCGACCCCGATCTCGTCATCCTCGACGAGCCGACGGCAGCGCTCGACGTCTCGGTCCAGGCGGTGGTGCTCAACCTGCTGCAGGAGCTGAAGGAGCGGCTCGGGATGAGCTACCTCTTCGTCTCGCATGATCTCAACGTCGTGCGCCTGCTCTGCGACCGGGTGATCGTGATGAAGACCGGCGCCATCGTCGAGCAGGGCACGGCCGAGGAGGTGCTCGGCGACCCGAAGGCGGACTATACCAAGGAACTGCTGACGGCGATTCCCCACCCGCCGGCGTGAAACGAATGTCATTCCGGGGCGTGGCGCAGCCGCGAACCCGGAACCCACGACCGGGCTCTTACGCCTGTTGTCTCACCCGGTCGTGGGTTCCGGGTTCTTCGCTTTCGCGAAGCCCCGGAATGACAAGAGCTTGGAGAACACTATGATCCTCAACGATCCCGCCGTCGTCGCCGAAGTCGAGGCCGCCTTCATGGTCTATGAGAAGGCGCTGAACGAGAACGACGTCGCGGTGCTGGACGCCTGCTTCAAGGATGCGCCCGAGACGATCCGCTATGGCATCGGCGAAAATCTCTACGGTTTCGGCGAGATTGCGGCGTTCCGGGCGGCGCGCCCGTCCGCCGGGCTGAAGCGCACGATCGAGCGCACCGTCATCACCACCTATGGCGATGCCTTCGCCACGGCCAACACGCTGTTCCGGCGCGAGAGCATGGCGGGCAAGATCGGCCGCCAGAGCCAGACCTGGGTCAAATTCCCCGAGGGCTGGCGCGTCGTCGCCGCCCATGTCAGTGCCATCGTCGAGTAAGCGGCGGCTGCGGGAGACCGCGCACTCCCTTGCTCCTCCCGCACCACCTTCCTCCGACGGCGACAGGGTCATGCAGCCAGGTTCCGCTCCCGTCCGAACGCTAAGGCCCGCCACGGCGCCGGTGACGCGCACCGAGGCGCTGCGGCTGCAGCTCTCCGATGCGATCGTCTCCGGACAGCTCGAGCCAGGGACGCCGCTGGACGAACAGGAGATCGCGACCCGCTTTGGCGTGTCGCGCACGCCGGTGCGCGAGGCGATCCGCCAGCTCTCGGCCTCGGGGCTGGTCAGCGTCAGGCCGCATCGCGGCGCGGTGGTGGCGCTGCCGACGCCGAGCCAGCTGAACGACATGTTCGAGGCGATGGCGGAGCTGGAGGCGCTCTGCGCCGGGCTCGCCGCCCGCAACATGACCGTGCCCGAGCGGCGGGCGCTGGAAGCCCTGCACGAGGCGCTGCGTCTCCTCGTCCATGAGGGCGACCCTGCGAGCTATCACGAGAAGAACGAGGCCTTTCACGCTGCGATCTATGCCGGCTCGCATAACAGCTATCTCGCCGAACTGACCCTGATGACGCGCATCCGCGTGGCGCCGTTTCGCCGGGCGCAGTTCCGCGCCACGGGGCGTCTGGGCGGCTCCTATCGCGAGCACGACCTGATCGTGCAGGCGATCCTGCGCGGCGACCAGCCAGGCGCAAGCGAGGCGATGCGCGCCCATATCGGGATCGTCAGGGATGCGTTCAGGAGCTATGCGGAGACGCGGTGAGGGCAGGCCGCAGGCGGTTGCTAAAACGTGGCGTCATCCCGGACGTAGCGAAGTGGAACTCCGGAGGCCTCTGATGGATCCCGGGGCAAGCCCGGGATGACGGCGAGGGGCTTGCGCGGCGACCGCCAAGACAATCACCCCGCCTTCGCCTGCGCCGCCACGAAGGCCCGCCAGCCGCCATAGTCCGTCACGTCGCGGGCGCCGTCCGTGGCCATGGTCTCGCAGAGGAAGCCCTTGACGCTCGTGCCGTCGGCCAGCGCCAGCGTGCCGATGCCGAGCGGGGAGGGGATGCCGGAGACGAAGCGGCCGAAACCCTCCGCCGGCAGGGACCAGACCTCGAGTGCGATGGCGGCGCCGCCCGCCGCGACACGGATCAGCCCCGGACGGGCCGGCGGGCCGCCCGGCAGGGCGAAGAGGCGGTAGTCGGCGGTGGTGGTGGTGGCGCGCAGGAAGCTGGCGCCCCGATCGGTCAGTTCGCGGTTCAGCGGCATGCCGGAGAGATGCGCGCCGACGACGGCGATCTCGATGGCGTCGGGCGCGGCTCGAACCGGCGCGGGTGTCATGGCGGGATGAGGCAGGCCGGTCGCGCCCAGCGGCAGCCCAGCGGCGGCATGCAGCGTCTGTCCGATGCCGGCGAGCACGGCATCGTGCCCGGCCGGGGCGATCAGGGTCACGCCCGCCGCCGTGCCGTCGGCGGTCAGGCTGGCGGGGATGGCCAGCGCGCAGAGATCGAGCAGGTTGACGAAATTGGTGTAGCGCCCGAGCAGCGAATTGGCCCCGACGGGGTCGGCGGCCATCTCGGCCAGCGTTACCGGGCGCGGCGCTGTCGGCACCATCAGCGCGTCGATGCCCTTCATCGCCGCCTTGGCCACCAGCGCGAGTTCGGCGACGCGGTAACGTGCGGCGAAGGTCTCGGCCGCGTCGGGCAGGGGCCGCTCCGCGACGACCTGGCGGATCACGGGCAGGATCGCCTCGGGGTCCTTCGCCAGGAGGTCGCGGATCGTCAGATAGCGCTCGGCGACCCAGGGGCCCTCATAGAGCAGGCGGGCGGTCTCGTAGAACGGAGCCATGTCGAGCGGAACGATCTCGGCGCCGAGGGTCTTGGCGCGCTCGACCGAGGCGGCGAAGCTCGCAGCCGCCGCGGCATCGCCTGCAACGTCGAGATCCTCCGGGCGGGGCACGGCGATCCTGAGCTTTGGTGGCACCGCGCCTGGCCGGCCCAGCGGCAGGGCGCGGGACCAGGGATCGCCCGCGTCGGGGCCTGCGGCAACGGACAGAACGGCCCAGGCATCCGCGACGGTCAGGGCAAAGACGGAGACGCAGTCCAGTGTACGGCAGGCCGGCACGACGCCCGCCGTCGAAACCAGCCCGAGGCTGGGCTTGAGGCCGACGAGGTTCTGCAAGCCCGCCGGCACGCGGCCCGAGCCGGCCGTGTCGGTGCCCAGCGCCACCGGAACGATGCCGGCGGCGACCGCGCTGGCTGAGCCGGAGCTGGAGCCGCCGGGAACGAGATCGGCACGCAGGGCATTGCGCGGTACGCCATAGGGCGAGCGGGAGCCGTTCAGGCCGGTGGCGAACTGGTCGAGATTGGTCTTGCCGATGACGATGGCACCGGCCGCCCGCAGCCGCGCGACGACGGTTGCGTCGCGTTCCGGCTTATAGGCGAAGGCGGGGCAGGCGGCCGTCGTAGGCAGGCCGGCGACGTCGATGTTGTCCTTCACCGCGACGGGGATGCCCCAGAGCGCACGGCCGCGCGGTCCCTCCGCCTGCAGAGCCTCAGCCTCCGCCAGCACCTCGGCTTCGGGCCGAAGCGTGATGAAGATCGCCGCGTCGCCATGGACGCGGTGGCGGGCATAGCAGGCGGCGATGGTCTGCGGGATGGTGGCGCTGCCATCGAGATGGGTGGCGAGCAGGCTGGTCAGGGTCGTCACGGGGCTCTCTTTCGCAGCGCCTATCGATTAGGCAAAACTCAAGGAGTTGCATGCAAGGATTATGCAACGAGCGCGCTCGTCCGCTGCTTTGTCGAATGCGGCGGGCCGAGGCCGTTTCGGCTCAGATTTCGGATCGCCGGAATTTCACCGTTCCGGCAATGGGTTCGGCTGCGCTTCTCATGATCTGATTCCGCCCCTGGTGCTGACTCGCTGTCAGGCACAGGCCTTGCAAAGCCCGTTCCGCTGATCCGCGATCAGGGGGCGCTGCACCATGAGCCGCATCGAAATTCCTGCCCGGCCCCACCCGCTCGGCGTCGACATGGCGCGCACCGCGCTGATCATCATCGACATGCAGCGGGACTTCCTCGATCCCGGCGGCTTCGGCGCTGCGCTCGGCAACGACGTCTCGCTTCTGATGGCGGCGGTCGAGCCCTGCCGGGCGATCCTGGCTGCGGCGCGGGCGGCCGGTATGCTGGTGATCCACACCCGCGAGGGCCACCGGCCCGACCTCGCCGACGCGCCGCCAGCCAAGGTCCAGCGCGGCCCGGCCGAAAAGCGCATCGGCGCTAGCGGGCCGATGGGGCGCATCCTGATCCGCGGCGAGGCCGGGCACGAGATCATTCCCGCGCTGGCGCCGCTGCCCGGCGAGCCGGTGATCGACAAGCCGGGCAAGGGTGCCTTCTACCAGACCGATCTCGAGCTGATGCTGCGCAATCGCGGCATCGAGACGCTGATGGTGACCGGCGTCACCACCGAGGTCTGCGTCCACACCACGGTGCGCGAGGCGAACGACCGGGGCTATCGCTGCCTCGTGCTGGGCGATGCCTGCGCCTCCTATTTCCCGGAGTTCCACGAGGTGGGCTTACGCATGATCGCGGCCCAGGGCGGAATCTTCGGCTGGGTTTCGACGACGACGGAGGTGCTGGCCGCGCTCTCCGGGGCGACAGCCGAATCCCCGCTGCAGCAGGCCGAAGATCGATGGGAGCCGGCGGCGTGAGCGAGACCCACCCCAAGACGGCGTTCGACGCCGCGCGCCATTGCGACGCGATGGCCCCGGTGCTGGGGCTGACCATCACGGATGCGCAGCGGCCTGTGGTGCTGCAGTTCCTGACCATCGCTCATGGCATGGCCGAGATCGTCGGCGCCGCGCCGCTCGACGAGGCCTCGCTCGAACTCGCCCCGGTGTTCCGGCCGGGTGCGCCGGAGGCGACCCCGTGAGCCTTGATGTCTTCGCGCCGGCCCACCGCATCGCGGCGCAGGTCCGGGAGGGGCAGGTGACGGCCCTGGCTGTGACGGAAGCCTTCCTCGCCCGCATCGCGGCGCTCGACCCGCTCGTCAACGCCTTCACCGACGTCACCGCCGAGCGGGCGCTGGCGCAGGCGCGTGCGGTCGATGCCGCTCGCGCCACCGGTGCGCCGCTCGGGCCGCTGGCGGGCGTGCCCTTCGCGGCCAAGAATCTGTTCGACATTGAAGGCCTGCCGACCCGGGCGGGCTCAAAGATCAATCGCGAGCGGAAGCCGGCCGCGCGCGACGCGGTGCTGGTCGAGCGGCTGACGGCGGCGGGCGCCGTTCTACTCGGCGGGCTCAACATGGGCGAATACGCCTACGACTTCACCGGCGAGAACGCCCATGACGGTCCCTGCCGCAACCCGCATGACCCGGCCCGCATGGCCGGCGGTTCCTCCTCCGGCTCGGGCGCGGCGACGGCGGCGGGGTTCAGCCCGCTCTCGCTGGGCTCCGACACCAACGGCTCGATCCGCGTGCCGAGTTCGCTCTGCGGCGTCTTCGGCCTGAAGCCGAGCTATGGCCGGCTGCCGCGCACGCGCAGCTTCCCCTTCTGCGATTCGCTCGACCATCTCGGCCCCTTTGCGCGCGACGTCACCGATCTGGCGATCGCCTATGACGCGCTGCAGGGGCCGGACGCGCATGATCCGGCCTGCGCGCAGCGGCCGGTCGAGCTGGTGCTGCCATCTCTGCAGGCGGGCATCGGTGGTTTGCGGATCGCGATGGCGGGCGGGCATTTCGCGACCGAGGGCATGCCGGAGGCGGCGGCAGCCGTGGCGCGGGTGGCGCAGGCGCTGGGCGCGACGCAGCGCGTGGCGCTCGAGGGCGCGGCGATCGCCCGCGCAGCCGCCTTCCTGATCACCAACAGCGAGAGCGCGACCTTCCATCTCGACCGCCTGCGGGAGCGGGCGGATGATTTCGACCCGGAGACCCGCGACCGCTTTCTGGCCGGGGCGATGCTGCCGGCGGCCTGGTACGTTCAGGCGCAGCGGGCGCGGCGCTGGTTCCACGATGCGATGATGCGCGTCTTCGCCGACGTCGACCTGATCATCGCGCCGGCCACGCCCTGCCCGGCGCCGCTGGTCGGACAGAAGACGCTGGAGTTGCGCGGCGAGAGCGTTCCGCTGCGGCCCAATCTCGGGCTGTTCACCCAGCCGATCTCGGCCATCGGCCTCCCGGTCGCGGCGGTGCCGGTCTTCGGGGACGGCCTGCCGATCGGCGTGCAGATCATCGCCGCCCCCTGGCGCGAGGATCTCTGCCTGCGGGCGGCGTTCGCGCTCCAGCAGGAGGGTGCGTGCGAGGCGCGGGCGCCGGTGCTGGGCTAGGTCGTCATTCTCGGGCCGCGCTTGCGCGGACCCGAGAAACTCTTGCCGGAAGAGGCGTATCCTTTTGCAAGAGATGCTCGGGGCAAGCCCGAGCATGACGGGCGCCTATGCCCCGCCGATGAGAATACCGGCCGCCAGCACCAGCCCGCCGCCCAGGATGATCTGGAAGGCGGCGCGCAGAAAGGGCGTCTCCATGAAGCGGTTCTGGATCCAGACGATCGCCCAGAGTTCGACGAAAACGACGATCAGCGCCACCGTGGTCGCGGTCCAGAAATGCGGGATCAGATAGGGCAGGGCATGGCCGAGCCCGCCCAGCGTCGTCATCACGCCCGAGGCAAGGCCACGTTTCCAGGGCGCGCCGCGGCCGGAGAGCTTGCCGTCATCATGGGCGGCCTCGGTGAAGCCCATCGAGATGCCGGCGCCGACCGAGGCCGAGAGGCCGATCAGGAAGGTGGTGTGGGGGTCTTGAGTGGCGAAAGCCGTTGCGAAGATCGGGGCAAGCGTCGAGACTGAACCGTCCATCAGGCCGGCGAGGCCGGGCTGGACCCAGGTCAGCACGAACTGGCGCTTGGCGGCGTCATCCTCGCTGGTGCGGGCCTCGCCGTCGAGATGCTCGGCCGTGAGCCCCTGCGCCCTGGCTTGGTGGGCGGCCTCGGCGGCGGCCAGCGTGCCCAGAAGCTTGCGGGTCTCGACATCGGTCGAGCGACCGGCGGCGGCGACGTAGAAGTCGCTGGCCCGGCGCTCCATGTCCTCGGCCTCGGCACGGATCTGGTCAAGACCGAGGTTCTCGACCAGCCAGACCGGCTTGCGTGCATAGAAATCCGCGACGTGTTCGCGACGGATCGGCAGGACGACGTCGCCGAAACGCTGCTGATAGAGCGCGAGCAGGCGCTGGCGGTGGCCGTCCTCCTCGCTCGCCATGCCATCGAAGACGGCGGCCGAAGCCGGGTAGGCCGTCCGCAGCTTCTGCGCGTAGGTCGCGTAGATGCGGCCATCTTCCTCCTCGGAGGAAATCGCCAAAGCGAGGACCTCCTTCTCGGAGAGTTCGTCGAAGCGACGCTTGCCGCCGAAACCCGGAAGGGAAAAACGAGAGAGCATCAGGCGCCTCATAATTTAGAATAATTCTAAATTAGGCCGACCGACCCGTCGATGCAAGGGCGCAGGGCCGGCGCCGCCAGGCCTGAAACGACGATACCCGGCCGAGGGGGCCGGGTATCGATCCTGATTGCGATGGTGCGCCGTTCAGACGGTCAGCTTGCCGGCCTTGGCGGCGGCATATCGCTCGTTGACCTTGGCCCAGTTGACCACGTTCCACCAACCCTTGAGGTAGTCGGCGCGGCGGTTCTGGTACTTCAGGTAATAGGCGTGCTCCCAGACGTCGTTGCCCATGAGGACCATGTGCTTGTCCATCAGCGGGCTGTCCTGGTTGGGCTTGGCGAGGAGGGCGAGCTTACCGGCCTTGTCGACCGTGACGAAGACCCAGCCCGAGCCGAAGACGCGCAGGCCCGCCGCCTCGAAATCGGTCTTGAACTTGTCGAAGCCGCCGAGGTCCTTGGTGATCGCGGCCGCGACGTCTCCGGTCGGCGCGCCACCGGCGCCGGGCCCCATGATCTCCCAGAACATGCTGTGGTTGGCATGGCCGCCGCCGGCGTTGCGGACCGCCAGGCGCACGGCTTCCGGCAGGGCGCCGATATCGCCGAGGAGTTCGTTGATCGGCTTGGCGGCGAGGACGCCATGGTCCTTGGCGGCGTTGTTCAGCCCTGTGATGAACGCCGCATGATGGCGGGTGTAATGGATGTCCATCGTCATGGCGTCGATATGCGGCTCCAGCGCGGCCGCCTCATAGGCGCGCTTGGGCAGGGAAAAAGGCCCGGTCGGCGCGGCGGGGGCTGCCGCCTGGGCCCAGACCTTGGGCGCTGCAGACAGGGCGATGGCGGTGGCGCCGAAGCCGAGCAGCGAGCGGCGTGAGACGGAATGAGCGGTGATCATCGTGATCCTCCATGAGCGGCGCCGGATTCGGCTTTGCCCCGACGTTATGCGGGAGCCCAGACGGCGGATGCATCCATAATACGGTTTTTTACAGTCTGCGCTCGCCTCATGATCAATCTCTCGTTGCGGAGGGGGCTGTCGCTGCATGATGGCAGCGAGGCTGCGGCCCATCGCTCTTCCCGTAGCGTTAACCCGCGATTTACCGCGTTTTGCTAGGTTGACGCTGGATTGCTGAGGCCCGCCGAGGAGCCGCCGACCATGCACGCGCTTGCGCTGAACGCCCCCGAGCCGGCCTTCGACGACCTGCCGGACGAGGCTGCGGCGGCGCGGGCGGTCCGCGACATCTCGGAGCGCTTCGGGAAGCTGGGCGCCGAGATCACGGACATCTCCGGGCGGATCGGAGACGTGACCCGCAACCTCGACGGCCAGACGCATGGCCTGCACCGCGTCGTGACCGCCGTCGATCAGGTGTCGCGCGCCAATCGCTCGATTCAAAAGGCGGCGGAGGGCGCGCAGAGCACGGCCTCGGCCGTCCGCCAGGGGCTGGAGCGGGTCACGGGAGCGGTACGGCTGGGGCTCAATGCAGCGCAGTCGGACATCGAGGCGCTCTCGCTCGGTGCCCAGACGATCTCGCAGGCGCTCGCCCAGGCGGTCGCCGACGCCCACAAGGTCCGGGCGTCGAGCGACGCCATCCAGTCGATCACGCGCGAAATTCAGCTGCTGTCGGTCAATGCCGGCGTCGAAGCGGCCCGCAGCGGAACGGCGGGGCGTGGCTTCGCGGTGATCGCGGCGGCTGTGAAGCATCTCGCCGAACAGACCCGCGAGGCCACTGCGCTCAGTTCCCGGCAACTCGAGGCCCTGGTCAAGTCGGTCGATTTGCTGGCGATCAAGAGCGACGAAAATGCCCTGACGGCCAGGCGCGCTTCCGACGAGAGCCAGTCGATCGCGCAGCAGATCGGCGAACTCGATAGTTTCAGCCGCTCTGTGGTCGAGCTCATCGGCGATATCGATGCCATCTCGAACCCGACGCGCGAGAATGCCGTCGCCTTCGCCAAGGTCGGCGAGGATCTGCGCGCTCTGGTCGATGGCGTCGACCATTCGAGCGAGAACCTGGTCAAGGCCTCGCAGCGCACCGATGCGCTGGTCTCGATCAGCGAAGGCATCCTGGGCACCATCGCCGCGTCCGGTGTCCGCACCGCCCAGTCCGAACTGATCGCGACGGCGATGGAGACCGCGGCCCGGATCGGCGGCCTGTTCGAAACCGCGCTCGATCGCGGGGCTCTCACGCTCGCCGACCTGTTCGACGAAAACTACCAGCCGATCGCCGGGAGCGACCCGGTGCAGCACATGACGCGTTTCGTCGACCTGTGCGACCGGGTCCTGCCGCCGATCCAGGAGCCGCTGCTGGCGTCCAACCGACGCATCGTGTTCTGCGCGGCGGTCGATCGCAACGGCTTCCTCCCGACTCACAATGCCAAATATGCGCATCCGCAGGGTCCTGATCCCGTGTGGAACAACGCCAATTGCCGCAACCGGCGGATCTTCGACGATCGCACCGGCCTGGCGGCCGCGCGCAACCGGAAACCGTTCCTGCTGCAGACCTACCGGCGCGACATGGGCGGCGGCCAGTTTCTGGTGATGGAAGACCTGTCGGCACCGATCATGGTCAAGGGCCGGCACTGGGGCGGCTTCCGCTTCGGCCTCAATGTCTAGAACCCGGAGGCCGCCTCGTTAAGCTTTTGGTGTGACGTCTGTTCCGGTTGAGTGAGTTGTCGAGTTCCGCGCCATGCATATCGCGCCGTCATTCCCGAATCTCTCGGTCCTCCTGATCGATCCGAGCCCGCATTACCGCCGCATCGTCCGCACGATGCTCTATCAGGCGCAGCTCAGCCGCATTTTCGAGGCGTCGGACCTCGCCTCGGCGGCGACGATGTTCATCCAGAAACAGCCCAACATCGTGATCCTCGACTGGGACCTGCCGGATAACGGCAGCACGAAATGCCTCGCGGCGATTCGCTCGTTCAAGACCTCGCCCTTCGCCAAGGCGCCCGTGCTGGTGATGATGGAGAAGCCGGACCGCCGCTCGGTCGTCCAGGCGGCGAAGCTCGGCGCCCATGAGATCATCACCAAGCCGATCTCCCCCAACAATCTCTGGCTGCATGTCTCGGGAATCATCAACATCCCGCGCAAGTACCGCGAGGCCAGCGGCAGCATCTCGCTGGTTCCGCGGGCGATCAGCAACAGCATGTTCTGACGCGGCCGACTCGGGGGGCACTGCCTCCCGCAAGGGCATCCGCGCGCCGCGAAAGCCCCGCACAGCGCCGGGGAGCGCCTGTTGATGTGGCTCTTTTGCCGCATTTGGCCGGCGTACGGCCTAAATGATTGACGTAACGTCGCATGGTTAGGGAAATTTTTACCACTTGGGCGCGATGTTGACTGGCGCAATCTTGGGTCGAGTCACATGGTCATCACCGTCTCCCTCCCTGCCTTCCTCGGCCGCTCGGAAGCGGCCACCTTCCGCAACCAGCTGCTCGTGGCGCTGGAGCAGAAGGAGAGCATCGCCGTCGAATGTGCCGATGCGGGCCCGTTTCCCAGCCTTTGGATCCAGTTGTTGCATTCCGCCGCCACCAGCGCCAAGGCGCGCGGTTTGTCGGTCTCGCTCAAGGCGGCTTCGGTAGAGTGCCGCGATTCCCTGCAGGCGATCGGGTTCGATCCCGCTCACAGCGCTCTCGTTCTGGAGTGATTTGAATGCGCATTCTTGCCATCGACGATACCAAGACCCTGCTCAGCTTGCTGAGTCTGACGTTGCGCAATGCCGGCCACGAGGTGGCGGAGGCGGAAAACGGTGAAGACGGCCTGGTCAAGTTCGACCAGTTCCGGCCCGATCTCGTGATCACCGATCTCAACATGCCCCTGATGGACGGAATCGAGTTCACCCGGGCTTGCCGGGCCCGTCCTGCCGGACAGAACACGCCGATCATCGTTTTGACGACCGAGAACGGCGCTGAGATCAAGGCCGAGGGCCGGCGCGCCGGCGCCAGCGCCTGGATGGTCAAACCCTTCGAGCCCAACACGCTGCTCGGCCTCGTCGCCCGCTACCAGAACTGAGGCTTGCGTCCATGGATCCGTTGGCTGAACTCAAGCAGACATTCTTCCAGGAGTGCGAAGAGCTCCTGGGAGCGCTCGAACTGCGTCTGCAGGCGCTGGACGAAGGCTCGACCGATCCCGAAGACGTCAATGCCGCGTTCCGGGCCATCCACTCGATCAAGGGTGGCGCCGGCGCCTTCGGCTGCACCGAGCTGGTGGCTTTCGCGCACGTCTTCGAAGCTTCGCTTGACCATCTGCGGTCGGGTCGCGTCGCGCTCGAAGATGCTCCGTTCGCGCTGTTCCTGCGCTGCTCCGACGCGGTCGCCGACCTCGTCTCGGCCGCCCGCAACGACGAGCCGGCCCGTCCGCGGCCCGACCTTCTGGCCGCGCTCGAGCAGGTCGGCAAGGCGCCCGGCGCGGCGCCCGCAGCCGCGCCGCCGCCGCCTGCCGCAGCTCCTGCTCCGGTCGCCGCACCCGCTCCTGCGGCCGACGCGCCCCTGGGCGTCGCGGCGCTCGGCAATCTGCTGGCGATGGTCGAGGCCAAGACCGCGTCGCCGTCGAATGTCGACGCGGGCTGGGGCGATGAGCCCGCCAAGCCGGCTTCGACCAAGCCCGGCCGCACGATCATTCTGCGAATCGCGCCCGAATCGGACTTGTTCCGCCGCGTGATCGAGCCGCGGGTGGTTTTCGCTTCGCTGCCGGCCGACGACATCGTTTCGATCGTCTGCGATCTCGGCCAGGTTCCCGCGCTCGAGACGATCGACGTCTCCGACTGCTTCATGCGCTTCGTCGTGACGATGCGCACTGAACTGTCGGTCGAAGACATCTGCAGTCGCTTCGACTTCACCCTCGCGACCGAAGAATTCCAGATCGAGGTGGTCGAGGACGCCGCCGCAGCCGCGCCGGCTCCGGCCGCCACCGCCGGGAATGCCGAGGTGTCCGGTTCGGTTGCCGCCGACCTGTCGGCGATCCTGGCCAAACTCGGCCCCGCCAGCCCCAGCAGCGAGGCCGCCGAGGCTGCGCCGGCCGCGCCGGTCGCGGTCGCTGCACCGGTCACGGCCGTGGTCGAGGCGCCCGCCGCCAAGGCTGCCGCCCGCGCCCCCGCCAACGATGCCGCCGCCGCGCGCCAGCGCACGGCCGTCAGCGTGCGTGTCGATCTCGACCGCATCGACAAGCTGATGAACCTCGTCGGCGAGATCGTCATCACCCAGTCGATGCTGGTCGAGTGCGTCCGCTCGCTGCCCTACGACGTCTACGCCAAGACCGCCGAAGGCATCCTGACCCTGTCGCGCCAGACCCGCGAACTCCAGGACCACGTCATGGCGGTGCGCGCGCAGCCGGTGAAGGCCGTGTTCCAGCGCATGCCGCGCCTGGTGCGCGAACTCGCCCAGACGCTCGGCAAGGAAGTGCGCCTCGTTCTGGAGGGCGAAAACACCGAAGTCGACAAGACGATCATCGAGGAGTTGGCCGATCCGCTGACCCACATGATCCGCAACTCGATGGACCACGGGCTCGAGACGCCGGAAGACCGCATCGCGGCCGGCAAGAGCCCCGAAGGCACGATCAAGCTCATCGCCGAGCACCGCGCCGGGCGCATCGTGATTTCGGTGACGGATGATGGTCGCGGCATCGGCCGAGACCGTCTGCTGGCGAAGGCGCGCTCGCGCGGCCTCGTCGGGGCCGACGAGAAGCTCGCTCCGGAAGAGATCGACCAGCTCATCTTCGCTGCCGGCCTGTCCACGGCCGAGGTGATCAGCGACGTCTCGGGCCGCGGCGTCGGCATGGACGTGGTGCGCCGGAACGTCGAATCGCTCGGCGGGCGCATCAGCGTCGACTCCGAGCCGGGCCGCGGCTGCAAGTTCACGCTCGCCCTGCCGCTGACGCTGGCCGTGCTTGAAGGCATGGTCATCCGCTGCGGGGCCGACCGCTACGTCATCCCGATCGCCAGCGTGATCGAGACGCAGCATCTCGCCTCGACGCCGATCGAGCATCTGACCTTCGGGCAGGAGGTTCTGCGCTGGCGTGGCGAGATCACGCCGCTGCATCGGCTGGGTGCGGTGATGGGCTCTTCGGGGACCCGCAACGAGAACATCATCATCATCGCGGAGACCGAGCGCGGCGACAATGTGGGCATCGCGGTCGACGAAATCGTCGGTCAGCAGCAGGTCGTCGTGAAGAGCCTCGAAGGCAATTACGGCACCGTCCATGGCGCTTCGGCCGCCACCATTCTCGGCGACGGTCTCGTCGCCCTGATTCTCGACGTCGACTCCATGCTGCGCCTCGCCGCTACCGGCGAGCGCCCCCCTGCAACCGAACTGAAACTGGCTGGATGACCATGACCCTGCAACTCGGCGAAAAGCACTTCTCGTCGGCGCAGCCGGAATCGGCAGCGCGCCGGATCGTCACCTTCAAGGTTGGCGACCGCACCTTTGGAATCGACGTCGGCATGGTCCGCGAGATCAAGGGCTGGCAGGCGACGACGCCGCTGCCGCATGCGGCTCCGCATGTCCGCGGCGTGCTCAACCTGCGCGGCGTGATCCTGGCGGTCTACGATCTGCGGACCTCGATCGGGCTGGGCACGACAGACGCGACCGCGACCCATGTCATCGTCGTCGTCGACATCGAGGACAAGGTCGCCGGCCTGCTGGTCGACTCGGTCTCGGACATCGTCGACGTGCCCGTCAGCGCGGTGCGCCCGGCGCCCGACCTGGAGCGCGACGAGCACGGCCTGATCGAGGGCCTCGTCCTGCTCGACACCGACATCGTCGCCCTGCTCGACCTCGCGGCGGTGATCCGCGACGGCGGTGTCGAAACCCCGATGGCGAAGCTCGCCCGCGCGAGCTGATCAACCGACCGATGGATGGCCCGAGGAGTGGCGTTGCATAAAGCGCGGGCCGAACAAGAAACGACAGCATTAATGGGCAGCGCCCTCGGCCACTCTCCGAAAACCGGTCTCGAACTGCCGCTGCTGCTCGCCGCGACCACGATGGTCACGGCGGGGACAGCCGGCATCCTGGCCTATCAAGCTGCCCTGGGGCTGACCGGACCATCCCTGCTCGGGCTCGCCGCCGCCGGCGTTTGTGTCGTGGGGCTCTCGACCTGGGCCGCGGGACGCCGCATCCAGCAGCCGATCATGCGGCTGCGCGAGGCCGCGATCCGCCTGTCGACCGGCGACATCGCTGAGATTCCCGCGCTCGACCGTGGCGACTCGCTCGGCGATCTCGCCCGCGCGCTCAAGGCGATGCACCTGTCCGGCGAGGAGGCCGCCCGCATCCGGGCCGCGCTCGACGGCTGCCGCACCAATGTCATGGTCTGCGACGGCGAAGGCCGGGTCGTCTATGTCAACGGCTCGCTGCTGCGCTTCTTCGGCGAGGCGCAGGAGGATTTCCGCGCGGCGTTTCCGGGCTGCTCGGCCAAGGACATGCTCGGCCGCGTCATGGAAAGCGTGCAGGCCAAGGCCTCGCTGCATCCGGGCGCCCAGCAGGCGATCCGCTTTGCGCTCGGACGGCGCACGGTTTCCCTGTCGCTCTCGCCCGTGATGCATGCCGATGGCCGCCGCCTCGGCACCGCCGTCGAATGGCTCGAGCTGACGGACGAGCTGGCCGCGGCCGCCGAGGTCGCCGACATGGTGGCGGCGGCCGTCGAGGGCGATTTCTCGCGCCGCGTGCCGGTTGCGGGCAAGCCCGACGCCCTGCTGCGCATCGCCGAGGGCATGAACGAGATCAACGGGCTGGTCGAATCGGCGATCGGCGAATTCGCGGCCGTGGTGGGAGGGCTCGCCGAGGGCGACCTGACCCAGCGCATGACCGGGACCTATCGGGGCCGCCTGGCCGAGCTGAAGGCCAGCCTGAACACGGCGCTGGCCCATCTCGGCGAGACGGTCGCGACGATCCAGGGCACGGCCGGGCATGTCGCCCGCGCAGCCGGCGAAATCGATTCCGGCGCGGGCGACCTCGCCGAGCGGACCGAGCAGACCGCCGCCAATCTCGAGGAAACCGCCGCGACGACGGAGCAGCTCGCGGCCTCGGTCAAGCAGAGTGCGACCCGTTCGCGCGAGGCGACGGAACTCGCCAACGAGGCGATGGGCGTGGCGCAGGACGGCAAGGACGTCGTCGTCAAGGCCGTCGGCGCGATCGAGCGGATCGAAAGCTCGTCGGAGCGCATTTCCGAGATCGTCTCGGTGATCGACGACATCGCTTTCCAGACCAACCTGCTGGCGTTGAACGCCGCCGTCGAGGCGGCGCGTGCCGGCGATGCGGGCAGGGGCTTTGCCGTCGTCGCCTCCGAGGTGCGCGCCCTGGCGCAGCGCTCGGGCCAGGCGGCCAAGGACATCAAGGGGCTGATCGTCACCTCCAACGAACAGGTCGGCGAAGGGGTCCGCTTCGTGCGCTCGACCGGCGATGCGCTGGAGCGGATCGTCGCCGCCACGGGCAAGGTTTCGGCCACCGTCGTCGAGATCTCGCGGGCGACCGCCGAGCAGGCGCACGGCATCGAGGAGATGAGCCGCGCCGTCGCCCATATGGACGAGACGACGCAGCAGAACTCGGCGCTGGCCGAGCAGAGCGCGACGTCGGCAACGGAGCTGATGAGCGAGATCACCACGCTGCGGCGGCTGGTGTCGTTCTTCCGGGCCGATGGCGCCGCCATGGCCCATGCCCAGCCTGTGCCGGCGCCGCAGCGGATGCTGATGGAGACGCCGCGGTCGATCCGGCCGGCGGCACCCGCGATGCCGGTGCGCATGGCTGCGAAAGCGAATGAAACGCGCCGGCCCGAACCGGCGGCAAAACCCCGGCTCGAGCCGCGCCGGCGTGTCGCCGGCGGCGGACGCGCCGATGACTGGGCGGAGTTCTAGTGGCAATGTCGAGATCGAATGCAGCCATGGCCCAGGGCCAGCTCACGGACGTCACGCTGACGCGCGACGACATGGGTTTCATCTCGAAGCTGGTCTATGAGCAGGCCGGGATCGTCATCCGCGAACACAAGGAAGCGATGACGCGCGGCCGCCTGGCGCGGCGCGTCAAGGCGCTCGGGCTGAACTCGGTCGCGGAATACTGCGCCTACCTGAAGACGCCGCAGGCCGCCGACGAGATTCCCGAACTGATCAACGCGGTGACGACCAACCACACCTCGTTCTTCCGCGAGCGCCACCATTTCGACCATCTGCGCAAGGACGTGCTGCCGCGTCTGGTGCAGGAGCGCGGCGGCCGGCGCGGGCGCATCCGGATCTGGTGCTCGGCGGCGTCCTCCGGGGAAGAGCCCTACAGCATCGCCGCGGTCTCGCGCGACGTTCTGGGCTCGCGCAGCGATGTCGACTTCAAGATCCTGGCGACCGACATCGACACCGATATCCTGATCAAGGCGGAAGCGGCGGTCTACTCGGCCGACCAGTTCGACAGGCTGCCCTCGGACGTCAAGCCGCTGCTCAAGGTCGAGGCCCATGCCGGCCGGGGCGAGGCGCGCATCACCGAAGACCTGCGCCGGATGATCTCCTTCAAGCGGCTGAACCTGATCGAGAAATGGCCGATGAGCGGCCCGTTCGACGTGATCTTCTGTCGCAACGTCTTCATCTATTTCGATACGCAGACGAAGGCCTCGATCCTCGATCGCTTCGTCACGCTGCTCGCGCCGGGCGGGTTCCTTTATCTCGGGCATTCGGAATCCCTGCCACAGCCTCACCCTCAACTGCGCCTGATCGGCCGCACGATCTATGAGAGACTGCCATGAGCGTCGCGCGTTCCTCCCGTCGCTATTTCGACCCACGTTTCGAAGCGAACATCATCACGGTCGCTCCCGGTGAACATGAGATCACCGCGGCCAAGGATGAGATCGTCGCGACCGTGCTGGGCTCCTGCATCTCGGTGTGCATGCGCGATCCGCAGGCCGGGGTTGGCGGGCTCAACCATTTCCTGCTGCCCAAGAACAATGGCGGCTCCGACGCCAATGCCGGCGAGCGCTATGGCGACACGGCGATGGAGGTGCTGATCAACGGGCTGCTCAAGCGCGGCGCGCGACGCGGCAATCTCGAATGCAAGGTCTTCGGCGGCGCACGCGTCCTGTCAGGAGCGACGATGCTGGCGATCGGCGACGGCAACATCGCCTTCGTCACCGAGTTCCTCAACCGGGAAGGCATCCCGATCGTCTCGAAGGATGTCGGGGGGACGCGCTCGCGACGCATCCACTACCAGCCCTCGACGGGGCGGGCCTGGGTCCAGCATGTCCAGTCGACGGCGCGCGATCCCGACCACCAGCAGGAAGTGGCGTATCTCAACCGGCTCAAGACCCAGCCCGTGGGCGGTGAAGTGGAGGTCTGGTGATGCCGATAAGCTCCCCCTCCGCCGCCAGCCCGGTCAAGGTCCTCGTCGTCGACGACTCGGTGCTGATGCAGAAGCTGATGACGCAGATCATCGATGGCGCCCCCGGCTTCAAGGTGATCGGCGTCGCCGGCAGCGCCGAAGAGGGCTGGGACGCGATCCAGGAGCTGCGCCCCGACGTGGTGACGCTCGATCTCGAACTGCCCGGCCGCCATGGGCTGAAGCTGCTGGCGCGCGTCCTGAAGCAGGACCCGCTGCCGGTGCTGATCGTCTCCGCATTCGGCGGCCCCGGCGCCGACAACACCATCCAGGCGCTGGAACTGGGCGCGATCGACTTCATCGAGAAGCCCGACGGCACGACCAACACGCTCGAAGGCTTCATGCGCCATCTCGTGGGCGCGCTGCAGCGTGCTTCGGCCAGCCGCCGGATGTTCGCCTCAAGGCGCGAGACGGCGCCGGCCCGTGTCCTGGCCCCGCGGGAGCCGGCGCGTGCCGGCGGCAAAGCCTCCTTCATCGCGATCGGGGCCTCGACCGGCGGCGTTCCCGCCGTGCAGGTCGTCATGCGCGATCTCGCGCATCTGCGCTTGCCGATCGCCGTGGTCCAGCATATGCCGCCTGGCTACACGGCCAAGTTCGCGGCGCGGCTGGCGACGGCGACCGGCCTCGACGTCCGCGAGGCCAGCGACGGCGACAAGCTCAAGCCCGGCATGGCGGTGGTCGCGCCGGGTGGTCCGCGTCATCTCGAGATCGAGGAGCGCCGTGGCGAGTTCGTCTGCGTTCTGCGGGAGGGGCCGCTGGTCAGCGGTCATTCGCCGTCCGTCGATGTGATGTTCCATTCGGTCGCGCGGAGCATCGGCGCTCATGCTATCGGCATCCTGCTCACGGGCATGGGCCGAGACGGCGCAGAGGGTTTGTTAGCCATGCGGAAATCGGGTTCCGATACGTTAATCCAAAGCGGGGAAACCTGTGTGGTAAACGGGATGCCGAAAGCGGCGTTCGAAATAGGTGCCGCCGACCGGGTTGTGGCGCTCGACCAGATTGGTGCGGCCGTCAGCAACCTGCTCGGTGAGCGGTCGCATCTGCGCACCGCGTAAGGAGATTTCGTGATGAAGGCGAGAAGCGAGTACAGGATCCTCGTTGTCGACGACCAGAAGAGCATGCGCGGCCTCGCGACGTATTTTCTGAAACAGATCGAGTTTCAGGACATCGACGAGGCCGAGAACGCGCGCGAAGCGCTGATGAAGATGCAGACCAAGCGCTATGATCTGCTGCTGCTCGACTGGAACATGGACGGCATGAGCGGCATCGATCTGCTGCGGGCCATTCGTTCGGTCCCCGAGCTCAACCAGATCAAGATCATCATGGCGACGTCCGAGCGGTCGGTCGACAAGATGGACGAGGCCACCTCCAACGGCGCCGATCATTACGTCGTGAAGCCCTACGAGCTGCGCGACCTCGAAGTGCGCGTGAAGAAGGTGCTGGCGCTCAGCTCCTGACGAAACGGGCTCGGCCGGTGCGACCGGCCGAACCGATCCGCATGGCCAATACGATGCGTGCCCCGGGCTGAAACGCCGCGGGGCACATCCGTTTCGGCGATCGCTTCGTATGTGCGATGATTGCATGAAGCGGGACGGGCGCCGTCCGTCCGCAGCCAGGAGGATCGGGTCATGACCTTGCGGCGTCGGGATGTCTTGAGTGGTATGGCGGGCGCCTGTGCGCTGCCGTTCACCGGTGCGGCGGTGGCGGCGCAGACGGCGCCCTCCGCCTCGTCCTTCACCTTCGGCAAGGCCGGAGGTGGTTCGCTGCCGCTGCAGGCCTATCGCGGTCGTCCGGTGCTGATCGTCAACACGGCGACGAATTGCGGCTTTGCCGGGCAGTTCGCCTCGCTCGAACAGCTCTGGCAGCGCTACCGGGCGCGGGGCCTGATGCTGATCGCGGTGCCCAGCAATGATTTCGGCGGGCAGGAGCCGCTGGAAGGCGCGGCGATCGCGGAGGCCGCCCGCCAGAGCCATGGCGCGACCTACGCCTTCGCCGAGAAGTCGGTCGTCAGGGGCGCCGAGGCGCACCCCTTCTATCGCTGGGCGGCGGCACAGAAGCCGGGCGAGACGCCGCGCTGGAACTTCCACAAGTATCTGGTCGGCCGCTCCGGCGAACTCCTGGGCGGTTATTCCTCGCTGACCGATCCGATCGGCCCCCAATTGGTGCGGGCCATCGGGCAGGAATTGCAGGCGGGCTGAGCGTCGCGAACATGGCTTGCGGATAGGCGGCTGGCATCGATTTCGCTAAGCCGGTCAGGTTGCTACGCCAACCCTTGTCCAGCCCGCCGCCGAGGTTTTCCATGTCCCGCATCCTGACCGTCGCCGCCGCCCAGCTCGGGCCGATCCAGAAGGCCGAGGGCCGGGCCGAGGTCGTCGCACGGATGCTCGCCCTGATGGACGAGGCCAAGGCCAAGGGGGCCGATTTCATCGTCTATCCCGAGCTGGCGCTGACGACCTTCTTTCCGCGCTGGTATCACGAGGACCGCGCCGAGGCCGATGCCTGGTTCGAGGCGGCGATGCCCAACCCGGCCGTCCAGCCGCTGTTCGACCGGGCGCTGGCCCATGGCATGGGCATGAGCTTCGGCTATGCCGAGCTGACCCCGGAGGGGCAGCATTTCAACAGCTCGATCATCGTCGACAAGAGCGGCGCGATCGTCGGCAAGTACCGCAAGATCCATCTGCCGGGCCATGTCGAGTATGATCCGGACCGGACGCATCAGCATCTCGAAAAGCGCTATTTCGAGCCCGGCGACCTCGGCTTTCCGGTCTGGCGCACGATGGGCGGCCTGCTCGGCATGTGCATCTGCAACGACCGGCGCTGGCCGGAGACCTATCGGGTGATGGGGCTGCAGGGCGTCGAGATGGTCGTGCTCGGCTTCAACACGCCCTCGGTCAACTCGCAGAAGGGTGGGGAAGGGCTGGCACAGCGGCTGTTCCACCACCGGCTCTCGGTGCAGGCCGGCGCCTACCAGAACTCCTGCTGGGTCGTGGCCGTCGCCAAGGCGGGCGACGAGGACGGCCACCACCTGATGGGCGGCACGCTGATCGTGAACCCCGACGGCGAGATCGTGGCCGAACTCGAGGGCGAGGCGGACGGGATCATCGTCGTGTCCTGCGATCTCGACGACACCCGTTTCGGCAAGGAGACGATCTTCGACTTCAAGCGGCATCGCCGGATCGAGCATTACGGCAAGATCACCGCCCAAGTGGGCGTGGTCGAGCCGGAGTGAGGCGATGAGCGCCTTCACCGTCGCCTTCTCCGAGATCGCGCCGCGCGAGCGCTACAAGCTGCTCTGCGCCAGCGTCACGCCGCGCCCGATCGCGCTCGTCACCACCCTCTCGGCCGAGGGCGTGGTCAATGCGGCGCCGTTCAGCTTCTTCAACGTCTTCTCGGAAGACCCGGCGCTCGTCGTGCTCGGGCTCCAGCACAAGCCGGGCAACAACCCCAAGGATACCACTCGCAACATCGCGGCGGCCGGCGAATTCGTCGTCAATCTCGTCGACGAGGCGCTGGCCGAGGCGATGAACATCTGCGCGATCGATTTCCCGCCCGAGGTCAGCGAGATCGAGGCGGCGGGCCTCTCGCTCCTGCCCGGCGTCAGCATCGGCGTGCCGCATATCGCGCAGGCGCCGTTCGCGCTGGAATGCCGCAAGACCGTGTCGATGGCGTTCACGCCGACGCGCGAACTGCTGATCGGCGAGGTCGTGCGCATCCATGCCCGCGCGGGGCTGGTCGATCCGGCGACATTGCGGGTCAGCCTGAGCGACTACAAGCCGGTGGGGCGGATGTTCGCCGACGGCTATTCGCGCCAGAACGACCGCTTCGACCTGAAGCGCGGCACCTATGCGGAGTGGCTGGCGACGCGCGGCGGCTGAGGATTCAGCCTTTCGGCTTCTGTCCCGGTCGGAACGCCACGATGACGGCCGGGTCGGTCTCCAAATAAGGACCTTCGATCAGGTCGATGCAGTAGGGGATCGCCGGCATCACCGCGTCGAGGCATTCGGCGATGGCGCGGGGGCGGCCGGGCAGGTTGACGATCAGGCTGCGGCCGCGAATGCCCGCGGTCTGGCGCGACAGGATGGCGGTGGGCACCTTGGCGAGGCTGACCTGCCGCATCAGTTCGCCGAAACCCGGCATCGGCTTCTCGATCACATCCTCCGTCGCCTCGGGCGTGACGTCGCGCGGGGCCGGGCCGGTGCCGCCGGTGGTGACGATCAGGCAGCAGCCTTCTTCGTCGGCGAGGTCGATCAGGGTCCTGGCGATCACGGCACGGTCGTCGGGGATGACCCGGGCGACCGGCGTCCAGACCGAAGCCAGCGCCCTGTCGAGATAAGCCCTGATGGCCGGGCCGCCTTCGTCCTCATAGATGCCGGCGGAGGCGCGATCGGACACCGTGACGATGCCGATCCTGATCGCGGTGGTCATGAGCTGGGATCCTTGTCGTGTCGGTCCGGCGCAGATGTCGCCGATCGCCCGGGCCGGCGCCACCGATTTCTCGCGGGGTCAGCGCCGCAGGCGGGCGCGCATGACGCGCAGGCCTTGGCGCAGCTTTACCGCTGCCTCGGGCAGGCCGGGCCGGCTGCTGCCGAGGCGCAGCACGGCGTTGCCCATGGCGCGGCGCTCGCCCCAGATATAGGTGCCGGCGTCGACCCCGTCGCCGGCGCCGCTGTCGAAGAGCGCCGGCGGCGTGCCTGCGAAATCGGCCTGGAGCATCGCGATGGTCAGGGCCCGGCCCGGCGAATGGCGGGCTTGAATCTCGTCATAGGCGATCTTGAGGAAATGCCGTGTTCCGGCGCTTTCGACCAGCAGTCCCATGGCGAGGGGGTGCCCATCGAGCGTCAGCGTGTCGATCTGCAGCGAATCGGTGGCGGCGAATTGCGCGGCGAGGCTGTCGAAATAGGCGTGCGCCTGCGGCAGGCGAGCGATGGCGGTGCCGGCCTGCCCCTTCCAGCCGGCCGCCTCCAGCGCCAGGAACTGCGGCAGGGCCTCGCGGGCCGCCGCGCCGCGCCGACGCTGGAAGTTGACCTCGCCCTGGCGGGCGATGGCGCGAAACTGCTGCATGCGCTTCTTGTAGCTCTGGCCGAGCGTGCGCCGCAGATAGCGCTCGGCATCGTCGCCGGGCTGCGGGCGCATCACCGGGCGCTGCCAGCGTTCGGCGACGGCCAGGCGGCCGCCGCCGGCGCGGCAGGCCTCCTGCAGCGCGGCGAAGCTCGGGCCTTCGAGCGGGAGCAGGGGCAGGGCCAGCGTATGAGGCAGATCCCCCGCCGCCCGGATATGGCGCAGCATCGCCTGCATGACGTCCTGGGCGCGGTCGGCGTCGAGGACCGGCAGCGAGGAGACCTCGTAAAGCGGCAGGAGCGGCGCGGTCAGCACGGGGGCAAACCCGCTGCGGCCATCGCGCTGGCGGCGCAGCGCCCAGAGCCCCGCGAGACGCTCCGAGCCCAGGGCCTCGCTCAGCCAGGCGGCGAGGATGACGATGCCGTCCTCCGGCAGGACGATGCGGGCAGCCGCGACGGCGGCCGGCGCCATATGCGGATTGGGCTCGCAGGCGCGCGCGGCCAGTGCAGCGAAGGCTGGTCCGTAACCCGCGTAATCGGCGGGCCTGATGCGCCGGACGACGATGGCCATGGTCACGTCCTGCGGCCGTCGCGGCGACGGTCGCGCATCTCGCCGCGCAGCGAGAGCACGAAGGCGATGACCTGCGCCGTGGCCCGGTAGAGTTCCTCCGGGATCTGGTCGTCCAGCTCGACCGCCGAGAGCGCCTGCGCCAGGACCGCATTCTCCTCGATCGCGACGCCATGCTCGCGGCCGGTCTGGACGATGCGCTGGGCGAGTTCGCCGCGACCCTTGGCGGTGACGCGCGGCGCGCCCTGGCCATCATATTCGAGCGCGACCGCGATCTGGCGGGGGGAGGGCGCCGGGCTGGTGGGGCTCCTGGGTGCGGTCATGACATCTTGTCCAGAAACTGGCCGGCGGTGGGCTGGCTTACCCGCGGCTGGCCGGTGTGGATGTCGATGGCGCGGTTTTCGAACTGGGCGTCGGCCAAAGCCGCTTCCAGCCCCGGCGAGGCGCCGCGCAGCAGCTTGCTGGTGTCCTCGCGCTCGGCCCAGAGCGTGATGCCGACGCTGCGGCCCTGCAGGGTGACGACGCCCTGCAAGGGGCCGAGAGGCTCCACGTCGAGCGCGAAGCGGACCCGCCAGAGCGGGCCGGCCGACCCCTCCGCCTCGCGGCGCGGCGGCTCCTTCTCGATCTGCAGGGGCAGCGTCGTGGCGCCGTTCTGGAAGGCGAGCGGGATCTCGGTCAGCCAGCGCTGGCTGGCCTGCGCCTCGGCGCGTGAGCCCTCCGGCGGGAGCGAGGCGTATTGCGACAGCGTGATGCGGTCGAGCGCGGCGTCGGTCTGCTCCAGCAGCGTCCCGACGATGGCGAGCGGCTTGTCGCCGGCCGACAGGCTCGCCTCGGCGATGGGCGGTGGAAACAGCGCGCCATCGCGCCGGGGCGGCGCCGGTCGCGCGTTTGGGTCGGTCGTCGGCAGGGGCAGGTTCGCCAGGGCGGCGCCCGTGGCTGAAGGCGCGGTCTTGCCGGCCGGCGCAGCCAGCGCCTGAAGGAGCGGCGCGAGATGATCGCGCAGCGCCTGCAACCCTGCCTTCAGGTCGCCCGGCGGCGGGGTGCCGCCCTGTGCCTGATGCGCCTCGAGGAACAGGCCGGAATTCTGGATCGCCGTCTTCAGCATGGGCGCGGTCACGGCCTTGCGCTCGACCGGCAGCGCCTGGGCGAGAACCCGGTCGACCAGCGTCAGGATCGGCCGGGGCAAGGTCAGCGAAACGGAACCGTCGGCGAGCGCCCGCATATTGGCCAGGAGCGGCGCCATGCTGTCCTGCCGCGCCAGCGCCGGCCCCAGCAAGGGGCCCGCCAGCGTGCGCGGCGAAGCGGTCGGGCCGGTCTGAAGCGTTGGTCCCGCCTGTGGCGCCGGGTTCGTTCCCGCGGCCGAGGTGGATGCCGCGGTGCTCGTTCGCAGGGTCGCGCTCTGCGCGCCGCTTGGCGCTTGGAAGGGGGCGCTGGGTAAGAACGGCGCGCCGGATAAGGCCGTGGCGGTGCCTGCGCCTGCAGAGGTGGCTGACGGGAGCGCGGCAGGGGCGGGCGCTGCCGCCTGACCGGATAGGGTCGCGGAAGGAACGGGAACGGAGGCCGGCACCGGCGCTCCCGCGGGCGTTGTCGGTGAGGTCGGGGCCTGTGATGATGTCGTGGCCGCATTCTGCGCGCCCTGCACAGAGGGTGGTCGCACTGCGACGAGGGTTGCCTGCAGCGGGGCGGTCGGATCGGCTCCGGCGTCGAGCCGCAGGACGAGCGTCGCGCCGGGCTGAAGCGCAGCCTGCTTGGCGACAGGGCCGGCGAGGATGAGGGAGAAGGTCTCGGCGCCGAGCTGCGCCGTGGCCGTGCCGTCGCCCGCCAGTGCCAGCAGGCGCGCCTCGACGGTCTTGCCCGCGACCAGCCCGGTCGTCGGCGCGAGCGCCTGCAGCAGCGTGGCCAGGGTCTGGTTTTTGGCGAGGGTGGCGAGGTCCATCGGCTCCAGCCGTCAGGGCAATGCCTGACCCTGCCATGAAAGGTTAAGCATTTCCTTGCGGTTAGGCAGGTTGCCCGCGCCGTCGTCGGCCAGCGGCGCACGGCTTGCAGGGCGCGGCTGCGTCAGCGGCGCTGGCGTGCCGGGCGGGGCTGGGGCAGGCTCGGCGCAGCAGGGAAGACGGCCGTGCCCCGAGGCCGGCCGCGCGTTTGCGACGGAGCGTTTCGATGGATTATCGCCAGCTGGGCCGCTCGGGCCTGAAAGTGTCGCCGATCTGCCTGGGCACGATGATGTTCGGCGGTGCGACCGATGAGGTCGGCTCGCGGGCGATCGTCGATCATGCACGCGAGGCCGGGGTCAATTTCATCGACACGGCGGACGTCTACACCGAAGGCCGTTCGGAGGAGATCACCGGGCGCGCGATCGCGGCGTCGCGGCACGACTGGGTGCTGGCGACGAAGGTCGCCAACCCCCTGGGCCCGGGGCCCAACCAGGGCGGGCTTTCGCGCAAATGGGTGCTGCAGGCCTGCGACGACAGCCTGCGCCGGCTCGGCACCGACTTCATCGACATCTATTATCTGCACAAGGAAGACCATGCGACGCCGCTGGTCGAGACGATGCGGGCGATCGGGCACCTCGTCGCGCAGGGCAAGATCCGGCATTTCGGCGTCTCGAACTACCGCTCCTGGCGCCTGGCCGAGATCTGCCGTCTCTGCGACGATCTCGGCATCGACCGGCCGATCGTCAGCCAGCCCTATTACAACGCGATGAACCGGATGCCCGAGGTCGAGCATCTGCCGGCCTGCGGCTATTACGGGCTCGGCGTCGCCTCCTATTCGCCGCTGGCGCGCGGCGTCCTGACCGGCAAGTACGAGCCCGGCGAGGCGCCGCAGCAGGGCACGCGCGCAGCCCGCGGCGACAAGCGTATTCTGCAGACGGAATGGCGCCAGGAGAGCCTCGTCATCGCCCAGACGATCAAGCAGCACGCCGCCGCGCGCGGCATGACGCCGATCCAGTTCGCGGTCGCCTGGGTGCTGAACAACCGGTTCCTGACCGCCGCCATCGCCGGGCCGCGCACGCTGGAGCAGTGGCAGGCCTATCTCGCGGCGCTGGAGGTCTCGTTCAGCGCCGAGGACGAGGCGCTGATCGACGGCTTGGTTCCGGCGGGCCATCCCTCGACGCCGGGCTACAGCGACCCGGCCTATCCGCTCGAAGGCCGGCCCGCGCGCACGGCTGCGTGATCGGGCGGCCCGGCATTTGCCTTGTCGCTGCAGCGCACCTAACTGAGCGCGATCGCGCCGGGTGGGCGGCGCGAGCTGGACGGAGAGGCAGATGGCAGTCGAGGGCCTTACCGGCGACCTGATCAAGGTCGTGAGCCTGCTGGGTGCGGGCGTCGTCGCCGTGCCGCTGTTCCGGCGCCTCGGGCTCGGCTCCGTGCTGGGTTATTTCACCGCGGGCCTGGCGATCGGCCCCTATGGCGTGGGCCTGTTTCCCAACCCCGAATCCGTGCTGCATGTCGCCGAACTCGGCGTGGTGATGTTCCTCTTCATCATCGGGCTGGAGATGCAGCCGTCGCGATTGTGGAACCTCCGGCGCGAGATCTTCGGGCTCGGCGTTGCGCAGGTCGCGCTCTGCGGGGCGCTGTTGACGGGCGTCGGCTATGCCTATGGCCTGCCGCTGCCGGCCGCCTTCATCGCCGGCATGGGCTTCGTGCTGTCGTCCACCGCCGTCGTCATGCAGATGCTGAACGAGCGCGGCGAGACCTCGACGCCGCAGGGCCAGCAGGCGGTCTCGATCCTGTTGCTTGAAGACCTCGCCATCGTGCCGCTGCTGGCGATCGTGGCGCTGCTTGGCCCGGTCGGAAACCCCGGAGCCAATGGCTGGGTGTCCTTCGCCATCGCGGCGGCCTGCGTCGCCGGCCTCGTGCTTGCCGGGCGCTATCTGCTCAACCCGATGTTCCGCCTGCTGGCGCTGGCGCAGGCGCGCGAGGTGATGACGGCGGCAGCGCTGCTGGTCGTGCTCGGTTCGGCGCTGGCCATGCAACTCGGCGGGCTGTCGATGGCGATGGGGGCGTTCCTGGCCGGCGTGCTTTTGTCGGAATCGAGTTTCCGTCATCAGCTTGAGGCCGATATCGAGCCGTTTCGCGGCATTCTGCTCGGGCTGTTCTTCCTCGCGGTGGGCATGTCGCTCGATCTCGGCCTGATCGCGCGGCAATGGGTGCTGATCGGGCTGGCGGTGGTTGCGTTCATGAGCGTCAAGGCGCTCGGCATCTTCATCGTCGCCAAGCTGTCCAAATCGTCGACGCGCGAGGCGATCACCCGGATCTCGCTGTTTTCTCAGGGCGGCGAGTTCGCCTTCGTCCTCTATGCGGCGGCGCTGTCGGCTGGCCTGTTCACGGCGCAGATCAATGCGGTGGCGAGCGCGACGGTGATCCTGTCGATGGCGCTGACGCCGCTGCTGGCGATCGCGCTCGACCGCTTCCTGCCGCCCGAGGCGGCCTCGCTCGACGGGGTCGATCGTGCCGACGGTCTCAATGGTCGCGCGCTGATCATCGGCTTCGGCCGCTTCGGCCAGGTCGCGAGCCAGGCATTGCTGGCGCGCGGCTTCAGCGTCTCGATCATCGAGGTCGATGTCGACCTGATCAAGGTTGCGGCGGAGTTCGGCTTCAAGGTCCATTACGGCGACGGCACGCGGCCGGAAATCCTGCACGCGTCGGGCGCCGAGCGGGCCGAGGTCATCCTGGTCTGCGTCGACAAGCGCGAGACGAGCAGCCATATCGTCGCGGTGGCGCAGGAGGCGTTTCCGCATGCTAAGCTGTTCGTGCGCGCCTATGACCGCGGCCATGCGATGGATCTGATCCGCGCCGGCGTCGACTACCAGATCCGCGAGACCTTCGAATCCGCGATGGCCTTCGGCACGGCCGTCCTGCTCGGCATGGGCGTCCCGGCTGACGAGGCGGCCGAGATCGCCGAGGATGTCCGCCGCCGCGACGCCGAGCGGCTCGACCTCCAGGTCGCCAGCGACATCCATGCCGGGTCCGATCTGCTGCGGGGCAATGCGCCGGTGCCGGCTCCGCTGACCAAGCCGAAAGCGGCGGGACAAATCCACGGCAACATGCCCGACGATCTCGGTTCCCTATGACGCGATCCGCGGAGCGGGGCCGCAGGGCCCCGGGCCTTTCGTTCCGTTTCGTCAGTTTCCCGGCAGCACGATCATGGTCGGCCTGGCCGGCAGCCCGTCCTTGGTGACGGTGATCACCGGCTGTTCGCGTCGCTCGACCGGCCAGCTGTCCTGCGAGCGGGCGAGGAAGCGGCTGAGCGTGCTGCCGCCGAAGAAATGCATGGGGATCATCACCCGCGCCTGCAGCGATTTCAGCACCTCGAGCATGCCCTCCTGGTCGAGGGTATAGCTGCCGTCGACCGGGAAGAGCACGACATCGACGCGGCCGAGCGCGCGCAGATGGCCGGGCTCCAGCGGGTGGTGCAGATGGCCGAGATGGGCGATGCAGAGGTCGCCGATCTCGAAGACGAAGATCGAATTGCCGTCGAAATCGGTGGAGCCCGAATAGGAGCGGATGTTGGTGGGCACGTTGCGCACGCGCATGTCGCCCATGGTGACGTCATGCCTGGCGGCGCCGCGGCCGGTCGGGTCCCAGCCCGGCAGCAGCTGCTTGATGCCGGGGTCGGGGTTGCGCGAGTTATGCGTCGAATGCGCCTTGTTCATCGTGGCGATGTCGGGAGTCACCTGCGGCCGGACATAGTCGTTGTAGTCGGTCGCGACCTTCACCCCGCCGGCGCTCTCGATCAGGAAGGTGGCGTGGCCGACGAAGGTGATGCGGACCTCGTCCTTGCCGAGATTGGCCATAGTGAGGTCGCGCGAGGCGAGGTTGACGCGCTGGATCGGCAAGCCCAGCGACGCCATGTCCGGCCGGCAGCCCGGGACATCCGCCTGCGCGCGGGCCGGGGCGGGGCCGAGCCACATCGCGAGCAGGGCAATCAACCCGAGGCGAAAACCGGTCCCGAACGTCGTCGCTCGTCGCATCGCTCTCCTCCTGCCGCTTCGGCCCGGCCAATGTGATGCATGGTCCGGGCCGAAGGGAAGCAGGCCGACGCCGCGATGTCGCGTTTGTGAAAGCGCCGGCGCGGGATCGGCGCCTTTACTTGGCCAGGCCGAGGTCCTTGAGCACGGCGTTGCCGCGCTCGGTGAAGGTCGTCGCATAGGCCGCGAACTCGCCCGGCTTGTCCCAGACCGGGGTGATGCCGCGATCGGCCATCGCCTTGCGGACCTCGGGCCGCTGCATGGTGCGCTCGGCCGCCTCGAACAGGATCTTGCGGCGATCGGCCGGCACGCCCTTGGGCGCCGCGAGCGCGAACCAGTTCTGGTAGGTCCAGTCCAGCCCGGCTTCCTTGGCGCTCGGTACGTCCGGGAAGTTCGGGTGGCGCTCCTCGGTCATCATCAGGATGGTGCGCACGCGCCCCGCGTCGAGCATCGCCTTGGCCTCGATCGGCGAGCCGGTGAAGACGCTGATGCCGCCGGAGGCGAGATCCTGCAGGGCGGGCGCGCCGCCGTTGCTCGGCACCCAGCGCACCGCGTCGGGGGCGATTCCCGCCGCCTTGAGCAGGCCGCCCGAGGCGATGTGCCAGGAGCCGCCGACGCCGGTGCCCGAAGCCATGAAGGTGCCCTTGGGGCTGTCCTTGACCGCCTTGATGTAATCGGCCGCCGTCTTCAGCGGACTGTCGGCCTTGACCGTGACGCCGGCCGGGATGAGCGAGACGCGCGAGAAGGAATCGACGCTGTCGATGGTGATGTCGCCGAGGCCGAGCGTCTTGAAGAAGGAGATTTCCGGGCTGATGCCGCCGACGGTGTAGCCGTCGGCCGTGGCGTTGGCGATGGCGCTGTGGCCGGTCAGGCCGCCGCCGCCGGTGCGGTTGACGACATTGACCGGCTGCTTCAGCTCGGCCTCGTAGCCGGCGGCGAAGATGCGCATGACGGCGTCCATGCCGCCACCGGCGGCCCAGGGCACGATCAATTGGACCGGGCGGTCCGGGAAAGCCCAGCTCGGGCCGGCGACAGAGAGCAGGGCGGCCGCGCCGAGCGCAGCCTTGACGATGGTCTTCATGGTCCCTCCCCAGGGATGGCCGCCGGCTTGGTCCGGCTGGTCCTGGGGCGAGCTTAGACCGCTTTCCCGCAGTCCTTCAAGATATGCTGCATACAGTGTTCGGTGTTCAGGCGGCGGCTTGGCATCTGGCCTCTTGGGACGGTCAGGGGCTGTCGGGCGTCACTGTCTTTACTGTGACCTGCGCCTCCGCCAGACGCCGGTAGAGCCGCTTTCGCCGCAGCAGCGGCAGCCAGTCGTAGAGGAACATCTCGGCCGGGCGCCAGATCACCACCCAGCCGATGATCACGAGGCTCTCCTGCACGATGCGGGCAAAAGGCCCGTCGAAGGCCTTGGTCAGCGCGAAGCTGATGGCGAGGCAGAAAGCGAGTCCGGCAAAGCCGATCAGGAAGGCGCGCCGCCCGTCGCGGAAGTGCTCACGCAGGGCATGGCCCTCTGACCGGGTCTTGGCGGCAAACCAGCCCGTCAGCGCGGTCGCGAGGTCGGGGCCGGGCGGGCCCGCGATCTCCGCTGCCGGCAGGTGGATGGTGATGG
The DNA here is from genome assembly GCF_030695125.1 of Allobosea sp. Classification (GTDB taxonomy): domain Bacteria; phylum Pseudomonadota; class Alphaproteobacteria; order Rhizobiales; family Beijerinckiaceae; genus Allobosea. Next base: position 232,505 of record NZ_JAUYTP010000068.1, on the reverse strand, counting down.
CGATGGGGGCGTCCTTCGGCAGGTCCTGCGCCCATTCGACGATATAGCGCTCGGCCTCGGCCGAGATGTCGCCCTCGCTGAAGGGGAAGGGGTCGAGCGTGTTGAAGAGCTGGGCGCCGTTGGCGAGGCGCAGCTCGATGGTGGCGTCGCCCGGGGTGCGTGTCATGTCCGTTCAGCCTCGCTCGCATGTCCAAGGCGGCATTATTCAGGGGAGGCGCGACGGCGCAATCGCGGCGCGCGGGGTGGCATGCCGGTTGCGGCTGGCGGCGTGTCTCGCTACATACGCGCCAGATTCCCCGACCCTTGCGACCCTCAGTCCGCCAGCGGAGCCCGCACGCCCATGTCCCGCCAGTTCATCTACCATATGCGCGGCCTGTCGAAGACGTATCCGGGCGGCAAGCAGGTTCTCAAGGACATTCACCTGTCCTTCTATCCGGACGCCAAGATCGGCGTGCTCGGCGTCAACGGCGCGGGCAAGTCGACGCTGCTCAAGATCATGGCCGGCTACGACAAGGAGTGGACCGGCGAGGCCTGGGTCGCCGAGGGCGCGCGCGTCGGCTACCTGCCGCAGGAGCCCAAGCTCGACGAGACCCTGAACGTCCGCGACAACGTCATGCTCGGCGTCGCGCCGCAGAAGGCCGTGCTCGACCGCTACAACGAGCTCGCCATGAACTATTCCGACGAGACCGCCGACGAGATGACGGCGCTTCAGGACGAGATCGAGGCCAAGGGCCTGTGGGATCTCGATTCCAAGGTCGACCAGGCGATGGATGCGCTGCGCTGCCCGCCCGACGACTGGGAGGTCGCCAAGCTCTCGGGCGGCGAGCGCCGCCGCGTCGCGCTCTGCAAGCTCCTGCTGGAGCAGCCGGAGCTGCTGCTGCTCGACGAGCCGACCAACCATTTGGACGCCGAGACCACCGCCTGGCTGGAAGGCCACTTACGGACCTATCCGGGCGCGATCCTGATCGTGACCCATGATCGCTACTTCCTCGACAACGTCACCAGCTGGATCCTCGAGCTCGATCGCGGCCAGGGCATCCCCTACGAGGGCAATTACTCGGCCTGGTCGGTGCAGAAGCAGAAGCGCCTCGCCCAGGAGGGCCGCGAGGACGTCGCGCGGCAGAAGACGCTGGAGCGCGAGCAGGAGTGGATCTCGGCCTCGCCCAAGGCCCGCCAGGCCAAGAGCAAGGCGCGTATCCAGCGCTATGACGAGCTCGTGCAGAAGGCCAACAACAAGGGCCCCGACGGCGCGCAGATCATCATCCCGATCGCCGAACGGCTGGGCAACAACGTCGTCGATTTCGAGAACATCTCGAAGGGCTTCCAGGACAAGCTCCTGATCGACGGGCTGACCTTCAAGCTGCCGCCGGGTGGCATCGTCGGCGTGATCGGTCCCAACGGCGCCGGCAAGACCACGCTGTTCCGGATGATCACGGGCGCGGACAAGCCCGATTCCGGCACGATCAAGATCGGCGAGAGCGTCACGCTCGGCTATGTCGACCAGAGCCGCGACTCGCTCGACGACAAGAAGAACGTCTGGGAGGAGATCTCGGGCGGCAACGACATCCTCTATCTCGGCAAGCGCGAGATCAACTCCCGCGCCTATTGCTCGACCTTCAACTTCAAGGGCGGCGACCAGCAGAAGAAGGTCGGCTCGCTCTCGGGCGGCGAGCGCAACCGCGTCCATCTCGCCAAGATGCTGAAGGCCGGCTCCAACGTGCTCCTGCTCGACGAGCCGACCAACGACCTCGACGTCGACACGCTGCGCGCGCTGGAGGAGGCTCTGGAGGATTACGCCGGCTGCGCCGTGATCATCAGCCATGATCGCTGGTTCCTCGACCGGATCGCGACGCACATCCTCGCCTTCGAGGGCGACAGCCATGTCGAGTGGTTCGAGGGCAACTTCGCCGATTACGAGGAAGACAAGAAGCGTCGCCTCGGCATCGACTCCACGATCCCCAAGCGTATTCAGTACAAGAAGTTCTCGCGCTGATTCAAAAGGACGGCTCGGATGGCGATAGAGCGGCGGCACCAAGTATTCGTTAGCTCTACCTATCAAGACTTAACCGAAGAGCGCCAAGAAGTTATGCAGGCGCTCTTGGAGCTCGACTGTATCCCGTCGGGGATGGAGCTTTTTCCTGCTGCCAACGATGATCAGTGGACGTTGATAAAGCGCGTCATCGACGATTGCGATTATTATATTGTTATTATTGCGGGCCGTTATGGTTCGGTTTCAAAAGAAGAGATTAGCTATACCGAGATGGAGTATCGGTATGCCATGTCAAAAGGTAAGCCGATTATCGGATTTGTCCATAAGGATCCATCAAAGATCGCAGCGGCGAAATATGAGACTGATCCTTCAAAGCAAGCGAAATTAGCGAACTTTCGCGCTCTTGTGCAAGAGAAACTAGTAAAATTCTGGGAAAGTCCTGCCGAGTTAGGGTCGGTTGTCAGCCGTAGCTTAATTCGTCTTATCAAAGACAATCCCGCAGTTGGATGGGTCAGGGGAGATAACATCAGCAGCGATGCGGCGCGAGAAGAGATTCTTAATCTGAAGCGGCGCGTTGAGGAGCTTGAGGGAGAGGCGTCGCGGAGCTTGAAGGTCGATCCGAAAAATTTCGAGTTGCTATCCAGAGGTTTGGATGCTGTTGATCTGAGCTTTATTCTATCTGTTTCGGAGGATCCTGATTCATATTTCAGCCGAACAAACTTTAAATGGGATATCAAATCAAATTGGGAGCAGATATTTTTCAATGTTTCTCCCGATTTAATTGATGAAGCTACTTAATCCAAATTCGGATCCGTTTTGGCAAGTAGATTTGGTGATCAGCATCGGGATAAATTGTTAAAGTTCTGTGATAGTAAGGGGTATGCTTACAAGGGATTCTCTATATCTGACGAATCCCTAAATATCGTTATTGTGCAATTTACGGCTTTGGGCCTCATTCAAAAAGGTCAAAAGCGTCGCCCAATTCAAGATAAGTCCAGCTACTGGACGCTGACGCCTGCGGGCGAAAAATACATGTACGAAGTTCGTGCTCTCCGTCGATCGGCTTTTGACATTGCGGGCCGTGCTGAAGGCAAGGAAGCGGGCGGCGGAGATTGACCGCCTAGCACGTATCCGCTGATGTCCCGCTCTCAGCAGATGCCTCGTTCAACGGCGCGGGGCAGGCTCCGGGCCCGGGCCGCAGCTTCTCACCGCGACAGCGCCGTCCGCAGCGCGCCGATCTGATCGGTGAGGCTGCGGGCTTCCTCGCCTGTGAGCCCGGTTGCGTCCAGCACGCAGGGCGGGACCTGCCGGGCCTTGTCGAGCAGGGCGCGGCCTTCGTCCGTAAGCCGCAGGCGGACCTGGCGCTCGTCGGCCGGGTCGCGGCTGCGCGAGACCAGCCCTGCCGCCTCCATGCGCTTCAGCAGCGGCGTCAGCGTGTTGGATTCGAGGAAGAGTCGCTCGCCGATCTCGCCAACGGTGCGGTCGTCGCGCTCCCAGAGCGTCACCATCACCAGATATTGCGGATAGGTCAGGCCGAGTTCGTCGAGCAGGGGTTTGTAGAGCCGGTTGAAGGCGTGGCTGGCGGAATAGACCGCAAAGCACAGGAACTCATCGAGCTTCAGATCGGATGGCGGGGCAGGGGCGGTCATCGGCATCTCCTCGGTATGTCCTTAAAATAATCGTGTGCGATCCAATCGCAAGGGATTGACAGCGACAAAGCTCGCTCCTATTAAATCGTTCACGATCTAATCGTGAACGATTACAGATCGGCCGACGGTCCTCCGCCGGGCCACCCGAACCAGAAGGAGACGAGATCATGTCGAACGCCAACGAACCCGCCGCCAACGCTCCCGCCCGCCGCGACCTGCTGACTGGGATCGCGCTCGCTGCCGTCACTGCCACCGCCGCGTCGCTGCCCGCCAGCGAAGCCGCCGCCCAGGCGCGCCCCGCCACGAAGGCGCCCGCCCGCCGGGCCAAGCCGATCGTCGACGGCGACCATGTCGTGACCCGCGAGGGTGTGCGGCTGTACTTCAAGGATTGGGGCCCGAAGGACGGCCCGGTCGTGACGCTGAGCCATGGTTGGCCGCTGTCCTCCGACAGCTGGGAGAACCAGGCCTTCTTCCTCGCCAATAACGGCTTCCGGGTCATCAGCCATGACCGCCGCGGCCATGGCCGCTCCAGCCAGGTCTGGGACGGCAACGACATGGACCATTACGCCGACGATCTGGCGGAGGTGATCGAGGCGCTCGACCTGAAGAATGTTTCAGCCTTCGGCTTCTCGACCGGCGGCGGCGAGGTGGCGCGCTATGTCGGTCGCCATGGCACGGGGCGTGTCGCCAGGGTCGGCTTCATCGCTGCGGTGACGCCGATCATGCTGCGCACCTCGGCCAACCCCGAGGGCGTGCCGATGGAGGTCTTCGACGGCATCCGCAAGGGCTTCCTCGCCGACCGTGGCCAGCTTTTCCGCGACATCGCGTCGGGCCCCTTCTTCGGCTACAACCGCCCCGGCGCCAAGGCGAGCCAGGGCGCGATCGAGGCCTGGTATGCGCAGGGCATGCAGGCCGGTTTCAAGAACACCTATGACTCGATCAAGGCGTTCTCGGAGACCGACTTCGTCGCGGATCTGAAGAAGGTCGACCGGCCGACGCTCATCGTCCATGGCGACGACGACCAGATCGTCCCGATCGAGACGACCGCGCGCGCCGTCAAGCGGCTGCTGCCGAGTGCGATCCTGAAGGTCTATGAGGGCGCCCCGCACGGCCTCTCCGAGACCCACAAGGACCGCCTGAACCAGGACATGCTCGCCTTCCTGAAGGCCTGAGCACGGCTGACGACGACAATCGCGGGAGCACCTTGCGGGCTCCCGCGATCAGGCCGGCGCGACCGGGTACCTGGCGTCGATCGGCTCAGCCAGCGCCCGCTCCAGCTCTGCCAGGAAGAGTGCGCTCGCCGGCGGCAGGGTGCGACCGGCGCGACGGATGACCGTGATCGGGCGCAGGCAGGCGGGCGAGACGATCCGGCGCGAGCGCAGACCGGGCACGTCGCGCACCTCCATTGCCGAACCGGGCAGGATGGCTGCGCCGAGCCCGGCGCGGACCATGGCGGCGGCAGTGCTCATATAGGTCGCCTCGGCCGCCACCAGCGGACTCAGGTCGGCCGCTGCGAAGGCCCGGTCGACGACCTGCCGCACGCTGGTCGCTCGGTCCATCAGGATCAACGGATGGACGGCCAGATCGGCCAGAGCGATGTCGCCGCTTGCGTCCAGGGCGTGTCCCTCCGGAAAAACGGCGTGCATATGGTCGCTCGTCGTCAGCAGCGCCTCGAGTTCCGGCGTCTCCAACAGCCCGCCGGTGATGCCGAGATCGACCTCCTCGGCCAGCGTCGCGGCGTTGACGGTCGCCGCAATGGCATCGTGCAGGACGAAGAGAATGTCGGGATGCGCCCGCCGGAAGCGGGCGATGACCTCCGGCAGGATTCCCGAGGCGATGGAGGGCAGCACGGCGAGCCTGACGACGCCGCGACGCGCGCTCGCCTGTTCCCGGCTGTCGGCGACGACGCTGTCCAATTCGGCGACCAGCCTGCCGAGCACCGGCAGAAGCTCACGGCCGGCGCGGGTCAGCGCGACGCTGCGGGTGTTGCGGTCGAAGACGCGCAGCAACAGCGCCTCTTCCAGCTTGCGGATCTGCACGGTCAGCGCCGGCTGCGACAAGGCGAGCTGGTCGGCGGCGCGCGTGAAGCTGCCGGTCGCCGCAACGGCGAGGAAGGCCCGCATCTGGCGAAGGTCGATATTCATATCCAAAGATAATCACTGCGATCCAATTATTTCAATTGTTGAATGACCGGCGCGGTGGTCCCTTGCGGTGTGGCAGGAGGAAGCGCGTGCGACAGGTTCGGCTGGGGGCGGGAGCGGGGTTTTCGGGGGATCGCATCGAGCCCGCGGTCGAGCTCGCCGAACAGGGTGAGCTCGACTACCTCGTCTTCGAATGCCTGGCGGAGCGCACGATTGCGCTGGCGCAGCAGGCGCGGCGGCGCGACCCGGCAAGCGGGTTCGATCCGCTGCTGGAAGCCCGGTTCGAGGCGGTGCTGCCGGCCTGCCGGGCGCGGGGCACGCGCATCGTCACCAATATGGGCGCGGCCAATCCCCTGGCAGCCGCCGAGCGCACCCGCCAGATCGCGCGCCGCCTCGGACTGGGATCGCTCGTCATCGCGGCCGTCACCGGCGACGACGTCATGGCAGGGCTCGATGGCGACATCGTCCTCGACGAGACCGGCCAGCGCGTCGCGGATCTGGGCGACATGCTCGTCTCGGCCAATGCCTATCTGGGCGCCGAGGCGATCACTGAGGCGCTGGCCGGCGGGGCCGACATCGTCCTCACCGGGCGTGCCGCCGACCCCTCGCTCTATGTCGGGCCGATCGTGCATGCTTTCGGCTGGACCTTCGACGACTGGCACCGGCTCGGCCAGGCGACGCTGGCGGGGCATCTGCTGGAATGCGCTGGCCAGGTTACGGGAGGCTATTTCGCCGATCCGGGCTTCAAGGATGTGCAAGGCCTCGACCGGCTTGGCTTTCCGATCGGGACGTTCGCCGAGGACGGCTCGCTCGTCATCAGCAAGGTCGCCGGCAGTGGCGGATGCGTAACGCCCGCGACCTGCAAGGAGCAGATCCTCTACGAGGTTCACGACCCCGCCTGTTATCTGACGCCCGATGTCAGTGCGGACTTTTCGCAGGTCCGCGTCGAGACGATCGGCCCCGATCGCGTGCGCGTCGTCGGCGGCTCCGGGCGGGCGCGGCCCGCCGGGCTGAAGGTGTCGCTGGGGCTGATGGAAGGCTTCGTCGGCGAGGGGCAGATCTCCTATGCCGGCGCGGGCGCTGTGGCCCGCGGCGAACTGGCGCGCGAGATCGTGCGGGAGCGCTTGGCCCGGGCCGGGCTGCCGCTGCAGGAGCTGCGCTGCGACCTGATCGGCCTCGACGCCCTCCATGGAGCCGGGCTGGCCCGCAGCGGCAGTGAACCCTACGAGGTGCGCCTGCGGGTCGCCGCCCGCACCGCCAGCGCCGCCGTCGCCCGCCGGATCGGCGAGGAGGTCGAGGCGCTCTACACCAACGGCCCCGCGGGGGGCGGCGGTGTCAGCCGGCAGGTGCGCGAGGTTCTCGGCATCCGCTCGGCGCTCATCCCGCGCGCGCAGGTGCGCCCGACCATCACCTGGCTGGAGGCGTGAGATGAAGCTGCGCGCCATTGCCCATTCGCGCTCCGGCGACAAGGGCGACATTTCGAACCTCTCGCTGATCGCCTATGACCCGGCCGATTATCCCGTGCTGCTGCGCGAGGTCACGGCGCAGCGCGTCAAAACGCATTTCAGCGCGTTCGTCGCCGGCGAGGTCGTCCGCTACGAGATCGCCAGCCTCGGCGCCCTGAATTTCGTGATGCGCCAGGCGCTGGGGGGCGGCGTCACCCGCTCGCTGGCCCTCGACACCCACGGCAAGAGCCTGAGCTCGGCCCTGCTCGATCTCGAAATCGACGGCTCGCGCGGCCCATCCGCCGCCGCAGAGCCGTTCGAAGACCATCCAAGCCAAAAACAAACCAGGGAGGACTAACAATGAAAACGCTCGTGACCCTCATCGCCGCGGGGCTCGCGCTGGCGCTGCCGGCCAAAGCCCAGGAATTCCCCAGCCGCAACATCAAATTCGTCGTGCCCTTCGCCGCCGGCAGCGCCACCGACGCCGTGGCGCGCATTGTCGGCGAGCATGTCGGCAAGACGCTGGGCAAGCCGGTCGTGATCGAGAACCTCGCCGGAGCCAGTGGCGTGATCGCGGCGCAGAACGTCGCGCGCGCCGATCCCGATGGGCACACGGTCCTGATCACCACCAACACCACCCATGGCGCCAATCAGAGCCTTCTGAAATCGGTGCCCTATGACGCAGTCGGCAGCTTCGAGGCTATCGGCAAGATCGGCACGATCACGCTGGCGCTGACCACCAACCCCGCCGTTCCGGCCAAGACGGTCGCTGAACTGGTCGCCTATGCCAAAGCCAATCCCGGCAAGCTGACCTTCGGCGCCGGTTCGAGCTCGTCGCGCATCGCAGGCGAGATGCTGAAGTCGATGGCCGGCATCGATCTGACCTATGTGCCCTATCGCAGCAACCCGCAGGCGATTACGGACCTGCTCGGTGGCCAGATCAACATCGTCTTCGCCGATATTTCCACGACGATGCCGCAGGTTCGCGCCGGCAAGATCAACGGGCTCGCGGTCTCGACCGCCCAGCGCAGCGTGCTGGCGCCGGACCTGCCGACGATGATCGAGGCTGGCGTCCCCGGCTATGATCTCGCGGCGTGGTTTGCCGCCTTCGCGCCGGCCAAGACGCCCGGGCCCGTGGTCGATGCGCTGCACAAGGCGATCGCGGCGGCGCTCGCCGACAAGGCGACGCAGGACCGGCTGCTGGCCGCCGGCATCGAGCCCGAGGGCAGCACGCCGGAGGCGCTGAAGGCGTTCGTCGTCGCTGAAATCGGCAAATGGGCCGATATCGTCAAGAAGGCCGGCATCCAGCCGGAGTGAGGTATGTCGCGGCGGCTCAGGCCGCCGCCAGCCGCTGCATTGCGCCCTCGCGGCCGCCGACGAGGATCTTCTCGTCCACCGCCTTGATGTCGCGCAGGCCGCAGAGCGCCATGGTGACGTCGAGTTCCTTGCGGATGATCTCGAGGCAGCGGGTGACGCCGGCCTCGCCCATCGCGCCGAGCCCATAGAGGAAGGCGCGGCCGATATAGGTGCCGTGCGCGCCGAGCGCGAGCGCCTTGATGATGTCCTGGCCCGAGCGGATGCCGCCGTCGAAATGCACCTCGATGCGGTTGCCGACCTGGTCGACGATGGCCGGGAGCGCCTCGATCGAGGAGAGCGCGCCGTCGAGCTGGCGGCCGCCATGGTTGGAGACGATCAGCGCGTCGGCGCCGCTCTGCGCGGCCATCTCAGCGTCTTCGGGGTCAAGGATGCCCTTGATGATGAGCTTGCCGCCCCATTGCTCCTTGATCCGCTTGACGTCGTCCCAGTCGAGCTTCGGGTCGAACTGGTCGGCGGTCCAGGAGGAGAGGGAGGACATGTCGGCGACGCCCGAGACATGGCCGACGATGTTGCCGAAGCTGCGCCGCGGCGTGTCCAGCATCTTCAGGCACCAGCGCGGCTTGGTCGCGAGGTTGATCAGGTTGGCGAGCGTCGGCTTGGGTGGGGCGGAGAGGCCGTTGCGGATGTCCTTGTGGCGTTGGCCGAGGATCTGCAGGTCGAGCGTGAGCACGAGCGCCGAGACGCCGGCCGCCTTGGCGCGCTGGATCAGCCGCGCGCTGAAGTCGCGGTCCTTCATCACATAGAGCTGGAACCAGAACGGGTTGCCGACATGGTTGGCGATGTCCTCGATCGAGCAGATGCTCATGGTCGAGAGGGTGAAGGGCACACCCGCCTTGGCGGCGGCCCTGGCGGCCAGGATCTCGCCGTCGGGATGCTGCATGCCGGTCATGCCAGTGGGGGCGAGCGCGACCGGCATCGCGACCTTCTCGCCGATCATGGTCGATTCCAGCGTGCGGTTGGTCATGTCGACCGCGACGCGCTGGCGCAGCTTGATCTTCTGGAAATCGGTTTCGTTGGCGCGGTAGGTGCCCTCCGTCCAGGCGCCGGAATCGGCATAGTCGTAGAACATGCGCGGGACGCGGCGCTTCGCCAGCAGCCGCAGATCTTCGATGGTCAGGGGCTGGGCCATGGTGTCGAGCCTCGTCGCGTTGGATCACCCGATGGGGTGGTTCGCATGGCGCGTGTTGACGCGCAAGACCAGGGCTGCGGCGGCTGTCAGGAGACGCCCATATAGCGGCCCGGCTTGTGGTTCATGCCAAGCACCGCATTGAGGACGAGCGTGCCGATCAGCGAGATCACCAGCCGGTCTGGCGGCAGCACGAAGGCCGCCGCGAGGAAGATGCCGGCGTCGATGGAAAGCTGCACCCAGCCGGCGCGCCAGCCGCGCTTCTCCTGAAGGTAGAGCGCGAGGATGTTGACGCCGCCGATGGCCGTGCGGTGGCGGGCGAGCGCCAGCAGGCCGAGCCCCATGATGCTGCCGCCGGCCAGCGCGGCGTAGATCGGATTGACGCTGGCGATGTCGAGCCACCATGGCGTCGCCTGCACCAGCAGCGAGACGATGCCGACCGCGACGAAGGTCCGCAGGGTGAAGCGAAAGCCCATGCGGTTGAACGCCAGCCAGTAGAAGGGCAGGTTGATCAGCGAGAACAGCAGGCCGAACTCGAGCCCGGTGGCGTATTGCAGCAGCAAAGCGAGGCCCGCAGCGCCGCCGGTCATGATCATCGCCTTGGAGAACAGGGCGACGCCGACCGACACCATCAGCGTACCCAACAGGATCGCCAGCGCGTCCTCATAGAGCCGGTGCCGCTCCGTCGACGAGGCGAGGGGGGCGGTGATCTGCGACATGGCGGCGTGTTCCGATTCAGGGCGCGTTCAGGCAGGGCCTGCGATGCAACGGTCGAGCCAGCGGCGCACATCCCGCGGCGGTTGAGCCGATCCGGCCATTCCTGTAGGGCGGCGTGCGACGTTCGTCACCTGTCTTCCGCCCGCCCGCCCGCCTTCGTCTCCTGTCGAAAGATGCGCTTCATGAATTCGCGGCTCGCCGCCCCGCTCCTCGCCCTCTGCCTCGTGCTGCCCATCGTCACGACCACCGCGCAGGCCCAGGCCGTGCCGGCGGCCGCGGCCATGCCGGTGGCCTGGAAGACCGGGCGCGAGGCCGCCGCGATCGAGCGGCGCATCGACGCGCTGCTGGCGAAGATGACGCTGGAGGAGAAGGTCGGCCAGCTCCACCTGTCGGGGCGCGGCGACGGCTTCGACATCGCTCAGGTCAAGGCCGGGCGCATGGGCGGGGTGATGAACTTCGTCGTGCCGGCCGAGGTTCTGGCTGTGCAGAAGGCGGTTCGCGAGAGCCGCCTGAAGATCCCGCTGATCATCGGGCTCGACGCGGTCCACGGTTTCTCGACCTATTTCCCGCTTCCGCTCGGCCAGGCCTCGAGCTGGAACCCCGCGCTGATCGAGCAGGCCGCCTACTGGACCGGCCGCGAGGCTTCGGCTGCCGGCATCAACTGGACCTTCGCGCCGATGGTCGACATGTCGCGCGACCCGCGCTGGGGCCGCGTGCTCGAAGGCGCGGGCGAGGACGTCCATCTGGCGTCCGTCGTGGCGGCGGCGCGCACGCGCGGCTACCAGCGCGGCGGCGTCGCGACCTCGGTCAAGCACTTCGTCGGCTATGGCGCGGGCGAGGCCGGGCGCGACTATAACTCGACCTGGATCCCGACGAGCCAGCTCTTCGACCTGCATCTGCCGCCCTTCAAGGCCTCCTTCGATGCGGGCGCGATGACCGCGATGGCGGCTTTCAATGCGCTCAACGGCATGCCGGCCACCGCTCATCGGGGCATGCTGACGGACCTGCTGCGCGGGCAATGGGGCTTCAAGGGCTTCGTCACCTCGGATTTCGGCTCGATCACCGAGCTGCGCCTGCATGGCATCGCCAGGGATGACGCGGAGGCCGCGCGCAAGGCGCTGCTCGCCGGCATCGACATGGACATGATGGGCGACGTCTACCACAAGCACCTCGCCGCCGAGGTGCGGGCCGGGCGCGTACAGGTGAAGGTGCTGGACGAGGCGGTGCGGCGGGTGCTGCGGGTCAAGTTCCATCTCGGCCTGTTCGACCGCCCCGATGTCGACCCTGCAGCGGCCCCTGCGATGATGCAGACGCAGGCCGCCCGCGATGTTGCCCTTACGGCAGCGCAGGAAGGCGCGATGCTGCTCAAGAACGCGGACGACATCCTGCCGATCCGCCCTTCGGTCAAATCCGTCGCGGTGATCGGCGCGATGGCGCGGCCGGAGGACGAGCGCGTCTGGACGGACCCGGCCGGTCTCGGCCGCCGCGTCGTGCAGGCGCTGCCCGAGGCGCTGAAGGAGCGCCTGCCGGCGGATGTCTCGGTCACCTACGAGCCGGCCTTCACCAAGGCCTGCGGCACGGAGTTCGCCGACAAGGAGGCCGCGATCCGGGCCGCGGCGGCCAGCGACCTGATCATCGCCATGCTCGGCGAGGATTGCGAGTTCATGGGCGAGGGCGCCTCGCGCACCAGGCTCGATCTCCCGGGCGTGCAGCAGCCCCTGCTGGAAGCGCTGGTCGCCACCGGAAAGCCGGTCGTGCTGGTGCTGGCCACCGGGCGCCCGCTCGTGCTGACCTGGGCCGATGCCCATGTCGCGGCCATCCTGCAGACCTTCCATGGCGGCACGGAAGGGCGCACGGCCATCGCCGACATCCTGACCGGCAAGGTCAATCCGTCGGGCCGGGTGCCGATGAGCTTCCCGCGCTCCGTCGGGCAGATCCCGGTCTATTACGATCATCTTCCGACGGGGCGGCCGCAGAAGATCCGCCAGCGCTATGAATCGATCTTCATCGACGAGGCCAACGAGCCGCTCTACCCCTTCGGCCACGGCCTGTCCTACACGCGCTTCACCTACGCCAATGCGCGCGTTTCGAAGCCGAGCATGAGGCTGGATGGGTCCGTAGAGGTCTCGGTCGACGTCACCAATGCGGGCCCGCGCGACGGGCAGGAGGTGGTCCAGCTCTACATCCGCCAGCCTGTCGCCAGCCGCTCGCGCCCGGTGCGGGAACTCAAGGCTTTCGACAAGCCGATGCTGCGCGCCGGCGAGACCCGCACGGTGCGGTTCAGGCTCGACGCGGCACGGCTGGGCGCCCATGACGAGGCGGGCCGTTACAATGTCGAGCCCGGAGATGTTGAGATATATCTAGGTGGCTCGTCGCAAACCTCGGTGATGACGCAAGTGCGTTTGACCAAATCTTGATCGATCAGGACTAGCTGGCCTGCCCTTTGCTCTCGACAGACGTGCATTTTCGGTCAATTCTTCGAAGCCGTGACCTGGGCTGCTTGCGGGCGAGGGTTACGTCGATGCTTTGGCTTCAAAGGATGTGGCGATGGCGACCGGAACCGTGAAATGGTTCAATACTGAAAAGGGCTTTGGTTTCATTCAACCGGCCGATGGCGGCAAGGATGTGTTCGTTCACATCACTGCCGTAAAGGAAGCGGGTCTGATGACGTTGACCGAAGGGCAGAAAGTCGCGTTCGAACTCAAGACCGAACGCGGCAAGACCGCAGCGGGTTCGTTGCAGTTGATGTGAGCCGTTCGGCCGCTTGACAGCACCGGGGGCATGGAGCGATGCCGCCCGCATGAAAGTTCTGCGCGCCCTGGGCGCCGTGACAGGCGTCTTCGTCGCAAGCGGCACGACTGCGGCCGCTTACCCCTTCGTCACGGTGCCGACGGGGTCTTTGCCGCTCGACCAGGGCGGCATCCGGGGCGATCTCCATGCCGGTGCGACGCGGACGTCCGGGGCCCGCGAACCCTGGCTGCCGCGCGGCCGGACCCTGCGTAACGATCGCCAGCTGTCGGCGCTGTGCCCGGCCGAACTGGGTGTGATCGCCCAGCGGCTCGGGCTCGACGCCTTGCCGGCCGAATGGCTCGGCGGCAATCTTCTGGTCGAGGGTCTGGCGGGGTTTTCCCATATCGCTCCCGGCAGCCGGCTGGCCATTGGTGGCCAATGGTGCGGCCAGGGCCGGTTCGACGGCGCGGCTGTGCTGCGCGTCGAGGCCTACAACGCGCCTTGCCGCCGGGCAGGGGCTGCGATCGCCGCCGCCACCGGCCGCAAGGACCTCACCTTCGCCTTCGTCAAGGCAGCGGCGGGATTGCGGGGGCTCGTGCTCTCGGTCGATCTCGCCGGGACGATCGGGCCCGGCGATGCGGTCGTGGTGATCCCGCCCGTGCTGGCGAGGGGCGGCTGAGGCCAGGCGCCGCGAGGCGCCTCAGGAGGGGCGTGATCGGGCGAAGCGCCGGGCTCCGGCGACGCAGGCCGCCACGGCCGCCGACACGGCTAGCATGGGCCAGGTCACCGTCTCGCCCAGCAGCAGCGCCGCGAGCGCGAGCCCGAAGAAGGGTTGCAGCAACTGCAATTGTCCAACGGCCGCGATGCCGCCCTGGGCGAGGCCTCGATACCAGAAGACGAAGCCGATCAGCATGCTGAACAGCGAGACATAGGCCAGGCCGAGCCAGGCCGGCAGCCCCACGCCGCTCAGCGAGTCCGGCGCCGTGATCCAGCTCAGCGCCGCGGTAATGGGCAGCGACAGCAGCAGCGCCCAGGAAATGACCTGCCAGCCGCCGAGCCGGCGCGAGAGCGCTGCGCCTTCGGCATAGCCGAGGCCGCAGATGACGATCGCGGCCAGCATCAGCAGATCGCCGGTCGGCGAGGCAGCAAAACCCTGCGCCAGGGCAAATCCCGCCACCAGCGCGCTGCCGAGGCCGGAGAACAGCCAGAAGGCGGGGCGGGGCCGTTCGCCGCCGCGCAGCACGGCAAACAGCGCGGTCGAGAGCGGCAGCAGGCCGATGAAGACGATCGAATGGGCCGAGGTGACCTGCTGCAGGGCCAGTGCCGTCAGCAGCGGGAACCCGATGACGACGCTGAGCGACACCACCAGCAGGGGCAGGAGATCGCGGCGTACGGGGCGCTTTTCACGGAAGATGCCGAGCAGCGCCAGGCCGACGAGGCCGGCGATCGCCGCGCGGGCGAGCGTCATGAAGACCGGGTCGAAATCGGCCACGGCGACCCGTGTCGCCGGCAGAGAGCCGGCGAAGATCAGCACGCCGAGAAACCCGTTGATCCAGCCGCTCGCCATCATGTCCATCATCCCGCCGCTGCCGTCCGCATCGGGCAGGATCAACAAGTTCTCCAGAGACAGTTCAGGACAATTCGGACAAACTGTACTGGTCAAGGAGTCAGACAGATGCGCCCAGTCGAGGGATTCAATGAGAAGGGCGCGCCGCGCGTCGGGCTCGTCATGCAGGCGATCGGCGCGCGCATCGCCGGGCGGGCGCTGGCGTCCGGCGCGCGGCTGCCGTCGATCAGGGCGTTGGCGGAGAGCCTCAGGGTGTCGAAATCGACGGTCGTCGAGGCCTATGACCGGCTGGCCGCCGAGGGTGTCATCCAGGCGCGCCGTGGCTCTGGCTTCTACGTTGCCGGTCATGCGCCGCCGTTCTCGCCGGCCGATCTCGGGCCGCGCCTGGAGCGCGCGGTGGATCCGTTCTGGGTCTCGCGGCAGTCGCTGGATGCCGGGGAGGGCGTGCTCAAGCCGGGCTGCGGCTGGCTGCCGGCGGACTGGATGCCGCAGGAGGCCCTGCGCCGGGGCCTGCGCCGGCTGTCGCGCGCCGCCGACGAGACGCTGGCCGATTACGGCTCGCCGCTTGGCCTTTCGCCGCTGCGGCAGGTTCTCGCGCGCCGCCTGGCGGTCCATGGCGTCGAGGCGTCGCCCGACCAGATCATGCTGACCGAATCCGGCACGCAGGCGCTCGATCTGGTTTGCAGCCTGCTGGTCGAGCCCGGCGACACGGTGCTGGTCGACGATCCCTGCTATTTCAACTTCCACGCCTTGCTGCGGGCGCACCGGGTTCGCATCGTCGGCGTGCCCTACACGGCCAGCGGCCCCGATATCGCGGCGCTGGAACAGGTGCTGGCGGCGGAAAGCCCGCGCCTCTACGTCACCAATTCGGCGCTGCACAACCCGACCGGCGCGACGCTGTCGCCACTCGTGGCGCATCGCGTGCTGAAGCTCGCCGACCAGTTCGGACTGACCATCGTCGAGGACGACATCTTCGCCGATTTCGAGCCGGAGCCATCGCCGCGGCTGTCGGCTTTCGACGGGCTCCAGCGCGTTGTCCAGATCGGCAGCTTCTCCAAATCGCTCTCGGCCTCGGTGCGCTGCGGCTACATCGCCGCGCGGCCGGACTGGATCGAGGCGCTGATCGATCTGAAGATCGCCGCATCCTTCGGTACCGGGCGGCTGGCGGCCGAACTGGTCCTGAGCGTGCTGACGGATGGCAGCTACCGCAAGCACATGGACGGCTTGCGGGCGCGGCTCGCGCGGGCCATGGGCGAGACCTCGGCGCGCCTGAGAGGGCTCGGCATCCTGCCCTGGATCGAACCGCGCGGCGGAATGTTCCTGTGGTGCGAGCTGCCAACAGGGCAGGATGCCGCCGTGATCGCGAGGCAACTCCTGAGCGAGGGCATCGTGCTGGCGCCTGGCAATGTCTACAGCCTGTCGCAAACGGCGGATCGGTTCATGCGCTTCAATGTCGCGCAATCGGGCGATCCGCGCCTGTTCAGGGCGCTGCAGCGGGCGATGGTGGCGCAAGGCGGATGCGCGGCCGGAGAATAGGCTTGCGTCGCGGCTGCTCTCGACATAAAGATATCTTTATATCTTTTTCTTCGTTGTCTCTCTGCTGTGATCCCGGAGTTTGTGCGCTTGCGTTTGCCGACCACGCTATCCTCGGATGTCCTCCTCGCAGGCCTGCGGGCCGCAGGCGAGGAGACGCGGCTGCGGATCCTGGCGCTGCTGTCGGAGGGGGAGCTGTCCGTGTCGGATCTGACCGACATTCTCGGCCAGTCGCAGCCGCGCATTTCGCGCCACCTCAAGCTGCTGACCGAGGCCGGCCTGGTGCGGCGGGCGCGCGAGGGCGCCTGGGCCTTCTTCCGGCTCGACGAAACCGGCACTGGCGGGGCTTTCGCCGCGTCTCTGGCGGCCTGGCTCGACCGGAGCGACCCGGTGCTGGCGGCCGATCGCGAGCGCCTGGCTGCGGTGAGGGGCACGCGCGCCGAGGTCGCGCAGAGCTATTTCGCCAGCGTCGCGCGGGATTGGGACCGGCTGCGCACGCTGCATGTGCCCGACGAGGCGGTCGAGGCCGCGGTCGAGATGGCGGTGGGCCGGGGCACGCCCGGCAGCCTGCTCGATCTCGGCACGGGGACAGGCCGCATGCTGGAGCGTCTCGCGCCGAAATTCGGCCGGGCGGTCGGCGTCGACGCCAACCACGCCATGCTGGCGGTGGCGCGCGCCAATCTGGAAAAGGTGGGGCTCGCCCGCGTCGAACTGCGCCAGGGCGACATCTACGCTCTGCCGTTTCCGCGCGGCAGCTTCGATTGCGTGGTCATCCACCAGGTCCTGCATTTTCTGGACGACCCCGGACGCGCCGTGCGCGAGGCGGCCGCGATGCTGGCGCCCGGCGGGCGGCTGATCGTCGTCGATTTCGCTCCCCACGAGATGGAGTTCCTGCGGACCGAGCATGCCCATCGCCGGCTCGGCTTTTCGCGGGCCCAGATCGCGGGCTGGTTTGCCGAGAGCGGGCTGGCTTGCGACCTGTCCGATGAAATCAAGCTCGCCGGCGGCGGTTCCGGCCAGCTGCCGGTCATGCTGTGGCGGGGCTGCGATCGGCGCGTCCAGTCCGATCCGATGCCGCGACAGAACAATCTGGAGGTCGCCTGATGAACGCGTTTCGCCCCAGCCGTCATGGCTCGCGCCGCCCGAAGATCTCGTTCGAGTTCTTCCCGCCCAAGACGGCGGAGATGGAGGTCGCGCTCTGGGAGAGTGTGCGCCGGCTCGAGCCGCTCGGCCCTGCCTTCGTCTCGGTGACCTATGGCGCCGGCGGATCGACCCGCGAACGGACGCACGCCACCGTCAAGCGCATGGTCGAGGAGACGGCGCTGAAGCCGGCTGCGCATCTCACCTGCGTCTCGGCGTCCCGCGACGAGGTCGACGAGGTCATCCGCGCCTATTGGGAAGCCGGCGTGCGCCATGTCGTGGCGCTGCGCGGCGACCCTGCCGGCGGGCTCGGCACGGTCTATGAGCCGCACCCGCAAGGCTACCACCAGACCTCCGATCTCGTCGCCGGCTTGAAGCGCATCGGCGATTTCGAGGTCACGGTCTCGGCCTATCCGGAGAAGCATCCGGAAGCCGCCTCGCTGGAGGCCGACATCGACGCGCTGAAGAAGAAGGTCGATGCCGGCGCGACGCGGGCGATCACCCAGTTCTTCTTCGATAACGACGTCTATTTCCGCTATCTCGACAAGGTCCGCGCCGCTGGGATCGACATCCCGATCCTGCCCGGCATCGTGCCGGTGCAGAACTTCAAGCAGACCGCGAATTTCGCCCGCAAGACCGGGGCGAGCGTGCCGCAATGGCTGGCCGACCGGTTCGAGGGGCTGGAAGAGGACGCGGCGACGCGTCGCCTGGTGGCGGCCGCCGTCTGCGCCGAACAGGCGCTCGACCTGATCGATCGCGGCGTCGGCGATCTGCACTTCTATACGATGAATAAAGCCGATCTGGTCTATGCCATCTGCCATCTGGTCGGGGTGAAGCCCGAAAAGATGGCAGCGCAGGCTGCGGCGGCGGCGGAGTGAATTCTGACGAGCCCTCATCCTGAGGAGCCGCCGAAGGCGGCGTCTCGAAGGATGGTCAAGGAGGCTTGGGAGAAATCAGGAACATCCTTCGAGACGCACTTCTGCGAAGTGCTCCTCAGGATGAGGGCTGAGGGAGGCACATGGCGATGGCGAGGATCGAGAATATGAGCCTTGGCGAATTGCTCGCGTTCAGGGAGCGGCTCTGGGCCGAGCCTCTCGCAGCTGCGTCTGATTTGATGGCTAGCCTAGACACGCGTGCCATGGAGAAATTCATGCAGGGCGAGGCCATTCTCGTTCGCGGCCTCGCAAATGGACTGATCAAGCGCGTCGAAGCGCTGGAGAGTCGCCTCAAGGCGCTCGAAACCAAGCATTGAGATCGAAAGCCCTGGCCATGTCCGAGTTCACCCTTACCCCCGTCGACGGCGCCGAGATCGAGCGCGCGCTGCGCCAGTCCGCTTCCGAGCGCATCCTCGTGCTCGATGGCGCGATGGGGACGCAGATCCAGGACCAGAAGTTCTCGGAGGCCGATTTCCGGGGCGAACGCTTCAAGGGCTGGAACCACGATCTCAAGGGCAATAACGATCTACTCGTGCTGACCCAGCCCGAAGCGATCCGCGACATCCACCTGGCGTATTTCCAGGCCGGCGCCGACATCGTCGAGACCAACACCTTTTCCTCGACCCAGATCGCCCAAGCCGATTACGGCATGGAGGCGCTGGCCTATGAGCTGAACGTGGAGTCGGCGAAGCTGGCGCGCGAGGCGGCCGCGATCGCGCAGAAGGCCGACGGCCGGCGCCGCTATGTCGCGGGTGCGATCGGCCCGACCAACCGCACGCTGTCGATCTCGCCCGACGTCAACAATCCCGGCTTCCGCGCCGTGACCTTCGACCAGGTTCGCGAGTCCTATGCCGAGCAGGTGCGCGGCCTGATGGATGGCGGGGCGCAGATCATCCTGGTCGAGACGATCTTCGACACGCTCAACGCCAAGGCCGCGATCGTCGCGATCGAGAACGTCTTCCATGAGAAGGGCGTCCGCCTGCCGGTGATGATCTCCGGCACGATCACCGATCTGTCGGGGCGCACGCTCTCGGGCCAGACGACCGAAGCCTTCTGGAACGCTGTGCGCCATGCCGCGCCGCTGACCATTGGCCTCAACTGCGCGCTCGGCGCGCGCGAAATGCGCGCTCATATCAAGGACCTGTCGCGCGTCGCCGACACGCTGGTCTGCGCCTATCCCAATGCCGGGCTGCCCAACGAGTTCGGCATGTATGACGAGAGCGCCGAGGCGACGGCGGGCATGCTGGCGGAATTCGCCGATGCTGGCCTGGTCAATGTCGTCGGCGGCTGCTGCGGCACGACGCCCGACCATATCCGCGCGATTGCCCAGGCCGTGGCCGGCAAGGCGCCGCGCCAGGTGCCGGTGATCAAGCCCTATCTGCGGCTGGCGGGGCTGGAGCCGTTCACGCTCGACGAGACCATCCCCTTCGTCAATATCGGCGAGCGCACCAACGTCACCGGTTCGGCGAAGTTCAGGAAGCTGATCACGGCCGGCGATTATGCGGCGGCGCTCGACGTCGCCCGCGACCAGGTCGCCAATGGCGCGCAGGTCATCGACATCAACATGGACGAGGGCCTGCTCGACTCGCAGGCCGCGATGACCGAGTTCTGCAACCTCGTCGCCTCGGAGCCGGACATCTCGCGCGTGCCGATCATGGTCGACTCGTCGAAGTTCCCCGTGATCGAGGCCGGCCTGAAGACGATCCAGGGCAAGCCGATCGTCAACTCGATCTCGATGAAGGAGGGCGAGGAGGCCTTCCTGGAGCAAGCCCGCATCTGCCGCAACTACGGCGCGGCCGTCGTCGTCATGGCCTTCGACGAGACCGGCCAGGCCGACACCTACGCCCGCAAGATCGAGATCTGCACGCGCGCCTATAAGCTCCTGACCGAGACCATCGGCTTCCCGCCCGAGGACATCATCTTCGATCCCAACGTCTTCGCGGTGGCGACCGGCATCGAAGAGCACGACAATTACGGCAACGACTTCATCGAGGCGACCAAGACGATCCGCGAGACGCTGCCGCACGCCCATATCTCGGGCGGCGTCTCGAACCTGTCCTTCTCGTTCCGCGGCAACGAGAAGGTCCGCGAGGCGATGCACTCGGTCTTCCTCTACCACGCCATCAAGGTCGGCATGGATATGGGCATCGTCAATGCGGGCCAGCTCGGCTCCTATGACGGGCTCGATCCGGAACTGCGCGAGCTCTGCGAGGACGTCGTCCTCAACCGCCGCAAGGATGCCACGGAGCGGCTGCTCGACGCCGCGCCCCGCTTCAAGGGCGACGGCTCGGTCGCGTTTTCCGGCAAGGACATGGCCTGGCGCGAGGAGCCGGTCGAGAAGCGGCTGGAATATGCGCTGGTCAACGGCATCACGGCCTTCATCGACGTCGATACCGAAGAGGCCCGCGCCAAGGCCGAAAAGCCGCTGCATGTCATCGAAGGGCCGCTGATGGCCGGCATGAACGTCGTCGGCGACCTGTTCGGCGCCGGCAAGATGTTCCTGCCGCAGGTGGTGAAATCCGCCCGTGTGATGAAGCAGGCAGTCGCCTATCTCATGCCCTTCATGGATGAGGAGAAGCGCCTGAACGGCGGCGGCGAGCGCTCGGCCGCCGGCAAGGTGCTGATGGCGACGGTGAAGGGCGATGTTCACGACATCGGCAAGAACATCGTCGGCGTCGTGCTCCAGTGCAACAATTACGAGGTCATCGATCTCGGCGTCATGGTGCCGACGCAGAAGATCCTCGACGTCGCCCGCAAGGAGAAGGTCGACATCATCGGCCTGTCCGGCCTGATCACGCCTTCGCTCGACGAGATGGTCACCGTCGCCTCCGAGATGGAGCGCGAGGGGTTCGACATTCCCCTGCTGATCGGCGGGGCGACGACGAGCCGGGTGCATACGGCCGTGAAGATCCATCCGGCCTATGAAAAGGGCCAGACGGTCTATGTGACCGATGCGTCCCGGGCGGTCGGCGTGGTCTCGGCGCTGCTCTCGCAGGACCAGAAGCCGGCCTATGTGGAGGGCATTCGCGCCGAATACGCCAAGGTGTCCGCCGCGCATCGCCGCTCGGAAGCCGACAAGCAGCGCCTGCCGCTGGCCAAGGCGCGCGCCAACGCCTTCAAGGCGGACTGGAGCGCCTATCAGCCGCCCAAGCCGAGCTTCCTCGGCACGCGGACGTTCCGGACCTATGATCTGTCCGATCTGGTGCCGCTGATCGACTGGACGCCGTTCTTCCAGACCTGGGAGATGAAGGGCCGGTTCCCGGCGATCCTGGAGGACGAGAAGCAGGGCGAGGCGGCGCGCGCGCTGTGGGACGATGCGCAGGCGATGCTCAAGCGCATCGTCGAGGAGCGCTGGTTCAACCCCAAGGCCGTGATCGGCTTCTGGCCGGCGAATGCGGTCGGCGACGACATCCGCCTCTACACCGGCGAAAGCCGGCAGGAGACATTGGCCACCTTCCACGGTCTGCGCCAGCAGCTCTCCAAGCGCGACGGCAAGCCGAATATGTGCCTGTCGGACTTCATCGCGCCGGAGGGCATCGAGCGGCCCGACTATGTCGGCGCCTTCGTCGTCACCGCGGGGGCGGAAGAAGAGCGCATCTCCGAGAAATTCGCGCGCGACAACGACGATTACCGTTCGATCATGGTCAAGGCCCTGGCGGATCGGTTCGCCGAGGCCTTCGCCGAGCGCATGCACCAGCTCGTGCGCAGGGACTATTGGGCCTACGCCCCCGACGAAACGCTCTCGAACGAGGATCTGATCCGCGAGGAATACCGCGGCATCCGGCCGGCGCCGGGCTACCCGGCCCAGCCCGACCATACCGAGAAGGCGACCCTGTTCGAGTTGCTGCAGGCTGAGCGCCGCGTCGGCGTCAAGCTGACGGAGAGCTTCGCGATGTGGCCGGGCTCGTCGGTGTCGGGGATCTATCTCTCGCATCCGGACGCCTATTATTTCGGCGTCGCCAAGGTCGAGCGCGACCAGGCCGAGGACTATGCCGCGCGCAAGGGCATGCCGCTGCACGAGGTCGAGCGCTGGCTGGCGCCGATCCTGAACTACGAGCCGGCGAGCTACCGGCTGGAAGCGGCGGAGTAGGGGCGTCGTTGGCACCACGGCGACCTGCATTCCCGTTTATACATCCCGCGCCTGTTGAATTGAGGATGCGGGTCGTATAGCCGTCCGGGGCCGGGTGCTCCGGCGATTGACGGTACGAGGCAGGGCAAATGGCCGACGACGATTACGTCTATGACGAGGTGACGGGCGAGTGGCGTCCGGCGTCCGAGATGGTGGCCGCCGCTGCGCCGGGACGCGCCGAAGTCCGCGATGCCGCCGGCAATGTGCTGGCCGATGGCGACTCGGTCGTCCTGATCAAGGACCTTAAGGTCAAGGGCGCCGGCCAGACGCTCAAGCAGGGCACGGTGATCAAGACCATCCGCCTGACGGACGATCCCGAGGAGATCGATTGCCGTCATGACGCAATCCGGGGCCTGGTGCTGCGGACCGAATTCGTTCGCAAGCGCTGATGACGGCCGGCGGCATTCCCATCCGCAAGGCGACGCCGGCCGACCAGCCGCGCATCCACGCGATCCGCATGGGCGTGCGCGAGAACGTGCTCAGCGATCCGTCGCGTGTCACCGACGAGGAGGTCGCCTGGTATCGCGAGCAGGCCATCTTCCTGGTCTCGGAGGCGGGCGGCGAGGTCGCCGGCTTCAGCTGCGCCAACCACCAGACCGGGCTGATCTGGGCGCTCTTTGTCGATCCGGCCCATGAGGGCTGCGGCCACGGACAGGCGCTGCTCGATGCGGCGCTCGACGCGCTGCAGGCGGGGGGCATCGTCCAGGCACATCTGACGACGGGCGGCGGCACGCGCGCCGAAGGATTCTACCGCCGCCAGGGCTGGCAGGAGATGGGCGTCTCGCTCGACGGGAACGTGGTTTTCATCAAGCCGTTGGGCTGAGACGATCGGGGATTGCGGACGCGCCATCGTCGTCCTGCGCTCCCGCAATGCTTTGCCCATTGAAGCCGTCGCCGCGGTGCAACATCCTGGCGGCACCGTGTTGGTTCACCCACGCAAAGGCTTCGCCATGACCCAGATCGCCATCGTCTATCATTCCGGCTACGGCCACACGGCCAAGGTCGCCGAGCATGTCCGGAAGGGCGCGGTTTCGACCGGCGCACAGGTCGATCTGATCGCGATCGACGCCGAGGGCAACGTTACCGATGCGGCCTGGGAGACCCTGAAGGCCGCCGACGGCATCGTCTTCGGTTCGCCGACCTATATGGGCAGCGTCTCCTGGCAGTTCAAAAAGTTCGCCGATGCCTCGAGCAAGCCCTGGTACACAATGGACTGGAAGGGCAAGATCGCCGCCGGCTTCACAAATTCCGCGACGCTCAACGGCGACAAGGGCTCGACGATCGCCTATCTCGCGCTCTTCGCCGCCCAGCACAAAATGCTCTGGACCGGCACGGGCATGCACCCGTCCAACGCCAAGGCGAGCACCCGCGACGATCTCAACAATCTCGGCGGCTATCAGGGCCTGCTCGTGACCTCGCCGTCGGATGCCGGCGTCGACGAGATGATCGCGGGCGACCTGAAGACGGCCGAAGCCTTCGGCGCGAATGTTGCCGATGTGGTCAAGAGCGTGAAGGGCTGAGGAGCCCCGCTGCCGGCCTGCGCGCGGAGGGTCGCGATGCGTCGAAGACGGCGCGACCGTCCCGGTTCAGCCTGATCCTGCGGCCGCGGCGGCCATGACCGGGCGTGCGATCATGCCGTCGAAGACCCGCACGCAGTCATGGCCTGCTGCCTTGGCCACGTAGAGCGCTGAATCGGCCTCTGCAAACAGCCTCCCGGGCTCGTTGCGATGCGCCGGTTTCAGCAAGGCCGCGCCGACCGTCAGGCCGATCGCGATGGCGCCCGGGCCGTTTGGCACCGGGCGGGACAGCAGCCGGTGGGCGTTGTTGAGCGTGGTCGACAGGCCGCCCGAGCCGCCTGACACGCGCAGCAGCAGCGCGAATTCGCCGCCGCCGATCCGCGAAACCAGAACCGCGTCCGGAAAGAGCCGGGCGAGCCGTTCCCCGATGCCGCGCAGGCACGCCTGCGCGCCGGCCTGGTCGTGCTCGGCGCGGATCGTCTCGAGATCGTCGATCGACAGCACGGCGAGCGCAAAGCCATGAGAGCCCTCGGCATGGCGGCTGAGTTCGCGCGTCGCCTCCTCGAAGGCGCGGCGGTTGGCCAGACCCGTCAGCGGGTCATACCCGGCGATCGTCACGAGGCCGTCCCACATCTTCTTTTCGGCGGTGACGTCCTGCTTCGAACCGAAGATTCGGGTCGGTCGGCCATGTTCATAGGTCACGCCGACGCGCAGGCGCATCCAGCGACTCTGGCCGTTGGTCCTGAGCTGGCAGTCGAGCGCAAAGCCCTTGCCCGTTTTGATGGCGGCCGCCCGGCGCTGGTCCATCTCGCTGCGGCTCTGGCTCTGATAGACGTCGAGCGACATCGCCCGGTTCAGCTTCAGGCCGCGCTTGATGCCGAACAGGTCATAGACTCCGTCGGTCCAGGTCAGAACCTCGGTGGCGAGATCGCAGCACCATGCGCCGCCCGGCCCGAGCAGAGCCTGCTCGTAGAGGCTTGCGGCGCTGATTGCGCCCGGCGCCGTGCGGGTATCGAGCATCAATGCGGGTCCGCGAGGTCTTGGTGGGCCATCTCGCGAAAGATAGGTCGGTGGTGTTAAACGTCTCTTTCCGGGATGCGCGAAAGCGGTCGGCTTATTCTCGTCGCAACGCCTCGATCGGGTCGAGCCTGGCCGCTTGGCGGGCGGGGTAGAAGCCGAAAAACACCCCGATCATGCCCGAAACGCCCACGGCGATCAGGATCGTCTCGATCGAGACGACGGAAGGCCAGCCTGCTATTCGCGCGATTGTGAGCGCCGAGCCGACGCCGAGCGCGATCCCGACCGCGCCGCCGATGGTGGCCAGCGTCGTCGCCTCGATCAGGAACTGCGCCAGCACGTCGCGCTGCCGCGCGCCGACAGCGAGCCGCAGGCCGATCTCGCGGGTGCGCTCGGTGACGGAGACCAGCATGATGTTCATGATGCCGATGCCACCGACCAGCAGCGAGACGCCGGCCACCGCCGCCAAAAGCCAGGACAGGGTGGTGGCGGCCTGGGTCGCGGTGTTGGCGATCTCGGTCAGGTTGCGGACGATGAAGTCGTCGTCCTGGTCCGGCATCAGGCGATGGCGCTGGCGCAGGAGCGCGCTGGTCTGCTCGATGCCGGGCGCGATCGCGTCCTCGCTGGCGAACTTGACCATGATCGTCTGGACCGAGCGGTCGCGGGCGTAGTTGCGGCCGACGATGCGGCGCCGGCCGGTGTCGAGCGGCACGAAGATCACGTCGTCCTGGTCCTGCCCCAGCGCCGACTGGCCCTTCGGCGCCATCACGCCGATGACCTTGAAGGGCACGTTGCGGATGCGGAACTGCTGCTCGAGCGGGTTCTGCTCGCCGAAGAGATTGCGCGCGACCGTCTGGCCGATGATGGCGACGATCTCGCCGCGGCGCAGCTCCTCCGGCTCGAACAGGCGGCCCTCGGCGACATCCCATTCGCGGGCGGTGAAGAAATCGAGATCGGTCGCGGTGATCTGCGTCGACCAGTTGCTGCCGGCATAGACCGCCTGGGCGCGGGTGACGATGACGGGCGCCGCCGCCACGACGTCGTCGATCTCCCTGGCGATGGCGGTCGCGTCCTCGTCGGTCAGCGTCGAGGAGGCGCCTGCGCCCAGCCTCGCGCCGCCCTGCGTGACGTTGCCGGACTGGATGATGGCGAGATTGGCGCCGAGCGACTTGATCTGCGAGGTCACCCGTTCGCGCGCGCCCGAGCCGATCGCGACCATGGCGATGACGGCCGCGACGCCGATGATGATGCCGAGCATTGTCAGAGCCGAGCGCAGCGCATTGGCGCCGATGGCCGAAAGGGCGGAGCGGACGGCTTCCCACAGGCTCATGATGTCGCCTCCGCGAGTCGTTCGGTTGCGGGGGCCGCGGCGTCGAGCGCCGCCAGGGCGCTGCGGGCGTCGGCGGGTTCCTGGCGCTGGTCGCTCAACAGCTTCCCGTCGCGAAAGCGGATGACGCGGCGGGCGTGGCGGGCGACCTCCGCATCATGGGTGACGAGCACGACGGTGACGCCCTCGCGGTTGAGGTCCTGGAACAGGGCGAGGATCTCCAATGCGGTCCGGCTGTCGAGCGCGCCGGTCGGCTCGTCGGCGAGCAGCAGGCGCGGTTCGTTGACCAGTGCGCGCGCAATCGCGACGCGCTGCTGTTGCCCGCCGGAAAGCTGCATCGGGCGGTGATGGGCGCGCTCACCGAGGCCGACTCGGCCGAGCGCGGCCAGCGCGCGTTGCCGCCGCGTCTTGCGGTCGGCGCCGGCATAGACCATCGGCAATTCGACATTGGCGCAGGCATCGACGCGCGGCAAAAGGTTGAACTGCTGGAAGACGAAGCCGAGCTTGCGGTTGCGCAGCGCGGCGAGCCCATCGCTGCCGAGCGTCTCGACCGCAACGCCATCGAGCCGGTAATGCCCGCCGCTGGGCCGGTCGAGGCAGCCGATCAGATTCATGAAGGTCGATTTGCCCGATCCTGAGGGGCCCATCACCGCGACCAGCTCGCCCGCCGCGATGTCGAGCGAGACCCGGTCGAGCGCCGTGACGCGGCCGGAATCGAGGTCGTAGACGCGGGAGAGCTCGCGGGCTTCGATCAGGGGCATGGGGGGTGTCCCGTGCGGGGCAGGCGCGTCATTCTCGGGCGGAGCGGAGCGTAGACCCGAGAATCTCTGGACGAGAACGCACTGGTTTCCGAGATGGTCGGGTCAAGCCCGACCATGACGCGCGTCGCGAGGGCGCGGGCCACCATCAGAACAGCCGCGGTCCGCGCACCGGCGGTCCTCCCGCAGCAGCCGGGGCAGTCGTGGCGCGAGGCCCACCGCCGATGATCACGACCTGGCCCTCCTTCAACTCGCCGGAGACGAGTTCGGTATAGGCGCCGTCGGTGGGTCCGAGCATCACGGGAACCGCCTTCGGTTGGCCGTCCTCGCCCAGAACATAGACGCGGCCCGGCGTGCCCTGCTGGGGCGCGGCGCGGCCCTGCTGCATCATCGCCGCGAACTTGGCCTTGCGTTCGGGATCGAGGGCGGCCGCGACCTTGGCGACCATCTCGCTGCGGGCCTTGCGGAAGGCGGCGCCGCGTTCCTCTTCGGTGAGCCCGGCCATGGCTTCGCGGGTGCCTGCACGGCGCTCCTGCATGATCGCGGCGATCGCCTGCTTCTGCTCCGGCGTCGGCTGCAATTCGGTCTCGATGCGTTCGCGAAATGCGGCGCCCTGCGTGCCGCCGCGACCGGCCTGCGCGGTGCCTTCTCCCGATGCGGCCCGGGGAGCCGCCGCAGGCGTCGCCGCGGCCATTCCGGCCGGGCGGAAGCGCAGGGCCGCATTGGCGACGCGCAGCACATCGCGGCGATCCTCGGTCACGACCTGCAGATTGGCGGTCATCCCCGGCAGCAGCGCCATGTCGGCGTTGTCGACGCGGATCACGCCGGTATAGGTGACGACGTTCTGGATGGTCTGCGCGCCGAGCCTGACCATCTCGACGCGGCCCTCGAAGGTGCGGCTGGGATAGGCGTTAACCGTGAAGGTCGTCGGCTGGCCGGCCTTCAGGCGCCCGACATCGGCCTCGTCGACATTGGCGTAGATGTCGATGGTGCGCAGATCCTGCGCGATCTGGAACAGGGTCGGCGTCGAGAGCGAGGCGGCGACCGTCTGGCCGAGATCGACCTGGCGCTGGACGACGACGCCGTCCACAGGCGAGCGTATGTCGGTGCGCTCGAGGTCGATCAGGATGTCCTTCAGCTTGGCGTCGCGCTGCGCGATCAGCGCCTCGCCGGACTTCACCTGCCCCTCGGCCAGCAGGATGTCGGCATCGAGCCCGTTGAGCTCGGCCTTCGCCGAGGCGACCTGCGCCTCGCCGGAGGCCAGCGTCGCGACCTGGACCTCGACTTGCGTGCGGGCCGTATCGAGCGCCTGCTGCGAGCCGGTGTTGCGGCTGAACAGCTCGTTCTGGCGCTCGAAGGTGCGCCGCGCATCGGCAAGTTGCGCCGCGATGCGGTCGCGCTGGGCTTCCAGGTCCTTGACCGTCGAATTGGCCTTGAGCCGGGTCGAGCGGGCGCGGTCGAGTTGGGCGCGCTTGACCAGGAGATCGGCCCGCGCCTGCATGACGTCGGCCTGGGCGGCGTCTCTGCGCGTCTTGATCTGGTCGCTGTTGAGCCGCGCGACGACCTGTCCGGCCTTCACCTGCGAATTATAGTCGGCGAGAATCTCGACGATCTGCCCCGAGAGCTGCGAGCCGACCAGCACGGTCGTCATTGGCGTCAGCGTGCCGGTGGCGCGCACGGCCGCGGTGATCTGGCCGCGATCGACCGGCGCCGTGCGAAAGGCGGCCTCACTGGTGGGCCCCCCGGCGGGACGCAGCGTCCAGTAGCCGGCCGCCACGACGAGGGCCGCCAGTCCCGATCCGATCAGCCATTTGCGCAAAGTTCGTCCCCATCGTCGCGCAGGCGAGCCTGCGTTATCCGTCGGACCATGCCAGAAGGGCGTGCGAACGGCGAGTTAACTTACCGCAATGTTCGAAAACCCGCACGTTTCCGGTTATTTCGCGAATGATACGGGCGTCGCCGCTCACCCCGTCCGCCCCTCCTGCGTCGCCGCCAGCAAATCCCGCAGCGTGGTGATCGTCGAGGCATCGGCGACGCCATCGACCTTTTCAGGGCGCCAGTGGCGCTGGAAGGCGGCGACGACGGCCTCCAGTTTCTCGTCATAGACGCCGTCGACCGAGACGCCGTAGCCCAGCATGGCGAACATCGCCTGCAGGGCCTCGACCGGCTGGCCTGCGTCGCCACGGGCGAAGAAGCGGCCGCTGCAGATCGGGGCGGGTTCGCTCCAGAGCCCGACGCCGGCTTCGGCAAGGTGGCGCCAGGGGAATTTCTCGCCGGGGTCGATCTTGCGGCCCGGGGCGATGTCGGAATGGGCGAGCACGCGCTCGGGCGGAATGGCCCAGCGCTCGCAGATGTCGCGGCAGAGGTTGAGCGTGGCGGCGATCTGCTCTTGCGGGAAATCGGGCAGGCCGCCGGGGTGGCCGGGATGGGCGATCTCGATGCCGATCGAGCAGGAGTTGATGTCGCTCTCGCCGGCCCAGTGCGAGGCCCCGGCGTGCCAGGCGCGGCGCGCTTCCGGCACGAGCTGAAGCGTGTGGCCGTTCTCGAAGACAAAGTAATGCGAGGAGACCTGCGAGACCGGGTTGCACAGCCATTGCAGGGCTTCGCCGGCATTCCCCATCCCCGTGTAATGCAGGATCAGCATGTCGGGCCGACGGGGCGCGCCTTCGGTCGGGCCGCCCTCCTTTTCGGCGGCGCCGCCCTTGCGTTCGCCATGGTTGGGGGAGGGGAAGATCTTGGCGGCGAAGCGGCTGTCGGGCTGCATGGTCGGGGCGGTCAGCGTCGGGGTCATGCGGGCTCGCTCGTCAGCCGCGCCCGCAGGCCGCGCTCGCGCTCGATCGCGTCCCAGGCTGCGTTGATCGCGGCGAGGCGACGGGTGGCGATGGCGACGGCCTCTTCGGGCAGGCCACGCGCGATCTCGCGGTCGGGATGGTTGTCGGAGACCAGCTGGCGGTAATGCCGCTTCAGCTCCGCCTCGCTCATCTCGCGGCTTGCGCCCAGCACGAGATAGGGGTCGTCGGCGCGGCGGACATGGCGGGCCTCGATGCGCGCAAAATCGGCCTCGTCGATGCTGAAGATCGTCGCGACATCGCGCAGATAGGCATGCTCGTCCTGGTGGATCGCGCCATCGGCGGCGGCGATCAGGAAGAGGCCGTCGAGCACGTCCTCAAGCAGGGCCGGTTCGTCGCGAAAGGCCTCGGCGATCTGCCCGGCATAGGCCTCGAAACCTGCGCTGGTCTGCTTGGCAAGGTCGAACAGCATCTCGATGCGCGCCTGCTGCTCGGGCGGCACAGTGACGATGCGGTGGAAGGCGGCGACCTCGTCGCGCGTCACGACCCCGTCCGAGCGCGCCATCTTGGCAGCGAGCGCGACGAGGCCGGTGGTGAAGACCAGTTCGCGCGGGGCGGCGCCAAACGGGGCGCCCTCGCGGTCGACCAGGACATGGCCGGCGAGCGCGCCGACGAGCGCGCCGAGCGGGCCACCGAGCGCGAGGCCGAGGCTGCCGCCACCCAGCAGCCCCCAGAAAGACGAAACCATATGCGGGCGACTCCGGGCCTCGGGCTGACGCCGCGATGATAGCGGGAAGAGGCGGGCGCCGACAGCCCGCCCACGCCCGATCGGGAATCTTATCGACTCGCTAACGTCAATTGCGGCAAAAAGGAGGCAGAAAGTGCTGAGCCGGCTGGAATACACAGGCTAGCCGCGACGAAGGGGCCGCTTGCCGGCGGAATACAGCGCTAATACTTGATAGTAAAATAACGTATAGAAGATCTCCAGCTGCCAAAACCGAGCCAATTTCCGAATCGGCCGACAGATTTTCGTCGCATTTACTGGTCACTGGACTGGCCCTCCCAGCCAATTGGCGGCAGTAAGGGTTCAGTCAACGATGCGGTATACCTCCAGCGGCGCCTTCGCCGCGCTCGCGATTTGCCTCGCTTCCCTCCAGTCGGCGCAAGCCCAGGTCAATGCCGAGACGGACGCCCGCGCGTTCATCGTCCGTGACGCCGAGATCCAGCGCGCGAAAGCGGCTGCGGAGGCCGGTGAGGACAAGACGGAGACGACCGGGTCGGTTGCCGCCTCGGCCGTGGACGCGAAGCAGAAGCCGGCACGCGCAGCCCTTGCTGCCCCAGTTGGCTCGGAAGGCCTGAAGGCGCTGGTGGCGCGCCACGCCGCCGCCAACGGTGTGCCGTTCTCGCTGGCCGATGCCGTCGTGCGCATCGAGAGCCGCTACAATCCCCGCGCGTCCAATGCCGGCAATTACGGACTGATGCAGATCCGCCACCAGACGGCGCGCGGCATGGGCTATTCCGGCGGCGCCGGGGGACTGCTCGATGCCGAGACCAATGCGCGCTACGCCATGAAATACCTGGCGATGGCCTATCGCGCCGCGGGCGGCGATACCTGCCGCACCATCATGAAGTACCAGAGCGGGCATATGGCGACGCGGATGAACGGCGCCAACCGGACCTATTGCGCCAAGGTCCGCACCATCACCGCCAGCAACTGAAACGGCACGCTCTGTCCGGGTGGCTCGCCTTGACGCGGGACCTGAGAGCGCGCACTAGCCCTCCCGCCAGTCGGCCGGACGGCCGCTCTCGCAAGAACTCAGGTTTGCGCGAGGGAGGAAAGTCCGGGCTCCACGGAAACACGGTGCCGGATAA
The DNA here is from genome assembly GCF_030695125.1 of Allobosea sp. Taxonomy (GTDB): domain Bacteria; phylum Pseudomonadota; class Alphaproteobacteria; order Rhizobiales; family Beijerinckiaceae; genus Allobosea. The sequence continues at coordinate 200,746 of NZ_JAUYTP010000068.1, read as the reverse complement.
CGTCCGGCGGGGGCGACCCCAGGGAAAGCGCCACAGAGATCGAACCGCCTGCGTGCCTCGGCTCGCAGGTAAGGGTGAAAAGGTGCGGTAAGAGCGCACCGCGGACCCGGCAACGGGGACGGCATGGCAAGCCCCACCGGGAGCAAAACCGAATAGGGACGATGCTTTTCGCGCAAGCGGGGAGGGGCCTGTTTCTGGGCCTTGTCGTCCGGGTTGGTTGCTCGAGGCGTGCAGCAATGCGCGTCCCAGAGGAATGGCCGTCACGTCGGGGGAGCGATCCTCCGGCCATCCAAAACCCGGCTTACAGGCCGACTGGCACCTCGCGTCTCTAAATCCGCTGCGGCGGGCATCTGAAGCGATCATCTGCGCTTCCGGTGCTCACGGACCGATGTCCGCTCCGCTCCGGTTCTCGATGCCCGCTCCAGCTGCCTCACCGCAACGAATTTCCAGATCGCTCGGTCTGCGCCGAACGACCCGTCGTCAGGCGACCTTTAGTTCGACCGGGATGTTACCCCGCGTCGCGTTCGAATACGGGCAGACGATGTGGGCCTTCTGGACGAGGTCCTCGACTACGGCCTTGTCGACACCCGGCACCGAGATGGTGAGCTTGACCGCAAGGCCGAAGCCGCCGCCGTCATCGCGCGGGCCGATGCCGACATCGGCGCTGACCTTGGCATCCTCCGGGATCTTCACCTTCTCCTTGCCGGCGACGAATTTCAGCGCGCCGAGGAAGCAGGCCGAATAGCCCATCGAGAACAACTGCTCGGGATTGGTGCCCTCGCCGCCGCTGCCGCCCATCTCCTTGGGGGTGTGAAGGACGACGCTGATGTTGCCGGTATCGGTGGTGGCGTTGCCTTCGCGGCCGCCGGTCGCGGAGCCGTGGGCGGTGTAGAGAATCTTCATGGCGAACTCCTTCGCTGTTGAGACACCGGGATGGATCGAGTCCCCGACCTCGATGTCCTTGCGTCGATTTCTTAGATCGCGCACAATCTAATTGTCAACGATCGATACAGGTAGCTCACGCGCAGTTGATTGCTCTGCGCGGTCGAGTCTGGTTCTAGAACTGGTTTTCCAGGCGCGCCGTGCCGCGCCCGGGCTCGGGCTTCGAGCGCAAGAGGCAGATAGGGAAGCGATGTCGTCGAAAAAGGTTCCCGGTCGGCCCGGGCCGCGGCTGGAGGAGCAGCTCTGCTTCGCGGTCTATCAGGCGGGCCATGCCTTCACCCGGATGTATCGCTCGATCCTCGCCGAGCTCGGCCTGACCTATCCTCAATATCTGGTCATGCTCGTGTTGTGGGAATCCGACGGCATCACGGTGAAGGCCGTGGGCGAGCGCCTGTCCCTCGATTCCGGCACGCTGACGCCTTTGCTCAAGCGGCTCGAGGCAGCGGGGCTGATCAGCCGCCGGCGCAGCAGCGCTGACGAGCGCCAGGTGCTGCTTCACCTGACCGCCGTGGGCGACGCGCTGCGCGAGAAGGGGGCCTGCGTGCCGGAGGCGATGGGGCAGGCGATCGGCTCCGCCCTCAATCCGGACGGCCGGCTGCTCGCCGATCTGGCCGCGCTGCGCGTCGCGCTGCTGGCTGCCAGCGACCGGACCTGATCGCGGACCAAATTTCTTGCCGCTTTTTTTGAGTGCCCGAACCGCCCCCCGGCGGCGCCGGACGCGGAATCGCGCGTGGTTACGGATACTTAACCTTACCGAGCTGTGATGGTCGCGCACGCTCTCAGGCCTGCCTCCGCAAGCCCGATTCCATTGACGCCCATAAGTACCCATGCTATCCCAAATCATCCCGTCGAGGCCGGCAGGCAACCGTCAGATCAAGGTCCGTGTGCCGCGCGGATCCGGGTCGGTGCCGATGCCGTGTCTGCCTCGACGGGGGGCTTCCGCCCCGCCCGTTCCGGGGCCCGGCGGTCAGGTGGAGGCCGGGCCGGAGGGCGGCGTTGATGGACCGCTTCGTCTCGAATTTCACCAACCGGCTCGATGCGAAGGGCCGCGTCTCGATCCCTTCGAGCTTCCGCGCCGTGCTGGCGAAGGACGGCTACGAGGGCCTTTATGTCCATCCCGCGCTGGATCTCGCCGCCTTCGATGCGGGCGGCCACGCGTTGCGCCGAACCATCGACGACATTCTGGCGCGCTTCTCGCCCTTTTCGGAGGAGTGGGAATCGCTGTCGACAGCGCTCAACGGCACCTCCGAGGTGCTCAAGGTCGATCCCGAGGGGCGCATCATGCTGAGCGAGGCGCTGAAGGCGCATACGGGGATTGCCGATGCGGTGACCTTCGTCGGGCATGGCCACAAGTTCCAGATCTGGGAGCCGCAGCGTTTCCAGGCCCATCTCGAGACGGCGAAGGCGAGGCTGCGCGACGTGAAGCGCGCGCTCGGCTCGCAGCCCCTGCCGTCGACCGGGCTTGCAGGCGCATGAAACGTCGCGGCCCCCGGGATGACGATGCCGTCGGCGGGGCGGCCGATGGCGTCTCCGCGCCTCACATCCCGGTTCTCCTCGCCGAAGTCCTGACGGCGCTCGCGCCCCGGCCGGGCGGGCGCTATCTCGACGGGACGTTCGGCGCCGGCGGCTATGCGCGCGCCATCCTCGAGGCCGCGCCCGGCTCGACCTTGCTCGCGCTCGACCGCGACCCGACGGCGATCACCGGCGGGGCCGGTCTCGTCGCGGCGATGGGCGGCCGGCTGACGCTGGCGCAGGCGCGCTTCGCCGACCTCGCCGAGGAGGCGCAGCGCTTCCAGATGGCGCCGCTCGACGGCGTCGTGCTCGACATCGGCGTCTCCTCCATGCAGATCGACCAGGCGGAGCGCGGCTTCTCCTTCCGTTTCGACGGCCCGCTCGACATGCGGATGGGCTGCGAGGGCCGCAGCGCCGCCGATTTCGTCAACGAGGCGGAAGAGGGGCTGCTGGCCAACATCTTCTACCATTACGGCGAGGAGCGCCGTTCACGCGCCGTGGCGCGCGCCATCGTCGAGGCCAGGCGCAAGGCGCCGCTGACCACGACGAAGCAACTGGCCGAGCTCGTGGCCGGCATCGTCTGGGCCGAGCCCGGCGCGGCCCATCCCGCGACGCGGGTGTTCCAGGCGCTGCGCATCGCGGTCAACGACGAACTCGGCGAGCTGGTTTCGGCGCTGCACGCGGCCGAGGCCGTGCTGGCGCCGGGCGGGCGGCTCGTGGTGGTGACCTTCCATTCGCTGGAGGACCGCATCGTCAAGCAGTTCCTCGCCGAGCGTTCCGGCCGGGCGCCGGCGGGCTCGCGCCATGCGCCCGTCGTCGCGGCCGCCCAGCCGACCTTCAGCCTCGTCAACCGCGGGCCGATCGCGGCGGGCGAGGCCGAGACGCGGCTCAATCCGCGCGCCCGCTCCGCCAAGCTGAGGGCCGCCGAGCGCAATGCCGCGCCGGCCCGGGAGCCTGAGCCCGATCTCGTCGCCCTGGCGGGCATTCCCGCGCCCCAGCCCCGGCGGAGGCCCTAGGTCATGATCAAGCTCCTCCATGTCGTCGCCATCGGCGCGCTCGTGTCCTCCGCCTTCTACGCCTACACGATCAAGTACGAGACCACGCTCGAGGCCGAACAGCTCCAGAAGACCCGCATGAAGGCGCAGCGCGAGCGCGACGCCATCGCGGTCCTGAAGGCGGAGTGGCAGTTCCTGAACCGCCCCGACCGCGTTCAGGCGCTGGCGGACCGTCACCTCGACCTCCAGGCCTTTTCGGTGACGCAGGTCGTCCGCATGTCCGATGTCCCCAATCGCGGGCCGAAGGTCGACGCCATCGGCCGCAAGCTCGAGGATCTGGGTCTCGGGCTCCCGACCGAGACCCCGCGCGACCGCAAGGTGAGCGCCACGACGCCGGGAGGCCGCCCATGAGCGAGACCACGACGACCGCCGGCGAGCCCGAAGGCGAGGCTGCGCCGGCGCATCGCTTCGGCGCGCTGCGCAACGTCTTCCGCATGAGCGGCGAGAAGAGCGAGCCGCGCGTCGGCCTCGTGATCCTCGGCTTCTCGGTTCTGTTCCTGGCGATCACCGGCCGGCTCGTCATGCTGGCGACGCTGCCCAACGAGCAGGTCGGCCTGCGCCGCGCCACGACCACGGCGATTTCGGCCGCGAGGCCCGACATCGTCGATCGCAATGGCGATGTGCTGGCGACCGATATCCGCACCGTCTCGGTCTTCGCCGAGCCGCGCAAGATCCTGGACAAGGACGAGGCGACGGAGCTTCTCACCGCCGTCCTGCCCGATCTCGACGCCAAGGACCTGCGCGACAAGCTCGCGACCAAAAAGGGCTTCGTCTGGGTCAAGCGCGAGATCACGCCGCGCCAGCAGGCCGAGGTTCACCGGCTCGGCATTCCCGGCGTCGGCTTCGTGCCCGAGAACAAGCGCGTCTATCCCAACGGCCCGGCTGCCGCCCATGTGCTGGGTTTCGCCAATGTCGACAATGTCGGCATCGCCGGCATGGAAAAATACATCGACTCGCAAGGGCTGCAGGATCTGAATGGCGCAGGGCTTGCCACCCAGGCTTCTGATCTCAAGGCGATGACCTTGTCGATCGATCTGCGCGTCCAGCATGCGCTGCGCGACGAGCTGTCGAAAGGCATCGAGAAATACAAGGCGATCGCCGCCGCGGGCGCGATCATGGACGTCAACACCGGCGAGATGATCGCGCTGGTGTCGCTCCCCGATTTCGACCCCGGCAATCCGGTGGACGCGCTGGAGAAGGACCGGATCAACCGGATGAATGTCGGCGTCTACGAGATGGGCTCGACCTTCAAGGCCCTGACGATCGCGATGGCGCTGGATTCGGGCAAGGCCAACATCAACTCGACCTATTCGACCGCGGGCGGGATGATGCGTTTCGGCCGGCAGGTGATCCGCGAGTATCACGGCACCGGGCGGACGCTGACCGTACCCGAGGTCTTCCTGCATTCATCGAACATGGGCTCGATCAAGATGGCGCTGGCCGTCGGCGTCGAGGGCCACAAGGCCTTCCTGAAGAAGATGATGCAGCTCGACCGGATGACGACGGAGCTGCCGGAAAGCGCAGCCCCGATCGTTCCCGGGCGCTGGGGCGAGATCAACACGGCCACGATCGCCTTCGGCCATGGCCTCGCGGTCGCGCCGCTGCAGGCGATGGCGGCGGTGGCGGCGCTGGTCAATGGCGGCACGCTGATCACGCCGACCTTCCTGAAACGCTCGGAGGCCGAGGCGAAGAAGATCGGCGTGCGGGTGATCAAACCCGAGACCTCGGAGGCGATGCGCTTCATCATGCGCCTCAATGGCGAGAAGGGCTCGGCGCGGAAGGCCGATGTCGCCGGCTATTTCGTCGGCGGCAAGACCGGCACGGCGGAGAAGGTGATCAACGGCCGCTACGCCAAGAACAAGAACTTCACGACGTTTACCGCGATCGCACCCTCCGATAAGCCGAAATACCTGTTCCTGGCGATCTATGACGAGCCCAAGGGCTATGCCGAAAGCGGCGGCTATTCGACCGCCGCCTGGAACGCCGGCATCACCACGGGCAAGGTGATCGAGCGCACGGCGCCGATCCTCGGCCTGCCGCCGCGCTTTGAGCCGCCGGTCTCGCCCTTCCCGCTGATGGCGCGGGTGGGAGCCTGGGGCACGCGCTGAAGCTTGCCGACACTCCCCCGGCACGGTAGCGAGCGAACATGACAGAAGCTTTCAGCCTCGGCCGCCTGTTTCCGGGAGCTTTCGAGCCCGAAGCGTCGCGCCTCGTCTCCGGCGTCGCTTTCGACAGCCGCAAGGTTGCGCCGGGTGCGGTCTTCGTCGCGCTGGCCGGCGCCAGGGCTGACGGCGCCCGCTTCATTGCCGATGCCGTCGCCAAGGGCGCGGTCGCTGTGGTCTCGGGCCAGCCGCGGCCGGCCGAACTGGACGGCTCGGTTGCCTTCGCGCAGGTCGACGACCCCCGGCTGGCGCTGTCGCTGGCGGCGGCCGTCGTGCATCCGCGCCAGCCGGAGACGATCGTCGCAGTCACCGGCACCAGCGGCAAATCCTCGGTCGCCGACTTCACGCGGCAGATCTATCAGGCGCTCGGACATCAGGCGGCGAGCGTTGGAACGATCGGCGTCGTCACGGCGAAGGGCGCCGACTACGGTTCGCTGACCACGCCCGACCCGCTCTCGCTGCACGCCTCTCTCGACAGGCTGGCCGGCGAGGGGATCACGCACCTCGCCATGGAGGCCTCGTCGCACGGCCTCGACCAGCGCCGCCTCGACGGGGTGCGGCTGAAGGCGGCCGCCTTCCTCAATCTCGGGCGCGATCATCTCGACTATCATCCGACCATCGCGGATTATCTCGCGGCCAAGCTGCGGCTCTGGGCGCTCTTGCCCAAGGGTGCGCCGGTGGTGATCAACCGCGACGAACCCTATGCGGCGGAGGCCGCGCAGGCGGCTGCCGCCATCGGGCACCGGCTGATCGGCATCGGCCGCCAGGGCGAAACGATCCGGCTGATCGAAAGCGCGCGCGAGGGCTTCTCGCAGAGGCTGACGCTCGCAGTCGAGGGGCGGGAGGTGATCGTGACCCTGCCGCTCGTCGGAGATTTCATGGCGGGCAATGCGCTGGTGGCGGCCGCGCTCGCGATAGCGACCGGTGACGACACCGAAGCGGCGCTGCAGGCGATCGGCGGGCTCACCGGGGTTGCCGGACGTCTGGAGCGCGTCGGCGAGGCGAATGGCGGGCTTGTCGTCGTCGATTACGCCCATAAGCCCGATGCGCTGGCCGCCGTGCTGTCGACCTTGCGGGGCTACGCCACGGGGCGTCTTATCTGCGTTTTCGGCTGCGGCGGCGACCGCGACACGGGCAAGCGGCCGGTGATGGGGGCGATCGCGGCGGAGAAAGCCGACATCGCCATCGTCACGGACGACAATCCGCGCAGCGAGGACCCTGCCGGGATCCGGGCCCAGGTGATGGCGGCCTCGCCGAAGCTCACCGAAATCGGCGACCGGGCGGAGGCGATCCGGGCCGCCGTCGCCATGCTGATGCCGGGCGATGTTCTGGTCGTGGCCGGAAAAGGCCATGAAACCGGCCAGATCATCGGCGACCGGACCTATCCCTTCTCCGACCAGGACGTGGTGCGGACGGCTATCGCGGAGATCGCAGGATGAGCGCCCCTCTCTGGAGCGGAGACGAACTGGTGGCGGCGCTTGCCGCGCGCGCCGACGGTCCGGTGCCCGCGGCGATCACGGGGATCTCGATCGACACCCGGACGCTGGAGCCGGGCGATGCCTTCTTCGCGATCACCGGCGAAGCCCGCAACGGGCATGATTTCGTTGCGGCCGCGCTGGCCAAGGGAGCGGCGCTCGCCGTCGTCGACGAGGCGCATGCCGCGCAGTTCGCCGGCCAGGGCGCGCTCGCCATCGTTCCCGACGTGCTCGCAGCGATGGAGCGGGCCGGCAGCGCCCGCCGCGCGCAGCTGAAGGGCGGCGTCGTCGCCGTCACCGGCTCCGTCGGCAAGACCGGCACCAAGGATGCGCTTCGGCTGGTGCTGTCGCGCCAGGGCAAGACGCATGCGCCCGTGGCCTCCTACAACAATCATTGGGGCGTGCCGCTGACGCTATGTCGGACTCCCCGCGACGTGGATTACGCCGTCTATGAGATCGGGATGAACCATCCCGGCGAGATCCTGCCGCTGGCGCGGCTGGTGCGCCCGCAGGTCGCGCTGATCACGACGATCCAGCCGGTGCATCTGGCCGCCTTCGAGTCGCTCGAAGGCATCGCCGAGGAGAAGGCCGGCGTCTTCTGGGAGCTCGAACCCGGCGGGACGGCCATCGTCAACGCCGATATCCCGCAGGCCGATCTGCTCGAACAGATCGCGAAGTCGGGGCCGGCCGGACGGGTGATCCGCTTCGGCGAAAGCCTCGACGCCGATGTCCGGCTGATCTCCTGCGCGCTGCGATCCGATGTCTCGACGGTCGACGCCGTGGTGATGGGGCAGCCGGTGACCTATCGGCTCGGCAGCCCGGGCAAGCATATCGTGTTGAACTCGCTGGCGGTTCTCGCTGCGGTCAAGGCGCTTGGCGCGGATCTCGCTCTGGCGGCTTTGGCGCTGGGGGAATTGCGGCCGCCCGTCGGGCGCGGGGCGCAGCAGAGGCTCGAGGGGCCGGGCGGCCCCTTCACCGTGATCGACGAAAGCTACAACGGCAATCCCGCCTCGATGCGGGCGGCGATCGAGAATCTCGGGCGTATCCCGGTTGCGGGCCGGGGCCGGCGGATCGCGGTGCTCGGCGACATGCTGGAACTGGGCCCGACGGGCCCGCAACTGCACAAGGGGTTGGCCGAGGCGATCCTCGGCAACGGCGTCGATGTCGTGTTTGCCTGCGGCCCGCTGATGCGCGGGCTCTATGACGGCTTGCCTTCCACCCTGCGGGGGGCTTATGCCGCGCAGGCGAGCGGGCTCGAGCCTCTCGTGCTGGACGCGATCCGCGCCGGTGACGTCGTCATGGTCAAGGGGTCCCTGGGTTCGCGCATGGGGCCGATCGTCAAGGCGCTCGCCGCGCGGTTTCCCGCCGCATCGACCGACGACTAGAACAAGAGACACACAAACCGATGCTCGTCTGGCTTGCGGATTTCTCCGGCACGTTCCCGATCCTGAACGTCTTCCGGTACATCACCTTCCGGGCGGGCGGGGCCACCGCGACGGCGCTGCTCGTGGTCTTCTTCTTCGGCCCCGCCGCGATCTCCTGGCTGCGGATCAAGCAGGGCAAGGGCCAGCCGATCCGCACGGACGGTCCTGAATCGCACCTCGCCAAACGCGGCACGCCGACGATGGGCGGGCTGATGATCCTCGGCGGGTTGCTGGTCGCGACATTGCTCTGGGGCAATCTGCGCAACCCTTATGTCTGGGTCGTGCTCGGCGTCACGGTCAGCTATGGCGCGATCGGCTTCTATGACGATTTCCTCAAGGTGACGAAGCAGTCCCACAAGGGCTTTTCGGGCAAGGCGCGGCTCGGGCTGGAGATGGTGATCGCGCTCATCGCCTGCTGGGTGGTGATGCAGCTGGGCCCGCCGGGGATCGCGTCGGGCTTCGCCATGCCGTTCCTCAAGGAACTGGTGATCCCGCTCGGCATCTTCTTCCCGCTGGTGACGGCGTTCGTCGTCGTCGGCGCCGGCAATGCGGTGAACCTCACCGATGGGCTCGACGGGCTCGCAATCGTGCCGGTGATGATCGCGGCGGCGACCTTCGGTTTCATCTCCTATCTGACCGGCAACGCGATCTTCGCGAACTACCTCCAGATCCACCATGTCCCGGGCGCCGGCGAACTCGCCGTGGTCTGCGGCGCCCTGATCGGTGCCGGCATCGGCTTTCTGTGGTTCAACGCGCCGCCCGCCCAGATCTTCATGGGCGACACCGGCTCGCTGGGCCTGGGCGGCCTGCTCGGCGTCGTGGCGGTCGCGACCAAGCACGAGATCGTGCTGGCCATCGTCGGCGGTCTCTTCGTCATCGAGGCGCTCTCGGTGATCATCCAGGTCTTCGTCTACAAGCGCACGGGCAGGCGGGTGTTCCTGATGGCGCCGATCCACCACCATTTCGAGAAGCTGGGCTGGACCGAGCCGCAGGTGGTGATCCGGTTCTGGATCATCTCCGTGGTGCTGGCGCTGATCGGCCTCTCGACCCTGAAGCTGCGCTGATCATGACACCCGTCACCTGCTTCGAAGGCAAGCGCGTCGCGCTGTTCGGGCTCGGCGGTTCGGGGCTCGCCACGGCTCGGGCGCTGATCGCCGGTGGGGCGCAGGTCGCTGCCTTCGACGACAACCCGGCCAGCCGCGACAAGGCTGCGGCGGCCGGCATAGCCATTGTCGATCTGGCCGTCGCCGACTGGACCACTTTCCACAGCCTGATCCTGGCGCCCGGCGTGCCGCTGACCCATCCGACGCCGCACTGGACGGTCGAGAAGGCCCGGGCCGCGGGCGTCGAGATCATTGGCGATATCGAGCTGTTTTTCCGGCAGCGCGCGGCGATCGCGCCGGCCGCTCCGGTCGTCTGCATCACCGGAACCAACGGCAAATCGACGACGACGGCGCTGATCGCGCATGTGCTGCGCTCCGCAGGCCGCGACGTGAAGATGGGCGGCAATATCGGCACCGCCGTGCTGGCGCTGGAGGCGCCTGCCGCCGAGCGCATCCACGTCATCGAATGTTCGAGCTACCAGATCGATCTCGCGCCCTCGCTGGCGCCGAGCGTCGGCATCCAGATGAACCTGACGCCGGATCATCTCGATCGCCACGGGACCTTCGAGGCCTACGGCGCGATCAAGGAGCGGCTCGTCGCCAACGCCGACGTCGCCGTGATCGGGGTCGATGACGAGGCGTCCAAGCAGATGGCGCGGCGCCGTGCGGCCACCGGGCGGGCGCTGGTGAAGATCAGTGGGGAACAGCCGCTCGATGCCGGCGTCTTCGCCGGCGTGACCGCCAATGCCGGGACGCTGGAAACTCGCATCGTCCAGGTGCTCGACGGCAAGCCGCGCATCGTCGCCAACCTGGCGGGCATCGGCTCGCTGCGCGGCTCGCACAATGCGCAGAATGCGGCGGCAGCGTTCGCCGCCTGTTTCGCGTTGGGCCTGACGGCGGCGGAGATCGCGGCGGGGTTCCGGAGCTATCCGGGGCTGGCACATCGCATGGAAGAAATCGGCCGCATCGGCCGGGTCGTCTTCATCAACGACTCCAAGGCGACCAACGCCGATTCGACCGAGAAGGCGCTGACCTCGTTTCGCGACATCTTCTGGATCCTCGGCGGCAAGGCGAAGGAGGGCGGCATCGAGTCCCTGCGACGCTACTTCCCCAACATCGCCAGGGCCTATCTGATCGGCGCGGCGTCGGACGCCTTCGCCGCGACCTTCGACGCGGATGGCCGCGTGGCTTACGACCGGAGCGGGACGCTCGACCGCGCGGTGGCGCAGGCGACACAGGACGCGCTCGCGGCCAGCGGCACAGGCGAGATCGCCGTCCTGCTCTCGCCGGCCTGCGCCTCCTTCGACCAGTTCCCGAATTTCGAGGTGCGGGGCGAGGCCTTCCGGGCGCTGGTCACGGCGTTGCCGGGATTTGCAGCGTTCGGGGCGGGGTAGGTCCCACAATCGATGGCAGGCAGGCGCTCGGGGTATGGTCGCCATACGCCGCTGAACTGGCCGGCGGCCGCGAAACGCGACAAGGCTGAAGGGCGAGCCGGCTGGTCCGGATGCCGATCGAGCGAGGACTGACGATGACCACCGCCCCGAACTTCGACGAGATCATCGACCGCCGCGGCACCCATTCGTCGAAGTGGGACATGATGGAGCCCCTCTATGGCGTGCCCGCTGCCAACGGCATCGCGATGTGGGTGGCCGACATGGATTTCCGGCCGCCGGCCTGCGTGCAGACGGCGCTCGAAGGCATGGCGGCCCATGGCCTCTACGGCTATTTCGGCGACAACCGCGCCAATCACGATGCCATTCGCTGGTGGATGAAGACCCGCCATGGCTGGGAGGTCGAATCGGCCTCGATCTTCACCGCCAACGGGCTGGTCAACGGCACCGCGCTCTGCGTCGACGCCTATACCAAGCCGGGCGACGGCGTCGTCCTGATGACGCCGGTCTATCACGCCTTCGCCCGCGTCATCGCGGCGGCCGGCCGGAAGGTGGTCGAATGCCCGCTCGCGATCGAGGAGGGCCGCTATGTCCTCGACATCGCCGGCTGGGACGCGATGATGACCGGCGGCGAGCGGATGCTGATCCTGTGCTCGCCGCATAATCCGGGTGGCCGCGTCTGGACGGGCGATGAATTGCGGGCGATTGCGGCGTTCTGCGTCCGCCACGACCTGATCCTCGTCTCGGACGAGATCCACCACGATCTGGTGATGCCTGGCCACAAGCACACGGTCATGCCGCTGGCGGCGCCCGATATCCAGGATCGGCTGGTCATGATGACCGCCACCACCAAGACCTTCAATCTCGCCGGCTGCCATGTCGGCAACGTCATCATTCCCGACAAGGCGTTGCGGGGCCGCTTCCAGGCCAGTCTGAATGCCCAGGGCGTCTCGCCGAACTCCTTCGGCATGGTCATGGCCACCGCCGCCTACAGCCCGGAGGGGGCGGCCTGGGTCGATGAGCTTGTGGTCTATCTCGACGGCAACCGGCGCCTCTTCGAGGAGGGGCTGGCGACGATCCCCGGCGTTTGCCCGATGGCGCTCGAGGCGACGTACCTCGCCTGGATCGATTTCGCCGCGACCGGCATGGAGACCGGCGAATTCACCGCCCGCGTCGAGAAGCAGGCGAGGATTGCGGCCAATCACGGTCCGAGTTTCGGCAGCGGAGGCGGCAGCTTCCTGCGCTTCAACCTCGCGACGCCGCGCTCGGTCGTGGCGGACGCCGTGGCGCGCCTGAAGCAGGCCTTCGGCGATCTGCAGTAGCAACCGCTCCATCCGGAATCATTCCGTTAACCCTTCATTGACAGAGTGATTCGGAAAGCAAGCGCGCAATCGACGCGCCGCTGCCTGTTCTGGAGCCTCGCGTCATGGTTTCGCGCGCCGAACCCTCTCTCAGCGGTCGCTGGTGGTGGTCGATCGACCGGGTGATCCTCAGCGCCCTCGTGGCGCTGATGGTCTCCGGCGTCGTGCTGCTGATGGCGGGAGGGCCGCCTGTGGCGGAGCGGCTGGGCCTGTCGACCTTCCATTTCGTCAACCGCCAGGCGGTCTATCTCGCCATGGCCCTGGCGGTCTTCATCGTCGTCTCCTTCCTGACCCCCCGCCAGGTGCGGCGGCTCGCCCTGCTGATCTTCGTGGTCTCGCTCGCGATGGTGGTGGCGACGCTTTATCTCGGCGTCGAGGTCAAGGGCGCGCGGCGCTGGCTGACGCTGGGGCCGATCGGCTCGGTGCAGCCCGCCGAATTCCTCAAGCCCGCTTTCGTGGTGCTGGCCGCCTGGGCCTTCGCGGAAGGCACGCGCCGGCCCGATCTCCCGGGCACCTGGATTGCCTTCCTGCTGCTGCCGGCGACGATCGCGCCGCTCGTGCTGCAGCCCGATTTCGGTCAGACCATGCTGGTGACGCTGGTCTGGGCCGGTCTGTTCTTCGTTGCCGGGCTGCACTGGTTCTGGGTGCTCGGGCTGGGTGGAGCCGGCGCGGTCGGCATCCTAATCGCCTATGAGCTGGTGCCGCATGTGCGCGCCCGCATCGAGCGCTTCATGGACAAGGGCTCGGGCGACACCTTCCAGATCGACACGGCGCTGGAGAGCTTCGCCCAGGGCGGCTGGCTCGGCAAAGGGCCGGGCGAGGGCACGGTCAAGCGCATCCTGCCCGACGCGCATACCGACTTCATCTTCGCGGTGACGGCGGAAGAATTCGGCATCGTCGTCTGCATCCTGCTGGTCATGCTGTTTGCGCTGATCGTGCTGCGCGCGCTGTCGGTCGCGCAGAAGGCGGAAGACCCGTTCATCCGCCTCGCGGTCACGGGGCTCGCCCTGCTCTTCGGCATCCAGGCGGCGATCAACATGATGGTGAACCTGCACATGATGCCGGCCAAGGGCATGACGCTGCCCTTCATCTCCTCTGGCGGCTCCTCGCTGATTTCGCTGGCGATCGGGACGGGCTTCCTGCTCGCCCTGACGCGCAAGCGGCCAAGGGCCGTCGATTTCGGCCAGTACAGGACTTGACGCCATGCCGAAGTCCAAGCTCGTCATTCTCGCAGCCGGGGGAACGGGGGGCCATCTCTTTCCCGCCGAAGCACTGAGCCACGCGCTGCGGGCGCAGCGCATCCGGGTGGTGCTGATGACGGACCCGCGCGGGGCGGAGTTCGCGGGCGACTTCCCGGCCGACGCCGTCATTCCCGTGCCCTCGGCGACGCCCTCGGGCCTGCCGCTGTCGGGCAAGATCCGTGTCGCCTTCGAGGTCGGCAAGGGCGTCCTGGCGGCGCGCCGGATCGTCAAGGACCTGAAGCCCGGGCTCGTCGTCGGGTTCGGCGGTTATCCGACGGTCCCGCCGGTGCTCGGCGCCGCGCTGGGCGGCGTCAAGACGATGATCCACGAGCAGAACGCCGTCGTCGGCCGCGCCAACCATTTTCTCTCGGGCTGGGTCGATGCGATCGGGACCGGTTTTGCCGAGGTCGGCGGTCTTTCCCCGAAGGCGCGTGCGAAATGCCGGCATGTCGGCAACCCCGTGCGACCGGCGGTCGTGGCGGCGGCCTCGCCCTATCCCTGGCCGGGCGAGGGCACCTTCAACCTGGTCGTCTTCGGCGGCAGCCAGGGCGCGCGGATCATGGCCGACATCCTGCCGCCGGCGATCCAGCTTCTGACGCCGGCCGAGCGGGGCCGCCTGTTCATCACCCAGCAGGCCCGCCAGGAAGACGACGGCCGGGTCAGCGGGATGTATGAGAGCCTCGGCGTCAGGGCCGAGATCGCGCCCTTCTTCAAGGACCTGCCCGCCCGCATGGCGACGGCGCATCTGATCGTCGGCCGTTCCGGCGCCTCGACCGTGGCCGAACTGACCGTGATCGGGCGGCCGTCCATCCTGGTGCCGCTGCCGGGTGCGCTCGACCAGGACCAGGCGGCCAACGCCGCCTTCCTCGAAAAGTGCGGCGGGGCCGTCCGCATCCTCCAGCCGGATTTCACGCCGCGGCGGCTGGCGAGCGAGCTCTCCACGCTGCTGGCTCAGCCGGCGCACTTGACGGTCATGGCCGAGAGCGCCAAGAGCGCCGGAATCGCCGACGCCGCCGACCGACTCGCCCGCCTCGTCATCGAGGTCGCCGGTTTCTAGCCCCTGTCCTCGTCACGCGTTGGCTTCGCGCGAACCGACCCTCCCTTCGCCCGAATACGCTCTAGGCTCATCAAGGATCGCTCCATCATGAAGCTGCCGCCGAAGCTCGGCTCCATCCATTTCGTCGGCATCGGCGGCATCGGCATGTCCGGCATCGCCGAGGTTCTGCACAATCTCGGCTACCAGGTTCAGGGCTCGGACGCCTCCGACGGCGCCAACGTCAAGCGCCTGGCCGAGAAGGGCATCAAGACCTTCGTCGGCCACAAGGCCGAGAATCTCGGCGAGGCCGAGGTGGTCGTGGTCTCGACCGCGATCAAGCGCGACAATCCCGAATTGATCGCTGGCCGCGAGAAGCGCCTGCCGGTGGTGCGCCGCGCCGAGATGCTGGCCGAGCTGATGCGGCTGAAGAGCTGCATCGCGATCGCCGGCACGCATGGCAAGACCACGACGACCTCGCTGGTGGCGACGCTGCTGGAGAAGGGCGGGCTCGATCCGACCGTGATCAACGGCGGCATCATCAATGCCTACGGCACCAATGCCCGCATGGGCGAGAGCGACTGGATGGTGGTCGAGGCCGACGAATCGGACGGCACCTTCCTGAAGCTGCCCGCCGACGTCGCCATCGTCACCAATATCGACCCCGAGCATCTCGACCATTTCGGCACCTTCGACGCGATCAAGACCGCGTTCCGGACCTTCATCGAGAACCTGCCCTTCTATGGCTTCGCGGTGATGTGCATCGACCATCCCACCGTGCAGAGCCTCGTGGGGCAGATCGAGGATCGCCGCGTCGTCACCTATGGCGAGAACCCGCAGGCCGATTTCCGGCTGATCGACATCGACCTGTCCGGCGGCCAGGCCAAGTTCACGCTCTTGATCCGCGACCGCAAGCGCGGCCGCGACGAAGTCGTGCGCGACCTGATCATGCCGATGCCTGGCCATCACAACGCGCTCAACGCCACCGCCGCCATCGCGGTCGCCTATGATCTCGGCATTCCCGTCGACAGCATCCGTGCGGCCCTCGCCGGCTTCGGCGGCGTCAAGCGCCGCTTCACCAAGACCGGCGAGTGGAACGGCGCGCTGATCTTCGACGATTACGGCCATCACCCGGTCGAGATCGCCGCCGTGCTCAAGGCGGCGCGGGCCTCGACCAAGGGCAAGGTGATCGCGATCGTGCAGCCGCATCGCTACACGCGGCTCGCCAGCCTGTTCGACGATTTCGCCGCCTGCTTCAACGACGCCGACACGGTGATCGTCGCCGACACCTATGCCGCGGGCGAGGCGCCGATCGCCGGTGCCGACCGCGATTCGCTGGTGTCGGGCATCAAGGCGCGCGGACACCGCCATGCGCTGCCGCTGGAGGGGCCCTCCAGCCTCGCCTCGATGGTGGCCGAGGTCGCGGGGCCGGGCGACTATGTCGTCTTCCTCGGCGCCGGCAACATCACGCAATGGGCCTACGCCTTGCCGGGGGAACTGGCGGCGCTCGGGGCCTGATCTCTTCTCCCCTCGGGGGACATCGGTTATAGCGCCGACCATGACCTTCCCCGACATCGCTCCCGCCATCCGCGCCGCCGCGCCCGAACTGCGTGGCCGCCTGCTGTCCAATGCCGAGATGGCGCCGCTGACCTGGTTTCGGGTTGGTGGGCCGGCTCAGGCGCTGTTCACCCCCGCCGATGAAGCCGATCTGGCCTATCTGCTGGCTCATCTGCCGGCCGATGTCCCGATCACCGTGGTCGGTCTGGGCTCGAACCTGATCGTGCGCGACGGCGGCATTCCCGGGCTGGTGATCCGGCTCGGCGGCAAGGCTTTCGGCGAGATCGCGATCGAGACGGGCGATCGGCTGCGGGCCGGCGCGGCTGTGCCGGACGTCAAGGTCGCGCGTGCGGCGGCTGATGCCAGCCTCGACGGGCTCGCCTTCTATCGGGGGATCCCCGGCTGCATCGGCGGGGCGCTGCGAATGAACGCCGGCGCCCATGGCGGCGAGACCACCGACGTCCTCATCGAGGCGCGTGGGGTGACGCTGGCGGGCGCGATTGTCACGCTGAGCCACGCGCAGATGGGGTTTGCCTACCGCAGCAGCGGGGCCGACACGCAGGACATCATCTTCACCTCGGCGCTGTTTCAAGGGAGACCGGGCGATCAGGCGCAGATCCAGGCCGAGATGGACCGGGTCACGGCGGCGCGCGAGGCGGCGCAGCCGATCAGGGAGCGCACCGGCGGCTCGACCTTCAAGAACCCGCCCGGCGCCAAGGCCTGGCAGCTCGTCGACGCGGCCGGCTGCCGAGGGCTGCGCGTCGGCGGAGCCCAGGTGTCCGAGATGCACTGCAACTTCCTGATCAACACGGGCGGCGCGACCGCGGCCGATGTCGAGGCGCTGGGCGAGGAGGTCCGCCGGCGGGTCAAGGAGCAATCCGGCATCGATCTGCACTGGGAGATCAAGCGCATCGGCGTGGCGGCCTGAACGGCACGGCTCGGGTGGCGGGTGCCGTCCTCGCAGAATGCCCGTGGACGCTGATCCGCGGTCTCCGCTGCGAACTGCCTTGGGCGTGCTCGGCAAGCCGGTGGCCGGCAAGAAAGCGCGCGCGATCCACATCGTCATCGCTCAAACTTTACCAAAAATTTACCAGCAGATCGAAGAGTGGCGTTAACGGCGCATCAAGCAATCGGGTGCCGGGACGCCAGCCATTGAGGGCCTTCGCGACGACGACACCGAAAGGTTCGTTCGCCCGGAAGCCAGCGGGCGACCCGGAACGACCGAGACCCCGCGTGATGCCCGAACTGGCTGCCCAAACGGGCCTCAACTTCGGTGAACGCGTCAGATGGACGGTGCAGGACGCCTCCCTCGATCGGTGAAGACGGCAGCGGCTCCGGCCGCCTCGCGTTTGCCGGTCCCGGCTCCCGGGCCGCAACTGCTCGTCGGTGAGCGGAGCGGTCGCTGGCTGCGCCGCTCGCGCCGCAGCGCGGTGGCCGTGCCGCTGGCGCAGCGTCTGCCGCGGCGGCTGGGCACCTGGCTGGCGCTCGGCTTCATCAGCCTCAGCCTGGGAACCGGCACGGTTCTCGGCGGACATCTCGACACCCTGCGCGAAACCTATGGCGAGCCGCACCACATGCTGGCGAGCCTGGTCGGCTTCGGCATCGACCGTGTCACGATTTCGGGCATCGCCGAGCTGTCCGAGGTCGAGGTCCTGGTCGCGGCGGGAATCGATTCGAAGACCTCGCTCGCCTTCTTCGATGCCGACCAGGCCCGCAAGCGGTTGGAGTCCGCGCCGCTGATTCGCGAGGCGGCGGTCCGCAAGCTCTATCCCGGCGAAGTCGCGATCACCCTGGTCGAGCGCGAGCCCTTCGCGCTCTGGCAGGTCAAGGGCGAGCTCTTCGTCATCGCTGCCGATGGCACCGTGATCGACAAGATGGATGATGGCCGCTTCGCCCATCTGCCACTCGTCGTCGGGCCCGAGGCCAACAGCCGTGCGCGCGAATATGTGGCGCTGCGGGGTCAGGCTGGCGCAATCGCCCCCCATATTCGCGCGGCGACGCTCGTCTCGGGTCGGCGCTGGAACCTGAAGCTCGACAACGGCATGGATGTGCGCCTTCCCGAAGTCGAGCCCGCGGCGGCCGTCAAACGGCTGGCCTCGCTGCAGGCCGATTTCCGGATCTTCGACAAGGACGTGATGGCGATCGATCTGCGCCAGCCCGACCGGGTCGTCATGCGGCTGACGGAGGAGGGCGCCGCCGCCCGCGCCGAGCAGCTCAAGAGCAAGACCAAGAAGAAGGGAGGCGAGGCATGAACCACCTCACCTCCCAGGGACTGACACCGCGAATGCGTCCGCTCTCGTCGCGCAAGAGCGCGACGCTGTCGATTCTGGACATCGGCACCAGCAAGGTCGTCTGCCTGATCGCCGAGTTGAACCCGGCCGAGGCGAATGAACGGCTGCGCGGCCGCACCCATGTCGCGCGCATCATCGGCATCGGCCATCAGCGCTCGCTCGGCCTCAAGGGCGGCGCGATCATCGATCTCGAAAGCGCCGAGAAGGCGATCCGCGCCGCGGTCGACGCAGCCGAGCGCATGGCCAAGGTCGAGGTCCAGTCGGTCATCGTCAACCTGACCGGCGGGCGCCTCGCCTCGCAGCATTACGCGGCCAGCGTCGATCTGCGCGCCGGCTCTGTGGGCGACGGCGACGTCAAGCGCGTGCTCGCCCATGCCGCGACCCATGCGCTGCGGCCCGGCAAGGCCGTGCTTCATGCCCTGCCGACGGGCTATGCGCTCGACGGCGTCCCGGGCGTGCTCGATCCGCGCGGCCTGATCGGCGGCAAGCTCTCGGTCGACATGCATGTCGTCGCCAGCGAGGCCTCGGCCGCGCGCAATGTCATGCTGGCGGTCGAGCGCTGCCATCTCGAGGTCGAGGCGGTGGTCGCGACGCCTTATGCCTCGGGCCTGTCCGTGCTGGTCGACGACGAGGCCGAAATGGGCGTCGTGGTCGTCGATCTCGGCGGCGGCACGACGAGCCTCGGCGTGTTCTCCGGCGGGCACCTGATGCATGCCGATGCGATCGCGGTCGGCGGCAACCACATCACCATGGACGTGGCGCGCGGGCTCTCGACCCGGGTTTCGGCGGCCGAGCGTCTCAAGACGCTGCACGGCTCCTGCATCGCCAGCGCGTCCGACGAGCGCGACATGATCTCGGTGCCGCAGGTCGACGACGACGAGCGCGACACGCCCAACCATCTGCCGAAGTCGCAGCTGGTGCGGATCATCAAGCCGCGCGTCGAGGAAATCCTCGAACTGGTGCGCGACCGCCTGACCCAGGCCGGATTCTCGGCCCAGGCCGGGCGCCGCGTCGTGCTGACGGGCGGCGCCTGCCAGCTCACCGGCCTGCCCGAAGTGGCGCGTCGCATCCTCGGCGGCCAGGTCCGCACGGGGCGGCCGCTGGGCATCAAGGGTTTGCCGGAGGCCGGCAAGGGCCCGGCCTTCGCGGCGGCGGTCGGCCTGCTGGTCTATCCGCAGGTGGCCCATGTCGAGCATTTCGAGCCCCGCGCGGGGCAGGCGTATTTCGCCACCGGGACGGACGGGTATTTCTCCCGCGTCGGCCGGTGGCTGAAGGAGAGTTTCTGATCAGGGCGCGGAGCAGCGGGCACCCGTTTGTCCGCATCCTGATCGAAAAACGAGTGAGTACCGGCTTTTCGCTTCGCGGCGGGCCACGGCGTCGAATGTAGCAATCGGGACGGCTCCCGCCAGGCGCCGGACAAAGGATCAAAAGAGGCAACCATGGCGATGAATCTGCAAGCCCCGGACATCCGGGAACTCAAGCCCCGGATCACGGTGTTCGGCGTCGGTGGTGCCGGCGGCAATGCCGTCAACAACATGATCGAGGCCGGTCTCGATGGTGTCGATTTCGTGGTCGCCAATACGGATGCCCAGGCGCTGGCGCTCTCGCGCGCCTCGCGGATCATCCAGATGGGCCTGCAGGTGACCGAGGGTCTCGGTGCCGGCTCGCAGCCCGAGGTCGGCCGCGCGGCCGCCGAGGAGGTGATCGACGAGATCCGCGATCACCTCGCTGGCGCGCACATGGTCTTCATCACCGCCGGCATGGGTGGCGGCACCGGCACGGGCGCGGCTCCCGCCATCGCCCGCGTCGCCCGCGACATGGGCATCCTGACGGTCGGCGTCGTCACCAAGCCGTTCCAGTTCGAGGGTCACCGCCGCATGCGTATGGCGGAAGCCGGCATCGGCGAGCTCAACGAGGCGGTCGATACCCTGATCGTCATCCCCAACCAGAACCTCTTCCGCGTCGCCAACGAGACCACCGGCTTCGCCGACGCCTTCGGCATGGCCGACCAGGTTCTGTATTCGGGCGTCGCCTGCATCACCGACCTGATGGTCCGTCCGGGCCTGATCAACCTCGACTTCGCCGACGTGCGCGCCGTGATGCGCGGCATGGGCAAGGCGATGATGGGCACCGGCGAGGCGCAGGGCGACAAGCGTGCGCTGAACGCGGCCCAGGCGGCGATCAACAACCCGCTGCTCGACGACGTCTCGATGAAGGGCGCGCGCGGCCTGCTGATCTCGATCACCGGCGGGCGCGACATGAAGCTCTATGAGGTCGACGAGGCCGCCACCCGCATCCGCGAGGAGGTCGACTCCGAGGCCAACATCATCGTCGGCGCGACCTTCGACGAGGCGCTCGAGGGCATCGTGCGCGTCTCGGTCGTGGCGACGGGCATCGACAAGCCGGTGACCTCGCAGGCCGAGATGGACGAGACCGAGGCCCGCATCGCCCAGGTTGCCGAGCGGCTGAAGGCCGAGGCGCGCCTGCGCACCGCGCCGCCCGCCCGCCAGGCTGCGCCTGCGCCGGCCCCGGTCGAGCCGCCGCTGGAGATGCGGATGCCGATCTCTATCGACACCCAGCCGCGCGCCAGCCTCTCGGAAGACATCCGCATCGAGCCGGCCCAGCCGCGTCCGGTGATGAGCGCAGCCCCCGCGCCGATGCTGCCGCCCGAGCCCGCCCCGATGCTGGAGGAGAGCTTCATCCCGCCGATGCCGGAGCGCTCCGTGGTCCGCCCGACGCGCATGCCGCGGGTCGAGGATCTGCCGATGCCTGCGCAAAACCAGATCGCCGCCAACCGGATCGCGCAGACGGCTCCGCCGGCGCCGAACATGGCCGACCAGAAGCGCATGTCGCTGATGCAGCGCCTCGCTTCCGTGGGCTTCGGCCGCCGGGACGACGAGGCGGCCGAGCCGCAGCCGATGCCGGTGCGCCAGGCCCCGCCCGCTCCCGCGATCCCGCAGGCGCCGAGCGCGGCCCATGCCGAGTATATGCGCCGCCCGGCGGCTCCGGTCGCCCGCCCGCCGCAGGGTCAGCTCGACCCGCATGGCCGCGCCGCGCCGAATCGCAGCAGCGAGGAGGATCATCTCGAGATCCCCGCCTTCCTGCGCCGGCAGGCGACCTGAGCCGGAGGCCAGACTTCACGGCTTGTAAACACCACCCCGGCGCGCTGTGCGCGCCGGGGTTTTGCTCTGCCAAAAAGCCTAAGGAATTCAAATCGATACCTGCTGAGGCTCCGGTTCGCTGCGCTGTAACAGAGCGAAAGAAAGCGTGATTTTGTGACCCTGCTCCAAAAGCTTATGTTGCAGCCGCACCATGGGATACCGGAACAGGGCAACGTCCTGCTCCAGCCTTCAGACACATCGCCAACGACCCCTCGTCGCCCGGTCACAAGCCGATGAAACGGCGTCGTTCGCGATCAGGATTGGATACCCGAATGAGCTTCGATCGGCAGACCACCCTGCGGGCCCCTGTGACGCTGACCGGTATCGGTGTCCATTCCGGAGCCCCCGCAACGATCTGCCTGAAGCCTTCCAGCGCCAATTCCGGCATCGTGTTTCTCCGCGCGGGCCTCGAAGATGCTCCCGCGCAGCTCATCCACGCCAAGCACACCAAGGTCAGCGCGACCGAACTCTGCACGGTGATCGGCGACGGCGCCTCGGCTTCGGTCGCGACCATCGAGCATCTGATGTCGGCCTGCGCCGGTCTGGGCCTGGACAATGTCCTCGTCGAGATCGACGGGCCGGAAATGCCGATCATGGACGGCAGCGCCGCCGAATTCGTGACGGCGATCGAGGCCACCGGCATCGTCGGCCTCTCTGCCGCGCGGCGTTATCTCAAGGTGCTGCAGCCGGTGCGCGTCGAGCATGGCCGCGCCTTCGCGGAACTGCTGCCTGCGGCGAACGGCTTCCGCCTCGATGTCGAGATCGATTTCGACACGACGGTGATCGGCCGCCAGCGCAAGGTCTTCGATCTCGAGGCTTCGGCCTATGCCCAGGAAATTTCGCGCGCCCGGACCTTCGGTTTCATGCGCGATGTCGAGCAGCTCTGGAAGGCTGGTTTCGCGCTCGGCGCTTCGCTCGACAACACCGTCGCCGTCGGCGACGACAAGGTGATCAACCCTGAAGGCCTGCGCTATGGCGACGAGTTCGTCCGCCATAAGGTTCTCGACGCGATCGGCGATCTGGCGCTCGCCGGCTATCCGATCATCGGCGAGTTCCGCTCCTATTGCGGCGGCCACCGCATGAATGTGCGCATTCTCGAGGCGCTTTTCGCCGACCGCGCCAATTACGCGATCGTCGAGGCCGAGCCGGTCTATGCGCCGCGCCGCGCCGTGCAGATGGCCGCGGCCGCGCCGGCCGCTTTCGCGCCGGATGTGCACTGAAGGCCAAGCGCCGCTTTTTCCGCCCCAGCGCCTTCCTGTTGCCGGTTTTCTGTCGAATAGACGACGCTGTTGCCGTGGGCTTGCGCTTTCGGCAGTGGCGCGGCTTCGGCGTCTGAGGTAAGGCATGCATCCCCACCGAGCGGGGACGATGACAAGAGGACGGACGACGTGAGCGTCAAGCGGCTGAACACCCCGACATCCAAGCGCGCCGAATCGAACAAGTCGGTGGGGAGGGGCGCTGCCCTGGCCCTTGGCGCCGCCCTGTTGCTCGGCGGCTGCGACACCGTCTCGTCGCTCAACCCCTTCGACCGGCCCGAGGTCTACAAGCCCGAGGTCAAGGAGGTCGTTCCCGCCGACAGGCTCTACAATGAAGGGCTCGCGCGCCTGCAGAACGGCGACAGCGAAGGCGCCGCCAAGAAGTTCGACGAGATCGACAAGACCACGCCGTTCTCGCCTTATGCGCGCCGCGGGCTGATCCTCGCCGCCTATACCAATTACCAGGCTTCGAAGTGGGAGGAGACGATCACCGCCTCCAAGCGCTTCATCGCACAGAACCCGGCGAGCCCGGATGCCGCGTATGCGCAGTATCTGATGGCGATGTCCTATTTCAACCAGATCCCGGACGCGACGCGCGACCAGGAGCGCACCCAGCTCGCTATCGCCGCCTTCGAGCAGCTGATCCAGAAGTATCCGAAGTCGGAATATGTGCTCGACGCCAAGGAGAAGCTTCTGGTGGCGCGTGACCAGCTCGCCGGCAAGGAGATGAATGTCGGCCGCTTCTATCTCGAGAAGCGCAACTACACCGGCGCGGTGAACCGCTTCCGCGATGTCATCACCAAGTACCAGACCACCCGCCACGTCGAGGAGGCGCTGATGCGCCTGACGGAAGCGTATATGGCGCTGGGCATCACCAACGAGGCGCAGACGGCGGCAGCCGTTCTCGGGCATAACTTCCCCGACAGCCCGTGGTACAAGGACGCTTATGTCCTGCTCGAAAGCGGCGGCCTGCAGCCTCGTGAGGATCGCGGCTCCTATATCAGCCGGGCCTTCCAGGGCTTCTCGCGCGCGGTCACGGGCATCGTCGGGTTCGGCGGCCGGATCTAGTCTCGCCCGACAAGAGGGTCGCTCGCGCATGCCCCGCCCCTCGAGTTTGCGCTGAGTGCCATGCTGGTCCAACTGTCGATACGCGACATCGTCCTGATCGACCGTCTCGACCTGACGTTTCGGGACGGCCTGAGCGTGCTCACCGGCGAGACCGGCGCCGGCAAGTCGATCCTGCTCGACGGGTTCGCTCTGGCGCTCGGCGGGCGCGGCGATGGCGGTCTCGTGCGCCATGGCGAGGCACAGGGCCAGGTCAGTGCCGTCTTCGACCTGCCGCATGAGCATGGCGCCCGCAAGCTCGCCCAGGCCCAGGAAATCGACACCGACGGCGATCTGATCCTGCGCCGTGTCCAATATGCGGACGGGCGCACGCGCGCCTTCGTCAACGACCAGCCGGTCAGCGTCCAGATCCTCAGGATGATCGGGGCGGCGATCGTCGAGATCCATGGCCAGCATGACGATCGCGCGCTGACCGACCCCGCCCAGCACCGCATGATCCTCGACGGCTTCGGCGGGTTCGAGGCGCAGGCCGAGAGCGTGGCCGCCGCCAGCGAGACGCTCAAGCGCGCCCGCCAGGCCCTGCAGGCGCAGCGAATTCGCGTCGAGGCGGCGCGCAAGGAGGCCGATTTCCTGCGCCACGCCGTCGCCGAACTCGGCAAGCTCGCGCCCAAGCCCGGCGAGGAGGAGGGGCTCGCAGCCCAGCGCCAGGGCATGATGCAGGCCGAGAAGGTCGCCCGCGACCTGATCGACGCCTATGAGGCGGTGGGCGGGCAGGGCTCGCCGATATCCGCGCTGTCGGCCGTGCTGCGCCGGCTGGAGCGCCGGGCCGGGCAGGCGCCGGCGCTGATCGACCCGTCGCTTGCGGCGCTGAACACCGCGATCGTCGCGCTCGAAGAAGCGGGCGAGACGCTCTCGGCCGGCATGCGCGCCGCCGAATACGATCCGCGCGAGCAGGAGCGCGTCGAGGAGCGGCTGTTTGCCCTCCGGGGCGCCGCCCGCAAATACGATGTCCCGGTCGATGGCCTGGTGCCGCTGGCGCAGAGCATGACAGCCGATCTCGCGGCGCTCGACGACAGCGAGATCTCGCTCGGTCGGCTCGAAGACGCGCTGCAGAAGGCCGAGGCGAGCTTCGTCGCACTCGCGGGCAAGCTCTCCGCAGCCCGCCAGAAAGCGGCGGCGAAGCTCGACGCTGCCGTGAAGGCCGAATTGCCGCCGCTCAAGCTGGAGCGGGCCCGCTTCATCACCAAGATCGACAGCGACGAGACGGCGCGGGGCCCGGAAGGCTTCGACCGCGTCGAGTTCTGGGTCGAGACCAATCCGGGCACGCGGCCGGGGCCGATGATGAAGGTCGCCTCGGGCGGCGAACTCTCGCGCTTCATGCTGGCGCTCAAGGTCGTGCTGGCCGAGCGCGGCTCGGCCCCGACGCTGGTCTTCGACGAGATCGACACCGGCGTCGGCGGCGCGGTCGCGGACGCGATCGGCGAGCGGCTGGCGCGGCTCGCCGGCAAGGTCCAGGTGATCTCGGTGACCCATGCGCCGCAGGTCGCGGCCAAGGCCTCCCAGCATTTCCTCATCGCCAAATCGGCGCTCGCCGGTGACGCCGCCTCCCGCACCGTGACGCGGGTGACGGCGCTTGAAGATCAGGCGCGGCGCGAGGAGATCGCCCGCATGCTGGCGGGCGCGAGCATCACCGAAGAGGCGAGGGCGGCCGCCGGGCGGTTGCTGGAGGCTGCCGGGGTGCGTGGGTAGAAGGAGGCCAGCCGCGCTTCGGCTGAACCTCACCGCCCTGGAATGAACTGCGCGTCACTGATGGTGAAGGCACCCTGCGCTGAGGCGACCGTGAACTCCAGCGCGCCGCGGCACCCGGCCGGGGCGGCCGCGCCAGCCTTCGCGCCGGCATTGGCGCAGTGGCGTTCGAGATAGGTGATGGTGTCCTGCGGCATGCCGGTATCGTCGAGGCGCACCGTGCCGCTGGCGTCCTGGGCGAGGCCGCCGCGGGCCATGGTGAAGCCGGAGACGGTGACGTTCTCGACGCGGATGAAGAGCCCGGCGAGTTCGGCGCGGCGCTGTTTGACCTCGGCCAGCGTCATCATCTGCGCGCCGTCCTGGGCATGAGCCTGCGCGCTCGCCGCCAACACCACCGCCACGATCACCCACCGCATCCGCATCGCTTTCCCTGCAAAGGGCGGCGGGATCGCGCGACGGGCCTGAGTCGTCAAGGCCACAAGAGCTGATCAAACCTGCTCTGTCATTCCGGGCGAGCGCAGCGAAGACCCGGAATCCATCGTCGGGCGCTGCGCTCCAGGATGGATTCCGGAGCGGCGCCGCTGGCGCGGCTTGTCCGGAATGACGGCCCGTTTGGATCGTCGGGCGTACCCTTTCAGGCAGCGATTGCCACCACGGTTTCTTTCCGTCGCCATTTGCGCTATGAGCCGCTGCAATCGATGGCTGCGACCACGCCCATCGCCGACATCCTGCGCCGTCATTCCGATCTCGCGCCGTAACCTTTAGGCCCGTTTATCCATGTCCTTTCTGACCTCGAGTGCGCCGCTCGCGCGGGCGCTCGCCGAACGCAATTATTCCGATCCGACGCCGGTACAGAGCGCCGTGCTGGAGGCGGCCGCCGCCGGCCGCGACCTGCTGGTCTCGTCGCAGACGGGTTCCGGCAAGACCGTCGCCTATGGCCTCGCCATCGGCTCGACGCTGCTGGGCGAGGCCGAGGCCTTCGGCCGCGCCTCCAAGCCGCTCGCCCTGATCATCGCGCCGACGCGTGAACTGGCCCTCCAGGTCCAGCGCGAGCTCGCCTGGCTCTACAAGCACGCCAATGCCCGCATCATCGCCTGCGTCGGCGGCATGGACCCGCGCCGCGAGGCCGCGCTTCTGGATGAGGGCGCCCATATCGTCGTCGGCACGCCGGGCCGCCTGCGCGACCATATCGAGCGCCATCGCCTCGACGTATCCGCGCTCAAGGCCGTCGTGCTCGACGAGGCCGACGAGATGCTCGATCTCGGCTTCCGCGACGACCTCGAATTCATCCTGAAGACGACGCCGGCCGAGCGCCAGAGCCTGCTGTTCTCGGCGACGCTGCCCAAGGCGATCATCCAGCTCGCCAAGAGCTACCAGAATGATGCCCTGCGCATCGAGGTCGCCGCCACCCCGGGCGGCCATGCCGACATCGAGTACCGCGCCATCCGGTGCTACCCGAAGGAAGCCGAGCTCGCGGTCGTCAACCTGCTGCGATTCCATGATTCGCCGTGCTCGCTGGTGTTCTGCAACACCCGCAACGCGGTCCGCCATCTCGAGGCGATCCTGCTGGAGCGGGGCTTCTCCGCCGTGGCGCTCTCGGGCGAACTCTCGCAGAGCGAGCGCAATTCGGCGCTGCAGGCGCTGCGCGACGGCCGGGCGCGCGTTTGCGTCGCCACCGACGTCGCCGCGCGCGGCATCGATCTGCCGGGCCTGACGCTGGTCATCCATGCCGAACTGCCCAACGACCCGGAGGTGATGCAGCATCGCTCCGGCCGCACCGGGCGGGCCGGCAAGAAGGGCACCAGCGTGCTGCTGGTGCCGCCGTCGCGCCGGCGCAAGGCCGAGATGCTGCTGGCCGAGGCCAAGGTCGAGGCCGTCTGGGCCGGCCCGCCGACGCAGGACGAGATCCGCGAACTCGACAAGGAGCGCCTGCTCAGCGACCCGATCCTGACCGGCGAGCCGGGCGAGGTCGATGCCGCGATGGTCGAGGCGCTGATCGCCGGCCGTACGGTCAACGAGATCGCCGCCGCGCTGGTGCGGATCTACCGCGCCCGGCTGCCGGCTTCGGAGGAGGCCGGGGACCCGAATTTCGCGCGCGACGAGCGCCGTCCGGCCCGGGCCCGCGAGGATTACGCGCCGCGCGAGGGCCAGCGCTTCGGCGAAAACCGCGACGACAGCCCGCGTTCGGACGCACCGCGCCACAAGTCCGGTCCGCGTGGCGACACCGTCTGGTTCCGTCTGAACATCGGCCGCAAGGACGGCGCCGATCCGCGCCAGCTGCTGCCGATGATCTGCCGCCGCGGCAAGATCACCCGCGACGAGGTCGGCGCGATCCGCATCTTCGACAAGGAGACCAAGGTCGAGATCGACGCCGATGTCGCCGAGCGCTTCTACGAGCTGGCCAAGGCGGTCGATCGCGACAAGATCGTGATCGAGCCGGTCACCGGCGAGGAGGAGCGCCGCCCGGCCAAGCCCTTCGCCGAAAAGGCGAGCCATGCGCCCGCGCCTTATTCCAAGCCGGAAGGCGATGCGCGCCCCGTCCGGGCCTACGAGAAGAAGCCGTACGAGAAGAAGCCCTACGAGAAGAAGCCTTACGAAGGCGGGGAGAAGAAGCCCTACGCCAAGAAGGCCTATGAGCCGAAGCCCTATGAGGGCAAACCCTCGGAAGGCGGCGAGCCGAAGCCGTATGAGGGCAAGAAGAAGGCCTATGAGGGCAAGTCGAAGCCCTTCGGCGCGGCCAAGCCCTACGATCCGGTGCGCAGCGAGCGTGACGCGCTGTCGGACCCGAACGTCTCGTTCCGGTCCGGCCCCAAGCCGCGCTACGACAAGCCGGCCGGCGACAAGCCCTATGGCGAGAAGAAGCCCTATGCGCCCAAGCCGTTCGGCGCGGGCAAGTCGGGTGGGGGCAAGCCATTCGCGGGCAAGCCCTTTGCCGGCAAGCCCGCCTCACGCGACGGCGATGCCCGCCCGGCCGGCAAGGCGCCCTACAAGGGCAAGAAGCCGCGCTGAGATGATTGTGGGCTGATCATCGGGCCGCGTTGGCGCCGCCGACCCTTCCTCAGCGCAGGCCGAGAAAGGAGAGGATGGCCAGGACGACGACGATCAGTCCGACGATGTAGATGATGTTGTTCATGGATGGTGCCCCCGGAAGAAGGGCGGGCCCGTTGGCCCGCGCGCCCGTGAGCCTCGTCGCTCACGCTCCATGAACCTCGCTTTCCGGCGATTGTTCCCCGCTCTGCTTCGGGCGGGGCTGCCCTCAGCCGTCGACCACCTTGCGGTAGAGATGCCAGGAGGCGTGGCCGAGAACCGGCATGACCACCACGAGTCCGACCAGCAAGGGCAGGCTGCCCAGAACCAGCAGCCCGCTGACGATCAGGCCCCAGATCACCATCACGCGCGGGTTGTGCTCGACGGCGGCGATCGAGGTGCGCACCGCCGTGGCGACATCGACGCGCCGGTCGATGATCTGCGGAAAGGCGACGACCGAAATCGAAAAGGCGACGATGGCGAAAAGCAGCCCAACCAGATTGCCGGCGACGATCATCATCCAGCCCTGCGGGGTGGTGAAGACGGTGCGCAGGAAGTCTGCGGTGGAGACGTCCGCCGGCAGCCCGAGCAGGCCGCGATAGATCACCCAGGCACAGATCAGCCAGGCGATGAACAGGCCCGTCAGCATCGCGCCCAGCAGCAGGATCTGGCTGATCGCCGGGGAGCGCAGAACGGCGAAGGCATGCTCCCAGCCCGAATCGAGCTGGCGCTCGCGCCGGCGGCTGACCTCGTAGAGCGCGATCGCGGCGAAGGGGCCCAGCAGCGCAAAGCCTCCGAGCAGCGGAAACAGCAGCGGGAAGATGTTGAAGCTCACGGTCGCCTGCGCGAGCAGCACGCCGATGACGGGATAGATCAGCGCGACGAAGACGAGATGGCTGGGCTGGGCCTTGAAATCCTCCCAGCCGCGGGCGAGCGCATCGCGCAAATCCGCGACGGTGATGGTGTTGATGCGCGGCAGCGCGGGGCCTTGGTCCCGTGCGGCGGCGCGCAGAGGAGCATTGATATCGGCCATGGCGTGTCTCCCGGTTGCGGCCCGGTTCGCCTTGCAGCCCTTTGACGCGATCCTTGGGTCAACGGCCTGAAGGCGTCGAGCTTCCAATTCCCAGCTGGTGCCACGATAGCCCGAAATGCACGCCCTGTCGCTTCCGACGCGAACACGAATGCGGGAGAGCGGTCCCTCGCGCGGCGCTCCTGCCCTTTTTCGACGACGGCTTCTCGCCTAATGAAGGGCCATGAGCATGCCGCAGCCGATCCCCGTCTCCGATCTGACCGCCCGCCAGGCCAAGGTCGAACACAAGCGCCTCGCCGCCCAGGTCGAGGCGGCCAACATCGCCTATCACCAGAACGACGCACCGGTGATGGACGACGCCGCCTTCGACGCGCTGCGCTTGCGGCTGGTGGCGATCGAGGACGCCCATCCGGAACTGAAGGAAGCGGCCTCGGCCAGCGCCAAGGTCGGCGCCAAGGCGTCGGGCAAATTCGCCAAGATCCGCCATCGCGTGCCGATGCTCTCGCTCGACAACGCCTTCACCGACGAGGCCGTGGCCGAATTCGTCCAGCGCGTCCACCGCTTCCTCGGCCGCAAGGAGGAGGACCCCATCGCCTTCACCGCCGAGCCCAAGATCGACGGGCTGTCGCTCTCACTGCGCTATGAAAACGGCGCGCTCGTCCATGCCGCGACGCGCGGCGATGGCGAGGAGGGCGAGGACGTCACGGTCAACGCCCGCACCATTGCCGAGATACCGCAGGCGCTCGCCGGGCCGGACGTGCCGGCGGTCGCGGAGGTGCGCGGCGAGGTCTATCTGGGCCATGCCGATTTCGCAGGGATCAACGAGCGCCAGCGCGAGAAGGGGCTGCCCGAATTCGCCAATCCGCGCAATGCGGCGGCAGGCTCGCTGCGCCAGCTCGACGCGACGATCACGGCCTCGCGACCGCTGCGCTTCTTCGCCTATGCCTGGGGCGAGATGCCGGAGCTGCCGGCGCCGACGCAGTCGGGCGTGGTCGAGGCCTTCGGGCGCTGGGGCTTCCGCACCAATCCGCTGATGCAGCGCTGCGAGAGCGTCGAGGCGCTGATCGCGCATTACCGGCTGATCGAGAGCCAGCGCGCCACGCTCGGCTACGACATCGACGGCGTGGTCTACAAGGTCGATGATCTCGCGCTTCAGGCGCGGCTCGGCTTCGTCTCGCGGGCGCCGCGCTGGGCGATCGCGCACAAGTTCCCGGCAGAACTCGCGACGACCGTGCTGGAGGCGATCGAGATCCAGGTCGGGCGCACCGGCGCGCTCTCGCCGGTGGCGCGCCTGCGCCCGGTGACGGTCGGCGGCGTCGTCGTCACCAATGCGACGCTGCACAACGAGGATTACATCCGCGGCTACGATTCCAAGGGCGAGCGCATCCGCGACGGCGAGCCGCCGGACATCCGCGTCGGCGACACGGTCACGGTGAAGCGCGCCGGCGACGTGATTCCGCGGGTGGCGGCGGTCGATCTGAGCCAGCGGCCGGTGGGGGCCAAGCCTTACGTCTTCCCGACGCTCTGCCCCGCCTGCGGCAGCCATCCGACGCGCGAGATCAATCCGCGCTCCGGCAAGGAGGATGCGGTGCGCCGCTGCACCGGCGGGCTGATCTGCCCGGCGCAGGCGGTCGAGCGGCTGAAGCATTTCGTCTCGCGCGACGCGCTCGACATCGACGGGCTCGGCGACAAGCAGATCGAGTTCTTCCACGGCGATCCCGACCTGCCGGTGAAGGAGCCGGCCGACATCTTCACGCTCGCCGCGCGCGACGCCGCCAATCTCAAGAAGCTGAAGGACAAGGAAGGCTTCGGCGCCCAGAGCGTGACCAAGCTCTTCGCCGCGATCGAGGAGCGCCGGACGCCCCCGCTCAACCGCTTCATCTTCGGGCTCGGCATCCGCCATATCGGCGAAACCAATGCCCGCCTGCTGGCGCGCCATTACGGCTCCTTCGACGCCCTGCGGGCGGCGGGGCTGGCGGCGGCCGACCCGGTCTCGCCAGAGCGGCAGGAGCTCGACGCGATCGATGGCGTCGGGCCCACCGTGGTCGAGGCGCTGACCGATTTCTTCGGCGAGCCGCACAATGAGGAACTGCTCGACCGCCTGTTGGCGCAGGTGACGCCGCAGCCGCTGGAGGCCGTCGCCTCCGCCAGCCCCGTCGCCGGTAAGATCGTGGTCTTCACCGGGGCGCTCGAGCGCATGACCCGCGACGAGGCCAAGGCGATGGCGGAGCGCCTCGGTGCGAAGGTCGCGGGCTCGGTCTCGTCCAAGACGGATCTGCTGGTGGCCGGGCCGGGCGCGGGCTCGAAGCTGAAGGATGCGCAAAAGCACGGCGTCCAGGTGATCGACGAGGCCGGCTGGTTCGATCTCGTCGGCGGCTGAGCCGGCCGCCTATTCCCTGCCAGGTCCTATCGGCGGCGCTGATGCGCCCGATCACTTTTCTTCAAGACGGCCCCCGCGTGATCGGGTTTAACCTCGCGCGATGGATCTGATCACGCAGGAACAGGCGCTGGCCGAGACGCCGCTGAAGGCGGGAGAGCGGGCGCATCTCTTCGCCGCGCGCCGCTTCGACGGGCTGGAGTTCCTGGCGGCGACCTTCCGCACGCATGCCTATGCCCCCCATGCCCATGACACCTATGCGATCGGGACGATCCTGACCGGCTGCGAGGTCTGGCATGCGCGCGGTCGGAAGCTCTATGCCGGCCCCGGCGATCTCGTGATGAATCAGCCGCTCGACGTCCATGATGGCGCGCCGAGCGAGGGCGGCTATCGCTACCGGATGAGCTATCCCGGGCTCGACCTGATGCAGGAGCTTGCGGCTTCGCTGACCGGGCGCGGGAGCCCCGGTACGCCCTTCTTCCGCGCACCCGTCGTGCATGATCCGGACGGAGCTGCGCTCTTCGCCGCGGCCCACCGGCTGCTGGAAGAGGGCGCGGATGCGCTGGCGGGCGAGGAGGCGCTGCTGCGGGCCTATGCCGCTATGCTCGTGCGCCATGCCGATCTCGGCCCGCGCCTCATCGGGCGCGAACCCGGACCGGTTGATCGCGCGCGGGCGCTGATCGAAGCCCGCCATGATGAGGATCTGTCGCTCGCCGCGATCGGCGCTGCGGTCGGCCTGCCGCGGCATCACCTGATCCGCGCCTTCCGGGCTGAGACCGGGCTGACGCCGCATGCCTTCCTCGTCGATGTGCGGGTGCGACGCGCGCGTGACCGCCTGCGTCGCGGGGAGGCGCCGGTTGCGGTGGCCGCCGCCACCGGCTTCAGCGACCAGGCGCATCTGACGCGCGCCTTCAAGGCCAGGCTCGGCGTGACGCCGGGCGCCTTCCGCGCCGCCCATCTCTCCTGAAGGCCCATCACGATGTCCACCTTGCGCGACGATGCCCGTCGGGGCCTCAGCGACATCTGGCCCGCCATGCTGGCGGCCGTGCCGATCGGGCTGCTGCTCGGTGCTCTGGCGGCCGGCAAGGGTCTGTCTCCGCTGGAGACGATGGCGATGAGCGTCCTGGTCTTCGCCGGTGGGGCGCAATTCGCGGCCGTCGAACTCTGGGCGACGCCGGCGCCGATCGGTGCGCTGGTGTTCTCGACGCTGCTGATCAATGCCCGCCATGTGCTGATGAGCGCCTCGCTGGTCCCGAAGCTCGCGGGCTTCTCGCGCGGGCAGACGGCGCTCGGGCTCTATTTCATGGCCGACGAGAACTGGGCGCTGGCCGAGAAGCGGGCGCGCACCCACGCTCTGACGCCGGCCTACTGGTTCGGGATGGTGGTGCCCTTCGTCGCCTGCTGGGTCGCGACCTCGACGCTCGGTGCCGTGGTTGGCGCCGCGCTGGGTGATCCGCGCCGCTTCGGGGCCGATTTCGCCTTCACCGCGCTGTTCATCGCGCTGGTGGCCGCCTTCTGGAAGGGGCGGGTGACGTTCTGGACGGTCGCGGCGGCGGGGCTGGCCTCGGCGCTGACCTACCGGCTCATTGGCCCGCCCTGGCACGTGCTGGCGGGTTCGCTCTGCGGGCTCGCCGCCGCCTGGTTCGCGGCCGGATCCGTCGGGGATGCCGAGCCGGCGCCGGAGATGCGCCCATGACGCTCGATCCGCACAATCTGCTCGCCATCCTCGGCATGGCGCTCGCGACCTATGCGACGCGCCTCGCCGGGCTCGCGCTCGCCGGACGGCTCCAGCTGTCGCCACGCGCCCAGGCCGCTTTCGACGCGATCCCGCCGGCCGTGCTCGTCGCCGTCATCGCGCCGAGCGCGCTCGCCACCGGCTGGCCGGAGACGGCGGCTGCGCTACTCGCCGCGCTCGCCGCGACGCGCCTGCCGCTGCTGGGCGTGGTGGCGGTCGGCGTCGCGGCGGTGGTGGCGTTGCGGGCGCTCGCGTGACTCAGTCGCGGATGATCGGGTTGACCGCGATCACCATGCCCTGTCCACTCACGGCGAGGTTGTAGCTGCGCGACAGGGCGGCCTTGAGCTGCGGCTCTGCGACGGCGATCTTGGCCTTGATGTCGGCGGAGGCGCCGCTGTCCGTCTTCTGCCGGAGCACGATGTCGCCGGTCTTGAGCGAGAGGACCTGGTAGCGCGCCCAGTTCTCGCGCGAGATGTTCCGGCGCCAGTGGCTGCAATCGCGCTTGAAGGCCCGGTCTGCGAAGAGCGTCTCGGCCTCCTGATAGCTGATGCTGCGATCGACGACATTGGTCAGCTTGTACTCGAAATGATCGCTGAAATTGCCACTGAGGCCAAGATTGACGAAGATGTTCTTGATACCGCTCACCGCGCCGCTGGCCTCAAGCTTGAAGCTCAGATCGACGTCCGACTGTCTGGCATCGACCGGCAGCACGGCATATCGCGCCAGATCGACTTCGTAGAGACGCTCAAGGTTGACGGGGCGGGACCGGTCCTCGGTCGCCTTCTCGCGGGCGAAATAGAGCGAGCCGACATTGATGCCGGCGCGCGCCGGCCGAAGCTCGCGGCCCCCGGTGGGCTGACTGAGATCGATCGGCGGCGAGGTCGCGCAACCGGCTGCCAGAAGTCCGCATGCGATCGATAGGAAATGCCTGGTCATGGTCGCCCCCGCTCGAGATTGGCAGGGACGATAATGCTACCATAGGTTGTGTCAATATCGATATTCGCTTATAGCGGCGTGCATGCCCTCCTCAACCACGCCTTCGCCTCGCCCTCGACCAGCCCCGCGAGCTGGCTCCAGACTTGCGCGTGATAGGCGTCGATCCCGGCGATCTCGCCGGCGTCCAGCAAGGCGCGGTCGATCAGCGCGCGCTCATAGGGGCACCAGGTGATGGTCTCGAAGCCGTAGATGGTCCGGTCGCCGCCCGGGATGGCCCGCTCCTCGACCACGATCAGGTTTTCGATGCGGATGCCGTAATAGCCTTCCTTGTAGTAGCCGGGCTCGTTGGAGAGAATCATGCCGGGCTCCAGCGGCGTGGTGCCGAGCTTGGAAATCCGCTGCGGCCCCTCATGCACCGAGAGATAGCTGCCGACGCCATGGCCGGTGCCGTGGTCGAAATCGAACCCCGCCTGCCAGAGCGGCAGCCGCGCCAGCGCATCGAGCTGCGCGCCCGAGGTGCCCTTGACGAAGAGCGCCCGCGAAATCGCGATATGGCCCTTGAGTACGCGGGTGTAGCGGTCCCGCATTTCGGCGCTGGGCTCGCCGATCGCCATGGTGCGGGTGATATCGGTGGTACCGTCCTCGTATTGCCCGCCGGAATCGACCAGCAGGATGCCGGGTTCGATGCGGCGGTTGCTCGCTTCCGTGACGCGATAATGCGGCAGGGCCGCATTGGGGCCGGCGCCGGCGATGGTGGTGAAGGAGACGTCCTTGAGCAGGCCGGTCTTCAGCCGCTCGGCTTCGAGCGCCGCGACCGCGTCGATCTCGGTCAGTCCGCCCTTGGGTGCCTCGCGCGCGATCCAGGACAGGAAGCGCACCATCGCGGCGCCGTCGCGCAGGTGGGCGGCGCGGGTGCCGGCGAGTTCGGCTTCGTTCTTGCGCGCCTTCATCAGGGCGATCGGGTCCGTGCCCGCATCGGGCGTGCCGCCCGAATCGCGGATCAGGGTCGCGAGCGCGGAAGCGGCCGTCGTCGCGTCCAGCCTGACCTTGGCCCCCGCCGCGCCCAGCGCCGCGAGCTGCGTCGCCAGAGCGGCCGGCGCGGCAATCTCGCCGACCGCGCCGATTGCGTCTCCGGCTTCGTTGGTGATCTTCTCAGGCGCCAGGAAGACCGTGGGGCGGCCCTCGCGCGGGACGATGGCATAGCCCAGCGGCAGGGGCGTGTGCTCGACATCGCCGCCGCGGATGTTGAAGGTCCAGGCCAGCGCATGCGGGTCCGAGACGACGAGCGCATCGACCTTCGCCTTGGTCAGCGCGTCCTGAATGCGGGCGAGCTTGCTGGCGGCGTCCTCTCCCGCGAAGTCGCCGCGATGGGCCTTCACGGGCGCGGCGGGGGGCGCCGGCCTGTCGCGCCAGATCGCATCGACCGGGTTCTGCGACAGCGCGACGAGCGAGCCGCCGGCCGCGGCTGCCGCCTTCTCCAGCTTCGCGACGCCGTCGACCGTGTGTAGCCAGGGATCGTAGCCGAGCCGCCCGCCGGCCGGCAGGTTCTGCTCGATCCAGCGATCAAGCGGCGTCTCTTCCATCCGCGTCGGCGTGACGATGTTCGTGTCGGTCTGCTCCTGGGACTGGATGGTGTAGCGGCCATCGACGATCAGTGCCGCTCTGTCGGCGAGGATGATCGCGTTGCCGGCCGAGCCGGTGAAGCCGGTCAGCCAGGCGAGGCGGGCCATATGGGCGGGGACGTATTCGCCCTGGTGCTCGTCGGCGCGTGGCACGATGAAGCCGGCGAGCCCCTGCCTTGCGAGTTCGCGCCGCAGCGCCGCGATGCGCGGCGCGACCTGGGCGGGATCGGTCGGCTCGGAGAAGGTCTGGAAACGGCAGGCGGGGAGGGCGGCAGGCGATTCGGGCATCGGGCGGGTCCGGTTGAGCTTTGCGCCATCGTCGCGGCTGCCGGCGGCGATGGCGAGTCGAAATGCCGGGCCGCGGCCCATCAGGACCCATGAGACAGCCGCCGCAAAAGCAGGCTTCTGCCGCATCGTTATGCGAATTCGTCAATCGTTAATGAAAACCTGCGGTACGCATGCGTCAGACGCATATCTCGCATCTGCGAAGTCCCCTTTTCGCAAGTGCGAAGACGTACCACTTTGGTCGCATAAGAGAACGAGGAAGCGACCGGGACTGTCCTTCGTTTCGATTGAGGAGATGGATCCCTATGACCTATGTGCTGAACGACACCTCCGTCCTGCCTGCGACCGACGTCAAGCAGACTGCCGCCGCTTCGGCAGGCCCCGGCTTCTGGCAGCGCCTTTACGCTGCGATGATCGAGAGCCGCCGCCGCTCGGCGCTGCGCGAACTGCGCGCCTACAGCTACCGCATCAACGAATCCGGCATCCTGCTCGGCGGCATTCCCGCCACCACGCTGTCGAGCGACGAGACGCTGCCCTTCAACCGGTGAGCGCCGTGCTGTCCGGCGCATGACGCGCCGGAGCCTCCCATTCCGCGCCGGCCTCCGGCGCTTTCAAGGACCAAGACCATGATCGCCATCATCAAGCATGTTTACGAGACCATCATTGACGCCGCGAAGTTCACCTCCGCCGTCTGGCACGACGCCCGCGCGATGCAGGCGGAGGCGGAAGCCAAGTACGGCCATATCGGCTTCTGAGCGGGACGGGCGCTCCTTCTACTAGGCCGGGCGCCTGACCCACCGCGCTGCGCTTCCGGTGCTCACGGACTTCATGTCCGCTCCGCTCCGGTTCTCGCGCGGCGCGCCATTCGCCGCGTCCTAGCGAAGGATCACTCCGTCCCTCGCGGCGGCGCCTGAACGACTTTCAGGATTATCGAAGGTGGCGTGGCCTTGGGGCTGCGCCGCCTTTTTTCATGACCAGCGTCGCCCAGCCTTCGCGCAGCGACTGGCGGGCGAGATAGAGCCCCTGGTGCCGGTAGGTCGAGACGACACCGGCGACGTCCATCGCCAGCAGGCCCGAGAGGATGACCGTGCCGTCATCCGACAGCACCCGCGCGATCGACGGGGCGAGGCGTTTCAGCGGCCCAGCGAGGATGTTGGCGAAGACGAGGTCGAAATGGCCCGGACGGTTCGCCCTGGCGTGGCGCAGGCCCGGCGCGACATAGAGATCGAGCGCGTGCGGTGCGTGGTTGACGCGGGCGTTGTGGGCGGCGACCTCGACCGCGATGGCGTCGATGTCGCCGGCGACGACTTTGCGCTTGATCTGCTTGGCGAGCGCCAGCGCAAGAATGCCGGTGCCGGTGCCGACATCGATGGCGTTTCGCGGGCGACGGCGCTTCAGTTCGGCATCGAGCGCGAGCAGGCAGCCGGCGGTCGTGCCGTGATGGCCCGTGCCGAAGGCGAGCGCGGCGGGAATCTCGATGCCGACATCGTTGATGCGCACCGCGTCGCGGTCATGCGCGCCATGGACGAGGACACGGCCGGCGCGGACGGGCTTCAGCCCGTCGAGGCTGGCGGCGACCCAGTCCTGCTGGTTGACCGTCTCGAAGGGCGTGGTGTCAATGACGTCGCCAACGATGGGGCGCAGCATGTCGCGCACGGCCTCCTCGTCGGGATGAACCGCGAAATAGATCTCGACCTTCCAGGGCGCATTCAGCGAGAGCGTGGTGACGCCGGTTTCGATCTCGAAGGCCGAGATCGCGGTTTCGGTGGGGTCGAAAACCTCGCCCAGCAGCTCGGTCAGCGCGCGCGCCTTCTCGCCCGAGGTGGAGAGTTCGAGGACGGTCGCGACCGTCGATGGCAGAAGACCTTCACGCATGATCGGGGGATTAGCAGGCGCGCGGGCCGTTGTCATGGCCCGCCATGTCGGCCCCCGCGTCATGGTCGGGCTTGACCCGACCATCTCGGAAACCAGTGCTGTCTGGTTTGGAAGATTCTCGGTTCAGGCTCGAGAATGACGCGGGGGTCCTTGCCGATCAGTGCCGGCTGTTCACCATCGCGAAAACGCCGGCGAAGTTGCCGTTTTCTTCTGCGAAGCGCAGCGGCTTGCAGCGCTCGACGATGACCTCCCCGGAGGCGGGGGCGTCTTCGAGGATCGCCATCACCCCGTCGGTGAACGCGGCGAGCGGCATCGCGTCGGGGTCGGTCAACTGGTGCGCGCCGAGGAGTTCGGTCTGCACGTAAGGTGGCGCGATCTCGACGACCTCGACCGAGGTGTCCTTAAGCTGATGGCGCAGCGCCATCGACCAGGAATGGATCGCCGCCTTGGTGGCGGAGTAGGTCGGGGTCGCAGCCAGGGGCACGAAGGCAAGGCCTGACGAGACGGTGACGACCGAGGCGCGCGGCCGGGCGAGCAGATGCGGCAGCAGCGCCGCCGTCAGCCGGATCGGCCCGAGCAAATTGGTCGCGATCGTCTCCTCGGCGATGGTCAGATCGACATGCGTCTCCGGTTTCATGATGCCGGCATTGTGGATGACGACGTCGAGCGCCGGAAAGCGCGTGACGGCCTCACGGGCAAAAGCTGCGATGTCCGCCTTGTCCTGAATGTCGAGCAGCATCGACGCGATGCCGGGATTGGCCTGCGTGACTTCGTCGAGCACGCGCTCGCGGCGGCCGGCGATGATGACGCTGTTGCCCTTGGCATGCAGCGCTTCGGCCAGGGCGCGGCCGATGCCGCTGCCGCCGCCGGTGATGAGGATGGTGTTGCCGGTGATGTTCATCGCAAGGCCCTTTCTCGGTTGCGTCCGACACAGCTAGGGCCGATGCTCTCCATTCGAAAGAAGGCACCCGAAAGTGCCATAGGCACCCAAAGGAGAGCGTCGCATGCAGATGATCCGCGAGGCCGTGGAGGCGATGCGCGAACAGGGCCGGCTGGTCCATCCCGCGGTCGCGCCGGAGGTCGAGGCGCTGGTGCGGGACGTGATCGGCCAGGTCGCTGACAAATGGACCATGCTGATCCTGGAGGCGCTGGAGGAACACGGCACGCTGCGCTTCCGCCAGATCGGGCGGACCGTCGGCGGCATCAGCCAGAAGATGCTGACCAAGACGCTGCGGCAGATGGAATGCGACGGGCTGATCACCCGCAAGGTCCATCCGGTGATCCCGCCGCATGTCGATTACACGATGACCGAGATCGGCCGCGAGCTGACGGCGGCGTTCTGCGGGGTCTGGGTCTGGGCGGAGACCTATCACGCGCAGGTCGAGGCGGCGCGCCGGGCGTTCAAGGCGCGGGAGGGGCGGTGAAGCTGCTCAGACAACCGCGCCGTCATCCTGGGCTTCGCGCAGCGAAGTCCCGGGATCTATCATAGGATGGGACATCGCTCGATGATGGATCCCGGATCGGCGCCGCTTTCGCGGCTTGTCCGGGATGACGGGGCGGCTTGACCTACCGCGCGTTAAGGCCCTCGCAGCGCAGTTGGTCACGGCCCGCCTCATAGCGGCGGCGGTTGCCATAGCGCATATTTTTGTGATCGGGGCAGCAGCCATTCGCCTTGTGCGGCTTGCAGAGCAGGCAGCCGGCGCGGGCTGATTTCGGGCGTTTGCGCTTGTGGTGCATCAGCAGCTCCCCGCTTTATTTGTGTGGTCCCTGGTGCTATGGTGCCGTGGTCGAGGCTGGATCGCGGCATGGCAGCCGTTTACGCATTTAAGCCGTTTGCCCGCTATGCACGCAAGGCGGGTATCAGCGACTCGCTGTTGTGTCGTGCGGCCAGGGACATTGCGGCTGGGCGGATCGACGCCGACCTCGGCGGCGGCGTTATCAAGCAGCGGGTGGCGCGGGAGGGCGAAGGCCGGTCAGGAGGGTTTCGGACGATCGTGCTGTTTCGCTCGGGCACAGATCTGTTCTTCATCCGGGGCTTTGCGAAGAACGAGAGAGACAACATCACGGCCGTGGAACTGGCACTGTTCAAGAAAGCCAGTGCGGTGACACTGCGTTTATCGCAGACCGATATCGCGGTGGCGATCGCCGCCGGGGAGATCATCGCGATCGATTGCGAGGGTGTATCATGACGCTCAGACGGCCCAAGGCGGCGACACGGACGCTCGCGATCCTCCATGAGACGATGAGCGGTTTGCACAAGGCCGGGGTGCTAGACCGCGAAACGATGCGGGAGTTCGACGCGGGCTGCCTCGCGCCGGTCGAAAAACTCGAGCCCGACGCCATCAAGGCCCTGCGGGAGCGCGAGCGCATCTCTCAGCCTGTCTTCGCCCATTACCTGAACGTCAGCAAAGGCACGGTCAGCAAATGGGAACGCGGCGAGAAAACGCCGGACGGGGCCTCACTGAAGCTGCTGAACCTGGTGATGCGGAAGGGGCTGGAGGGGATTATGTGAGGGAACCGCCCGAGCAGCTCACCCCGCCTTCTGCACAAATGAGTCCAGCACCATCTTCCGCCCGGCCTTGTCGAAATCCACCGTCAGCTTGTTGCCGTCGACGCTGGCGACCGAGCCGGGTCCGAATTTGACGTGGAAGACGCGGGCGCCTTCGTCATAGGCGGAGGAGCCTGAGGATTTGGCGGTGAGTTCGCCTTCGATCAGGAGGGGGCCGCGCTGGCGGTTGTTGCCGAAGCCGCTCTGGCCGAAATTGGCGCCGTTCTCCGAAAAACCGCCGCCCTTGGCCTTGTTCTCCTGGGCGCGCTGCCAGCCCGGCGTGTTGTAGGAGGAGCCGAAGCTCTCCATCCGGTCGAAGCGCGAGGCGCCATAGCCGCCCTGCGAATAGTTGGATGCCGCCTGGACGACCTCGACATGCTCCTCGGGCAGTTCGTCGATGAAGCGCGAGGGCAGGCTCGACTGCCAGAGCCCGTGGATGCGGCGGTTGGAGGCGAAATAGAGCTTCAGCCGCTTGCGGGCGCGCGTCAGCCCGACATGGGCGAGGCGGCGCTCCTCCTCCAGACCGGCGCGGCCGCTCTCGTCGAGCGCACGCTGGTTGGGAAACAGGCCTTCCTCCCAGCCGGGCAGGAAGACCGTGTCGAACTCCAGCCCCTTGGCGCCATGCAGCGTCATGATCGAGACGCGCTCGGTCACGTCGCCATTGTCGGTGTCCATCACCAGCGAGACATGCTCGAGGAAGGACGGCAGGTCGGGGAACTCGTCGAGGGAGCGCACCAGCTCCTTCAGGTTTTCGAGCCGGCCGGCGGCGTCGGCCGAGCGGTCCTTCTGCCACATCTCGGTGTAGCCGCTCTCCTCCAGCACGAGTTCGGCGAGCTCGCCCTGCGGCATGTGCTCGGCCCGCTTCGACCAGCGGCCGAAGGCCTCGACCAGTTCGCGCAGGCTCGTGCGCGCCTTGGGCTTGAGCTCGTCGCTCTCGACGATGGCGCGGGCTGATTGCAGCAGCGAAAGCTGCGTCGCACGCGCGTGGTTGTGCAGGATCTGGATGGTGGCGTCGCCCAGGCCGCGCTTGGGCTGGTTTACGATGCGCTCGAAGGCGAGATCGTCGGTGGGCGAGACGACGCAGCGCAGATAGGCCATGGCGTCGCGGATCTCGGCCCGCTCGTAGAAGCGCGGGCCGCCGATGACGCGATAGGGCACGCCGGTCTGGACGAAGCGCTCCTCCAGCTCGCGCATCTGGGCGGAGATGCGCACCAGCACGGCGATCTCGGCGAGGTTGTCGCCCTTCGACTGCATCGCCTCGATCTCGTCGGTGATCAGCCGCGCCTCTTCCTGGCTGTCCCAGGCGCCGGTGACGGTGACCTTCTCGCCGAGTTCGTCCTCGGTGCGCAGCGTCTTGCCCAGCCGCGTCTCGTTGCGGGCGATCAGTTTTGACGCGGTGGCGAGGATATGGCCGGTCGAGCGGTAGTTGCGCTCCAGCCGGATCACCGTGGCGCCGGGAAAATCGTGCTCGAAGCGCAGGATGTTGTCGACCTCGGCGCCGCGCCAGCCATAGATCGACTGGTCGTCATCGCCGACGCAGGCGATGTTGCGCCGCCCCTGAGCCAGCAGGCGCAGCCAGAGATACTGGGCGGTGTTGGTGTCCTGATACTCGTCGACGAGGATGTAGCGGAAGCGCTCGTGATAGGTGGCGAGCACGTCGGGATGGTCGCGGAAGAGCGTCAGGCAGTGCAGCAGGAGATCGCCGAAATCCACCGCGTTCAGGCTCTTCAACCGGTCCTGATAGGCGGCGTAGAGCTTGCCGCCCTTGCCGTTGGCGAAGACGGCGGCCTCGCCTGGCGCGACATCCTTGGGGGCGAGGCCCCGGTTCTTCCAGGAATCGATGAAGCCCGCCAGCATCCGACCGGGCCAGCGCTTCTCGTCGATGCCCTCGGCCGCGATCACCTGCTTCATCAGGCGGATCTGGTCGTCGGTGTCGAGGATGGTGAAATCGCTGCGCAGATCGAGCAGTTCGGCGTGGCGGCGCAGGATCTTGGCGGAGATCGAATGGAAGGTGCCCAGCCACGGCATGCCCTCGGCGACCGCGCCGACGAGATGACCGATGCGCTCCTTCATCTCGCGCGCGGCCTTGTTGGTGAAGGTCACCGAGAGGATCTGCGAGGGAAAGGCGCGGTTCGTCGCGATCAGATGGGCGATGCGGGTGGTGAGCACGCGGGTCTTGCCGGTGCCGGCGCCGGCCAGCACGAGCACGGGCCCGTCGGTGGCCTCGACCGCC
Organism: Allobosea sp.; assembly: GCF_030695125.1. GTDB lineage: Bacteria > Pseudomonadota > Alphaproteobacteria > Rhizobiales > Beijerinckiaceae > Allobosea. Next base: position 157,303 of record NZ_JAUYTP010000068.1, on the reverse strand, counting down.
TGGCGCTGCTCCGGGTTCAGCCCGGCGAGATAGCCGGCCGCGGGCGCGGCCTGAGCGCGCGCAGCGAGGCCGCCGGGGCGGGGCAGGGGGGCGGAGGTGATGCTGTGGTCTGACAAGATCGGCGCTGCTCGTGCGTGATTCGTTCACGGTCAATATAGGGTGTCGAGAGGCGATTGCGCGGGCTCTGCGGCATTTTGCGGGTTCGCGGCCACAGGATTGTCGGCAGGCTGCGGCTGTCGCATGGTCAGGCCTCCCGATCTAAGAGGCCTCGCGATGAATCCGATCTCCTGCGCCGCTGTCCTCATGCTCGTCGCTGTGCCGCATCTGGCCTTGGCGCAGGCGCGGTCCGCTTCCGACCCGCTGGACGATTGCGAACGCTTCGCGGTCACGGAATCGAAGAAGGATGGCGGCAGCCTGAAGACGATCAGGATCGAGCGTGGCGACAGCCTGATCGAGAACCGCTTCGACAAGAAGATCGGCGGCCAGCACGTCGCGACCGAATACATCGCCTTCGCCGCCGTCGAGGATGCCGGAGGCATGCGCCGCGCGCGGGTGGTCTGCCTGCATGCGGGCACGCCGGCCAACCGGGCGGTCTATTTTGTCGAGATGCCGACCGAGCGCTGAGCCCCGCCCTGATCTGCGCCGTCAGGACTGCCCGCCGCCGGCCTCCGCACCCCAGAGTTCCCTGAGACGGCTGTCGCGGCCGCAGCCGCCGCGGTAGATCTTGTAGCGGATCGGGTTGTTCAGATAATAATCCTGATGATAGTCCTCGGCCGAATAGAAGGTCGTCTGCGCGACGATCTCGGTCGTGATCCTGGATTTGAACCGGCCCGACGTCTCGAGTTCGGCCTTCGAGGCCTCGGCCTGCGCCTTTTCCTGCTCCGAGCCGTAATAGATGCCCGCGCGATACTGGCTGCCCCTGTCGCAAAACTGGGCATTGGCGGTCAGCGGATCGTGGTTGCGCCAGAAGACCTGCAGCAGCTTGCCGTAGGAGACCTTCGCCGGATCGTAGACGATCTTCACCGCCTCGGTGTGCCCGGTCTTGCCGGCCGAGACCTCCTTGTAGGTCGGGTCGATGGTGTGGCCGCTGGTGTAGCCGGAGGTCGTGGAGATCACGCCGGGCAGTGCGTCGAAGGGCGGCTCCATGCACCAGAAGCAGCCGCCGGCGAAAATCGCCGTGGCGGTCGCGGGACCGGCGGGCTGCTGGGCGAGGCCGGGCGATGACAGGCCGAGCCCTGCCGCAACGGCGAGCCCGGCGAGGAGGGTGCGGCGCGTTTCCATCTCAGACCTGCGAGCCGTCGGCGGGCTCGAAATCCATCGCGACGCCGTTGATGCAGTAGCGCAGACCGGTCGGCGGCGGGCCGTCCGGGAAGACATGGCCGAGATGGCCGCCGCAATTGGCGCAGTGGACCTCGGTGCGGAGCATGCCGAACTTGCGGTCCTCGGTGGTGCCGACGGCGCCTTCGAGCGGTTCGTTGAAGCTCGGCCAGCCGGTGCCGCTCTCGAACTTCGTGCCGTTGCGAAACAGCGCCTGGCCGCAGCCGACGCAGGAGAAGGTGCCGGCGCGCTTCTCGAAATTCAGGGCGCAGGAGCCGGGGCGCTCGGTGCCATGGCCGCGCAGCACGTTGTACTGCTCCGGCGTCAGCTTCGCGCGCCACTCGGCGTCGCTGAGCTCGTAGGGGTAGTGCTCCTTGGGCGCCTGGCTGCCGCCGAACATGCTCATCAGTCCCATTCCCGCTCTCCCTTTCGCGCGTTCCGAGGCTATTCGTTCGCGCAGGATATGGGGAGCGGGCGGCCGGTTGTCAGCAGCGCCTGGCGCGCGGCAGGGTCACGATGCCGTTGACGCTCAAGCGTTGTCGCCGGCAATCGCGGCGATGACGGCGTCCGTCACCGCCCGCGTCGTCGCCTTGCCGCCGAGATCGGGCGTGTGGAAGGCCGGATCGGCCGTCACCCGCTCGATCGCCCGCATCAGTCGGGCCGAAGCCGCAGGCTCGCCGAGATGGTCGAGCATCATCGTCGCCGTCCAGAAGGTGCCGATCGGGTTGGCGATCCCCTGGCCCGCGATGTCGAAGGCCGAGCCATGGATCGGCTCGAACATCGAGGGGAAGGCGCGCTCGGGGTTGAGATTGGCGGTCGGCGCGATGCCGAGCGAGCCGGCGAGCGCGGCGGCAAGATCCGACAGGATGTCGGCATGGAGATTGGTCGCGACGATGGTGTCGAGGCTGCCGGGCTTGATCACCATGCGCATGGTCATGGCGTCGACCAGCATCTTGTCCCAGGTCACGTCGGGAAACTCGGCTGCGACTTCGGCGGCGATCTCATCCCACATCACCATGGCGTGGCGCTGGGCGTTCGACTTGGTGACGACGGTGAGCAGCTTGCGCGGCCGCGCCTGCGCCAGCCTGAAGGCGTAGCGCATGATGCGGGCGACGCCGGTGCGCGTCATCATCGAGACGTCGGTGGCGACCTCCTCGGGGAAGCCCTTGTGCACGCGCCCGCCGACGCCGGCATATTCGCCTTCCGAGTTCTCGCGCACGATCACCCAGTCGAGCTCCGGGCCGGAGACGTGGCGCAGTGGCGAGGTGATGCCTGGCAGAACCCGCGTCGGGCGGACATTGGCGTATTGGTCGAAGGGCTGGCAGATCGCCAGCCGCAGACCCCAAAGCGTGATGTGATCGGGAACACCGGGCGCGCCGACGGCGCCAAAGAAGATCGCGTCGTGGCTCTTGATCTGGTCGCGCCCGTCTTCCGGCATCATCAGGCCGGTGCGCTTGTAGTAGTCCGAGCCCCAGTCGAAATGGTCGAACGCGAAGCCGAAGGAGCCGTCGCGCTTGGCCAGGGCCTCAAGTACCTCGATGCCGGCCGCGATGACCTCGACGCCGATGCCGTCGCCCGGGATGGCTGCGATGCGGTGGGTCTTCATGGCGCCTGTCTCCTCGAACCTGTCCTTGACGCGTCTTTGCGAGCGAAGCCGCTGCAAGTCAAGAATGCATTGCAGCTTCCATGGAAGCTGATAGCTTCAGGCGGGGAGGGTGCGAGATGGTGCTGCGCGGCAAGGCGATGGAGCCGGTGGGGGAACGGGGTGAGAGCCTCGTCGATGCCGCCTATGGCGCTCTCAAGCACGCGATCCGCGAGAGCGTCTTCGCGCCCGGCTACCAGGCTTCAGCCGGTGAACTGGCGCTGCGGCTGGGTGTCAGCCGGACGCCGGTCCATGAGGCGGCGCTGCGGCTGCAGGAGGAGGGGCTCGTCCGCATCCTCCCCAAGCGCGGCATCCTGATCTGCGCGCTCGCCCCCCATGACATCGCCGAGATCTACGAGGTGCTGATCGCGATCGAGGCCGGCGCGGCCGAGCTTTCGGCGCGGCTGCCGGACGCGGCGCGCCTCGCGCTGGCGGACGATCTCGACCGGGCCACCAGCGAGATGGGGCAGGCTCTCGCCGCCGGCGACCTGGCCGCCTGGGGGCATGCCGACGAGGCGTTCCACAGGCTGCTCGTCGAGGGCTGCGGCAATGGCCGCTTCGCGCGGATCATCCAGACGGTCAACGACCAGTCGCACCGCGCCCGCATGCTGACCCTGAGGCTGCGGCCGCGCCTGCCAGCCTCCGAGGCGGAGCATCGCGACACCAGCGAAGCGATCCGGCGCGGCCTGCCGGGTCTGGCCCGCGAGGCGGCGCGCCGGCACCGCATCCGCGCGCGCGGCGAATTGCTGCCGTTGATCGAGAGCGTGGGCCTTCGGCACATGTGAGCCGTCGGCCCGTTCCAACCATCCCAGACCGCGGTCAACGCGGCATCAACTCACGGAGGAAACTATGCGTCGCCTGATCCTGGCCCTCGGGGCCGCTTTCGCCATGGCCGCGGTACCCGCGGCCGCGCAAACCTATCCCGCACGGTCGATCACGATGATCGTGCCCTTCGCCGCGGGCGGGCCGACCGACGTGATCGCCCGCATCGTCTCCGACCATATGAGCCGCACGCTCGGCCAGTCGATCGTGGTCGAGAACGTCGCGGGCGCCGGCGGCACGACCGGGTCGCTGCGCGTCGCCCGCGCCACGCCCGACGGCTACACCGTGATGATGGGCAATCTCGGCACGCATTCGGCTTCGGTGGGGCTCTATCCCAACCTCGCCTATGATCCGCGCACCGATTTCGCCCCGGTGATCAACACGGCGGGAACGCCGATGCTGATTTCAGCGCATAAGGACTTCCCGGCGAAAACCTTCCAGGAGTTCGTCGCCCTGCTGAAGGCCAACCCGTCGAAGTACAATTACGGCCATGGCGGCATCGGCTCGACCTCGCATCTGACCTGCGTATTCTTCCACCATCTGATCAAGGCGCCGGTGCAGCAGGTGCCGTTCCGCGGTTCGGGCCCGGCGATGAATGCGCTGCTCGCCAAGCAGCTCGACTATGTCTGCGACCAGACCGTGGGCATCGTGCCGCAGCTGACCCAGCTGAAGACCTATGTCGTCGCGACGCCCAGCCGCCTCGACGTCGCCAAGGACGTGCCGACGAGCACCGAAGGCGGTCTGCCCGAGTTCCAGGCCGTGGGCTGGAACGCGATCTTCGCGCCCAAGGACACGCCGAAGGAGATCGTCGACCGCCTCAACGCGGCCGGCCGCGCCGCGCTGGCCGATGCCGGCGTGCGGACGCGGCTGCTGGAACTCGGCTGCATCATTCCCGATGACGCCGGCCAGAGCGCCGCGGCGCTCGCTGCGCATGTGCGCGCCGAGGTCGACAAATGGACGCCGGTGATCAAGGCGGCCGGCGTGACCGCGCAGTAACGGCGGCGGCTGCGGGCCGTCACCCAAGCGTCATGCGACTCCACTAGTCGGCTCGCCATCGAAGGATGGCGAGCGAGGGCCAGGTGACGCAGCATGTGACGCAGACGGCCCGCACGGTCCGGCGTACGACCAGCATCGGGCTGACCACGGCGGTCCACCGCAACAAGCCGCTTTCGAAAGCGGGGTTGCTGGAGCGGATGTTCACACTGGCCTTTTCGGGGCTGGTCTATCCGCAGATCTGGGAGGACCCGGTCGTCGACATGGAGGCCTTGCGCCTCACCGCCGACGACCATGTCGTGGCGATCGCCTCGGGCTCCTGCAATGTGCTGTCCTATCTGACGGCCGATCCCGCGAAGATCAGCGCGATCGACCTCAACGGCGCCCATATCGCACTCGGCAAGCTGAAGCTCGCGGCGCTGGCGCAGATGACCCGCCATGACGAGTTCCTGCGCTTTTTCGGGCAGGCGCAGTCCGCCGACAATGTCGCCTGCTACCACCGCCTGATCGCGCCGCATCTCGACGCGACCTCCCGCAGCTACTGGGAAGGGCGGGGGCTGGACGGGCGCCGCCGCATCGGCATGTTCGCCCGCAATGTCTATCGCTTCGGTCTGCTCGGGCGCTTCATCGGCGCGGGCCATCTGCTCGGCCGGGCGCTCGGCTGCGATCCCCGCAAGATGCTGGAGGCGCGCGATCTCGCCGAGCAGCGCGTGCTGTTCGAGCGGCATGTCGCGCCGGTCTTCGACAAGCCCTTCGTGCGCTGGCTGATCCGCCAGCCGGCCTCGCTCTACGGGCTCGGCATCCCGCCGGCGCAGTACAAGGCGCTCGCCGCCGACGGCTCAGACGGTATCCGTGGTGCGCTCTATGACAGGATGGAGCGTCTTGCCTGCGGCTTCGACCTGAAGACCAACTACTTCGCCCGGCAGGCCTTCGGGCGCAGCTATGAGCCAGGCCCGGAGGCCGCGCTGCCGCCCTATTTGCAGCGTCAGAATTTCGAGCGGGTTAAGACGCGCTCCAGCCGCGTCGCCTATCACCAGAGCGCCATCACGGCCTTCCTCGAGGACCAGCCGGCCAAGAGCTGCGACGCCTATGTCCTGCTCGATGCGCAGGACTGGATGAACGATGCCGACCTGACCGCGCTGTGGTCGCAGATCACCCGCACGGCCAGGCCCGGCGCCCGCGTGATCTTCCGCACGGCGGCCGATGAGCGCCTGCTGCCCGGCCGGGTCCCGGCCGAGATCCTCGAGCAGTGGCGCTACGAGGAGGCGACGAGCCGGGCGCTGTGTGCGCGCGACCGCTCGGCGATCTATGGCGGCTTCCATCTCTATGTGCTGCCGGGGGCGGCGGCGTGAGCGCGGCCGCGCCCGACACCGGCGCAGCCGGCCTGATGGATGCGATGTACCGCCACCAGCGGCACATCTACGACGCCAGCCGCAAATTCTATCTGCTCGGGCGCGACCGGCTGATCGCACGACTGGCGCCGCCGCCGGGCGGGACGGTTCTCGAGATCGGCTGCGGCACCGGCCGCAACCTGATCAAGATCGCGCAGGCCTATCCCGGGCGTGTCTGCTTCGGCCTCGATGTCTCGTCGGCGATGCTGGAGACGGCGCGGCAATCGGTGGCGCGGACGGGCCTGACGGATCGCATCGTGCTGAAACAGGCCGATGCGACGGCGTTCGAGCCCCGGGCGCTGTTCGGCCAGGCCGGCTTCGACCGCATCGTGATCTCCTACGCGCTCTCGATGATCCCACCCTGGCAGGGCGTGGTCGAGGAGGCGCTGCGGCGTCTGTCGCCGGGCGGTGAGCTGCACATCGTCGATTTCGGCGACCAGGCGGGGCTGCCGACGCCGTTCCGGGCTTTGCTGAACCGCTGGCTCGCCCTGTTCCAGGTAACGCCTCGCGGCGAGCTGGCTGCCGTGCTCGACGAGGCGGCACGCGCAAGCGGGGCCGGCGTCACGGTCGAGCCCCTGCATCGCGGCTATGCCGTGCTGGCGACTTTGCGCAGCACGGCCTGACGCGCGTCAGGAGACCTGGACGCCCTTCCAGAAGGCGATGCGGCCCTTGATCTCGGCGGCGGCCGCCTTGGGCTCGGGGTAATACCAGGCCGCGTCGCGGTTCTCTTTCCCGTCGACGACGATGGAATGGTAGTTCGCCGTGCCCTTCCAGCCGCAGACGGTGGTGGTGGCGCTCGGCTTCAGGACATCGGGGCGGATCGAAAAATCGGGGAAATAGTGGTTGCCCTCGATCACGACCGTGTCGTCGGATTCGGCGATGATGGTGTCGTTCCAGACGGCTTTGACCATGGCGCGCTCCTGATCGTTGTTTTTGTCGAGGAGAGGTGGGAGCGCGGCCGCCGCTTTGCCAGTCTCCCGTGTCGTGCTGGACGGTTTGCCGCGGCCCGTGCTAGCGCCGAGGCATGGGAGTGACGATCGATACTGCGGCTCAGGCCGGTTTCCAGCGCTTGCGCGGCCGCCTGCGCCAGCTTTACCACGGTCGCTCGCCGGCGGCGATGCGCTTCCAGATGGCGACCGCGATCGTCGATGTCGTGATCATCGCCTTCTTCATCGCGACTCCGCTGATCCGCGACAGGCCGTCCTTCCTGTGGATCGACTATTCGATCGCCGCGATCCTGGCGCTAGAAATCGTGGCGCGGATGCTGGCGGCGTCGCATGTCCTCCGCCTGCTGCGGCAGCCGACGATGCTGCTCGACCTGTTCATCCTGGCGACGCTGCTGGCGCCGGATTCGCTGGAGAATTTCGGTTTCCTGCGCATTTTGAGGCTTTGGTCGCTGTCGAAGCGCGGCTCGCTCTGGATGCAGCTGCGCCGCACGCGATTCCGCGAATGGGAGGACGCCGCGCGCGCGGTGATCAACCTGACGACCTTTCTCTTCGTCGTCAGCGGCTTCATCTACAGCTTCTTCTTCACCGGCCGGCCGGGCATCGAGGGCTATGTCGATGCGCTGTATTTCACGGTCACGACGATGACGACGACCGGGTTCGGCGACATCGTCCTGCCCGGCATCGCCGGCAAGCTGACGGCGATCGTGGTCATGATCGTCGGCATCTCGCTGTTCGTGCGGCTTGCGCAGGCGGTGTTCCGGCCCAACAAGGTGACGTTTCCCTGCCCGCAATGCGGTTTGCAGCGCCATGAGCCTGACGCAGTGCACTGCAAGGCCTGCGGCATGATGCTGTGCATTCCCGATCCGGACTGAGAGAGCGGGCGGGCCGGAGAGGGCGCGCGATCAGTGCCGCGTTTCGGTCTCGCGCTCGCCGGTCATGCCCTCGACCGTGATCGCGGTCTTCTGCGGCATGCCGATGATCCGGCCGATCGTCGCCGGCAGCGGCATCATGCTGTGGGCCGCCTTCATCAGGGCGATGTTGGCGAGGATGTCGGCCGGGAAGGGGCAGACCTTGCGGGTGGTCAGATCGACATGGAGCGAGAGGTTCTCGCTGGTGGCGGCGAGCCAGCCCTCGGTGGCATGCCGCATCTCCAGATAATAATGCAGCCGCTTGTCGTCGAAGGCGATGAGCTGGGCGGTGACCCGGACCTGGTCGCTCTCGGTCAGCTCGCGCTTGTAGAGGATGTGGCACTCGGCCGTGAAGGTCGAGGCGTGGCGGGTGTCGACATAGTGCTGGTGGAGACCGACCAGCGAAAACACCTCGTCCACGGCGCGGTCGAACATCACATGGTAATAGGCCATGTTGAGATGGCCGTTATAGTCGATCCATTGCGGCTCGACCCGCATCGCCGAAGACACGAAGGGCGCGAAAAACAGCACGGGGCTGCGGGTGTCGTCTTTCATGGCCGCCTCCCTCTGTCGGAGCCTCGCTGGCTCACGCTTCCCGTCCTGCGCCGGCCTCCCCGCAGAGCGCCGCGTCGCGCCTGCCCGTTGCCTGCCGCGATGGTCTGTCATACTGCATGATGAGCCGCCGTCAGCCCGGTGAGAGACCGCCGAACCAGCCGGCGCCGTGGTGCCGCCCGGATCGTAACGGTCTGCAAAACCGAACTGTTTCAAGTCTAATCTCCAGAGCCGGATGTTGACAATGAGTTTGCCCGCCACTGCCGCGCATGAAGCCCCCGCACCGGCCGCCATGCTGCCGCCCTCGCCGGAATCCGTCGCCGCCGTGACCCGTGCCTTGGCGGCGGCCTTCGGCAATCGGCTGGTGACGAGCCTGGCGGTGCGCCAGCAGCACGGCCACACGCTGACCTGGATCCCTAATCAGGCGCCCGATGCGGTGGTGTTTCCGCACAGCACGCAGGAGGTCTCGCAGATTGTGCAGCTCTGCGCCCAGCATGGCGTGCCCGCCATCGCCTTCGGGACCGGCACCTCGCTGGAGGGGCATGTGAACGCGCCCTTCGGCGGCGTCTGCATCGACATGAGCCAGATGAAGGCCATCGTCGCGGTGCATGCCGAGGATCTCGACTGCGTCGTCGAGGCCGGTGTCACCCGCAAGGAGCTGAACGAGCATCTGCGCGACATGGGACTGATGTTCCCGATCGACCCCGGCGCCGACGCCTCGCTCGGCGGCATGGCCGCCACCCGGGCTTCGGGCACCAATGCGGTGCGCTACGGCACGATGAAGGACAATGTCCTGGCGCTGACGGCGGTGATGGCGGACGGCTCGATCGTCAAGACCTCGACGCGGGCCCGCAAGACCTCGGCCGGCTACGACCTGACCCGCCTGCTGGTCGGCTCCGAGGGCACGCTCGGCATCATCACCGAGGTGACGCTGAAGCTGCACGGCATCCCCGAGGCGATCGCCGCGGGCGTCTGCCCGTTCCCCTCGATCAAGGCGGCCTGCGACACCGCCATCATGACGATCCAGACCGGCATCCCGGTGGCGCGCATCGAGCTTCTCGACGAGGTGATGATCCGGGGCTTCAACCTGCATTCCAAGCTCGGCCTGCCGGAGACGCCGATGCTGTTCGTCGAGTTCCACGGCACCGAGGCCTGGGTGAAGGAGCAGTCGGAACGCTTCGGCGAGATCGCAACCGAGCATGGCGGCGGCCCCTTCGACTGGGCGACCAAGGCCGAGGACCGGACCCGGCTCTGGGAAGCCCGCCACAACGGCTATTGGGCCGGTCGCGCGCTCAGGCCTGGCGCCGAGACGCTGGCGACCGATGTCTGCGTGCCGATCTCGCAGCTCGCGGAGTGCGTCGAGGAGACCAAGCGCGACATCGAGGCGAGCGGGCTGATCGCGCCCATCGCCGGCCATGTCGGCGACGGCAACTTCCACACCCAGCCTCTGCTCGACCTGTCCGATGCGGACGAGGTTGCGCGCGTCCAGGGTTTCCTCGACCGGCTGGTCAAGCGCGCGCTGGCCATGGGCGGCACCTGCACCGGCGAGCACGGCGTCGGCCAGAAGAAGATCAAGTATCTCGAGGCCGAGCACGGCGCCCCCGCCATGGCGGTGATGCGGACGCTGAAGCGTGCGCTCGATCCGCAGAACATCCTCAACCCCGGCAAGATTTTCGTTCTCTGACGGTGCGCCGGACGGACGGTTCGGCAAATTGTACCGCATTGTCTGAAAATGTCGTGATCTCGCCGCGACTTGCCTGCATGATCCGGGTCGCCCCCCAGATGACGAGGATAGTGCCGGACGTTGCGTGAGACCCTGACAGTCCTGGCCGGCCTGCTGGTGCTGGCGCTGCTGGCCGCCCTGATCGGGCCCGGCTTCGTCGACTGGCGCGGCTACCGGCCCCAGTTCGAGGCGAGGCTCGGCAGCGCGCTCGGTGTCGAGACGCGCCTGGCCGGGGGAATCGGGCTGCGGCTGCTGCCGTCGCCGCGGCTGACGCTTCAGGATGTGCGCTTCGGCGGCACGACGCCCGATGCCAGCACGGCGTCCGTCGAGACGCTGACGGTCGAACTCGCGCTGTCGGCGCTGGCGCGGGGCGAGTTCCGCATCGCCGACGCCCGGGCGGACGGTGCGGTCGTGTCCGTCGTGCTCGACGAGGCCGGTGCGGTCAGCCTGCCGGCGCGCACGGGCTCCGGCCTGCCGACGCAGACAAGCCTCGACCGGCTCGCGATCAGCCGCTCCGTGCTGGTCTGGCGCGAGGCCGGGCGGGAGCCCGTGACGATCGGCCCCGTTGCCGCCGAGGTTTCCGCCGTCAGCCTGTCGGGCCCGTGGCGGTTCGAGGGCGAGGCGGCCGGAGCGTCGGTTCGCATCACCACCGGCGCGCTGGAGCCTGACGGCAGGCTGCGCGCCAAGACCTTCGTCACCGGGCAGGACATCCAGTTCAGCTTCGACGGCCATCTGCTGCTGCCGGCGGAGAACGGCCCAAGCGGTCTCGGGCTGGACGGCGCGTTCACGCTGTCGCCGGGCGGCGCGCTCGCCATGTCGGGCAAGGTCAGCGGCGGCAGCCGGCAACTCAGCGCGACGGGGCTCGTCCTCGACATCGCCGGCGGGGCGGCCCGGCTGGAAGGCGAGGGGCAGTTCCTGCCGGCGGCGGGAACGGGATCGCTGGCGCTGCGGGCGCGCCGGCTCGATCTCGACGGGCTGGCCGGTGCGCTGGCCGAGCGCGCCGGCTTCGAACGGGCCCTGCAGGCCCTGCCGGGGCATTTCGACATCTCGCTCGATCTCGACCAGATCCTCTGGCGCGGCGAGGATTTCTCCGCCTTCGGTCTGCGCGGGCGGCTGGATGGCAACGGCCTGACGCAGGCCACGGCGTCTGCGCGCATCGCCGGTGCGCTGCTCGGCGCCAGCGGTGCGGCCGACCCCCGAGGCCTGGCCGGCCGGCTCAACGTCAAGGCCGAGGATGCGCGGCGGGTCGGGCTCGTGCTGGCCCGGGCGGGTCTTGATCCGGCGCTGGCCGACCTCGTCGGGGGGCTCGGCCAGATCGATGCGGAGGCGATCGGCGCCTGGGATGGCGGGCGCATCGGCCTGCAGCGGCTGATGGTGATCGGCTCGTCGGGCGTCCGGCTCGATCTGTCGGGCGACATCACCCCGCAGCGGCTGGCGGCCAGAGCGGTGCTGCAGGGCATCGATCTCAACACATTGCCGCCGGGCGAGAGCTTCGCCGGCCTGCTCGGCGCGCGTGACCTCGCGCTCGACCTCAACCTGACACAGGCGCGCTTCCGCAATGCGCCGCCGGGCTCGGCGAGCCTCGACCTGCGCCGCGAGGGCCCGGTCTGGCGCCTCAGCCGGCTGGCGATCGAGGGCTTCGGCGGCGTCAGCGTCGCGGGCTCGGGGGCGCTGCTGGCCGAGGGCGGGGAGATTGCCGGCCGCATCCGCGCGCCGCGCTTCGAGACGATCGCCGCGCTCGCCGGGCCGCTTTTGCCCGAGGCGGCGCGGCAGGGTCTGATGCGCGCTGGGGACGGTCTGTCGCGGCTCGATGCGGGCTTTCGCCTGACGCGGGCGCCTGCCGGCGACACCGGCCTCGTCGTCGAGGGTTCGGCGCAGGCCGGGCGCCTCTCGCTGACCGGGCGGCTCGATGGCAATGGGCGCTGGACGGGCGCGCGGCTGCGTTTTGACGTCGCCGACCGCCGTCAGATCTTTGTTGCGCTGGGGCTGCCGGCGCCCCGCCAGGGCGGGCCCGGCGACCTCGTGCTGGAGCAGGGCGCCAACCGGCTGGTCGGGACGCTCGCCGGCCCCGGCCTCTCGATCGTGCTGGAGAACGAGGCGGCGGCGGCGCGGCTGACGATCCAGGCTGACGGAATCGGGCAGCTTCTGCCCGAAGGAGCCTCGCGGCTTCTGCCCGAGGGCCTGGTCGACGCCCATGCCCGCGTCGGTTTCGGCCCGGACGCCGTGACGCTCGACGACCTCGTCGTCAATCTGGGCCCCGCCGGGGCGCGCGGCGCCGTTGCTTTCGCCCGGGAGAAGGGCCTGAGCGGCCGGCTTGCTCTGGCGGATGTCGATCTGCGCCGGCTGCTGGGCGCGGCGCTTGGTGCCGGTCCGGCGGGAGGAGCGACCTGGTCGACGACGCGATTTGGTGCAGCCGCCGGACTGCCCGATTTTCAGCTCGCGATCGAGGCCGCCGCGCTGGCCGCAGGCGACGGCATCGTCCTGCGCGATGCGCGCTTCGGCCTGCGGTCGGATCAGGACGGCTTGCGGCTCGACGACCTGATTGCGGCCTATGGGGGCGGGCGCGTCGGCGGGCGTTTCGCAACGCGCCGCGAAGGCGGGCTTGCGCAGCTGTCGGGGCGGATCAGCCTCGATGGGGTCGATCTCGCCCCGCTGACAGGCGGCGCCCTCGGCGGCAAGGTGTCCGGCCAGTTCGAGGCCGGCGGCTCGGGCGAAAGCCCGGCCCGGCTGATCGCGGGGCTCGGCGGCGCCGGCAGCCTGACCTTCGCGGAGGCGCGCCTCACCCGCTTCGACCCGGCTGCCTATGCCCGCATCATCGCCGCCACCGGCGAGGACGCCTCCGAAAGCGATGCGTCGCGGCTGCAGCAGCGGCTCTCCGAGGCGCTCGACCGTGACAGCTGGGCGCTGGGCGGCGTCACCGTGCCCTTCACCCTGGCGGGTGGACTGATCCGGCTCCAGCCCCTGACCTTCGAGCGCGCTGGTTTGCGAACCGAGGCCAGCGGCATCGTCGATCTGCGCGCCCTGACGCTCGATCTGCGGCTCGGCCTCAAGCCGCTCGGCCCCCTGCCGAAGGGCTGGCCCCCGGAGGCGCCGCAGGTCGGTGTCGCCTGGCGCGGCCCGCTCTTCGCGCCGCGGCGGGAGACCGACGTCAACGCGCTCTCCAATGTCGTGGCGGCGCGGGCGCTGGCGCGCGAGATCGAGCGCGTCGAGGCGTTCGAGGCCGATGCGCGCGAGCGCGCTGCCCATTCGCGACGGCTGCGGGCCGAGCGGGAAACGCGCGAGAACGAGCGCAAGCTTGCCGAATTCATCAAGGCGGAGGAAGAACGCCGTCTCGCCGAGGAAAAACGGGCCGAGGAGGCGCGGCGGGCCGAGGAGGCCAGACGGCTCGCCGAGGAGCGCCGGGCGGAGGAGACGCGCCGCGCCGAGCAGGCGCGGATGGAGCAGGAGATGCGCCGCCGCATCGAGAGCGAGGAGCGGGCAGAGCGGGCGCGCGCCGCCGCCGAGCGGTCGGCAGCGGAACGCGCGGCGGCTCAGCCCCCGCAGCCCGGGCCGCTGATCCTGCCCGGCGCCCCCCGAGCGAACTTCCCCGATGCGATCCTGCAGCCGGCCCCGCCGCTCGCGCCGCCGATCGACATCGAGTCCGTGCCGCGGCCCTTGTCGCGGACCGGACAGCCCAACTGAAGGGCGGCTTCGTACTCTGATTCAAGATGTTACGAGGATGATTCAGGAGGCGGCGGCAAGTGCCTGATGGTCAATCGCTTTCAGGCGACCTGGCGGCCTCGGTGCCTGCGTGAGAAACGGCCGACTGCGCCGCCAGCCCCTGGTAATGCGCCAGCACATGCAGCCGCAGGGCGGAGGAGAGGTTGACGCCCTCGCGGCGGCCGTCCACGGCCGCGATCAGCGCCGCCACCGTCTGGCCCTCGATCGCGGCGATGTCCTTGAGCGCCTCCCAGAACGGCTCTTCCAGCGAGACGCTGGTGCGGTGCCCAGCGATCGTCAGGGAGCGCTTGCGGTCGGCGTTCACGGCGCAGGCTCGTCGTCTCTCGGTTTGCCATCTCGGCCGATCAGCCGGTGTCCGTCGAGCGTGCGCTCCGCCTTGTCGGCCTCAGCCTCGGTAATCTTGCGCTCGGCCTTGGTGCGGCCGAATGCGATCCGGTTCTGGTTCGCCTGCGCCTCCGCGTCCTGCCTTGCGCGCTGCTTGCGGGCGCGACGAAGATTGACGATCTCGGCCATGGCGGTCGGGCTCCGTTCAGGCCGGGCCGAGCATGCGCTCGGGCCTGACGGTCGCATCGAACAGCGCCGCTTCGACGCCGGCGCGCAGGGCCTCTTCGCGCAACGTGGTGCCGTTGTGATGGGCCGCCTTGGCGATGCCGGCCGCCTTGTCGTAGCCGATCGCCGGCGCCAGCGCCGTCACCAGCATCAGCGAGCGCGACAGCAGGGCTTCGAGTTGCGCCTCGTTGGCGAGGATGCCCTCGACGCAATGGACACGGAAGCTCTCGGCAGCGTCCGCCAGCAGCCGGACCGACTGCAGGAAGGCGGCTCCGATCACCGGCTTGAAGACATTGAGCTCGAAATGACCCTGGCTGGCGGCAAAGCCGATCGTCGTCTGGTTGCCGAGAACCTGCGCCGCCACCATCGTCAGCGCCTCGGCCTGGGTGGGATTGACCTTGCCGGGCATGATCGAGGAGCCGGGCTCGTTCTCCGGCAGGCTGATCTCGCCGAGCCCCGAGCGCGGGCCCGAGCCCATCAGCCGGATGTCGCTGGCGATCTTGAACAGGTCGGCGGCGAGCGCCGACAGCGCGCCATGGGCAGCGGCGAGCGCGCCATGGCTCGCCAGCGCCTCGAACTTGTTCTCGGCGCTGCGGAAGGGCAGGCCGGTCAGCGACTGCACCTCCCTTGCGAACAGCACGGCGAAATCGGGATGGGTGTTGAGCCCCGTGCCCACCGCGGTGCCGCCCTGCGCCAGCGCGAGAAGCCCGCCGAGCGAGGCCTCGATGCGACCGATGCCGAGATGAAGCTGCATCGCATAGCCGGAGAACTCCTGGCCGAGCGTGACCGGGGTGGCGTCCTGGAGATGGGTCCGGCCGATCTTGACGAGGCTCTTGAAGGCTTCGGCCTTGGCCGCAAGCGCCTGTTCGAGCCCACGCAGCGCCGGCAGCAGGCGCCGCGAGAGTTCGAGCACGGCGGCGATGTGCATGGCCGTCGGGAAGCAGTCGTTCGAGGACTGGCCGCGATTGACGTGGTCGTTGGGATGGACCGGGCTCTTGGCGCCCAGCCCCTCGCCGAGGATCTCGTTGGCGCGGTTGGCCAGCACCTCGTTGGCGTTCATGTTGGACTGGGTGCCGGAGCCGGTCTGCCAGATCACCAGCGGGAAATGCCCGTCGAACTTGCCCGCCAGCGCCTCGTCGGCGGCCTGGCCGATGGCTCCCGCTACGCGCTGGTCGATGAGGCCGAGCCTCGCATTGACATGGGCGGCCGCCTTCTTGACCAGGACCAGCGCATGGACGAGCGGCAGCGGCATGCGCTCGCGCTCGCCGCCGATGCGGAAATTCTCCAGCGAGCGCTGCGTCTGCGCGCCCCAGTAGCGATCCGCGGGCACGGCGATCGGACCAAAGGAATCGGTCTCGGTGCGGATGTCGGTGGTGCGCGTCTCGGGCATGGTCAGCCTGCTCTGCGGGGGCTGCCGTCGGCGACGATGCGCAGGGGTCGAGCCCGGTGAGGTTCTTGCCCGTCAGGCTCGGCGGCGGGTCAGGTTTTCTTGCGGAAGGCGTCGAGGCTGACGACCTGGGCGCCGGCATTGTCGTCGCCCGCCACAGCTGCCGCATCCGCAGGCGTATCGTCGGGGCGCGATTTTGCCGCCTTGGCGCCGGCCTTGCCGGCCGGCGCGAGATCGCGCTCGACCTTGCCCTTGATGGCGGGCACGCCTGCCGGTGTCGCCTTGACGGGGAGCGAAACGGGCGCGGGCAGCGCCTCGCTCGGCTCGGAGCCGGCGCCGCGCGGCTTGGGCGAGGCCACCTGGTCGTTGGCGGAGGCGCTATCGGCGGCGTCCTGCGTCTCGAACTTCAGGCCGAACTGGACGGACGGGTCGAAGAAGGTGGTGATGGCGTCGAAGGGGATCAGCAACCGTTCCGGCACGCCGGAAAAGGACAGGCCGACCTCGAAGGCATGCTCGCTGACGCTCAGATCCCAGAACTGATGCTGGAGAACGATCGTCATCTCTTCGGCATGCTTGTCGCGCAGGCGTTGCGAAACCCGCACGCCCGGCGCCGTGGTCCGGAAGGTGATGTAGAAATGATGTTCGCCCGGCAGGCCGTCCCGCCCAGCCTCGGTGAGAATCCTGCGCACGACCCCCTTCAGTGCCTCCTGCACCATCAGATCGTAGCGAAGAACATCCTTTGACATCGGGTCGTGGCTTCCGCTTGCAGTATCCGGCTGCGCCAGCCGGCCAGGCCATCAAAAAAAGTGGAGGCTTCTGTTGCCAGGCGCCTCCGGGCCCCGCCTTACGTCGCTAAACGGAAGGACTTAGGTTTGGGAACCAGCACCGCTTACGCGGCGACAGCGACCCGAGCATTGTTGTCATTGGCAACTATGCGTTAGCCCTATAACGGCGGAACCATACCGGGCAAAAGAACGGCCTTTACACTCTCGTCGATCCTATTTCGCCCCCGCCGCAACCCTGCCTGAACGGCCTGGCCAGCCCGCGGTCCAAAGATCCCGCAAGCCGCCCTCGAGGCTTTCGCCGCAGGGCTGTGGTGGAGGCGCCGGGTACCGCCCCCGGGTCCGAAAAGCTTATTCCGACGCTCGTTTATCGCCATAGCCGATCTTGCGAACGGCAAGATCAATATAGGGGGTGCCGGCCTGCGGGGAAAGAGCCGATGAACGGATCGCCGGCTTATTTCAATGCGGGCCTCTCAACGAAGAACCCGCCCGTCATAGGCGTGGATGTCCAGCGCGATCTCGTTCCCCTCGCGGTCGCGACCGGCGATCTCCCAGCGATCGCCCCAAAGGAGCGCCTCCTCGATATGGTCGATGCCCGAGCGCCAGGCGATCTGCCGCGCCGCCGCCTCGGCAATCGCTTGCCTGGGCTGGGCCGCCGCCGCGGGGATACGCACCGACGGAGACTGGACGACGGGCGGCGTCGCACTGGCGAGGGCCGGCATGGCAGCGCCCAGGGGTGCCATGAGCAGAACGGCGCTCATCGACGCCCTGATCGTGGCCAGCATGGAAATAGTCTGCATTGAAAGCCTCCCGCGCAACGCGAAACGGGGTCGCGCCGGAGGTCTATTTCGTATCGCTACAAGCAACGGTCACCGGGCCAGCCGGTCACTTCCGCTCCCGATCACGTGAGGCTGGCTCGCGTTCAAGGCCGGACGCCGGCCGCTGCCGGACGGTCGCGCTCCATCTTGATGACCATGCCGTCGGTCGCGCGCAGGTCGATCTCGATTTCGGCGCCGACAGCGTCGCGCCCCTCGATCTCCCATTTGCCGTCGTCGAGTTCGATCTGCTCGACCCGGACCATGCCGTTGTCATTGGCGATGCGGCGGGCGTCATCCATCGAAATCGCCGGACTGGCGGGCCTGTCGGACGCGGGCTGGGCCTGGGTCAGGGACGCGGGCAGGGCCATCAGGGTGGACAGAACGATCGCAGAGGCCGTGGTGCGCAAGGTCATGAGGATCTCCTCGTCTCTCGAAGGTGTGGGTCGGGTTTCACCAAACCAACCGCCCTGCGCCCGCCCGGTTCCGATTCCTGGCGATCGCGGCGGCCCCAAAGGGGCGAGAATGCCAGGATCCGCGGCGCGAAACCGGGGCGAGAAAACCGGTGGACCACGCACCTCCTGTCGCCCCATGGCGCGCGGTTGCCGCTATGGTGACGCCGTTTCGACCGGGATTCGACCATGCGCCAGTATCACGACCTGCTTCGCCGCGTTCTCGACGAAGGCGTCCGCAAGGACGACCGCACGGGCACCGGCACGCTCGCCGTCTTCGGTCACCAGATGCGCTTCGATCTCAGCGAGGGCTTCCCGCTCGTTACCACCAAGAAGCTGCATCTCAAGTCGATCATCCACGAGCTGATCTGGTTCCTGCGGGGCGACACCAATGTGCGCTACCTTCAGGAGAACGGCGTCACGATCTGGGACGAATGGGCCGACGCCAATGGCGAGCTCGGCCCGGTCTATGGCCGGCAGTGGCGCTCCTGGCCGACGCCCGACGGCACGACGATCGACCAGATCGCCTGGCTGGTCGACGAGATCAAACGCAATCCGGATTCGCGGCGGTTGATCGTCTCGGCCTGGAATCCGGCCGATATTCCGAAGATGGCGCTGGCGCCGTGCCACTGCCTGTTCCAGTTCTTCGTCCAGCCTTCGGCGGAAGGACCGGCCAAACTCTCCTGCCAGCTCTATCAGCGCTCGGCCGACGTGTTCCTGGGCGTGCCGTTCAACATCGCGAGCTATGCGCTGCTGACCCATATGGTGGCGCAGGTCACCGGGCTGGCCGTCGGCGATTTCGTCCATTCCTTCGGCGACACGCATCTCTACGTGAACCATCTCGACCAAGCGAAGCTGCAACTCGGCCGGGAGTTCAGGCCGCTGCCGAAACTGACGCTGAACCCGGCCGTGACCCGGCTTGAGGACTTCAACTTCGCCGATGTGACGATCGAGGGCTACGATCCCCATCCGGCGATCAAGGCGCCGATCGCGATATGACCCTCATCATCCGTCCCGCCCGGCCCGATGAGGCCGGCCTCGTGCTCGATTTCATCAGGGCGCTCGCCGATTACGAGAAACTCGCCGACCATGTCGTCGCGACGGAGGCCGAGATCGCGGAGGCGCTGTTTGGCGACAACCCGCGCGCCTTCTGCGACATCGCCGAATGGGAGGGCGAGCCTGCGGGGTTTTCGGTCTGGTTCTACACCTATTCGACCTTCAGCGGCCGCCACGGCATCTGGCTGGAGGACCTGTTCGTGCATCCGCAGCATCGCGGTCGCGGCCTCGGCAAGGCGCTGATCGCGGCATTGGCCAAGCGCTGCGTCGCCGAGGGCCTGCCGCGCCTGGCCTGGTGGGTGTTGAACTGGAACGAGCCCTCGCGCGTGTTCTACCGTTCGCTGGGCGCCAAGGCGCAGGACGAATGGACGGTCAAGCGGCTCGACGGCGAGGCGCTTTTGCGCCTGGCCGAGAAGGGGTGAGGCGATGACCGCGCTTCCCATCGTCATCGTGGCGGCCATCGCCGATAACGGCGTCATCGGCGACGACAACCGGCTGATCTGGAGGCTGAAGACCGATCTGCGCCATTTCCGGAGCCTGACGCTGGGGCGGCCGGTGCTGATGGGGCGCAAGACCTTCCTGTCGATCGGCAAGCCTCTGCCGGGGCGGGAAACCATCGTCCTGACGCGCGACCTCGCCTACCGTCCCGAGGGCGTCCATGTCGCCCATGCGCTGGACGAGGCGCTTTTGCGCGCGCAGCGCCTCGGCGCGGATATGGGCGCCGATTCCGTGGCGGTCGCGGGCGGTGCGGAGATCTACCGGCAGGCCTTGCCGCTGGCGGACCGGCTGGAGCTCACGCTGGTCCACGCGGCGCCCGAGGGGGATGCCGTCTTCCCCGATTGGGACCGGAACGCCTTCGACGCTGGCGCGCGCGAAAGCCATCCGCGCAGCCCCGACGACGAGCACCCGTTTACCTTCGCGACGTTTCGCCGCCGGGTCTGACCGTCTTTCCGTTGACGATGAATGGCTTGCGTCGTTGACGAATCCATGGCCCATGCCCAATTCAGCCCAGAACGCTCCGCCAGGGAGCGCGGACACGCGACCGTCAGGCGCCGCGAGGCACGGCTGGTCGCAGAGAAAGGGAACGGCGCAAGTATGCCTTGGAGCAACCAGAGCGGCGGTGGCAATAACGGGGGCGGACCCTGGGGCCAGCGCGGGGGAAGCGGCGGCGGCGGTGGTGGCGGCGGCCCCTGGGGCAGCGGCTCCGGCGGCGGCAACAGCGGCCCGCCCGATCTCGAAGACATTCTTCGTCGTGGCCAGGACAGGCTGAAAAACCTGCTGCCCGGCGGCAATCTCGGCGGGAGGGGGCTGATCTTCGGCCTGCTCGCCCTGATCGTGGTCTGGCTGCTCACGGGCTGGTACATCGTTCGCCCGAACGAGGTCGGCCTGAACCTGCGCTTCGGCCAGTTCATCGGCAAGACCGGCGAAGGCCTGAACTACAACTGGCCCTATCCGATCGGGACCGTGATCAAGCCCCAGGTCACCAACGTCATCACCACCGAGGTCGGTTTCCGGACCGTCGAATCCGTGCGCGCCTCGCGCCAGTCCGACGTGATCGAAGAAAGCCTGATGCTCACGGGCGACGAGAACATCGTCGACATCGACGTGATCGTGCAGTGGCAGATCGATCCGGCCGCGCCTGAGAACTACGTCTTCAACATCCAGGACCCGCCGGGCACGGTGAAGGCCGTCGCCGAGAGCGCGATGCGCGAGATCATCGGCCGGCGCAACATCCAGCCCGTGCTGACCACGGACCGCGCCGCGATCGAAACCGAAGTGCGCCAGCTGATGCAGGAGACGCTGAACGGCTACAATGCCGGCGTGCAGATCCGCCTCGTGCAGCTGCAGAAGGTCGATCCGCCGCAGCAGGTCATCGATGCGTTCCGTGACGTCCAGGCGGCGCGAGCCGACCAGGAGCGCCTGCGCAACGAGGCCGAGACCTATGCCAACCGCGTCGTGCCGGAATCGCGCGGTCGCGCGGCCCAGCTGATCCAGTCGGCGGAAGCCTTCAAGGAGCAGACCGTCGCCGAGGCGCTCGGTCAGGCGAGCCGCTTCAACGCGGTCTACGAGCAGTACAAGCTGGCGCCGGCTGTGACGCGCGAACGTCTCTTCCTCGAGACGATGGAACGCGTGCTGGGCGGCACCGACAAGATCATCCTCGACGGCACGGCCGGCGGGCAGGGCGTCGTGCCCTATCTGCCGCTCGACCAGTTGCAGCAGAGGCGCCCCGTTCCGGGCGCCCCGCAGACGGGAGCTGTCCGATGAACAGTGGCATCATCCGCATCGGCCTGCTCGTCGTCCTCGGACTGGCCGCGATCGTCTTCTATGCGATGACCTTCGTGGTCCAGCAGACGCAATCGGCTCTTGTGCTGCGCTTCGGCGCGGTCCGCAGCGTCGTCACCGCGCCCGGCCTCTACTTCAAGCTGCCGGCTCCGTTCGAGCAGGTCACCCTGCTCGACAACCGCATCCTCGATCTCGACCTGCCGGCGCAGGAAATCATCGCCTCGGACCAGAAGCGTCTCGTGGTCGATGCCTTCACGCGCTACCGCATCTCCGATCCGCTGCGCTTCTACCAGGCGGTCAACAACATCCCGCGGGCCAACTCCCAGCTCGCGTCGATCGTCAATGGTAACGTGCGCTCGGTGCTGGCCGAGGCGAGCTTCACCTCCATGGTCCGCAACGACCGGGCGCGGCTGATGAACCGCATCCGTGACGAGGTGAACCGCGAGGCTGCCCGTTTCGGCATGACGGTCGTGGACGTCCGGCTTCGGCGCGTCGATCTGCCGGCCGCCAACTCGGCCGCCGTGTTCCAGCGGATGCAGACGGAACGTCAGCGCGAGGCGGCCGAAGCGCGCGCGCTCGGTGCCCAGCAGGCCCAGGAGATCCGGGCTCGCGCGGACAGGGATTCGACCGTGATCGTGGCCGAGGCGCAGCGTCAGTCCGACGAGGTGCGTGGTCAGGGCGAAGGCGAGCGTAACCGTGTCTTCGCCAAGGCCTTCGGCCAGGACGAGGAGTTCTTCGCCTTCTACCGCTCGATGCAGGCCTATGAGGCGAGCATCAAGGCGGGCGATACGCGCATGGTCCTATCGCCGGATTCGCCGTTCTTCCGGTTCTTCAACGGTCCCAACGCGCCGCGTCGCGATCAGGCTCCCGCAGCGCCGGCCGTGCCGGCGCCGGCGCAGCCCTGATTTCCACCATAGGCGTCGCGCATGTTTGATTTCATCGCGGCGCTTGGCCTTGTTTTCGCGATCGAGGGCCTGCTGTTTGCAGCGGTGCCCAATCTCGCGAAAGATGCGCTGCGCAGCGCCGCCGAGACGCCGCCGGAGAGGATGAGGCTGATCGGCCTCGCCTCTGCGGTGGTCGGCGTGGTTCTGGTCTGGCTCGCCCGGGGTTGAGGGCAGCCGGGCGCACATGATCGTGTTCGATGGACATGATCATGTGTCGACCTTCCGCCGCAATTCGAGGTTCACTCTGGGTTAGTTTTTGCATCGCGCGGCACGCCCGAATCTGAATTCACGAGGACACTGATGGCAACGCTCACCTCTCTCGCCCCCGCTTCCGCCTCGGCTCCCTCCCGGTTCCCCCATGCGGTGCTGCGTCGCGCGCGCCGCGGCATGCTGGCGGCGGGCGTCGCCGGATTGGCGCTGCTGGCATCCCCGATCGTCGCCTCGGCCCAGACGGCGTCGGCGCCGATCCTTCAGGGCCAGGTCTCTCTGGCCGATCTCGCCGAGCGCGTGATGCCGGCCGTGGTCAACATCGCAGCCGTGACGACGAGCGATACGCGCGGTCGCACGCTGCCGCAGATTCCGCAGCTGGGCCCCGACACCCCCTTCGGCGATCTGTTCGAGGAATTTTTCAACCGCCGCGGCCAGGGCCAGCAGGGCCAGGGCCAGGGGCAGGCCCCGCAGCAGCGGCGTTCGCAATCGGCCGGTTCGGGCTTCGTGATCGACGGCTCGGGCCTCGTCGTCACCAACAACCACGTCATCGGCGACGCCAACGAGATCACGGTGATCTTCAACAGCGGCCTGCGGCTGAAGGCCGAGGTCGTCGGCAAGGACGCCAAGGTCGACCTCGCGGTCCTGCGCGTGAAGCACGACAAGCCGCTGCCGGCGGTGAAGTTCGGCGATTCCGACAAGATGCGCATCGGCGATCCCGTGATGGCGATCGGCAATCCGTTCGGGCTCGGCGGTTCGGTCTCGTCGGGCATCGTCTCGGCGCGCAACCGCGATATCCAGCAGGGCCCCTACGACACCTACATCCAGACCGACGCGGCCATCAACAAGGGCAATTCGGGTGGGCCGCTGTTCAACATGGCCGGCGAAGTCATCGGCATCAACACGGCGATCCTGTCGCCCACGGGCGGTTCGGTCGGCATCGGCTTTGCCGTGCCGTCCTCGCTGGCGACCACGATCGTCGACCAGCTGCGCGATTTCGGCGAGACCCGCCGCGGCTGGCTCGGCGTGCGCATCCAGAGCGTCGATGACGCCACGGCCGAGGCACTCGGCCTGGGCACGGCGCGCGGCGCGCTCGTCGCCGGTGTCGACGAGAAGGGCCCGGGCAAGCCGGCCGGTCTCGACGTCGGCGATGTGATCACCAAGTTCGACGGCAAGGAGGTCAAGGATTCCCGCGACCTGCCGCGCATCGTCGCCGCGACACCGGTCGGTAAGGACGTGCCGGTCACGATCATGCGCAAGGGCAAGGAAGAGGTGAAGACGGTCAAGCTCGGCCGTCTCGAGGATGGCGAGAAGGTCCAGCCGGCCTCGGCGCGCACTCCGGCCGAACCGGCCAAGCCTGCAGTCACCGCGGCGCTCGGTCTCGAATTCTCGCCGCAGACCGAGGAGCTGCGCAAGCGCTACTCGATCAAGGAGGGCGTCAAGGGTGTGGTCGTCACCAAGGTCGATCCGAACTCGAACGCCGCCGACAAGCGTGTTCAGGTCGGCGAACTGATCGTCGAGATCGGCCAGGAGGCGGTCAACTCGCCGGAGGACGTGACCAAGCGCATCGATGCGCTGAAGAAGGAGGGCAAGAAGTCGGCCCTGCTTCTGGTCTCCAACGCCCAGGGCGAGGTCCGCTTCGTCGCCGTGTCGATGAACTGATCTTCGGCTCCACCGTGCCTGTTCGAGGGCGGCCCCTGTGGCCGCCCTTTTGCGTTCGGGTGATCGCGCCCATCGCTGATATGCATTGGTCGCCTGTGCATCGCAGTGGCAGAGTCGAGCCGCTGCGACCGGAGAAGCCCCATGAAACTGAGCGACATCCCCTTCGTGACCACCGACTGGTCCACCGTGCCCGCCGAGCGGCATGCCGGCGATGTCGGCGAAGCGTTCTGGCGCACGCAGTATTTCGGCCCGGCGGACAACCGGGTCCGCGTCCGCATGGTCGAGTACTCGCCCGGCTATGTCGCCGACCATTGGTGCTCCAAGGGCCACATCATCCTGTGCCTCGAGGGCTCGATGGAGACGACGCTGGAGGACGGGCGAGTGATGCCGCTCACCGCGGGCATGAGCTACCAGGTCGCCGACGGCGCCGAGGCGCATCGCTCCAGCACGGCGACCGGCGCGAAGCTGTTCATCGTGGACTGAAAGTGGTCGGTCCTCACCGGCGTCATCCTGGACGGACGAAGGCCGGCCGGGATCCATCATAGATCGCGACCGGGCCCTACGATGGATCCCGGCTGCGCCGCTTCGCGGCTGGTCCAGGATGACGGCAGCACAGGGACGCTGACGGTTTACCCCCGGACGATCTCCGCACCCGTATAGCCCTGCGCATAGAGCAGCGCGGTGAGATCGGCATGGTCGAGCCGCGCATGAGCGGCCGCGGCGACCGCCGGCTTGGCGCGGAAGGCGACGCCGAGGCCGGCCTCGCCGAGCATGGCGAGGTCGTTGGCGCCATCGCCGACCGCCAGAGTCTGAGCCGGCGTCAGCCCGCGGCTGCTGCGCAGTTCAACGAGCGCATCGAGCTTGGCCTGCTTGCCGAGGATCGGCTCGGCGACGGCGCCGGTCAGCACGCCGTCTTCCGCGAGCAAGGTGTTGGAACGATGCTCGTCGAAGCCGATCGTCGCGCTGATCGGGCCGGTGAAGACGGTGAAGCCGCCCGAGACCAAAGCGGTGTAAGCGCCGTGGCGGGCCATCGTCATGACCAGTTCACGCCCGCCCGGCGTCAGGGTGATGCGCTGCGCGATGATCTCCGCGACGACCGAGAGCGGCACGCCCTTCAGCAGCGCGACGCGCTCGCGCAGCGCCGGCTCGAAGGCGATCTCGCCGCGCATGGCACGGTCTGTGATGCCGGAGACCTTCTCCTTCAAGCCCACATAGGCGGCGAGTTCGTCGATGCATTCCTGGCCGATCATGGTCGAATCCATGTCGGCGAGGAACAGCGCCTTGCGGCGCGTCGCGGCGGGCTGCACGACGATGTCGATTGCGGCTTCGCCGAGCAGCCCCCGCAGATCGGCTTCGAGCTTGCGCGCATCGCGCGCTTCCGCGAAGAGGTCGGCGGCGATGGCGCCGTCGAGGCGCTGGCTGCGCAGCGCTCCGGGGACCGTTTCGAGGCGCTTCAGCAGGGAGTCGTCGAGCAGGGCCTGTCCATGGGCGGAAACCAGTGTCGCGACGAGCATGGGAAGGGCCTGGTCAGGTGACGGGAGCAACGCAGGGGATCAGGGCGGTGCTCATCGCAGGTCCGACCGCCAGCGGCAAGTCGGCGCTGGCCATCGCGATCGCGCGGGCGCTGGGCGGCACGGTCGTCAACGCCGATTCGATGCAGGTCTATGGCGATCTGCGGGTGCTCACGGCCCGTCCGACGATGGCCGAGGAGGCGACGGTGCCGCATCGGCTCTACGGCCATGTCGACGGGGCGGTGAACTACTCGGCCATGCGCTATGTCGCCGATGTCGAGGCCGTGCTGGCGGAGATCGCGGGGACCGGCGGCGTGCCGGTGCTGGTTGGCGGCACGGGGCTGTATTTCAAGGCGCTGACCGACGGTTTTTCGGCGATCCCGCCTGTGCCGGAGGACGTTCGGACGGCCTTCCGCGAGCGCGTCGCCGACCAGGACACGCTCGTCCTGCATGCCGAACTCGGCCGGTGCGACCCGGAGATGGCCGAGCGGCTGAAGCCGGCCGACAGGATGCGGATCATGCGGGCGCTCGAGGTGTTCATCGCGACCGGCCGTTCGATCGCGAGCTTCCAGGGGGAACGCCATCCCGGGCCGCTCGATGGCGCCCCGATGCTCAAGCTGTTCGTCGCGCCCGAGCGGGACGAGGTCCGCCAGCGCATCGACAGGCGCTTTGAGGCGATGATGGCGCAGGGCGCGCTGGACGAGGTCGCGGCCCTGCGCGAACGCCGGCTCGACCCGCTGCTGCCGGTGATGCGGGCCCATGGCGTGCCGGGGCTGATCGCCCATCTCGACGGCCGGCTCAGGCTGGATGAGGCGATCGCCCGCGGCCAGGCCGATACGCGGGCCTATGCCAAGCGCCAGGTCACCTGGTTTCGCCACCAGATGCCGGGTTGGCTCGCGGTCGCCCCCGAAGAGGCGCGCGATGTCGCGCTGCGCGCGCTCGACGCCGGCGTCTGAGGCCTCAGGCGGCGACCGACAGGTCGGGGTCGGCGATGCGGATGCAGCGACGGCCATCGTGCTTGGCGCGGTAAAGCGCCTTGTCGGCGCGTTCGATCAAAGCCGACAGGGTTTCCCGCTTCTGGTGGGTGGCGATGCCGAGGCTGGCCGAGACCTGCAGCGCGAGGGTCTCTGACACCGGCAAGCGGCGGGAGGCCAGAATGTCCTGGATGCGCAGGGCGATGCGCAGCGCGGCTTCGAGATCGGCGCCCGGCAGCAGGATGGCGAATTCCTCGCCGCCGAAGCGGCCCACCAGGTCGCGCTCGTTGCGGACCTGGCCCAGCAGGAGATCGGCGAAGGCGCGGATCACGGCATCGCCCGCCGGATGGCCGAAACTGTCGTTGACCGCCTTGAAATGATCGAGGTCGACGACGATGAGCGAGATGTCGGTGCCGGCCGCCTCGCAGGCATGGATGGCGGCATGAGCCTTTTCGGTGAAGGACCGGCGGTTCAGCAACGCCGTCAGGGGATCGGTCTCGGCGAGGCGGCGCAGCTCCTGTTCACGCTCCTCGCGCTGGCCGATCTCCTGGGAAAGCGCGCGACGGGTGGCGCGCTCGCGGCCGATCTCCAGCGCCAGCGTCGCGGCGCGGCTCTGCAGGGTCTGGTTGGCGACGATCAGATCGGAGATGTCGGTGATGGTCAGGACCAGCCCGTCACCCAGCGGTGCGACCGCGATCTGCAGCCATATCGTCCGCCCGTCCGAGGTGAAGCTGGCCTCGATCATGTCGGTGCGGCGCAGCTCGATCGCATAGAGGCAGCGCCGCCAGACGGTGGCCTCGGCCAGAAAGGGCAGGCTGACCTGGGCGTCGCTGTCGAGCAGGCCCTCACCCTCGCAACCGGCCAGGGCCGCGGCGCGGCGGTTGGCGGTGATGATCACCGTGCGTTCGATATGCCCCTCATGGTCACGGATCGCACGCAGCGCCACGATGCCGGAGGGCGAGGTGTCGAGCACGGTGGTCAGCAGCTCCTCGCGAAACTGGAGCGGCCGGCTGAAGACAAGCAGGAAGCGGCCGCCGTCGCGGGAGGTCGCCGGCATGACCAGCCTTTCCCAAAGGCAGACCCGCACCGTCTTGAGCGACCGATGGATGGTGTAGCTGGGCTTCCCGTCGGCGAGAGCCCGGTCGCAACAGGCGATGGTAAAGCGTGCCACCTGGGGCGTCATCGTCGAGACGCGCTCGCCCATGCGGCTGCCACCGGCGTAGCGCACGATCTCGCGCCCGTAATGGACGTGCAGATAGTCGCCATCGCCGGTCGGCGCCAGGATCATGAGATCCGCGCCGAAATCCGCCATCACCTCGTTGCAAAAGTCCTCATAGGGCACGCCAGCCGGGCCCTGCGCGCTTCGTCTGAAGCGCTCCAACAACTCGGCCACCTCTGCCGCATGGGCACGGGCCTCGATGTTCTCCGTGTGAACTTCCTGATACATTCTCGTCTCGAGGCTCTGGCGATGAACGCTAGCAACACGTCGTTGATAAAGTGTTCCGTTGCGGAACGGCTTTTACCCGATCCGCTGGGGGCGTCGCGCGCGGGCGGGCCTTAACCCTTGACCGCCGGGCAGCCGTCGACTAGCGTGACGCAACATTCGCAAAGGGTCGAAGCGCGATGCGCAAGCTTATTATCGTAGGGGTGCGCTGGTAGGGGCCGGTTCTTGATGGAACCGCGTCTTCCCGACGCCAGCGCATGTCCAGGCCCTTCGAGGGCCTTTTTTATTGCCCGTTTTCGACCCCCTATCCCACCAAACTGCCGCAGGAGAGCGTTATGAGCGAGATGATGACCGGTGCCGAAATGGTCGTCCGCGCGCTTCAGGATCAGGGCGTCGAACATCTGTTCGGCTACCCCGGAGGCGCCGTGCTGCCGATCTACGACGCGCTGTTCCAGCAGGAGAAGGTCAAGCACATTCTCGTCCGCCACGAGCAGGGTGCGGTCCATGCCGCCGAGGGCTATGCCCGTTCGACGGCCGGCAAGGTCGGCTGCGTTCTCGTCACCTCGGGCCCCGGTGCGACCAATGCGGTCACCGGCCTGACCGACGCGCTGCTGGATTCGATCCCGCTCGTCGTCATCACTGGCCAGGTGCCGACGCATCTGATCGGCTCGGACGCCTTCCAGGAATGCGACACGGTCGGCATCACGCGCTCCTGCACCAAGCACAACTACCTGGTGAAGAGCATCGCGGACCTGCCGCGCATCCTGCACGAGGCCTTCTTCGTCGCCGCCAATGGCCGACCGGGGCCGGTCGTCATCGACATCCCCAAGGACATCCAGTTCGCCACCGGGCTCTACAGCCGGCCGCGCGACAACCAGCACAAGACCTATCGCCCGACCGTCAAGGGTGACCTGAACAAGATCAGGGCGGCGGTCGAACTGATGGCGAAGGCGAAGAAGCCGGTGTTCTACACCGGTGGCGGCGTCATCAATGCCGGCCCGCACGCCTCGGCGCTGCTGCGCGAACTCGTGCGGCTGACCGGTTTCCCGGTGACCTCGACGCTGATGGGGCTCGGCGCTTATCCCGCCGCCGACAAGCAGTGGCTCGGCATGCTCGGCATGCACGGCACCTACGAGGCCAATCTCGCGATGCATGACTGCGACGTCATGATCAATATCGGTGCGCGCTTCGACGACCGCATCACCGGCCGCCTGGACGGATTCTCGCCGCGCTCGCGGAAGATCCATGTCGACATCGATCCATCCTCGATCAACAAGACGGTCAAGGTCGACATCGGCATCGTCGGCGACTGCGCCCATGTGCTCGAGGACATGGTCCGCGTCTGGCGCGAGACTTCGCCCCAGATCGACAAGACCGCGCTGACCGCTTGGTGGACGCAGATCGATGGCTGGCGCGCGCGCCAGAGCCTCGCCTACAAGCAGTCCGGATCGGTCATCAAGCCGCAATATGCGATCGAGCGGCTCTATGAGCTGACCAAGAACCGCGACACCTACATCACCACCGAGGTCGGCCAGCACCAGATGTGGGCTGCGCAGTACTACCGCTTCGAGGAGCCCAACCGCTGGATGACGTCGGGCGGCCTGGGGACGATGGGCTACGGCCTGCCGGCCGCCATCGGCGTCCAGATGAAGCATCCCAAGGCGCTCGTCATCGACATCGCCGGCGAAGCCTCGATCCTGATGAACATGCAGGAGATGTCGACGGCGGTGCAGTACCGGCTGCCGGTCAAGATCTTCATCCTCAACAACGAGTATATGGGCATGGTGCGGCAGTGGCAGGAACTCCTGCATGGTGGCCGCTATTCCGAGAGCTATTCGGAATCCCTGCCCGATTTCGTGAAGCTGGCCGAGGCCTTTGGCGGGCACGGCATCCGCTGCTCGGATC
Source organism: Allobosea sp. (assembly GCF_030695125.1). Classification (GTDB taxonomy): domain Bacteria; phylum Pseudomonadota; class Alphaproteobacteria; order Rhizobiales; family Beijerinckiaceae; genus Allobosea. The sequence goes on along the minus strand of NZ_JAUYTP010000068.1, from coordinate 127,317 downwards.
CGGCCTCGCTCGACGACGCGATCATGGAGATGATCGAGACGCCCAAGCCCGTCATCTTCGACTGCCTCGTCGCCAAGCAGGAGAACTGCTTCCCGATGATCCCGTCGGGCAAGGCTCATAACGAGATGATCCTGCCCGATTTCGAGGGCGACACCGGCGAGATCATCGACGCCAAGGGCAAGCAGCTGGTGTGACGCCTCACCGTCATGCTCGGGCCTGACCCGAGCATCTCAGGCCGGATGGGTTGTTTCATCCTGCGCGGGATTCTCGGGTCAGGCCCGAGAATGACGAGGCTGGCGTGGCGGGGGAGGGATACCATGACGACCATCGGCCTGATCGGCGGGATGAGCTGGGAATCGACGGCGGTCTATTACCGGCAGCTCAACGAGGGCGTCCGGGGGCGGCGGGGTGGGCTGCACTCGGCCGACATCCTGCTGCATTCGCTTGATTTTTCGCCGGTCGCGGAAATGCAGGCGGTGGGTGACTGGGACGCGGCTGGTCGGCTGCTGGCCGAGAGCGCGCGGCGCCTGCAGCGGGCCGGTGCGGGCTGCCTCCTGCTGTGCACCAACACCATGCACAAGCTCGCCGACCAGATCACCGCGGCGACGCGCATCCCCTTCCTGCATCTCGGCGACGTCACCGCCCAGGCGGTGATGCGCACGCCTTCGCGCCGGCCCCTGCTGCTGGCGACGCGCTTCACGATGGAGCAGCGCTTCTACCGCGACCGGCTGCTCGCCCATGGCGTCGACGCGGTCGTGCCCGGCGAGGCCGAGCGCGCCGAGATCCACCGCATCATCTATGAGGAGCTCTGCCGCGGCCGGATCGAGCCTGCCTCGAAAGCGCGCTATTGCGAGATCATCGCCGCTGCCGTGGCCGGGCAGGGGGCCGACGGCGTCATCCTCGGCTGCACCGAGATCGGCCTGCTGATCTCGCAGCGCGATGTCGCTGTCCCGGTGTTCGACACGACGGCGCTGCATGTCGCGGCCGCGCTCGATTTCGCGCTCGCGGCGGAGAGCCGCGCGGCATGAAGCTGGTCATCGCCAACAAGAACTACTCGTCCTGGTCGCTGCGGCCCTGGCTGCTGCTCACCGCGTTCGGCATCCCCTTCGAGGAGGTTCTGATCCCGTTCGGGCGCACCTTCGACGACCCGGACTGGAAGCGCGCGGTGTCCGCCTTCACGCCGGCCGGCAAGGTGCCTGCGCTGATCGATGGCGAGATCCAGGTCTGGGAGTCGCTGGCGATCATGGACCATGTCGCCGATATGCGGCCCGATCTGGCGATCTGGCCGCGCGACCCGGCAGCCCGGGCCATGGCCCGCTCGGTTGCGGCCGAGATGCATGCGGGCTTCCAGGCTTTGCGCGGCGCCTGCCCGATGAACCTCGCCTGGGTGCATGCCGCGCGCGATCGCGGCCCGAAGGTCGCCTTCGATGTCGCGCGGATCAGCGCAATCTGGCGCGAGGCGCGCGAGCGCTTCGGCGGGGAGGGGCCATTTCTCTTCGGGGCCTTCACGGCAGCGGATGCGATGTTTGCGCCGGTCACGGCGCGGTTCTCGGGCTATTCCATCGCGCTCGACCCCGTCAGTGCCGCCTATTGCGACGCCGTGCAGGCGACGCAAGGCTTCCAGTCCTGGCGGCTCGGCGCGTTTGCCGAGCCCTGGATCGTGGCCGAGGACGAGGCAAACGAGCCCGTCCTGACCGATTTTCGTCCCTCCCTCAGTCGCAGCCGAGCGTCCTCATGAACACGTCGTCGCATTATCCCAACGCGCCCGTTGCGCAGCCCGTCGCCCGCCACACGCTGGCGGTCATCGTCGACAACGAGCCGGGCGTGCTGGCGCGCATCGCCGGGCTGTTCTCGGGCCGGGGCTACAACATCGAGAGCCTGACCGTGTCCGAGACCGAGCATGACGCGCATATCTCGCGCATCACGGTCGTGACCTCGGGCACCGCCAATGTCATCGACCAGATCAAGGCGCATCTCGACCGGCTGGTGCCGGTCCATCGCGTCGTCGATCTGACCCTGCAGGGCGAGGCGCTGGAGCGCGAACTCGCGCTGGTCAAGGTCGTCGGCAAGGGCGAGCACCGCGTCGAGGCGATGCGGCTGGCTGCCGCCTTTGGCGCGCGCACGCTCGACGCCTCGCTGACCTCCTTCGTCTTCGAGCTGACCGGCTCCACCGAGGAGATCGAGCGCTTCATCAAGCTGATGACGGCGGTGGGGCTCACCGAGGTCTCGCGCACCGGCATCGCCGCCATGAGCCGCGGCCCCGAGGCGATGTGATTGGCGGATATCCGGGCCGGATGCTATGGATATCCGGCAAGGAGCGAGGCCATGAAGGTTCAGGTCGCGAAATGGGGCAACAGCACCGCGGTGCGGTTGCCGAAGGCCGTGGTGGAGCAACTCGGGCTCAAGCCGGGGATGACGGTCGATGTGTCCGTGGAGGGGCAGTCGGTGATGCTGGCGCCCAATCGTCCCCAGTCGGTGCGGGAACTCAATGGCATGCCCGACCCGATCACGCTCGAGTGGATCGTGTCCGAGATCAAGCGCCTCGGGCCTGAGAACGAGCCCAAGGACGATTGGGATTGGGGCCGGGATATGGGTTCGGAAGTGATCTATGACGACTACAATCCACGCAAGCCCGGAGCCTGAGCCGGGCGACGTGTTTTGGGTCGATCTCGACCCCGTGCTGGGGTCCGAGCAGTCGGGACGGCGCCCGGCGCTGGTCCTGTCCGACGCGATGCTGCACAACGTGTCGAGCAGAGTCCTGATCTGTCCCATCACCTCGAATTCGGTGCCCTGGCCGACCAAGGTGATGATCCCCGAAGGCTGCGTCGTATCAGGCACCATTCTGGTGGATCAGGCGCGGATGGTCGATCGGCGGGTCCGGCGGTTTCGCTATGCCGGCCGCCTGCCTGATGACGTCACCCAGCTCGCTCGACAGCTTCTCCTCGCATTCGCTGGTGCTCGATGACGATGAATCTCGAACAGATTGCCCTCGGGCTCGGCATCGCCGGGCTGGCCTGTTTCGCCTGGCCGATCCTGCAGCGCGTGAGGGGCCAGATCCCGGCGCCGCCCCCCGGCAGCAGCTCGAGCCTGCGCTCGCCTTTATGGTGGGCCGGCTTCATCCTCACGGTTGCGGCGATCTTCCTGCAGCGGATGGCGAGCCAGCAGGCGGCGGGTTTGTAGCGTGGCGGTCTGAGCCGGCGGGCCGCCGAGAGGCACGATCCCGCGACGACGAAATCCCTTGCGAAGGTGAGCAGGCTACGCTATCCAGCCGAACCGTAACGTACGGTACGGCAACTCCTCCTGGCCCGGGCCCTCATGGCGGCGACACAGATCATCGCGGACACCGACGAGCCGACGGCGCGGCAGCAGGCCGTGCTGGACGCTGTCCTGTCGTTGATGGTGGAGGAGGGCGACCAGCTTACCATGACCGCCGTGGCGCGCCGGGCGAGTTGCTCCAAGGAGACGCTCTACAAATGGTTCGGCGACCGCGACGGGCTGCTCACTGCGACCGTGCGCTGGCAGGCGGCCCGGGTGCGCGCCGGGCGCTATGACCGCCCGACGCTCGACATCGCCACCTTGCGCGACAGCCTGAAAGGGTTTGCCGAAACCTGGCTCGCGGTGATCTCGAGCCCGACATCGATCGCGCTCAACCGCCTGGCGATCGGCCATGCAGCGTCGCGCAAGAGCAATCTCGGCGGCATCGTGCTGGAGAACGGGCGCTTTGCCATCGGCGAGCGGCTGCGGCCGGTGCTCGAGGCCGGTCGGGAGGCGGGGCTTTTGGCTTTTGACGATTCCGAGACGGCGTTCCGCACTTTCTTCGGCCTTGTGGGGCGCGACGTGCAGATCCGCCTTCTGCTCGGCGACGGCCTCACGCTCGGTCCCGACGAGGTGGCGCGCGACGCCGCCCGCGCCACAGATCAGTTCCTCACCCTTTACGGACGGATGACAGCCGCACCGGAAGCCTGAAGAAACCACCCGTTCCCAAAGCCAAACCCAAGGAAGGACCACTCCCATGCGCGTCTATTACGATCGTGATGCCGACATCAACCTGATCAAGGGCAAGAAGGTCTGCATCGTCGGCTACGGCTCGCAGGGCCATGCCCATGCGCTGAACCTGCGCGATTCCGGCGTCAAGGACGTCGTCATCGCCCTGAAGGCGGGCTCCGCCACCCGCAAGAAGGCCGAAGAGGCCGGCTTTGCCGTGATGACCCCGACCGAGGCCGCCAAGGTCTCCGACATCATGATGATGCTGACCCCCGACGAACTGCAGGGCGACATCTATCGCGACGAACTGCATGGCAACATGAAGCAGGGCGCCGCGCTGCTGTTCGCCCACGGCCTCAATGTGCATTTCAACCTGATCGAGCCGCGCAAGGACCTTGACGTGCTGATGGTCGCCCCCAAGGGCCCCGGGCACACCGTGCGCTCCGAGTATCAGCGCGGCGGCGGCGTGCCGACGCTGATCGCGATCCACCAGGACGCCACCGGCAACGCCCATGACCTCGGCCTGTCCTATGCCTCGGCCAATGGCGGCGGTCGCGCCGGCATCATCGAGACGACCTTCAAGGAAGAGTGCGAGACCGATCTCTTCGGCGAGCAGGTCGTGCTCTGCGGCGGCCTCGTCGAGCTGATCAAGGCCGGCTATGAGACGCTGACGGAAGCGGGCTACGCCCCCGAAATGGCCTATTTCGAGTGCCTCCACGAGGTGAAGCTGATCGTCGACCTGATCTATGAGGGCGGCATCGCGAACATGAACTACTCGATCTCGAACACGGCCGAGTACGGCGAGTACGTCACCGGCCCGCGCATCATCACGGCCGAGACCAAGGCGGAGATGAAGCGCGTGCTGACCGACATCCAGTCGGGCAAGTTCACCCGCGACTGGATGCTGGAGAACAAGGTCAACCAGACCTCGTTCAAGGCGACCCGTGCCCGCTACGCCGCCCACCCGATCGAGGAAGTCGGCGCCAAGCTTCGCGACATGATGCCCTGGATCAAGGCCAAGGCATTGGTTGATAAGACCAAGAACTGATCGACGGTGCCCGAGTGCGGTGGCCGCTCCCAAGGCGGTCATCGGCACCAGGCGAGCCGGTCATTGACAAAACGATTCAGGGTCAGCGTGTAAGCCTCGGTTCCTGCACCGTTTTTGAAAATCCCGAAAGGGCGGGCGCAGCGATGCGCCCGCCCTTTTCGTTGGCTCGGCTGCGGCCCGTTAACGAATGAGGAACCGATGCCGCTCGTCTGCGTTTTCAGCTCACAGGACAGATGGGAGCGGGCTGATGCCAATGAACGACGAGGCCTTCGAACAGCGCAGGCGCCACGAGGCGAGCAACGCTGCGCGGGATCGCAGCGACGTCGCCCGCCCCGATCGTGACGAGGACTGGCCGCTGCTGAGCGCGCTCCTCGGCGGGCTGGCGGTGGCGCTGCTCTTCAACACCTTTCTGGGCCTGATTCCGGGCTGACCGTCACAAAGGACGCGACCATGACCAACGAAGCGACGGACCGGGCCAAGACGCAAACCGAAGGCCCCGAGCACGGCACGAAGGTGCCCCCGATGCGGGCCGACGATCACACCAATGCGAGCCCGGCAGTGGAGACGCCGGTCGAGGGTCGCCAGGGCTTTCTCGGTGCGCCCGTGCTGATGGTTCTGGTGGGCGGCCTCGTGCTGGCGATCGTCGCCTGGTTCGTGGTCGAGGCCGTTGCCTGACGCCGGCTTTTCGGAGTTGCGGGGGGTGGCACGGTTGTCGCCGGCAGGCCCTCGTCCGAGAGGTCGCGCTGCACCAGGGAGATCGCGATGACGCTATCGAGACTGATGCATCCGACGACGATGGCCGGGGTCGCGCTCGCCCTCTCGCTTGCGCTTCTGGCCGCCGTGATCCTGGGGCTCGCCTGACGGGGAGCCCCCGCTAGCGCGACAGCATGCCGCTTTGCTTGGCCATCTCCGCCAGCGTGCCGCCGCCATAGATCAAGCCGAAGCCCCAGGCCATCGAGGCCAGCCAGTTGGCGATCTGGAACGGCCAGAACGGCATGTTGACGATGCCCGCGACGATGGCGACGACCGCCCGCAGCGGCCCGAAGAAATGCCCGATCAGGATGCTGGCGACGCCCCATTTCTCGAAGAAGACATGGCCCTTCTCCAGCATCTGCGGGTTCTTGTTGAAGGGCCAGTAGTCGTCGACACGGGGGCCCAGAACCTGGCCGGCCCAGTACGAAATCCAGAACCCGATGCCGGCACCGGCTGCCGCCGCAAACGCGATCGGCACGAGGTTGAGGCCGGATGCGCCCGCGACCGCGCCGAAGGCGGTGAAGAACACGGTGGCCGGAACCAGCCATGACAGGATCGCGACGCATTCGGCAAAGGCGATCAGGAAGACGATGGGCACGGCCCAGCTCTGATTCGCCTGCATGAACTGCACCAGCGCCTGCATCCAGAGTTCGAGTTGGGCCATGGTCGTTCGGGGCGCTCGCTTGCGGAAAGTGGAGGCTTATCGCCGCCCCGCCAGACCAATGCAACCGACCGCACGCTGACATTCGGGTGTGCGGAGGTGCTGGGCCGTCGCCCGACGCCGTTGCCTTCGCGCCGCGATGCCCTAATCTCCCGACAACGATTGCCATCAAGGTTCGGCCAGCGCCGCCAAGAGCGCCGGATGCCGACGAGGAAACGGGATTCATGGCGTTGCAACACAACCCGCAGGGTGCTGCGGGCGGAATCGGTCTGTCGCCGCGCGCCGCTTCGCCAGAGCCGGCAGCGGCGGTCGCGCTCGGTGGGCTCGACATCACCTTCCATCTCGACGGCGGCAACCGCTACCAGGCGGTGACGGGGATCGACCTCGCGGTGTCGCCGGGCGAATTCGTCTCGGTGGTCGGACCGACCGGCTGCGGAAAATCGACCCTGCTCAACGCGGCTGCCGGGCTGCTGACGCCGTCGGCCGGCACCGTCACGATCTTCGGCAAGCCGCTGTCGGGGCTGAACCGCCGGGCCGGCTACCTCTTCCAGGCCGATGCGCTGATGCCGTGGAAGACGGCGCTCGACAACGTCAAGGTCGCGCTCGAGCCGATGGGCGTGCCCGACGCGGAGGCCGACCGGCGCGCCCGGGAATGGCTGGCGCGGGTGGGCTTGCGCGCCTTCGTCGATCGGTATCCGCACATGCTCTCGGGCGGGCAGCGCAAGCGCGTGGCGCTGGCGCAGGTCCTGATCCGCGATCCTGAAATCCTGCTGATGGACGAGCCCTTCGGGCCGCTCGACGCGCAGACCCGCCAGATCATGGGCAATCTCCTGCTCGATCTCTGGTCGAGGGACAAAAAGGCGCTGATCTTCGTCACGCATGATCTGGAAGAGGCGATCGCGCTGTCGGACCGGGTGGTGGTGATGTCGGCGGGGCCGGCGGCGGGCATCGTCGCCGACTACCGGGTCAGCCTGCCGCGTCCGCGCGACATCGCCGAGATCCGGCTGGAGAAGGCCTTCCACGAAATCCACCGCGACATCTGGGCCTCGCTGCGCGTCGAGGTGCAGAAGGCCTATGCGATGGGCGACGGGCGCGAACTGGTCGAGGGAGCCGCGTCATGAAGCGCGCCAAACTCCTGTTTCTTCAGGCGATGGTGATGGTCGTCTTCCTGCTGATCTGGCATGTCGTCACCGCCTATCCGATCATGGGCGAGGTCAAGACGATCCAGTTCTTCTTCTCGACACCGGCCGCCGTGATCGGTCGGACCTGGAACCAGCTGACCGGGACAGAGATCTACTGGCATATCGGCATCACGCTGACGGAGACTGTGCTGGCCTTCGTCATCGGCTCGGCGGCCGGCATCTTCTTCGGCTTCGCCTTCGCCCGCCAGCAACTGCTGGCGGCGGTGTTCGACCCCTATATTAAGGCGGCCAACGCCCTGCCGCGCGTGGTGCTGGCGCCGATCTTCGCGCTCTGGTTCGGCCTGGGCATCTGGTCGAAGGTGGCGCTCGGCTTCACGCTCGTCTTCTTCATCGTCTTCTTCAACGTCTACCAGGGCGTGCGCGAGGTCTCGCCGACGGTGCTGGCGAACGCTCGCATGCTCGGCATGAACGAGCGCCAGCTGTTCCGGCACGTCTACTGGCCTTCCGCGCTGACCTGGATGTTCTCGTCCCTGCACACCTCGGTCGGCTTTGCGCTGATCGGTGCGGTGGTCGGCGAATATCTCGGCTCGTCTGCGGGGCTCGGCTACAAGATCCAGGAGGCCGAGAGCGTCTTCGACGTCACCGGCGTGTTCTCCGGCATGGTCATCCTGATGATCTTCGTGATCGCGATCGATTCCGTGGTGACCATGGTCGAGAAGCGGCTTTTGGTCTGGCGGCCGGGGCAGAGTTCGACGACGGTGTGAGGCTGAAGCCGCGTCATGCTCGGGCGCAGACCCGAGCATCTCTGCCCGGAGATTCTCGGGTCTGCGCTGCGCTTCGCCCGAGAATGACGCAGTTCTTGCCCGCCGGCTCCGATCTCGCCTAACCTGTTTCCCAATGCGCTCATCCAGAAGCGCAATTCACTCAACCGGAGGAACACCCATGACGATTTCACGCCGCGCGGCGCTGGCTGCGCTAGCGCTCTCCACCGCGCTGGGCTTCGCCCCTTATGCCGCGCTCGCGCAGAATGCCGAGAAGCCCAAGCTGACGCTCGGCGTCGGCGGCAAGCAGCTGCTGTATTATCTCCCGCTGACGGTCGCGGAGAAGAAGGGCTTCTTCAAGGAGCAGGGGCTCGACGTCGAGATCAACGATTTCGGCGGCGGCGCGAAGTCGCTGCAGGCGCTGGTCGGCGGCTCGGTCGACGTCGTCACGGGCGCCTATGAGCACACCATCCGGATGCAGGCCAAGGGCCAGGACATCCGCGCCGTGGTCGAGCTCGGCCGCTTTCCCGGCATCACCATCGCGGTGCGCAAGGACCTCGCCGACAAGGTCAAGTCGGCCGCCGATTTCAAGGGCCTCAAGATCGGCGTCACCGCGCCGGGCTCCTCGACGGCGCTGACGGCGCAATACGCCATGGTCAAGGCCGGGCTGAAGGCCAGCGACGCCGCGATCATCGGTGTCGGCGCGGGCGCGAGCGCGGTGGCGGCGATGAAGCAGAAGCAGGTCGACATCATCTCGCATCTCGACCCCGTGACCTCGAAGCTCGAGGCCGACGGCGATGTCGTGGCGCTGATCGACACCCGCACGGAGGCCGGCACCAAGGCGCTCTTCGGCGGCTCCAACCCGGCGGCGGTGCTCTATCTCAAGGGCGACTTCGCCACGAAGAACCCGGTGACGACGCAGAAGCTCGCCAACGCCTTCGTCAAGGCGCTGAAATGGCTGGAAACCGCCAAGCCCGAGGACGTCGCCGATCTGGTGCCGGCCGAATACCATCTCGGCGACAAGCCGCTCTATCTGCGGGCGGTGAAGAACTCGCTCGAAAGCTATTCGCGCACCGGCGTCTCCACGCCCGAGGCGATGAAGAGCATGTATGACGCGCTCAAGCTGCTCGACCCCGAGCTGGCCTCGTCGAATGTCGATCTCAAGACGACCTTCATCGATACCTTCGCGAAGAAGGCTGCTGCCGGCAGCTAGTCCGGCATCGTCGTTTTTGTGGCATTTTTGCCGGCTCCAGCCCAAAAAAGGGTGCTGGGGCCGGCCATTTCGTCAGGGCGGATCGTTCCTGCATATACAGCCGACTGAATTGCGTCATGGGTTTCGGGACTTCCCGGGTTCACTCGACAGGTCCGCGTGATTGACGATTTCCTAACGGGCGGTGGCGTCATGGGTGACGCCATTCGCAGACATGACTGGGCGGCGACGCCGCTAGGACCGCTCGCGGCTTGGCCGACCGCGCTGAAGGTCAGCGTCGGCACGATGGTCAATTCGCGCTTCCCCAAATGTCTGTTCTGGGGGGCGGAGCTGATCAGCATCTACAACGACGCCTATCGGCCGATGCTCGGCGCCAAGCCCGAGGCGCTCGGGCGCCCCTTCGCCAAGGTCTGGCCGGAGGTCTGGGACGATCTGGCCCCGGTCGCCGAAAAGGCCCTGGCGGGCGAGGCCAGCTTCTTCGAGGACATGCCGCTGGTTGTGGAACGGTTCGGCCGGCCGGAGCAGACCTGGTTCACCTTCTGCTACAGCCCGGTGCGTGACGAGACCGGCGCCGTGGTCGGCATTCTCGATACGGTCATCGAGACGACCGGAAAGATGAAGGCGGAGCGCGATGCGCGCCTGCTCAACACCGAGCTGGCGCACCGGATGAAGAATGTGATGGCCATGGTGTCCGCCGTCGCCAGCCAGACCTTCCGCGCCTCCACCTCGCTCCAGCAGGCGCAGGCGACGTTCGGCGAGCGCATCGCCACGCTGGGACAGGCGCACGACATTCTCACCCAGTCGAGCTGGAGCGGCGCGCCGATCGGCCATGTGATCCGCAGCGCGCTGGCGCCGCATGGCATCGAGCCGGCGCGGCTGTCGGTGTCCGGCCCGGCCCTCGAACTCGGCGCCGACCAGGCGCTGACGCTGGCCTTGGCGATCAACGAACTGATCACCAATGCCGTGAAGTATGGCGCGCTTTCGACGGAGGGAGGGCGTGTCGATCTCGGCTGGGAAGCCGGTCTTGCCGACAACGCACAGCCTTTCAGGCTCGACTGGGTGGAGAGCGGCGGTCCGCCCGTGAATCCGCCGGGGCGGATGGGTTTCGGCTCGCGCCTGATCGAGCGGATCGTGGCGCAGACCTTCGGCGGTGAGGCCCGGCTGGATTACGCGCCGGATGGCTTCCGCTACAGTCTCGTCACGACGATGGACAAGATGGTGCCGCGCGAGGCGGATCGGCACTGACCGGGCCGGGTCTCCCGCGCAGGTCCGCGGCAACCGGGATGTGCGGTCGCAGGGTGGACACTCCGCCGCATCGGCGCGACAGTATCGTGGCTGACGCAGGGAGAGGCGAGATGGCGGACACCGTCGCGAGCGAAGCCCTCATCCGGAATGCCTATGCCGCGCGCCACCGCGGCGATCTCGACGCGCTGATGGCTTTCTTCCATCCGCAATGCTGCTATCGGCTCGTCGGCGGACCCGCCGCCGCCGAGGCCTTCCGGCAGCCCGAGGGCCTCGAGGCCGTGCGCGAGCAGATGGCCGGGCTGATCGCGGCTTATGTCTTCAGCAATGTCGAGGAACTCGGCCTCACCGTCGATGGCGACCGGGCCATCCTGCATTGGCGGGCCGATGTCGCCTGCAAGCCGAGCGGCCGCAGCGCCCCGTTCGAGATCGTCGACATCTTCACGATTGCCGACGGCAAGATCGCCAGCGTCACGCAGTTCACGGACACGGCCGGCGTCGCGAGGCTGAGCGCGACCTGAGCTTGGGTGATGGTGGCCATGACGGCTTTCGATTTGCCGTCCGGCCGCGCGAGCGGTTAGAGCTTGCGCCCCCAGACTCTGCCGAGATGCCCATGAACATCCTCTCGATCCAGTCGCATGTCGCCTATGGCCATGTCGGCAACGCCTCCGCCGTCTTCCCCATGCAGCGCCTGGGCGTCGAGGTCTGGCCGATCCATACGGTGCAGTTCTCGAACCACACCGGCTACGGCGCCTGGAAGGGCCGCGTCTTCGACGGCGGCATGATCGACGAGGTGATGGAGGGCATCGCCGAGCGCGGCGTGCTGCCGTCCTGCACCGGCCTGCTCTCGGGCTATATGGGCTCGGCCGATATCGGCCATGCCATCCTCTCGGCGGTCGAGCGCGTTCGGGCGGCCAATCCGAAGGCGGTCTATTGCTGCGACCCGGTGATGGGCGATGTCGGGCGTGGCGTCTTCGTGCGGCCGGGCATCCCTGAGTTCATGCGCGAACAGGCGGTGCCGGCTGCCGACATCGTCACGCCCAACCAGTTCGAGCTCGAATTGCTGACCGATATCGAGATTCGCACGATCGCGGATGCGCATCGCGCGGTCGAGGCGCTGCGCGATGCCGGGCCGAAGGTCGTGCTCGTCACCTCGCTCGTCACCGACGAGACGCCGGCCGACTCGATCGACCTGATGGCGGCCGACGCGAAGGGCGCTTTCCGCGTCCGCACGCCCAAGCTCGACGTCAGCGTCAACGGCGCGGGGGACGCGATCGCGGCACTGTTCTTCGTGCATTACCTGCGCGAGGAATCGGCGGCTGCCGCGCTCGCGAAGGCCGCGGCCTCGATCTACGGCCTGCTCAAGCGCACCAAGGAGGCGGGCTCCCGCGAAATCCTGACGGTCGCGGCGCAGGACGAGTTCGTGACGCCGACGCACCAGTTCGTGCCCGAGAAGCTCTGAGCGGGATGAAGCGCCCCTCACTCAGCCCTCATCCTGAGGAGCGCTCCGCAGGAGCGCGTCTCGAAGGATGCTCCAGCTGGTTCGTGATCCATCTGGAGCATCCTTCGAGACGCCGCTGCGCGGCTCCTCAGGATGAGGGCTGCGGGCGGGCTGACGGTGCGGTTCCGCACCGCGTTCGGCAGCGTCAGACGTCATGAAACTGCGCGTCGGCACCTTCAACGTCGAGAACCTGCTGACGCGCCATCGCTTCTCCTCGGGCGAGCGCAGCGATACCGCGCCCGCCATGTCGCTGTTCCATTTCCCCCGCGTCGACGAGCGCGACGCGGTCGAGCGTTCGCTGGCGGTTGCGCTGGAGGATGACAAGCGCCAGATGACCGCGCTCGCTCTGGCTGAGGCGCATGCCGATCTCTGGATGCTGCAGGAGGTCGATTCGCTGGCGAGCCTGCAGGCCTTCTTCGCCAATTACGTCCACCGCATTGCCGACCACCGCTACGGCCATTTCACGCTGCTGGACGGCAACGACCGCCGCAACATCGATATCGGCTTCGCCGCGCGGCGCGATCTGCTGGCGCCGCAGCGGGTGAGCGTGCGCTCGCACAAGGATCTCAGTTTTGCTGCGGCCGGCGTCCATGACCGCGATCTCGCCGCGCTCGGGATCGACCGCGACGGCAAGGTGTTTGCGCGCGACTGCCTGCAGGTCGAGCTCGATTTCGGCGACCGGAGCCTCGCCTTGTTCGGCTGCCACTTCAAATCGATGAGCAATGGCCGCGACGATGGGCGGGTGGCGACCCTGCCGGTGCGCCGGGCCGAGGCGCGCGCGGTCAAAGGGCTGATCAAGCAGCATTTCGGCGAGGGCTGGCGCGAGGCGAACTGGATCGTGCTGGGCGATCTCAACGCCTACCGCTTCGGGCTGGGGCCGCTGGCTGAGCGAATCGACGAGGGCGAGAGCGGAATCGAGCCGTTGCTCGACAATTTCGCCGTCGATCCGATGGAAGCCATCCCGCCGCATGAGCGCTGGACGCATTTCCGCCGCTACTGGTCGGAGGTGCGCCAGCAACTGGTCGAGACGCATATGCCGCTCGACCATATCCTCCTGTCGCCGGCGCTGGCTGCGGCCAATCCCGCTCCTGCCATACGAATGATCCGCCGCGGGCTGCCCTATCGCGTGCCGCTCGACCCGCGCGAACCCGACCGGTCCATCGCTGCGCTCGCCACCAGCGCAGACCGCTATCCACGCATCGGCTGGGACAGGCCCAAAGCCTCCGACCATTGCCCGCTCACCATCGACCTGACCATTCCGAAGGACTGACCGTCATGGCCCGCCGTTTCGTCACGCTCGACGTCTTCACCGCTACGCCCCATGCCGGCAACCCGCTGGCGGTGGTGCTCGACGCGGACGGGCTCGACACGGCGGCGATGCAGGCGATCGCGCGCGAGTTCAACCTGTCCGAGACCGTCTTCGTGCAGCCACCCGCGGAGGCCGGACACCGCGCCGCTCTGCGCATCTTCACGCCCGGCCGCGAACTGCCCTTCGCCGGGCACCCCACCGTCGGCACCGCGGTGCTGCTGGCGCTTCGCGACCGGGCGGAGGGCCGCGGCGCCGATATCCTGGTGCTGGAGGAGCCGATCGGCCGTGTGCCCTGCGCCGTCTCGGTGAGTGGAGAGCGCGCGGGGCAGGCGACCTTCACCCTGCCGCGCCTGCCGCAGGAAGGCGAGGCCGCGCCCGCCGCCGCCGAGATCGCCGCGGTGCTCGGGCTCGAGCCCGGCCGCATCGGCCTGCCCGGCCACCGCCCGGCCGTGTTCTCCGCCGGCGTGCCCTTCACCATGGTGCCGGTGGCCGATCTCGCCACGATCGGCGCGATCGCGCTCGATCTCGGACGCTGGGACGCCGTGATGACGCCCGCCGCCCATCCGAACGCCTTCGTCTACTGCCGCGAGACTGTCGAGGCCGGGCACCACTATCACGCGCGCATGTTCTGGCCGGGGGCCGGCATCGTCGAGGATCCGGCGACGGGCGGCGCTTCGGCAGCCTTCGCGGGAGCCATCATGGCGTTCGACAAGCCCGGGGATGGCGAGCACCGCTTCGTCATCGAGCAGGGCTACGAGATGGGCCGGCCCTCGCAGATCACGCTGGAGCTGACGGTGGCGGGAGGCGCGCTGGTCTCGGCGCGGATCGGCGGCTCGGCCGTCGTCATCAGCGAGGGCGTGCTGCTGTGACCGACGCCGCGAGCCTGGACACCAACGACATCGAACGCTTTTCCGACGGGCACATTGCCCGCGTCGACCGGATCGACGCCCGGATCGAGCCCTATGACTGGGCCTTCGCCCGCGATAACGAGGCGCAGATCGCGGCGCACTGGGCCAGGATCAGTGCCGGCAAGCCCGCCATGTTCAACGGGCGCATCCTGCTGCAGCATCGCGCGGCGATCGCCGATGGCGTGTTCCAGGCGCGTTATTTCGAGACCGACTACGCCGCCTTCATGACCTGGCGCGACGCCGGCCATCCGGGCCCGGCGCTGCGCAACGGTTTCGCGATGGGCGCGCTGCGGGCGGCCGACGGCGCCTTCCTGTGCGGGCGCATGGGCGGGCATACCGCCAATGCGGGCATGGTCTATTTCGCCGCCGGCACGCCGGATTGCAGCGATGTGCGCGCCGACGGCACGGTCGATCTCGCCGGCAGCGTCCTGCGCGAACTCGCCGAGGAGACCGGTCTGGCCGAGACTGATGTGCGGGTCGGGGAGGGATGGCATGCCGTGTTCTCGCCCGGCCGCGTCGCCTTCATGCGCCCGCTCACGATCGCCCTGCCGGCCGACGAGGCGCGCGCGCTGATGCTGTCGCGCATGCAAGGCCTCGAGGAGCAGGAGCTCGACGACATCGTGATCCTGCGCAGCGCCGCCGATTGCGACCGGCACCGCATGGCCCCCTTCATGAAGCCCTATCTGAGCCATATCTTCGCGCAGGATTGATCGGGCGTCCGATCTCTCTGCCGCCGCCAGCCGAAAGCGATGCCATGACCGCGCCCGTCTCCGTCTCGTCCGAAGCCTCCGTGCCCGAGGCGCTGCCGCTCCCGGCCGGCAACCCCTTCGCCGCACGCTGGGACACTCCCTTCGGCCTGCCGCCCTTCGCGGTGATCCGGCCCGAGCATATCCAGCCGGCCTTCGAGGCGGCGCTGGCGAAGCACAAGGACGAGATGGCCGCGATCGTGGCCGATCCTGCGGCGCCCGATTTCGCCAACACCATCGAGGCGTTGGAGCGGGCCGGGCGGGCGCTCTCGCGCGTCGGCGGCGTGTTCTACAATCTGGCGGGGGCCGACACGAACGAGGCGCTGCAGGCGATCGAGCGCGCGCTCTCGCCGCTGACCTCGCGCCACTGGTCGGCGATCATGATGGACCCTGCGCTGTTCGCGCGGGTCGATGCGGTGTTCGCCAAGCGCGAGGCGCTCGGGCTCGATTCCGAGCAGATGCGGCTGCTGGAGCGCACGCATCGGGGCTTCATCCGCTCGGGCGCGCAGCTCGGTGGCGAGGACAAGGCGCGTCTGGCCGCGATCAACGAGCGGCTGGCGGGCCTGGGCACCCAG
The DNA here is from genome assembly GCF_030695125.1 of Allobosea sp. Taxonomy (GTDB): domain Bacteria; phylum Pseudomonadota; class Alphaproteobacteria; order Rhizobiales; family Beijerinckiaceae; genus Allobosea. The sequence continues at coordinate 111,477 of NZ_JAUYTP010000068.1, read as the reverse complement.
TTCAGCCAGAACGTGCTGAAGGACGAATCCTCGTATGCGCTGATGATCGAAGACGAGGCGGGGCTGGCTGGACTGCCGCCCTTCCTGCTCGCCGCGATGGCACGCGCCGCGGCCGATCGCGGCCACCCCGGCCAGCATGCGGTGACGCTGTCGCGCTCGGTGATCGAGCCCTTCCTGACCTTCTCGACACGCCGCGACCTGCGCGAGGAGGCCTTCGCTGCCTGGGGCAAGCGCGGCGAAAACGGCAATGACAGCGACAACCGCGCCATCGTCGCCGAAATGGTCAAGCTGCGGGCGCAGAAGGCGAAGCTTCTGGGCTACGCGACCTTCGCGCATTTCAAGCTCGACGACGCCATGGCGAAGACGCCGGAGCATGTCCGCGAGCTGCTAGAGCTGGTCTGGACGCCGGCCAAGGCGCGCGCCGCGCAGGAGGCCGCCGATTTGGCCGCGCTGGCGCAGGCCGAGGGTGAGAACGGCCCGATCCGCCCCTCAGACTGGCGCCACTACGCCGAGAAGGTGCGCCAGAAGACCTATGCGCTCGATGAGGCCGTGCTGAAGCCCTATCTCCAGCTCGACCGGATCATCGCGGCCGCCTTCGACGTCGCCGGCAAGCTGTTTGGCCTGTCCTTCGCGGCGCGGACCGATCTCGCGGGCTATCATCCGGATGTGCGGATCTGGGAGGTGACGGAGAGCGCGACCGGCCGGCATATCGGCCTGTTCATCGGCGACTATTTCGCCCGCGCCTCGAAGCGCTCGGGCGCCTGGATGAGCGCCTATCGCGGCCAGCGCAAGCTCGGCGGCGAGGTCCGCCCGATCATCGTCAATGTCTGCAACTTCGCCAAGCCGGCGGAGGGCAAGCCTGCGCTGCTCTCGATCGACGATGCGCGCACGCTGTTCCACGAATTCGGCCATGCGCTGCACGGGCTGCTCTCGGACGTGACCTACGGGTCCCTGGCCGGCACCTCGGTGTCGCGCGACTTCGTCGAACTGCCCTCGCAGCTCTACGAGCACTGGTTCCTGACGAAGGAGGTGATGCAGAGCTATTGCCTGCACGCCGAAACGGCTGAGCCGATTCCCGAGGCGCTGATCGAGACGATCAAGCGCGCCCAGACCTTCAACCAGGGCTGCGCCACCGTCGAGTATACCTCCTCGGCGCTGGTCGACCTCGCCTTCCATTCGCTGGAGGAGCCCGGCGAGATCGACGCGCTGGCCTTCGAGAAGGCCGAGCTTTCGCGGCTCGGCATGCCCGAGGGCATGGTGATGCGCCACCGCACGCCGCATTTCACCCATGTCTTCTCGGGCGACGGCTATTCGGCCGGCTATTACAGCTATCTCTGGTCGGAGGTGATGGACGCCGACGCCTTCAACGCCTTCCTGGAGGCAGGCGACGTGTTTGCGCCGGAGCTGGCCGGCAAGCTGAAGCGCTACATCTATTCGGCCGGCGACACGCGCGACGCGGCGGAGGCCTACCGGCTGTTCCGCGGGCGGCTGCCGACGCCGGATGCGCTGCTGCAGAAGCGCGGGCTGGTGGCGTAGCACCTGTCCGGTCGCGTGAGGAAACACGCCGTCATCCCGGGCGACCGCAGGTCGTCCCGGGATCCATCATAGAGCTACGTCCCACCCCCCGATGGATCCCGGAGCGGCGCCGCTTCGCGGCTTGTCCGGGATGACGCGGAGGTTCGGCAGCCAAATCCTCACCCCGGATAGCCGAACCGCGCCTTCGTCGCCCGGATCTGGCTGATCGCGCCGCCCTCGTTGCCGGCGGCGCAGGTCGAGCGGGCCGTCGAAATCTCGGCCGAAACCCGCGTGTGCACGCCCTTCGTCGTGTGGCCGGTGGCGAGGTCGTTGTCCATCACCGCCTGGAAACGCTCGACCTCGCCGGAGCAGCCCGAGCCCGTGGGCATGCGGAAGGTGTTGGGCGTGACGCCGGCGCCGGCCTGCTCGGGCGGCGGGGCCGGGGGCGTGCTCGGGGCGGGGGTCTGGCAGGCGGCGAGGCCGAAGGCGAGGGCGGCGAGGGGCAGGGCAAAGGCGCGCATGGCGGGCTCCGGCATCGGGTGGGCGCGAGGATGACCGATTCCCGCGGGCGGGCAAAGCGGGCGCGCTCAGGCTCAATCGTCCAGGGGCAGGAAGGGCAGGGCGAGCGCGAAGATCGCGGCCGCCAGCGCCGCCAGCCAGACTGCGCCCTGGCCGACGAGGTAATGCGCGATGGCGCCGTTGATGCAGCCGGTGAGCAGGCCGAGCCACAAGACCAGATGGCGCACCCAGCCGAGGGCCGGCCCGCCGAGCATGGCGCCCGCCATGCGCTGGCCCATCTTCACCAGCGTCCCGGTCATGTAGGTGAGCGCGATGGTGACCTCGCCGTCGCGCTGGAAGACGCCGTTCTCGGCGCCCATGGCGAAGGCGAGCAGCACGGCGCCGGCAAAGCTCAAGCCGATCATATCGAGCGTGGCGGCCAGGGCGAGCGCAGCGGCCACCAGCCCCAGCACAGCCGATTTGCGCCGCCGTCCGCCAAAATGGCCGACCAGCGAGCCGCAGATCACGCCGCCGACGAAGAGCGCGAGCACGGTCGCGGCCGTGGCGATGCCGCCGGTGTGCAGCCCGGCAAGCTCGATGCTCAGCCGCGTGGTGTTGCCGCTCATGAAGGAGACGAAGAAGCCGCCGAGGCTGATGAAGCCGATCGTGTCGATATAGCCCGCGAGGCCCGACAGGCAGAAGGCGAGCCCGATCGCCCAGCGGTTATAGGTCATCATCCTGTTTCGTCCCCCGGCGCTGCGTGATGAGCCAGCCCCCGCGCTGCGTGATCATAAGGCGCGCATCCGCCGCGTCGCATGCGCACAGCGCCCGCGACATATGCTTGCGCCGGCGTGCCGGTTTCGGCTACATCATTCCAAGGTCAACGAGGATCGCCTGTGTCACCGACGCTTGCCCATGACTGGTTTGACGACCGCGCCAGCGCGCGGGTCGCCGGTTCGTGCGCGCGTCCTGCCGCGTCGCTTGGTCTGCTTCTTCTCCTTAGCCGCCCCTGAGGGCCGGCCGGGCATGCATGCCTGGGCGCTCAGGGGAGTGACGAGAACGACCTTCCCGATCTGAGGCGCCTGCATCCGACGAGAGCGGCGCCAGCTCTTTCAGGACCATGATCATGACCGAAACGACCAACGGCAACGGCTCTTCGACGCCCGCTTCCACCAAAGACCGCGTGCTGATCTTCGACACCACGCTGCGTGACGGCGAGCAGTGCCCCGGCGCGACGATGACCTTCGAGGAAAAGCTCGAGATCGCCGAACTGCTGGACCTGATGGGCGTCGATATCATCGAGGCCGGTTTCCCGATCGCCTCCGACGGCGATTTCGAGGCGGTGTCGGAGATCGCGCGGCGCAGCAAGCGCTCGACCATCGCCGGCCTCGCCCGCGCCATCTCCGGCGACATCGCCCGGGCCGGCGAGGCGGTGCGCCATGCGGGCAAGCCGCGCATCCACACCTTCGTCTCGACCTCGCCGATCCATCTCGAGCACCAGATGCGCAAGTCGCAGGAGGAGGTGCTGGAAATCATCACCAAGACGGTGGCGCAGGCGCGCAACCTGGTCGAGGATGTCGAGTGGTCGGCGATGGACGCCACCCGCACCCCGATCGATTACCTCTGCCGCACGGTCGAGGCGGCGATCCGCGCGGGCGCGACCACGATCAACCTGCCCGACACGGTCGGCTACGCCACGCCCGACGAATACCGCACGATGTTCCGGCAGGTGCGCGAGCGCGTGCCCAATGCGGACAAGGCGATCTTCTCCGTCCATTGCCACAATGATCTCGGGCTGGCGGTGGCCAATTCGATCGCCGGCATTGAGGGCGGGGCGCGGCAGGTCGAATGCACGATCAACGGCATCGGCGAGCGGGCCGGCAATGCTGCGCTGGAAGAGCTGGTGATGGCGCTGCGGGTGCGCGGTGACGTGCTGCCCTACGACACCGGCATCGACGCCACCCTGCTGATGAAGGCCTCGCGCGCGGTGTCGGGCGCCTGCGCCTTCCCGGTGCAGTACAACAAGGCGATCGTCGGGCGGAACGCCTTCGCCCATGAGAGCGGCATCCACCAGGACGGCATGCTGAAGAACCAGACCACCTATGAGATCATGACCCCGGCCTCGGTCGGCGTCACCAAGACCTCGCTGGTGATGGGGAAGCATTCGGGCCGCGCCGCCTTCCGCTCGAAGCTGAAGGACATGGGCTACGATCTGGGCGAGAACCAGATGGAGGACGCCTTCACCCGCTTCAAGGCGCTCGCCGACCGCAAGAAGCACGTCTATGACGAGGATATCGAGGCGCTGATCGACGAGAACCTGGCCTCGGCGCATGACCGGGTCAAGCTGGTCTCGCTCACCGTCATCGCCGGCACGCGCGGCCCGCAGCGCGCAACGATGAAGCTCGATGTCGAGGGTCGCCTCGTCACCGAGGAGGTCGAGGGCAACGGGCCGGTCGACGCGATCTTCAACGCGATCAAGACGATCGTGCCGCATGAGGCGACGCTGGAGCTCTACGACGTCCATGCCGTCACGCAGGGCACCGACGCGCAGGCCGAGGTCACGGTGCGGCTCACCCATGACGGCTCGTCGGTGACCGGCCGCGGCGCCGACCCCGACACGCTGGTCTCCTCGGCCAAGGCCTATCTCGTCGCGCTCAACAAGCTGATGGCCAAGGGCTCGCGCCTGCATGCGCAGGCGGCTGCGGGGTAGGGGTTTTCGTCATTCTCGGGCGAAGCGAAGCGCAGACCCGAGAATCTCGCCCCGGAGATGCTCGGGTCAAGCCCGAGCATGACGTCGAGACGAAGCCCATCCGATTCCGGTGGATGACCGCGCCCCGATCTGGCGCGGGCGCGCGACTTGCCTTCATCTCGCCTCCATTAGCGGCCGCTCCTCGCGGCCGAACGGCATGGCGGGAGCGATTGCAATGGCAGGCTATTTTCCGAACTGGACCCTGAAGACCTCGGGCACCGTCATGCCCGACGAGCGGCTGCCGGTCGGCCAGACCTTCATCGCGGGGCTGCAGCATGTCGTCGCGATGTTCGGCGCGACCGCGCTGGCGCCGATCCTGATGGGGTTCGACCCCAATGTGGCGATCTTCTTCTCCGGCGTCGCGACGCTCTTGTTCTTCATCGTCACGCGCGGGCAGCTGCCGAGCTATCTCGGTTCGTCCTTCGCCTTCATCGGCGTGGTGATCGCGGCGACCGGCTATGCCGGCTCCGGCCCCAACGCCAATATCGGCGTGGCGCTCGGCGGCATCATCGCCTGCGGGGCGGTCTATGCCGCGATCGGCTTGCTGGTGCAGGCGGTCGGCACGGCCTGGATCGAGAAGCTGCTGCCGCCGGTTGTGACGGGCGCGGTCGTGGCCGCGATCGGGCTCAACCTCACGGGCGTGGCGATGAACATGATCTCCGCCAGCGCCTATACGAAGTGGATCGCGCTGTTCACGGTCGTCACGGTCGCCGTGGTGGCGGTCTACAGCCGCGGGCTGGCGCAGCGCCTGCCGATCCTGATCGGTGGGCTCGTCGCCTATCTCCTCTATGCCTCCACGGCGCAGAGCTTCGGCGCACCGCCGGTGGACTTCGGCCGGGTCGCGGCGGCCGCCTGGTTCGGTCTGCCCAACTTCGTCGCGCCGGTGTTCGACGGCCGGGCGATCGCGCTGATCGCGCCGGTGGCGATCATCCTGGTCGCGGAGAATCTCGGGCACATCAAGGGCATCGCGGTGATGACGGGCCGCAACCTCGACCCGCTGATCGGGCGGGGCTTCATCGCCGACGGCGTCGCCACCATGATCGCGGGCTCGGGCGGCGGCACCGGCGTCACCACCTATGCCGAGAACATGGGTGTGATGGCGGTGACGCGGGTCTATTCGACTCTGGTCTTCGTCGCGGCCGGCATCATCGCGCTGGTGCTGGGCTTCTCGCCCAAGTTCGGCGCGGTCATCGGCACGATCCCCGTGGCCGTGCTCGGCGGGCTCGCCATCGTGGTCTTCGGCCTGATCGCGGCGACGGCCGGGCGGATCTGGGTCGAGAGCAAGGTCGATTTCGCGCAGCCGAAGAACCTGCTTACGGTCGCGACCGCGCTGATTCTGGGCGCAGGCGATCTCAAGCTGCCGATCTTCGGCTTCGAGCTCGGCGGCATCGGCACGGCGACCTTCGGCGCGATCGGGCTCTATCACCTGCTGAACCGCAAGGCCGACTGAGCGGGGCCGTTAACCGCGTCGACAGCGCCCGCGGCGGTCTCGCCGCGGGTCTCACATATTTCTGTCGCAGACGGGTGGACAGGGGCGGGGGGCTTTGCTACATCGCCGGCCTGCCTGACGCGGCTTCGGCCGCGAAACGGCATGCGCTTCGTGGCGTATGGGTGATTAGCTCAGTTGGTAGAGCAGCTGACTCTTAATCAGCGGGTCGTAGGTTCGAGCCCTACATCACCCACCACGAACCTCCCTTTCCGGACATCTCCATCGAAGTCCCGATCCGCCAGCGCGGCTCTTCGGGCGGTCGCGCGTGTCGATCGCGGAATGTCTGGCGCGGGCTGAAGCCTGCGATGTCGAACATCGTTTCGCTCTGCGTTCCACTGGCGATATTTTGTGCTGAGAATCCCGGACCGGACCCGCTCGATGCGGGGTCCCGGCGCTTGTGCCTGCCTTGGCCTTCCTATAACCGGGGCGCTGATGGGGCCTGCGCTCAGAACAAGGCGCCGCACGAGAACTGGGAGCACCGACGTGAAGGGACTACTCCGGATCAGCAGTGTCATCGACTCGGTCAACACGCAGATCGGCAAGAAGATCGCGTGGCTGATCCTGGTCGCCGTGCTCGTGGCCGCCATCAACGCGATCGTCCGCAAGGTCTTCAACATGTCGTCGAACGCCTGGCTCGAGCTGCAGTGGATGCTGTTCGGCGCGGTCTTCCTGATGTGTGCGCCCTGGACCCTGAAGGTGAAGGAGCACATCCGCATCGACATCGTGAACAGCCTGCTGCCCAAGAGCGTGCAGCGCTGGATAGACCTCGTCGGCCATACGTTGTTCCTGATGCCGTTCTGCCTGCTGATGATCTATCATTCCTGGCCCTTCTTCATGCGCTCCTACGCCATCAACGAGCAGTCGCTCTCGGCGGGCGGTCTGGCGCAGTGGCCGGCCAAGGGGCTGGTCGTGATCGGCTTCGTGATGCTGGCCGTGCAGGGCGTCTCCGAGATCATCAAGCAGGTCGCGATCATGCGCGGCGAGCTCGATGACGACGAAACGCTGCGCGGCCACGCCGCCGCGGCCGAAGCCGAGGCGCATCGCCTGCTCGAGCAGGCCAAGCAGCAGGGGCTGGCATGATGCGCTCCCCGAAAGACGTCCGGACCCCCGCCATGACCGCCATTCGCCTGTCCCGTGTCGCCGGCCTGTTGCTCGCGCTGACGCTCGTCGCCTTCCTCGGCCTGCACACCGGCGAGGCTCACGCTGCCGGCCTCGGCGATTTCCTGCGCGTCAACATGGCGCCGGTGATGTTTGCCGCCCTCGTCGCGTTCCTCCTGCTGGGCTATCCGGTGGCCTTCGCGCTGGCGGCCAACGGCCTGCTCTTCGCCATCGTCGGCATCGAGCTCGGCATGTTCCAGGAGAACTTCCTGCAGGCGATGCCGGAGCGAATCTACGGCACGATGAACAACGACGTGCTGCTCGCCATCCCGTTCTTCACCTTCATGGGACTGATCCTCGAGCGCTCGGGCATGGCGGAAGACCTGCTCGACACGATCGGCCAGCTCTTCGGGCCGATCCGCGGTGGTCTGGCCTATGCGGTGATCTTCGTCGGCGCACTGCTGGCCGCCACCACCGGCGTCGTCGCGGCCTCGGTCATCTCGATGGGCCTGATCTCGCTGCCGATCATGCTGCGCTACGGCTATGACCGGCGCCTCGCAACGGGCGTGATCGCCGCCTCGGGGACCCTGGCGCAGATCATTCCGCCTTCGCTGGTCCTGATCGTGCTGGCCGACCAGCTCGGCCGCTCGGTCGGCGACATGTATGAGGGCGCCTTCATCCCCGGCCTCGTGCTGTCGTCGATGTATGCGGGCTACGTCTTCCTCGTCACGATGATCTATCCCAGCCGGGCTCCGGGCCTGCCGCCGGAGGCGCAGACCCTGCGCGATGCCGATGGCCAGACCCGCCGGCGCTCGCTGCTGGTGATCACGATCATCGCCTTCGGCTCCGCCTATGCCTGCATGAAGCTGTTCACGAAGGTCCAGGCGGGTGCCGATTTCGTCATCCTGACGATGTCGATCGCGGTCGGCATCGCCTTCGTCATCGCCATCGTCAACAAGCTGCTGGGTCTGAACCTGCTCTCGCGCATGACCGAGCAGGTCATCTTCGTGATGGTGCCGCCGCTGGCCCTGATCTTCCTCGTCCTCGGGACGATCTTCATCGGCGTCGCGACGCCGACCGAAGGCGGCGCGATGGGGGCCGCCGGCGCGATCCTGCTGGCCTATGGCAAGAAGCGCATGACCTTCGACCTGCTGAAGCAGGCGGTGGAATCGACGGCCAAGCTCTCGGCCTTCGTGCTCTTCATCCTGGTCGGCGCGCGGGTGTTCTCGCTGACCTTCTACGGCGTCAACGGCCATCTCTGGGTCGAGCATCTGCTGGTCGGTCTGCCGGGCGGCGCCACGGGCTTCCTGATCGTGGTCAACATCATGGTCTTCCTGCTCGCCTTCTTCCTCGACTTCTTCGAGCTGGCCTTCATCATCGTGCCGCTGCTCGGGCCGGCTGCCGAGAAGCTGGGCATCGACCTGATCTGGTTCGGCATCATCCTGGGCGTGAACATGCAGACCTCGTTCATGCACCCGCCCTTCGGCTTCGCGCTGTTCTTCCTGCGCTCGGTCGCGCCGAAGGATCCCTATCGCGACAAGGTGACGGGCACGATGATGGAGCCCGTGACGACGGGGCAGATCTACTGGGGGGCGGTGCCCTTCGTGGTGATCCAGTGCATCATGGTGGCGCTGGTGGTGATTTTCCCGCAGATGGTGATGCATTACAAAGCATCGGCGGTGCAGCTCGACCAGAAGGCGATCGACAAGCAGTTCGACTCGATCCAGATCCCGGGCATGGGCGGCCCGGGCGGCTTGCCGGGGCTCGATCTGAGCGCGCCACCAAGCTTCAAGTAGCGCGCTGCCCGACCTGTCATGAGACCCACGACGCCGGCATATGCCGGCGTCGTTCGTTTGGGGTGATGCTCATGGCTCGCCCGATGGCAGCGAACCTTTGCGATCGATGATGCGTTGTTCCTCCAACCGAGGAGCGACGACATGACCGATCCGATGATGATGCAAGCCGATCCGACGGGTACGCCGGCGATGCCGACCCCGCCTCAGGAAGCGCCGCCCCTGACTCCGTCAGAAGTGCCGCCGGCGCCGCCGGTCGAATCCCCGCCGGCCGACGTGCCGCTCGGCATACCCGTCGAGCCGCCGTCCGAACTGCCGCCGAACGCCCCGCCCGAAGGCCCACCGGCGACACCCTTCGACATGCCGCCCGATCGCGCGCCGCGCCAGCCGATGGAGTAGCGGCTTAAAGGGGCGGCGCTTCGCCAGAGCCGAGGTCCCAGTAAAGCCCGGCCATCAGGCCGAGCGCTTCGCGGGCAACGGCGATCGGCATGTGCTCGTCGGGCGCGTGCTGCGAGCAGCCGGGATAGGAGTGCGGCACCCAGATCGTGCGCAGTCCGAGAACCTCTGCGAAGATGTCGTTGGGCAGCGAGCCGCCGAGATTGGGCAGCAGCGCCGGCTTCTTGTTGGTGCTGCGGGCGATGGAGTCGATGGTGAACCTGACCCAGGCGTCGTCGGGGTCGAGCCGGGTCGCGCCGAAGCGCTCGGTGCCGGGCATGATGATCTCGACCATGCTGAAGCCGTGACGATCGAGATGCCGGCGCAGCGCCGGCACGACGTCCAGCGGGTCGATACCGACGACGAAGCGCAGCGCCACGCGCGCCCAGGCGCTCGGCGGCACGGCGTTGACCGGCGTTTCCGGCACGCCCGATTTCATCGCCAGCACGTCGAAGGAGCACCAGCCGAAGACCTGCTCGGCCGGCGAGAGATCGGGCTCGCCCCAGCCCGGATCGATCGTCGGACCGTCGGGCCCGCCATCGATGACGCAGTCGGCCACGGCCTCGCGCACGGCGCGCGGCAGCTCCTTGGGAACCCATTCAGGAATCCGGATCTGGCCGGTCGGGGAGGTGATCGAGGCGATGGCGTGGGCGAGCTGGATCGCGGGGTCGGAGAGGATGCCGCCCCAGTTGCCGGAATGATGCCCGCCCTCGCGCGCGACGATCGAGAGATCGAAGGTGATGACGCCGCGGGCGCCGAGGAAGACGGTCGGGCGTTCGGCATTGAGGCGGGGCCCGTCGGAGGCGATCAGCACGTCGGACTTGAACAGTGCGGCCTCGTCGGCGCAAAGCTCGCGCAGGCCCGGCGAGCCGGATTCCTCGCCCATCTCGATCAGATATTTGGCGTTGAAGCCGAGCTTGCCGCGTGATTCAAGAACGGCCCGCAAGGCATTGATGTTGATGACGTGCTGGCCCTTGTTGTCGACGACGCCGCGGCCATACCAGCGGCCGTCGCGCTCGGTCAGCGTCCAGGGCGAGAGGCCTTCGCTCCATTGCGCGTCGAGCCCGCGGATGACGTCGCCATGGCCGTAGCCGAAGATCGTCGGCAGGCTCTCATCCTCGATGCGCTGGGCGAAGAGGAAGGGGCCCTTGGCCTTGGGGTGGTGCAGGATGCGGCATGTGAAGCCGAGGCCTTCGAAGAGCGGGCGCATCTCCGTCTCGAGATAGTCGCTCAGGACCGGGGCGCGGTCGGGGTTCTGGCTTTCCGTCGGCATCGCGATGAGGCGGGCGAGGTCGCGCTTGAGGGCGCCGGTGTCGAAATAGTCTTGCGCATGCGCGATGGCCTGGCCGCGGGTCATGAAAGCTCGCTCACTGTCTGCCGGAAGGAAAGGACGGGCAGGGTCGTTGCCGATCCCGCCCGGCGTTGATACTGCCATGCACATGCAGGAATTGCCCACGGAAGTTGGCGCGCAGGCGATGCGCGCCCGATGACGGACGAGCCCGGTCTGATGGTGCCGCATGCGCATCAGCGCGTCGCGTGCGATGCGATCCTGGCGGCGCGGGCGGCGGGGGCGCCGGGTTTCCTGCTGGGCGACCTGACCGGGCTCGGCAAGACGCTGTCGGCCTGGCTCGCGCTCTCGGCGATGCCGGAGCAGGACATCCTGGTGATCTGCCCCAAGGGCGCGATTCCGCAATGGCGGCGGACGATGGCGCTGTCGGGGTTGCCGGCCAAGCGCGTCACGCTGATGAACTTCGAGAAGACCAAGTCGCTGCTGGCGCCGCCCGCCGATTCGAAGAAGCGCTCGGTGCGGGCGAAGAACAACGAACTGGCCAAGCTCGGTGTACCCCGACGCGTCTGGCCGCTGGTCGTCATCGACGAGGCGCACCGGATCCGCAACCCGAACTCGCAGCAGGGGCTGGTCTGCCGGCAGATGGCGGCAGCGTCCGCCTTCACGATCTATATGAGCGCCACCGCTGGCCAGTCGCCGCATGAGCTGTCCTATCTCGGGCCGCTGCTGGCGCGGGCGGCGGGCATGCCGAGCGCCGATCTCGACGGTTTTCGCGCTCTGATGAAGCAGCTGCGGATCGGCCGGGCCAAAGGCCGCTGGAAGAACTGGAGCTGGGAGCCCAACGAGACCGACCGCAAGGTGATGGCGGACCTGCTCTATCGCGGAGCCCGCGCGATCGGCCTGCGGCGGCGGCCGGAAGAGATCGCCGGCTGGCCCGAGGTTCAGCGCGAACTGGCCCCGGTCTCGCTCGATGCGGCCGCACGCAAGCTCTACGACGCGACCTGGCGGGAATTTCGCAAGGAGCTCGGCCTGGCCGGCGGCTCGACGCGCAAGCCGCAGGGCTGGGCGGCGGATCTGCGTTTCCGCCAGAAGGCGAGCCTGCTGCGCATCCCCGGCACGGTCGATTTCTGCGACGACCTGCTCGGCAATGACGAGCAGGTCGCGGTCTCCGTCGCCTTCCTCGAGACCAGCGCCATGCTGGCGGATGTGCTGCGCGGCCGCGGCTGGCGCGTGGGCGAGATCAATGGCGAGCGCTCGGGACCCGTCAACGAGCAGACCCGGATCGTCTTCCAGACCGGCGGGCTCGATGCGGTGATCTTCACCGTGACGGAGTCGATCTCGCTGCATCGCGGCGAGATGCCGGGCGGCGAGCGCGAGCGGTCGCTCGTCATCCACGACATGCGCCACAGCGCGATCCAGCTTCAGCAGATCGAGGGGCGCTGCCACCGCGACGGTCAGCACGCGACGATCTTCTATGCCTATGCCGAGGATACGGTGGAGGAGGCGGTGGCCGGGACGGTGATCGCGCGCATGGCGGCGATGGAGGGGCTCGCGGGCGACGACACCCGCCTGCTCGAGGCGATCGCCGGAGTCGTCGAGGCGCGGGCGGCAGCCTGAAGCGCGGAACAAGCCCGGCGATCCCCGGTTCAGTCTTTCGGCCCGCCTTGTGGCCGCCAGCCTGAAAGATTTGAACCGATGCCGGATGCGCCGCAGCGCCGTGACACCCTTGCCCCGCAACCTGTGGCCTCGCCGCCCCGCGCCACCTACCGCCTCCAGTTCCACAAGGGCTTTCCGTTTTCGGCCGGGCGCGATCTCGCCGCCTATCTCGGCGCACTCGGCATCAGCCATGTCTACGCCTCGCCGATCCTGACCGCGCGGGCGGGCTCGATCCATGGCTATGACGTCGTCGATCTCGACGCGATCAACCCCGAGCTCGGCGGCGCGGCCGGATTTGAGGAGATGGCCGCGGCGCTGCGGGCCCAGGGCATCGGGATCATCCTCGACATCGTGCCCAACCACATGGCCGTCGGCGGCGCCGACAACCGGCTCTGGCTCGACCTGTTGAAGCATGGCCGCGGCAGCGCCTATGCGGGCTGGTTCGACGTGGATTTCGACGGCCCCGATCCGCAGCTCGCCGGCAAGGTCCACGCCCCCTTCCTGGGCGAGCCCTATCCCGCCGTCCTGCAGTCCGGCGCGCTGTCGCTGGTGCTGCACGAGGGCGGCTATGCCGTGTCCTATGGCGAGCATCTGTTTCCGATCCGGCCGGAGGACCAGGCCGAGATCGCCGCCGTCGGAATTGCCGGCTTCCAGGACGCCGACGCGCTAGACGCGCTGTTGTCGCGGCAGAATTTCGTGCTCGACTGGTGGCGCAACGCCGGCGACCGGATCAACTGGCGCCGCTTCTTCGACATCACCCAGCTCGCCGCCGTGCGGATGGACGAGCCTGCGGCCTTCGTCGCCCAGCACGCGGTCGCGCTGGGTCTCTATCGCGACGGGCTGATCGACGGTCTGCGCATCGACCATGTCGACGGGCTTGCCGATCCGGCCGGCTATTGCGTCGCGCTGCGCCGCCATCTCGATACGCTCCAGCGCCAGCGGCCGCAGGGACTGCAGGACGAGCGGGCCTGGCTCGTCGTCGAAAAGATCCTGGCGCCGGCCGAGCCGATCCCCGCGGATTGGGATGTCGATGGCGCGACCGGCTACGATTTCATGGACCAGGTCTCGGCGCTGCAGCACGACCCCGACGCCGCCTCGGCCCTGTCGGCGCATTGGGCGGTGCTGAGTGGGCGCCCGCGCGATTTCCACGCCGAAGAGGAGATGGCGCGCCACGAGGTCCTCTCGCACGCCTTCGATGGGCAGCGCGAGCGGCTGGTCGATGCGCTGGAGGAGGCGGGGGGCCGTGATCGCGAGGCCGAAGGCCTGACCCGCTCGGCGCTGCGCCGCGCCGTCACCAGCCTGATCGCGCAATTGCGGGCCTATCGCAGCTACGCCACCGGCCGCGACGACGGGGTCGGCGCGGGAGACGCGGTGCAGGCGGCCCTGAAGGTCGCGCTGGCCAAGCCGCTCACCGATGCGCCGGCGCTGCGCTTTCTGGTGTCGGTCCTCGCGGGCGAGGGCGCGGAGGCGCATCGCCCCGCGCGCATCACCGCGATCCGCCGCTTCAACCAGCTCGCCGCCCCGCTGGCCGCCAAGGCGGTCGAGGATACGGCGTTCTACCGCTATGGCCGGCTGCTCTCGCGCAACGATGTCGGCTTCGATGCCGAGGTTCTGGGCACCACGCCCGAAACCTTCCACGCCCTGATGGGAAAGCGCGCCGCCGAGTTACCGGCGTCGATGCTGGCGACCGCGACGCATGACCATAAGCGCGGCGAGGATGTTCGCGCCCGGCTGGCCGTGCTGAGCGAGATGCCGGAGGACTGGATCGACGCGACGCGGCGCTGGCGCGCGCTGGCCGAACCGACCCGGCCGGCGGGGCTCGACCCGGCGGATGAATACATGTTCCTGCAGATGCTGGTCGGCGCCTGGCCGCTGGGCCTGCGCCCCGATGACGCCGCCGGGCTGGACGCCTTCGCGGTCCGCCTCGGCGACTGGTGGCGCAAGGCCTTGCGCGAGGCCAAGCTGCGCTCGAGCTGGGCCGAGCCGAACGCGGCCTATGAGGATGCGGCGCTGCAATTTGCCACCGACGCCCTCAATCCGGCCCGGAGCACGGCGCTGCTGCAGGAGGTCGCGGCCTTCGTCGCCCGCATCGAGCGCCCCGGCGCGCTGAACGGCCTGGTACAGCTGGCGCTGCGCTGCACGGTGCCGGGCATCCCCGACAGCTATCAGGGCACCGAGTTCTGGGATTTCAGCCTGGTCGATCCTGACAACCGCCGGCCGGTCGATTTCGGCGCCCGCAAGATCGCGCTGGCGCAGCATCTCTCGCTCGATCTGCTGGCCGAGAGCTGGCGCGACGGGCGCATCAAGCAGGCGCTGCTGCGCAAGCTGCTGCGGTTTCGCCTGAACCAGCCGGCGCTGTTTGCGCAAGGCGGCTACGAGCCGATCGAGTTCGTTGGGCCGCGCGCCGGAAACGGCGTCGCTTTCCTGCGTCGTCATGAGGGCGCGGGCATGCTCGTCGTGGCGGCGCGCTGCTGTGCCGAGGGGCTGGCGCCGGGCGAAGCGCTGGTGCCGGAGGGCGACTGGTGGGGAGAGACGCGCATCGTGCTGCCGGCAGGACTGCGCCTGACGGAGGCCGTGATCGGGCCCGATCTGGCCGCCGACGGGATCCGGCTGTGCGAGGCGCTGCCGGTCGTGCCGGTCGGGGTCTGGGCGGTGGAACGCGCCTGATCGCTCGCCTCGGACAACACCGCTACCCCGGATGACCAAAGGTCGTCCGGGGTAGCGGATCCCGACGGCGCGGCTTCGCCGCCTGTGCGGGACCACGACATGGTCCCGGCGACATGTCCGACGTTTAGATTTCCGTCTCTCTCGGCGCTCCCAGATAGGCGAGCCGCCGCTCGACCACCGCGTCGTCGAGCAGCGCCGGCGCGTCGCCGTCGAGACGGTGGCGCCAGTTCGGCTTCTCGGTCGTGGTTCCCGGCACATTCGGCTGGGTCTGGATACCGAGCGCATCCTCGATCGGCAGCAGCTTCAGCGTGCAGGGCGTCTGCGCGATGTAGCGGATCGCAGCGTCCACCACCGGGGCGGTGTCGTCGGGCGCGGGCCGCTCGCCTGCGACGAGGCCGGCCTGTTCGAAGGCGCCCCACAGGACGCCGCGGTCCCAGGCGCGGATGCCCTGGTGATCGACGCCGTCATGCGTCGGTTCGAGATCGGCTCCGGCCCACCAGCCGGCCGTGGGGATCAGATCATGGGTGGTGGTGAGCGCGGCGGCGTCGGCATGCCAGTGCTGCGGCGGGATATAGCCGTGGTCGCTCTTCTCGAAGCGCAGCACGCGCAGGCCGGCGACGCCCTGGTCGCGCAGGTAGTCGCGGAACCCGTCCGGCAGCGTGCCGAGATCCTCGCCGATGACGATCGCCTTGTGGCGCCAGGATTCGAGCGCGACGAGCCGGAACAGCGTCTCCGACGGGAAGGTGACATAAGCGCCCTCCAGCGCGCTGGCGCCTTCCGGCACCAGCCAGAGCCGGCTCATGCCCATGACATGGTCGATGCGGATGCCGCCGACATAGCGCAGGCTGGCGCGCAGCGTCTCGATGAAGGGTGCGAAGCCCGAGGCTGCCAGCCCGCGCGGCGAGAAGGTGGTCAGCCCCCAGCTCTGGCCCTCGGCGGAATAGTAGTCGGGCGGCGCGCCGACGCTCAGGCCTCCCAGAACCTCGTGCTGGCGGCTCCAGGCATGGCTGCCCGACCCGTCCATGCCGATGGCGAGGTCGGCGATCAGCCCGACCTTCATGCCGGCCTCGCGGCAGACGCGCTGCGATTCGCCATAGGAGCGGGCGGTCAGCCATTGCAGGAAGATCTGGTGGGCGATGGCCTCGGCATGCTCCTCGGCAAAGGCCGCGACCTCCGGGCTGTCGGGGTCGCGATAGGGCGCCTCCCAGTCGCGCCAGCTCCAGGCGCCGGGATTCTGCTGCAACTGCGCGGCGTGCAGCACCTCGAAGATCGCATGCGATCGCAGCAGCGGGGAGGCCTCCGCCAGCGCGCGCTCGAAGTCCAGCCGGGCCGGCTCGGCAACGCCGGGTTGGCGCAGCGCGTCGAACAGCCCGCGCAGCAGCGTCTGCCGCAGCGGCGTCGCGGCGAGCCAGTCGACCTGCGGCAGCGCCGAGAGCCGCGCCATCGCCTCGCCCAGTCCGGCCTGGGCGATGACGTCACGCAGCAGGGCTTCCGGCAGGATCGCGGCCGGATCGGCATGGAGCGGGTTGTAGAACAGCCGCGTCGAGGGGGAATAGGGGCTGAAATGGCCGGGTTCCGCGCCATAGAGTGCATGGACCGGGCTGATCGCGAGCGCGTCGGCGCCCCGCGCGGCCGCGGCGCGCCCGAGTGCGGAGACGCCGGCGAAGTTGCCGATGCCGCCATCGTCCTGCGTGCGCAGCGAGTAGATCTGGGCGGTCAGGCCGAAGCCGGCCGCCTCGCCATTCAGATCGGCGAAGGTGATGCAGCGCTCGGGCGCGGTCGCGACGGTGAAGTCGCCCTCGCTGGTGCGAACCGTGTGATAGCCCGGCTCGTCGAAAGCCGGCAGGGTCAGCGCCCCGTCATAGCCTTCCTCCGAGGTGACGATCCGGTGCGCGCCGCTTTCGAGCGTGATTTCCACCGCCGTTCCGCCCGGCGAGGCAAGCGGAAGGCCGACCTTCTGGCCGACGCGCGCGGTGGTGAAGCGCGAACTCGCCGCTGCGTTGACGCCGCTCTCCATCAGCGAGAGCGAATTGCGCAGGTTCGCATCGGTGTCGGCCGGCAGGCCGAGCGCCAGCAGGATCGAGCGCAGGCTTTCGGGCGAGACGGCGCGATCTTCCCCGGTCTGGTCGGTCCAGTGCGGCGCGACGCCCGCCTTGACGGCGAGCTGGCGCAGGATGTCGTCACTCATGAAAGGGCTCCGGGGTCGGCATATCGGGATCGGACAAGCAGGGCAGGGCGGAGCGTGAGCAGGCTCAATCCGGCCCGCCGGCGCCTTCGAGCACGAGCAGACCCAGCGGCGGCAGCGTCAGCGACAGGCTCTGCGCCTGGCCGTGGGCAGCGATGGCCTGCGTGCGGGCCCCCCCGCCATTGCCCAGCCCGGCGCCGCCATAGATGCCGGCATCGCTGTTGAGCCGCTCGCGCCAGAGACCGGCATGGGGCACGCCGATCCGATAGTCGTGGCGCGGAACCGGCGTCATGTTGGCGACGACCAGGAGCTCGGCTGCGCCGGGCGCGCTCGAGCGGTTGAATGCGAAGACCGAGTTGGCGTTGTCGTCGGCGACGACCCAACCGAAGCCTTCCGGCGCATGGTCGAGCCGGTGCAGCGCGGGCGTCGTGCGGTAGAGCGCGTTCAGGTCGCGCACCAGCCGCGAGACGCCCTGCCGGCGCGCGTCGTCGGGATGGGGCCAGGGGAAGGGCGCATCGACCGACCATTCGTCCTGCGCGCCGAACTCGCACCCCATGAAAAGCAGCTTCTTGCCGGGATGGGCCCACATCATCGCGAGATAGAGCCGCAGATTGGCAAAGCGCTGCCAATCGTCGCCCGGCATGCGCGCGAGCAGCGAGCCTTTGCCGTGGACGACCTCGTCATGCGAGATCGGCAGCACGAAATTCTCGGAGAAGGCGTAGATCAGCCCGAAGGTGATGTCGTCGCCGTGATGGCCGCGATAGATCGGGTCATGGCCGATATAGCGCAGCGTGTCGTGCATCCAGCCCATGTTCCATTTGAAGTGGAAGCCGAGCCCGCCATGATGGACGGGGCTGGTGACGCCGGGCCAGGCGGTCGATTCCTCGGCGATGGTGACGGCGCCGCGCCCATGCGCGCCGATCAGCGTGTTGAGCTCCTGGAAGAAGCTGACGGCCTCGAAATTCTCCCGCCCGCCGAGATGGTTGGGCACCCATTCGCCGGGTTTGCGGCTGTAGTCGCGGTAGAGCATCGAGGCGACCGCATCGACCCGCAGGCCGTCGAGATGGAAGGTCTCGATCCAGAACAGGGCCGAGGCGATCAGGAAGCCGCGGACCTCGCGACGGCCGACATTGTAGATCAGCGTGTTCCAGTCGACATGGAAGCCCTGGCGGGGATCCTCATGCTCGTAGAGCGCCGTGCCGTCGAAGCGGGCGAGGCCATGGTCGTCCGAGGGAAAATGCGCCGGGACCCAGTCCAGGATCACGCCGATACCGGCGGCATGGCAGCGATCGACGAAACGGGCGAAGGCCTCCGGCGGGCCCAGCCGCGCGGTCGGGGCGAAGAGCGCCAGCGGCTGGTAGCCCCAGGAGCCGCCGAACGGGTGTTCGGTGATCGGCATCAGCTCGACATGGCTGAAGCCCATATGCTGGAGATAGGGGATCAGCCGGTCGGTGGCCTCGTCCCAGGAACCCATCTGGCCCCATTCGGTGCGCAGCCAGGAACCGACATGGACCTCGTAGGTGGTCATCGGTTCGGCGATCGGGCTCGCCTGCTCGCGGGCGGCGAGCCAGGCCTCGTCCGTCCAGGTGAAGGCGGGCGGCGCGGCGACGACGGAGCCCGTCTTCGGCGGCATCTCGGTGCAGCGCGCCAGCGGGTCGGCCTTCCAGGGCAGGGCTTCGCCCGAAGCCGCGATCAGCGCGTATTTGTAGACCGCGCCCGCCTTCAGCCCGGGAATGAACAGCTCCCAGATGCCGGGGCCCAGCCTGCGCCGCATCGGGTGGCGACGGGGCTCCCAGCCGTTGAAGTCGCCGACGACGGCGACATGGGCGGCATTGGGGGCCCAGACCGCAAAGAGCACGCCCTCGATGCCGTCGATCGTGCGCAGATTGGCGCCGAGCCGGGTCGCGAGGTCGAAATGCCGGCCTTCGGCGGCCAGATAGATATCGTCGTCGGAGAGCAGCAGGCCGAAGGTATAGGGATCGGCGGTCTCGGTGATGCCGCCGGCCCAGGCCGTGCGGATGCGATAGGGCGTCCCGGCGGGGCAGGGCGCTTCGAACAGGCCCTCGCCGATGCCGACCATCGGAACGGTGCGGCGCTCTTCGCCCTCCCCGGTGACCAGTTCGACGTAGTTGGCGCCGGGCAGGAAGGCCCGCACGAGGCCGATGCCGTCGACGACATGGTGGCCCAGCACGGAGAAGGGGTCCGGGTGGCGCCCCTCGATCAGCAAGGCGATGTCGCGCCCCGGCAGGCTGGGCAGTCTCAGCGGCATCTGGCGGCTCATCCGTTCGGGCTCCATCGCAATTGCGACTCCACCTGCAGCGGGGAATCGTCGATGATGCAACGCAGCGGAGCCAGCCTGCGTTCCGCCGGTATGCGGCTGCGCTGTCCGGTGATTCCGGATCGGAACCAAGAGCGGCCGGCACGGTTGTCGCACTGCCATACAGGCTTTTGACAGGGAGGATGCCAATGAGCCGGGAGCAGACTGTTCGCGATGTCGCCTATGCGATCTGGGAAGCCGAAGGCAAGCCCCCGGGACGCGACGCCCTGCATTGGCGCCTGGCCGAAGAACGGGTCGCCGCCAGCCTCGCCAGCGGGCGCCAGGATATGGCTATGGCTGACAAAGCGGCCTCGAAGCCGGCGGTTGCCAAGGCCAGGAGCCCGGCAAAGGCCCCGGCGGCCGCCAAGGCCAAAATCTCGGCCGGAGCCAAGAGCAGCCCGAAGGCCAAAACCTGAAACGCACCGGCGCTGTGGCCTGAAAGAACGGCTGCGGCGCAAAGCCGCATGAGACGGCTGCGCGGCCATCGAGGCGGTGCCCGCGCGCGCGGCGCTCTCGCCCGCGCCGCCGCCGCTCAAGCGGCGAGCGCCCTGGCGTAGACATCGGCGTAGCGATGGGTGGGCCGGCTCCAGTCGAAGCGCTTGGCCATCGCGTGTTCGCGCATCTGCAGGAACGCGGTCTTGGAGCGGAAGGCGTCGAGCGCCCGCGTCACGGCCGAGGCGAGGCCGGCCCCCGTCAGGGACGAAAACAGGAAGCCGGAGCGGCCATCCTCGATCGTATCGACGAGGCCGCCGGTGCGGTAGGCGATCGGCAAGGCGCCGAAGCGCTGCGCATACATCTGGCTCAGGCCGCAGGGCTCGAAGCGCGAGGGCATCAGCAGGAAGTCGCTCGCGGCGAAGATGCGGCGGGCCTCGGCGTCGTCGAAGCCGATCCGGGCGGCGACCGCATTCGGATATTGCCGCGCCAGCCGCTCGATGGCGTCTTCCAGGCGCGGCTCGCCGCGGCCGGTGACGACGAGTTGCCCGCCATTGCCGACGATCGTCTCGGCCGCCTCGATCGAGAGGTCGATGCCCTTCTGGTGGACGAGCCGCGAGATGATCGAGAACAGCGGCCCGCGCGATGGCGGCAGCTCGAAGGTCTTGCGGATATCGGCGGCGTTCTGGCGCTTCCACTGCCGGATGCGCTGGACCGCCGTCTTCTCGGCGCCGAGGGGCGAGGTCCAGCTGTCGTCGATGCCGTTGACGATCCCGGTCAGGCGCCCCTCCTCCATGCGGGTCTTGAGCAGACCGTCCAGCCCGCAGCCATGCTCGGCCGTGGTGATCTCATGGGCGTAGGTCTCGCTGACCGTGGTGACATGCGAGCTGTAGTAGATTCCGCTCTTGAGGAAGGAGATCTTGCCGTGGAACTCGGCCCCATTCATCGAGAAGGCGAGGTCGGGGATGCCGAGCGCCGCCATGCGGCTGGGCTGGTAGAGGCCCTGATAGGCCAGGTTGTGGATGGTCAGGATCGAGGGCGTGCTCAGGCCCTTCCAGCGCAGATAGCCGGGCGCCAGCGCCGACGGCCAGTCGTTGACATGGACGATGTCGGGCTTCCAGTTCGGATCGGCCTCGCCGGCTGCGATCTCGGCGGCTGCGAGCGAGAGCCGCGCGAAGCGGATGTCGTTGTCGGCGAAATCGCCGCCCGTGAAGGGGCCATAGGGCGAACCGTCGCGATCGTAGAGTTCGTCGCAGAGTACCGCATAGATGGTCAGGCCGTCGGGCGTGGTGAAACGTCCCAGCGACCAGGGCGGCAGGCTCGCGGTCCGCGGCATCTCGCGCACGATGTCCATGCTCGGTCTGGCGGCGCGGACCTGGCGAAAACCGGGCAGGAGGACGCGAACGTCGCAGAGCGCGCGCAATTGCCGGGGCAGCGCGGTGGACACCTCACCCAAGCCGCCGGCCTTGATGAAATCGCCCATTTCCGAGGTGACGAAGAGCAGTTTAGTATGGCCGGGCAACGTCCTGGCGATCTCGGCCGCTCCTTCCTTGACGACGGCTGCATAGGTCAGCGCGTGTCCGGAGGTGGAGGGCGCGCCGTCGATGGCCGGCGCAATGTCGATCCCCGGGTCCTTCACCGTTGCGATCATGGCAGCCTCCCAATGCATCTCTTGGAGAGCAACATCATCGGCGTCTCAAGGTTCCCCTCCGGGCTGCTGAAATTGATGCAAATCAAAGGCCGTTGTCAGGAACTCCAGCGCGACCATCACGTTGCACCGTCTGCGGCAGGCTAGCGGCATGATGTGACAGGGTCGTGCGCCGCATGCTGCGGCGCCGGTTTCGTCAGGCCTGACCCGTGCGAGGGATCCGATGTCTGACGGTAACGCAATGCGCTTCGATGTCGAGCCCGGCGAAGCGACGCAGCTTGGCGCCGTGCATGACGGGCAGGGCACCAATTTCGCGCTGTTCTCGGCGCATGCGGAGCGGGTCGAACTCTGTCTGTTCGACGAAACCGGCGCGATCGAAACCGCGCGCATCACGCTTCCCGAATACACCGACGAAATCTGGCACGGCTATCTGCCGGGTGTGAAGCCGGGCCAGCGCTACGGCTACCGCGTGCATGGCCGTTTCGCGCCGGAGGAAGGCCACCGCTTCAATGCCAACAAGCTGCTGCTCGACCCCTATGCGCGGGAGTATGCGGGCAAGGTCGAATGGAACGATGCCCATTACGGCTATGACGTGAAGTCTGAGGCCGACACCGACCTGACCTTCAGCGAACTCGACAGCGCGCCCTTCATGCCCAAATGCGTTGTCTGCGACTGGAAGGCCGATTTGGGCGCGCCCGCGCGTCCGAACGTGCCCTGGGACAGGACGGTGTTCTACGAGACCCATGTGCGCGGCTTCACCAAGCTGCACCCGGCCGTGCCGCAGGATCTGCGGGGCACCTTCGACGGCCTCGGCGAAAAGGCGGTGATCGACTACATCAAGAGCCTGGGCGTGACCTCGGTCGAGCTTTTGCCGATCCATGCCTATCTCGACGACCACCACCTCGCCGCCAAGAACCTGACCAACTACTGGGGCTACAACACGATCGGCTTCTTCGCGCCGATGCAGCGCTATGAGGGCAAGGCGGGGCTGCAGTCCTTCCGCGACATGGTGCGCAAGTTCCACGATGCCGGGCTCGAGGTCATCCTCGACGTGGTCTACAACCACACCGCCGAAGGCAACGAGATGGGCCCGACGCTTTCCTTCAAGGGCATCGACAACTTCGCCTATTACCGGACGATGCCGGACGATCCGCGCTTCTATATCAACGACACCGGCACCGGGAACACGGTCAACACCAGCCATCCGCGCGTGCTGCAGATGATCCTGGATTCGCTGCGCTACTGGGTCGAGGTGATGGAGGTCGACGGCTTCCGCTTCGATCTCGGCACCATTCTCGGGCGCGAGCCGCACGGCTTCGACCAGCGCGGCGGCTTCTTCGACGCGATCGGCCAGGACCCCGTCCTGCGCAAGGTCAAGCTCGTCGGCGAGCCCTGGGACATCGGGCCCGGCGGCTACCAGGTCGGCGGCTTTCCGCCGGGCTGGGGCGAGTGGAACGACAAGTACCGCGATACCATCCGTGGCTACTGGAAGGGCGAGGAGGGCATCGTGCGCGACCTCGCCGCGCGCATCACCGGTTCAGGCGACATCTACGATCTGCGGGGGCGCCGGCCCTGGGCGGGCGTCAATTTCATCACCGCCCATGACGGGTTCACGCTCAACGATCTCGTTTCCTACAACGAGAAGCACAACGACGCGAATGGCGAGGACAACAAGGACGGCCACGGCCACAACCTGTCCTACAATTTCGGCGCCGAGGGCCCGACCGATGACGAGGGCATTCTCGCGGCGCGCGAACGCCAGAAGCGCAACCTGCTGGCGACGCTGCTGCTCTCGCATGGCACGCCGATGATCCTGGCAGGCGACGAATGCGGCCACTCCAATGGCGGCAACAACAACGTCTACTGCCAGGACAACGAACTGGCCTGGATGAAGTGGGAGGAACTGACCGAACGCGACAAGGCGCTGACGGGTTTCGTCCAGCGCGTGACGCAGCTGCGGGCCGACCATCCGATCTTCCGGCGGGCTTCGTTCCGCGACGGTTGTGTGCTGCGGTGGCTCAACCCGGCCGGCGGCGACCAGCAGGAGGAGCATTGGGACGACGAAGGCCTGCGCGCCATCGGCCTCCTGATGCACATGCCCGATGTCGAGCAGGGCGGCGACGAAGCCTTGATTCTTTTCAACGCCTTCGACGGCGACGTTCCCTTCAAGATTCCGCCGCGGGTGAAGGCGGGATCATGGTCGGTGGTGCTCGATACGGAGATCGGTCCGGGCTCTGACGAAGGTCGCAAGGGGCTGAAAGCTGATGCCGAGCTGACCCTGTCGCCAAGGTCGCTGATCGTGCTGATGTGAGCGATTGCCCGTAGCTTCATCTGTAGCTACAATGGCTCATGGGGTTCCAATGGGACGAGGCGAAGAGCAAGGTCAACGAGGCCAAGCACGACGTCTCGTTCGCCGAAGCGTCTCTGGTCTTTCGTGGTCGCTTCATGGCGCGGCAAGACGCCCGGCACGACTATGGCGAGGCCCGCTTCATCGCCTTGGGACTGTCGCAGGGCCGCTTGCTGCGCGTGGTGTACACAAGGCGGGACGGCGATATCCGCATCATCTCCGCCTGGAAAGCGAGCAGTTATGACCGCAAAATCTTCGACCAAGGTCAGTAGCGAAGTCAGGTATGAGAGCTTGGACGACATTCCCGTGCCGCCTCGGCTCAGCCGGATTTCTGATGGCTGGAGCGACGAGGAGATCGAGCGCCGGGCAGCCGAAGATCCCGATGCGGGGCTGGTGCCGCCCGGCTTCTGGGACGAGGCCGAGATCGTCGAGCCGGAGGGAACGGAGCAGATCACGCTGCGGCTGCCGCGGCGCGTGCTCAGCCATTTCCGGGCGACGGGTAAGGGCTATCAGAGCCGGATCAGCGCAGTGCTGGCGAGTTATGTCGATGCGCGCCGGAAGACCGGCTGAGGTTCGGGCGATCCACTAAGTCCGCCTGCCGAACAGGCTGACGCTGCGGGCCGGCAGGAGGCCTTCGCCGCCCTCGGGTGCCGAGCCATGCAGATGCTGCCACGCCCGAGGCGAACCGTCGGGCAGGGCGAGCGTGATATCGGTCCTGCTGCGATTGACGGCGATCAGCAGGGATTCCTCTGCCCCGTTCAACATCAGGCAAAGCGCGTCCAGCCGGCCCCACTCCTCGTCGGCGATCGGCGCGCCGTCGGGTGTCAGCCAGCGGGCATCGGGAGGCTCGCCCGCGCCGGTCAGGAAAGTCTCAGCCGCCAGCAGCGGGTGCGCCTTGCGTAACCGCACCAGCGACGCGACGAAGGCGGCCAGGTCGCCGTCCGATCTCTCCCAATCCAGCCAGAACGCTTCGTTGTCCTGGCAATAGGCGTTGTTGTTGCCGTGCTGCGTCCGGCCGAAGTCGTCGCCGGCGGTCAGCATGGGCACCCCGCGCGACAGGAACAAAGTCGCCAGCAACGCGCGGACATCGCGCTTGCGCGCGGCGGCCACGGCCGGGTCGTCGGACGCGCCCTCGATCCCGTTGTTCCAGCTGTGGTTTTCGTTGTCGCCGTCGCGGTTGCCCTCGCCATTGGCCTCGTTGTGCTTGGCGGTATGGGAAACGAGATCGGCCAAAGTGAAGCCGTCATGGGCGGCGATGAAGTTGATGCTCGCCTGCGGCCCGCGATAGCGGGAGGCAAAGAGATCGGCGGAGCCGGCCAGGCGCGTCGCCAGCGCACCTGAGAGGCCGGTATCGCCCCTCCAGAAGCGGCGGATATCGTCGCGGTAGCGCCCGTTCCATTCGGCGAAGGGGGCGGGAAACTCGCCGAGACGGTAGCCGCCCGGGCCGATGTCCCAGGGCTCTGCGATCAGGATGGCGCGCGACAGGGCGGGATCCTGCAGGATCGCCGCGAAGAGCGGAGCATCCTGAGAGTAGCCCGTATCTGAGCGTCCCATCACCGTGCCGAGATCGAAGCGGAAGCCGGCGACGCCGAGGCCGCGCCAGTGCCGCAGCGCATCCATCGCCATGCGGACAACGGGAGCCCGGTCGAGCGCGAGCGTGTGGCCGCAGCCGGTGTCGTTGATCAGCCGGCCGGGATCGTCGGCGGCGTGGCGGTAATAGACCGCGTTGTCGAGCCCGCGCAGGCTGATCGTGGCGCCGAATTCGTCGCTCTCGGCGGTGTGGTTCAGGACGATGTCGAGGATGATGCCGATGCCGGCCTGCGCATAGGTTTCGCAGAGCCGGCGCAGATCGGCCGTGCCGCCGGGCGCCAGGCGCGGATCCGGGGCGAAGAAGTTGACCGGGTTGTAGCCCCAGGCATTGGCGAGACCGAGCGGCGGCAGGTGGCGCTCGTCCATCCAGGCGGCGACCGGCATCAGCTCGACATGGCTGACGCCCAGTTCACCGATGTGGTCGAGGATGGCCGGTTCGCAGAGCGCCGCCAGCGTGCCACGGATGCGCTGCGGCACGGCGGGATGGCGCATCGTGAACGACTTCACCGCGAGTTCGTAGATGAAGCTCGGGGCGCTCTGCATCTCGCCATTTGCGGCCGGAAGCGCCTCGCCGACGATGCCGCGCGGCACGAGATCGGCGGTGTCGGTGCCGAACTCCGCGAGCCTCGGATCCCAGCGGAACGGGCGGTCGATCCGCATTGCATAGGGGTCGACCAGCAATTTGGCGGCGTCGAAGCGATGCCCGTGCTGCGGCTGCCACGGGCCGTCGACGCGCAGGCCATAGCGCAGCCCTGCCTTGGCTCCGGGCAGCACGCCATGATGGATGTCGCCGGTGCGGCAGGGCAGGGGCAGGCGCGCGGTCTCCCGCTCGCCGGTCTCGTCGAACAGGCACAGATTCACGCGCTCGCCATGGCGCGAGAAGACGGCGAAGCTGACGCCGTCATCGCCCGGCGTTGCGCCCATGCGCGCCGGCAGCGGGCCGGAGACGAGCCGCTGTCGCGACGCCACGCGGTCAGCCTGCGGTGTCGCGCGTGGGGATGTTCCAGATCCGCTGCGCATATTCGCCGATCGCGCGGTCGGCGCTGAACCAGCCGCAATGGGCGGTGTTGGTCACCGACATGCGCCACCACTTGTCCTGGTCGGCCCAGAGCGTGTCGATCCGGCGTTGCGCCTGGTGGTAGCTGTCGAAATCGTTGAGCACCATGAACCAGTCATTGGCGCGCAAGCCGTCGACGAGGCCGCGATAGCGGTCGCGCTCGCGGGGCGAATAGGCGCCCGACGCCACCGCGTCGAGAACGCCCTCGAGATGGGGCGCGCCGGCGATGACCTCGCTGGTCGGCCGGGGATTGCGCTTGGCGGCCTCGACCTCCTCGGCCGTCATGCCGAAGATGACGATGTTGTCGGCGCCGACACGCTCACCGATCTCGATATTGGCGCCGTCGAGCGTCCCGATGGTGATCGCGCCGTTGAGCGCGAACTTCATGTTGCCGGTGCCCGAAGCCTCCATGCCGGCGGTCGAGATCTGCTCGGAGACGTCGGCTGCGGGGATGATCAGCTCGGCGGCGCTGACATTGTAGTTCGGCAGGAACACGACCTTGAGCCGGTCGCGGGTGGTGATGTCGTTGTTCACGACGACGGCGACGTCGTTGATCAGGTTGATGATCGCCTTGGCGGTGCCGTAGTTGGAAGCCGCCTTGCCGGCGAAGATCTTCACCCGTGGCGCCCAGTCCTTGTAGGGCTCCGAGCGGATCGCGTCATAGAGCGCGATCGTCTCGAGGATGTTGAGCAACTGGCGCTTGTATTCGTGGATGCGCTTGATCTGCACGTCGAACAGCGCATCGGGATCGACGGTGACGCCCGTTTCCTGCCGGATGATTTTTGCCAGCTTGAGCTTGTTCTCGCGCCGGATCGCGGCCAGTCGCGCATGCAGGGCGCGGTCGCCGGTATGGGCGGCGAGACGATGGATCTGGCCGATATGGTCGGTCAGATCGTCGCCGCAGACCTCCTGCAGCAGCTTGGTCAGGCCGGGATTGGCGCCGAACAGCCAGCGTCGCGGCGTGATGCCGTTGGTGACGTTGGTGATGCGACCGGGGAAGATCGCGTTCAGCGGTGCGAAGACGGTCTGCTCCATGAGCTTGGAATGCAGGGCCGAGACGCCGTTGACCGTGTGCGAGCCGACGAAGGCGAGGTGGGCCATGCGCACGCGCCGGCCGTTATGCTCGTCGATCAGCGAGATCGCCGAGAGATCGACGTTCTCGCCGCCGCTGGAGCGCCGGACCTCCTCGAGGAAGCGGGCATTGATGGCGAAGATGATCTGCATGTGGCGCGGCAGAAGCCGCTCCATCAGCGCCACCGGCCAGGTCTCCAGCGCCTCCGGCAGGAGCGTGTGGTTGGTGTAGGAAATGGTGGCGTTGGTGATCGTCCAGGCTTGTTCCCAGGCCAGGCCATGCTCGTCGATCAAAAGCCGCATCATCTCGGCGACGGCGAGCGAGGGATGGGTGTCGTTGAGCTGGATCGCGACCTTGTCGGCGAGATTGTCGAGCGTGCCGAACTGGCGGTAATGCCGCCGGACCAGATCCTGCAGCGAGGCCGAGGTGAAGAAGAACTCCTGCCGCAGGCGCAACTCCTGCCCCGCCGGGGTGGAATCATTGGGGTAGAGCACCTTCGAGATCGCCTCGGCGCGGTTGCGCTCGGCCACGGCGCCGACGAGGTCGCCCTGGTTGAAGGCGTCGAGCGAGAGCGGGTGCATGGCCCGGGCACGCCAGAGCCGCAGCGTCGTGGCGTCACGGCCGCGCCAGCCGATGATCGGCGTGTCGTAGGCGACCGCGAAGACCGTCTCCTCCGGCTCCCAGAACACCTCGCCGGGTTTTTGCGTCGCGGTCAGCGAGCCGCCGAAGCCGATCTTGTAGGAGGCCTCGCGGCGCTCGAACTCCCAGGGATTGCGGAAGGAGAGCCAGTCTTCGGGCACCTCGATCTGCTTGCCGCCGTCGATGCGCTGCTTGAACAGGCCATGATCGTAGCGGATTCCGTAGCCCAGCGCCGGAACGCCGGTCGAGGCCATCGCCTCGAGATAGCAGGCGGCGAGCCGCCCCAGCCCGCCATTACCGAGCGCCGCGTCGGGCTCGATCATTTCGATGGAGGCGAGATCGACGCCGAGTTCGCGCATGGCCTGCGCCATCGCACCGGTGAGGCCGAGATTGTTCAGCGCGTCGGCCAGCGAGCGCCCGATCAGGAACTCGAGCGAGAGATAGTAAACCCGCTTCCGGCCGGTCTGATAACTGTCGCGGGTCGAGCGATGCCAGACGTCGACGATGTGATCGCGCGCCGCCAGAATGCCGGCGGTCAGCCAGTCATGCGGCTGGGCGACCGAGGCGTTCTTGCCGAGCGAATAGGTCAGCTTCTTGAGGATTTCGGCCTTCAGAGTCTCGACCTGCGCATCGCGGCGGTCAAGACTCGGGGCGTCGGCGGCTGTCTCGGTCAAGCGTCAATTCCCGGCTGTTTGGTTGGCGCGGAGTTTCGGAGCAACCTCCCGCCAAGTCCAGACGTAATTGCCGCAATGCAACAGGAAAGCCCGCGGGCCGGCACTCCCCGCGCGCCACTTCCGATCTGAAACGATCCGGACTGGCGGCCGGGCTAGGGACGCAGGGCGGCCGGTTCCTCCCGTCCATCGCGGCCCAACTCCCGGGCGCTCGACACGGCGGAATCGGTCAGGCCGACGACGCTCGCCCAGGCGTTTCGCGTGTACATCCCCTGATGGGCGATGGCGTCGTAGCCGATCAGGACGACGGCGATGAGCAGCAGAATGCGAAACATGGATCCCTCCAGACATGTGATCCCTTCGAAACGCCGACGCGCGGCCGGGTGTTCCAGCCCAGGGGCCGGCGGGCGCCCCGCGACGAAACGTCTCTGGCGGCTCCCATCGCGATCCGATAAAAGAACAAATAATGAACAAAGAGGCTTGGCGTGACGCAACTGACGGTGATGGAGAAGCTGGAGATCCTCAGCGATGCGGCGAAATACGACGCCTCCTGCGCCTCCAGCAGCACAACCAGGCGCAATTCGCTCGCCGGCGGCATCGGCTCGACCACCGGATCGGGCATCTGCCACTCTTACGCGCCGGACGGCCGCTGCATCTCGCTTTTGAAGATCCTGCTGACCAATTACTGCAGCTACGATTGCATCTTCTGCATCAATCGCTCTTCGAGCAATGTCAGGCGGGCGCGCTTCTCGGTGGAGGAGGTCGTCGACCTCACGCTGAACTTCTACAAGCGCAATTACATCGAGGGGCTGTTCCTCTCCTCGGGCATCATCCGCTCGCCGGACTACACGATGGGCGAACTGGTGCGGGTGGCGCAGACGCTGCGCGAGGTCCATGGCTTTCGCGGCTACATCCACCTCAAGCTCATTCCCAGCGCCAACGCCGATCTCGTGGCGCAGGCCGGGCTCTATGCCGACCGCGTCTCGATCAATGTCGAGCTGCCGACCGAGGTGTCGTTGGAGCGGTTCGCGCCGGAGAAGCGGCCTCGTGAGATCAGCGCCGCCATGGGCGGGCTGAAGCTCAGGATCGAGGAGGGCAAGGCGGAGCGGGCGAAGTCGCGTCGCGCGCCGGCCTTTTCCCCGGCCGGGCAGAGCACGCAGATGATCGTCGGCGCCGATGGGGCAAGCGATGCGACGATCTTGCAGCGCAGCGCCCAGCTCTACGGCTCCTTCGGCCTCAAGCGGGTCTATTACTCCGCCTTCAGCCCCATCCCCGATTCCAGCGCGCAGCTGCCGCTGTCGGAACCGCCGCTGATGCGCGAGCACCGGCTCTACCAGGCCGACTGGCTGACGCGGTTCTACGGCTTCGAAGTTGGCGAGATTCTCGATGACGGGGCGGGCGGCATGCTCGATCTCGCCATCGACCCGAAGCTCGCCTGGGCTCTGCGGCATCGCGCGCGCTTCCCCGTGGACGTCAACCGGGCCGACCGCGGGACGCTGCTGCGGGTGCCGGGGCTGGGCACCAAGAGCGTCGGCCGCATTTTGGAGACGCGGCGTTTCCGGCGGCTTCGGTTGGAGGATGTCGGCAAGATCGCGAGGTCGATGACGACCCTGCGACACTTCATCGTCGCGGAGGGCTGGCGCCCCGGCGTCCTGCTCGATAGCGAGCGGCTGAAGCAGCATCTCGCGCCCAAGCCGCAGCAGCTCGCGCTGCTGTGAGGTCGGCCATGGCGCAGTCCGGCATCCTGGCGCGTCTCGACCACCCGGCCGATTTCGACGGCTGGCGGCGGCAGGCGCGCGCGCTCGCCCTGGCGGTGGTGGCGCCGGGCCGGATCGACTGGCAGGTGGGGGCCGACGCCTCCGGGCTCTTCGCCGGGCTGGCCGAGCCGCCGCCGGTCCCGGCCAGCGGGGCGGAGCTGCGCGTGCCGCGCGACTTCGTCGAACTGGCGCAGGCGGTGGTCTGCCACCGCGACGGCGGCCGCTTCGACCTGCTCTACCGGCTGCTGCTGCGGCTCCAGCGCGAGCCGACATTGCTGCATGTGATCACCGACGACGAGGTCCGTCGCGCCCGGGCGATGGCCAAGTCGGTCCGCCGTGACCTGCACAAGATGACCGCCTTCGTGCGCTTCCGCGAGGTCGTCGGCCCCGATGGCGGCGAGGCCTTCGTCGCCTGGTTCGAGCCCGAGCACCACATCGTCGAGCGCGTCTCGCGCTTCTTCGTCGAGCGCTTCGCGGCGATGCGCTGGTCGATCCTGACGCCGCTGCGCTCGCTCCACTGGGACGGCACGACGCTGCATCTGGGGGAGGGCGCCTCGCGCACGGACGCGCCCGACGATGACGCGATGGAGGCCTATTGGCGGACCTATTACGCCAACATCTTCAATCCGGCCCGGCTGAAGATCAAAGCCATGAAGGCGGAGATGCCGGAGAAGTACTGGCGCAACCTGCCCGAGGCCGAGCTGATCGCGCCGCTGATCGCCGCGGCCGGCCGGCGTGCGCAGGAGATGGTGGAGAAAGCCCCGACCGTGCCGCCGGAGCGGCATCTGCGGCAGATGCAGCGCCAGCGGGATGCCGAGCCCGGCTCGACCGAGGCGCCCGCCTCCTGGGAGCAGGCGCGGGCGGTGGCGAAGGATTGTTCGCGCTGCGGGCTGTGCCAGCAGGCGACGCAGACGGTGTTCGGCGAGGGTCCGCTGGCGGCGCCGGTGATGTTCGTCGGCGAGCAGCCGGGCGATCAGGAGGATCTGGCTGGCCGGCCCTTCGTCGGCCCCGCGGGGCAGGTCTTCGACGCGGTGATGGCGGAGGCCGGGCTCGACCGCAGCCGCGCCTATGTCACCAATGCGGTCAAGCATTTCAAATTCACGGTGCGCGGCAAAAGGCGCATCCATGAGCGGCCCAATGCCGGCGAGATCGCGGCCTGTCGCTTCTGGCTCGGGCTGGAGCGGGACTTCGTGCGGCCGAAGCTGGTGGTGGCGCTGGGCGCGACCGCGCTGCACGCTCTGACCGGGCACACAGGCTCGCTGGCCTCGATGCGCGAGCGCGACCTCATGCTGGACGACGGCACAGCCCTGCTGGCCACCGTCCATCCCTCCTATCTGCTGCGGCTGCCAGATGAAGAGGCGCGCGAGCGCGAGACGGCCCGCTTCCGCACGGATCTCGCCCGTGTCGGGGAGATCGTGCCGGACATGGTCGCGGCATAGGCCGTCCTGTTACCATCGCGAGTCATCCCGGGCGAACGCAGGGAGACCCGGGATCCATTCCGGAACGCTTCAGGCATGGATCCCGGGTCTGCGCTTCGCTCCGCCCGGGATGACGGCGTCAGGGTTCTGAAGGGTCCGAGCGTCAACTGCTTGAGCGATTGACCCGGTACTCCTCCCGGTGTCCCCTCCGCACAAACGAGAAGAGGGTCGGCATGGTCGAGGATCTGAAGGGCAAGCGTGTGCTGGTGACCGGCGCCTCGTCGGGGCTCGGTGCGCATTTCGTGCGGCTGCTGGCGGGGCAGGGTGCGCATGTCGTCGCCGCCGCGCGCCGGGTCGAGCGGCTGGAGGAACTGGCGCAGGCCTGTGCCATGCTGCCGGGCAAGGTGATGCCGCTGGTGCTCGACGTCGCCTCGGTGCCCTCGATCCAGGCGGGCGTGGCGGAGGCGGCGCGGCTGCTCGGCGGGCTCGACGTGCTCGTCAACAATGCTGGCATCGGCGAGACGGAAGCCGCGATCTCGGTCACCGAGGCGCAATGGGACGCGCAGCTCGACGTCAACCTGAAGGGCTGCTTCTTCGCGGCGCAGGCGGCGGCGCAGGTCATGATCGAGGGTAAGAAAGGCGGGGCGATCGTCAACATCGCCTCGATCCTGGGCGAGCGGGTGATGACTCGCGTCGTGCCCTATGCCGTCTCCAAGGCCGGGCTGATCCAGATGACCAAGGGGCTGGCGCTGGAATGGGCACGCCACGGCATCCGGGTCAACGCGCTCGCGCCGGGCTACATCGTCACCGATATCAACCGCGATTTCTTCGACAGCGAGGCCGGTGAGGCGCTGACCAAGCGCATCCCCAGCCGCCGCATCGGCGACCCCGCCGATCTCGACGGGCCGCTGCTGCTGCTCTGCTCGGATGCCGGGCGCCACATGACCGGGGCGGTGGTCGCGGTCGATGGCGGGCATCTGGTGAGCGGGTTGTAAGTTCGCGCGTCATGCTCGGGCGAAGACCCGAGCATCTCAGGCCGGAGATGATCCTGCCAGAGATTCTCGGGTCTTCGCTTCGCTCCGCCCGAGAATGACGGCTTTCAGCGCATGATCTCCTTCAGCCGCAGCAGCGAGATCCGCTCGACCTGTCCCAGCGCCGTCTCGAACTCGACCTCCCGTGTGCTCTGCAGCCGCGTTTCGAAGGCCGCCAGGATCGCGTCCTTGCTGGCGCCGGCTACCGCCATGATGAAGGGGATGCCGAAGCGCGCCTTGTAGGCGTCGTTGGCTTCGGTAAAGCGGGCGCGCTCGCTGGGCGCGAGGCGGTCGAGCCCGGCGGAGGCCTGCTCGCCGATCGATTCTTCCGTCATCTCGCCGGCCGCCGCGAGCTTGCCGGCGAGGTCGGGGTGGCCAAGCAGCAGCGCCTTCAGCCTGTCGCGCGGGGCGGCACGCATCACCTTCACCATCGCCGCGTGCAGGGTCTCCGCGTCGTCATGGGCGGGGGTGATGCCGGCCTCAAACGCGGCTTCGGCGATCCAGGGCGCATTCTCCCAGATCCGCCCGAAGACCTCGACGAAGAGCGCCTTGGGCACGGCAGACGGGCGATAGCCACTGGCCGGCGGGTGGTGGCGGACCCAGTGGCGGGCGATGTCGAGCCGCGTCGCGACCCAGACATCGTCATGGCCTTGCACATGGTCGAGGAAGCGCGCCAGCGCCGCGGCCCGGCCCGGCCGCCCCACGAGGCGGCAATGCAGGCCGATCGACATCATCTTCGGCGCGCTCTCGCCCTCGGCATAGAGCAGGTCGAAGGAGTCCCTGAGATAGGCGAAGAACTGGTCGCCGCTGTTGAAGCCCTGCGGCGTGGCGAAGCGCATGTCGTTGGCATCGAGCGTGTAGGGCACGGCGAGTTGCGGGCCCTTCGGGCCCTCGAGCCAATAGGGCAGCTCGTCGGCATAGCTGTCGGCGGTGTAGAGGAAGCCGCCTTCGTCCATCATCAGCGGCGTCGTGCGCTCCGAGGAGCGGCCCTGATAGAAGCCGAGCGGGCGCTCGCCGGTGATCTCGCGCTGGATGGCGATGGCCTCGAGAATGTCGGCGCGCTCCTTCTCGGCGGGCACGTCGCGGTAGTCGATCCATTTCAGGCCATGGGTGGCGATCTCCCAGCCGGCCTCCTGCATCGAGGACGCGATCTCGGGATAGCGTTTGAGCGCGCTGGCGATGGCGAAGACGGTCACCGGCATGTTCCTCTCGGTGAACATCCGCCAGAGCCGCCAGTAGCCGGCGCGCGAGCCGTATTCGTATATCGACTCCATGTTCATGTGGCGCTGGCCGGGCCAGGGCGCGGCGCCGACGATCTCGGAGAGAAAGGCCTCGGAGGCAGCGTCCCCATGCAGGATGTTGTTCTCGCCGCCCTCCTCGTAATTGATCACGAACTGCACGGCGATGCGGGCCTTGCCCGGCCAGCGCGGATGCGGCGGGGTGCGGCCATAGCCTTCGAGATCGCGCGGATAGGCAGTGTCGGTCATGGCGGACGGCGCTCGCAAAGTGATTCAGCTGAGAGAGATAAGCGTCTGACGGTGAAGGCAAGTTACGGGCCGTCATTCTCGGGCGGAGCGAAGCGCAGACCCGAGAAGCTCTGGCCCGAGATGCTCGCGTCAAGCCCGAGCATGACGACGGCTGTCAGCTCCCGCGATAGGTCGTGTAGCCGTAGGGCGAGCAGTTGAGCGGTACATGCCAGTGTCGGCTGGTGTCGGCGATGCCGAAGCGCACCGTGACGGTCTCGAGGAAGGCGGGGTCGGGCAGGGCGACGCCGCGGCCGCGGAAATAGGGGCCGATGGCGAAGTCGATCTCGTAGAGGCCGGGCTGCGTCGCCTCCGGCGTCAGCAAGGGCGCGTCGGTTCGGCCATCGGCATTGGTCACGGTGGTTGCCAGCGTTTGCGCCTGGCCGTCGGTGATGCGGCGCAGCGTGATCGCCACGCCAGCGGCGGGGACACCGCCATGGGTGTCGAGGATATGTGTCGTCAGTCCCGCCATGCCGGTCCCCTGAATCTGTGTTCAACCCGCAGCCCTCATCCTGAGGAGCGCCGCAGGCGCGTCTCGAAGGATGTTCCAGCCATCTCCGGAGCCCCCTGGAGCATCCTTCGAGACGCCGCTTTGCGGCTCCTCAGGATGAGGGCTGTGGGAGTTGGCCGGCCGATCAGCGGTTTCGGTCTGCACAAGCTTGCCTGTCGCCGTCGCCCAACCGTAACCTGCGCTCCGGCGAAGTCCATCGCCCCTGCGCCTGAAGGGAAGCCCCGCCGCGATGCTCGACGCCTATCTGATGGAATGGGGCGGCATGCTGCTGCGCTGGCTGCATGTGATCACGGCGATCGCCTGGATCGGCTCGTCCTTCTTCTTCATCCATCTCGACGCGTCCTTGCGTCCCGCGGCCGACATCCCGCCGGGCGAGGGCGGGCGCGCCTGGCAGGTCCATGGCGGCGGCTTCTACGAGATGCGCAAATACCTCGTCGCGCCCGCCGTGATGCCGGCCGAGCTGACCTGGCACAAATGGCAGGCCTACTGGACCTGGATCTCGGGCTTCTTCCTGCTGGTCTGGGTCTATTACGCGCAGTCCGAGCTCTACCTGATCGACCCGGCGGTGATGCAGCTCTCGCCCCCGGTGGCGGGCGCCATCGGCATCGCGGCGCTGGTCTTCGGCTGGCTGTTCTACGACTGGCTCTGCCGCTCCCCGCTCGGGCGCAACGACGTCGTGCTCGGCCTGCTCGGTTTTTCCTATGTGGTTGCCGCGAGCTGGGCGTTTGCCTCGGTCTTCTCCGGGCGCGGCGCGCTGATCCACACCGGCGCGCTGATGGCGACGATCATGACCGCCAATGTCTTCTTCAACATCATGCCCGGCCAGCGGAAGGTCATCGCGGCGCTGACGGCGGGCGAGAAGCCGGACCCGAAATACGGCAAGGCGGCCAAGCAGCGCTCGCTGCACAACAACTACATCACCCTGCCGGTGCTGTTCCTGATGCTGTCGAACCACTATCCCGTGACCTATGCCAATTCGGCGGTGATCCCGGTTCTGGTGGCGCTCATCATCGTGGCGGGCGCGTTGATCCGGCATTTCTTCAACATCCGCCATGCCGACCATGCGCGCTCGCCGTGGTGGACCTGGGCGGTCGCGCTGGTGGCGCTCTGGCTCGCCTTCTGGGTGGCGATGGCGTCCTCGCCCGGCGGGCGCGAGCGGCTGGGCCTCACGCCGCTGCTGGCGGCCAAGCCGGTCATGCTCGCTGGCCTGCAGCCACCGCCCGAGGCGGTCGCCAACATCGTCACCGGCCGCTGCGCGATGTGCCATGCGCCCGAGCCCACCTGGCCCGGCATCCAGATTCCGCCCAAGGGCGTCCTCCTGCACGAGCCGGAGACGATCGCGGCCCATGCCCGCGCCATCCGCGTCCAGGCTGTGATGACCCATGCGATGCCGCCCAACAACCTCTCGGGGATGACGGCCGAGGAGCGGCGCGTGCTGGCGCAGTGGCTGGCGCAGGCGCGCTGAGTCGCCGATTGCGGTAACCCCTTCTTGAGGGTGTTGGCGGCGGGATCACCTTTGCGTGATTTCATTCAGTTTCAGTTCACCTGCCAGCCGCCAAAGGTCGTGCCACTGACAGGCTGGAGGCGGGCTCTCTTCCCGGAGTCGTCCAGGCCGATAGGGGACCGGGGGGTCCGTTGGACGCACATGCGAAGAAAGTCGCCGGCTACGGGCTGGCGGCCATGGCCTTCATCTGTGTCTGGGCGGTGCTGTGCTGGCCCTGGCTGTCGGGCGCGGTGACGATTCCGTTCGACGCCAAGGCGCATTTCCAGGCGCAGATCCAGTTCCTGGCGCAGGCGCTGCATTCGGGGCAGTCGCCGTTCTGGACGCATAACGTCTTCGGCGGCTCGCCGCAGGTTGCAGACCCCCAGTCCCTGATCTTCTCGCCCGCCATCCTTCTCGCGGCGCTCGTTCCCTCGCCGAGCTTCCGCGCCGTCGACGCCTATGTGCTCGCCCATCTGCTGGCGGGCGGGCTCGCCCTGATGATGATCTTCCGCGACCGCAACTGGCATCCCGCCGGCGGGTTGCTGGCGGCGATCGTCTTCGCCTTCGGCGCGTCTGCTGCGTGGCGGGTGCAGCATGTCGGCCAGATCGCGAGCCTCGCCTTCTTCGCCATCGCCCTGTGGCTGACCCTGCGGATGCTGGAGCGCGGTTCGCTCGTGGCCGGGGCCGTGGCGGGCTTCGCCGCCGGCCTGATGATGGTCGAGCCCGATCAGGTCGCACTGCTCGGGGCCTACATCCTGATCGGCGTGGTCGTAGCGCACTGGCTGTCCGGCGGCTGGCCGGCGCTGCGCGCCAGCCTCCTGCCGGGTGCCGTGGCGACGGTGGTCGGCCTCGGCGTCGTGGCGCTGCCCTTGCTCTGGACCTGGCTCTTCGCCGAGGCGACGACCCGCCCCGCCGTCGATCTGGTCGAGGCAGGGCGGGGGTCGCTGCATCCGGCTTCGCTGCTGACCGCCTTCGTTGCCGATCTCTTCGGCGCGCAGGATCCGCAGGTTGATTTCTGGGGGCCCTACAGCCCGAGTTGGAACGCCAAGGAGTTGTTCCTGTCCCAGAACATGGGGCAGGTCTATTTTGGCGCGCTTCCAGCGCTTCTGCTGATCGTTCCGGGCCTGAGCCGGGGCTGGCTGTGGGACCGTGGCATCCGCAGTCTCACCATCCTGTTTGCGCTGATGGTGCTGTTCGCGATCGGCCGTTACACGCCCGCCTTCTCGCTCTTCTATCACTATCTGCCGGGTGTCAGCGCCTTTCGCCGACCCGCCGATGCCACCTTCCTGATTGGCGCGCTGGGAGCCGTGCTGGCGGGTTACATGCTGCACCGTCTGTTTACCGAAGCCGAGTTCCGGCTGACGCGGCGCGATCTGGTCTGGGCCGGCGGCGCCTTCGCGGCTCTCGCGGCGCTGGTTCTGCTGGTTTCGGTCGAGAACGGCCGGGTTGCCCTCGTGATCAAGCCTCTGGCGTTCGCGGCCCTGTGGTTCGCCGCCGCCCTCGCCATCCTTCGCGCGCTTCGCTCCATGCGGGCCGGGTTAGGCCCGCTGATGGCGGTGGCGCTGGTCACCGGTGTCGTGGCGGCGGATCTCGGGGTCAACAACGGACCCAACGAATCAACCGCCCTGGCGCCGGAGATCTATGACGTCTTGCGCCCCGAAACGCACAACGAAACCGTCCAGGTGCTGAAGCGGTTGACGGCCCAGCCCGCCGGCTCGGCGCGGCGAGACCGGGTCGAACTGCTGGGGCTGGGCTTTGAGTGGCCGAATGCCGGCATGGTGCATGGCTTCGACCATACACTCGGCTACAACCCCTTGAGGCTGGCGGATTTTTCGGATGCCGTCGGCACGCGCGACACCATCGCCGGGCCCGACCAGCGCAAGTTCACGCCGCTCTTCCCGTCCTATCGCTGCCGCCTCGCGAACCTGCTGGGGCTGCGCTACATCGCCTCGCCGGTGCCGATCGAACAGGTCGATCACGCCTTGCGCGACGGCGATCTCAAGCTGATCGCGCGGACGAAACAGGGCTATGTCTATGAGAACCCGCGCGCCCTGCCGCGGGTGCAGTTCGTCGGCGGCTGGGAACTCGCCGATTTCGAGAGCATGAAGCAGAGCGGGCAATGGCCCGAGGTCGACCCCCAGCAGGCGGTTCTGCTCGAGGTCGAGCCACCGCTCGCCCTGCCCGAAGGGCCGGCGCTGGTGCGCGCCGACCTCAGGCTCAGCCGCTATGACAACACCGAGATCGAGATCGAGGTGACCGCCGCCGCCGCCGGTTTCGTCGTGCTCAACGACATCTGGCATCCCTGGTGGCGTGCGACCGTCGATGGTGTCGACGCCGAGATCCTCAAGGCCAATGTGCTGTTCCGCGCCGTGCAGTTGCCGGCCGGCACGCACAAGGTCCGGTTCAGCTTCAAGCCGATCGAGGGCGCCTTCGCGGAGGTCCGCGAGCGGGTCAGCCCCTCTCCGGCGATCGAGGAGGGCGACGATCTCCTGCCGCTGCCGCCGCTGCCCGAGGAGCCGCTGGTGGCCGAGGGCGGGCGGCTGCTGCCCTCGATGCTGGCACGGCCCTCGCAGCAGGTGCGCGATTCGCTGCGGCTGGGGGTCACGCCGGCCGCTTCGGGCCGGGAGCCAACCGCGCGTGACCTGGTGTCCTCGGCGCTGGCCCATTGAGAGGTCGCGCGGCGGCGCGCGGGGGTTGCCACCATCCGCGCGCTCGACGGGGCGGCTTTTCGCCGCCGATGTGGCGCGATGGGCGCCCGTTCAGGCGCCGGTTTCGCCGGTGAGGCCGGCTGCGGCGATGCCCGCCAGCGCCGCCGCCTCATCGTTGTCCGAGGTGTCGCCGGAGATGCCGATGGCGCCGAGCAGCGCGCCGCCGGCATCGCGAATCAGCACGCCGCCCGGAACCGGCACGAGCGAGCCGCCGACCGCATGCGTCGCCGCCTCGACGAAATAGGGGCGCTCCAGCGCCATCTTGTGCAGCGCCCGCGAGCCGATGCCCATCGCCACCACGCCATGCGCCTTGCCGAGCGCGATCTCGCCCCGCTTCAGGCTGGTGCCATCCTGCGCGGCGACGAGCTTCGGCGCGCCGCGCGAATCGAGGATGGCGATGGCGAGAGGCTTGAACCCCGCTGCATCGGCATGGGCGAGCGCGGTGGTCAGGATGGTCTGGGCCTGGGCGAGTGTCAGCATCAGGAAAGCTCCGATCGGATCGTCGATCAGCGCTTGTGACAGCCCGCGCGCGGCGGCGAAAGACCCCTTTGCCGCCGGCCGGCTTGTGGACAACGGGCGTTATCGGCCCGTGCCTGACGCAGGAGCGGCCCAATCGTCAGCGGCCGTCTTGAACTTATCATCTCGAATGTCGTTGATGGGAGTCCCACCATCAGGAGGAAATGCCATGGGTCTGTTCAGTTTCATCAAGGAAGCCGGAGCGAAGATCTTCGGGTCGAGCGCGGCAAAGGCCGCCACGCCCGAAGAGTTGCAGAAGGAACTCGCCGGCCACGGCCTGCCCTCCGACGTCTCGATCTCGATCGACGGCGACAAGGTCAAGGTTTCCGGCAAGGCGGTGTCCACCGAAGAGGCGGAGAAGATCATCCTGGCGCTCGGCAACACGATCGGCGTGGCGACGGTCGAATCCGAATTGGCCGTGACCAAGGAGGTTCCGGCCGCCGTGTTCTACACGGTGAAGAAGGGCGACACGCTCTGGAAGATCGCCGAGGAGCACTACGGCAAGGGGCAGGGCGCCAAGTACAGCGAGATCGTCAAGGCCAACACGCCGCCGGTGAAGAACCCCGATCTGATCCTGCCAGGCTGGGTGTTGCGCATTCCGCCCCAGGCCTGAATCCCGACCGTCCTACCCACTCCCCGACCGCGCCCGGATGGGCGCGGTTTTCCATGGGTGATCCTTCGGCAAAGACCCGCCGCGCGGGGCTTGACGAAATTGGTTGCCTCGGCAACGATCTCGGTTGACCAAGATGTGAGCCCGGCGCCTGCGCCGGGACTTTGCAGCCGGTCATGCTAAGATGCGAAGGGTATGAGACAGGCTTCTTCCCTCGGGAAGGGGCGCAAAATCGCGCAAGCGACTTCGTCCGAGATCACGATCCCTGGGGAGGGAAGCCATGACATTTGATCGCCGTCGATTTCTGATGGGCGCCGGAACGGCCGTCGCCGCGCCGGCCGTGCTGCGTGCCACCCGTGCGAACGCGCAGGAGGTGACGCTCAAGATGCACCACTTCCTGCCGCCGGTCGCGGTGGGGCATGCCCGCTTCCTCAAGCCCTGGGCCGACAAGGTCGCGGCGGAGTCGAACGGGCGCATCAAGATCGACATCTTTCCCTCGATGCAGCTCGGCGGCACGCCGCCGCAGCTCTTCGACCAGGCGCGTGACGGCGTCGCCGACCTCGTCTGGACGCTGCCGGGCTATACGCCGGGCCGCTTCACCGGGCTCGAGGCCTTCGAGCTGCCCTTCGTCGCCAACAAGCGGGCGCTGGTGAACTCGCTGGCGCTGACCGAATACGCGCAGCAGAACCTCGCCGCCGAGCTGAAGGACGTCCACCCGATTTGCCTGTGGACGCATGATCACGGCCTGATCCATGCCAACAAACAGATCAAGACGATGGAAGACCTGAAGGGCCTGAAGCTGCGCTTTCCGACGCGGCTGGCCGGCGAGGCGCTGAAGGCGCTCGGCGCCAACGCCATCGGCATGCCGGTGCCGCAGGTGCCGGAATCGCTGGCGCAGCGCGTCATCGACGGCGCC
Source organism: Allobosea sp. (assembly GCF_030695125.1). GTDB lineage: Bacteria > Pseudomonadota > Alphaproteobacteria > Rhizobiales > Beijerinckiaceae > Allobosea. The sequence goes on along the minus strand of NZ_JAUYTP010000068.1, from coordinate 69,858 downwards.
GTCATCCCCTGGGAGGTGGTGCCCTCGGTGAAGGTGCAGGAGCTGGTCAAGTTCCACACCGAGATCCCGGGCTCGCCGACCTTCTATGTCGCGACCTTCATCCTCGCGATGAACAAGGCAAAATACGAGGCGCTTGCTCCGGACCTCAAGGCGGTGATCGACCGGAATTCCGGCGCTGCGGCGGCGGGCATGGCCGGCAGGGTCTGGGACGAGCAGGCGATCGTGGTCTCCGATATGGTCCGCAAGCGCGGCAACACCATCACGGTCATCGAGGAGGCGGAAGCCGCGCGCTGGCGCCAGACCACCGCCCCGGTGATCGAAGGCTGGCTGAAGACCGCCAAGGACAAGGGCTTCGATGGCGAAAAGCTGCTCGCCGATGCCCGCGCCGCGCTCGCCAAGCACGACAAGGCGGCGTGACGCAACCCATGGCGCGGCAGGGTCAGGAGATGGCGCCGCCCGGCTTCGACCGGGCGGTGAGGGGAATTGCCCTGCTCGGCGGCGCGCTGCTGATCGCGTTGTCGATCACGGTCGTGGTCAGCGTCACGCTGCGCAGCGACCTCGTCGGGGCGGCCGGCGTGCCCGGCGATTTCGAACTGGTGCAGATGGCCACCGCGCTCGCCGCCTTCTGCTTCCTGCCCTGGTGCCAGCTGCGGCGCGGCAACATCTTCGTCGACACCTTCACGCTGCGGTTGCCGCTGCGCTGGCAGCGCCGCATCGATGCCGTCTGGGACATCGTCTACGCGCTGGTGATGGCGCTGATCGCCTGGCGGCTTTCGGTCGGCGCGCGCGCGGCCTTCGCCACGGGCGAGAACACGATGGTGCTGCAGGTGCCGAGCTATCTGCCGATCGGCCTGTGCGCGGCGCTGGCGGCGCTGGTTTCGGCCTGCGCGCTCGTCAGCGCGAGGCGGCTCTTGAGGGCGACCGCGTGAGCGGTTTTGCGATCGCGGTCACGGGATTTTCGGTGATGCTGGCGCTGATGGCGCTGCGCCTGCCGATCGGGCTCGCCATGATGCTGGTCGGCGGCGTTGGCTACATCCAGCTCAATGGGCTCGATCCGTTCCTGAACTACATCCGCACCACGCCCTACCAGATCTTCGCCAACTATACGCTGTCGGTGATCCCGCTCTTCGTGCTGATGGGGGCCTTCGCCGAGCGTTCGGGGCTGGCGGGCGATCTGTTCAAGGCCGCGTCCGCCGTCGTCGGCCATCGCCGCGGGGGGCTGGGTATGGCAGTCATCGGCGCCTGCACCGGCTTCGGGGCGATCTGCGGCTCGGCGGTGGCGACGACCGCAACCTTCTCGCGCGCCGCGCTGCCGGAATTGCGGCGCTACCGCTACGATCCCGGCTTTTCCTGCGGAGTCGTCGCCGTGGGCGGGACGTTGGGAATTCTCATCCCGCCCTCGGTCATCCTCGTCGTCTATGCGATCTCGACCGAGCAGAACATTGCCAAGCTGTTCAAGGCGGCGCTGATCCCCGGGCTGATGGCGGCGGCCTTCTATTGCGTCACGATCGCGCTGATGACGTGGCGCCATCCGGACTGGGGGCCGGCCCAACCGCGTGTGGCCTGGCGCGACCGCATCCGCCCGCTGCTCGGCGTCGTTCCGGCGCTGGTCGTCGCGGTCATCGTCGTCGGCGGCATCTATGGCGGCGTGTTCACGCCGACGGAAGGCGCGTCCGTCGGCGCCTTCGTGATGCTGGCGATCGGCGTGCTGCGCGGCACGCTCTCGCTGTCGGGCATCGGCCAGGCGATCCTGCAGACGGCGGAAACCTCGGCCATGATCTTCGCGATCCTGCTCGGCGCCGAGGTGTTCAACGCCTTTCTCGCGCTGACACAGGTACCCACCGCCGCTGCCGAGATGATCGCGGCCTCGGGCTTTGCGCCCTACACCGTGCTGATCGGGCTGCTCCTGTTCTACATCGTGCTCGGCGGCGTGATGGACGAACTCGCCATGATCCTGCTGACGCTGCCGGTGTTCTTCCCGATCGTGACGGCGCTCGATTTCGGCATGCCGGTCGACGACGTCGCGATCTGGTTCGGCATCCTGGTCCTCGTCGTCGTCGGCATCGGCATGACCTGCCCGCCGATCGGGCTCAATGTCTTCGTCGTCGCCTCGCTGGCGCGCGACGTGCCGGTCACGCGGATCTATCGCGGGGTGCTGCCCTTCGTCGCGGCCGATGTGTTGCGGCTCGGCATCCTGGTGGCATTTCCGGCGCTGACGCTTTATCTGGTCAAGCTGCTGGAGTGACTGTGCCGGAGCGACTGCCTTGACCGTGAACGATCTCGACATCGACGACATCAAGGCCGGCCTCGCCGACGGCTCCATCCTCCTCGTCGACGTCCGCGAGCCGCATGAATTCGCGGCCGGGCATATTCCGGGTTCTGTGTCGCGGCCGCTGTCGCGGTTCGACCCCGCCGACCTGCCGAATGCGCCGGGCAAGCAGCTGGTCTTGTCCTGTGCAGCGGGCATCCGCTCGCGGCAGGCGCTGGCTTTCGCGCAATCGGCCGGGCTCGACGTCGACAGCCACTATCTCGGCGGCTTTCGCGACTGGGTCATGCAGGGCGAGCCGGTTGCGACCTGAGCGCGCTGCGCTGATGCGCCGCCTTGCGTCCGGCGCATCGCGGCACGTTGCTTGCCGGGGCTGACGGCGCCCTCGTCCTGTTCCAGTCTTTCGTTCGACCTTCCTGAAGGATACCGACCATGCGCCCCATGAAATTCGGATTTGGACAGCCGGTGCGCCGGGTCGAGGATCAGCGCCTGACCACCGGGGCCGGCCGCTACACCGACGACACCGCCGTCGAGGGCGCGCTGCATGCCTTCGTGCTGCGCTCGCAATATGCCCATGCGACCTTCACGATCCGCGACAAGGACACCGCCCGCGGCATGAAGGGCGTGAAGCTGATCCTGACCGGCGAGGACGTCGCCCATCTCGGCGACCTGCCCTGCAAGGGGCTGATCAAGACACTCTCCGGTGAACCCGTGACGCCGCTGCCCGTGCCGGTGCTGCCCATGAACATCGTGCGCCATGTCGGCGAGGCGGTGGCCTTCATCGTCGCCGAGACGCTCGACCAGGCCCGCGACGCCGCCGAGGCGATCGAGATCGAATGGGAGAGCCTGCCCTCGGTCACCGGGATCGAGGAGGCGCTCGATCCCAAGGCGCCGCAGATCTGGCCCGACCGGCCGGGCAATGTCGCCTTCGAGGCCGAGCAGGGCGACAAGGCGAAAACCGACGCCGCCTTCGTCAAGGCGGACCGCACCGTTGCCGTCACCATCGCCAACAACCGGCTCGCCTCCAACTACATGGAGACGCGGGCCTGCATCGCCGAATACGACAAGGCGACGAAGCGCTGGACGCTGACGCTCGGCAGCCAGGGCAGCCATGGCACGCGCGACATCCTCGCCAAGAGCATCCTCAAGGTCGATCCTTCGCGCATCCGGGTGGTGACGCCCGATGTCGGCGGCGGCTTCGGCACCAAGATCTTCATGTATCGCGAATACCCGCTGACCATGGTCGCGGCGGAGAAGCTGAAGCGCCCCGTCCGCTGGGTCGCCGACCGCACCGAGCATTTCCTCGCCGATACGCATGGCCGGGCCAATCTCGCCACCGCGACGATGGCGCTCGACAAGCGCGGCAAGTTCATCGGGCTCAAGGTCGATCTCGCGGCCGAGATGGGCGCCTATCTCTCGCAGTATGGGCCCTTCATCCCCTGGGTCGGCACGACGATGACGCCGGGCTGCTACAGCATCCCCGCCGTGCATGTGCGCTTCCGCGGCATCCTGACCAACACCATGGCGGTCGACGCCTATCGCGGCGCGGGGCGCCCCGAGGCCGCCTATCTGATCGAGCGGCTGGTCGATGCGATCGCCCGCGAGACGGGCAAGACGCCCGACGCCGTGCGCGCGCTCAACTTCGTCAAGCCGGGCGAGATGCCCCACAAGACCCAGACCGGGCCGGTCTATGATTCCGGCGAGTTCGAGGGCCATATGCGCCGCGCCATGGAGGTGGCGGACTGGAAGGGCTTCAAGGCCCGGCTGCGCGCCGCCAACAAGGCCGGCAAGATCCGTGGCATCGGCATGGCCAGCTATATCGAGGCCTGCGGCGGCGGCGGCCCCGAGAGCTCGACGGTCATCCTCGAGAAGGACGGCATGGTCACCGTCCTGATCGGCACGCAGTCGAACGGGCAGGGGCATGAGACCGCCTATTCGCAGCTCGTCTCGCAGCATCTCGACATCCCGATGGACCGCATCCGCGTCATCCAGGGCGACACCGACAAGGTCGAGACCGGGTCGGGCACCGGCGGCTCACGCTCGATTCCCGTCGGCGGCGCGGCGCTCGACAAGGCGACCGCGATCCTCTCGGACAATCTCAAGCAACTCGCCTCCGAGAAGCTCGAAGCCGGCATCGGCGACCTTGAGATCGTCGACGGGGCTGTGCGCGTCGTCGGCACCGACAAGGCGCTCGACCTTGCCGCCATCGCGGCGCTGCCCGGCGCCACCAGTGAGATGCTGCGGGTACATCAGAGCTGGCAGCCGCCGGAGGCGACCTATCCGAACGGCACCCATGTCTGCGAGCTCGAGATCGACCCGCAGACCGGCGCGACGGAGATCGTCAACTACGTCGTGGTCGACGATTTCGGCATGACGCTGAACCCGATCATGCTGCAGGGCCAGGTCCATGGCGGCGCGGCGCAGGGCATCGGCCAGGCGCTGATGGAGGAGATCCGCTTCGACTCCTCCGGCCAGATGCTGACGGCGACCTTCATGGACTATGCGCTGCCGCGCGCCATCGACATCCCGAATTTCCAGTTCGAGACGCGCAATGTCCGCTGCGTCACGAATGCGCTGGGGGTGAAGGGGGCGGGCGAGGCCGGTGCCATCGGCGCCTGCCCGGCCGTGATGAACGCAATGGTGGACGCGCTCGACCGGGCGGCGGGCATCAAGGCGATCGACATGCCGGCGACGCCGCTCAAGGTGTTCAACGCATTGAAGCATGCGGGGTATCGGCTCTGACGCAAGGGCATCCTTGCGTCTGCGCAAGACCTCTCACGCGAATGGGACTTGGCGGCGACGGCGCGATCGGTTGATCTGGAACGGTTCCAATCGGCGCCGCACCGGCAGCCGAAGCCGCTGGGGAAGCGCCATGATCCGTACCGTTCTCGTTGCCGCCGTTCTGGGTTTGGGGGTGACAGCCGTTCTCGCCCAGGCCGACCCCATCACCGAGCGTCGCAACGCCATGAAGGCGGTGGGAGCGGCCACGCGTGACGGCGCAGCGATCGCCAAGGGCGAGGCGCCCTTCGAGGCGGCGAAGGCGCAGGCCATCGCCAAGGTCTATGTCGATTCGGCGAAGAAGATGCCGGGGCTCTATCCCGACAACGCGAAGACCGGCGGCGAGACCACCGCCGCGCCGAAGATCTGGGAGGACCAGGCTGGCTTCAAGGCCGCCTTCGTCAAGTTTGAGGCCGATGCCGCCGCCATCGGCACGGCCGCTGACGTCGCCGCCTTCCGTACCGCCTTCGGCAATGCCACGAAGAACTGCGGCAGCTGCCACGAGGTCTACCGCATCAAGAAGTGAGGCCGGGCGTCGGCCTGGCGTCTGACAGGGCGGACGGAGCAGGCTCCGTCCGCCTTTTTCGTGTCGCCGGAGCATTGCGCCCCGCCTTGCGTTATCATGGGCGCAGACTGCCCGCCGCGGCAGAGCCTCGCAACGGTTTTGGAGACTGATCGACATGCTGCGACTGCGCCGTCTGCTGGTCACCCTCGTGCTGCTGGCGGCTGTCGGGCTGGCCGGGTTCTATGTCCTGACGGATCCGCGCATCGTTTCGCCGTCCCCGGAGATCGGGACGCTGGGGGCGCCCGATCTGGAGAATGGCCGTGTGCTCTTCGCTGCAGGCGGCTGCGCCTCCTGCCACGCCACGCCCAACCAGGACGACAAGCTGAAGCTCGGCGGCGGGCTCGCGCTCGGCTCGCCCTTCGGCACCTTCCATGCGCCCAACATCTCGCCCCATACGCGCGACGGCATCGGCAATTGGGGCGTGCAGGATTTCGTCGATGCGATGGCGGCCGGCGTGTCGCCGCAGGGGCAGCATTACTATCCGGCGTTCCCCTACACCTCCTACCGGCTGATGCCGCCCAGGGCCCTGGCCGATCTCTTCGCCTATATCCGCACGCTCAACCCGGTCGAGGGCCGGGCGCCGGCGCATGAGCTGCCGTTCCCGTTCAACATCCGCCGCGTCGTCGGCGGCTGGAAGCTCCTGTTCTTCGAAGGGGCGTCCTTCGTGCCCGATCCCACGAAGAGCGATGAGTGGAACCGCGGCGCCTATCTGGTGAACGGTCCCGGCCACTGCGCCGAGTGCCACTCCAACCGCAACGCGCTCGGCGCCATCGTCCAGGCGACCCGGTTCGCCGGCGGGCCGGATCCGGAAGGGAAGGGCTTCGTGCCCAACATCACCCAGACGCCCGAGGCACTCGGCAAATGGTCGAAGGGCGAAATCGCCGAACTGCTGAAGAGCGGCTTCACGCCGAATTTCGACAGTGTCGGCGGCACGATGGCGGCGGTGGTGCGCAACACGGCGCAATTGCCCGAGGCCGACCGGCAGGCAATGGCGGAGTATCTGAAGTCGCTGCCGGCGGTGCAGGGCCCGCCGCGTCCGGTGAAGACGGGCGGGTGAGGAGGAGAAGCGGCGCTTTAGGGCTGCTCTGGCCCTATCCGCCTACTCCATCACCGCCGCCTTGAGGATGCAGACCATCATCGCGGTGCCCGGCTGATCGCCGACGCAGCGCACGACATGGCGGCGGTCGCAGCGGTAGCGCAGGGTCTCGCCGGCCTTGGCGCGCTGGATGATGTCGCCGACCTCGACCTCGAACTCGCCGGAGGTCACCGAGAGCGATTCGATCGAGCCGCGCTGGTGGCCTTCGGAATCGAGTTCGCCGCCGGGTTCCGACTGGACATCGTACCATTGCAGCCATTCGACGGTCTTGATCCAGCCGACGATGGCGAGCTTCAGCTTGCCGTCCTCGGAGACCAGGATCGGCGTATCGGCGCGGGCCGTCTTCTCGATGAAGGGCTCTTCCTCGCCGCTGGAGAGCACGCGCTCGATCGAGATGTCGAGCGCCTGCGACAGCCGCCAGATCGTCGCCAGCGTCGGGTTGGTCTCGTTGCGCTCGATCTGGCTGATGATCGACTTGGCGACGCCGGATTGCTCGGCGAGCTCCGACAGTGAGAAGTTGTAGGCCTTGCGCAGGCGCTGGATCGTCTTGCCGAGCTGCCCCGAGATGACGTGAGCTCCGGATTCGAACTCGCGTCCGCCACGCTCTTTCGTCTCGATACCCATGCTGTTTGGCCTGCCTCACCTGCTGGATCGTTTGCACAAGCGAACGATTGTTTGTCTTGGCGGACAATGCCCGCTACGGCCGCGAGGGGCAAGCCGCGACGGACGCAGAGGGGGGCAGCAGCGGCGTTCGCGACGCTCAGGTCGAGCGGGTCGAGCTGATCTCGCGCTGTTCGCGCTTCAGCAGGCCCAGCCGCTGCTCGCGCAGGATGACGTAGATTCCGGATGCGATGACGATCGCGGCCCCGATCAGGATGGTCGAGACCGGCCATTCCCCGAAAATGAACCAGCCGATCAGAACGGCCCAGATCATCGTCGAGTATTCGAAGGGCGCGATCAGCGAGGCGTCGCCGAAACGATAGGCCTGCACGAGCAGGATCTGGCCGAAGCCGCCGAGGATGCCGATGGCGACGAGCATGGCGGCCTCGGTCAGGTCCGGCATGCGCCAGCCGAAGGCGAGCGTGATCAGGCCGAGCGCGCTGGTCAGCAGCATGAAGTAGAACACGATCGCGCCGGTCGGTTCGGTCTTGGTCAAAAGCCGCACCTCGATCGAGGCGAAGGCCGAGCAGAAGGCGCCGGCCAGGCCGAGCGCGGCGCCCAGCGCCGGGCCCCCTTGCAGCCCCTGCGACAGCGCGCCGCCCGAGAGGTGCGGCGAGAGCATGATCAGCACGCCGACGAAGCCGACCGTGACCGCGCTCCAGCGATAGATCCGCACGCGCTCCTTCAACACCAGCGCCGCCAGCACCACGACGCCGAGCGGCGCGGCATAGCCGAGCGCCACCGCATCCGAGAGCGGCAGGAACTGCAGTGCCGCGAAGCCGCAGAACATGCCGGTCGAGCCGATGACGCCGCGCTTGAGATGGCCGCGCAGATTGCGGGTCTTCAGCGCACCCGGCAGTTCGGAGCGCCAGGCGAGCCAGATCAGCAGCGGAATCAGCGCGAAGAAGGAGCGGAAAAAGACCAGTTCCCCGGTCGGGTAGCGCGACGACATATGCTTGATCGCGGCCGACATCAGCGTGAAGGCCAGCGCCGAGAGCAGTTTGAGGCTGATGCCGAGGAGAGGGGACAAGGGACCGGCGCGATCGGAGGAACTGGGCGGCGGCGGTGCCGCAAGACAGGTCGTTTAGACCACGTCCCGTCTGGGCCTCAAAGCGTGAAGCCTGCAACCCCGCCACGCAACGGGCGGGAGCCCCTCATCCCCCTCCGTCATTCCGAGCAAGCGAAGCGCAGACCCGGAATCCATCATCGGGCGCCGATGGCACTCTACGATGGATTCCTGAGCGGCGCCGCTTCGCGGCTTGTCCGGAATGACGGCCTGCTTGAATGACAAACCCGCCTACTGGGAGGGGTGAGTTCGTGAGCCCTCAGAAGCTCCCCCGGAACGCCCCGCCGTCGATCAGCAGGTTCTGGCCGGTGATGTAGCCGGCATGGGCGCTGGCGAGGAAGGCGCAGAGCTTGCCGAATTCGTCGGCCTCGCCAAAGCGCCCGGCCGGGACGTCGGCGCGGCGCGCCTGCGTCATCTCCTCGATGCTGAGCCCCTTCATCGCCGCCATCTTGGTCAGCCCGCCCTTGAGCCGGTCGGTGTCGAACATGCCCGGCAGGATGTTGTTGATCGTGACATTGGCATGGGCGACCTCGCGGGCGACGCCCGAGAGGAAGGCGGTGAGCCCGGCGCGGGCGGCCGAGGAGACGTCGAGGCCCGTCAGCGGGGTCAGCACGCTCGCAGAGGTGATGTTGACGATGCGCCCGAAGCGACGGGCGATCATGCCGTCCACCACCCGCTGCACCAGTTCCAGCGGCGTCGCCATGTTCTGGACGACGCCCTCGAGAAGCGCCTCGCGCGACACATCGCGAAACGGTTTCGGCGGAGGGCCGCCATTGTTGTTGACCAGGATGTCGGGCTCGGGGGCGGCGGCGAGCAGGGCGTCCTGCCCGGCACGGGTCGAGACGTCGGCGACGACGGGGATGACCGTCGCGCCGGTGCTGGCGCGGATCTGGCTTGCCGTCACCTCGAGAGTCGAGCCGTCGCGTCCATTGATGACGACGGTGCAGCCGGCCTCGGCGAGCGCCTGAGCGCAGCCGCGGCCGAGCCCTTTGCTGGAGGCACAGACAATGGCCGTACGGCCTGAAATTCCCAGATCCATCGCAATCCTCCGGAGGCTTTTCTTATCGAGCGGCAGACAGACCACGGATCGCCGGCTCCGTCATCAAAGCGCAACGCAAATCAGACACATGCCGGACGCATCGCAACAGGATGGGCCGGGTGGCATGGGCGACGAGGACGACGCGAAGCAGGTTCGCAGCATCTTCATCTCGGATCTGCATCTGGGGACCCGGGGCGCGCAGGCCGATCTGGTCCTCGAATTCCTGCGGGATTACGACGCGCCGCAGATCTACCTCGTCGGCGACATCATCGACGGCTGGCGGCTGAAGAGCGGCTGGTACTTCCCGCAGTCGCACAACGACGTCATCCAGAAGCTGCTGCGAAAGGTGCGCAAGGGCTCCAGGCTGATCTACGTCACCGGCAACCACGACGACTTCCTGCGGGATTTCACCGGGCTGCAGTTCGGCGGCATCACGCTGGTCGACGAGGTCGTCCATGAGACGGCCGACGGCAAGCGGCTGCTCGTCATCCATGGCGACCTGTTCGACCTCGTGGTGCGCAACGCCAAATGGCTCGCCCTGCTGGGCGACTGGGCCTACACGCTGGCGCTGGCCTCGAACGCGGTGGTCAACCGGGTGCGCCGGGTGCTCAACCTGCCGCACTGGTCGCTCTCCGCCTGGGCCAAGAACAAGGTCAAGAACGCGGTCAACTATATCGGCGAGTTCGAGACCTGCCTGGCCGCCGAGGCGCGCCGGCACGAGGCCGATGGCGTGATCTGCGGCCATATCCACCACGCCGCCTTCCGCGAGATCGACGGGCTGACCTATATCAACACGGGCGACTGGGTCGAAAGCTGCACGGCGGTCGTCGAGCACCATGACGGGCGCTTCGAGATGATCCGCTGGCCGCAGGGGCGCCTCAAGGGCGAGGCCGCGGTGCCGGTCGTGGTTCCGGCGCGGCCGCTGCCCGTGCCGGCGCTGGTCGAGGCGGCCTGATGCGCCTGATGATCGCGACGGATGCCTGGCGTCCGCAGATCAACGGCGTCGTTCGCTCGCTCGAACGCATGGCGGAGGCCGGGCCCGATTTCGGCGTGACCCCGCAGATGCTGACCCCCGAGGGGTTTCGCCAGATCGGCCTGCCGAGCTACCCCGATATCCGCATCGCGCTGGCGACGCAGCGGGCCGTGGCCGAGCGGATCGCCGATTTCGGGCCCGACCATATCCATATCGCGACGGAAGGGCCGATCGGCTGGCTGACGCGAGGGGTCTGCCTGGCGCAGAGGCGGCCCTTCACCACGAGCTACCACACGCGATTCCCGCAATATGTCGCGGCGCGCTGGCCGATCCCGGAGAGCTGGAGCTACGGCTTCCTGCGCCGGTTCCACGGCCCGGCCGCGGCGGTCATGGTCTCCACGGCGACGGTCGAGGCCGAACTGCGCCAGCATGGGTTCGAGAACCTCGTGCGCTGGGGGCGCGGCGTCGATCTTTCGCTGTTCCACCCCCGGCCGCAGAGCGTGCTCGATCTGCCGCGGCCGATCTTCCTCAGCGTCGGCCGGGTCGCGGTCGAGAAGAATCTCGACGCCTTCCTGTCGCTGCGGCTGCCCGGCAGCAAGGTCGTGGTCGGCGACGGGCCGGCGCGGGCCGATCTGGCGCGGGCTTATCCGGACGTCACCTTCCTGGGCACCCGAGAGGGCGAGGATCTGGCGGCGATCTACGCCTCATCCGACGTCTTCGTCTTCCCGAGCCTGACCGACACCTTCGGCATCGTGCTGCTGGAGGCGGCCGCGAGCGGCCTGCCGGTGGCCGCCTTCCCGGTCCAGGGGCCCAGCGACGTCTTCGCCGGCAGCGGAGCTGCGGTGCTGAACGAGGATCTGCGGGCGGCTGCGCTGCAGGCGCTGCGCATCCCGCGCGAGACCTGCCTGGAGTTCGCCGCCGGCCATAGCTGGCAGCGCAGCGCGGCGCAGTTCTACGGCCATATCACGCAGGTGGCGCGCGCTCACACCGGCGAAAGGCCGAGCAATGGCTCGAGCCGTCCGCCGACAGCGGGGGTTACAGCCTTCGCGAGTGTTTGTGCCGGGGAACGGCGGGGGCCGCGGCGTCTGACGGCTTGAGCTGGGCGCGGAAGCCGTCCCGCCGCTCGTGAACCGAGGCGATGACGAAGCCCATCGGCACGCCGAGCCCGACCAGCGCCGCCTCCGAGAGCTGCAGGCTGGCCTCGATCGTCTCGGGCACGGCATCGTTGACGCCGATCTTGTAGAGATGGCGGGCATGGTCGGCATCGCGCGCCCGGGCGACGATGACGAGGTCGGGCCGCAGGTGCCGCGCGGCCAGCACGGTGGCGTCGACGGCGCGCTGGTTGTCGATCGTCACGATCAGCGCGGTGGCCTCGTCGATGCCGCAGAGCCGCAGGAACTCCGGACGGGTGGCGTCGCCGTAGAAGGCCGGCCGCCCGGCGCGGCGCTGCGCGGCGATCAGGGACGCGTCCGAATCGATCACGAGATACGGCTTGCCGTGCTCCTCCAGCATGCTGGCGACGAGCTGGCCGACGCGGCCGCCGCCGACGACGATGGCGCGGGCCGAATGATCGTCGGGCGGCAGGATCAGGGCCTCGTCGGGGAGCGGCACCGTGACGGCGAGCTTCATCGCCAGGCTGCGGGCGAGGCGGGCGAGCAGCGGAAGCGCGATCATCGTCAGCGAAACGCCGGCCAGGACGAGGGTGGCGGGCGCCTGATCCAGCAGTTTCGCCGCCACCGCGCCGTTCAGCAGAACGAAGGCGAATTCGCCGCCGGGCCCGATCATGATCGCGGTTTCCAGCGCGGTCGCCTTGGACAGCCGCAGCCACCGGGCGATGCCGAAGACCAGCAGCGACTTCGCGGCGAAGAGGCCGACCGCGATGCCGAGGATCGCGAGGGGGTGGGCGGCGAGCTCGGCCGGGTTCACGCCCATGCCGACGGTGAGGAAGAACACGCCGATCAGCAGCGACTTGAACGGCTCGATCGTGACCTCGATGGCGCGGCGATACTCCGTCTCGGCGAGCAGCAGGCCGGCGATGAAGGCGCCCAGCCCCATCGAGAGGCCGGCCGCTGCTGCGATCATGCCGGTGCCGAGCGCGATCAGCAGCGTCGCCGCCATGAAGCTTTCCGAGGAATCGGTCGAGGCGACCAGGCGAAACAGCGGCCGCAGGGCCCGTCCGCCGACCAGCACGATCGCGGCGATGGCGCCGAAAGCCTGCAGCAGCGCCTGGGCGAGACCAGCCAGCAGCGAACCGCTGCTGTCCTGCGCGCCGAGCACGCTGACGAGGAAGAGCAGGGGAATGACCGCGATGTCCTGGCAGATCAGCACGGCGAAGCTGGCGCGGCCGGCCGAGGAGGTCATGCGTTTGCGGGCCGAGAGCAGTTCGACCACCATCGCCGTCGAGGACAATGCGAGGCCAAAGCCGATGATCAGCGCGGCCGTCGCCGGCTGGCCGAGCGCGAAGGCGACGCCGCCGATGGCCGCGGCTGAGAGCACGATCTGGCTCAGTCCGAGACCGAAGACGAGGCGGCGCATGGTCTTCAACCGCTCGAAGGACAGCTCCAGACCGATCACGAAGAGCAGGAACGCGACGCCCAGTTCGGCCGGGCCGGCCAGCGCCTCGGGGCTCGAGACGGTGATCGTGCTCAGCAGCGGGATCGATGAAACAAGGCCGCCGAGGCCGAAGGGGCCGAGCAGGGCGCCGCAGGCCATGAAGGCGACGACCGAGTTGATCTTGAAGCTCTTGGCGAAGGGCACGATCACGCCCGCCGTCGCGAGCACGACGACGGCGTCCTTGTAGATGGACGGATCGATGGTGCCGGCCAAGGGGGTACGCCTTACGATTCGGGATGGGAAATGCCGGCTGACTGTGCGGTTTCGTGCGCCGCAACACAACCTTCGGCCGGGTCCCACCGGGTGAAATTCGCTTTTAAGCCTGAGGCGTTAGCGGCTATGGCTTGCCTGGGGCTCGCCCGTCGGCGGTTTCCAGCCGGAGGCATCCTGGGCTAGCCTTCGGCGCTGTTTTTCAAAAGGTCTGCGCATGCGTTTCACCGGCACCGAGAACTATGTCGCCACCGAGGACCTGACGGTGGCGGTCAACGCCGCGATCCGGCTGGAGCGCCCGCTGCTGGTCAAGGGCGAGCCCGGCACCGGCAAGACCGTGCTGGCCGAGGAGATCGCCGCCGCGCTCGGCGCGCCGCTGATCACCTGGCACGTCAAGTCGACGACCAAGGCGCAGCAGGGCCTCTACGAGTACGACGCGGTCAGCCGTCTGCGTGACAGCCAGCTCGGCGACCCCCGCGTCTCGGACATCTCCCACTACATCCGGCGCGGCAAGCTCTGGGAGGCCTTCGTCGCCCCCGTGCGGCCGGTGCTGCTGATCGACGAGATCGACAAGGCCGATATCGAATTCCCCAATGATCTGTTGCTCGAGCTCGACCGCATGGAGTTCCATGTCTACGAGACCGGCGAGACCATCCGGGCGGTGCAGCGGCCGGTGATCATCATCACATCCAACAACGAGAAGGAGCTGCCCGACGCCTTCCTGCGCCGCTGCTTCTTCCACTACATTCGCTTTCCCGACACGGAGACGATGCAGGCCATCGTCGAGGTGCATTTCCCCGGCATCAAGAAGCGGCTGATGGAGGAGGCGCTGAAGCTGTTCTTCGAGGTCCGCGAGGTGCCCGGCCTGAAGAAGAAGCCCTCAACCTCGGAGCTGCTCGACTGGCTCAAGCTGCTCGTCGCCGACGAGATGACGCCGGAGATGCTGCGCGAGCGCGATCCCCGCAAGCTGATCCCGCCGCTGCACGGCGCGCTGCTGAAGAACGAGCAGGACGTCTCGCTGTTCGAGAAGCTGGCCTTCATGGTCAGGCGCGAGGGGCGGTGAGGGGGCCGCGTTGCCCCGCCCCTGAAATGGCGGCGTCAGACGACCCCCGTCTTTGCCTCTTCCGCCCGTCCTTCACTTTCTGTTAAGACGTCCGGCGTTCCTTGCCGGTGACGAGGGGCCGCCGGCTGCGGTGGCCCGCCGCCCGAAATCAGGAGGCCGCCGCTCGATGCGCGCCAAAACTGCTGCCGACATGATCGCTGCCCAAGCCGTCCGTTCCGCGGGCTCTCTCCACCGCCGCAAGGCGATCCCGCTGCTGATGGTTCTGGCCGCCCCGGCGCTCGGCGCCTGCAGTCTCTCGCCGGTCGAGACCGCCGCGACGAAGCCGACCCCCGTTGCGAAGGCGCCCCACGAGAAGCGCAAACAGGCGATCGAACTGGCCAAGGCCGATCCGCGCGAGAAGGACTGCCTCGTCCGCGCGATGTATTTCGAATCGAACCGCTCGAGCGACAGCGGTTTGCTCGGCGTCGGCACCGTCGTGCTGAACCGGGTCGAGTCGCCGCGCTATCCGGACACCATCTGCAGCGTCGTCGGTGCCCCACGGCAATTCGCGCCGGGCGTGCTGACGCGGTCGATGGCGCCGCGCGACCTGCCGCGGGTCGAGGCCGCCGCCGAGGCGATCCTCGCCGGCAAGCGCAACGAGGCGGTGGGGAACGCCAAGCATTTCCACATGGCCGGCCTGCGCTTCTCCTACGCCAACATGCATTACGTGACGGTGGCCGGCGGCAACGCCTTCTATGTGAAGGGCGAGCGCCCCGAGCGTCGCCGCAGCGAGGAGCCGACCTACCAGCTCGCCTCGGTGTCCACGCCGCTGGCGACGAGTGCGTCGTCCGTGCCGACCTCGTTTGCCGCCGCGCCGCTGGCCTTCGCGCCGGCGCCGTCGCTTGCCGCCGCCGCGCCGGCCGCGACCCTGCTCGTCACCGCGCCGCTGCCGCCGGGTCGGCCGATGGATCTCGGCCTGACCCGGAAGACGGCGTCCGCTGGCCCAGAGGCCCGCGATCTGCGCTTCGCCTCGCTCATGCCGGAGAGCCGCGGCCTGCGCGGCAGCCTCAAGCAGGACTGACCCTCGGGCCTGGGGCCGTCGCAGGCTCAACAGCTGGGGTCAGGCCCAGCCCAGAAGGGGGCGTCCGCCCAGCGCGGCGACCAGCGCCGCCAGCGTGACTGCCGCATAGACCGTCGTGAAGGCCGCGACGGCGAGCACGCCGGGTCGCGTCGCTGACGTCAGCCGCCAGACCAAAAGCCCGAAGAGCGGCACGAACTGCAATGCGTGCAGGCCGAGGAAATGCGGCAGGCGCAGATCGCCGATTTCGAGCGACCAGCCGAGGAAGGGAACCGTGGCGTGGTCCGGCGGCACGGCCCCGACATAGTGCCCGCTTGGGCTGCCGCCCATGGCGAAGCCGCTGACGATGCCGAGCACCGCCGTCAGGGCCTGTCCGCCGACCAGCGACCAGCGCAGCACCGCTGGCATCGCCACCGCGTCGCGGCGGGCCAGCCCATAGGCCAGCACGGCGGGCGCCGCCGTGAACATCACCGCGCCGACCGCCATCAGGCTGTAGAGCGCGGCCCCGAGCGCGCTGTCGGTGTTGTAATGCGAGGCCTCCACCCGCGAGGCGCGCCAGGCGATGTAGAGCACCTCGCCGATCAGCGGGACGATCACCGGCCAGATCAGGTAGCGCCCGGCCAGGCTGGCGCGAAAGCGCTCGCCCGCGAGCGGCACGAACAGCGCCAGCGTCAGCAGGAACAGCGCCGCCGAGAGCGCGAATTTGAGTGGCTTGATCCAGGTGCTGACGCCCTGGAACAGGCGCGGGTCGAGCGCCCAGGTCAGGGCCAGCGGCAGCGCCAGGAGGAGCATGGCGAAGGCCGCGGCGGCCAGGCGCGGCTCGATTTCGAGCGCCCGCAGCCAGGCCGGCAGGCGCGCCTGGAGCCGCGCGATCCGGTCCTCGCGGGCGCTGCGGATGCTCGCCTCCAGCCAGAGATAGGCGAGGTAGCCGAGCGGGCCGAACAGGAAGGTCAGCAGCAGGACCGGCACGATCAGGCCATGCGCGATGGCCTGCTCCTGCGAGCGCCGCAGCACCCAGGCCCCGACGAGGAGGTCGAAGGCGAGGTAGTGGACCCAGCCGGCCAGCAGCAGGGGACGCGAGCCGAAGAGCGCGGCGACCTGATCGAGCGAGCCGAAGCCGCCGCTGGCGCCGTGCCAATGCATGATGATGAGGACGACATAGCCGAGCGACAGGATGGCGGGGATGACGAGACCCGCCAGCCGGACGGAAACCCCGCGCCAGCGCGGCAGCAGGATCAGGCTCGCCCAGCCCCCCATCGCCAGCGCGCCGGCTGCGGAGAAGGCTGCGTCGAGGTCGAGCGGGCCCATCACCATCCCCCATCTATACAGTGTCAAGTTGTTCCTCGGGCGTAAGGCGCTATCTTGATGTTGTCAAGATGAGCGGCTGCGGCCGAGGGAGACCGACGGCATGGCGGAGAAGCGGGGGGCGGGGCGCGATGGCTATCACCATGGCGATCTGCGCCAGGCGATGATCGACGCGGCCGAGGCCGTGCTCGCCGAGCGGGGCGTCGGCGGCTTCACGCTGCGCGAATGCGCGCGGCGGGCCGGGGTGTCGGCCGCGGCGCCGGCGCATCATTTCGGCAATCTCGCCGGGCTCCTGACGGCTGTCGCGACGCTCGGCTTCGACGATCTCTCCGATGCGATGGACGCAGCCGCGGCGCGGGCGAGCGCTGCGGGCGGCTGCAGGCTCGCGGCGATCTGCCGGGCCTATTTGGAGACCGCGCTTGCCCGGCCGGGTCGTTTCCGCGTCGTGTTCGGGCGCCGGGAGCTCGACAAGGAGGATCCCGAGATGCAACGCGCCGGCGGGCGGGCCTTCGGCATCCTCGTCGCGGAGACGCGCGCCCATCGCGCCGGGCTGGCCGCGCCGCCGCCGGGCGTGGTGTCGTCCGAGACGGCGCGTTCGCCCGATTTCGCCGAGATTCTGTTCGTCTGGTCGGTGACGCATGGCTTCACGACGCTGTTCATCGACGGCCAGTTCGACTTTCTCGTCGATGACAGCGAGCGCGCGTCCATGGTCTCGCTGTTTGCGGACCGCTTGATGACGCTTCTGGTCGCCGCGCTGCCGCCGACGACGCGGCTCGCAAATCCGGAACACGATGGTTAGATGGGGACCATGCGACGATTGATCCTGCTGCGCCACGCGAAATCGAACTGGCCCGAAGGGGTTGCCGACCCCGAGCGGCCGCTCGCCATACGGGGCCGCGAAGCCGCGCCGGTGATGGGGCGCTATCTCGCCGACGAATTGCTGCTGCCCGACCTCGTGCTCGTCTCGCCGGCCCGGCGGACGCAGGAGACCTGGCAGCTGGTGGCCCCGATGCTGCCTGAAAAGCCCTCGGTCCAGACCGAGCCGCGAATCTACGAGGCGCAGATGAAGCGCCTGCTCTCCGTTGTGCAGGAGACCGCGCCGGAGGTGAAGACGCTGCTGATGATCGGCCACAATCCCGGTTTCGAGGAGCTGGCGGCGCTGCTGACGGGCCATGGCGATCGCTATGCCGCGGCGCGCCTGAGCCAGAAATACCCGACCTGCGGGCTTGCGGTGCTCGATTTCGCGGTCGAGGACTGGCGCGATGTCGCCGCACGCGGCGGCCGGCTCGACCGCTTCGTCACGCCCGCTTCGCTCGGCGAAGGGCCCGACGAGTGAGCCCGTCCGCATCGTGAGCGAGGGCTCCTATCTCGACGGCGCGCGCAATGCCGCGCTCGCCTTTGGCGACAGCCTGCTCGGTATGGGGCGGCAGCGGCTGCGGCTCGGCGTCACCGGCCTGTCGCGCTCGGGCAAGACCGTCTTCACCACGGCGCTGATCCAGAACCTGATCGAAGGCGCCAAGCTGCCCGTGCTGAAGGCGGCCTCCGAGGGGCGCATCACCCGCGTGCGCCTCGTGCCCCAGCCCGACCCGGAGATTCCGCGCTTTCCCTATGAGGCGCACCGCGCCTCGCTCAACGGGCCGGAACGGCGCTGGCCGGAATCGACGCGACGCATCTCGGAACTGCGCGTCGAGATCGATTACGAGCGCGCCTCCGGCTGGTTCAAGGGGCCCGCCACGCTGACGCTCGACATCGTCGATTATCCCGGCGAGTGGCTGCTCGACCTCGCCCTGATCGGTCAGGACTACAAGAGCTGGTCGCGCCAGGCGGTGGGCGATGCGCGCAAGGCGCATCGCCGCGCGGCGGCGGCGGCCTGGCTCGCCGACCTCCCGGCGCGCGATCCGTCCGGCGCGCCCGACGAGATGGCGGCGGAGGCTGCGAGCGACCTGTTCAAGGCCTATCTGGCGCGGCTGCGGGCCGATCCCGAGGCCGTGGCGGTGACGCCGCCGGGGCGATTCCTGATGCCGGGCGATCTCGAGGGCTCGCCGGCCCTGACGTTCGCGCCGCTCGATCTCGGTGCCGACACGGAGCCTCAAGCCGGCACGCTCGCCGGGCTGATGGCGGAGCGCTTCGAGGCCTACAAGCGCGTGGTCGTGGCGCCGTTCTTTCGCGACCATTTCGCCCGGCTCGACCGGCAGATCGTGCTGGTCGACGTGCTCGCCGCGCTCGATGCCGGCGCGCCCGCGCTCGCGGATCTGGAGACGGCGCTCGGCCAGGCGCTGGCGGCCTTCCAGGTCGGGCGCAACTCCTGGCTGTCGAGCCTGTTCGCGCCGCGGATCGAGCGCGTGCTCTTCGCCGCGACCAAGGCCGACCATGTCCACCACACCAGCCATGACCGGCTGGCGGCGGTGATGGGCCATCTCGTCGCCCGGGCCGCTTCGCGGGCGCAAGGCGCGGGCGCACGGGTCGAGTCGATGGCGCTGTCGGCGGTGCGGGCGACGCGCGAGGTCCGCATCAAGCAGGGCCGCGACGAGCTCCCGGCGATCGCCGGCGTGCCGGAGGCGGGAGAGACGATCGACGACGAGGTCTTCGACGGCCTGAGTGAGGCTGCGATCTTCCCGGGCGAGCTGCCCGAGCGCCCCGAGGCGGTGTTCGATCCGGCAGCAAAATGGCAGATCCGGGCGCCGCGCTTCCGGCCGCCGCTCGTCGCCGCCGATGCCGGAGGGCGCCTGCGTCCGCCGCCGCAGATCCGGCTCGACCGCGCGCTCGAATTCCTGATCGGAGACAGGCTGGCATGAGCAAGGCTCCGCGCGCGGTGCGGCTCGATCCGGCGAGCCCAGACCTGGCGATCGATGCGGCCGCCCGCAGGGGCGACGTCGCGATCCTTCCCGAGAGCGAACCGATCGACGTCGCCGAGCCCGCCGCCGTGCCGGTGGCGAAGCGGCGCTGGTCCTGGGGCGGGCTGTTCGTGGCCGGGCTGTCGGGCTTCCTGACGCTGGCGGCCGGCGTCTGGGCGCAGCGCACCATCGCCTCGTTGATGAATCAGAGCCCGGTGCTGGGCTATGCGGCGTTGGCCTGTGCGGCGCTGGCAGCGCTCGCGCTCGCCGTCATGCTCGGGCGCGTGATCCGCGACATCCTGCGCGAGCGCAAGGTCGAGGGCTTGCGCCTGCGCGCGACGGCGGCGCTGTCCGAGGCGAGCCTGAGCGAGGCGCAGGCCGTCGCCGCCGAACTCGCCGCGCTCTACGCGTCGCGGGCGGAGACGGCCAGGGGGCGCGCCGAACTCGCCGACAGCCTGCCGCAGCTCTTTGCAGCGCGCGACGTTCTGACCGTGGCCGAGCGCAGCCTGATGGCGCCGCTCGACGCGCTGGCGCAGGCGCAGATCGCGCAGGCGGCGCGGCGCGTCTCGCTCGTCACGGCGGTGAGCCCGCGCGCGCTGATCGACATCGTCTTCGTGCTGGTGGCCTGCGCCCGGCTGCTGCGGACCATCGCCGGCATCTATGCCGGGCGCCCCGGCACGCTGGGGCTGATCCGGCTGGCGCGGCAGGTGCTCGGCCACCTCGTCGTCACCGGCGGCATCGCGGCCGGGGACGCGGTGATCCAGCAGGTGGTGGGGCAGGGGCTGGCCGCGCGGCTTTCGGCCAAGCTCGGCGAGGGCGTGCTGAACGGGCTCCTGACGGCACGCATCGGGCTGTCGGCGCTGGCGGTGTGCCGGCCGCTGCCCTTCGTGGAAGCGGCGCCGCCGAGCCTCGGCGACGTCGCGGGCGACCTGACCTCGTGGCGTGGCGCTCCGGAGCCGGGCGGCTCGGCCTGAACGACGCCCGCTCCCGGCAGTTTCTGCCGGGCAGGGCCGATTCTGCCCGGCTGGAAACGGACAGAAACGGTTCGCAAACCATGCAACTCCCTGAAATCTAACACTGCATGCCCTGGCATGTGGCGTGCAGTGTTGGCCTCGACAGTAAAGGTCGCCCCCTCGGAGGGCGCCAGTTGAGGTGAGGGTTTCATGGGTGTCTTCAGCGCGTTGACGACAGCGGTTTCGGGGATGCAGGCGCAGTCCTATGCGCTGGAAAACATCTCCGGCAACATCGCCAACTCCCGGACCGCGGGGTTCAAGCGTGTCGATACGACCTTCTCCGACCTCGTCCCGGACTCGGCGCTGAACCGCCAGCTCTCGGGCTCGGTTGCGGCTTACAGCCAGGCGACGAATTCGATCCAGGGCGACCTGACAGCGACGCGCATCGACACCAACGCGGCGATCAACGGCGACGGCTTCTTCGTCGTCGATCAGCGCCAGAGCGGGCTCGGCACCAACACACAGTTCTCCAACAGCAATCTCTACACGCGCCGCGGCGATTTCGACTTCGACGCCAACGGCTATCTCGTCAATGGCGCCGGCTACTACCTCAAGGGCCTGAAGATCGACAATGTGACGGGTCAGCTCATCGGGACCCAACCCGAGGTGCTGCGGATCACCAAGGAGCAGTTCCCGGCCAAGGCGACGACGTCGATCGAATACCGCGCCAACATCCCCGCCGTTCCCGGCACGACGACGGCCTCGAACGGTGGCAGCTATTTTCTCGACGCCACGAGTGTCACCGTCGCTGCGCCCAATGACGTGGTGCAGGGCGCCAACATCACGAACTTCCTGTCCAGCACCATCCCGGGCGGCTCCGTGACCGTCTATGACGAGCTCGGCCGGGCCACCAGCGTCGAGCTGCGCTGGGGCAAGGTCGACGACGGCAATCCGGCGGCGGTTCCGCCGACCTCGGGCACCTGGAACCTGTTCGTGGCCCAGGATACCGGCGCCACCGGCACGGCGACGGCCTATGTGAAGGCCGCCTCGCCGGTCACCTTCGGCACGACCGGGCAGCTGGTCTCGCCCGCAGGCGGCAACATCACGCTGCCGACGATGACGATCTCGGGCACCACGATCACCGGCATCAACGTGACCACGGGCGGCAACGGCGTCACCCAGAACGGCGACGTCAGCGGCCAGATCGACGCCCGTTCGATCCGGCAGGACGGCTACACCGCCGGCACGCTGGACCGCACCTCGGTCTCCGCGGACGGACAGGTCATCGGCACCTTCAGCAACGGCCAGGTCGTGGCGCTGGCGCAGCTCTCGGTCGCCCGCTTCAACGCCGACAACGCGCTCAAGCGGCTCGATGGCGGCGCCTTCGAGGAGACGATCGAGTCCGGCCCGCCGATCATCGGGCTGGGCACCTCCCAGCTCATCGGCGGCAATATCGAGCAGTCGAACACCGACATCGCCGACGAGTTCTCGAAGATGATCGTGACCCAGCAGGCCTACTCGGCCAACACCAAGGTCATCACCACGGCGCAGGAAATGCTGCGCGACGTCTTCAGCATCATCCGCTGAGGTCTTCGAGACGGGTTAAGGCGCGGTCCAGAAGGGCCGCCGGGCATGACAGGAGCTGGCCATGGGTCTCAGCACGTCCCTCAACACCGCCATTACGGGGCTGAACGCCACGCAGATCGGCATGGGCGTCGTCGCGCAGAACGTCGCCAATGCGGGGACGGCGGGCTATGTCCGCCGTACCGTCACGACCTCCGACAGCCTGGCCGGAACCGTCGTCGGCACGCAGAGCACGCAGGTCCAGCGCCTGCTCGACAAGATCGTCCAGCACCAGCTCTGGCAGGATTCGGCCGGCGCCGCCTACACCTCGACGCGCGCCGACACGATGTCGCGGGTCGACAGCCTGTATGGCGCGCCGGGCAGCACGACGGCGCTCGACACCATCTATAACGGCTTCACCGGCGCGCTTCAGGCGCTCCAGAACGACCCGTCCTCCTACAGCCTGCGCACGGCGGTGCTGGATTCGGCGGGGCTGCTCGCGAACCGGCTGAACAGTCTGTCGGACGGCGTGCAGGCCTTGCGCGCGGAAGCCGAGAGCAAGCTCGCCAGCGGCGTCACGCAGGTCAATAACCTGCTCGGCGCGCTGACCAATGTGAACGCCCGGATCGTCGGCACGCCCAACGATCCGGCGACCGCCAATCTCAAGGATCAGCGCGACCTGATCCTGTCGGATCTCTCGCAATATCTCGACATCAGGACGAGCGAGGACGCGCGCGGCTCGATCAGCATCACCACCGGCTCGGGCGCGCAGATCTTCGACGGCCGGCCCGCCGTCACCTTCAGCTTCGACGCGCATCCCGGCCTCGGCGCCGACGACCAGTGGAGCAGCGACCCGGCGCAGCGCGGCGTCGGCACCATCACGATGACCGCCACCTCCGGCGGCGCGACGGATGCGATCGCCAACAAGATCTTCCGCTCCGGCGAGATCGCCGCTCTTCTGGAGCTGCGCGACACGACGCTGGTCCAGGCGCAGGGCCAGCTCGACGAGATCGCCGCGCAGATGGCCAGCGCGCTGTCGGACCGCCAGATCGCGGGCACGCCCGTCACCGCCGGCGCCGCCACCGGCTTCGATGTCGACCTTGCGGGGCTGCAGTCGGGCAACAAGGTCACGCTGGATTACGCGGTGACGCCGGGCGGCGCGCTGCAGCGCTTCACCTTCGTGCGGGTCGAATCGGGCGCCTCCCTGCCGCTGCCGACCGCCGTCAGCGGCGACGCCAACAACCGCGTCGTCGGCATCGATTTTTCCGGCGGCCCGGCCTCCGTCGCGGCACAGATGCAGGCGGCGATCGGGACCGGCTTCACCGTTTCCAACGCCGGCTCGGTTCTGCGCATCGTCGATGACGGCGCCGCCGGCACGCGCGACGTCAGGGCTTTGACCTCGCGTCCGACGGCGACGTCGCTGTCTTCGGCCGGCGGCAGCGCCGAACTGCCCTTCTTCGTCGATGGCGCGGCGGGCAACGCCGTCTATACCGGTTCCTATGAGAACGGCTCGCAGGCGGCCGGCTTTGCCGGGCGCATCGTCGTCAATCCGGCGCTGATCGCCGACCGTTCGAAGCTCGTCGCCTTCGATACCAACACCGCGCAGGGCGACACGACCCGTCCGCAGCTGATGCTGGAGCGGCTGACGCAGACTCCCAGGAGCATCACCAACCGGCTCGGCCTCGACGGCGCCTCGGCGACGACGACGTCGACGGTGTCGGGGCTGGTGCAGCGCGTCGTCTCCTCGCAGGGCCAGGCGGTGGAAACCGCCAAGCGCCTCGACGAGGGCCAGCAGGTGGCGCTCGCGGCGATCCAGAGCCGCTTTCAGCAAACCGCGCAGGTCAGCGTCGACCAGGAGATGTCGATGCTGATCGAGTTGCAGACCGCCTATGCCGCCAACGCCCGCATCATCTCGACGGTCAAAGAGATGATGGACGTCCTGATGAGAGTGTGAGCGCGCCATGACCATCAGCTCCTACGGAACCGGCGCCTATCGCTCCGCCACACCCAACGGCTTCGTCACCAACCGGGCCGAGCTCACCGATCTCGAGCGCCAGCTCGCGACGAAGCAGAAGTCCGAAAGCTACGGCGATCTCGGCATGGACCGGCGCACCAGCCTGGACCTGAACGCCAAGGTCGCGACGCTGGATTCCTGGCTCGGCGGCATCGCGCTCGCCGACGTCAACATCAAGCTGTCGACGACGACGGTGGAGAATTTCGCCAAGCTGACCAGCGAAACCATCAACGACACCCGCTCCAACAGCTATGTGCCGAGCTCGACGGGGCGCTCCTCGCCGCAGGTGCTGGCGGAGGAGAAGTTCAAGCAGACGATCGACATGCTGAACACCGCGGTGAACGGGCGCTACCTGTTCTCCGGCAAGACCTCCGACACCCAGCCGACGCTGAACTACAACGAGATCATCGAGGGCGACGGCTCCGGGCGCGCCGGCCTGCGGCAGATGATCGACGAGCGCCGCCTTGCCGATCTCGGCACCACCGGCCTCGGCCGGCTGACCACGGGTGGGGCAGGGGCCGTCGCCACCATTGCCGATCAGGCGCCGGTCCACTCCTATGGCTTCAAGCTCTCCGGCGCCTCGAGCAGTTCGACGGCGTTGACGCCGACCTTCACGGCCGGCCCACCGGCCGACCTGTCGGTGACGGTGGCGAGCCAGCCGACACCGGGCGACACGCTGCGCATCACGCTCGATCTGCCCGACGGCACGCAGGAAGAGATCGTGCTGACGGCGCGCGCGCCGGGGTCCGACGGCGCAGCCGCCACGACCTATGAAATCGGGGCGGACGTCAACGCGACCGCCGCCAATCTGCGCGGCACGATCACGGCCGCCCTGACCAAGGAGGCGTCGACGTCTTTGTCGGCAGCCTCCTCCCAGATCGCGGCGAAGAATTTCTTCGCCGGCAGCCTCAGCAACCCGCCGCTGCGGGTGCCCGGCCCGCCCTATGACACGGCCACCGCCCCCCCTGCCGCCGGCACGCTGGCGAACACGGTGATCTGGTATCGCGGCGACGATGGCAGCGACCCCGCCCGCAGCACCGCGACCGTGCAGGTCGACAAGGGCCAGCTCGTGGGCACCGGCGCGCGGGCCAATGAGGAGGCTTTCCAGGTCGGCCTGGCGCAGTTCGCGGTGATGGCGATCGAGACGTTCGACGCCAACGACGCCAATTCCCAGGCGCGCTATGAATCGATGACGTCGCGGGTCAGCGAGAAGCTCGGCTTCGGCGGCGCCGTGCAGAAGCCGGCCGAGATCATCACCGAATTCGGCTCGGCGCAGACCTCGCTGGCGCGGGCCAAGGAGCGCCACGAGGGCACGAAGAACTATCTCACGACGACGCTGGCGGGGATCGAGAACATCACGACCGAAGAGGTCGCGGTGCAGATCCTGGCGCTCCAGACGCAGCTCCAGGCGAGCTACCAGACGACGGCGATCCTCTCCAAGCTGTCGCTGACGAACTATCTCTGACGCCGGCAGGCTTCAGCCGTTTCAACGCGAAAGGCCGTCACCCGGCGAGGGTGACGGCCTTTTTTCCATTCGCCGACGGCGTGTCCGCCTCAGCGGCCGCGCAAGCCGGCTGCGATGTCGCGGTTGATGCTGACGAGAACGCCGAGCGAGTCGGGGCGCGGCGCGGCAGCGATCTTGAAGGTCTGGTTGAAGATGAAATTCGCCAGGCCGAGAATGTTGGTCTTGATGCCGACCGGCAGAGGATTGTCCTCGGCGACCACGGCAGAGACCAGCAGCGTCCAGAGCTTGCGGTTGTAGCCGAGCGCATCCTCAAGATCGCGCTCTGCCAGCGTCCAGTCGTCGGCGATCGACTGGAGGCGGACGGCTGCCTTGAGCAGGAGCGAGGCTTCGAGTTCGCGGGGAGAAACGACCGCCTGAGAGGTGCGGGCGGCGGAGGCGTAAGCGTTAAACCCGTGTTGCATTCTCGATGAGTTCCGCTTCGTAAGCGATCAGCTTCTTGGCTGCCTTGAGAGCTTTGTAGAGATCGCTGCTTAAGATGCGGTTATTAATCTCATGAATATGCGGCAGGGAACTCGGCGCCGCCTGGACGAATTCGCGCACCAGCTCGAAATAGACCTCGTGCTGATGCATCGGGTCCTGGGCGAGATACATCAGCTGGATGGCGAGATAGATCTTCTTGGCCGGGCTGTCGGCGGTGGTGGGCGTGAGAATGTCCTTCTCGCGCAGGATCGGCGCATCGCCTTCGATGAAGAAGCGCGTGCGCTGCTCGTCGTTGCGGATCACCACCTGGCCGATGATGATGCGCTCGCGGGGCTTGAGTTCGACCTTGAGGGCCATGACGATCCTGCCTTCTGGCTGGAGAAGAGGGGGCTCTCGCCCCCCGGAAACGGTTAGCTGAACAGCCGCAGGACGCTCTGGTCCGCCTGCGAGGCGAGCGAGAGTGCGGTCTGCGAGAGCTGCTGGCGGGTGTTGAGGGCGAGCAGCTTGGCGCCTTCCTCGTTGGAGTCGGCCAGGACGAGGTTGTCGGCGCCGGTGGTCAGGGTGTTGACCATCTCCTTGGTGAAGTCCTGCCGGGTCTGGGCGACCGAGAGGTTGGAGCCCAGCGTCGAGGCCAGCGAGCGCAGCGAGGTCAGCGCGTTCGAGAGCGAGCCCGTCGCCTTGTCGAGGTCGAGGTCGTTCTGGAAGTTGAAGAAGCCGGCGAGTTGCGTGTTGACCGCCTGCGGGATGCCGAGGTTCTCGGCCGACAGGGTCGAGCCCTGAATGTCGAGCTTGGTCTGGTTGGTGCCGGTCTTCTCGTTGAAGGCGATCGAGAGCCGGTCGCCGGCCAGGAGATTGATGCCGTTGAAGCTCGAATCCTTGGCGAGCTGGTCGATCTGCGTGCGCAGGTCGTTGAACTGCTGGATCAGGTTGGAGCGCACCGCCGAGGTGACGCCCGACGAGGCGATGCCGGTGGTGCGGTCGGTGGCGTTGAGGCCGAAGGCGGCACTGTTGGCGCCCGTCGACGAAGCCGTGATGGCGGCAGGGCCCGCCGCGCCGGCGCCGATGCCGACGCCGAGCGTCTCGGAGCCGATGCCCTTGACGTTGAGCAGGCCCTTCTCGTCGACGAAGGCGGTCGCGACGCCCGAGGCGTTGATCGCGTTGACGACGTCGCGGACCGTGGTGTTGACGGTGAGCGTGATGCCGATGTTCGTCGTCGTGGTTGGGGCGCCGACCGGGCCGGTGGTGATCTGGATGTTGAGGGCAGGGGTGGCGGTGACATCGATGCCGAGGTCGCCCGGCGCACCGGCGGTCGCGGGGGCCACCGTGGTGTCGGCGCTGCCGATGCGCTTGTCGAGCGCGATGTCCTTGAGGCTCTTGTTGGTCGCCTGGGTTTCGGCCGCGCTGGCCAGCGTCGCGCCGGTGCCGAGCACGGTGGGGCGGTTCTGGGCCGCGTCGGCCTGGGCCTGCTTGACCGTGGACTGCAGCGACTGGACCAGCTTGGTGATGCCGTCGATGCCCTTGGAGGCGGTCTGGATCGTCTGGATGCCGTTGGAGATGCCGTCGAGCAGACCGCCCAGCTGGCTGCCGCGGTCGTTCAGCGACAGGGCGGTGAAGTAGTTCACCGGGTTGTCGATGGCCGAATTGACCTTTCGGCCCGTCGCCAGGCGATTTTGCAGGACAGCCTGCTCGCTTGTCGTCTTCTGGAGCGTGAGCAGGTTGTTGCGCACGCCGCTGGTAAGGATCGTATTCGCCATCTTCGGTCCCCTGAAGCGCGATTCTGCGCTCGTGCGGTGATGGCTGATCATTCCTCGTTAAGGATAACAAACCGTTAATGCGCGGCAGGGCCCGTTCATGAACGCAAAAAAGCGGCGGAGCTTGCGCTCCGCCGCCTTGTCGTCTTCGGCCCACCTTCTGTGGGCTGGCCCGCTTCTGCGGACGAAGTCGGATCAGAACAGACGCAACACGGCCTGGTCGGACTGCGAGGAGAGCGACAGGGCCGTCTGCGACAGCTGCTGGCGGGTCTGCAGCGAGAGCAGGTTGGCGGCTTCCTCGTTGGCGTCGGCGTTCACCAGGTTGGCGGCGCCGGTCGACAGGACGTCGGCCAGATCCTTGGTGAAGTCCTGGCGGGTCTGGGCGACCGACAGGTTGGCACCGAAGGTCGAGGACAGCGACTTGAGCGAGGTCAGGGCGCTGGTCAGGGCCGTCGTGGCCTTTTCCAGATCGGAGTCGTTCTGGAAGTTGATCGTCCCCGTCACCTGAGCGTTGCCGGCCTGCTGGATGCCGATGTTCTCGGAGGTCAGGCTGGTGCCCTGAATGTCGAGCTTGGTCTGGTTCTTGCCGCCCTTTTCGTTGAAGGCGATCGTCACCTTGTCACCGGCGAGCAGGTTGACGCCGTTGAAGCCCGCATCCTTGGCCAGCGAGTCGATCTGCGTGCGCAGCGTGTTGTACTGCTCGATCAGGTTCGAACGCGTCGCCGAGGTCACGCCCGAAGAGACGATACCCGTCGTGCGGTCGGTCGCGTTGAGGCCGAAGGCGGCGTTCGACGTGCCGGTCGCCGAGGCCGTGGTGGCGGCAGCGGCGTCCGCGCCGACACCGATACCGACGCCGAGTGTCTCCGAGCCGGTGCCCTTGACGTTGAGCAGGCCCTTCTCGTCGACGAAGGCGGTGGCGACACCCGAGCTGTTGATCGCGTTGACGACGTCGCGGACGGTCGTGTTGGCGGTCAGCGCGACCGAGATGTTGGTCGTGGAGGTCGCCGCGGCCGGGTTGGTGACGATCTGGATGTTCAGGGCCGGGGTCGCGGTGGTGTCGACGCCGAGGTCACCTGCCGCACCGGCGGTCGCGGTCGCAACCGTGGTGTCGCCGGCGCTGCCCACGCGCTTGTCGAGGGCGATGTCCTTCAGGCTCTTGCTGGTCAGCGCGGCTTCGCCAGCGGTGGCGAGGGTCGTGCCGGTGCCAACGACGGTCGGGCGGTTCTGAGCCGCGTCGGCCTGCGCCTGCTTGACGGTGGACTGGAGCGAACCGACCAGCTTGGTGATGCCGTCGATGCCCTTGGAAGCGGCCTGGACGGTCTGGATGCCGTTCGAGATGCCGTCGAGCAGGCCCTTGAGCTGGCTCGAGCGATCGTTCAGCGACTGGGCGGTGAAGAAGTTGACCGGATTGTCGACGGCCGTGTTGACCTTCTTGCCGGTGGCAAGACGGTTCTGAACGGCGGCGGCCTGGCTGGTGATGGTCTGCAGCGAAGCGAGCGAAGAACGGACGCCGTTCGAAATAGCGGTAGCCATGATGATAAACCCTTCTGGTTTGGTGCCTTCTGGCAGTCGCGATCATTCTGGCCGCGACGGGTGGACCATCGGGGGGCAGCTCGTAACAGGAGGTAAATTTCGGCGGTCGAATGCCGGGCTTCGAGGCCGCGCCCGAAAACAGGGTTAACGCCGTGCAAACGGCGGCGGTTGAGGGGCAGACAGCAGAACGCCCGCGCGAGGCGGGCGTCTTGAGAAGGGTCGGAGGGGAGGCGAGGGACGCGGCGGGCGCGCTCAGGCGATGCGTTCGACCTGCGGCCGGTTCGCATCCTCGATCTCGCGGGCTCGGTCGGTCAGTTCGCGGGAATAGATGCGCAGCTTCAGCATGGCCTCGTCGGGGAGCTGCGAGATGGTCTCGCCCGTCTCGCGGTCCTTCTGCTGCATCACCACGGCGCGCGTGCGGGGCTCGATGACGATCCGCCGCTCGACCGCGGTGTCGAGATCCTGCCGCGACTGGCGTTCCTGGTTCTGGCTTTCGGCCGTGCGGCGCTCGAAGGCGGCGCGGGTCTGCTGGTCGCGGGCCCGTGCGTCCTGATCCTGGGCGCGCACGTCGAGCCTGACCGCCTCGCCCGCCTGGGCGGACTGCACCGTCTTCTCGGGCGCGAGTTCGACGCCGACGCTGCCTTGCGTCGCGACGATGTCGGCGCGGGCGACGGGGGGAAGACCTGTGACCGGGGCGGTCCTGGATGGGCTGCCGAAATCCATGGTTTCACTCCTTCTGGAGTCGGGCCCAGCGACGCGGCGCCGCTGCTTGCCCTCGACTTCGGACGGGATGGACCCCTCCGAACCTGCCCAATGTGGCAGGAAAGATTGAATCCCCCGTCAAGAAGTTAGGTAAATATTGAGGGTTTCCGGTGCAGCCGCCCGAATGGGCTTGCAGCTCTGGCGTCAGAGCCGCCGCGACACCATCAGGGGCCCCGAATTCGGCCGCGCGAAGGCGCCCGCGCCGACGGTGGCCGTCGGCCCGTAGCCGCCTGCGCGCGATGGCCGGTTGGCGTCGGCGGCGAGGTCGCGAATGATCGATTCCGAAACCGCGCGGGCCGTGGCGAGCACGATCTGGTTGGTCTCGATCAGCGTCTGGAAGGAGAGATGGGCCGCCTTCAGGCGCTGGACCTGATCGGGCACGAAGCGGGCGAGCGCCACCGCGTTGAGCTTCACCTGCTCGACGCCGCGCATATAGATGCCGGCGAGTTCGGTCTTGCGGGCCTCGCGCGTCATCGCCTCGGGCAGACGCCCGCCCCGGACGAGCTCGGTCTCCTCGCCGACGAGATGCGAGAGCGCCGACAGCGCCTCCAGCACGCTCTCGATCAGCGCCCGGGCCTCGAGCGGGCTGGAAATGCGCGGCCGCTCGTCGAGAACGCGTCTGGCAACCGACATCATCAGGCTCCGGCGGCCTGCGCCGGGGCGGCGGCGCCCGACTGCTCCTGCACCCGCAGCAGATCGCGCAGGATGCTGTCGGACAGACCGAGGCCGCCGGCCTTCTGGATCTGCTTGGCGTATTCCTGGGTGAGCTGCGACTTGTAGATGTCGCCGCCGATGCCGTTCTCGCCGAGCGGGCCCTCGCTGCCTTCCGGCGCGGCCATGATCTGCTGCGTCACCTGCTCCAGGAACATGGTCTCGAAATCATCGGCCTGCTTCTTGGCCTTCGCCTTGGCCGGGTCCAGCGCGTTGGCCAGACCGCCGATCAGGTTGCCGGCGACGTTGAGGCCGAGCTTGGCGGCCGGCAGCGCAAGGGTCGCACTCATTACATCACCTCGATTTCGGCCTGCAGGGCGCCGGACGCCTTGATGGCCTGGAGAATGGAGATCAGGTCGCGCGGGCCGATGCCGAGCGCGTTCAACCCGTCGACGAGTTCGGCCAGGGTGACGCTCTCGCGGACCAGGGCCAGCTTGTTGGCGGCGCCGGTGTCGACCTTCACATTGGTGCGCGGCGTGACCACGGTCTCACCATTCGACAGCGGCTCGGGCTGGCTGACCTGCGGCTGCTCGGTGATCGTCACCGTGAGGTTGCCCTGCGCGACGGCCACCGTCGAGACGCGGACATCCTTGCCCATGACGATGATGCCGGAGCGCTCGTCGATGACGATGCGGGCGAGCTGGTCGGGCTCGATCCGGAGCTGCTCGATATCGGTGAGCATCCGGATCATGTTGCCCTGGAAGCGCGGCGGGATCTGCAGCACGACGGTCGACGGATCGGTCGGCTCGGCCGCTTCGCCGCCGAGGAAATCGTTGATCGCGGCGGCCATGCGGCGCGCGGTGGTCAGATCCGGGTTGCGCAGCGACAGCCGAAGCGTCTTGAGCTTGTTCAGCGCGAAGTCGATCTCGCGCTCGACCACGCCGCCATTGGCGATGCGGCCGACGGTGGGCACGCCGCGGGTGATCTTGCTGGCGTCGCCCTCGGCCGAGAAGCCGGCGATCGCGACCGGCCCCTGCGAGACCGCATAGACCTCGCCATCGGCGCCCAGCAGCGGCGTCACCAGCAGCGTGCCGCCCTGCAGCGATTTGGCGTCGCCCAGCGCCGAGACGGTGACGTCGATGCGCGTGCCCTGGGTGGCGAATGGGGGCAGGTTGGCGGTCACCATCACGGCGGCGACGTTGGCGGTGCGCATGTTGGCGCCGCGCGTGTTGACGCCGAGGCGCTCCAGCATCGCCGTCAGCGACTGCTTGGTGAAGGGGGCGTTGTTGAGCGTGTCGCCGGTGCCGTTGAGGCCGACGACGATGCCGTAGCCGAGGATCTGGTTGGAGCGGACGCCCTCGACGGAGGCCAGGTCCTTGATCCGCGACAGCGCCTGAGCCGGGCCCGACGCCAGCGCCAGGCCGAGCGCGAGCAGCGCGGCCAGCGGCTTCAGCAGGGATTTCAGGGCGACTGTGCGCAGCATGGTCTCACCGGCAGGAGGAAACGTCCGGACACTCTCCTGCGATCCGCGTGCCACACGCCGACAAATTGAAAGTGCTGATTTATCAGTTGTTTGGAAATCAGCGGCAGGGTGAGCCCGGCGCAAACCCGGCGGCCGATCCTGCCGGGGCGGCAGTTTCTGCCGGGTGGTTTACCGTCTGTTAACCGTGCCGGCGCGAGGGTTTGCATGACCGATATCGCGAGGCGACCATGATCCGGATCGACCAGCGCGCACCCATCTCCAACGCCGGGCCGGCTGGGCCTGCGAGGCGCGCGGGGGGCGCCGCCTTTACATTGCCGACCAAGGAGGGCGCCGCCAGCGCCCGCAGCGCTGGCGTCTCCGCGTCGGGCCCGCTCGACACGCTGCTCGCGGTCCAGGCCTATGAGGAGCCGCAGGAGCGCAAGAAGCGCCAGGCCAAGCGCGGCCACGACCTGCTCGACGGGCTCGACCGGCTCAAGGCGGCGCTGCTCTCAGGCCGCGTCAACATCTCCGAGCTCGAACAGATCAGGGCCAACCTGACCCAGCGGCGCGAGGCGACCGACGATCCGCGCCTGGACGACGTGCTGGCGCATATCGAACTGCGCGCGGCGGTGGAGCTGGCCAAGCTCGGACGGTGAGATAGCATGGGGGCAACTGACCCCCTGCCGAGTTACTCCCGATGGGTTGGCACGTTCTCGTCGACGCCGAATTTGCCGTGGAACTGGCGCAGCTTCCCGAAGCTGTGCGCGATGAGATTTCCGCTCTCGCCTTGTTCTTGGCCGAGGTTGGGCCCGGCGCCCGCATTCCGACACTCTGAACGGGTCGCGCTTCGCAAATATGAAGGAGCTGCGTTTCGACGCTCAGGACGGCGTCTGGCGCGTCGCTTATGCATTCGACCCGCTGAGGAACGCCGTGCTATTATGCGGTGCGGACAAGTCCGGCGTCTCGCAGCGTCGTTTTTACAAGGCGCTCATCGCCAAGGCTGATCGCCGCTTCGCAGCCCATCTCGCGAGGTTGAACAGGGAGACGTCAGCATGACAGCGCCCGGCCACCCGGTTCCGATGGAGGACATCCTCGCCACGCTTCCGGAGGAGCGCCGGAAGCGCATCGCACAACGCGCGCGAGAACTCATTGCGGAGCATTTCGCCGAGCCCCCCGAGGACGTTGCGCATCCATCCGCATCGGAGCAGGAAACCACGCAGGGACAAACGGTTTTACTGAAGAACCGGCGCGGAGCCTGACGCACCGTCCGCCCTACCGGATGAACTGGTCGGCATACTCCGCGCCCAGCCCGTTGCTGGCATAATGCGCGCGGCATTTGTCGAGCCGCGTGAAGACGTCGTCATAGCCCAAGCACTTGCCGTCCGGGTCGACATAGATCATCGCGCCGTTGACCTGGAACATGGTGATCATCTCCTCGGTGTCGGGATCGACCACCAGCGTGTGGGTCTCGCCCGGGGCCTCGTAGACGTAAGCCCCTTCCGTCGCGACCCAGTCATGCTCGAGGTAGCGCCACTTCCCCTTCAGCACATAGCCATGGACCGGCTGGGGGTGGCGATGGCGCGAGAGCACGCCGGAACGGCGGACCCGCAGCAGGTTCATCCAGTAGCCGCGCGTTACGCTCAGGCAGAGCGGCCGGAACCAGACATTGTCGTCGACCGGCACCCAGATGCGCTCATCGGTCGGAATGACGTTGGGCACGATCAGCTCGGGCGGGGAATCCTTCGGCTGGGGATGGCGGTAGGGCGTCCAGCGCTCGGCCTCGCTGGCGGCGACCGGAATGGGGCTGACCTTGTTCATCGCGTTTCTCCCGTTTGATGTTGGCTGAACCGTCGTTGCCGAACTGATTCAGATGTGCCCGGCATCGTCTTGTGCCGGTTGCGTTTCTTGCTGGCGGTCAAACCGCCAGATAGCCGCCGTCGACCGGCAGGATGGTGCCGGTGATGAAGCCCGCCGCATCCGAGAGCAGGAAGGCGATGGCGCCGCCGACATCGGCTGGCTGCCCCCAGCGGTTCATCGGCGTGCGCGCCAGGATCGGCGCCGAGCGGGCGGCATCCTCGACCAGCGGCCGCGTCAGCTCGGTCTCGATCCAGCCCGGGGCGACGGCGTTGACGCGGATGCCGTCGCTCGCCCAGGCGGCGGCCAGCGACTTGGTGAGCTGGCCGATCGCGCCCTTGGAGGCCGCATAGCCCGGCGCATAGGCCGAGCCGTGGAAGGTCAGCATCGAGGCGATGTTGACGATCGCGCCCTTGCCGGCGGCGAGCTTGTCCTTCGCCGCCAGGCACATCCGCATCGTGCCGCTGAGATTGACCTCGATGGTCAGGCGGAAGGCGTCGATCTCGAATTCCTTGCCGCCGCGCTGGATCATGCCGGCGCAGTTGACCAGCGCGTCGAGCCGCGGGCAGGCGGCGACGGTTGCCGCGACCTCGGCGTCCCTGGTGACGTCGAGCCGGGCATGGCGGATCGCGGGGTGGGGCGGGGTGGCCGCCACCTCCTCCTCGGTCAGGCCGGTGGCGAGCACCTCG
Organism: Allobosea sp.; assembly: GCF_030695125.1. GTDB lineage: Bacteria > Pseudomonadota > Alphaproteobacteria > Rhizobiales > Beijerinckiaceae > Allobosea. The sequence continues at coordinate 35,156 of NZ_JAUYTP010000068.1, read as the reverse complement.
TAGCCGGCTGCTGCCAGCGCCAGCGCGGCGCCCTGGCCGATGCCGCGGGTGCCGCCGGTGACGAGGGCGAAGCGGGGTGTGGAAGAAGGCGCGTCGGTTGTCATGGGCAGGAGACTACCGGGGCGCCGGCTGGACGGGAAGGGCGCCCGCCCTGCATTTCAGGGCGTCGGCAGTTCCAGCCTGAGCAGGGCGGTGCCGTTGGTCTGCAGGTCGCGGCCGACCATGGGCACCTGCCGGCCGAGGCTGAGGTCGAGCGTGGTGCGCCAGGGCGTCGCCAACGGCTGCGTCAGGTCGGCGACGACCTTCACCCGCGGCGTCAGGCTGCCGACGAGGCCGTTCTGCGTGGCGAAGGTGTAGCGGCCGGCGAGCGCGATCTCGGTCGTCAATGTGACGATGTCGTGCGGGCGCAAACGGTAGCCCAGGATGGCCTCGCCGTTCTGCTCGGCGGCGCCGGCCGCGGGGAGATTGCCGCCCGCGGCCGCGCTCCAGACGACCTCGCCGTCCGCATCGGTGCCGCGCGTCAGGCTCCAGCCGAGCCGGGTGTCGGTGCGCTGCCAGCCGCCCTGGCCCGTGACGAGTTCGGTCGACAGCGAAAGCTGGTCGGCGCCGAGCCTCATGCCGACGGCACGTTCGGTCGCGGCCGGCAGCGGGCCTGCGCCCTGCGCCAGCCCGCGGCGGATCGGCGTCGCGGCGATCTCCGGCCGCGCGAGCGGGTTGCGGCCCGCGCCGCGGCGGGGCGAGCCCGGCGCCAGATAGCCCGGAACCTCCGGCGCGGGCTCCGTCGCGGTCGCCTCCCAGCGCGGGATCGGCGCGAACAGGATGGCTTCGGCCTCCTCGCCGAAGGCCGCATCCTGAATCGGGGCCGGCGCGGTCTCGGGCGCCTGCGCCCGGGCGGCGGGCAGGGCGGCCAGCAGCAGGAGCGCGGCGAGGGCGAGGGGGCGATGGGCCCGGGCGGGCGAAGGCCAGGGCAGCGATAGGGGCAACGACGGGTGCGACAACGAAGGCATGGGCAAGGCGATCTTCCCGATCCGGGGGCGGCGAGCCGGCGAAACTCGGGGGCGATGCCGACGATTTTGCGGCGGGTATGGGGCGGTCCGCAGTCCGCCCCTCGGCGTTGCGTGAAAGCCGCGCCCGGTCGCCGGGGCTTGCCTGTGGCGTGGCGCGCTTTCGCAGCGCCTTAGCCGAAAACCGCATTTCCCTTTCCGGGTCGATGCTTTAGGACACGCCCAACCGCCTGCGGCGTCTCTGCCGCAGGCTGGACGCGTTTCAATCTGGCCAGAAGCAGGGGTCGTTTCACATGAGCAAGATCAAGGTCGCCAACCCGGTCGTCGACATGGACGGCGACGAGATGACCCGCATCATCTGGCAGAAGATCAAGGACACGCTGATCTTCCCCTATCTCGACCTCGAACTCGACTATTACGACCTCTCGGTCGAGAACCGCGACGCCACCGACGACCAGGTGACGATCGACGCCGCCAATGCGACCAAGAAGCATGGCGTCGCCGTGAAATGCGCGACGATCACGCCCGATGAAGGCCGCGTGAAGGAATTCAACCTCAAGTCGATGTGGAAGAGCCCCAACGGCACGATCCGCAACATCCTCGGCGGCGTCATTTTCCGCGAGCCGATCATCTGCAAGAACGTGCCGCGCCTCGTGCCGGGCTGGACCCAGCCGATCGTGATCGGCCGCCATGCCTATGGCGACCAGTACCGCGCCACTGATTTCAAATTCCCCGGCAAGGGCACGCTGTCGATCAAGTTCGTCGGTGAGGACGGTGCGGTGATCGAGAAGGAGGTCTTCAAGGCCCCCGAAGCCGGCGTCGCCATGGCGATGTACAATCTCGACGAGTCGATCCGCGATTTCGCACGGGCGTCGCTGAACTACGGCCTCATCCGCAAGTACCCGGTCTATCTCTCGACCAAGAACACCATCCTCAAGACCTATGACGGGCGCTTCAAGGACATCTTCGAGGAGATCTACCAGGCCGAGTTCAAGGCGCAGTTCGACGCCGCCGGCATCACCTATGAGCACCGCCTGATCGACGACATGGTGGCCTCGGCGATGAAGTGGTCGGGCGGCTATGTCTGGGCCTGCAAGAACTATGACGGCGACGTGCAGTCCGACACGGTGGCTCAAGGCTTCGGCTCGCTGGGTCTGATGACCTCGGTGCTGATGACGCCGGACGGCAAGACGGTGGAGGCCGAAGCCGCGCATGGCACGGTGACGCGCCACTATCGCGAGCACCAGAAGGGCAAGGAGACCTCGACGAACTCGATCGCCTCGATCTTCGCCTGGACCCGTGGTCTCGCCCACCGCGCCAAGCTCGACGGCAATGCCGAGCTCGCCAGGTTCGCGACCCTCCTCGAGAAGGTCACGGTCGACACCGTCGAGGCCGGCGACATGACCAAGGATCTGGCCCTGCTGGTCGGCGCCGAGCAGAAGTGGCTCTCGACCACCGGCTTCCTTGAGAAGGTCAGCGAGAACATGAAGAAGGCCATGGCCGCCTGAGCGGGCCTCAGCCTCTCGTGACGACACGAGCCCGGCCGGCGACGGCCGGGCTTTTTCGTTGAGGCGTGTTTGTCTCGGAACGCGCGGGTCATCCCGGACAAGCGGCATAGCCGCGCCGATCCGGGATCCATTCCGGAGCCTTTCCGATCGAGGTTCCGGAATGGGTCCCGGGTCTCCGCTGCGCTGCGCCCGGGACGACGTCGCGCTTGGGGCAGATGGGATCGGTTTCCTCTACGCGTCATCCTGGACAAGCCGCGGCACGCGGCGCAGGCCGGGATCCATCCCAGGGCTGGACAGCGCCCTCTGATGGATCCCGGTCGGCCTGCGGCCGCCCAGGATGACGGGGGTGGTTCGGGGGGAAAATCATAAGGCAGCACACCGAAAGCCCCGACCGGCCGAGAGCCGCGGGGTTTCGCACCAATTCCCCCGAGGGGATGCGCGGAGCCGGGTGGCGCGCGGACCAGAGCCGAGTGCCGATGTCGAGTGTCGATGTCGAGATGTCGATGCAGCGCCGATCTCGCGCCGCCCGGCTCCGCGCGCGGGGATTTTGGGCGTCGCGGCTGGTCGTCCCTGACGAGGGGACTTACGGCCATTCAGCCTCCGGGAGCCCCCGCCCGCGACGGCGACGCCTCCCGAAACCCGCCACTCCACCCGGCCGCACGACGCCTCGCGACAGCCCCCTTGGTCGGGTGCAGCGGGGGGAGGATAGGGGCGGGCGGGGCTGCGGGGATAAGGGGTGGAGGTTATGCCCGTGTCGGCTGTGGGCAGGAAACTGACGTCTCGCGCCTCATCGCCGAGGTTACTTGGCCACCCCGGCAGTGCTCCATTCGCCGACCGTAGCGTCGGCCTCCAACACAGCTTCGTTCAGGGTCCAGCGTGGGATGCTCCGCATCCGGTCCAGTTCCGCGAAAACGCGGGTAAAGCCTCCATCCGGCGAAATCTCGCGGAGAGCCGCGTCCAGTTCCTGTCCGAACCCTTGGAAGCCTTCGGCATCGACCTCGCTCAAGTGAATCTGGTTCCACTTCGCGACGAAAGAAGGAGCTTGGAATAGAATGGCGGCCGTCTCCATCGTTCTGAATGTTCCGAGTTTCCCCATAGCAACAAGCTTTGAAGCGGCCGGTCCGATGTAACGTCGCATTATCTCTCGGTAGTCACGGAGATAGGATGGATCGACGTCGAGATACTCGACCGATGGTTTTCGACCCGCGCGATCTGAGGACCCGGACCAATCTCGTGGAAAGACAAAAGAGGCGGGTGTCGTCAGAAGAATTTCAGCTCTCAGCAAATCCACGCCGGTTGGCTGCGGGGCATGGACGAGCTGATCCACGGCCTCGCTCGGAACAATATCTCGAAAATAAACGAACTCGACATGGCTCCAGACGGGCGCATCAGATTGGCTCTTGAAAACCGAGTGATGGCGGTAGAGGGCGCGACCAAGGTATGTTTTGCCAAAGCCAGCCCATTCACTCGCCGCCTGTTCAAGCGCCTCACGGGCCTGTGTCGATCTCGTGTCCAATGTTCGCGCCAGCACGACGAGGCGGTCGCCCTGCTCGATGGAGACGATCTGCTGCTCGTCCAAAGCGACCATGCCTTCGTTCAGCTTCCCCGTTACGCTCATAGCCAGAGCCTACGCCTCACTCGGGATGCCTGACATGGTCGCAAGCTGACTCCGTCATCGCATTCAAGGACCACGGGATCAGGCCGTTTCGCCCTCCGCCTCACAACAGTATCACCCCGCCACCGTCTCCGCCGCCGCGATCTCCAGCGACACGCTCAAGCCCGCCGCTGTCGCGATGCCGGTCAGGGCGTCGAGGCTGAATATGCTGATCTTGCCGCGCAGGAGATCGTTGAGGCGCGGCTGGGTCGGGCCGAGGCGGCGTGTGGCTTCCGCCTGGGACAGGTTCCATGACGAGACGACAACTTCGATCGCATCCATGAGGTTGGAGCGCATGGCGAGATGGCGCACCTCGGCCGGTGTGTCGCAGAGCGCCGCAAAAGCGTTGTCGAACCTCTCGCCGGTCATCGCTCGATCTCCCCGGAGTAGATGAGACGCCGCATCATAGCGCCATTCCGGGGCGGGCCGAAGGCCCGAGTCCGGAACCCATGACCACGACTGTTGCTGGGGCAGGCGCCGACATCGCGCGGCCTATCGTCGTCTGCGGTGGTCATGGATTCCGGGCTCTTCGCTGGCGCGAAGCCCCGGAATGACAAGCCGTGGTTCGTGTGGTGACCAGGACGGGAGCTTGCGCTCGCCCTCACTCCACGCTCACCGCCCTCATCGCCAGCACGCGTAGCCCGCTGACGGGGGCGTCCATTACATAGCGCAGCTCATAGACGCCGGGCTGGTCGGGGCCGTCCAGCGTCGCCTCGACGTTCTCCTGCGGGAAGAAGGACGGGCCATCGGTGTTGGGGGCGGCGCCGGCGGGGACCAGCACGACGCGGTCGCGCTCGCCATTGGGGCCGATGCCGCGCACCGGCAGGGCCTGGCCGCGGCCGATGCGGGCGGGCGCGGCCAGGGTCGCCTGCGGCGGCGTGGTTACGAGCGGCTGGCGCAGCAGGATGACGGGGGCGCCGTCCTGGTCGCGCGTCAGGCGCAACTCATAGGCGCCGGCCTCGCCCGGCGTGGGCAGGCTGGCCGAGGGGCGAGCACGCAGCGGCACCACGACGATGGCGCTTCCCGCCGGATCGGCCGGGCGGGCGATGGCGAGCCGCGCCCCCTCCGGCGCACGGCTGGCAAGCACACTCAGGGGCGAGCCCGCCATCACCCGCTGCGAGGCGGAGAGCGCCGGGCCTGCGGGCTGCGGCGGCTTGCGGGAGGCCTGCTGCTGGGCCTGTGTCTGCGACGGGGCGCCGGCGAGCGACAGCGCGGCCAGCGGCAGGGCGGCTGCCGCCAGCAGGACGAGGTGGCGACGCCTCATGCGTCGCGCGCCAGCTTGCGGATATGGGCGGCGAGTTTCGGGCTGCGCGCGGTCAGGGCGCGGAAGTCGATCTGGTCGAGCACGAGCAGCTTGGTCGGCGCGGTCGCGACCGCGGCGTTGACGCCTGACGCGTGGCTCGTGATCGCGACGTCGTCCAGCGTCAGTGCGCCGAAAAAATGGCCTTCGTCCAACGTCGCCTTTCCCTCCGGCAAGGCGAGCTCGACCTCGCCGCTGGCGACGAAATAGAGCGCCTGCAGTGGCTCGCCCTCATGCGTGACGACAACGCCGTTGCGCACCGTGCGGGCGCGCAGGAACTGCATCACCTCCGCGATCTCCACCGCATCGAGTTGGCCAAACAATGGCACGCGCGCGATCATGCTCCAGGTCACGACGAATTCGCGGCGGTGGATTTCCTGTGCGAAGGCGGTGGCGACGATGCCGACCGGCAGCGCCAGCATGACCAGACCGAGCACGGCGGTGACGGCGGCCACCGCCTTGCCCGCCGCGGTGATCGGCGAGACGTCGCCATAGCCGACCGTGGTCAGTGTGATGATCGCCCACCACATCGCGTCGGGAATCGTGCCGAGCTTGTCGGGCTGGGCCTCGTGCTCGACGAGATGCATCAGGCTGGCCGTCATCAACATTACGCCCATCAGCACGACGAAGCAGGCGAAGAGCGCCTTGCGCTCGGCGTGGAGTGCGGCGGCGAGCGAGGCCATGCCCGGCGAATAGCGCCCGAGCTTGAAGAAGCGCAGCAGCCGCAGCAGCAGCAGCACCCGCAGATGGCTGTAGCCGAAGACCGAGAACAGCAGGGGCAAGGTCGCCAGCAGATCGATGATCGCGGGGGGCGACAGGGCATAGGCCAGCCTGGCCTTCGCGGCGGGCAGGGTCCGGTAGCGCATATGCTCGGGAGCGACCCAGAGGCGCGCGGCGTATTCCAGCGCGAAGATCGCCAGCGAGACGCTTTCGAGCGCGTGGAAGGCCGGGCCGAAACGCTGCGCCAGGTCGGGAACCGATTCCAGGACGATCGCCGCGACGTTGGCGCAGATCAGTAGGACGAGCCCGCGATGGATCGCGGTGGCGACCGGGTCGTCGCCCGCGCCATGGTCGAACCAGAGATGCACCCGGCGCCGCCATCCCATCGCAGAGGCGGCGGCGTCCATGATGTCTTCAGCCCATCGCGGCGGCGACGGCGTCGAGCGCGGCTTGCGCCTTGTCGCCGTCGGGCCCGCCGGCCTGGGCCATGTCGCGGCGTCCGCCGCCACCCTTGCCGCCGAGCGCCTCCGACGCTGCGCGCACCAGCGCGACCGCGTCGAAGCGCTCGGTCAGGTCCGGCGTCACGCCGACGACGACGCCGGCCTTGCCGTCCTCGGCGACGCCGACAATGGCGACGACGCCCGAGCCGATGCGGGTCTTGGCCTCGTCGGCGAGGCTCTTCAGATCCTTCATCTCGACGCCGCTGATGGCGCGCGCCAGGAGCTTCGTGCCGGCGATCTCCTGGACCGGGGCTTCAGCCTCGCCGCCGCCGCCCATGGCGAGCTTCTTGCGGGCATCCGACAGTTCGCGATCGAGCTTGCGGCGCTCCTCGATCAGGGCGGTGAGCCGGTTGCCGGCCTCATGGGCGGGGACCTTGAGCAGGCTGGCGAGCCCGTCGAGCAGGCGCGATTCGGTGTTGAGGCGCAGACGGGCGCCGTTACCGGTCATCGCCTCGAGGCGGCGCACGCCGGCGGCGACCGCGCTTTCGCCGACGACGCTGACGAGGCCGATATCGCCGGTGCGGCTGGCGTGGGTGCCGCCGCAGAGCTCGACCGAATAGGCGCGGCCGGTGGTGTTCGTGCCCATCGCGACGACGCGGACCTCATCGCCATATTTCTCGCCGAACAGCGCGCGGGCGCCCGAGGCGATCGCCTCGTCGACGCTCATCAGCCGGGTCGAGACCGGCTCGTTCTTCAGCACGATGGCGTTGGCGATCTCCTCGACCTCGCGCAGTTCCTCATCCGAAATCGGCTTGGGATGCGAGAAATCGAAGCGCAGCCGATCGGGCGAGACCAGCGAGCCCTTCTGCGCGACATGGTCGCCGAGGACGAGACGCAGCGCCTCGTGCAGCAGATGGGTGGCGGAGTGGTTGGCGCGGATCGCGGTGCGGCGGGCATGATCGACGGTGAGCTCGACGGCGGCGCCGCGCTTGAGCACCCCATCCTTGACGGTGACGGCATGGGCGAAGACATCGCCGAGCTTCTTCTGGACATCGCTGACCGCTGCCACGAGGCCGGCGCCGCGGACCGTGCCGGCATCGCCGACCTGGCCGCCGGACTCGCCGTAGAACGGGGTCTGGTTGACGATCATCAGGCCGGTTTCGCCGGCTGCGAGGCTCTCGACCTCGGCATTGTCCCGGATCAGCGCGGTGACGACGCCCTCGGCGGTCTCGGTGTCGTAGCCGAGGAATTCGGTGGCGCCGAGCTTGTCGCGCAAGGGGAACCAGAGCTTCTCGGTCGCGGCCTCGCCGGTGCCGGCCCAGGCGGCGCGTGCCTTGGCCTTCTGCTGCTGCATGGCGGCATCGAAGCCATCCGTGTCGACGGTGACGCCGCGCGCGCGCAGCGCATCCTGCGTCAGATCGAGCGGGAAGCCGTAGGTGTCGTAGAGGGTGAAGGCGACGTCGCCCTTCAGGCTCTGGCCGGAGGTCAGGTCCTTCGCCGCGTCGTCGAGCAGGGTCAGGCCGCGGGCGAGGGTGGTGCGGAAGCGGGTTTCCTCGAGCTGCAGCGTCTCGGAGATCAGGGCCTCGGCGCGCAGCAGCTCGGGATAGGCGCGGCCCATCTCGCGGGTCAGCACGGGCACGAGCTTGTGCAGCAGCGGGTCCCGGGCGCCGAGCAGCTGCGCATGGCGCATGCCGCGGCGCATGATCCGGCGCAGCACATAGCCGCGGCCCTCGTTCGAGGGCAGCACGCCGTCGGCGATCAGGAAGGCCGCGCAGCGCAGATGGTCGGCGATGACGCGGTGGCTCGCCTTCATCGGCCCGTCCGAGGGCACGTTGGTGAGGTCGGCGATGGCGGAGATCAGGGCCGCGAACAGGTCGATCGCATAATTGTCATGCGTGCCCTGGAGCACGGCGGCGATGCGCTCGAGGCCCATGCCGGTGTCGATCGAGGGGCGGGGCAGGTTGGTGCGAATGCCGCCCGCCGCTTCCTCGTATTGCATGAAGACGAGGTTCCAGATCTCGATGAAGCGGTCGCCATCCTCGTCGGGCGAGCCCGGGGGGCCGCCGGGGATGTGGTCGCCATGGTCGTAGAAGATCTCGGAGCAGGGGCCGCAGGGGCCGGTATCGCCCATGCGCCAGAAATTATCCGAGGTCGGGATGCGGATGATCTTTGAGTCGGTGAGGCCGGCGATCTTCTTCCAGAGGCCATGGGCCTCGTCGTCCTCGGAATAGACCGTGACGGTCAGCTTCTCCTTGGGCAGGCCGTATTCGCGGGTGACCAGGGTCCAGGCGTGCTCGATCGCCTGTTCCTTGAAATAATCGCCGAAGGAGAAGTTCCCCAGCATCTCGAAGAAGGTGTGGTGGCGCGCGGTGTAGCCGACATTGTCGAGGTCGTTGTGCTTGCCGCCGGCGCGGACGCATTTCTGCGCGGTGGTGGCACGCACGTAAGGACGCTTCTCCTGGCCGGTGAAGACGTTCTTGAACTGCACCATGCCCGAATTGGCGAACATCAGCGTCGGGTCGTTGCGCGGCACGAGCGGGCTCGACGCCACCACCTCATGGCCCTGGCCCTTGAAATAGTCGAGGAAGGTGGACCGGATTTCGTTGACGCCGCTCATCGCTGTTCGAACTCTTGGCTATTGGGCTGCCGTCCGGGCCCAAGACCGGCGGTTTCCAAGCGTTCTAGTCAGGCGACATGCCGCTGTCGAGAGAGGCGCGTGGCTCAACACCTTGTGCGCAAACGCAAACGGACGGCCCGAGAGCCGCCCGTGTCGCCGTCCACATCATTCCAGCCAAACCTGCCGTCATCCCGGGCGATCGGAGGGAGACCCGGGGTCCATTCCGGAACCTTTCCGATCAATGCTCGGGAATGGATCCCGGATCTTCGCTTCGCTGCGTCCGGGATGACGGCGAGGATGTCGCCGCCAGCCGGAGCCTGCGCTCAGGCCTCGCCCTCGTCGAGATCGTCGGCGCTGGGCGTCGCCTGGTCGAGGATGCGATCGGCCAGCACACCGGAATTCTGCCGGATCATCGCTTCGATCTTGGCGGCCATTTCGGGATTGGCCTTGAGGAACGTCTTGGCATTCTCGCGGCCCTGGCCGAGGCGCTGGCTGTCGAAGGAGAACCAGGCGCCGGATTTCTCGACGATGCCGGCCTTGACGCCGAGATCGACGAGCTCGCCGACCTTGGAGATGCCCTCGCCGAACATGATGTCGAACTCGACCTGCTTGAAGGGCGGCGCGACCTTGTTCTTGACGACCTTGACGCGGACCTGGTTGCCGGTGGCCTCCTCGCGGTCCTTCAGCGTCGCGACGCGGCGGATGTCGAGGCGCACGGAGGCGTAGAACTTCAGCGCGTTGCCGCCGGTCGTGGTCTCCGGCGAGCCGTACATCACGCCGATCTTCATGCGGATCTGGTTGATGAAGATGACCATGCAGTTCGAGCGCGAGATCGACGCGGTCAGCTTGCGCAGGGCCTGGCTCATCAGGCGGGCCTGGAGGCCGGGCTGGACGTCGCCCATCTCGCCCTCGATCTCGGCGCGCGGGGTGAGGGCTGCGACCGAGTCGACGACCAGCACGTCGATCGCGCCGGAGCGGACGAGGGTGTCGGTGATCTCGAGCGCCTGCTCGCCGGTGTCGGGCTGGGAGATCAGCAGGTCGTCGAGATTGACGCCGAGCTTGCGGGCATAGACCGGATCGAGCGCGTGCTCGGCATCGACGAAGGCGCAGACGCCGCCCTTCTTCTGGGCCTCGGCGATGGTGTGGAGCGCCAGCGTGGTCTTGCCGGAGGATTCAGGACCGTAGATCTCGATGACGCGGCCGCGCGGCAGGCCGCCGACGCCGAGCGCGATGTCGAGGCCGAGCGAGCCGGTCGAAATCGTCTCGATCTCGATCGCCTGCTGGTTCTTGCCCAGGCGCATGATCGAGCCCTTGCCGAAGGCGCGCTCGATCTGCGAGAGCGCCGCATCCAGCGCCTTGGCCTTGTCCATCGAGGACCCTTCCACCAGTTTCAGATTCGCCTGACTCACGATTCGCGCTCCTTATGGCAGGGGCGCGGGGACATCTCAATCCGCGCCGATGGCCAAGATTGGTCATGGTTTGTTCTCGCGGGCAAGTTCTTTTTTTGTTCTCGCGCAATGCTTGCTGACAGGAGATGTCAGGAGTTGTTGACGGCCCGGTCTCGCGGGGGCGCTGGCGGCCAGGCTGGCTTCAAAGGGGTGACGGTATTGAGCAAGCGCGCACGCGGTTATGGTCTGGTCTGCGGGACGCTGCCGCCGGGGCCGCTCAACGCGATCACCGATGTCGCGGGGGTGCACGTCGGGCATCGCAGCCTGCGCCAGGGCGATGTCCTGACCGGCTTCACGGCGGTGTTGCCGCATGAGGGCGACCTGTTTCGCGACAAGCTGCGGGCGGGCTGCGACATCATCAACGGCTTCGGCAAGAGCGTGGGGCTGGTGCAGCTTGCGGAACTCGGCCAGATCGAGACGCCGATCCTGCTGGGCAACACCTTTTCTGTCGGCGTCGGGTTCGACGCGCTGGTCAGCCGGGCCCTGGCGGACAACGCCGACATCGGGCGCGAAACGGGCACGGTCAATCCGCTGGTACTGGAATGCAATGACGGGTTTCTCTCCGACATCCGCGCGCGGGCCCTGACCGAGGCCGACGCCCATGCCGCGCTGGATGCCGCGACGGGCGGGCCGGTCGCCGAGGGCTCGGTCGGCGCCGGCTCTGGGATGAGCGCCTTCGGCTTCAAGGGCGGCATCGGCACGGCCTCGCGGCTGATGCGGCTGGGCGGGCGCGACTTTACGCTCGGCGTGCTCGTGCTCGCCAATTTCGGCAATGCCGGCGATCTGGTCCTGCCGGATGGGCGCCGGCCCGTGCCGCCGGCTGCTGGGTCTGCAACGCCGGAGCGCGGCTCGGTCATCATCGTTCTGGCGACGGATCTGCCGCTGGAGTCACGCCAGCTGACCCGGGTGGCACGACGCTGCGGCGCGGGTCTGGCGCGGCTGGGGGCCTTCTGGGGCCATGGCAGCGGCGACATCGCCGTGGCGTTCAGCACGGCGGGGCGCATCGCCCATCACGAGGCTGCCGATCTCCTGCCGCTGACCATGCTCAACGAGAGCCGGATCGACCTCCCGTTCCGGGCCGCCACTGAAGCGACGCAGGAGGCGGTGCTCAACGCGATGCTGGCGGCGCCCGCGATTACCGGGCGGGACGGGCATGTGCGCCTGTCGCTGGCCGACGCGCTCGGCTGAGGAACTTCACCCCATCGCCGCCTTCACCGTCTCGACGAGCTGCTTCATCGTGAAGGGCTTGGGCAGGAACTGGAAATCCTCGCCCTCGGGCAGGTTCTTGCGGAAGGCTTCCTCGGCATAGCCGGAGACGAAGACGACCTTGGTGGCGGGGTTGCGCTGGCGCAGCTCGCCGAGCAGCGTCGGGCCGTCCATCTCCGGCATGACCACGTCGGAGACGACGAGGTCGATCTGGCCGTCATGGGCGAGGAAGATGTCGAGCGCCTCGACGCCCGAGGCCGCCTCGTGGACGGTGTAGCCGCGCGAGACCAGCATGCGGGCGTTGAGCGCGCGGACCGCGTCCTCGTCCTCGACCAGCAGGATGATTCCGGCGCCGGTGTGGTCGGCGGCGACCTTCTTGGGCGCCTCCTTGATCGCGGCCTCGGCAGCGATCTCCTCCTCGCTGGGGACATGGCGGGGCAGGAAGATGCGGAAGATCGTGCCGCGGCCGACGACGGAGTCGCAGAAGACGAAGCCGCCGGTCTGCTTGACGATGCCATAGACCATGGAGAGGCCCAGCCCCGTGCCCTTGCCGACCTCCTTGGTGGTGAAGAACGGCTCGAAGATCTTGTCGAGATGCTCGGGCGCGATGCCAGTGCCGGAATCCTCGACCTCGAGCAGGACATAGTCGTCGGCCGGCAGGGCGGCATGGGCGAAGCCCGCGCAGTCGGCGCGCTCGACATTGCGGGTGCGCACAGTGAGCTTGCCGCCATCGGCCATGGCGTCGCGGGCGTTGACCGCGAGGTTGACGATGACCTGCTCGAGCTGGCCGAGATCGGCCTTGACCGGCCAGAGGTCGCGGCCCTGGCGGACGTCGAGCGTGACCTTGTCGGCGACGACGCGCTTCAGCATCAGCGAAAGATCCGACAGCACGTCGCCGAGCTCCAGCACCTGCGGGCGCAGCGTCTGGCGGCGCGAGAAGGCGAGTAGCTGCCGCACCAGCGCCGCGGCGCGGTAGGCGTTCTGCTTGATCTGCATGATGTCGGGGAAGGAGGGGTCCGTCGGGCGGTGGCTCGCCAGCAGGAACTCCGAGGCGTTGATGATCACCTGCAGCACGTTGTTGAAGTCGTGCGCGATGCCGCCGGCGAGCTGGCCGACGGCCTGCATCTTCTGGGCCTGGTCGATGTTGTCCTTGAGCTTGCGCTCGGCGGTGGTCTCCAGCGCGTAGATGATGGCGCGTTCGCCGTCGCCATCCTCGGTCGCAGCCACGGGGGAGAGATAGAGCCGGGCCGAGCGGGCCTCGTCGGTCGCCAGCGTCAGGTCGAGCGGGGTGATCTCGGAGCGGCCCTCCATCGCCTCGGTCAGCGCCCGGTCGAGCCCGCCGCCGACGGCGACGAGATCGTGGATCGTGGTGGGCTGCGGGCCGGCCTGTGTCAGCCGGGCGAAGGCGGCGTTGGCGCGCAGGATCGCGCCGTTGCGGTCGACGGTGGCGATCGCCATCGGCGTCGAGTGGAAGAAGCGGGCGAAGCGGATCTCGGCCTCGCTGCCGCCATCCGTGCCGACCTCGCCCGGCGCGCGGTTCAGAACCAGCGTGCGCGAGGAGCCGGCGCGGCCGTCGCTGCCGAAGGCGACCTGGTGATGCAGGCGCACGGGCAAAGGCGCGCCGTTGCGGCGCTTGAGATCGACGTCGAGCACCTCGATGCGGACATCGCCGGGATGGCCGCGAATGGCCTGGACGAGGGCCGCGGCGCCGGGCGTGGCGATGTCGTCGAGATGCAAGCCCCCTGAGCCGAAGCGGGCGAGGTCGAAATCGAGCCAGCCCGAGAGCGTGGCGTTGAGATAGGAGACCTCGCCATCGGCATCGATCGAGACGAAGCCGGCCGGCGCATGGTCGAGATAGTCGATCGCGTGCTGGAGCTCCTGGAAGGCGTTCTCCTGGCGCTCGCGCTCGGGCGTGACGTCGGAGACCGACCAGAGCGTCGCGGACTTGCCGTCGCGACGCACGGGCGAGACCTTGATGCGGTACCAGCCGACGGCGCCGCGGCCGTTCAGCGCGGGCTCGAGCCGGATTTCCTCGGCGAGCTTGCGGTTCTCGCGGGCGGCGGTGGCGAGGCGGTAGATCGCCTCGGAGACCTCGGCGCGGCCGGTGAACAGGCTGCCGACCGGGCGCAGGTCGCTGGCGCCCTTCGCGCCGGCCAGAGCCAGATAGGCCTCGTTGGCGTAGACGATCGCGGTCTCGCCCTCGGTGACGACGACGCCCTCGTCGGCGCGGTCGACGATCGCCTTGGTCAGGTCGTTGCGGGCGGCGCGGCCGGAGAACTGGATCAGGCCGATGGCGAAGGCGAAGAGGCCGAAGACGCCGACGACCGACAGCAGCGCCAGCAGGCCGAGAATCAGCGGCTGGGCCCATTCATTGGCGATGAAGCCGAGCGCGACCGCGGCGCCGACGAGCAACCCCGCGACGAGCAGGATGACGCCGATATGGCCCGGCTTGTCGGAGCGATCGATCGCAGTCGTGGTGCCGCCCATTGCGGTGTGATCCGTCCCGTTGCCGCCGCGCCGCTCCTAAGGGGAGCGATGCGCGCTAGAATCTGACGCATGATGAGAGCCGAAAACCGGTTCGCGCCGTCCCGGCATCACGCTGCAGCGAGTTAGGCGCGCCGGCGCTTCAGGCGCAAGACGTATCCGATGACTTCGGCCACGGCCTGGTAGTGTTCGACAGGAATTTCTGCGTCGATCTCGACGCTGGCATACAGCGCGCGCGCCAGGGGCACGTTCTCGACGATCGGGACGCTGTGCTCGCCGGCGACCTCGCGGATCTTCAGGGCGAGAGCATCGACGCCCTTGGCGAGGCAGAGCGGAGCGGCCATGCCGGGCTCGTATTTGAGCGCCACGGCATAGTGGGTCGGGTTGGTGATGATGACCGTCGCCTTGGGCACGGCCGCCATCATGCGCTTGCGGGCGCGCTGCATCCGGATCTGGCGGAGCTTGGCCTTGATCTCGGGATTGCCTTCCGAGTTCTTGTACTCGTCCTTGAGCTCCTGCTTGGTCATCTTCTGGCGCTGGTACCAGGAGAAGCGCTGCCAGCCGAAATCGCCGAGCGCGATCACCGCGAACAGCGCGAGTGCGGCAGCCATGAGCTTGATCGCGAGAACCAGCGTCGCCGGCAGCAGGGCCGAGACGTTCATCTGCGCGAAGCCCTCGAGCCGGTCGTGTTCGGCCCAGAGCGTGAACCACAGCACGGCGCCGACGAGCCCGGTCTTGGCGAGGCCCTTGGCGAAATTGACCCAGGCTTCCTTGCCGAACATCCGCTTGGCGCCGGCCATGGGCGAGATGCGGCTGAATTTCGGGCTCAGCGGGTCGAGGGTCCAGAGCGGCTTGTGCTGGATCAGCGCGCCCACCAGCGCCGCGACGAGGATGAAGGCGAAGGGCAGGCCGAGCGCGGCAAAGCCGGTCATCATGCCCTTGCTGGCGACATTGGCGAAGGCGGATCCGTCGGAGGGCACCTGATGGGCGTTCATCAGGAAGCTGCGCAGGGACAGGGCGGCGTCGCGGGCCGACCAGCCGGCGCCGACGAGCAGCGCCAGGGTGAAGCCGCAGAGCACGAAGAAGGTTCCGATCTCCTGCGATCGGGGAATGTCGCCCTTCTCGGTCGCCTGATCGAGCTTTCGCTGGGTCGGGTCTTCTGTTCTGTCGTCGTTCTCGGCTTCCTCCGACATGGCGCCCTCAGTTGCCGGCGAACTGGCGCAGGAAGGCGCCGAGATCGGCGAGGAAGACGCTCATCATCACGCCGACGACGGCAAACAGCACCAGCATGCCGCCCAGGATCGAGGCCGGGACCGCGAGGAAGAAGACCTGGAGCTGCGGCATCATGCGGGCGAGCACGCCGAGCCCGAGATTGAAGAGCAGGCCGAAGACGATGAAGGGCGCCGAGATCTGCACCGCAAGGGCAAAACCCTGCGCGGCGGCGCGCACCGCCAGCATCATGACGTCGCCGATCTCCGGCATGCCGCCGGGCGGCAGCACGCGATAGCTCTCATGGATCGCGACGATGGCGACATGGTGCAGGTCGCTGGCCAGGATCAGGGTGATGCCGAGCATGGTGAGCAGGTTGCCGATGGAGGGGTTCTGGGTGCCGCCGGTCGGATCGACCGTCATCGCGAAGCCCAGCCCCATGGTCTGGGCGACGAGCGTGCCGGCGGTCTGCAGGCAGGCCATGACGAAGCGGGCGCAGACGCCGATGACGAGCCCGATCAGCACCTCGCCGAGAAGCAGGCCGACCAGCCCCGACAGGCCCGGCGGCAATTGCAGGAGCGGGCGCGCCATCGGCACCATCAGCAGCGCGATGAAGAAGGCCAGCGACAGCCGCGCCCGCGAGAAGATGAAGCGCTCGCCGATGCCCGGCATCAGCATGACGAGCGTGCCGACCCGCGCGAAGACGAGCACGAAGACGGCGCTGATTTCGGGCAGGATCGCGATCTGCATCGGGCTGCCGGAACCTCGTCGCCGATCGGGGCGCCACTGGGCCGGTCCCGCGCAGAGGACGAGGCTTTGCAGCGGCAGGCTCATTCGCCCGTGGCGATTCGGACGGCGACCCGTCCCATATAACCCGCCAGCGCGTCTCCCATGAATGGCAGAAACAGCATCAGCCCGGCGAAGACCGCCAGAATCTTCGGGACATAGACCAGCGTCTGTTCCTGGATCTGGGTCAGCGCCTGAATCAGCGAGACGGCCAGGCCGACGACGAGCGCGATCATCATCAGCGGCCCGCCGGCCTTGAGAAACACCATGATGCCGTCGCGCGCGACGTCGAGGATGGCTCCGGATGTCATGGTCTTATCCTCAACTGCCGCGTCACACCGGCATCCGCATGATTTCTTCGTAAGCCGCGATCACCCGGTCGCGCACCGCCACCAGCGTCTCGATGGCGGCCTCGCTCTCCGCGACGGCGGTGACGACGTCGACCACGTCGGCGCGCCCCATCGCCACCGAGGCCGCCTGCGCATCGGATTTGCGGCCGGCATCGGCGGTGGCTTCGAGCGCCTTGCCGACGAGGGCGGAGAAGTCCGTATTGCCGGATTCGGCGCCGGTCGAGGCGAGCGGCTTGCGGAGCAGATTGCCCGCGCCCATTCCCTGGATCGAGGCATAGGCGCCGGCGGCGAAGCTTGGCGTGGCCATGGCGAGCAGCTCCCTTAAGCGCGCAGGATGTCGATGGTGCGCTGGATCATCCGGCGCGTCGACGAGATCAGGTTGAGGTTGGCTTCATAGCTGCGCTGGGCCTCGCGCATGTCCATCGTCTCGATCAGCGAGTTGACGTTGGGCATGCGGACATTGCCGGCCGCGTCGGCGGTGGGGTTGCCGGGTTCGTATTTGACGCGGAAGGCGCTCTGGTCGCGCTGGACGCGGCCCATGTCGACGACCTGCGCGTCGAGCTCGCGGTCGAAGCGACGCTGGAAGGTCGGAATCTTGCGGCGATAGGGGTCGGCGCCGGGGCGCTCGGGGCCCGAATCGGCGTTGGCCACGTTCTCGGAGATGACGCGCATGCGGCCGGACTGGCTGCGCAGCCCCGACGTCGCCACCGCGATGCTCTTGAGAAGATCCATTGTGCCTGTTCCTTCTGGTGCGATCCGTCAGCGACGCGATGCCCGGGGCGTCGTCTGCGCGGTCAGCGGCCCTTGCCGATCGCGATCTTCATCAGGCCGAGGCCCTTGCTGTAGAGCGAGGCCGCGAGCTGATAGTCCGACTGGTTCTGGGCGACCTTCATCATCTCGTCCTCGAGATTGACCGCGTTGCCGCTGGGCGTGGTCTCGAAGCGTTGGGCGCGGGAATTGTCGAAGCCGCCGGGGCGGCCGCTCAGATCGAGATGGCCGGCGCTGGTGCGGGCGAGCCCGATGCCGGACGGACCGGCGCCGATGGCGGGCGCCTTGACCTCCATCGGGCGGAAGCCGGGGCTGTCGGCGTTGGCGACGTTCTCGGCCAGGACCTTCTGGCGCGTCTGGTGCCAGTGCATGCGCGTCTTGAGCGCCTGCATCAGGTTGCCGCCTGTGCCCAGGGCTGTGTTCGCCATGATCGCCGCCCTCCCTGTGCCGGCGGGTTCATGCCGGGCACTGGGTAAATATTGCCGGCCTCTTGGTTAACGATCGGTTAAAGTGCGGCGGTTTCGAGGAACCGGTTAACCACGCGTTCACCATGTTTCCCGAAAGCGCGGGCGCTATGCTATAGCCAGCGTGTTCAACGTCAGGTGTATCTACCGGTAGCCGGGGTCCGGCCCGCCGTCGCTTATGAGGCAGACCTTGCAGAGCTTGTTTGGCTTCGATCTCCCGACCGCGCAAAAGTGGGTCATCGCTTTTGGCGTCATCCTGGTCCTGCTCGTGCTGCTGGGGCTGTTCGCACGCCAGATCAAGGACGGCCGGTTGCGGATCAAGGGGCAGGGCGGCGGTCGGACGCGGCAGCCCCGGCTGGGCGTCGTCGACATCCATGATCTCGACCGTCAGCGGCAACTGGTGCTGATCCGGCGCGACAATGTCGAGCACCTCGTCATGATCGGTGGCCCTTCCGACGTCGTCGTCGAAACCAACATCGTGCGCAGCGGCGCACGCTCCGCGATGCCGGCCCAGCCGGATCTCGGCCTGCCCGACCGGCCGCTGCCCTTCGACACGCTGGTGCCGCCGGAACTGGCCCGCCAGGAGCCGATGCGCCAGGAGCCGATGCGCCAGGAGCCGATGCGCCAGGAGCCGGTGCGCCAGGAGCCGGTGCGCCAGGAGCCGCCGCGTCAGGAGCCGAGGCGGCTCGATGTCGCCGAGGATACGCGCCGTGCGCCGCCGGCGCCCGTGGCACACCCCGTCGCGGAGGAAGAGCTGCCGCCCCTGCCGCCCCTGCCGAGCCGGTCGACGCCGCGCACGGTCCAGACGCAGGCGGAGGCCGCCGTGGCCGCCGCAGCCGGCGGCGCGGCCGTTCTGGGCGCCGTGGCAGTGGCGAAGGCGCCGTCGCTGCCGACCCCACCGGCACCGGTCGTGCAGCCGCCGAATTTCGCGCGCGACCATGCGCCTGCGCCGACAGCCAGCGCCGTGGAACTCGACGACATGGCGCGCCAGCTCGACGAGGCGTTGAAGCGCCCGTTCTCGGCGGTGCGCTCGTCGCAGGCGATGGCTTCGGCTCCCGTGGCGGTCCCGGCCAAGGTCCAGGCCGAACCGGCGCCCGCGGTCAACCCGCCCGAGCCTGTCGCCGCCCCCGAGCCGGTCAAGCCGGAGCCGCTCCCGCCCGTGCCCGAGCCGGTCGCCCGCGCGCTGCCGCTTGATGTCGAGGCCGAACTCGAGATGGCGCTTGGCCTCAAGCCCGAACGGACAGTCCCCAAGCCCGGCTTCGGCGCCATGGCCAATTCGCCGCCGAAGTCTGTCGAGACGACCAAGCCTCCTGAACCCGCCCAGCCGGCCGAACCTGTCAGGCCCGTCGAGCCGGAGCCGGTTGCAGCGCTGGAGCCTGAGCCTCTTGAACCGCCGGCGGCCGTGCCCGAGCTTTCGCCCGCCTTCCTGTCCGACCTGGAAGCCCAGCTGCGCCGGGGCGAAGATCCCTCCGCCGCGGAGGCTGCGCCCGCGCTGGTCGATGTCGTAACGACGGGCGACAGGCCGGCGGACGTGCCGCCTGCCGCTCCCGACGCGCCCGAGCCGGCCGAGGCGGAGCCGGATGGCGAGCCGAAGCCGATCGACCCGTTCTCGGTCGATGCGATCGAGGCCGAGTTCGCACGGCTGCTCGGGCGGGACCCCAAAGCCAAGGCCTGACCGGCGCGATCAACAGGTTTCGGGCCATCGCGGCACTGTGTCGCCGTCAAGCCGGTTGCCGTCGCGCGAGGCCTCGCCTTAGCGTCGGCGGGCCCGATCACGTGAGTCGGGTGCAAACCCGGCCCGTCGCGTGACCCTGTTCTGCACCCCTGCGAGATGGCGCCGCGCGCGGAGTTTGGGCGCAGCATCGGCTGGTCTCGCGCTCTGGGCGGCGCTTCTGAGCGTGCCGACGGGGCCGGCGCTGGCGCAGACCTTGTCGCTCGATCTGGGGCAGGGCGGCGGCGTGACGGAGCGCGCGCTTCAGCTCATCGCGGTCATCACGGTCCTGTCCCTGGCGCCGTCGATCCTGATCATGGTGACGTCGTTCACCCGCATCGTCGTGGTGCTGTCGCTGCTGCGCTCGGCGCTCGGCACGCAGACGGCGCCGCCCAACGCCGTGATCATCGGGCTGGCCGTGTTCCTGACGGGCTTCGTCATGGCGCCGACCCTGCGCGAGGCCTACACCACCGCCGTCGCGCCGCTGGTGGCGGGCCAGATCCAGCCGGCCGAGGCCTATAATCGCGGCGTCATTCCCTTCAAGACCTTCATGCTGCGCCATGTGCGCGAGAAGGACCTGGCCCTGTTCATGGAGATGTCGCGCGAGCCGCCGCCGGCGACGCCGCAGGAGGTCCAGATCCATGTGCTGGTGCCGGCCTTCATGATCTCGGAGCTGAGGCGCGCCTTCGAGATCGGCTTTCTGCTGTTCGTGCCCTTCCTGATCATCGACCTCGTCGTCGCGTCGATCCTGATGTCGGTGGGCATGATGATGCTGCCACCGGTGACGGTGGCGCTGCCGTTCAAACTGATCTTCTTCGTCCTCGTCGACGGCTGGGGCCTGGTCGCCGGATCGCTGGTGAAGAGTTACGGCGTCTAGCGACGCGCGCTCGATGCGCGAGTCTCAGCTGCGCCCCGGCGCGGAGGCCGGCGCGGCCGCGCCGTCGGTTCCGGCGGCGGCCGGGGTGGCCGGCGGCGTCGCCTCGGCGGGCGGAGGCGAAGCGGTGGCATCGGGCTTCTTCTGGCGCGCGGCGGCGGAGTAGGCCGGGTAGCGTTCGCGATAGGCCTGCATGAAATCGGAGAGGTTGTCGGCGCCCGCCGCGACGGCGGCGCGCGACATCTCGCGGATGTCGGCGGATTTGGTCCGGTCCGCGCCGGTGACGAAGGCGAAGGTCCGGGCATCGCTGCTCTGGGCCATTTTCGTTGCGAACTTGCTGCGCAGCCTGTCGAGCGACAGCCCCTCATCGGCCATGACATAGGAGATCGCGGCGCGCATCACGTCGGCGCGCTGGCCGTCGCTCAGCGCCGCTTCGCCGCGCCAGGCCTCGTCGAGGATGCGCTCATGCGCCTCGCCGGCCTCGCGCCAGCGGCGTCCGGTCCAGTAGATGTCGGCCCGCAGGCGGTCGATCTCCGGGCCCTGTTCGGTTTCCAGCAGCTCCAGCGCCTGGTCCGTGCGCGACAGGTCCGACAGGGCCTTGGTCTCCAGCAGCAGGCGGGCCCGCTTGACGTCGGTGGGCAGTTCCACGAGCCGCGTCGTGGTCAAGGCGCGGACGGCCTCGGCCGGCTTGCCGTTCATCAGATTGATCATGGCCAGGCGTGCGGCGACGGTCGACCGCGCCGCCCCGGTCAGGCGCCGCTCGATCTGGTGGCGCAGGATCTCGGCGGCCTGGTCGAGCAGATCGAGCCCGATCAGGCGATCGGCGAGCAGGCGGGTGATCTCGTCGCCGCGGCGGCCGATCGGCAGGAACTCCTTGAAGTCGTAGAACAGCGCCAGCGCCTCGAGGCGGGACAGCTGGTCCAGCCCGCCGCCGCTGAAGAGATCGGCGAAGCGCTGGGCGGTCTCGTCCTGCATGCGCCGCGTCAGCGGGTGGTCGGGGAAGCTTTCGGAGGCACGGCGGGCGACCATGAAGGCGTCGCGCCAGCGCTGACCCTCGGCATAGATGCGTCCGAGTTCGTTCAGCGCCTCGATCTCGAGTTCGCCGCCGCGCCAGATGATCGAGACCGTCTCGAGCCGGGCGAGGGCTTCGTCGGGCCCGATATCGGCGCGTTTCTCGGCCTGGACCAGCTTGACCGCGCGCAGCTGCGCCTCCGCCGCCACGGGTCGGCTGCGCGCCTCGAACAGCGGCTTGTAGCCGGCCAGCGCGCTGTCGGGCTTGCCGGCGGCATCGTCCAGCATCGCCCGCAGCAGGGCCAGTTCCTCCTGATCGACGGTGTCGGCCGGCAACGATCCGAGGGTGCCGATCTCGCGCTCGGCCGCCGCCATGTCCTGCGTCGCCAGCGCCGACCGGGCCTTGGCGGTGCGCAGCTCGGATTGCAGCTCGACGGGGTAGCGGTCGAGGATCGCGTCGGCCTGGCGGAAACCGGCCATGGCCTGGGTGTGGCGGCCGTTGCGCTGATCGACCAGCGCGCGCCACAAACCGGCTTCGGGTTCGGTCTTGATCGCGGGCGCGTCGAGGGCGGCGGCGGCCTCCTTGTGGCGGTGCATCCGGGTGGCGATCAGGCCCTTCAGGAAAAGCGCCTCGCGGTTGTTGCGCATCGCCGGGTCATCGGCCATCAGCGCCGTCAGCGGGCCCTTGGCCTCGGGCAGCAGGCCGTTGGCGGCGTAGAAGCGCGCCAGGGCGAGGCGGGTCTCGGATTTGCGGGCACGCGAGGCGCCCGCGATCTCGCGCTGCAAGGCGCGCTCCTGCTCGCGCACCGCGCCGACGAGGAGCTGGTTCCACTGTTCGGTGTCGATCAGGGGCGTGCGCGCCTCGGCGGTCTTGGCCTCGCCGTTCTTCTCGGGGGCTGCGACGTCGAGCGAGACGGTGAGGCCACCGGTCCGGCCGATCTGGACCTGCTCGGTGCCCGCCCGCACCAGCACATCGTCCGAGCGCGGCACCACGACGAGACCATGCGTCGTCGGCTGCAGGGTGAATTCGACGAACTGGAAGGGCTTGGCGATCACCCTGACGGGGCCCTTGGCCGTCGCCACGGCCATCGGCAGCCCCGAGGGGCCGGCCTCGAGCCAGTGGACGCCGGTCATGCTGCGCAGCGGCACGGCGACGATGGTCTGGCCCTGATCGTCCATGGTGCGCGCGGGCGCCAGCGGTTCGGCGGGTTTGCCGCCCTGTTCGCCGAAGCCGAGGGCCCAGGTCGTGCCGTCGTCGAACAGGCGCGTCAGCGGCTGGCCTGTCAGGCGCAGCCGCACGAGCACGACCCGGCCCTCCCGCGTCACCGTGGCCTCCTCGATGATCTCCGGCAGCAGGCCTTTCAGATCGGCGGGGTCGATCGTGTCGCGGGTGTCGAAGACCAGCGTCGCCAGCCCGGGCTCGACGAACCCGGCCGCGCCGGTCTGCCGCGGGAAGCGGAAATCGAGCCGCGTCCCGGTCGCCGCGATCTTGACCGGCTGCGGCGTCGGATCGACCACGGGCGGGGCCACCACGGGCCGGGCGACCGCGGCAGGGGCGGCGGGCGCCGCGGCCGAGGCAGGCTGCAACTCCGGCGCGGCCGCCGGCTGAGGCGGGGCTGCAGCCGCGGGCGCCGTGGCGGGCTGGACGGGCGGTGTCGCGGTCACGGCCGATGCCGGCTGGACGCCGGCCGGCTCGGACAGCGTCGCCGCGGGGGGAGGGGCCGGCTTGATCAGGTCGAGCAGCAGGCCGTCCTCGTCGCGGAAGCTGCGGACCTGCCAGTCCTTGGGCACCGACAGCGCCAGCTTGGTCTCCGCCGGCCCCGAGGCATGCGAGCGCAGCTTGACGCCATCGGGCAGCGCGTTTCGGATGACGGCTGCATCGACGGTCAACGACTGGTTGAAGGTCAGCGACAGCGCGCCGTCGGCGAGTTCCGGCTTCAGCACCGTCTCGGGCGGCACGTCGAAGATCAGCCGTTCCAGCGTCGGCAGGCTGGCGCTGCGCAGGCCCAGCCGGGGGCGCGCCTGCTGGGCGGCACGCGCGGCCTCGCGGGCCTGGGCCTCGGCGACGCGCAGCCGCTCCGACATCTCGGCGATGACTTCGGGCGGAGGGCCCGGCAGCAGGCCGCGCCAGTTCTCGGGCAGGAGATCGATGAAGGCGCGCTCGCCGGCCTCGATCAGGTTGGCGCGGTAGGGCTTGGCCAGCGCCAGTCGCAGGCCGCGTCCGTCAGGGTCGACGCGGGCGATCGAGACATAGGCGGGCAAATCGCGCGCGATCCGGGCGACATCGACATTGACGCTCGTGCCGAAGGCGACAACCAGCACGCCGTTGGACACGCGGATGCGCGTCGGCGTCGGCTCGTCGAATGTGAGGGAGATGCGCCCGAAGCCCGGCGGCACCACGTCGCCGCGCAGCGTCGCATTGGCCGCGAGCGCCGGCGCGCCGAGCCCGGCGGCGACGACGAGGGCCGCAAGGCCGATACCGAAGGCGAGGGAACGCGGAAGACGCAAAACCGGACACTCACGCAACGCGACATGGTCGGGCCCGGCACGAAAGCCGGCTCCGATCGCAAACGCTAGCGCGTCAAGGATAATGCGGGGTTAAGGCCGCGCGGGGCCGGCGCGGCGCGGGGCCGGGGCGATCGCGGGCAGTTCGGTGCCCGACAGGGCCGCGGGATCGAGCGACACGCGGGCGGCGCCGGGCGGGCGCCCCGTGCTCGCCAGCGCGACGGTGAGCTTTTCGGCGCGGTCGGGGGCCATTGCCGCGAGGACCTCGGACATCTTGCGCGGGTTCATCTGCTGGACGACCGGCACCAGGACATCGAGACCGAGCCTGTCGAAGACGCGGGCGGCATCCTTGGGCTTCATCGCCTCGTACATGATGACGAGGTTCTTGATCGCCTTGTTGTCGTCGGCGCCGGGCTTGGCCCCGGGAGCGACGCCAGCCTTGGTCTCGAGCTCCTTGAGGTCATCGACGCGGCTGTCGAGCTTCTTTTCCGCCGTATCGAGCAGACGCTCGCGCATTTCGAGCTCGCGCATGCGCGCATCGATTTCCTCGCGCCGGCTGCCGAGCCGTTCGAGCAGGGCGCGCTCGGCCGGCGAGACCGGAGCGGCCACGCCGTTCATGATGCCGGCCTTGTTGGCCGGATTGGCGGCCCGGGCGGCATCCTCCTTGGCGGCGGCTTCAGCCTTCTCCTGCTCCTTCTTGGCGTCGGGCTTGTCGACCGAGCCCGTGGTTTCGGGGTCGGGATAGGGCAGGTCGGGCGCATGCGCATGCGCGATCACCTTGGCGAGCGCCCAGACCTCCTTGTCCGGCTTCGCCGGTTTCTCGGGCTGGGCGGAGGCGAAGGCCGGCGCACTGGAGGGAATCTTGCCGGGGTACGGCTCCGCCGTCCATGCCAGCAGCTTCAGCGCCAGGAGACCCATGGCGCCGAGGATGACGGCTGGAAGCAGGCGGGGCCGTTCGATCACGCGGCGTGGCCTTCGAGACGGCGGGCGGCGCGGGCCCGGATCGCCGCCGCGGACTGGGCGGCGTTGGCCATCCGCGACACCGGCGTCGGCGCCGCCTGGGCGGCGGGTGTCCTTGCGCCCGTGGTCGCGTCGCCCGCGGCCTTCTGCGAGACCAGGGCACCGGCGCTGACGATCTGGCCGATGCGCTCCATCACATCCTGGCCCGCCTCGATCTGCGCGGCGAGATCGGCGGCGTAGCGCTCGGCGGTCTGCAGGCGCTCGGCCAGCGTGCGGTCACAATCGCCCAGCGTCAGCTTCAGCCCGGCGATGGCGCGCTCGGCGGTGTCGGTGGCCGCGATCAGCGCGCCGACGGTCTGGCGCATGCCGGCTTCATCGGCCTTGAGACGCTCGATGCGCTTAGTCAGCACATAGCAGGTGATGATGGTGGCGACGAGCAGGCTGGCAACCAGCGCATCGGCGAAGAGGGTGATCGTCATGCAACGCGCCTTGTCGTCAGGGTTGGCCGTGATTGTTGGTGTCGAACGCCGCGATCGTCGTCTTGGAGCGGCGCAGCGGGGAGACGACCTGGACCGCGATCTTGTCATCGACCCGGCCGATGCGGCCGTCGCTGACGATGAAATCGCCGCAGCGCAGCGACACGAAGGCGTCGGGACGGGCATCGAACATCAGCGTGTCGCCGATTTCGAGCTTCATCATCCGCTTCAACGGCATCTGGGTTTCGTGGAGCACGCAGGTCACGGGCACTTCGGTCTGCCAGACTTCGGTCGCGAGGTGGTTCTCCCAGATCGGATCGCGTCCGAGCTTCTCACCCATGAAGCTTTCGAGCAGCAGATCGCGGATCGGCTCGATCGTGGCATAGGGCAGGATGATGTGGAGGGCGCCGCCGCGGCCTTCCATGTCGAACTTCAGCTCGACGCGGATGGCGGCGTTGGCGGGACGCGAGATCGAGACGAAACGCGGGTTCGACTCGATGCGGTCGATGGTGAAGGTCACCGGCGAGAGCGGCCTGAACGCGGCCTCGGCGTCGCCGAGAATCAGCGAGATGACGCGGCGGATCAGCCGGATCTCGATCGAGGTGAAGGGCCGCCCGTCGACACGCGGCGCCGGCTGGCCGCGCTTGCCGCCGAACATCGTGTCCATGATCGAGTAGGTCAGCGCCGATTCGATCGTGACCAGGCCGAAATTGTCCCACTCCTCGGCCTTGAAGACCGAGAGCATCGCCGGCTGCGAGATCGAGTTCATGTAGTCGCCGAAGCGCACGGAGCGGATGCTCTCGAGCGTGACCTCGACGTTGTCGGTGAAGAAGTTGCGCAGGCTGGTGGAGAGCAGACGCACCAGACGCTCGAAAATGATTTCGAGCATCGGAAGGCGTTCATAGGAGACCGAGCCGGAATCGACGATCGCCTGGATGCCGTTGCGGTCGTTCTTGTCGTCGCCGAGCGAAAAACCGAGCATCGTGTCGATTTCTTCTTGGCTCATCAGGCGGTCTGTACCGCCTTCCGATTCGCCTTCCTCCTCGACGGGATCGGGCATGGTGGCCCATTCGGCCGCCATGCTCTCCGGGCTCAGAGGCGCATCCTTGGGGGGCGCGCCGGCATTGTCGCGATCGCTCGAGCTCATGGGCCTGTCGTCGCTTCCATTACGGGTTGATCGCGCATCGGCATGATCGAAAATCCGGTTATCACATCTGCCGCCGATGCCAGCCGCTTCACTGGACCAGCAGTTCCTTGAACAGCACCGCGTCGACCTTCGCCGGGAAGACCGTCACATTGACGCGGCGCAGCAGTTCTTCCTTGAGACGGTACATGCCCGCTGACCCTTCGAGATCGGAGGGGCGCAGCTCGCGCATGAAGACCTGGAAGGCATCCTCGACGCGCGGCAGCAGCGGCTTGATGTCGTCGGAGACCTTGGCGTCTGCGGTTTCCAGCACGACCTTGATCTTGATGATCGGGGCGCGCTCCTGCTGCGGGCCGGCGGTGATGCCGATCAACATGTCCTTCATCTCGATGAAGGCGACCGGCTTCTTGACGTTCTTGGCCGCCTCGGCTGCGGCAATCTGCTCGGCCGAGGGCTTCTTCAGGAAAAAGAACCAGCCGCCGCCGCCCGCGCCCGCCAGCAGCACGACGCCGGCGACGATGATGATCAGCTTCTTCTTGCCACCGCCAGCTGCCGGCGCGGCCTCGCCGGCGGCGCCGTCCTCGTCGGTCTTGGGCTTCTTCGCCATCGCCTGCCTGCCCCGGATTCGCAGTGATCCGCACGCCTGTGCGGACCCTTGAAAACACCCTGAACAGTCACGGTTAACGCGTCGTTAAGGAGGGCAATTTCTGCCGGGTCGATCTTGCCTGCCGGGCCTGTCCTGCAGGGTTACGGACGACGCCGAGTTTCGGCATTCATGATGTTTGTCAGAGGGTTGCGCGGATTAACCATCCTGGCATGGCGCTTGCGGACTGTGTGTCGTGGCTGCTGCGCTGGGGAGCGTCGAAGCGGCCGCGGAACGTGTATCGGGAGAATATGCCGTGGAGAACGCGCTTCTCGTCGGCCTGTCGCGTCAGATGGCTCTGAGGCGAGAGCTGGATGTCATCGCCAATAACATGGCGAATGTCGGCACCAACGGCTTCAAGACGCGCTCGGCGCGTTTCAACGAATTCATCATGCCCAAGGCCAGCGCCGACAGCTTCAAGCCGGCCGACAAGCCGCTGTCCTACGTCATCGACAAGGGCACGCCGATCGATCTGTCGCAGGGCGCGATCGAGCGCACCGGCAATCCGCTCGACATCGCGCTGCGCGGCGACAACTACCTCGTCGTGCAGACGCCCAATGGCGAGCGCTACACGAGGGCCGGCGCGCTCGACATCAATGCACAGGGCCAGCTCGTGACGCAGTCGGGCCAGCCGGTGCTCGGCGATGGCGGGCCGATCGCGTTCGGCGCCGCCGAGAGCAATGCGCGGATCGCCGTCGACGGCACCGTCTCCACCGATCAGGGCCAGCGCGGCAAGATCCGGATGGTCCGCTTCGCCGATCCCCGGGCGCTGACCAGCGAGGGCTCCAACCTGTTCGGCTCGGCCGCGGCGCCGCTGCCGGCGGGCCCCGAGGCGCGCCTGGAGACCGGCGCGATCGAGCTGTCGAACGTCAAGGCGGTGATCGAGATGACCCGCCTGATGGAAGTCCAGCGCTCCTATCAGAGCGTTTCCAACATGCTGTCGAAGACCGACGAGCTGCGCAGCAAGGCGATTTCGCGCCTTGCCGATCAGCAGGCTTGAGGCGGGACAGGAGAAACCCATGCGCGCCCTTCAGACTGCCGCCACCGGCATGATGGCCCAGGAACTCAACGTCCAGGTCATCTCCAACAACATCGCCAACGTGCGCACCACCGGCTACAAGCGCCAGCGCGTGCATTTCCAGGATCTTCTCTACGAGAACTTCCGGCGCGCCGGCTCGGCCACCTCCGACCAGAACACGCAGGCGCCCGCCGGCACCTTTGTCGGCTCCGGCGTCAAGACGGTCTCGACCGGCCGCGTCATGACGCAGGGCAACCTGTCCTCGACCGAGAAGCAGTACGATCTGGCGATCCGGGGCGAGGGCTTCTTCCGCGTCCGCATGCCCGATGGCCGCACCACCTACACGCGCGACGGTTCGTTCGACCTCGACTCCCAAGGCCAGCTCGTCACCCGCGACGGCTACCAGGTCGAGCCGGGCATCACGATCCCCAACAACGCGACCAGCGTGAACATCAACGCCCAGGGCGCCGTCGAGGTCTCGATCCCCGGGCAGACCGCGCCGCAGCAGATCGGCCAGATCCAGCTCGTGCGCTTCGTCAACAAGGTCGGGCTGGAATCGATCGGCGACAACCTCTTCATCGAGACGGCGGCCTCGGGCCAGGCGATCGACGGCTTCGGCGGCGGCGAGGGCTTTGGCACGCTGCAGCAGAACTATCTCGAAGAGGGCAACGTCCAGGCGGTCACCGAGCTGTCCTCGCTGATCGCGGCGCAGCGCGCCTACGAGATGAACTCCAAGGTCATCACCGCCGCCGACCAGATGATGTCGGCGACGACCTCGATGTTCCGCGGCTAAGGCGGAGAGGCAGCATCATGATCGGCTCGACAATCCTTTTCGCTCCGCGCTCCCTGGCCCCGCTCTCGCTGGCGCTCGCGCTGCTGGTGGCTCCGTCGGCGCAGGCCGCGCAGCCGCAGGCGTCCGGCCCGCTCGTCGTCACCGTCGCGGCGGCGGCCGGCATGCCTCCCGCGGCCGCGTCGTCGCGCAAGCTGCAGCTGCGCTCCGAACTCACCCTGATGCGCGATCTCGTCTCCTTCGGCGACCTGATCGCGGGGCTGCCCGCCGATGCGGCCGCGACCCCGGCCTTCCGCGCGCCGGCGCTCGGCGAAACCGGGACGATCCAGGTGGCGCGCATCGTCGAGGCGGCGCGCGCGGCCGGCCTGATCGAGTCGGGCAGCGAGATCGAGGGGGCCGGGGCGGCGCAGGTCGTGGTCACCCGGGCGGCGCGGCGCATCATGGCGTCCGATATCGAGGAGGCGGTGAAGATCGGCCTGCAGGAGCGCTACGGCATCGATGCGCGCGCCTTTGCGCTGACCATCGACGGTGGCGCGCCGGCGATCGCGGTCGAGCCCGAGCTCAACGGCGAGGTCACGGTCACCGATCTCGGCTATGATTCCCGCACCCGCCGGCTGCAGGCCCGCGTCAGCGTGCCCGGCAGCATGGCGATGCGCCTCAAGCCGATCCGCATCGCCGGTCAACTGGTCGAGACGGTCGAAGTCGTGGTGCCCCGGCGCGCCATCGCCCGCGGCGAGACGCTGGGCAAGGCCGATGTCCTGGTCGAGCGCCGCCCGCGCGACGGCCAGGCGAACGATCTGATCGGCGATCCGCGCGCCGCGATCGACAAGGTGGCCCGCCGGGCGCTGATGGCGGGGGCGCCCTTGCGCGCCGGCGACGTCCAGCGCGAGGAGATCGTCGCCAAGGGCGATCTCGTCACCCTGGTCTACGAATCCCGCGGGCTGACGATCACCATGCGCGGCCGGGCCGGCGAAGCCGGCGCGATGGGCGATGTCGTCAGCGTCACCAACCCCCAATCCAAGCGCGTGCTGCATGGCACGGTCAGCGGGCCAGGCCGGATCTCGATCCAGGCGGCCTCGACCGGCCGTGTCGCCGCCGCCCGTTGAACCCGTCACGGAAAGTCCCTGCCATGACCCGTTTGTCAAAGCTCCCTGTCGCCGAAACCCGCCACCGCCTCCTGAGGCTCTCCGGCGCGCTGCTGCTGGGCGTTTCGCTCGGCGCCTGCAGCGCCGTCGACCGGCTCGCCAATGTCGGCCAGGCGCCGGCGCTGTCGCCGATCGAGGACCCGACCGCGAGCAAGGGCTACAAGCCCGTGCAGATGCCGATGCCGGCGATGGAGCATGCCTCCTTTGCGCCGAACTCGCTCTGGCGCACCGGCTCGCGCGCCTTCTTCAAGGACCAGCGCGCCCGGCTCGTCGGCGATCTGGTCACGGTGAAGGTCAAGGTCACCGACCGGGCGCAGCTCAGCAACACCACCAAGCGCAGCCGCAAGAACGGCGAGGATGTCGGCGCCGACAACGCCTTCGGCTTCGAGAACAAGCTCGACAAGTTCCTGCCGGACGGCGCCAGCGCCGGCTCGTTGCTGAAGCTCGATTCCACCGCCTCGAGCGAGGGCACGGGCTCGGTCAACCGCTCCGAGACGCTGGCGACCAACGTCGCCGCGGTGGTCACCCAGACGCTCCCCAACGGCAATCTGGTGATCGAAGGCAAGCAGGAGATCCGGGTCAATTTCGAGGTCCGTGAGCTGATCGTGGCCGGCGTGATCCGGCCCGAGGACATCGAGAGTGATAACACCATCGAGTCCAGCAAGATCGCCCAGGCCCGCATCGCCTATGGCGGCCGCGGCCAGATCACCGACGTCCAGCAGCCGCGCTACGGCCAGCAGGTGATGGACATCCTGCTGCCGTTCTAGCGGTTTCACGCCAACACGGCGTCATCCCGGGGCGACCGCAGGTCGTCCCGGGATCCAGCGAAGGGCGGGACGCCGCCCGAGGATGGACCAAGGCCGGCGCCGCTGTCGCAGCTCGCCCCGGATGACGGCGGGTTCCCCAAGCCCTTCACGAAGGATCTCACCGACACGCTTCCCCATCCCGGCCGGCGCGGAACGCTCCCCGCTCTCCCCGCGCCAGCCGGCAGGCGGTCTCTCCCGAGCCGCCGACCCACCCGGCCGCCCGCCACGCTCCCCGGCATTTCAGGGCAGGCGGCCCAACAAGAAGCCCCGCGTTCTCCCGACGCGGGGTTTTTTGCGTCGGACGATGGAACGTCTCCAGACGTCAACATGGTCGATTCGAGCGAACGCTCGCGCCCTTGGTTGCCATCCACCGTCTCAAAGCGGTTGCAGGATAAAGCCGCTAAACGAAATGACCTTGCCGTTCAGCCCGACGGCCTTGTGAACGGCGGGCAGAGGTTCCGACGTTGAGATGATGATTTGTTGGTCGGACCGTTTTTCGGCTGCACCATCTTGCAAGAAGGCGTAGAGGCTCTGAGCATCGATTTCCTGCTGGCCGGGCTCGTCGTAGATCACCAGACCCGCATGGTTCGTTTTGCCAGGTAGGCGCAGCATAGATAGATAATATGCCCACTTTAGACGAATGCCGTCGCTCGCGGAAACTTCGAATGTGATTTCCTTCTCGACAACGTCTCCGTCCGCGTCCCTCGTTATTGTCAGAGGGCGCTGGTTCTCTCGGGAGAGGACGATTTCAGAAGGTTGAAACGATCTGAACCCATACGATCCAATACGTTTCTGTATCGATATTTCGAGGGAATTGATTTTCTGCGTATCTTCGAAAGAAAATTCGTCGGCTGGTATCGCTTTTAATTCTTGCTGGAGCCGGCTCCACTCGAATGCCATCGCCTTTAGTTCTTCGCTGGCAATTTCGGCAGCTTCATCAAAAGAGTTCGATCTCTCCAAGAAGCTCTGGAGACGAACGATCTCCTCAATCGCAATGCGCGACGGAGACGCGCTCGGTTGCAAGATAGCTTGGCGCAAACGTCGTAGCTCGGATTGCCGCTCGCGCAATACTTCATCTTGAGCGCGATAGCGCACCTGACAGTCTTCGACTTTGCGGTTCACGCCATCAAGCGCAACCCTATAGAGCTGCATCTGCGACTTAACGAACGCAATGTTTTCGTCGAGGCCCATGCCGACGGCTTCTATGGCCGGCAGAAGCTCGCCGGTCACTTCTTGATGGCAGGTTGGGCAGACATGCTCACCGGCAGCGCGTCCCAGTTGCGATCCAAGCCGCTTCAGCTTCTGAGCGTCTTGATTACGCTTCAAGTCCGCTTCCAGGGCCTGCAAACGCGCTCGCAGAGCCTGGCGCTCTTGTTCTTCTCCGTTGTGCTCCGCACGGATGGCTTCGAGCTGAGCACTTAGTGAGTCAATATCTCCCCGAACCACCTCAAGGCGCGAGGTCATCTCGGGGACCGCGTCTTCGGTGCTCTCGATGGGAACACCTTCTAGTTCTGCGATGCGGGCTTTGGCGCCATTCACGGCTTCATTAAGCGTGATCCATTCGCCATTGCGGATTACCTCAAGTATTATTTCAGGCGTATGGGCGAATTCGGCTGTCGGGACTTGGGGAACCCCCCTCAGCCGGCCAATGCGTTGAGCTACATCTTCTAATGCGGTGCGACGGTGGGCCCAGCGTTGGGCTGTTGCAGCGACCGCGCTGCGTAGTTCTGCTCTTCGCCGACGGATTCGTCCGACATCCAGATCGAGCATGAATTCCATAACGCGGCGCGCAACATCCTGAATGCGGAGAAATGTCGGGAAAGGTCCTTGAATCGTCGACCATCCTCGCTTCTGCTCGACGAAGAGCATCGGGAAGATTGCCTCCAAATAGAGAGGACACTCGCTGCCATCAAAACGTGATACCATTGGCAGCTCCCACCCGATAAAATTGGTGAGGAAGCGATGAAAACCGTCTTCTGCCTGCGCTGCGCCGCCATCAAGGACGTAGTAGTCGTGCGGGTTTGAGCGCTCTCGATTTGCAGCAAGGCCTGGCCCCGCCCAAGTTTGAATAAGCCGACGATCCTTGCCGCCTACGACATCCCGACGAATTACTACAGACCGGCCCGTATGATTGCGAATTTCTATCTCTACGTAAGACTGAATGACGAGTTCGTATTCATCATCCTCGTGCGCGTGGATTTTCTCCCGCATGGCGTAAGGAAGAGGTATGTCTAGCTGTGGGCCAAGGGCGCGCTCTAATCCCAATGCATAGATAATCGCTTGGAGGGATGTCGATTTGCCTGACGTATTGTTAGCTTGAACGACGTTTAGGCCGGCCTCAAATGGAATATCGGTGCCATAAACGTGATCGGCAGTGATGGCGCGCAGCCGCAGGTGGGTAATGTGAATCATGTCGCCCTACGCGCTGCGCCAATAACCGCGGAGACAATTGCCTCTGTCATCGATTTTGCATATTTGCTTAGCAAATCTCTTTCGGATGTCAGCAAATCGTGTTCTTTCTTTAGAGACTCAAATAGTGTAACGCCTTTGATTGAAAGTTGAAGCGCTGAGCGGTCTGCCGTTGTTGTCCATCCGGCCAACCCGTCTCCCACAACAAAGTCTATAGCTCGCCCGAAGGCGGGCTCAATTCGAAATGTCCAAGGTATCCTGCCGGGGCTTGAGCTGACCACGAGATCAAGGAGGGCTGCAGCTTTCGGCGCGCGGACAGCATCGTTAAGGAGGTGAAGTTTCGCCAACGAGGCTTGCTTTGATCGGGAGAAGCCCAGCATCAGGACGATGATCGAAACTCGCCACTCGATCCGAAGATCGCCTGGAACTGCAATTGGTCTTTTTCTGAAGGAGAACCGCTGCGGCCCAATTGTCAGGCTCATGCGTCATCCCCTGGAAAGTCGAGGGGGCACCGGATCAACCACTCGCCTACGGTTCCAATCGCAACTTGGGTCGCAAACGAGAGAGCCATATTTGGCAGATCTTTTTGGAGGGCCAATTCGATCCGCTCGACGCTCTCCTTTAGCTGTATCCCGGGAATGTCAGAGCTGGCGCCCACCGCAGCGAGCCGCTCCTCTTCAGCCGAAAGAGTTTGAATTGAACGATCCCAGAGGGCCGGGTGGTTGAGCTTGAGTTCTTCTAAAAGGTTTTCGCGGTATAAATGCGCGCGGACGTAGGCATTGCGTCTCTGTTCAATTTGCTCGGGGCTAAGCGATGCCTTGAACCCGCGGTTCAGCTTCTCGGTAATGCGGCTCCCGATTGTGCCATCCCGAGTAGCAGCGAACTCGGTGTCGGCGTTTAGAATCGGAAGCGTCATTGGCATCATGGTTTGTTGCCGCAGGATTTCGATCTCGCCAGCGAAATCCTCCTGGCAGTGTACCAGAGCATCAAAATCCTCAGCTAAAAACGGTAATTTTGCCTTACGAATTTCGACAGCCTTGGCCCGCGTTGATCCGATGACATCTTTGTTGTCGAGGAACGGACAAAGCAATATCCAACGTTTAATCGATAAATTTTTTAGTAAACTACACAGTTTATCCTTGTTTAAAATCAATTTTTGGAGATCTTTGTTCGCTTTCGCGCGTTGCGCAATCGCTGCTTTCTTGTTGTCAACGGTTTCCCCGGGGGCATAGCATTGATACAGTGTGGGAGGATCGTTAATGCCGCCTATATGAATAAATTCAAGGCCCGCATCGCCGCCTACATGATCTGGAACGCTCTGGACGTTTTGGTGCCCATGCCTAAGTTGCACCAGTTGGAGAGCGTAGCCTTGCCACTCCCCACCGTCCCAAGCTCGTCGATATTTCATCACGCCCCCCGCCATCAAATTGGTAGAGCCTCAATTCTGGGATGCAACAGAAATCCATCACCCGCTTGGCGAACTCATCCGGCGCTACGTTGAATCATTGGAGGGAACAGCGCTGTGTTGCCAAGCTGTATTTCCCCACAAACTTATCCCCGCCCCGCCAACCACCCCCATAATCGACCCACCTCATCCCTGAGGGGCAGCCATCCGGAAGGCAAGCCGTTGGTGGGGATGGGCGCGGCGCCTGCGGCCGGGTTTGCACCCCGGTCCCGGGAGGCTTCGGGGCACCGCCCTGGGGGTA
>NZ_JAUYTP010000062.1 GCF_030695125.1 Allobosea sp. | reverse complement strand
CGCGACGCTCACACCGCGATCCTTGATCAGGCGAACCGCCTCGATCTTGAACTCACGCCCAAATCGTCTTCGCTGCATCTGCCACCTCCGGCTTCATGAAACACCCAATCTCGGTGTCCACGAAACCGGCAGCAGGCCAGTAGGGGCAGTGCAGGACGCTGACCCCCCAGCGCTCGCGGAGGCCGGGCAGCGCGGGCAGTTGATCGACGACGCCGGTCGCCAGAAGCAGTCGCGTGCCCGTCTCCGAACCGCCCTCCCAGGACACGGTGAAGCCGGACGGGCCCGGCTCGACAGCGGTGACCTCGGCTTTGAGACAGGCCACGCCGGGATAGGCGAGTAGCTGGGCGCGGGCCTCGGCGATCATGGCGAGGGGATCGCGACCATCCTGTCCGAAGAAACCGTGCGAGGCCTTGGCGAAGCGGTTGCGGGGCGAGCCCGCATCGACCACGAGCACGCGGCGCCGGGCCCTGGCGAGATAAAGCGCGGCGGACAGGCCGGCAAAGCTGCCGCCGATGATGATGGCGTCATGAGGCATCGCGAGATCCATGCGAAAAGGAGAGGGGCGGGACGGGGCGTGGCAACCGTCGGGATGACCGCAGGCGGCTCAGCCGCCCCGGCCGGTGAGGGATGTGGCGCTGCGGCAATCCTCGCATTCGCCCTGCAGCTCGATGCTGTGCCCGCGGCTGCGGAAGCCATGCGCTTCGACGGTTGCCGCCAGTGACCGGGTCACGCCGGGAAGCACGGCCTCGTCGACATCGCCGCAGCACTGGCAGATCATGAAGACCAGCGTCTCGTCCTGGGCATGGTCGTGATCGCAGACGACGAAGGCGTTCTGCGTGGCGAGGCGATGGACGATGCCGAGTTCGATCAGGAAATCCAGGCTGCGATAGACCGATATTGGAGAGATGCGCCGGGTCGGTGTGCTCAGCCGCTCGACGATCTCGTAGGCCTTCAGTGGCCGTGTGCTGGCGGCAAAGGCGGCGAGCACCTCGCGGCGCAGAGCCGTCAGCGAGCGGCCCGTCGCCGCGCATTGCGCCAGCGCGCGCGTGAACAGCGTCTCGGGAAACGCCTCTCCGAGTGCCGGGTCCTGATCGACATGCGCCGTCGTCACGTTCGAAGCCATCCCTCAGGTTGACAAGATGGTTATGTTATATCGTAACATAAACTGAAATCAATCCTGGACGGACCCTCATGACATCCGATGCCCTTCTTACCGACCGCCGCCTGCCGGTGACGGTCCTCTCCGGCTTCCTCGGCGCCGGCAAGACGACCCTGCTGAACCACATCCTCAACAACCGCGAGGGCAAGCGCGTCGCGGTGATCGTCAACGACATGAGCGAGGTCAACATCGACGCCGACCTGGTGCGCGAGGGCGGGGCAGGGCTGTCGCAGACGGAGGAGAAGCTGGTCGAGATGAGCAATGGCTGCATCTGCTGCACGCTGCGCGACGATCTCCTGAGCGAAGTCCGCCGGCTCGCCGCCGAGAAGCGCTTCGACTACCTACTGATCGAGGGCACCGGCATCGCCGAGCCGCTTCCGATCGCCGCGACCTTCTCCTTCCGCGACGAGGACGACCAGGCGCTGGACGATGTCGCGCGGCTCGACACGATGGTCACCGTCGTCGACGCGCTCAACCTCCTGGCCGATTACGACAGCCGCGACTTCCTGGCCGATCGCGGCGAGACGGCGGGCGAGGGCGATGGCCGGACGCTGGTCGATCTCCTGGTCGAGCAGATCGAGTTCGCCGACGTCGTCGTGATCAACAAGATCGGCGAGGCGACGCCCGAGCAGCGCGAGAAGGTCCGCCAGGTCGTGCGCGGCCTGAACGCCGATGCGCGGATCGTCGAGGCCGAGTTCGGCCGTGTGCCGCTGTCGGCCGTCCTCGATACGAAGCTCTACAGCGAGGAGCGCTCGCAGGAGCATCCGCTCTGGCACAAGGAGCTTTTCGGCTTCAAGGACCATGTCCCCGAGACCGAGGAATACGGCATCCGCTCCTTCGTCTACCGGGCGCGCCGCCCCTTCCACCCGCGCAAGCTCTACGATCTCCTGGAGCAGCGCCTGCCCGGCGTGATCCGCGCCAAGGGGCATTTCTGGCTGGCGACGCGGCCGCGCTGGGTCGGCGAATACTCGCTCGCCGGTCGCATCACCCGCACCGAGGGCATGGGCAGTTGGTGGGCCGCAGTGCCCAAGGAGCGCTGGCCACGCTCGGAGGAATTCGCCTCGCTGATGCGCAAACACTGGTCGCAAACCTGGGGCGACCGCCGCCAGGAACTGGTCTTCATCGGCACGCAGGAGATGGACGAGGCCGCGATTCGCGCCAGGCTCGACGCCTGCCTCACCGGCAGCCCCGCGACGGGGATGTCGAAGTCGTTGTCGTCGCTCGAGGATCCGTTTCCGGCCTGGGACCGGCAGGCGGCGTGAGGCTGCAATGCGCCCGCGCTTGCGTGCAACCCTTGCCGACCTCGGCCCCTTCGGAGAGTGTGTCGGCGACCATGCGATCTGATCACCTTGCCTTCAAACAGCCGGCGGGCCTCGGTCGGGCGATCATCCTGATCGCGCGCTCGGCCATCGCGGCGGCGCCGATCGCGGAGATGGAGCGGCTGCGGAGCCTCGCCGCCGCCCGTGCGGATGGCGCCTGGGTCGCCTATGCCTTCACCGAGCAGGGCGCGCCGTCGCTGCGCGAGGTCGTGCTCGGCCTGCTGAATGAGCCGATTACCGAGATCCTGTTCGTCCCGCTGCTGCTGCCGATGGAGCCGGCCTTCGCCGCATGGCTGACCAAGACGCTGCAGCGTTGGCGTGCCGAGCATCCCGGGCCCTGGCCTGTGCTGCGGATCGGTGCCGGCCTCAGCCAGGGCAGCGCGATCGCCGATCTGCTGACCGAGCAGATCGATGCGGCCCGGGGCGCCGCCCCGGTTTCGCATCCCCAGAAGGCGCCCCAGGCGGGTTCGCTCGTTCCGGCCCAGAAGCGGCGCGTGCTGGTCTGCCAGGGCGGCCCCTGCATGGCGGCCGGCGCGGATCTGATCTGGGGCCATCTGCGCAACGAGCAGGCACGCCTGGGCCTGCGCGAGGCCGGGGAGGGCACGATGAGCGCCAAGACGAGCTGTCTCGGGCCCTGCAATCTTGCGCCCGTCCTCCAGGTTTGGCCGGAGGGCACCGTCTATGGCGGGGTCGATGAGGCCGGTGTCGATCGGATCATCGCCTCGCATCTCCAGTCCGGCGAGCCAGTGCGTGATCTTGCCTACGAAGCCACAGGCAGGAAGCAGACGTTGCGTCCGAAAATCCTATCGGCGACCTGAGGGCATGG
Organism: Allobosea sp.; assembly: GCF_030695125.1. Classification (GTDB taxonomy): domain Bacteria; phylum Pseudomonadota; class Alphaproteobacteria; order Rhizobiales; family Beijerinckiaceae; genus Allobosea. The sequence continues at coordinate 43,399 of NZ_JAUYTP010000062.1, read as the reverse complement.
GTCGCGGGCGGCCATGCACAACGGTTGCAGCACCCCTGACCTTCGAAGCCTTGACGCCACAATCTCGCCATTTAGTTTGAAGGCGTCAGGGTCCTCGGATCGCATCCGAGGCTAAGAGGGAATCCGGTGCGGCGACACGCCCATGCCGGAGCTGCCCCCGCAACTGTATGCGGCGAGTTTTCGACCACCATGTCACTGGCGTTCGCGCCGGGAAGACGGTCGAGAGCGACGACCCGTGAGCCAGGAGACCTGCCTTGACGGTCTATGATGTCGCGCGGGCGGGGTGTCCGGCGGGTCGTTGATGCGTCGCGGCGGCTCTTCGGGCCCGCCTTCGCGCGTTTGCGCCTTGCTACATGCCTCTCCCGCGACAGCGAGGGGCTGAGGCGATGAACGCAAGCTGTTCCACCATTGAACCATTCCGCCTGAGACGCGCATCGTGCCGCAATCACGAGCCACCATCGGGAAAGAGATATTGCAATGTTATAACATTGCATTCATGAGACTGGGCCGATGAAGCCCATATCCTCAATCCCCTCTGGCCCGGCAGGCGGCCTTGCCGACCGTAAGCCCGAACGCGATCCGCTGGGGCTCTACGCCTCTGCGATCGACACGTCGGACTATGTCGCGCGCGTCGCGCCGCTCATCCGCCAACTCGTGCCAGATACCGGCGATCTGATCGACATCGGCGCCGGTGCCGGACAGCTCGGTGGAGCACTGGTCGATCGGGGCAGGCGCTGGACGGCGATCGAGCCCGCGCCGGTCATGCAGGCGCGGCTCCAGGCACTGCCGAACCCGCCCGCGCTGATTCCGCTCGGCTGGGATGATCCCGGTCTGGTCTGCGCGCCGGCCGCGACCGTCCTTGCGGCGACCATGCCCGGCTATCTGGCCGATCCCGCCGCCTTTCTGGCGTTCTGTCGCAGCCTGGCGCGGCATGCGATCATCTGGGTCGTGCCGGCCCAGCGCGGGCCGCGCGGGCTGATCCTAGCCGGTTGCTTGCCATCCGCCTGGCATGGCGAGGACGAGACACCGGCGATCGATCTCATCCTGCCGCAGCTGCGCGGCGACCGGCCCTCCGTCCTGGCGGAGACGGACTGGACCTTCTCGCTGGTCACCCGCGATCTGCCGGGTCTCGGCCGCTATCTCGCCGACCGTCTGGGTTGGCTTCCTGACGATCCGCGCCGAGCGGATCTGATCGCCGATCTCGCCTCACAGGCCGAAACCGTCCCTGGCGGCCTATGTCTCTCCGTTCACCGCCGCTCGGCCATCCTCGTCTGGAACCTGTCATGATCCGCCTGCCTGTCCGCACAACCAACCTGCTCGCCGCGACCTGCCTCGCCAGCGCCACCGCCACGCCCGTTTCTGCCCAGACCGAGATCAAGCTCGACGAGCTCGTGGTGACGGCAACCGGGCGGCCCGAACCGCGCAGCAGCATTCCCGGCACCGTCCAGGTGATCGACGCCGCCCAGATCGAGCGCTCCTCGGCCAAGTCGATCACCGATCTGCTCGCTGAGAACGCGGTCGGCTTCTTCAGCGAATGGACGCCCGGCCAGACCTCGATCAACATCCGCGGCGGGGCCAGCGACGGCCAGGGCAAGGATTTCCGCAGCCAGGTGCTGGTGCTGATGAATGGCCGGCGCGCCGGCACCGCCAACCTCTCCAAGCTCTCGGCAGCCGATGTCGAGCGGATTGAAGTGGTGCGCGGTCCGTCTTCGGTGATCTATGGCAGCCAGAATATCGGCGGCGTCATCAACATCATCCTCAAGACCGGCCGTACCGCGCCCGGCACGATGATCGAAGGCAGCGGCGGTTCCTGGGGCCTGCTGCAGGGCAAGGCCCAGACCGGCGGCCTATATGACAGCATCGATTATTATGCCGGCATCTCCGGCGGCCAGCGCGACGACTACCACTCCGGGCGCGGCGGCTCGACTATGGCCAATACCGGCTGGAAGCGCTTCGGCCTGACCGGCGCGCTCGGCCTCCAGATCAATCCGTACCATCGCATCGAGACGACCCTGCGCACCGACGGCGTCTATGATGTCGGCTTTCGCGGCTCCGGCGCCAACACGATCAGCCAGGAGGACCGCTACAACAACTCCTTCGATGTGACCTATCGCGGCCAGATGCCGGGCGGGCAGTACCGCTGGATGCTGCAGGGCTATGCCGTCCAGGATGTCGACAATTTCCGCTGGGCCTCGCCGATTATCCGCGGCAGCACCGGCCTGCCGGCACTGGGGACGGCGGCGGATTACAACCGTCGCGAACTCAATGTCGTGGGAACCCGCTTCCAGCCCAGCGCGACGCTCTGGGCCGGCAACGATCTGCTCGCCGGCTGGGACTGGGAGCGCAGTACCCTGCGCTCGACGCGCGACCGCATCGGCGTACCTGGCAACCCGCTCGCGCAGGTCTCGCCGCAGGACAATAATCAGTCCGAGACGGTCAACGCGCTCTATGTCGAGGATTCGCAGAAGCTCTGGGACGACCGCATCACCCTGCGGGCCGGCGTGCGCCGCACCTTCGGCACGACGAGCTTCGAATACACGCCCAACCTCGCCGGCCAGGTCCCGCGTGACGTCGATTATCAAGCGACGACATACTCGACCGGCGCGACCTTCAAGGCCACCGACCGGCTGACCTTCCGTGTCGGTTACGCGACCGGTTTCCGCGCTCCGACCGCGACCGAACTCGCCGCTGATTTCAATACGCTGGGCGGCGGCCGCATCTTCGGCAATCCCGCGCTGAAGCCAGAAACCAGCGCGCAGGTCGAGGCGGGTGCGGCCTATGCCGGCGAGGGCTGGCGCGCCGATGTCGCGCTCTTCCAGAACGTCATCTCGGATCGCATCATCACCCGCGCCCGCACCGGCGTCGCCAACACCTCCGACTATGCCAACAACAGCGGCGATGTCGTGGTGCGCGGCGTCGAACTACAGCTCGACGCCGATATCCTGAAGCTCGCCGGCCATACCGATACGCGCTGGCGCTGGTCGCTGTTCGGCAACGGCGCCTACAATTTCGACATGGAGGACAAGGGCGCGGCCGCCACCGCCAACAGTCGCAAGCCCGAGCGCATGTACCAGTATCAGGCCGCGATCGGCACGCGCTTCGGCCAGAGCGGCGGGCAATATGACTGGTCGATCCAGGTCACCGGCATCCTGCGCGGGCCGATGTGGTACAACACCGAGGAAAACCTTGTCGCCAGCGCCGAGCCGAACCGCGACTGGATCCACCGCAAGAACCCGTTCTGGGTGTGGAATGTGCGCGGCGAGGTCGAGATCGCCAAGGGCATCAAGCTCTTCGCGCTGGTCAACAACCTCTTCAACAAGAACGAGAGCCCGATTTTCATCGGCCTCGACAAGAAGCCCTACAAGCTCGATTCCCGCTTCGCCAATGGCGGCTACGGCACCTCGATGCCGGGGCTCGAGGTCCAGGCCGGCGTGCAGGCGCGCTTCTGAGTGAAGGCGCTCGCGCTCATCGCCGCTCTAGCGTGCGCGTTCTCCTGCACGCTCGCCGGTCCAGCCGCGGCCGAGCCGATCCGGCTGACGGACGCGGTCGGCCGCGATGTCGAGATCGCGCGATCGCCGCAGCGCATCGTGCCGATCTTTGCCTCGAATGCCGAACTGGTGGCAGCGCTGGGGCTGAGCGAGCGCGTCGTCGGGGTGGAGGCCTATACGCGCTTTCCGCCGGAGCTTGCGCGCAAGCCGCAGGTCGGGGGGCGCCTCGGCTTCTCGGTGGACGCCATCGTCGCACAGAGGCCGGATCTACTGATCGTGACGCCCGCCCGCCAGGCGATGCATCAGCTCATCGACCCGATGACGCGGCTGGGGATCCCCGTCATCGTCCTGCTCGCCCGCAGCGTCGCCGAGGTGATGGACAATCTGCGCCTCGTCGGACAGGCAACCGGGGTACCGGAGCATGGCGAGGCCGTGGCGCGAGCGCTGGAGGCGCGGCTCGCCGCCGTCGCTGTGATCACGCCAGCACAGCCGCCGAGCGTGGTCATGATCACCGGCCGGCTCGGCAACGGGCTCGTCCTGGTGGCCAGGGCCGATACCTATACCGGCGATGCGATCGTCCGGGCCGGCGGGCGCCATGCGCTCCCGCGCAGCGTCGTCGCCCAGGTCTCGCCCGAGGCGATCATCGCCGCCGATCCCGACATCCTGCTCTTCGCCGGGATGCAAGCCGATCTCGATGCGCTGATTGCCCAGCCCGGCTGGCGTCTGCTCCGGGCGGTGCGGGACGGGCGCACCCATCTCGTCTCGCGCGCGCAATTCCTGATCCCGGGCCCGCGCACGGTCGACGGCATCGAGACGCTGGCCGCCTTGTTACGAAAGCGTCCCTCTTGAGACACCGGTTTCTCATCCTCGGCGCTTCGCTCGCTCTCGCCCTGCTGTTCGGCGCGGCGGCCGGCCATGACTGGGCCTCGCCGCTGAAACTGGCCTCAGCATTGTCGGGCGCCTCCGATATGGAGAGCCGGCTGCTGCTGGTCTGGCGCCTCCCGCGGGTGCTGGCGGCGGCGCTGGTCGGCGCATTGCTGGGCCTCGGCGGGGCGATCTTCCAGGGCGTCTTTCGCAATCCCCTGGCCGAGCCCTATCTGCTGGGGGCCTCGGGCGGTGCCGCAATCGGCGCGACGTTGGCGCTGCTCGTGCCACTCGGCCTGCCGGGCGGCCCAGCCCTGGCCGGGCTATCCTTCCTCGGCGCCTGGGGCGCGACCTGGCTGGTGCTGGCGGTCTCGGGGCTTCACGGCCGGCCCGACACCGCCGGGCTGCTGCTGGCGGGCGTCGCGGTGGCTGCCATGCTGGGCGCGCTGCGCTCCTTCCTGATGCTCGCCCTTTCCGATGACAGCGTGAACCTGCAGGTCGTGCTGAGCTGGACACTGGGCGGCATCCAGACGCCCGATCTCGCGGGGCTGGTTTTGCTGACGGTCCTCGTCCTCGCGGGCCTGCTGCTCTCGCTGTCGCTGGCGCGCGGGCTCGATCTGCTCGGGCTCGGCGACGAGCAGGCCTTCGCCTTCGGGCTCGATCCGGTCCGGTTTGCACGTCGTGCCGTGCTGGTGGGAGCGGGAATCGTCGCGGCGGCGGTGGCCTTCGGGGGGCTCGTGGCGTTCGTCGGCCTGATCGCGCCACATCTCGCGCGCTGGTGGATCGGGCCTCGGCACCGGGCCCTGATGCCGGCGAGCGCTCTGATCGGCGCCGCACTGGTGGCATTCTGTGACGGCATCGCCCGCGCCGTGCTGCCGCCGGCCGAAATCCCGCTCGGGCTGGTCACCGCGCTGATCGGCGGGCCCTTCTTCCTCCTTCTGCTGGCTCGGAGGCTGCGGCCATGATGCGCGTCGCATGCCAGGGCCTGGGAGTGAGCGCGGGCGACACCGTGCTTCTCGACAATGTCAGCCTGTCCTTTACGGCGCCGGCTCTCGTGGGCATCCTCGGCCCCAACGGCGCCGGCAAGTCGACCCTGCTGCGTCTCCTGGCGGGTTACCGCAAACCGGACCGCGGCGCAGTCAGCTGGAATGGACGGCCGCTCTCAAACTGGACGGCCACGGAGCGCGGCGCAGCCTGCGGCTATTGTCCCCAGCAATTCGAGCCCGCCTGGAACTACGCCGTGGCGGAGATCGTCAGACTCGGCCGCGACCGCCGCCCCGGCAAGGCGGCCCCGGTGGAGGCTATCCTCGCGAGCAACGGTCTCGCGGACCTGGCAGCCCGCAGCTGGAGCCAGCTTTCGGGAGGGGAGAGAGCGCGTACGATGCTCGCCGCGACCCTGGCAACAAAGCCGCCGCTCGTGCTGGCCGACGAGCCGGGTGCGAGTCTCGATATGCGCCACCGGCTGGCCTTGCTGGAGCGGCTCAAGGCTTATGCCGGCGCGGCCCTCGTCATCGTCGTCATGCATGATCTCGATCTGGCGCTGCGCTTCTGCGACCGCCTCGTCCTCCTTGATGGCGGCCGCCTCGCGGCCGACCGGGCGGCAGGTTTGATGCTGGATGACCCCGTCTTTACGGCCACCTTCGGTCTGCGCTTGCAAGCCGAGCCGCGCCGCGCTGATCGGGACTGGGTGATCGGTTTGGGATGAAGAGCCTGGCCAGATTCTAGCCGATATGGCCGCGAATTGAGGCACGCCGACGAGGCTATTCATTTCGCTTCAACACCGGGATCAATGAGGATGCCCGGTGTCAAAGACAAGCCGAATGGTCCGACTATCGAGACGCGGCGGCTGCCAGCGGGCAGCTACCCTCGGACAAGGGCCGGAAGGCATCGCCGAAGGGAACGGTCGCAATCTGCTCGTACAGATCCCAGGCGCCGCGTGACTCCCCCGGCTTCTTGACGCGAAACAGATACATGTCGCGTTCGATCCGCCCGTCGCTGCGAATTTTGCCGTTCTTCAAGGTCGCGTCATTGATCGGCAGGCTGCGCATCGCGGCGGCGACAGCCGCAGGGTCGTCGGTCCCGGCCGATTGCACAGCCTTGAGATAGTGCAGGGTCGCGCTGTAATCGGCCGCATTCATCATGTTGGGCATGAGCTTGCGGCGGGCGAGAAAGCGGTTGGCGAAGCCGCGCGTTTCGTCCGTCTGGTCCCAGTAGAAGCCCTCCGTCAGCAGCATCCCCTGTGCCGCCTCCAGGCCGAGCGCATGGACATCCGTGATCATCAGAAGAAGACTGGCGAGGCTCTGCTGGGTGGCGCCGCCGACGAGGCCAAATTCCCGCGCCGTCTTCACCGTGTTGATCGTGTCGTTTCCGCCATTCGCCATCCCGATGATCTTGGCTCCGGATGCCTGCGCCTGGAGCAGATAGGACGAGAAGTCCGTCGAATTGATGGGCGCACGGACGCGACCGATCACGCGCCCGCCGGCTGCTTCCACGAAGCGGGCAGCATCCCGTTCGAGCACATGGCCGAAGGAATAGTCGGCCGTCACGAAGAACCAGGAGGAGCCGCCGTTCTTGACCGTGGCGGTCGCGAGCGTTTTGGCGAGAGCATAGGTGTCGTGCATCCAGTGGAACCCGGTGGGCGAGCAGGCCGGCCCGGTCAGATCCGACGATCCCGAACTGGTCGCGATGTCCAGCTTGCCCTTCTCGCGGGCGTAGGATCTTACGGCGAGCGCGACTGAAGAGGCGCCCAGCCCGACGATGACATCGACGCCGTCCTGATCGTACCACCGGCGTGCAATGGCCGAGCCGAGATCGGGCTTGTTCTGGTGATCGGCGGAGATGACCTCGATTTTCCGGCCCAGCACGCTGCCTCCGAACTCCTCGGCAGCCATCTGCACGGCCATCAGGCTCGACTGACCGGTAATGTCGGCATAGGGACCCGACATATCGTTCAGGACGCCGATCTTGACCGTGTCTCCGGACAACTGGGCGACCGAAGGCGTCGCCGCATTGGCCCAGACGAGGCACGCAGCGACCAGCGTGGCGAATTTGGAATGCGTCATGAAGCGCTCCTGTGCGATGCGGATGGGGCTATGAAGGACCGGCGGAAGACAGCCGGTGAAGTCAGGTAGCCAGCGAAGACGCGTAGGCTTTTTGCTTTGGTGCTGTAGGGAAGGCGGCTTCGATCAGGTCCCGGGCCATCGCATCGGCGATGTCCGAAGGCGACCGCCCCGTCGCCTCAGCCCGGCCGAGGATGGCGGCGAGGCGGTCTGGAATGCGATGCACGCGAATTAGAACCTCGCCCTGATCCTGTCCGAGATACTCTGCCGCCACATTGATGATGCCGCCCGCATTCACGATGTAATCGGGCGCATAGAGAATTCCGCGGCTGTGCAGGCGTGCTTCATCGGCGGCCGTGGCGAGCTGGTTGTTGGCGGCGCCGACGATCATGGCGGCTCGAATGTCCGGGATGGTCTCCTGGTTAAGGCCCCCGCCCAGCGCGCAGGGCGCGAAGAGCTCGACCTCACTGCAATAAATCCGGTCCGTGGAGACGACCTCGGCGGGGATGGCGGCGAGCAGCCGGGCGACGGCCTCCTTGCGGATGTCGGCCACGACCAGCTTCGCACCGCGTTCGTGAAGTCGGCGGCAGAGATCCGCGCCGACATGGCCGAGCCCCTGGACGGCGATCCGACATCCTGCGAGCGGCAGTCCCCGCCTGGCCAAGACGGTCTCGATACAAAGGAACACCCCGAGTGCCGTCCAGGGAGACGGATCGCCTCCCGCTGCGGTGCCGACCGGCGGCAGACCGAACACGAAGGGCGTCGCGGACCGGACGCTTTCCATGTCGCGGGGAGACGTGCCGACATCCTCTGCGGCCAGATAGTCACCCTTGAGTTCGTTCAGGACATGCCCGTAGGAGCGGAACAGAGCCTCGCGGTCGAATTCGCCCTCCGGCAGCCGGATCACGGACTTTCCGCCGCCAAAGGGCAGCCCCGCCAAGGCGTTCTTGTAGCTCATGCCGCGCGCGAGACGCCGGGCATCCAACAGCAGGCTCTTCGCGTCGTCGTAGTGCCAGAACCTGCATCCGCCGGCCGCAGGGCCCAGCGCCAGCGAGTCGATCGCGATCACACCCGACAGGGCGCAAGCCGTATCCTCGAACCAGACGAGGCGCTGGCCGTCCTCCACCGACGTCCTGATCCGCCGCGTCATCACGGCGTTCCCTGGCTGGACTCGAAATGGCCGTCCTTCAGGCGCGCGGCCGCCCGCTCGCTCGACCGAAGCCGTTCCTCGAGCATCGGACGCGCGGCCGCACGGATCTCGGCCAGCATCGTGGCGGGCGCATTCTGTTCGGTGATGTCGAAGGGGGGCTTGGGATCATATTCGAGCATGAGCTGCAGTCGCTTGGCGACCTCGTCGCCGCACAGCTCGGCTGCAACCTGAAAGGCAAAGTCGATTCCCGCCGTCACACCGCCGCCCGATATCCGGTTGCGATCCACGACGATGCGCTCGGCGACGGGAATGGCACCCAGCACGGAGAGCTGATCGCGCGACAACCAGTGGCAGGCGGATTTGTACCCGTTCAACAGCCCCGCGCCCGCCAGAATGAAACAGCCGGCGCAGACCGAGGTCACATAGCGCGCGCTTTCGCCGGCGCGGGACACGAAGCTCATCACCTCGGGATCGTCCATCAACGCCATTTGTCCTGGGCCGCCACCCACGCAGAGCACATCAAGCGGTGGGCAGTCCTCGAACGCAGTCGTCGGCATCAAGGTCAGCCCGACATCGCTCGTGATCGGCTCGACGCGCTTCCACAGCAGATGGATTCGCGCGCCGGGCAACCGCGCCAAGACTTCGAAGGGGCCCGTGACATCGAGCTGAGTCATTCCGGGAAAGAACAGGAGCCCGATCTCCAGCGTCGCTTTACTCAAGGAAGCCCCCATCTGTGCTGAGGCTTCATCTTTGAGCATGACAGTCGGGGGCGGAAACGACATTCTGACCTCCTTTTCTGCCATGCGATCCATCGCGGCTGTGGAGGGCGGCTTGCCCCAGCGTCATGTCGTCTTCGTCATGTTTCCCGATGCGCTGTTGCTGGACCTGTCGGGCCCGCTGGCCGCATTCGAGCTGTCCTGCGAAACGGCCAGCGCGGAGGGGGCGCCCTACAGGCTGACGGTCGCGTCCGCGACCGGTGGACTGATCAGGACGTCCTCCGGCATCGAATTGATGAGCCGCTCGATCCAAGATTTGAGCGACGTCGATACACTCGTCGTCGTTGGAGGCATTGGCGTCCATGAAGCGGCGGACCAGCCGCTGCTTCTCGACTGGCTGGCGGCTCATGCCGGAGGCATTCGGCGTGTCTGCTCGGTGTGCACGGGCACGTTCGTCCTGGCCGCGGCCGGGCTCCTCATCGGCCGAAGAGTCGTCACGCATTGGGGCTCCTGCCGGCTGCTGCAGGATCGCTATCCGGACGTCACGGTGTCGCCGGATGCCATCTATGTGCGCGACGGCCCGATCTGGACGTCAGCGGGCGTGACGGCGGGCATCGACCTCGCGCTGGCTCTGATCGAGGAGGATCGCGGTCACGCCGAGGCGATCCGTGTTGCGAAGCGACTGGTTGTCTTCATGAAGCGGGCCGGCGGCCAAACGCAGTTCAGCGTGCCGCTGGTTCTGCAGGAGGCGGACGATCATGGCTTTGAGACGCTGCACAGCTGGATCCAGGATCACCTGGGCGATGATCTCCGGGTCGAGGCTCTGGCAGCGCGGGTTGCCATGAGTCCGCGCACCTTTGCGCGCTTGTACCTCGAACGGACGGGCCGCACGCCCGCCAAGGTCGTCGAAGAACTGCGGCTGGAAGCGGCTCGTCGCGCACTTGAGGAAACACGGCACAGCATCAAGGAAATCGCGACCCGCAACGGCTTTCTCGACGAGGAGAGGATGCGCAGAGCCTTCCGCCGCCGGCTTGGCGTCAGTCCGCAAGATTATCGGGCCAAATTCGGAGCGGGCGACGCCAGAGAACGGATCGACCAGGACACTGACCTCGGCGTCGCCCCTATAACCTGATCTAGTCCCGGCTGCGCTCGTCAGAAATCCCGTGACGCGCGGTGAAGCGGGCCAGAAACCCGTCGTGGCTGTGGTGGCCCAATGTTCGTCGTCGTCCGTACCTCAAGATCGCCACGACGCAGCCGTTTGTTAGCGCCGAAAGGCTATGGGGACAGACAGCGAAACTGAACCGCTCCCGCCTGTCCCCCCTGGCGGTGCCGGTACCGGGCTCGCGCGGCGGATCATGGCGACAGCTTCGTGATCGAGTGCGGGATCGCCTGAAGACGTAGCTAGACGCACGGATATGACGTTGCCAGCACGATCGATCGCGAACGCGACCTGGACCGTGCCCGGCTTGGCATCTCCCGGAAAGCGCTTGTAGCGGTTGAGGTGAGAGGCGAGCTGTGCACGCCAGCTCGCAGTCGAGATCGACGTCTGCGAGCTGGCGCCCAAAGAAGACGGGCTTGGGGCCAAGGCCTGCCGCGGCGCAGGAGCCGGAGCGGCCGCCTCGCGCTGGCGAGATCGTTCGACGCGTTTGCGCTCGACGACGAGTGGTTTAGGCAGCGGCTTGCGTTCGGGAGGCTTCGTGGCCGGCTTGGCCGGCGTAGGCGGTGGCGGCGCGAGGACGGCGAGCGCGTCGGGTATGGCGGGCAGCTCCGGCAACCTGATCTCATTTTCGGGCACCTGGACCGGCATTGGCTCGGGCATTGGCTCGGGCGGCGGCGTCTCCTTCACCGGGTCGGGTGGCGCGTCGGACTCGATGCGCTCAGGAGCCAGCGGCAGGGTCTCGGCCGGGGCCTCGGGCGCTACGGAGACGGCCGCGAGGTCGATCATGATCGCGGGTTCGGGTGCGCCCGCGGCCGCCTCCGCGCTCGCCGGCTTCCAGTTCAGCGCGACCCAGCCCGCGCCGCCATGGGCCGCGGCGACGACCAGCGCGGCCGCAGCCCAGCGCAGCGCTCCATTCCAGCGGTACGGCTCGACCGTCGCCATCATGGTCGGTTAACCCCGGCAGCCGCAGCCGGGCCGCCTTGGCCAGTATCCTCGAGCCCGACTAACGCGATCTTGAGGTAACCCGCATTGCGAAGAAGGTTCATCACCTCCATCACCTCGCGATAGGCGACGGCTCCATCAGCGCGCAGGAAAATGCGTTGCTGCCGGTCGTTGCTCGTACGTTGGTCGAGCATCGCCGGGAGCGCGTCGCGCAGTACGGGCTCGTTGCCGAGCGCGAGAGACAGGTCGCCCTTCACTGTCAGGAAGACCGGCGTATCGGGCCGGGCTTGAGGCTGTGCGTTGGAGACCGGGAGGTCGACCGCGATATCCACTGTCGATAGCGGAGCCGCGACCATGAAGATAATCAGCAGAACGAGGATCACGTCGATGAACGGCGTGACGTTGATGTCGCTGACCTCCGTGAGGTCGCCATCCTGCGGACCCTTGAGCGAGACGGCCACAGCGCTACTAAGTCTGGACGAGTGGCATGCTGCCGGTTGCCGAAAGGAACGGCTGAGCAGCTTGTGGCTCGGTAGCCTGTAACTGCGGTCGCGCAGCCTGTGATGGTTGGCGGCTCCGCCGCTCCAGATCGCGCGAAAGATGGCGCAGAATCTCGCCCGATGCATCCGACAGCATGGCGCGATAGCCGGCGATCGAGCGCGCGAAGACATTGTAGATGATGACGGCAGGAATGGCGGCGACGAGGCCGATCGCGGTCGCTAGCAGCGCCTCGGCAATGCCGGGCGCGACCACGGCGAGATTGGTGGTCTTCGCTTGGCTGATGCCAATGAACGCGTTCATGATGCCCCAGACCGTGCCGAACAGGCCGACGAAGGGCGCGGTCGAACCTATCGTGGCCAGCAGCCCAGTGCCACGCGCCATCACCCGCCCGGACCGGGCCTCGATGCGCGACAGAGCGATCGAGACCCGCTCCTTAATGCCCTCCTCCCCCAGATCGGCGGAGCGCTGCGTCTCATCGAGCGCCGCACCGAGCAGGATCGCGACGTCCCCTAGCAGGCGGCCCGTCCGGCCTGCCCCCGCCTCTGCGGCCTCGACGAGACTGCCCGCCGCCTCCAGCCGGCGCAATGCCCCCCGCGCCGCCGCCTTGGCGGAGGCGAGTTCCAGCGCCTTGGCCACCCAGATCGTCCAGGTCACGACAGAGGCGAAAGCCAGCCCGATCATCACCGCCTTCACGAAGATATCGGCCGCCATGAACATGCCCCAGGGGGACAGGTCGTGAGGACCGGTGATCATGGCGAGTTTCGCTTATGAGGGCGCACGGTCCGGCTCATTTGGGCCGAGCCGCCGCTGTCGTGACGCCGGCCAGGAAACCCACCATCATGTCGCTCATCATCTTGACGACCGGCTCGGGGGCGGTCGCCGGCGTGCCGGCATTGAACGGAGGCTGAGGAGCATATTCCGCAAGCAATTGGACGCATTCGGCATACTCCCGGTCGCGTAGCTCGCCGACCAGCGTCAGCCCGAAATCGATGCCTGCGGTGACGCCGCCACCGGTCACCCTGTTGCGGTCCTGCACAATACGGCCCTCGGTCGGGATGGCCCCAAACAGCGGCAGCACCGATGTCGCAGCCCAATGCGTGGTCGCCTTGTAGCCGTCGAGCAGGCCCGCCATACCCAGGATGAGCGAGCCCGTGCAGACCGAGGTCACGCGTTTCGCGCGCGAGCCTCGGTCCTTGACGAAGGCGATCGTCGCCTCGTCCAACATCGCGGCCAGCGATCCCTGCGCCCCGCCTGGAATGCAGAGGATGTCGAGATCACGCGGACACTCGTCGAAGGTGGCCGAGGGTGTGAAGACCAGGCCTTGATCGCTCTTCACCGGCTCCTTCGTCTTCGCGACGAGATGGACGGTCGCGCCCATCAGGCTCGCCAGCATGTGATGCGGGCCGACCATGTCGAGCGCTGTGAACTCCGGATAGATCAGGAAGGCGATCTGTTCCTTGCCGACCCAGTGGGCCGGCATGGATGACATGTCATGCTCGATGGCGGGCGGGGCCGATGGCTGGGCCCGGGCCGCGCCCGCCGCACCCTCCTTGGCGAGCGCCAGGGCGATGGTCGAGGTTGCGACGGCGGCGGTGGAGAACTGCCTGCGGGTGATGGTCATTTGTCCGCCCTCCTCACTTGAAGATGTAGCTGAGCTCGGCATAGACGGTCCGCGGCGCGCCGGGAGCGACCTGTCCACCGAGCCAGGCATAGGGGGTGTAATAGCGCTCACCGGTCAGGTTCTTCACGGCGAGCGACGCCTTCCAGTTGTCGCGCTCATAGGCGATCTTGGCGTCGACGGTGAAATATGCCGAAGTCTTCCACTTGTTGGCCGGATCGACATATTGGCTCGACGCCGCATAGACACCTGCGCCGAGGCTCAAGCCAGCCAGCGTGCCCGTATCGAACTTGTAGTTCGCCCACAGACGGCCAGAACGCTCCGGCACGAAGGGCAGCTTGCTGCCGGTGGGGACCGATCCGCCGTTGTAGTCGAGGAGGGGCGAAGCGAAGGTGGCGTCCGTAAAGCCGTAACTGGCGAGGAAGCTCCAGTTGGTGTTCGGCTGCCAGATGACGTCGGCCTCAAAGCCTTGCGACTTCTGCTGAGACAAGGCGGCGACGCCAAGCGCGATCGACACCGGCACGTTGTCGCGGTGGATGTTGAAGTAGGCGAGCGTTCCCGACAGCGCGTCGCCGAGCTTGAACTTCAGGCCTGCTTCGGCCTGGCGCGACGTCTCGGGCGCGGGCCGCGTCACCGCCGTCGAAAACCCGACCCAGCGCATGCCCTCGGTGTAGCTGGCGAAGGCGGACAGGCCCTGCCACACATCGAGGACGACACCTGCACGCGGCAGCAGCTTCGTCTTCTCGGTGGTGATGCGCGCGGCCGGCGTGAGCGCATACTCGTCATATTTGATGTCGATGCTCGCGAGCCGGGCCCCGGCGAGGAGATGCACCCGCTCGAAGACCGTCGACTGGATCTGGGCGAAGGCGCCCTTGGTCACGTAGTCGTTGCGGTAGTCGAAGAACGCCGCGTATTCGCCGACGCCGCGGGTCGGTCGCGTGAATGGCGTCGTGTAAGCCGGCGACTGCAGATCGACTGTCGTCGGCGGGCACAGCACCGGATCGAAGGTCGCCATGTAGCAAAGGTTGCCCAGGTAGTCCCCGGTCATGAACCCTTTGTCTCGCACCTTGGTATAGTCCAGGCCGGCCAGGACCACGTTCTTCGTCGGGCCGAGATCGAACTTGGCCTTGACCGTCGGGTTGATGGTGAACTCCTCCTGCTTCTGGAAGAGCTGGAGGTTCTGCAGGAACCAGGTCGAGGGTCCGAAGGCAGGGACGGCGCCGGTCGCATCGCCGCCGAAGATGTTCTGGGAGAGCTGATCGAACTGCGTCTGGCTCCAGCGGGCCTTCAATTTCGCCGACCAGATATCGTTGAACTTATGGTCGAGCGTCGTCGCGATGCCGTGGTTGCGCGTATAGCTGTCGGGCAGGGTCCGCGGCCCGACGAAGGTCTCGGGTCGCAGGCGGAAGTCGCCCAGGATCGTGCCGTAAACCGGCAGGCCCTGATAGGCCTGCTGCTGCTGGCGGGAGAGGAAGCCCTGGATCGTCAGCGTGGTGCTGTCGTTGTTGGTCAGGGTCAGCGTCGGATTGATGTTGTAGCGCTTTGAATCCAGCGTATCGATGAAACTGCGGTTGCCGGTGAATTCGCCGGTCATCCGGAAGAGCGCGGAACCGTCGGCCGTCAGCTTCCTGTTGATGTCGAACCAGGGATTCCAGTAGCCGTAGCTGCCGAACCGCAGACCGCTCTGCACGAAGTTCTCGTTGCGTGGCAGCTTGGAGACGACGTTGAGGACGCCGCCGAGGGGCGAACCGACGCCGCCGCCATAGAGGATCGTGCTCGGTCCTTTGAGCACCTCGATCCGCTCGACATTGGCGAGCCCGTCACGGTCGCCGGCATTGTACAGCGTGACCAGACCGTCGCGCCACTGCTCTGCGGGAAAGCCGCGGATGCGCAAGGGGGCGATGTCCGTATTGGCGATCCCGAGCGGGTTGGCCGGCTGGGCGTTGCTGACGTTGGTGAGCGCTTCGCTGATGGTCGTCGTCGCCTGCTGCTCGATGAGCTGGCGCGGCAAGACCTGGATCGACTGCGGGAGCTGCTCGATCGGCGTGTCGGTCCGGGTCGCGGAACCCGCGGTCAGGGCGCGAATGCCTTGCACCGGCCCTGCCGTCGTATCGGTGATCCTGGCGCCGTCGCGCGGTCCCTCGACCGTGATCGTATCGAGCTGAACGGCATTGGGCTGCTGGGCGAAGGCCGGAGCTGCGAGCGGGCTAAGGCACGAGAAAGCGACTGCGCATGATGCGCCGGCTGTGGATTTAAAAGTCATGGGTGTTCCCTCGAAGGCTGAAAATCGTTGCGACGGATTTCAGGCCAGCGAGGGCGGAGCTCGGGACGGGGGCGGCGACTCGGGAACATCCGGCGGCGCGCGCTGCAAGGCGGCGGAACGGAAGCGGATCGCCGTCGATGTGCGATGCCGCGACGGCATCCATTCGATTGTCGCGATCGTGGTCAGCGGCGCGTCGAAGGCCGCCCGTTGCAATGGCAGGCAGCACGGCAGCGCATGGTCTGCGTGAGTCTGGTCGCCGGTTGGCGTGCCGCTGCTGCTGCACAGCACCATCAGGGCCTGATCCAGCGGCGACGGCGCGCGCGCGGATGCCAAGTTCAAGCTGCCCAGAATGGCCTGAAACAGGATCGCGTAGGCGAGACTGACAACGGCACAAACTCTGGCAGCGCTCATAACCGCAACATCCAGGCGCCCTCGAATGGGATGGGCAAGAAGCGCTCATGGAACGCGCGCAGTGAGGATACGGGATCGATGTCGGCGAATTGCTCGGGATAGATCTGCTTGGCGATGAACTGCAGCGAGATCCAGTCGGTCAGCGAGCGCACCAGCGAATGCTCGACCGTGTAGACGTTCCCGGTTCTGACCGCGGGCAGCGCGTCCCATCCGGGGCGACCAAGATAGGGCCGCAAGCTGGCGCGCGCCGTCTCGGGATCGACATCGTAGCCGAGGCGCACCGCATGCGGCCGGTTGGCCCAGGACGAGCCGGTGATGAAAATGTGCTCCGGCGCCGCGGCCAGCACCTTCTCGGGCGCGATCGGCACGAAACCGGCCGCCTGCGCCAGCGCCGCATTGGCGATGTTGTCGGCACCGATCGTGTCGAGCATGCGGCCCCACATCGTGTTCTTGTAGGTGCTGCCGAACTCGCCGGCGCCGAGCCAGCCGATCTCGATATAGACCTTGGGCTTGGGCCCCTTGGCCAGGGCAGCCCGACGGCGGATGTCGGCGATCTGCGTCTCGTAGAGCGAGGCCAGTTCACGCGCCCGCGCCTCGGCACCGATCGCCTGTCCGATGGCGATGGTGCTGGCGATGTGCTTCTCGAGGCTCTGCGAATTGTAGTCGGCGACGAGGATGGGAATGCCGGCCGCCTCGATCGCGGCCGTAACCGCGCTCGCCCCGGTCATCGCCCAAGGCGGCACGATCACGAGGTCGGGCCGCAGCGCGAGCACCTTCTCCGGCACAAGCACCTCGTTCTCGCCCAGCCCGACATCGGGCAGCGCGGCAAGGCGCGGGATTGCCGCGACGAAGCGCTCATAGGTCTTGGCGCGGTTGACCGCCCATTGATGCTTGCGGAAGCCGACGACGCGCTCCCAGCCGGCCGCGCCGCCTATCGCGGTGAACTCCTCCAGGTAGAAGGCGATCACGACGCGCTCGGCGGGTTTAGTCAGCTCGACCTTCCGGCCGACGGCATCGGTGATGCTGATCGCCGCCTGCGCGGGCCTTGGCAGTGTGGCGACCAGCGGGAGCGCCAACGCGGCGCGGCGGGTCAGTTGTGCGGATGGGGTGGACATAAGGGGCCTCTTCTCGGCGAAACTTGCGACAGCTCGCGGTTCAGTGCTGTGGACATCCGTCCCTTCGAAGGCGTCCTTCACGGCCGGATCTCGACTGTCTCGGTGAGGCGGATCATCTCGAAGTCCGAGATCAGAATGGCGAGCTCGACGCTCCAGCGGCCATGTCGCGGCAGGCTGAGACCCTCGATCCGCCAGACACCGTCTGCACCACGGATCGCTGGGCGCTCGATCGCCTCGATGCCGGCTGTGGGGTTGGCGAAGGAGAGCGTCAGCTCCTTCGCCGGCAGCGGCCCGAAATCGCCGTTCATCAACACGATGGCGACTACGATGGGCCCGGCTCGCCCCGGCGTCAGGGTGACGTCGGCCATCGCGGTGAGCGTGTGGATATGGATGTTCGCCGGCTGGGCGGCTGCGATGGCGAGCGCGCGCGGCGGCGGGGTGAATCGCCACAGCGCCGCCGTCCCTAAGATCGCTAGCATCAGCACGAGTTCGACGGCGACGATGCGCGCCATGAGGTGACAGGCGGAAAGCCGTCCCGCCTGGACCTGGGACGTCAGCCGCCAGCGGTTGAGGGCAGCGAGCCCCAGCACGAGCGCGACCAGCCCGAGCTTGGCCAGCAGCACGCGGCCGTAATCCGTGTCGATCAGCGCGGCGGGCCGCTCGACCTGCACCACGGCGAGCACGAGTCCGCTGCCGAGCAGCATCGCGACGATGGCGGGGATGCGCCAGGAAAAGCGCCGCAGCGTCGCGGCTGCGTCGGGCTGACGGAGGGCCCGGATCAGCGGCAGCAAGGCGCCGGCCCAGAGCGCGATGCCGGCCGCATGCAGGAACACCGCCGGCCGCATCAGCGCTTGCGGACTGGCGGCGCTGGCATGGCCGCTCGACGCTAGCGCGAGACCCGCCAGACCGACGCCAAACAGGCCGGCGATCTTTCCGAGGCCTCCTGCCAGCCGAAGCGCCAGGAGGCAGCTCGCCAGCGCGGCCGCCGCGATTGCGAGTGTCGAGGCAAGGCTGGTGCCCAGCGCCGCCCGCCAGACCGGCGGCTGGAACAGCGCCCGCAGATCCGCCCCCAATGCGTCGAGACCCTGCGCGGCCAGTGACAGTGGCAACGCGACCAGGCCTAGCAGCAGGGCGGCGGTGACGGGGCCTCGCGCCCTCGCCGGAAGCGGCGCAACCCAGGCCGCGAAGGCGGCGCCGCCACAGCCGATGAACAGGCCGAGATAGAGAGCGACGCGGCTGGCCCAGAGCAGCACCCGCACCATCGCGTCTGTCTGTGTCCCGGCGGTCGGCGCCGTCGGGCTCGGCGCGCCGATCGAGAACAGCACCGACCCGCCGACCGGGTGGCCATCGGCCGAGACCACCCGCCAGCTCAGCACATGCGTGCCCTCACCGAGGCCGGCAGGCGCCGCGATCACCAGCGTCCGGTCCCTGAGATCGGCGCGCTCCAGCGGCGTCGCCTGGCCGTCCGGCCTGATCAGCCGCAGCGCCAGCGGCGAGACCGGCTCGCTGAAGGTCAGCGTCAGCTCCGACGGTGCGGAGGGAAGGACGCTGCCATCAGCCGGGCTTGCGCCGTTCAGCGCCGCATGCGCGAACGCGCGGCTGGCCGGTGCGAGGGCAACGGCGAGCAGTCCGATCAGGACGAGGATGAGGCGAAGACGAGCGGCCATGACGGTTCCAGGCGGCCGGGCCCGAGGGCCCGGCCAAGACGAAGGTCTCGCAGCCGGGCGCTGACGCCCGGCTGCTTGGGTCGGTTCACTTCTTGGGGGTGAGCTTCAGGCCCGGAGCCGGGAACTTGTAGTCGTCGGAGACCTTGCCGGCTGCGGGGATCTCGATCCAGCGCTCGACGCCTCCGCCCTCGCATTCCTGAACGATCGGGACGTAGAGCGTGGTGTCGGGCTTGAGATCGGTGGTGAGGTAACCGCGGAAGACGAACTCGTCGTAATGCTCATCCAGGAGCTTTCCGCCGCTCCAGACCACCTCCTTGACGCCTTCGGAGGTCGGCGTGCCGTAGTAGTCGTAGGACTTCACGTAGGCGCCCTTGACGGTTTCCAGCGTCCAGCCGGCCTTTGGCATCGGCTTGACGGCGATCACCCCTTCCGGGATCTGCACGCGGACCTTGATGGTGGCGGCGCCCTTGCAGCCATGGGGCACGCGCGCCACGGCCTTGTAGGTCGAGCCGACGGGTGCCGACGGCGTCTCCAGCGTGACATGGGCGAAGGCGGGGCCGGCGGCCAGCGCGGCGAGGGTGGCGAAAACGGTACGGATCGACATGGGGATGTCCTTCGAGTGAAGTGGCCCAGAGGGGGGCGGTGTAATCAGGGCTAGAGGCCGCGGCGCGTAGGCGCCGCGGTGGATCAGTCGCGCAACAGCGCGGGCAGGATGTGCGACAGCGCGATGGCGGCGTTTCCGCCGAGCCAAAGCCACGCGATCTTGAGCTCCATTTCGAGCGGCAGAACGCGGTCGACTGCTATCAGGGCGACGGCTGCGATCAGCAGACCCGTCGCAAAACACGCACAAACGCGCGTCAGCGGATGGAAGGGCACAATGGCTGTCCATGCTACTCGGCACGGCTCGAGGTTATGATCGCGGGAGGATCAGCCTGGCGCCGGCCTTAGTTCTTGGGCTTGAGCGAGCCTGCGGGCATCCTCATGGATGCGCGCGGGCAGGATCAGGCTTTGGACGGCGGCGCGCGGGGATTAGCCGGCCAATGGCCGGCGACGTAGCCATGTGGCGCATCGAGTCGGCGCGCGAAGGCAACGAGATCGACCGTACGATGGATGACGGGAAGAAAAGCCGCTGGGGCGGCCGATGCGCCGCTGCCGAAGAACGCGCAACCTAGGACGCAGCACGTCATCTGATCGTGTCGCGCGCTACCCTGGTCCGATCTGCTGCCCGCGGGCATTTCGCCCGGTGCGCACAGCGTCATCGCCAGGGTCCGGTCGAGGCTCATGCTTCCGGCATGGGCGCCGGACGCCAGACCCGCAAAGACCGCCTGCAGCACGAGCAGATAGGCCGCGATGATCGCGACCCAACGGCGAGATGCTGCGCTCTGGCGGAATGCGGACAAGGATGGTTCTCCCAATGTGCTTCCTAGCACTGGGACGATTTCTGTCAAAGAGACCCTGTAGCTGACTGTAATGCTGAAATGAGCTCGCTGCTGAGAGGTCTACAGTGCGACTCACTCTCGCATCTGTCGGCTGCAGGTCCACACGGTGACCGAGGTCTATCGCCTGCGGCGATCGCGTTCATAGACAATGCTATCATCGTCGCGGCACGCAAACCCGACTAGCCGGCAACTCGATAGATGCGCCACTTCCTGACATTTGTGCTCCACCAAAGAGCGGACGTTCAGCGCACCGCGAGCATCCTGCTCTGTGGCGGAGATAACTGAATTTGCGGTGCGCTACGGCGCGGCGGGAGCCGCCGCGCCGTTTCGATCAGATATCCGTCTGCTCAGACAAGATCAGAGCGTCATCGACCTCGATTCCCAGGTAGCGGACTGTGCTCTCCAACTTGGAATGGCCGAGCAGGAGCTGGCAGGCTCGTAGATTTCCGGTGCGCTTGTAGATTAACGCAACCTTGGTCCGTCTCAGGCTGTGCGTCTCGTACAGAGCAGGATCGAGACCGATTAGCGAAACCCAGTCATCGAGCAGACGCCCATATTGGCGGGTGGTGACATGCTCGCCTTTATGGCTGCGGCTGGGAAACAGCCAATCGGCATCGATTGATGGTCGACGACGGAGCCAAGTGGTCAGCGCTTCGCGCGTCGGATCCGTCAGTTCGAAAGGCACCGGTCGGCCCGTCTTCTGCTGGATGATCGAAGTCCGCAGCCTCACCGTGCCGCCGAGGACAACATCGCTGATGCGAAGGCGAACAAGATCGCAGCCGCGCAGCTTGCTGTCGATCGCGAGGTTGAACATGGCGAGATCGCGTACGCGATGATCGTGCTGAAGCCGCGTTCGGATGGCCCAGATGTGACGCGGCTTAAGCGGAGGCTTGGGGCCAATCAGGCGTCCCGTATTCCAGGCGGGACGCTGAGCAACATTTTCCTGCTCAATCGGCATCGTGCATCCTCCTCAGGAGGCCGCATCCAGCCGCATCATATCACATCGCGCTCACGCTGCAGCGTGAGTAGACTGCCGATCGTGACAAGCACCTGCAGCCCATTCCGGCGCGTTGTCAGAAAACGCATAGGTCAATGGGAGATAATCAGGCTGCACGCCCACGCGCCGCTATTTCGCGGGCGAGAGTCAGGAAGGCCTTCATGCCCGCCGACAGGTTTCGGCGACCGGGGTAGTAGAGGCAGAGCCCGGGGGAGGGCGGCGTCCAATCATCCAGGATGCGGATGAGATCGCCGCTTGCGATGTCTGCGAGGACGTCTTGCTCCAAGAAGAAGCCGATGCCGATGCTCTCGCGCACGGCGATGCGGGCAAGGCTGCCTTCGTCCAGAATGATCGGGCCGCGGACATCCAGTTGGGCGATCTCCCCGTCCTTCTCGAAGCGCCAGCGAAACAACCCGCCATCCGGTAGCCTCACGCGGATACAGATATGACGGAGAAGGTCGGGCGGGACCCGAGGCTTGCCGTGGCGCTCGAAATAGCCCGGTGATCCGACGACCGCATACCGCTGCGGGCGCCCAAGTGGCACGGCGATCATATCGCTGGGCACGAGCCCTGCGACCCTTACGCCCAGATCGAATCCGTCGGCGACGACGTCGACCAGCCTGCCCTCGGTGACGATGTCGATGGTCATGTCGGGATAGCGTCGCAGGAACGCGATGACGAGCGGCGACATGATCTCGCGCGCGGCGAACGGCGCGGCGTTGATCCGGATCGTGCCCGATGGTGTCGCGCGATGCGCTCTGACGCCCTCCAAAGCGCTGCGCATGTCCTGCAGCGTCGGGCCGACCTGCTCGACGAAGAGGCGGCCTGCCTCGGTCAACGAGACGCTCCGGGTGGTTCGATTGAACAGGCGCACACCCAGATCCGCCTCAAGCTTGCTGATCGCATGGCTCAGCGCTGTGGCCGACAGGCCGAGATCGACGGCCGCCGCACGGAAGCTGCCCCTTCGCGCGATCGCCAGAACCGCCTCCAGATCATTGACAGCCAATCGATCCATTGTCCCGATCCATTCATCTCGTCATCCGATAATATCCCGATTATTAAAACAATCGTCGAGGTCTATCTTCAGTCGCATCAGACCATTGTTGGTCAAGAGGAGGACAAGATGGACCTGCCGAACTGCATCCAGGCCTATTTCGAGGCCGACAACCGCAACGACCTTGAGGTGTTGATGGCGACCATGTCACCCGAGGCGATCGTTGAAGACGAGCATCGGCGTCATGCCGGGCCTGAAGCGATCCGCAACTGGTGGATCGAGGCGAAGCGGAAGACCCCGCATGTCAACGCGCCGATCGACGCAACGACGACCGGCGATGTCACGCAGGTTCGCACCCGGGTCAGCGGCGACTTTCCCGGCAGCCCGGTGACCCTGCTCTTTACCTTCACCGTCGCAAACGACGCGATCGCGCGTCTGGAGATCGCGTGATGACCGACTTCATCTCCTTTGCTGGCAAACGCGCGCTGATCACGGGGGGCACCAAGGGCGCTGGTGCGGCCACGGTCGCACTGTTTCGCGAACTTGGCGCGAAGGTGCTGACCAGCGCCCGCACCCGACCCGATACGCTCCCCGAAGACCTTTTCGTCCCGGCCGATCTGACGACCGAAGACGGCGCGCGGACTGTCGCCGAAGCCGTTGCCAAGCGCCTCGGCGGCGTCGACATCCTCGTGCATATGCTGGGAGGCTCGTCCGCCCCGGCCGGTGGCTTTGCCGCGCTGACGGAGGCGGAGTGGCAGAAGGAGTTGGCCCACAACCTCCTGCCGGCCGTTCGCCTCGACCGCCTGCTCGTGCCGGCGATGGTGGCAGGCGGTGGCGGCGTCGTCGTCCATGTCTCGTCGATCCAGCGTCTGCTGCCGCTGCCGGAATCGACGACGGCCTATGCAGCGGCCAAGGCTGCGCTGTCGGCCTACAGCAAGGCGATGTCCAAGGAGGTCTCGCCCAAGGGCGTCCGTGTCCTGCGGGTCTCGCCCGGCTGGATCGAAACCGAAGCCGCCACACGTCTTGTCGAGCGGTTGGCGCAGGAGGCGGGCACCGATTACGAGGGCGGAAAGAAGATCATCATGGATGGGCTCGGCGGCATCCCCTTGGGACGCCCGGCGCGGCCGGATGAGGTCGCCAGCCTGATCGCGTTCCTGGCCTCCGATCGCGCCGGCGCGATCACCGGTTCCGAGCACATCATCGACGGCGGAACCGTGCCGACGGTCTGAGGTGATCGCGGCCTCGCAGGCGAGGCTCACCGGCGGCCGATGCTCACGGCCACCATGAGGCTCCGCCTGCCGACCTAGCGGCTAAGGGCCGAAGCCGAGCGCCTAGCGCGACAGCGCCGTCCGCAGCGCGCCGATCTGATCGGTGAGGCTGCGGGCTTCCTCGCTGGAGAGGTTGGTCGCCTCGAGCACGCAGGGTGGGACCTGGCGAGCCTTGTCGAGCAGGGCGCGGCCTTCGTCCGTTAGCCGCAGGCGCACCTGTCGCTCGTCGGCCGGGTCACGGCTGCGCGAGACCAGCCCCGCTGCCTCCATCCGCTTGAGCAGCGGGGTCAGCGTGTTGGATTCGAGGAAGAGTCGCTCGCCGATCTCGCCGACAGTGCGGTCGTCACGCTCCCAGAGCGTCACCATCACCAGATACTGCGGATAGGTCAGGCCGAGTTCGTCGAGCAGGGGCTTGTAGAGCCGGTTGAAGGCGTGGCTGGCGGAATAGACCGCAAAGCACAGGAAGTCGTCGAGCTTCAGATCGGATGGCGGGGCAGGGGCGGTCATCGGCTTCTCCTCGGTATCGCCTTAAAATAATCGCGCACGATCCAATCGCAAGGGATTGACAGCGGTGTAGCGTGCATTTAATCAATCGCTCACGATCTAATCGTGAGCGATTGCAGATCGGCCGACGGTCCTCCGCCGGGCCAACCAAACCAGAAGGAGACGAGATCATGTCGAACGCCAACGAAACCGCCGCCAACGCTCCCGCCCGCCGCGACCTGCTGACCGGCATCGCGCTGGCTGCCGTCACCGCGACTGCCGCGTCGCTGCCCGCCAGCGATGCCGCCGCCCAGGCGCGCCCCGCCGCGAAGGCGCCCGCCCGCCGGGCCAAGCCGGTCGTCGATGGCGACTACATCGTCACCCGCGAAGGCGTGCGGCTCTACTTCAAGGATTGGGGTCCCAAGGATGGTCCGGTCGTGACGCTGAGCCATGGCTGGCCGCTCTCCTCCGACAGCTGGGAGAACCAAGCCTTCTTCCTCGCCAATAACGGCTTCCGCGTCATCAGTCATGACCGCCGCGGCCATGGCCGCTCCAGCCAGGTCTGGGATGGCAATGACATGGACCACTACGCCGACGATCTGGCTGAGGTGATCGAGGCGCTCGACCTGAGAGGCGTCTCGGCCTTCGGCTTCTCGACCGGCGGCGGCGAGGTGGCGCGCTATGTCGGCCGCCACGGCACGGGTCGTGTTGCCAGGGTCGGCTTCATCGCCGCGGTGACGCCGATCATGCTGCGCACGCCGAGCAACCCCGACGGCGTGCCGATGGAGGTCTTCGACGGCATCCGCAAGGGCTTCCTGGCCGACCGCGGCCAGCTCTTCCGCGACATCGCGGCGGGCCCCTTCTTCGGCTACAACCGCCCCGGCGCCAAGGCGAGCCAGGGTGCGATCGAGGCTTGGTATGCGCAGGGCATGCAGGCCGGCTTCAAGAACACCTACGACTCGATCAAGGCGTTCTCGGAGACCGATTTCGTTGCTGATCTGAAGAAGGTCGACCGGCCGGTGCTGATCGTCCATGGCGACGACGACCAGATCGTCCCGATCGAGACCACTGCGCGGGCCGTCAAGCGGCTGCTGCCGAGCGCGACCCTGAAGGTCTATGAGGGCGCCCCGCATGGCCTCTCCGAGACCCACAAGGACCGCCTGAACCAGGACATGCTCGCCTTCCTCAAGGCCTGAGCAGCCTGAACGTGCAAGCACACGCGGGGGCGCTGGTGCCCCCGCAGCTCGCCTCAGCGCCGGTCAAAGATCCAGCCGATCGACGCTTCCCGTCATCACCGTCAGCGCGATCCGGCAAGCGCCCGTCGTCGGACCCGAGACCTTTCGATCACCTGGGGATCGCCCCGCTGGAGCCGTGTCGTGAAGCACATTCTTCTGATCGATGACGATCCGACGATCCGCGATCTGCTGTCCGATTATCTGTCGCAGCACGCGTTCCGCGTTACCGCGATCAGCGACAGCCGGCCGCTGGCGCGGATCGTCGGCACCGATCCGGTCGATCTCGTCGTCGTCGACCTCAATCTCGGCCATGAGGACGGGCTGGAGATCGTCCGCCGCCTGTCCAGCACGTCGGACGCGCCGATCATCATCATCAGCGGCGACCGGCTGGACGAAGCCGACAAGGTCGTGGGGCTCGAACTCGGCGCCATCGACTACGTCACGAAGCCCTTCGCGATCCGCGAGTTCCTGGCGCGTGTGCGGGCCTCCCTGAGGGAAAGGCCGGCGCACAGGAAGCGCAAGGAGCGCAAGACGTACCGCTTCGGCGGCTTCGAGCTCGACATCGATACGCGAAGGCTCGCCGACGCCGATGGCGCGGACATCAAGCTCACCGCAGGCGAGTTCAAGCTGCTCACCGTCTTCCTGAAGGCGCCCCAGCACGTGCTGTCGCGTGAACAATTGCTGACGGAAACGCGCAGCCACAACGACGATGTGTTCGATCGCAGCATCGACGTCCTGATCCTGAGGCTCCGGCGAAAGCTGGAGGCGGATCCGGCGCGGCCGAAGCTGATCCGGACCGAGCGCGGGGCGGGCTATGTCTTCACGAGCGATGTCACGGTCAACGACGTGCCGAGGGCCCGGACATGACCCGCGCACGTCGGAGGGTTCGGCGGGTGGCGAGCGTTGCCGCGGCAAGCGCGGCTGCGATCGGCATCGGCCTGGCAGGCCTCGTGCCGTTGGCGTGGCGAGGGAGCGTCGCCCTCGCCGAGGTGCAATCGCCTCTTTCGCCTTTACCCACGCCACCCGCGCTCGATCCGGCCCGGGTCAAACTCGGCGAAGCGCTTTTTCACGACCCGATCCTGTCGAGCCGGCAGGCGCTGGCCTGCAACTCCTGCCATGATCTCTCACGCGGCGGCACGATCAAACGCGATCGCAGCGTCGGCTATGATGGCCGCGTGCACGAATTCAATGTCCCGACCCTGTTTAATGTCGCCAACAGTTATCGGATGGGCTGGCGCGGCCAGCTCACCTCGCTCTCAGACAAGACCGACCAGGTCCTGACGGCGCCCAACCTGATGGCGAACGACTGGGAGACGCTGCTGCCGCGCCTTCGCCGCTCGCGCGCGTATGGGGTCCGCTTCATGGCAGCCTATGGCCGCCAGCCCGATCGGGAGGCCGTGCTGGACGCGCTTGTGACCTTCCAGCGGTCGCTGGCCACGCCCAACGCGCCCTTCGATCGGTTCCTGAAAGGCGATGAAAGGGCGATCACGCCGCAGCAGCGGGCCGGCTACGACCTGTTCCGGAGCTATGGCTGCGCCTCCTGCCACCAGGGCTCCAATGTCGGGGGCAACATGTCCCAGATCTTCGGCGTGTTCGGGGGCGTGGAAGGCCCTCGGCCCGACTCCGTGCAGTCCCACCCAGCCGGACCGCCGGCTGCATCGCTCGCCGACGCCTCGGACGAGCGCCATGTCTATCGCGTCCCGAGCCTGCGCAACGTCGCGGTCACCGCGCCGTATTTCCACGACGGCCGAACCGACAGCTTGAGCGAGGCCGTCGACATCATGGGCCGCAGCCAATTGGGCCGCATGCTCAGCGAGACGGACATCGCCGCGATCACCGCGTTCCTCGAAAGCCTCACCGGAGAATACGATGGCAAGCCGCTCGTGGCCGCTCCCGTCGAAGATCGCCGCTGAGCCCTTCGTCATCGTGATGACGGCGGTGCTGGCCATGGCGCTGGCCTTCGTCGCCATCGGCCGCGACTTCAGACGCGTGACCCATGAGGCCATCCTGACGACGTTGCGCAGCGTCGACGCTCATCATGCGCTGCTCCAGCGCGACGTTTTGCGAGCCAGGGCCGGGTTCCTCACCTCCTACGATCCCCTGGTTGCGTCCATCGTGGCGCTGAAAGAGGCGCCGACGCGGCTGGCGGTGCGGATCCGCGAAGAGACACTCGACGAGGATGGCTACCTGGCTCAGCCGCTCGACCGCCTGACGTCCAGCATCGACGCCGATGAGAGGTTGATTGAGCGATTCAAGACGATGAACGCGCTCCTCCAGAATTCAATCGCGGTCTTCGGCCAGACACTGACGACGCTTCACGACTCACCCAACCCGAATGTTCGGATCGCGATGGCGGGGGTCGGCGATCTCGGCACGCTCATGATGCGCTTCGCGATGACGACGGACAGAGCGCTCGAAGCGGAGATCCGCCAGCGGATCGAGCAGCTTGCGCGGTCCGTCGTCGGGGTGTCCGATGTCCAGACCCTAAGCGTCCATGCCGGCGTGGTGCTGGCGATGCTGCCGGCCGTGGAAGCCACCATCCTGGCCATCGGCAGTTCGCGCACCCTGTCGCATGCGGAGCAGTTGCAGGAGCGCTACCTTGAGATCGTCGGCCGTGCCGCCAGCCAGAATACGATCAGCCGTGCGATTCTGGGCGCGACGGCGATCATCCTGTGGTTCTGCGTTCTGCTTTTCGTTGTCCGGCTGCGCCGACAGACCGACGAACTGGAACAACGGCTGCGGCTGGAGAATGCCATCGCCGGCATCAAGAGCCATATCCATGGGGCGCCGGCCGAAGCCTTCGACAAGCACATGCGGGACGGGCTTTCGCTGCTCTCGCGCCAGTTTTCTGTCGAGACCATCCACCTCGCCATCGTCGAGGCGGAACGGGGCGCCATCTCCGAGCTCTATGGCTCGGACGGCGCGTTCGGCATGGATCCCCAGCGGCGTCAGGAACGAGACGCCGATCTGCGGCCGCCCGCACTGGACGAGGCGCTCGCGGAAGCTCGCTTCCGATGCGCCGCTGACCGCCCGCCCGAAGGCCGCGTCTGGAGCCGGGAACTGAGCTCCACCCATGCGGTCGCCTTTGCGGCGCTCCCGGACGCACGCATCGCGATCCTGATAGCGCAGTTCGTCGATCCTGAGGCGCGTCCCGGCGCGTTCCTCTCAACCATCCTCGAGACTGCCGTCGCTCCGCTGGCCGAGTTGGTCGCGAGCAGCCATGCACGACGCGAGAAGCTCGTCCTCGAACAGCGATTGCAGCAGGCCCAGAGACTCGAAGCGCTGGGGACGCTCGCCGGCGGCATTGCTCACGAGTTCAACAATATCCTCGGCTCCATCCTCGGTTACAGCGAGATGGCCCTGCAGATCCTGCGGCGATCGTCAGCGGCGCGCCTTTACGTCGAGAAGGTCCTGGCGAGCGGCGATCGGGCCAAGACGGTCGTCGATCAGATCCTGGCGTTCAGTCGCAAGCGGGATCGCCCCAGCAGGCATTTCGACATGGTCGAAGCGATCGCGGACTTCCAGCCGTTGCTGCAGGTTACGCTCGCCGAGAAGGTCGACCTGCACATGTCGCTTCCTGCTCATGCCGCGACGATCGAGGGCCATCCGATCGAGTTCCAGCAGGTTCTGCTCAATCTCTGCAAGAACGCGATGGAAGCGTCGGCCAGGGGGCAGCCTGTCGAACTGGGCGTTCGGGCGGTCGATGTCGATCGTCGGACCATGCTGTCCCATGGCGAGATTGCGAGCGGCAGCTATTTCTGTCTGGCGGTCCGTGACCGTGGCCTGGGCATCGACACAGCGAAGCTGCCCCACATCTTCGAGCCCTTCTACACCACCAAGTCGGGCAGCGGGGGCTCCGGGCTCGGACTGGCCGCAGTTCATGGCCTTGTCGCCGGTCTGAAAGGCGCCATCAACGTCGCCGGCGGCGGCGGGTCGGGCACGACCTTCGAGATTTACCTCCCGGCGAGCGACAAGCCCCCCGTGCCGATCAAATCCTTCTATGGCGATCGTTCCACGCCGATCGGGAACGGGCAGCGCGTCGCCATCCTCGAGGGCGATTCCTTCCTGCTGGAGATGTATGAGGAGAAGATCGCCGCATTGGGATATGAGCCCATGGGCTTCGCGAGCGCCGACGAGATGCTTGCGGCGCTGGTGACCGCGGACGATCGCCCGGACATCGCCCTGCTCGATCAGGAGACCATGGGCGATCCGCCCGGGATCGCCCGCATCAGCGCAGCTCTGCAGGACATTCCCATCATTGTCGTGGCCGACAGGGCTCGTGGCGGAGACATGACCCGCATTGCGCAGGGGGACGGTCGTATCCTCGGCAAGCCGATCAATTCGCGAGCGCTGGCGCAAGCCTTGTTTGACGGCTTGCAGAACTGAGAAGCAACGAGGACAGGTTGTCGTTTAAATGCAGCCCCCCGTCAGACCGACAAGAGGAAAATGCGACAGCACAAGTCGTAGGAGCTCTGTTTCGAATATTTCATCCGTAACAACAAAGGCTGATCTGCTCGTGTCCATGTAACACGGCCCGCCGATAACGGCTCCATCGCAGACGACGGAGCAGAACATGAAGTACCGCGATCTCGAAGCCGTGGCCGACTGGGGCGATCATTTCCCGCAGCGAGCCGCCCCTGACATGAACGTCATCGCGTTCCGGCACTGGCCGGCCAGCCAAGGGCGGCCTCGGCTGCACATCTCCCAGGACCGGGCATCGAATGCTCCTGTGACCGCAGCGCCGGAACCGGCGAGGGCGCGCGCGCCCGCGTCTCGCCTCTCGTGGATCGAACGGCTCGCCATGGATTTCGGAATCGCTGGGAATGCACTCGCCTTCGGCAGCACATTCGAGCCCTACCCACCTCAGCCAGTTCCCACTCGGGCGAAAGCCGTCCTGCCGCGACGCTCGACGCTGTCGGGCCGGCTGCGGGCCTCCGTTGCAGGCGTCTATCACGGCTTTCTGCGGGAGATGGCGGTGCGAAGAGCCGTTCAGGACCTGCGCAGGCTCAACGCGGCAATGCTGCGCGACATCGGCATCTTCGACGCCACCGCGATTGAGTTCTTCGTCCGCCACGGCGGCGAACGCTGAGCCACGCGAGTCCACGCCGGGCACACCCCGTTGATAGGGGCGCACCGCCAACCAGCCGCTTCATCAACCGGACCCACGATCACCGCAGCAACACGGGGTCGTGCCGTCCGGCACGGAGCGCCGTGACGGGAGCGTCGTGATCGTCCGTCCGCCCCATCGCCGCAGCACCGGCCGCTCGCTCGCGCTCTTGAAGCGTCCGACGGGCCGGCCGCTCCAACCAACACAACGGAGGCCCCCATGGACCATTCGACAGACATCACAGTCAGCCCTCATCGCGATGATCGGTCTGCCAAGCGGCAGGGCGATCCGGAGTGGGACAGCTTTGATTTCATTGTCTGCGGCGCAGGCTCCAGCGGCTCCGTGGTCGCGGCCCGCCTGGCGGAGGACGGGAATGCAAGCGTCCTCCTGCTGGAGGCCGGCGAAGACGACGAATCCGAGACCGTGTCGGACCCCGCCAAGTGGCCTCTCAATCTCGGCAGCAGCCGCGACTGGGGCTTCGTCGGCGAGCCGTCGAGCGGCCTGGGCGGTCGTCGGCTGGCCCTGAGCATGGGCAAAGGCCTCGGCGGTGGCTCCAGCATCAACGTCATGGTCTGGGCCCGCGGTCACAAGGCCGACTGGGACCACTTCGCCGAAGAGGCCGGGGACGAGGCTTGGGGTTACCAGTCTGTGCTCGGCTATTATCGCCGGATCGAAGACTGGCGCGGCGCGCCCGATCCGCTGCGTCGCGGGTCGGGTGGCCCTGTCTACGTCGCTCAGCCGCTGGCGCCCCAGCCCGTCGCGCGCACCCTCGTCGAGGCCGCCGGCGCGATGGGCATTCCCGTCTTCGACACCCCCAATGGCGAGATGATGGAGAGCGCAGGCGGAGCCGCGATCGCGGAGCTGCGGGTGCGCGGCGGCAAGCGTGAATCGGTCTTCCGCTCCTATGCCCATCGCATGATGTCACGGCCGAATCTGACGGTCTTGACCGGCGCGCTGGTCACGCGCGTCCTGCTGGACGGACGGAAGGCGATCGGGGTCGAGATCCTCCACGAGGGCAAACGGCGACAGATCCGCGCCCGCTGCGAAACCGTGCTGTCGCTCGGGGCGGTGCAGACTCCGAAGGTGCTGATGCAGTCCGGGATCGGCCCCGAGGCCGAACTGAAGGCCCATGGCATCGACCTGGTCCAGCATCTGCCGGGCGTCGGCCGCAATCATCAGGACCATATCGCCTTCGGCTGCACCTGGGCCTATCGCAAGCCCCAGCCCATCGGAGCGGGCGGCTGCGAAGCGAAGATCTACTGGAAAAGCGATTCCCGCCTGCCGGCGCCGGATATCCTGCAATGCCAGCTCGAATTCGCCGTGCCTTCACCGGCGGAGACAGGCATCGAGACGCCGGCCCATGGCTGGACGATGTTCGCAGGCCTCGCCCAACCGAAGAGCCGCGGGCGGCTGCGCCTGTCCGGGCCGAATGCCGACGACCCGATGCTGATCGAACCGAATGCGCTCAGCGCACCGGAAGACGTCGAGGCAGCGATCGCGGCCGTCGAACTGTGCCGCGACATCGGCAACGCCAGGGCCTTCGATGATCTGGTCGCGCGCGAGACGGCGCCGGGCCTCCGCGATCGCGCCGGGATACTCGATTTCATCCGCAAATCGGCCGTGACCTACTGGCACCAGTCCTGCACCGCCAAGATGGGGCGCGACTGGATGTCCGTGGTCGACAGCCGGCTCAAGGTCTACGGGATCGACGGGCTGCGGATCGCTGATGCGTCGATCATGCCGCGCATCCCGGTCGGCAACATCATGGCGCCCTGCGTCGTCATCGGCGAGCGCGCGGCGGACATGATCCGCCAGCAGCACGGGCTGTCGCATGCCGGGTTTTCGAGCTCGGCGACCCGGGCAGCCGTTGAGGCCGACCTCTGAAACGCCGCCACAAGCCTGCCCTCATGAGATCAGACCGCTGGCGAACCGGCCGGGCTGTCGCATCCGCATCAACGACCAGGAACCAAACACCATGCTCGACACCATCCAAGACGTTCCCGTCATTCCGTCCGCCGATCTCGAAACGGATCCGCACGGCACGCTGCGTCGCTATCGCGCATCCCACCCGTTCGCAGCCCTCGAAACAGGGGGCTACATCGTCCTGGGTTATGAGGATGTCAGTCGGCTCGCCAGCGATCCCCGGCTTCAGGCAACCGAAACCGCCCTGCCGGCGCAGGCCGGCCTGTCGCAAGGCGCGCTGTTCGACATCTTCGCGCACGGCATGCTGACGGCAAACGGCGGGGTTCATCAAGATCGCCGCTCACCGATGTCGAGGGCGCTCATCGGAGAGGTCGCCGAGCAGTACCGGTTGCATGTCCGGCGCAGCGCGCACGCATTGATCGACCGTTGCTTTGCCGACGGCGGGATGGAGCTGGTCGGCGACTACGCCGCCCCGTTGCCGGCGCGCGGCCTGGCGGGTCTGCTGGGGGTGCCCGCTGGCGAGATCGCTCCGTTCCTGCGCGACATCGATGCGATGAACGCGTTCTTCCGCCCCGATGCAACAGCTGCGACCGTTGCGTCCGCCGAGAAGGCGGCAGCCAGGGTTCGAAGCGCGATCATGCTTCTGCTCGATTGCGACGGTGACGATCAGGCCGGCGGCTTCCTGCAGCACTATGCTCGGTTGGCCGAAACCGAGCTGCGGCATGCGCGGGTCGAAACCCTCATGCAGATCGTACAGCTCATCATCGGCGGCACGGAATCGGTGCGAACCGCGATCGTCGCGCAGACGGCCAACCTGCTGGCGAACCCGCTGCAGTGGCAGGCGGTCTGCAAGGATCCCGAGCGCGTTCCCGCCGCCGTGGCCGAAGCCATGCGCTTCGAGCCGGGCATCGCGGGCCTGGTCCGGGTGTCGGCTGAAGACATCGATATCGAGGGCCGCAGATTGCCGGCAGGACAACTGGTCGTGCTGTCGCTCCTATCGGCCCTGCGAGACGAGCGGATCTTCGATCGTCCCAACGTGTTCGACATCTTCCGGCTGAACCCCGGCCCCTCCCATCTCGGCTTCGGCGGCGGCCCACACCGATGCGTGGCAGACGCTTTGGGGCGGGCAGCGCTTCAGGAGGCTCTGTCGGTTCTGACAGAGCGGCTTCCGCATCTGCGGCTCGATCAGCCGCCGGTGTTCTCCGGCCACGTCTTCGTTCGGGGCAACACCGAGTGCCGCGTGACCTGGTGATGATGCCCCATCGAGCGAAGGAGATGCGGATCCTGATCGTGGGCGCCGGCATTGCCGGGCTGGCCACCCACCGCGCCTTGTCGCTGCGCGGGTTCAAGCCGACCATCGTGGACCGACATCCGGGTCCGGGAGAGGGAGGCGCCGGGCTCTTTCTGCCGGGAAACAGCGTCAGGGCGGTGGAGCAGCTCGGACTGCTCGATGCGCTGCTGAAGCACTCCCACCCAATTGCACGGCAACGGATCTGCGACGAGAACGGACGGCTGCTGAGCGAGATTGACACCGCTGAATTCTGGAGCGCAGTCGGGCCCTGCAGAGCGACCCGGCGATCGACGCTGTGGCAGTTGCTGAGGGAGGGCATCGATACGGAGCTGATCACGACATCGGTCGAGGCGATCGATGATCGAGACGATCATTGCCGCATTCGTTTCGACGACGGCGAAATCGAAGACTACGATCTGGTCATCGGTGCAGACGGCGTTGGATCCAGTGTCCGCAGGCTGACCTTCCCGGACTGTCGCCAGCCCGAATATGTCGGCAACATCTGCTGGCGTTTCATCGTTCACAACGTCGCGGGCGTCGCGGACTGGACGGTGATGCTGGGCCGCGATCGCAGCCTGCTGTGCAAGCCGATTTCACTGTCAGAACTCTATGTCTACGCGGATCTCGCGGTTCCGAAACATGAGGTTTCCCGCTATTCAGCTGCGAGGCGTCTGGAGCCGCTGTTCGCTGGCCCGTTGCGGCCGGTACTGACGCTGGCGGCGTCGGCGAATGTCCACTTCGCCGAGCTCGTGCGGTTGCGGCTTGATCGCTGGTATCGCGGGTGCGTGGTGCTCGTTGGCGATGCCGCGCATGCGGGGCCGCCCAGCATGGCTCAGGGCGCAGGCCTGGCCGTCGAGGACGCACTCGTTCTTGCCGACGAACTGGCTGCAAGTCCAAGCCTGACGGTCGCCCTCGCACGGTTCGAGGCCCGCCGGAAGCCGCGCGCCGATTGGGTTCACCGGCAGAATGCGTCGCGCGACAAGGCGCGCCGCCTTCCCCGGATTGTCAGGAATGCACTGTTTCGCTTCGGTGGGGAAATGCTCTACCGGCATTCCTATGGGCCTCTCGCAGGGCCTCTCTGAACGCTAGCCCGGCTGTACGCGATGGGGCTGCCATCCTGTTGCATCAGCGCTGCGATGACGCGGCACGGCCATCGACCGTGCCGCTAAGGAATGATTGCGATGGGCCCGGCAGGCGTTCACTTCGCCTTGGCCAGAGCCCCTTTCGCGGCGGCCTCGATAACATCGGCTACCGCCTTGGGCTGTGTCAGGAAGACGACGTGACTGCCCTTGACCTCGGTCGTGGCCGCGCCGATGCGTCGCGCGGTGCTCCGCAACAGCTCGGGCGCGATGGCGCCGTCCTCAGTCGCTACGACGTACCAGCTCGGCTTCGTCTTCCAGGCCGTGACGGTGACGTTCGCCTTGAGCGCGGCCAACGCGATCGGCACCTGGGAATCGCGCAGGAAGGCGGCGTCCTTCGCGCTTGTATCGGCCGCGAACCCGGCCTGGAACTTGGCGCCGTTCAGGTAGGCGAAACCGTCGGGCTGCTCCTCGGGAACGAAGTTTGCCGGCGGCGCAACCTCTTTGTATTGGTCGAGCGTCGATTGTCCTGCCTCTGGCGCAAATGCAGCGACGTAGACCAGGCCGGCGACCTTGGAACTGGCGCCGGCTTCGGTGATGACGCTGCCGCCATAGGAGTGTCCGACGAGGATGGCCGGCCCATCCTGCCGATTGAGGACGCGTTGCGTGGCGGCGACGTCATCGGCAAACGACGTCAGCGGGTTCTGGACAATGCTGACCGAGAAGCCCTTGGCGGTCAGTTCGTCGTAGACGCCCCGCCAGCCCGAACCATCGGCGAAGGCGCCATGGACCAGGACGATGTTCTTGACGGTCTGCGCATGCGCAGAGCCTGAAAGTGAGCCTGTGACGGCAGCGGCAGCGGCAAGGGTCTTGAGCGCGGTGTTCATGATCGGTGTCTCCTGATGCGGTGAGCAAGCTCTACAGGAAAGGTGTCCGAAACGACGATTGACGGCATCGTTTGGACCGATCGACAAGGTCGGGGAGACAAGCGCTGGCAGGGGCTAAAGCGGCCGCGCCCTGGATTCGTTGATCTGATCTTGCAGCCGGTTATTAGCTGCGGGGCAACCAGCCGAACCGACAAGCGAGACAGGTGACCGTGGATATCGATCATGGACTGCTGATGGCTCTCGACGCGCTTTTGAAGGAGCGCAATGTCACCAAGGCCGCCCTTAATCTCGGCATTACCCAGTCAAGCCTCTCGGCGCGATTGACGCGCCTGCGCGCGGTGTTCGCGGACCCCCTGTTCGTGACGGCGACGTCGGGCCGCGGCGTGGTCCCGACTCCGCGGGCGCTGGAACTTCAGGAGGACCTTGCGGGTCTTCTGGACCACATCGATCGAATGGTGGTGGGGCGCCGGTCGTTTCACCCGAAGGACGCAAGGAGGACCTTCGTCATCGCCATCCGCGAGAACCCGGCCTACATTCTCGCGCCGGGTCTTGTGGCCCGCATCATGGAAGTAGCACCGAATGTGCGCCTGGCTTTCGTTCATCCGACCTGGAACACCCGCGAAAAACTCGAAAGCGGTGAGATCGACCTGTTGATCTCCGGTTCGGAGGGCGAAACCGTCGACTTAATGAAGCGGCGGCTCTTCCAGGACCACTTCATGACGGCTCAGAGAAACGGGCACCCCCGCGGTGATGGCCCTCTCGACCTAGATACCTACTGCGACTTGACCCATCTCGTCATCTCAACCGACGGCGGGGGGTTCAGCGGACATGTTGATGGCCTGCTTGCGGCTCTCGGCCGAACCCGCAAGGTCATGGTGTCGATCCCCAATTATGCTTTGGTGCCGACGATTTTGTCCAACAGCGACTGCCTCTGCACTTTGTCGAGCCGCCTGCTGCTGCGGTTCTCACACGACCTGGATCTGTTCGATCCGCCTCTCGATCTGCCACCGCTTGAGCTCTCGGCTCTCTGGCATCGGCGCAATCACGAAGATGGCGGTCATATCTGGCTTCGGGAGCGCCTTTACGAGACAGTGGCCAATTTGGGATAGCATCGGTGCCGTGCATTACGATGAGAGCACCGCGCCATTTGCAGACATTCGAAGCGCGCCGAAAAGCAGACCTTTGTGGGCCGACAGTATTTGGCGTTTAAGCCGCCCGGCTCGGCCGTTATGAAGGGCCGTTTTTGCGCGCAGAGCTGACATAGCCCGTTCGCATCACGGTTGAAAATGCTTCCAGACCGATCTTATTTCAGCCCGGTTACCACGACCTCCGTCAAGATCGAGCGGCCGTCTGAAGTGACAACCGTCAACGGGATCCCCGCAGAGGCAACGTCCTGCACAACATAGGTACCGGGATGCTGCCACGTATTGTAACGAGCCGCCGAAGCGACGCAAAAAAGCGGTTGGATGTGATCAAGAAGTTCTGGATCGAAATTCTCGACTGATCCGTGATGAGGTAGTGTGAGTGTGCAGACGCGTTTGAGCAACGCGCCGTAGTGATCGAGGAAATTTTTCCGTCGCTTGGTTGATCTGAGTTCAGCGTCGCCAGTAGCCAGCCACCCGATGCGCTCATGCGACAGCCTAAACCATGTCGGCTTGTCGCCGATCCCCACGTATCGGACGCCAACGCTGTCGTGCGGTGGCATTGGCCCGGAGAACAAGCAAAGAGAAGTGAGATTCAGGTCGCCCGCCACGCTCCGGTAGGCACGCTGAAGGTCAGGGAGACGATTGGCGATGATGTCCCGCAAGGGTTTGGGGTATCTCAGGCGCCAGATATTCAGTCCGGTGATCGTGGCGAACGCCTTCGCGAACTCGGATCGCTGCGCCACGATGCCGGGATCGACATATGGCCCCAACATCCACTTCGATCCCGAAATACCTGGTGACACCGCAATGGCGCACGTATCCGGCAGAGTCGTTAGCGTGCGTCGCGCACTATGGGGCGGCTTTGCGACTACCCTCTTGCCCTTCGTGTCGCCGACTATGGTCCAGTTTCGGTCCGGATCCGGCGGGGTGTCCTTTCCGGCTCCTTCGGTCGGTGGCGACGGACGCGGCTCCTCCCCGTCCGCGCCGGGCGCATTTCCCGATCCACGCCGGATCTGGATGACATCCTGCGCGCCCAGATCGAACAGCGCCTGCGCAGGGTCGACCGTGAAGCTCACGTAAAACGGATCGTTCACGACCGTGATGTCGTCCATTGCCGAGCTGACGAAGGCCAGGAGCCTTTCCTCCGGTGTCAGGAATGGCATCACGACCGTTTTTGGCGGCCTCCCGTCTATTAGCCTGGGCACCCCTAAGACGTGGTCGTCGTGAGCATGTGACAAAAAGAGAATGTCGAGGGGCGCCGGATCGGCAAGG
The DNA here is from genome assembly GCF_030695125.1 of Allobosea sp. Classification (GTDB taxonomy): domain Bacteria; phylum Pseudomonadota; class Alphaproteobacteria; order Rhizobiales; family Beijerinckiaceae; genus Allobosea. The sequence continues at coordinate 5,326 of NZ_JAUYTP010000062.1, read as the reverse complement.
AAGGCATCGATCGCGGCGTCGCGCGAAGTGGAGAATGTCTGCTTCGACCCGCAATCATAGACGTAGCGAAGCTGGATCGACCCGGACGGTGTGTCGCGACATTCGGCGCTGTGGAAGAAGCCTTGGCCAACGGGATGCTGTGTGCGCGTATGCCAGATAACCATTCCGTTCCTTGCTGCAAGGTGATGTTTTGGCGCCGCGCCGTATCGCTGTTACGAGCCAGGGCGATGACGAGGACGCCGAAAGGTTACATAGCCCCTGCTACCTATACTTCGCTTCGATCCTCTTCGCGGCGCGATCGATCTCGGGAAACAGTGTGCTGTCCGTTATGCCGAGCAGTTCGAGCGACCTTCTGAGGTCTGGCTTTGAGGCCTCGGGAACGATGAACTTGGTTTCCTTGAATTCCTCGGCGAACTTTATGGAGCGGGGTGGCTTCAAGCCATAGACGATGAAGCCACCGGCTTGCGCCAGGATGCGGCGATTGCTCATTTTCGGATGGACATAGAAGGGCTTGAACAGGTCGATCGGATGGATAAGCGGCAAGAAGTAGGATTTCTCCGCCCTGATGAACTGGTGCAGTTTCTTATAGACGTCTTCGGCGTTGGACCGGGCGATCTCTCCTTGCCATGTCGCGCCCTTCTTCCTCTCTCGCCTAATCTCGACGATATCGTCCTTCTCATCTTTGTCGAGATTGGCGAGGTTAGCGATGCAGCTGACGGCATCGCTATCGTAGTATTTCTCCCTGCTTTCCGGCACTGCGAAGGCGGTGACGACGCCGTCCGATGCCTTGCCGTCCGGGCCCGGGTCTGTTGCGAAATAGAGCGCGACGAGCGGGTTGAGGGAGACGTCCATCAATCGTGTCGGAAGGCCGAAATGCTGCATCCTCACAAGCCGATCGAACATCGTCTGATCAGTTGCGAACTCATGTGGATGGACTGCCATCAGATCCCGTGTGGCCCGCCGTTCATTCGACTCTAGGCGGCTGAGGTCATGGCGAAAGAGCCCCGGCACATTCTCCCATGACGTATCGCGCTGGCCCCGGTAGCATTTGAGATTCTGGCCTCTGGCGGCATACCGGGTCACCTTCGAGATGAAGGCCGTGAGCGTCTTAATCACCGCTCCGGGAACCGAATTTGTCATTTTCTTAATCGTCCTCGCCGCGATGCTAGCATAGGTTGAGAACGGCCGTGCCGACAAGCTGCCATCGGATCGTGGGGCGCGACTAGAATAGAAGTCGTTTTGGGGGTTTTGCGCGCCGACCACGGTGACGGCTTGGGGTAGGTTCGTTAACGTTCCGCCACCCGGCGCCGGGGAATGAATCCGATCGAGCCGCGATAACCCAATCCACGCTGAGAAGGCTGGATCCTACGCCAGGATGGCTTTGGCCTTATCAACATCCATTCCGGCTTCGATCAGTTCCCTCACAAGCTGGCGTTTCCAGGCGCCACGGTCATCATATTCTTCCCAAACCATCCCAATGATATCGGACGGAAGCTCGACGCTTCCTTTCTTCAGGGCTGTTACGCGCGATCGGCCCAGCCGCCCGATGAAATATCCCCATTCCAGAATAACGTTTTGTCGTGCGCGGGCGTGATTTACCACCGGGCTCGGATCATCGGGCGACAGCAGAACGACGGCATAGCCGACGTCCGCGTGCGTTTCGAACTTCTCGATGATCGTTCTACCTGCGTTGACCTGCTCGGCGAGGATGATTGGCTCAAGGCCCATCCTCGTGAGGAAATGCGCCACATTCGCCTTCATCTCCCCCTCATGGCCGTGGACAACGAAAACTCGCCGATTCGACCTCGCCGCCGGCGCCGCAGGCGAACGGGCAGTCGTCGGCGCTGAAGGAGCGAGTGCAGATCCCGACCTAGCCATCTTGAATGCAGATCCGTCAAACACCCTAGCCGGATTTTGCTCCGGAGGTTCTTCAGTTTGTTCGTCCAGTAAACCGTCTGCGGCTGCGCTAGTCCGGAACGCTTCACGCTCCGTCTGGGTGATATTCTCGCGTCTGTCGCCGCGCCAAACCCGAGCCGCCGCCTCCACTATCGTGGCACCTAGGGGTTCACCTTCTGCAGTTACAGCTTCGGGGTTCGCAAGAACATACTTCGCCAAGGAGGTCGTACGAGCCTGCAGACCAGTGCCGGTTCCCGCGACGTCTGGCAGGTCCAGTTCCAATAGAAAGTGACTAAAGCCGCTATGTCCGAGGGCTTTGAGCAAGGCCACCCCAGCAAGGATAGTCCTTCTCGACGGCGATGGCCGCGTGGAGTCCGACATCGGTTTTTAATTTCCCCCGTTCGCCACCTTATCCGGCAGATCGCCCCGCAAGATGCGGTCACGCGCCATCACCGGAACATAACGGGAGCACGATGTGAGCGTCGATCCGTTGGAATCGGGCGTTAGCCACGATAAACAGATATCGGCGGTGAAGGGAGATCAGCTTGTATAACTTGTTGGTAATGGGAGCGGGTTGGCCCGAGAGCGAGAGCACATTCACTACCAATCGCATCTTCGAGTATACCGATGATCCGCTGATCGTGACGCACCGCCGCGATGGCGAAATCGATTTCGACAGGCTGATGCGATACCCCTGCCTGTTCATGCCGGAAATCGGTGCGGACGATGAAGTGGCTAGGGTTGGACACATCACCCGCGTGACGCCGCATGGTCGCGGCGAGGTGCTAATCGAGTACACCTATGACACGCAGGTCCCGGCCATCGACCTAGAAGCCCTGGCTCGGGTGAAGCGCGAACTCCAGATTGCGGACTTCGAGTTTACCCGGACCCATTGGGCATTGAAGAAAGTCGATCTTTTCCGTGCGATGGTTCGGTCATTGCCGCCGCGCCGTAACCGACCGGTGGTCTTCCAAGTCAACGAGCCTCCGCAGATTGACGACAACCAGATGTCGGCGATGATGCCGTTCCATCCTGCCTTCAACGAGGTCTACCAGACGATCCAAGCGGTCGGCGCGGCGGTAGGCATGCAGGTCAATCGCGCCGATGACATCTGGATTGAGCACGCGATCATCCAGGATATCGTCCGGCTGATCGACCGCTCGCGCATCATCATCGCCGACTGCACGGGCAAGAACCCGAACGTGTTCTACGAAGCCGGGATCGCCCACGCTTTAGGCCGCGAGGTCATCCTGATCGCGCAGCATATCGACGACATCCCGTTCGATCTCAGGCACCTTCGAGCGGTGACCTATCACAACAATGGCGAGGGTCGGAGCGTGCTGCAGACCAAGCTGGAAAAACGGGCTCGGACGATCCTTGGGCTACCGCAGATCGGTTGAGGAGACGCTGACGTGGCAGACGCGGCGAAGAAAACAACCTACGATGTCGGCACCGAATACGAGCAATTCGTGCAGGTAGTCTACCAAGCGCTGGTGGAGGCCGATGGCGTCAGGAACGTCAACGTTCAGCACAACATCAAGCTGCGCGGGAAATCCGGCTGCGATCACCAGATCGATGTCTATTGGGAATTCATTGTCGCCGGGCAGACATACCGGACTGCGATCGAGTGTAAGGCGTTCAACACGGCAGTCTCGATTGGGCGCATTCGCGACTTCTACGGTGTCCTGTTGGATGTGCCCAATCTCAGCGGTATGTTCGTCACGTTGGTTGGATATCAGAGCGGGGCACGAAATTACGCGGACCACTACGGCATTGCGCTCAGGGAAATTCGGACGCCAACCGATGCAGATTGGAACGGCCGGGTCAGAACCGTCGTCCTTCAATTCCATATCGTGGACGTGAAGATCACGAAGCTGGAGCCAATTTTCACCCAGGCGTTTCTTGAATCGATTGATCCCGAAAATCCGCTTAAAGTCAGCGCCAGCTATTTGTCGGACACCAAGATCATCTTCGACGAGAACGGTAAGGCCGTCCTGTCCCGAGACGATTTCCGCGAGGATGTCCCAGACCCGACTGAGAGCGTGACCGGCCAGAAGCTCACAGTGAACCTGCCTAACCACACGATCAAACTTGGCGGCACCAAATACCCGATCGACGGCGTAAACGTGTTTTACGACGTGAACATCGAGACGGAAGAGCGTCGGATAGATGGCGCGGCGTTGGTTCGAGCCATGATCCGGGACGCGATAACAGGCGAACTGAAAGTCGTGACGAGCTCCGGCGAGGTGCGGACACCAAGCTCGGAGTGATCAGCGCCACAAGCCGACAAAGGGATCGCTCTCGAAACCTGAAGTGGCCATAGGCCGGAATGAGCGCATCTAGAGTTCTTCGACGTGCGGAGCAGGCCTGAGCCGCTCCAAGATCATTTGGCGACGGGCCCAACCGCTTCCTCTTTTGTGGAGGCGGGTGCGGCGGCGAGTTTCGCCCCGACCGGCTTGACGATCAAGTTCAGGCTGGCGTCGCCGCAAGCACAGCAAAGCTGCTCCTTCGGCTTGTACTCCGGTGTGACCCAAAGCAGCTCCGAGCAGTTCGCGCATTCGAAATGCGCCGCAAACGCCTTGTGGGCTTCGACCACGTGTTTAAAGTCCTCGCGCATCAGGTCAGCCCAGGGATTGTAGTGGACGCCGGCGTTTAGCTGCCACTGATCTACCTTGGCTGCCTCCCTTGCGGTGGTGAAGGCGGAGGCCCGCTCTCCGATGACGATTACCACCTCCTGCTTGTTCCAAGAGTTGGCTGAAGCCTTGGCCTTCTTGTAGGCGTCGGTAAGGGCGTTGGCGGCGCCGGTGATCAGGTCGCCGAAGCCGAAGTTGCCGTCGCCCCGGTACTCGACGACGCCGCGCAGCCGGTGGCACATCTCTCCGGCGAAGTGTTCGAGATAGTGGCGCAGCGCCGCCGCCGCCGGCTGGACGTCTCCCTGCGCTAGATGGGCGTCGATCTCCTCCCAAATTCCGGCGTTCGTCCACTCGGCCGGGCCCGTTGCGACGCTCCAGTGCTTGAAGTGAGCGAAGCTCTTTCCCTTGATCAGACCCTCAGCCTTCATATGTCGCAGCCATACCTCGTCGTGGGTGGTCAGGATAAACTGGGTATTGGGGAAGCGCTTCTTGAGAAGCGCGCACACCTCTCGGCGATGCCCCCGGTCCACCGACATCAAAACGTCGTCGAGGACCGCGAAGGTGAAGTTGGCGCCGAGCAGGTGGCTCATCAGCGCCAGGTACAGGCAGAGTCCCATACCGTCTTGATGGCCTTCGCTGTGGAAGGCGCCGGGCGGGATGGCCTGCTGCCGGTTTCGTGGACACCGAGATTGGGTGTTTCATGAAGCCGGAGGTGGCAGATGCAGCGAAGACGATTTGGGCGTGAGTTCAAGATCGAGGCGGTTCGCCTGATCAAGGATCGCGGTGTGAGCGTCGCG
>NZ_JAUYTP010000059.1 GCF_030695125.1 Allobosea sp. | reverse complement strand
GCTCGCGCTCGTCCCGGCCGGGGCCTTCGCCGGCGTCTCGCTCGCCTTCCGCCCGCAGCCGGCCCCGGGGCTCGGCCCGGGCGATTCCGCGCCGGCGATCGCGGTCGCGGATCCGCGCGCCGGCGCCACCCTGCTGACCGCGATCGCCGCCGATCTCGGCCGCCGCCTGCGGCCGGGCGAGCCGCCCGCGATCGCCGGGCTGGCGCCGCTCGACGCCACGGCGATCCCGACCTCGGCCACCGAGCGCGCCGTGCTGCTCGCCGCGGAGGCAGCCGCCCTGGCGGAGGCCGCCGGCCTCGTGCTGCTGATCCCCTTTGCCTCGCGGCAGGAGGCGGAAGGCCGCGCCGGGGCGCTGGACCTCGCCCTGCGCCGCGCGATGATGAGCGCGGCCGCACTCGCCCAGGAGCAGGCTGCGCCCGCCTCGGCTTTGTGGCGGGCGCTGGGCGAGGCCCGCTCGCGTCTCTCGCTCGACCTGTCGGAGACCGTCGGCCGGCTGCCCTCGGTGCGCCGGCTCGAGCCGCCGGCGCGCGGCTCCGCCCTGCTGCTCGCCCAGCACCTGGTCGGCGACGATCCCTCCGCCGTGATCGCCTTTGCCGCCGACATCGTCGCCCGCAACCGCCTGCGCCATCCGGCGATCCTGGGCGCCGACCCGGTCGAGGTGCTGCTGTGATCGCGGACGCGCCGACGCGCCGGATCCGGCTCTCGATCGACGGGCGCAACTTCGACCAGTTCGTGCGCGCAGATCTCGCCCATGATCTCAGCGAGCTGTCGGCGTCCTTCGAGCTGACCTGCCGGGACGAGGTCCGGGCGCAGCAGAGCTGGGATTATGCGACGCCGGTCGACGGCACCGGGCCGCTCGACTGGGGCAAGCGTTGCGAGATCTTCGTCGAGGGCGAGCTGTGGCTGATCGGCTGGATCGACGACGTCATGCCCGAGGCCTCGAACGGCCAGAGCTTCACCGTGATCAGCGGCCGCGACCTCACCGGCGACCTGGTCGACTGCCCGCCCGATCCGCGCGGCAAGCACGAATACCGCGACCTCTCCCTGACCGAGTTCGCCGAGAAGCTCTGCGCGCCCTTCGGCATCAAGGTCCGGGCCGAGACCGACGTCTCGCCCAATTTCGACAAGATGACGGTCGAGGCCGGCGAGACGGTGCTGTCGGCGATCGCCAAATATGCCAAGCAGCGCGGCGTTCTGGTCACCACCGACCGGGTCGGCACGCTCGTCATCACCCGCTCCGGCCAGGAGCGTGCCGCCGACGCGATCTCCTTCCCCGGCAACGTCACCCGCTCGCGCGGATCCTTCTCGGCCCGGGAGCGCTTCAGCGACTATTTCGTCAAGGGCCAGAGCGAGAAGAACGGCGGCAAGCGCGGCAAGACGCCGGCGCTCGACGCCAACGCCGAGCCGCTCGACACGGCGCCGACGCCGGCCGCGCCCGCCACCGACGATCCCCAGGACGTCCCCGAGGGCGCCGGCACGCTGGTGATGGGGCACGTCAAGGATCCCGAGGTGACGCGCTGGCGGCCCTTCATCGCCATGGCCAGGACCAAGGCCACCGCTTTCGATGCCCAGCGCCAGGCCGAATGGGAGATGCGCACCCGGCGCGGCAAGGGCGACAAGGAGGACTATGTCTATCGCGGCTACAGGGCCACCGGCGGGCTGTGGAAGCCCAACACCCTGTCGCGCGTGACCGATGCCTACGCCAATATCGACCGCGACATGCTGCTCGCCGGTGTCCGTCTGTCCTATGGCGAGCGCGGCGAGCGCACCTCGCTGCGCACGACCGGGCCGGAGGCTTACGACCTGCTGCCCGAGAACGACCGGCGCGCGACCAAGGGCTCCGGCAAGAGCGAGGGCAAGGCGAGCGCGGGCAAGGGCGGCAAGCTCGACGGCACCGCGAGGCCGCTATGACCGAGGCTTCGCTGTGATGGACGTGAAGGATCTCGTCCACGCCTTCCGCGGCATCGTCGCCCGCGCCGTCGTGCGCTCGACCAATGACGGCGGCGAGACGCAGGTTGCCAGCGTCACCACGCACCGCCATGTCGACCGCACCGATGTCGAGATCGTCCAGCCCTTCGGCTTCTCCTCGCGGGCGCCCGGCGGCGGCTCGATGGTCGTGCTGGCGGTCGGCGGCGACCAGGGCGATCTCGTCGGCCTGCCGGTGGCGGCGCCGGGCTCGCGGCTGGGCAACCTCGCCGAGGGCGAGGCGGCGATGCACAACGCCAAGGGCGATCGCAGCCATGTGAAAGCCGATGGCACGATCGAGACGATCTCGCGCCTTCGGGTCAAGACCAAGGTCAGGGACGTCACCGTCGAGGTCACGCAGGACCGCATCGTCGGCCGCCTGCGCGCCGGCAACGACGCGCCGCGCTTCGTCATCGCCGACGACCATGTCAAGCTGCGCTTCGGCGACCACTGGATCGCGGTCACCGATGCGGGCATCATCTGCTCGGTGGCGCCCGTCGTCGGGCCGGACCCAGACCCCTCCGCCTGAGCGCAGGCCCCGGCCTCGGTGCCTGTCCCGCCTTGCGCGCGCGCGTCAGTTTCGCGCCATGTCCTTTCTCGACGCCGCCCTGGTCTTCGACCCTGCGACCCGCCGCGCCGACCTGGTGCTGGGCGCCGACGGCGATCTCCTTCTCGACGACACCCCGGTCACGCCGATGCTGATCTCGCTGGGCACCGACCGGCGGGCGGAGCCCGACGACGAGCTGCCCTCAGGGATCGACGCACTCAACGCCGCGACGTCCTTCGTGGCGCGGCGCGGCTGGGTGGGCGACGCGCTCGACCGGCTCGGCCGCAGGATTGGCTGCCGGATCTGGCTGCTCGACCGCGCCAAGCAGACCGAGACGACGCGGCGCTTCGCCATCGTCTGGGCGGAGGAATCCCTGGGCTGGGCCGAGGTCGAGCTCGGCCGCCCGGCCGAGGTCTCCGCGCAGTGGCTCGGCCGCGGCACGCTGGCGCTGCGCTGCGCCATCGACGGCACGGCGGTCGAGCGCCGCCTCCAGGTGAGCTGATGCCGTTTCCGCTTCCCTCCCCCGAGCAGCTCGCCGAGGAGCAGGCCAACGAAATGGCGGCCGCGCTGAAGGCGCAGCGCCCCGACATCGACCCCCTGGCGATCGACCGGGCGGTGCGCTCAGAGAAGGGCCTGGTCGCCGCCCATGCCCGCGCCGATGCGCTGGGGCTCTACGGCGCCCATCTGCACCTGCGCTGGTGGGGCGACCAGTACATGCCCGACACGGCGGAAGCCGAGCACCTCGTCCGCCATGCCTCGATCTGGGGCGTCTATCGGCGCGAGGCGACCAAGGCTGTCGGCGTCGCCGTCTTCACCGGCGTGCCCGGGACGGCGGTTCCGATCGGGCTGCAGCTGCGCACGCCGGGCGGCGCGCTGGTCGAGACCTCCGCCGCCGGCGTCGTCGCGGGCGGCGGCACGGTCTCGCTGCCGGTCATCGCCACCGTCGGCGGCGAGGCGGCCAATGCCGCGGGCGGGCTTTCCCTGCCGATCGTCACCGCGCTCGCCGGGCTCGATCCGCAGAGCGCCACGCTCGATGCCGAGGGTCTCGCCGGCGGCGCGGAGGAGGAGGGCGACGTCTCGCTGCTGGAGCGGCTGCTCGAGGTCATCCGCGAGCCCGGCCATGGCGGCGCGGTCTTCGACTATCCGATCTGGGTCAAGAACAGCTTCGCCGCCAGCAAGGTCGAGACCATCCCCAACTGGGTCGGCCTGGGCAGCGTCGGCGTCGCCGTCGCGATGGGCACGGCGGCCGCGCCGCGCGTGCCGACCGCGCCCGAGATCGCCGCGATCGGCGGCCATCTCGAGTCCTTGCGGCCGGTGACGGCCGAGGTCCATGTCGTCGCCTATCTGCCGCTGCCGGTGGATTTCACCCTGACGGTCGAGCCCTACACGCTGGCCAACCGCGCCGCCGTCGAGGCCGCGCTCGCCGACCATTTCGCCCGCGAGGCCAGGATCGGCGGGCGGATGCCGCTGTCGCGGATCGCGGAATCGATCTCGGCCGCCAATGGCGAATACGCCCATGAGATGCCGACGCCTTCGGCCGACATCCTCCCGGCGCCGCGCGAGCTGCCGGTGCTGGGCGTCATCACCTGGGTCGCGCCATGAGCCGCTCGCGCGCGGATGTGCAGCGGGATCTCGTCGGGCTCGCCCCGCAGGGCTGGGTCTGGCCGCACAGCGCCCAGAACGCCCCCGAAAGCCAGTTTGAAACCCTGTTCAAACCGCTCGCAAAGGGCATCGCCGACATCGAGGCGCTGGCCGAGGCGATGATGGCCGAGATCGACCCGCGCACGGCGACGCTGCTGCTGCCGGATTTCGAGCGCGTGCTGGGACCGGACCCCTGCGGCCGCGACCCGTCCTCAATGTCGCTGGAGCAGCGCCGCCAGCTCGCCCACCAGCGCTGGACGGCGCGCGGCGGCGCCTCGATCCCCTATTTCGTGGCGCTCGCCGCCAAGCGCGGCGTCACCATCGCCATCGTCGAGAACCGCACGAGCCAGGCCGATGCGGCGGTGGCCGGCGACGAGCTGATCGAGAGCCCGGAGCAATTCGCCTGGACCGTCGAGCTGGCGCTGCTCGGCGAGACCGTCGCCAGGGCCGACGAATCCCAGGCCGGCGACCTGCTGCTCGACATCATCCTGTCCGACGTCGAATGCGACATCAGGAGGGCGAAACCCGCCCATACCGACGTCGCCTTCCGCTACATTTGAAGGGCGAGCCATGGACCGCATCATCGGCGTCAACACCATCGATCTCGGAGGCGGCCGCCGCGGCTTCCGGGGGAAGGACACGGTCGGCGGCATTCCCGGAACCGAGCTGGCGGCGACCTGGCACAATGCCGTCCAGGAATCGCTCGTCAGGTTGATCGAGCTGTGCGGCGGCACGCCGTCCAATGCCGACTTCACGCTGGTCGCCAAGGCGATCCAGTCCGGCGCGCTGAACTTCGCGGTGGCCACCGGCACGGCGAACGCCTGGGTCATCGACCTGCCGCTGGCGCCGCTCGCCTATGCGGCGGGGCTGCCGCTCGAGGTGATCGCGCCGGCGACCAACACCGCGACGACGGTCAACGCCAATGTCGAGGGGCTGGGCAACCGGCGGATCAAGCGGCGCGACGGCACGGACCCCGCGATCGGCGACATCATCGGCGGCACGGCCTATCCGATGCTCGACGACGGAACCAACCTGCGGATCCTGACGCCGCTGCCCAGCGACATCGTCGCGGCGCAGCGGGCGGCGCCGACCTATGGCCTCGAGGCGGCGTCGGCCACCAACACCATCGCCTCGGCCGGGTTCCCGGCTTCGCTGATCTCGGTCTATGGCAGCGTCGTCAACGGGCTGGCGGCCTCGACCTTCACCGGCGGCATCCTCACCATCGCCGCCGCCGATGCCGGGCTCTATTCCCTGTCGGCCCTGCTCACCACCAACATGCCGAAGGCGGGGGCGTCGGGCACGGCGGCGACCTATGCGGCCACCCTCTACATCGACCGTTCCACGGATGGCGGCGCGACCTATCTCAGCCAGGCGGCGGGCCAGACGACGTCGAGCTCGGTCTCGATCCTCGGGCCCTTCCTCGCGGCATCGGCGACCGTGCGGCTCGCCGCCGGCGACAAGATCCGCGCATCGGGCGGGCACAATGCCGGCGTGTCGCTGAACATGCCGGTCGCGCTGACCGCCGTCCTGGTCGGTCGCTGAGTCTCTGCAATCGTCACCTCACAGGGGAGCAAATGCTGCGGCGGCCGTTGAACCCGGTCGACAAAAATGGTTCAACCACATCGGGCCTGAGAACCCGACAAGCCAGCGACCGTCGAGCCGATCTTTTTCGTCCGGCGGTCGCACATCTGGCCTTCGAGGCCGGGGTCGATCGTGATGTCCAGGGCGAAAGCCTAAAGACGGTCGGCACGTACGCTTGCGTGTTCTCAGCCCCCGGCTGCCGGTCCGTTACCGGCGCGGCCCTGAGAAGCCGTTGCAAGCGGGTCCATCATGACAGGACGTATTCGCGCCGCCCTCGCGGCCGCGCTGCTGTGCCTCGCCGTCTTTCCCTTCCACCCTGCATCGGCCGCACCCGGCCAGGTCGTCACCCGGTTCATGGGCGCCGAGCGGGAGATCCTCCAGCCTATCGCGGCCACGCCGACGATCGCCTGGGCGCCGCAGCTCGTCTTCCAGCCCGGCTACTACAGCCATAACGGGCTGGTCTACGACCTGACCCGGCCGGGGCACTATGTCTTCTTCAACCCGATGGTGAACACGACGCGGATGACGGTCGCTGCCGGCGATCCGGTCGCGCTTCTCAGCGCGGCGGCCTGGCTGACCAGCTTCGGCGACAATGACGAGCGGCTGGGCGGCGAAAGCGTCGCGGCCTTCGTCGCCCGGATGTCGACGAAGGCGCGCACCAGCAAGCTCAGGCTGCTCTGCGGCAACACGATCGAGCTGACCATCGGCGCGCTGCTGGCGGGATCGGGCGTGCCGCATCGCACCGTGCGCTTCCTGACGATGGAGACACCCAACAACCATGTCGACGGGCATATCGCGGTCGAGGTCGCGATCGCCGGCCAATGGGTGCTGGCGGATGTCTCGCTCAACACGATGTTCCGCGACGCCGGCGGGGCGCGGCTTTCGGCCCGCGATTCCGTCGCGGCCCTGGCCTCCGACGGGTTCAGCTACGAGCTGCTGGCGGTGGACGGCTACGCGATCGAGACCGCGGGAGCCTATGGCTTCGACGCCACCGGCTATGCCGAGACGATGCTGCTGACGGATGCCGACCGGCGCGCCTGGCACCGCCGGATCTTCCAGGCGGTGGGCATCGACCGGCTCGATGGCGACGGCGTGACGCGGACCTACTGGAAGCTGCCGGCCGGCTCGGGATCGCGCAAGGCCTGGGTCGAGGGCCTGTCGCCGCTCTGGAGGGTGATCCCGGCGGCCGAGTGGGACGCCGCCTTCTACCCCTGAGGCCCCGAGTTCGGGGCGTCCCGCGATCCGGCCAATGCCTGCATACCATGCTTCGGCGGCGCCGGCACCCTCCAGGCGCGCCCCTCAGCACCGGGACCCGCGATCATGACCACCGCCCGCGCCGACCTCATCACCATCGGCGGCTCCTGGAGCCCCAATGACGAGATGCCCGCCGTCTCCGCCTTCGGCACCGGCGCCACCCTGGCCAACGTCGCGGGCGATGCCGAGCTGGTGGCGTCGGCAGCCGACCTCGACCGGCGCTACCTGGTCCACGCCGAAGGCGGCCAGATCTGGGTCTCGATCGCTGGCGCAGCGTCGACCGAGCCGCGCGGCTTCCTGGCTTCCGGCAAATCCGTCCTGATCAACCTGCGCAGGGGCCAGAGCATCCGCGTCGCGGCCGCGAACCTGACCTGATGTTTCCGAGGGCGCGCAGCTTCCGGGACGGCCAAATACTGTCGGGAGGGCCGTTCGACCTTGGCACGGGTGGGGTGTCGTCGATCTTCAACCTGAAGGCTTCGAACACGGTCAACCTGCGAACCGGGCTGCGGAACGTCATCAACCAGACCGCAGACGCTGCAATCGTCGCGCAGGGGGACAGCACGGATCGTGCTAAGG
>NZ_JAUYTP010000005.1 GCF_030695125.1 Allobosea sp. | reverse complement strand
CGCGCGAAGCGCCAGCATCGCGGCAACATCAATCTCGCCAAGGTCGTTCGCGTAGAGCCCAGCCTGCAGGCCGCCTTCGTCGAGTACGGCGGCAACCGCCACGGCTTCCTCGCCTGCAGCGAGATCCACCCGGACTATTACCAGATCCCGGTCGCGGACCGTGAGGCCATCATGGCCGAGGCGCCGTCGGAAGACGACGAGCACGACGAACACGCCCGCGAGAACGACGACGAATCCGAAGGCGGCATGGCCGAGGAAGAGCGGCTCAAACGCCGCCTGATGCGCCGCTACAAGATCCAGGACGTGATCAAGCGCCGTCAGGTCATGCTGGTCCAGGTCGTCAAGGACGAGCGCGGCGGCAAGGGTGCGGCCCTGACCACCTGGCTGTCGCTGGCCGGCCGCTACTGCGTCCTGATGCCCAACACCGGCAAGGGCGGCGGCATCTCGCGCAAGATCACCAACACCGAGGACCGCAAGCGCCTCAAGGAAATCGCCGGCGAGCTCGAGGTTCCCGAGGGCATGGGCCTGATCCTGCGCACGGCCGGCGCCTCGCGCACCAAGGTCGAGATCAAGCGCGACTACGAATATCTGATGCGGATGTGGGAGAGCGTGCGCGAGCTGACGCTCGCCTCGATTTCGCCGGCGCTGGTCTATGAGGAGGGCAACCTCGTCAAGCGCTCGATCCGCGATCTCTACAACAAGGACATCGACGAGGTTCACGTCGCCGGAGACGAGGCGTATCGCGAAGCCAAGGACTTCATGCGCATGCTCATGCCGAGCCATGCCAAGAGCGTGAAGGCCTATCGCGAGCAGACGCCGCTCTTCGCCTCCTTCGGGATCGAGAGCCAGCTCGACGCGATGTTCTCGAACACGGTGACCCTGAAGTCGGGCGGCTACATCGTCATCAACCAGACCGAGGCGCTGGTCGCCATCGACATCAACTCCGGGCGCTCGACCCGCGAGCACAATATCGAGGACACCGCCCTCAAGACCAATCTCGAAGCGGCGGAGGAAATCTCCCGTCAGCTGCGTCTGCGCGATCTCGCCGGCCTCATCGTGATCGATTTCATCGACATGGAGGAGAACCGCAACAACCGCGCCGTCGAGAAGAAGCTGAAGGACTGCCTCAAAGACGACCGCGCCCGCATCCAAGTCGGCCGCATCTCGGCCTTCGGCCTGCTCGAGATGTCGCGCCAGCGCATCCGGACCGGCGTGCTGGAAAGCTCCTCGGTGCCCTGCCCGCACTGCGCCGGCGCCGGCATGATGCGCTCGGTCTCCTCGGTGTCGCTGCAGATCCTGCGCGCGCTCGAAGAGACGCTGATCAAGAGCGCCTCGCACAACCTCAACGTCCGGACCCGTCCGGAGGTGGCGCTGTATGTGCTGAACCAGAAGCGCGCCCATCTCGCCGATCTCGAGACGCGCTTCAACATCGCGGTCACGATCTCGACCGACGCGACCCTGCTCGGCACCCGCTATTTCGAGGTCGAGCGCGGCGAGTTCGTCGGCAATGAAGGGCGCATCGTTCCGTCCAGCCTCAAGGCCGAGGCGATCGTGTCGGACATCGACGAGGATGCGCTCGACGCGGCCGCCGAGGCCGAGGCGCTCGACGCCGAGAACGCGCCGGTCGAGGCCGAGGCGGTCGCGACCGAGGGCGGTTCGCGCGAGGACAAGGCCGAGGGCGAGCGTGGCGAAGGCGGGCGCAAGCGCCGTCGTCGCCGTCGTCGCCGGCGTGGCGGCGAGCGTGACGCCAATGGCGTGCGTCTCGACGGCGGCAGTGACGAGGCCGATGGCGGCGACGACGAGGGCGACGAGGACGGCGACGAGCCGTCCGCCGAGGACGTGTCCGAGGGCGGCGTGACGGCGTCCGAGCCGGCGGCCGCGAGCGCCGAGCCGGTGGCCGAGGTGGTCGCCGAGGAGAAGCCCAAGCGCGCCCGCCGCGGCCGCAAGCCCAAGGGCGAGGCCGAGCAGCCGCTCGAGTCCGCCGCCGAGACGGTGACCGCCGAGGCCCCTGTGGCCGAGGCTGAAGCCGCGCCCGCCGAGGCCGAGAAGCCCAAGCGCAGCCGCTCGCGCAAGAAGGTCGTGCCGATCACCGAGGGCGGCGAGGCTGCTGAGCCGGCTGCCGTGGCGGTCGAGCCCGAAGCTGCCGCGCCGGCGCCGGTCGAGGCCGCTCCTGCCGCGGAGCCCGAGCCCGCTGCGCCCCCCGCGCCGCGGGTGATCGAGGAACCGGTCGCCGTCGTGCTGACGCCGCCCGATCCGGACCGTCCCAAGCGCGGCGGCTGGTGGAACAAGCTGGCCGGCCGAGGCTGACGAAACAAGGGCCGCTGCGGGACACCGCAGCGGCCCTTTTTCTTGATCTGTCAGCCCAGGCGCGGCAGCACGCTCGTGCGATCCGAATTGATTTCAGTGCCGAATTCGGTACTCTATCAAAGTCGATCACCGAGAGGGCCAGACAATGAAGACCGGTGTTCAGCGCGTCGAAGCCGACTATGCGGTCAGCGTTTCGGAGCTGAAAAAGAGTCCCAGCGCCGTCCTCAATGACGCCAAGGGGATGCCCGTTGCCGTCCTGAACCACAACCGCGTCATGGCCTATATGGTCCCCGCTGATACCTATGAGGCGATTCTGGAGCGGCTCGACGACCTCGCTCTGGCCGAAATCGTCAAGTCTCGCTCTCACGAGATCGGCGTGCCGGTCACGCTCGATGAGCTATAGCCTCGCCTTCCTGCCCTCGGCCCAGAAGGAATGGCGCAAGCTCGGCGATACTCTTCGCGTCCAGTTCAAGAAGAAGCTTGCCGAACGCCTGCTCCGTCCGCGCGTCGCTTCTGACGCCCTCCACGGGATGCCGCACCACTACAAGATCAAGTTGCGGCAGGCTGGGTATCGGCTGGCTTATCGGGTCGATGACACCGTCCTCACGGTCCTCGTCGTCGCCGTCGGCCGGCGCGATCACTCCGCCGTGTACGAGGCAGCCAAGGGGCGTTGAGATCCGGATTATCCCGCCGCCGGCGCCAGCGGGCTCGGCGGCGGCAGCGCGGTGATTGCGGCGGCGGCTCCCGAGGAGGCCGATCCCCCCTCGCCGCCGCGCACCGTCACCGCATTCGAGGCGAAGGGCACATGCGCCTCGTTCAGGGCGCGATAGACCCGCTTCAGCGCCTCGCGTTGCAGCATCGAGGCCTGGGCCGGCTTGCCGGTGAATTTCAGGCGGATCACCACGGCGCTGTCGGTGATGTCGGCGACGCCCTGCATCTTGAGCTGCGAGATGAAGTGTGGCCCGAATTCGGGGTCTTCCAGCAGCGCCAGCCCGACCTTCTTGATCGTCTTGCGGGCCTGCTCGATGTCGGCCGAGTGATCGAGCCGGACGTTGAACTTGATCGTCGCCCAGTCGCGGCTGGCATTGGTCAGCTGCTGGATCTGGCCGAAGGGGATGGTGTGGATCTGCCCACTCTGGTGGCGCAACTGCATCGAGCGCAGCGAGATCTTCTCGACCGTGCCCTTCAGGCGCCCGGTGTCGACATATTCGCCGACGCGGAAGGCGTCCTCGAGCATGAAGAACACGCCCGAGACGATGTCGCGCACCAGCGCCTGCGAGCCAAAGGAGATCGCCAGGCCCAGAATGCCGAAACCGGCGAGCAGCGGGCCGATATCGACGCCCAGCCGCGACAGCACGATGAGGATGGTGAGCCCCACCACGGCGCCGAGCACGACCCCGCGCAGCACGGGCAGCACGGTGGCCAGCCGCGAGGGCACGCCGTCGCCAGGCGCTTCGTCCTCGTCGCCCGGGCCGGTGGCGCGGCGCCGGGGCGCATACCCGTCGAAGAAGGCGCGCAGGAAGACGAGCGCGACCCAGCCCGCGAAGGCGAAGATCGCGACGCCCGCCGCCTGTCGCGAAAAGGCGGTGAACTGGCCGGTGCTCATCCCCAGCAGCAAGCCGGCCCAGAGCCGGGCGAGCACAAAGAAGCCCGCCGCCCAGAGCACGCCGACCGCACCGGCCCGCAGCGCAGCGCTCGTCGCATGAGTCAGCGGCGTCGCGCCGGCTTCGACCTCGCGGCGTGCCGCGCGGCAGTCGAGCCAGCTGCCGATGCCGACGGCCAGGATCGGGATGATGACGATCGCCGTCTGCGTCAGGGCCGCGGCCTCGGCCCAGCGCCCGCCATTGGTCATCATCGCCGCCGCGCGCCCGATCGCCCACAGCGCGATCGCCGTCGCCATGTAGAACCACGGTGCAGCCAGCGCGATCAGCCGCCGCCAGGGGCCCGGCTGGGCCGAGCCGCTGAGGATCAGCACGGCGAGATCGCGGCGCAGATCGTAAAACCACCACAGCTTGAAGACGAGCGCCACGGCTCCCGACAGCGTGAGCAGGCCGGCGAGCGGCAGCGGCCCCGTGGAGACCCTTCCGGCCAGGAGCAGACCCACGATGATGATGGGCGTGACGACCGCATAGACGACGAGCAGGCCAAAATGCCGCTCCGCGCGCGGCAGCGGCATGATCCGCCGTTCAGGCGCGCCCGGCGAGAGCAGGAAGCGGCCCACCGCGATGTACAGCGCGCCGATGACGGCCCCGTTGGCCATCGTGGTGACTGTCGCCAGCGCAAGATCGGGCTCGGGCAGCCAGCTGTTGCGGGTGAACCGCGCCACGGCGAGCGCCAGCAGGATCGTGGCGAGATCCTGAAGCAGCCCCCAGGCGGCAGCGACGAGCCGGGGCGTGAAGGCCGGCCCGGCCGGGCGCAGCTTCGGGGCAAACCAGCCTGCGCTCGCGAGGCGGAAGGCTCCGGCGACGGCCAGGGCCAGCAGCAGGATCACGCCGATCCGCCCGCCCGCCGAGAGGCCGCTCGCCCCGTTGCGGTTGTCCCGCCAGGCCCGCTCCCAGGCCGGGCCCAGTTCGGCGATATGGGGGATGGCACTGCCGCCATAATCCAGACCCTCGACGACATGATCGACGAAGGCGTCGAGTTGGGTCGTGACCGTGTCCTCCGCGACGACGGCGCGGGGCGCGGCTGCGGCCGGAGCCTGAGCTTGCGTCCCGGTCGCGGCGGGCGCGGCGATCCGGATCTCGACCTGGCGGCCGGAGCCAGCCAGCGCCTCGACCATTGTCCGAATTGCCTCGGCCGACTCATCGCCCTTGAGCGTCAACACCACCGCCGGCGGCGCGGGGGATGGTGCTTGAGCCTGAGCCAGGGCCAGCGGCGCCCCGGCGACGAGAAGACCCAGAGCGGCACCGGCCGCAGC
The DNA here is from genome assembly GCF_030695125.1 of Allobosea sp. Classification (GTDB taxonomy): domain Bacteria; phylum Pseudomonadota; class Alphaproteobacteria; order Rhizobiales; family Beijerinckiaceae; genus Allobosea. The sequence continues at coordinate 51,966 of NZ_JAUYTP010000005.1, read as the reverse complement.
CCGCCACCATCGAATCCCCCGAACTCTCATCGCGTCTCCCCCACCGTCAGCGCAGATTGCTGCCGCCCTGCCGGCCTTGGCAAGCGGCGCCGCTCAGCGGTGCTGCAGCCAGCCGCCGAGACGCGACACCGCCTCCTCGCACTCGCTCAGCGAACCGGCAAAGGAGAGCCGGACCGTCCGGGCGCCGCGGCCCTCGTCGAAATCCAGCCCGGGCGTGATGGCGACGCCGGACTGGGTGAGAACGTCGCGGCAGAAGGCCATGGAATCGTTGCTGTATCGCCCGATGTCGCAATAGATGTAGAAGGCGCCGTCGACCGGCAGGAAGTCGCCGAGCCCGATCGCCGGCAGCGCCTGCAGCAGATAGGCGCGGTTTTCCGCGTAACCGGCCTTGATCGCTTCGCATTCGGCGGTGGCCTCGAAGGCCGCCTCGCCCGCGACCTGGCTGAGATAGGGCACCGAGATCGAGAGGTTCTGCTGCAGCCGCTCGATCGGCCGCACCAGCCGCTGTGGCACAATGAGCCAGCCGACGCGCCAGCCGGTCATGCAGTAATATTTCGAGAAGGAATTGACGATGATCGCGTCGGGGTCGGCGGCCAGCGCGGTGGTCGCCGGCTGGTCATAGGTCAGCCCGTGATAGATCTCGTCGGAAATGTACCAGAGCCCGAGCCGCCGGCATTCGGCCGCCACGGCCGCGATCGCCTCGGGCGCCATCACCACGCCGGTCGGATTGGCCGGGCTCATCGTCAGCACGCCCGCCAGCGGCTTATCGGCATGTGCCCTGGCGATCAACTCCGGCGTCAGGGCGAAGCGGGTTTCGGGCCCGACCTCGATCGCCACCGGCTCGAGACCGAGCGCGATCAGGATGTTGCGATAGGCCGGATAGCCCGGCGCCGTGATGGCAACGCGCGCGCCCGGCTGGAAGCAGGCGAGAAAGGCCAGGATGAAGCCGCCCGAGGAGCCGGTGGTGACGACGACGCGTTCGCCCGGCACCTCGACGCCATAGGCTTGCCCGTAATGGCGGGCTATGCGCGCCCGCAGCGAATCCGTGCCCAGCGCCTGGGTGTAACCGATCCGGCCCTGCTCCAGCGCACGGCCGGCGGCGGCGCGGATGGTCGCGGGCGTCGGCGCCGAGGGCTGGCCGACCTCCATGTGGATGACCGAACCACCGGCGCGTTCGATCGCGGCCGCCTGGTTCATCACGTCCATGACGATGAAGGGCTGGACGCGGGCAACCCGCTCTGCCGGCTGCAACGCCTCCTGCGGCGCGAGCGAGGCGTTACCGGGCGCGAGCCCGGGCGTCGGCTTGGTGTCTGACATGATGCGTCCGCGGCGGCGTTTGTGTGTCCGTGGGCGTAGCCGACGCGTCATTACCCCGCAACCGGTGGCAAAGCTGTGAATTGACGCCTGCCTTACGACGGACGAGAAGCGGGCGGAGATTGTGTGACAGCTTTGCCCCCGGTTTCAAAGGCCGGCACCGAGAAGGACAACGACATGGCCCTCCTGACCCTGCTCCGGCGATCGAGCCGCCTGCTGACGGCTCTGGCGCTCGGCCTCGGCCTGGCTGCGGCCACGCTGCCCGCGTCGGCTCAGACGCAGACCCCGACCCCGGGTTTGACGGCGGAGCAGCGCAAGGCCGTCGTCGCGCTGATTCGCGAGACGCTGCTGCAGAACCCCGAACTGATCCAGGAGGCGATGGTCGAACTCGAGCGCCGCAACGCCGTCGCCCAGGCGGATGCGCAGCGCAGCGCGGTGACGGCCGAAATGGCCCGGCTGATCGATCCGAAGACCTCCGCCATCGTCGGCAACCCGCAGGGTGACGTCACCCTCGTCGAGTTCATGGATTACAATTGCGGCTTCTGCAAAAGGGCTGTCGAGGATGTCCGCCTGCTAACCAAGGACGATCCCAAGCTGCGCGTCGTGATCAAGGACTTCCCGATCCTCGGGCCCGATTCGGTCGAGGCGAGCCGCGTCGCGGTCGCGGCGATGGCGCAGCTCCAGGGCCAGAAGTATTTTGATTTCCACAACAAGCTGATGGCGACCAAGGGGCGGATCAATGGCGCCAAGGCGCTCGAAGTCGCCAAGGAAGCCGGCGCCGATGTCGAGCGCCTGAAGAAGGACATGGACTCGGCGCAGACGCGCGCCGTGATCGAGGACACGGTGGCGCTGGGCGATCGGCTGGGCCTGACCGGCACCCCCGCCTTCATCCTCGGCGATGAGGTTGTCTTCGGCGCGGTCGGCACGGCGGCGCTCAAGCAGAAGATCGACTCCGTCCGCAAATGCGGCAAGGCGACCTGCAACGGCTGAGATCTGACGCTTCGGCAGGCTTCCCCTGCCGGCCGCCAGCGTCTATGAGGACGGCGTCCGCCGCCTTGGGGCGGCGCTGGAAACCCGCTGCGCCATGGTTGCCGTCCACGTCCTCAACGGTCCCAATCTCAACCTGCTCGGCACCCGCGAGCCCGCCACCTATGGCGCGGTGACGCTTCAGGGTGTCGAGGAGCGGCTGCAGGCCCGGGCGACAGCGGCGGGAGTCGCGCTCTTCTTCAAGCAGACGAATTTCGAGGGCGAGCTCGTCACCTTCATCCAGCAGGCTGGCTTGGCGGGTGCGGGAATCATCATCAATGCCGGCGCCTACACCCACACCTCGGTCGCTTTGCGCGATGCGATCAAGGGCACGGATGCGCTGGCCATCGAGGTCCATGTTTCCAATGTCCATGCCCGCGAGGAATTCCGGCACCATTCGTATATGGCGCCGGTCTGCGTCGGCGTGATCTGCGGTTTCGGCGTCGCCAGCTACGACCTTGCTTTCGACGCGATCGTGCCGCTTCTCCACAAGCGCGCGGCCAAGCCGGCCTGACCGGCTTTTTTCATGCAACGCGGGCGCCTTTCTCGCGCGCCCTTTCAAGACCACGAAGACGGTGAACCCGCCATGGCGACCAAGAGCCCGATCGACCCCGAACTGGTCCGCGAACTCGCGCAGCTCCTGAACGAGACCGATCTCACCGAGATCGAGGTCGAAAAGGGCGATTTGCGCGTGCGCGTTGCGCGCACGATCACCGCCACCGTCCAGGTGCCGGCGGCAGCGCCGGCCTATGCCGCCGCGCCCGCGCCGGTCGCGGCCGCGCCGGCCGAAGGCAAGCCCGCGGTCGCCCATCCCGGCACCGTGCCCTCCCCGATGGTCGGTACCGCCTATCGCCGCCCCTCGCCCGATGCCAAGCCCTTCGTCGAGATCGGCTCGGTCGTTAAGGCGGGCGAGCGCGTCCTGCTGGTCGAGGCGATGAAGACCTTCAACGACATCGTCGCGCCTCGCGCCGGCACCGTCGTGGCGATCATGGTCGAGGATGGGCAGCCCGTCGAATATGGCGAGCCGCTTCTGGTGATCGAGTGACGCTCAAGGCCAACGGCGAGCCCAAGATGTTCGACAAGATCCTGATTGCCAACCGCGGAGAGATCGCGCTGCGCGTGCTGCGCGCGGCGAAGGAGCTCGGCATCGCCACCGTCGCGGTGCATTCCACCGCCGACGCCAACGCCATGCATGTGCGCCTCGCCGACGAAAGCGTCTGCATCGGCCCGCCGAGCGCCCGCGAGAGCTATCTCAATATTCCGGCCCTGATCGCCGCCTGCGAGATCACCGGCGCCGACGCCGTTCATCCGGGCTACGGCTTTCTCTCCGAGAACGCCCGCTTCGCCGAGATCCTCGACCGGCACAACATCACCTTCATCGGCCCGAAGGCCGAGCATATCCGCTCGATGGGCGATAAGATCGAGGCCAAGCGCACCGCCAAGGCGCTCGGCATCCCCTGCGTGCCCGGCTCCGAGGGCGGCGTCACCGATGATGGCGAGGCGCTGAAGATCGCCGCCGAAATCGGGTTCCCCGTCATCATCAAGGCGGCGTCGGGCGGCGGCGGCAAGGGCATGAAGGTCGTGCGCAGCGAGGACGAGATGTCCGTCGCGCTCTCGACCGCCCGCACCGAGGCCAAGGCCAATTTCGGCGACGACGCGGTCTACATCGAGAAGTATCTCGAGAAGCCGCGCCATATCGAGATTCAGGTGCTCGGCGACGGCCGGGGCCACGCCATCCATCTCGGCGAGCGCGACTGCTCGCTGCAGCGCCGCCACCAGAAGGTCTGGGAGGAAGGCCCCTCGCCTGCGCTGAACGCCGGCGAGCGTGAGCGGATCGGCAATATCTGCGCCGTGGCGATGTCGAAGCTGCAGTATCGCGGCGCCGGCACGATCGAGTTCCTCTACGAGGATGGCGAGTTCTATTTCATCGAGATGAACACGCGCATCCAGGTCGAGCATCCGGTCACCGAGATGATCACCGGCATCGACCTGGTCAACGAGCAGATCCGGATCGCGGCCGGCGCGCCGCTCTCGATCCAGCAGAAGGACGTCGTCATCGAGGGCCATGCCATCGAGTGCCGCGTCAATGCCGAGCATCATGCGACGTTCCGGCCCTCGCCGGGCAAGATCGTCTCGTTCCACACGCCGGGCGGCCTGGGCGTGCGCGTCGATTCAGCCGCCTATCAGGGCTACACCATCCCGCCGCATTACGATTCCCTGGTCGGCAAGCTGATCGTGCATGGCCGTAACCGGGCCGAGTGCCTGATGCGGCTGCGCCGCTCGCTCGACGAGTTCGTCGTCGACGGCGTCGACACGACGCTGCCGCTGTTCCGCACGCTGGTGCGCAACCAAGACATCCTGAACGGCGACTACAACATCCACTGGCTCGAGAAATTCCTCGCCGCCGGTGGCATGGATGAGCCGAGCAAGGGCTAGGGCCCGCATCCTCTCTCAGCCCTCATCCTGAGGAGCGCCACAGGCGCGTCTCGAAGGATGCTCCTGATCGCTTCAGTGCTGGCTGGAGCGTCCTTCGAGACGCCGCTTCGCGGCTCCTCAGGATGAGGGCTGAGGATAATGACATCGTCGTTTGACTCCCGCGCCGCTCCGCGCTCCCCTGCCTGCATGAAGGCCCGTTCCATCCCCGTCCGCTCGCCCGAGATCACGCCGGAGATCATGCTGCGGGCCTATGCTGCCGGCATTTTTCCGATGGCGGAGACGGCCGACGACCCGAACCTGTTCTGGGTCGAGCCCGAGCAGCGCGGCGTGATCCCGCTCGATCGCTTCCATCTCGCCTCGCGGCTGGCGCGCACCGTCCGGTCGGAGCGTTTCGAGGTCCGCATCGACAGCGATTTCGAGGCCGTGATCGAAGCCTGCGCGGAATCGCGACCCGACCGGCCCGAGACCTGGATCAACCACCGCATCCGCGCGATCTTCGGCGCCTTATTTCGCATCGGCCATGTCCACACGGTCGAATGCTGGCGCGAGGGCCGGCTGGTCGGCGGTCTCTACGGTCTGGCGCTGGGCGGGGCCTTCTTCGGCGAGAGCATGTTCCACCGCGAGACCGACGCCTCCAAGGTGGCGCTGGTGCATCTCGTCGCCCGGCTGCGCCAGGGCGGCTACAGCCTCCTCGACGCGCAGTTCCAGACCGCTCATCTCGCCCAGTTCGGCACGCAGGAGGTGCCGCGGGCGGCCTATCAGCGCCTGCTCGAGCGGGCGCTGGCCGCGCCCGGCGACTGGGCGATCTGGTCCCCGGGACGGATTCTGCGCGGGCCCGAGGCCGTCGCGGCGATCGAAGCCGGCGGTCAGGCCTGAGCCTCAGTTGCCGCCCGTCGGGTCGCGGCCGGGATTGGTCGGGAAGAAGCGCTGGCTGGGCGCCTGGCGCGGCGCCACCGGCACGCCCTGGGGCGGCAGCACGTCGATGCGCTGGCCGGGCGCGGGCGGCGGCGGCAGGCCGGGCTGCTGGTTGACATCGCGGGCCGGCGCGGTGCGCGGCCGGCGCGGCTCTTCCGCGATCGGCGCCTCGGGCTCCTTGGGATCGACGACGAGTTCGGTGCCGCCTTTGCAGTCGGTCAGCCAGACATCGTAGATCGCGTGCTCGACGCCGTGCAGCCCGGGGCTGGCGGCATACATCCAGCCGGTGAAGATGCGGCGATACTCGTTGTTGAAGGTGACCTCGTCGACCTCTGTGAAGGTCGTGGTCTGCGGCGCCTCGGTCGGCGGCCGCGTCCAGCAGACGCGCGGGGTAAGTTGCAGGGCGCCGAACTGCACGGTCTCGTCGACCGCGACCTCGAAGGAGATGATCCGGCCGGTGATCTTGTCGAGCCCGGCGAAGACCGCGGTGGGGTTGCGGATGCGGTCGGCTGAGGCCGGGCCGGTCAGAGCCAGTGACAGAAGCGTGCTCGAGACCAGGCCGGCCAGAACCGGATGACGAAAGGGCGACGGCATGGCGGCTTTGCGAATCTCTAGCGGAAGCGCGGGCGGCCCGCGACGCCCGCGCAGTAACACGCCAATCGCAGCGGAAAAAGGGCGCAAGGCCGCCCTGCCCCGCGCGGTGTCAGCGGCCCGGCGTCCAGGCCTCGTAGTCGCCGGTGGCGGAGGGCCGCTCGCCTTCGGCCAGCGTCGAGCCCTTGGGGCGGTAGGCCTGCGGCGTGCCGGTCCAGTTCTGCTGGTGCGGTTCCTGCCACTCGCGCGCCTCGTAGCGTTCCTCGGAAGGCGCGACGTCGACGGTGTGGTGCAGCCAGCCATTCCAGCCGGGCGGGATCCTGGAGGCCTCAATGTCGCCGTTGTAGACGACCCAGCGGCGCTGGAAGCCGAGCGCCTTGTCCTTCACCCCACCCTTGGTGCGGTAATAGACATTGCCGAACTCGTCCTCGCCGACCCGCTCGCCGAAGCGCCAGGTGTGAAAGCGCGTGCCCAGTGTCTGGCCGTTCCACCAGGTGAAGATCTGCAGCAGCCAGGGCTTCATGGCAATGTCGCCTTCGTGGAGATGCGCGCGTCGCGGTCGATTGAACTGCGGGGACTTATGAAGAGCGGGGCGCGCCCTGTCCAGCCCGGCGCGATGCAGGCGCGGGCGTCAGACCGGACAGGGCGTCATCGTGAAGATCTGGGTGATGGCGCGCGCCTCGCCTCGCCCGGGAGCGCGCAAGCCGCGCGGCCCGCTCTCCTGGATCAAGGCATTGTTCGGTACGAGGCGATCGCCCGCGCGCCGCAAGGTCAAGACGATCGCCCGCTTGGGCAGTTCGGTCGCCATCGCCGGGCGGCCCTGATCGATGGCGGCGAGGAGCGCGGCCTCGTCGGCGATTCGCAGCGTCAGCCGGGCCTCGCCGGGGGCGAGCTTCGCCTCGGTGATCTCGAACACCGTGACGAAGCGCGCGTCGCGGCGCACATGCACCTGGTTGCGCTCGAAACGCATCGCTGCGCGCTCGCAGCCGAGCTTGCCGGCCTCGGGGCGCCACCAGCCCGCGAAGTCGCGCGACAGCGGCTCGCCCGCCGGCGAGCACGCGCCGATGAACAGAAGCATGGCGAACACAGCCCGCATGTGCATGGCGCGACGTTCCCGTGAGGTCCCCCCGACCTTTGCACAGCCTGCTTAAGGGCGGGTTCCAGGTCGCCGCTGGAAGCCGTGCCCGCAGATTCGCGGCATGTCGATTCGGGTTTGGGCCAAGGGCCGCGCCGGCCGCGCGACCGGCCAAGACGGCATGGATTCAAACACTTGATCGGCCCGGTGGAGACGCAGCCTTCAACTCCGTCGGCGCGAGGCGGCCCGATGACGTTTGGGCATCATTCCCGGTCCGCCGTCGCGGCCTCCTATTCGGCGCGCGCTTGTGGCAATCTGGCCGCAGTGCCGGAATCCTGTCGCGATTCCCATGGCTTAGCGGGGTTGCCGGAACTTATCCCCATAACTCACACCGACCCACCAGATGTCGTGCCCACCTGGTTTGCGCGGCACTAATCCTTGACGGAACGCCCCATCCGGGACTAGGTTTTGACAGTCGCGTGACGGCCGGCGGAAACGCCAATCGACACCTGCGAAAGAGTTTCCAGAGGGGTCGAGGCGGTCTTGCGCGGCACACCGGCAACGGTGGCGTCGAAGAGGCGCGCGCGGTCTTTCTGGCCGCAACCGGACGAGCGAGGCGGGCCACAACGCCGCGACGTCCACGGGGCAATCAAACCGAGTTCGGGCTGACATCAGGAGCCGGTGATCAACCGGCCGCGCGAGGCGTGACCCGCCCGCGGCAAGCATCAGGGAATGACGGATCATGCGCATCGAGCGCCGCTACACCTCCGCCGGACAGTCGCCTTACGCCGCCATTCCCTTCCGCTCGGCGGTGAGCGAGATTCGCAATCCCGACGGCTCGATCGTGTTCCGCCTGGAGGGCATCGAGGTGCCCGAGGCGTGGTCGCAGGTCGCCAGCGACGTGCTCGCGCAGAAGTATTTCCGCAAGGCTGGCGTGCCGGCGCGGCTCAAGAAGGTCGAGGAGAACGACGTCCCCTCCTTCCTCTGGCGCTCGGTCGCCGACGAGGCGGCGCTCGCCAAGCTGCCCGAGGGCGAGCGGTCCGGCTCCGAGATCTCGTCGAAGCAGGTGTTCGACCGCCTCGCAGGCTGCTGGACCTATTGGGGCTGGAAGGGTGGCTATTTCACCTCGGAAGACGATGCCGCCGCCTTCCATGACGAGCTGCGCTTCATGCTCGCGACCCAGCGCGTCGCGCCGAACTCGCCGCAATGGTTCAACACCGGCCTGCACTGGGCCTATGGCATCGACGGCCCCAGCCAGGGCCATTTCTACGTCGACTACAAGACCGGCAAGCTGACCAAGTCGAAGTCGAGCTACGAGCATCCCCAGCCGCATGCCTGCTTCATCCAGGGCGTGCAGGACGACCTCGTCAACGAAGGCGGCATCATGGACCTCTGGGTCCGCGAAGCCCGCCTGTTCAAATACGGCTCGGGCACCGGCTCGAACTTCTCGATGCTACGCGGCGAAGGCGAGAAGCTCGCCGGCGGCGGCCGCTCGTCGGGCCTGATGTCCTTCCTCAAGATCGGCGACCGCGCGGCCGGCGCGATCAAGTCGGGCGGCACGACGCGCCGCGCGGCCAAGATGGTCGTGGTCGATGTCGACCATCCCGACATCGAGACCTATATCGACTGGAAGGTGAAGGAGGAGCAGAAGGTCGCCGCCCTCGTCACCGGCTCCAAGACCGTCCAGAAGCACATGAAGGCCGTGCTCAAGGCCTGCGTGAACTGCGAGGGCGAAGGCGATTCCTGCTTCGATCCGGAGAAGAACCCCGCCCTCAAGCGCGAGGTGAAGCTCGCACGCAAGGCGATGGTGCCCGACAACTACATCAAGCGCGTGATGCAGTTCGCCAAGCAGGGCTACACCGACATCAAGTTCGACATCTATGACACCGACTGGGATTCGGAGGCCTACCTCACCGTCTCCGGCCAGAACTCTAACAACTCGGTCTCGCTCACCGACGACTTCCTGCGCGCGGTCGAAAACGACGGCGACTGGAACCTGACCGGCCGCACCACCGGCAAGGTGATGAAGACGCTGAAGGCCCGCGATCTGTGGGAGAAGATCGGCTTCGCCGCCTGGGCCTCGGCCGATCCGGGCCTGCACTTCAACACCACGATGAACGACTGGCACACCTGCAAGGCGTCGGGCCGCATCCGCGCGTCCAATCCCTGCTCGGAGTACATGTTCCTCGACGACACCGCCTGCAACCTGGCCTCCGCCAACCTGCTGCAGTTCTACGACAACGAGACCAAGGTCTTCGACGTCGCCGCTTACGAGCATCTCTGCCGGCTCTGGACCGTCGTGCTCGAGATCTCGGTGACGATGGCGCAGTTCCCGTCCAAGGAAATCGCCGAACTCTCCTATGAGTACCGGACGCTGGGCCTCGGCTACGCCAATATCGGCGGCCTGCTGATGAGCATGGGCCTGGGCTATGATTCCGACGAGGGCCGCGCCCTGGCTGGCGCCCTGACCGCGATCATGACCGGCGTCTCCTATGCGACCTCGGCCGAGATGGCGGGCGAACTCGGCCCCTTCCCCGGCTACAAGAAGAACGCCGCGCATATGCTGCGCGTCATCCGCAACCACCGCACCGCGGCCCATGGCATGGCCACCGGCTATGAGGGCCTCGAGGTCACCCCCGTGCCGCTCGACCATGGCACGCTGGCCCGTCTCGGCGGCACCTCCTCGCTGATGTCCGAGCGTGCCCGCATCGCCTGGGACAACGCGCTGGCGCTCGGCGAGAAGCATGGCTACCGCAATGCCCAGGCGACCGTGATCGCGCCGACCGGCACGATCGGCCTCGTCATGGATTGCGACACGACCGGCATCGAGCCCGACTTCGCGCTGGTGAAGTTCAAGAAGCTCGCCGGCGGCGGCTACTGGAAGATCATCAACCGCGCCGTGCCCGACGCGCTGCGCGCGCTCGGCTACCGCGAGCACGAGATCGCCGAGATCGAGGCCTATGCCGTCGGCCATGGCTCGATGGCGCAGGCGCCGGGCGTCAACCACGGCTCGCTCAAGGCCAAGGGCTTCCCGCAGGACAAGATCGACGCGGTCGAGAAGGACCTGAAGGCCGCCTTCGACATCAAGTTCGTCTTCAACAAATGGACGCTGGGCGAGGATTTCCTCGTCAACACGCTGAAGGTCCCCGCCGAGAAGCTCAACGATCCCGCCTTCGAGGTGCTGCCCTTCCTCGGCTTCTCCAAAGCGGAGATCGAGGCCGCCAATGTCCATGTCTGCGGGGCGATGACGCTGGAAGGCGCGCCGCACCTCAAGACCGAGCATTACAACGTCTTCGATTGCGCCAATCCCTGCGGGCGCATCGGCAAGCGCTATCTCTCGGTCGAGAGCCATATCCGGATGATGGCGGCCGCCCAGCCCTTCATCTCCGGCGCGATCTCCAAGACCATCAACATGCCCAACGACGCCACGGTCGAGGATTGCAAGAGCGCCTACATGCTCTCCTGGAAGCTGGCGCTGAAGGCCAACGCCCTCTACCGCGACGGCTCGAAGCTCTCCCAGCCGCTGAACTCGGCGCTCATCGCCGACGAGGACGACGAGGAGGATGCGGTCGAGGCGCTGCAGCAGATGCCGATGGCCGCGCGCACGACGCAGCTCACCGAGAAGATCGTCGAGCGCATCGTCGAGAAGGTCATCCGCGAGCGCGAGAAGATGCCCGCCCGCCGCACCGGCTACATCCAGAAGGCGGTCGTCGGCGGCCACAAGGTCTATGTCCACACCGGCGAATATGCCGATGGACGGCTCGGCGAGATCTTCATCGACATGCACAAGGAGGGCGCCGCCTTCCGGGCGATGATGAACAACTTCGCCATCGCGGTCAGCTTGGGCCTGCAATATGGCGTGCCGCTGGAGGAGTATGTCGAGGCCTTCACCTTCACGCGCTTCGAGCCGTCGGGCTTCGTGCAGGGCAACCAGTCGATCAAGAACGCCACCTCGATCCTCGACTATGTCTTCCGCGAACTCGCGATCTCCTATCTCGGCCGGCACGACCTCGCCCATATCGACCCGAGCGAGATCGGCCATGACGTGATCGGCGGCGGCGTCGGCCAGGACAAGGCGCCCCAGACGACGACGCCGATCACCACGAGCCCGCTGGCTTCGACCGGTTTCCGCCGCGGCAAGCCGATGAACTTCCACGCGATCCAGGGCGGCGGCGGCCTTGCTGTCGGCACGGAGACGACCGCCCGCGGCGGCGCCACCGTCACCGCCTTCACCACGGTCGGCGCCACCGCGCTGAAGGAGGAGCCGGAGGCCTTCGGCGAGGCCGAGATGGCCAAGCTCGGCTTCGCGGCCCCGGCCGCCCAGCCCTCGGCGTCCGAGCGCCGGGCCGAGGCGATCATGAAGGGCTATGTCGGCGACAGCTGTGGCGAGTGCGGCAACTTCACGCTGGTGCGGAATGGCACGTGTTTGAAGTGCAACACGTGTGGCAGCACGACGGGGTGTTCGTGAGATAGCAGCTGTGGAAAGCGGGGAAACTTCGCCATGAAGGCTTCTATCACCTCCCGCCCCAGCCTGGTGTTGATCGACGGCGGTGGCCATAGGCCATCGCCATGGCGAGATTTACCCAACATCGTGATCGGCCGCTCACCTTTCGGCAGAGACCAACCCGGTCTCTACCGTTTTGCGCAGCACGATCTTCAAAAAGACATCGAAAACTGCAAATACCAACCTGTCTTTAGTGCTTGGAGCCTCATATTCGGTAGGGTTCCACCGCTACCCAATGCCTCCAAAATAACTCAACAGCTTGATACCAGACCATTGATGTCTATTCGTGATGCGCATGCGTGCTTCAGGGGGCTGAAGCGCCCCCTAGCCGACGACAATCACGGGTTCGATGTTTACTCATTCATAACGAAACCGGAATTTTATGTTCGCCACAAACCGGCCTTGGCGTGTCAAGGGGAGATTGCACCCGTTGCCGCCGGCCTTGTCTTTGTCACGCATGTGCGCATTGATGTCGTCGGTCGGAGCCGGCACAAACAGGAGGCATCAAGCGCCTCGGGCGTTATCACCCATTGGGGATTTGTTGAAGCAAGTCCCAATGAGCCTTTGCTGCCAATCGACTTCGAGGAGCGATATCGCAAACAAGCTTGGTAAAGTGACATGATCGACCAGCCCTCAATTACAATCGATCATGGGACTTATGTCCCAGTAGCGATATACTATGAGGCGTCTGATAGCGTTGAATATCTTCGCGAGGATGCAGCATGCGTATACAGGCGCATTGATGAGACATTAACTCTTGCGCTAGAAATGGAGTCACGCACGCTCGTTGGCTTCCGGCTAAAGGGTTTTAAGAATTTTTACCTCCGCCATCTTAATCAAAAGCATCAAGGCCAAGAGAATTTCCTTAAGCTTGTAACCGTACTTGAAGAAGCGCTTGAATTGATAGGAAACAGAATATTTGTTGATAGCAATATTGCTGACGCTTATCAGAACGCTTACCGCATCGCATCAGAAGATCAGGTTATGCTCAAAAATATGCCCCGAGTTGCTTAAATAATATGCGTATTCAGTTGTGCTTTAGCAAATATTCCTCGCTATCGACTTAGAGTTCTGCGCATCTAGTCTTCTCTCTTGCTGTGCAGCCCTTTTCCCATTCGGGAGCGGGAGAGTGCATGAGTGTCTAGGATACGGCGAAGGGCGCGATCCCTTCTCCCCTCGGGGGAGAAGGTGGCACGGCGAAGCCGTGACGGATGAGGGCCGGTGGGGCGCGCCCTCATCCCCTGCCGGACCTTCTCCCCCGAGGGGAGAAGGAGGCTGACTTATCCCCGCCGCTTCTCTCTCACCCTACGATGCCCCACCTCATCCCCGAGGGGCAGCCATCCGGAAGGCACAGCCATGGTGGGGATGGGCGCGGCGCCTGCGGCTGGCTTTGCACGCCAGTCCCGGGAGGCTTCGGGGCACCGCCCTGGGGGTACTACGGCCCCTGTGCGAGGAGCTCGCTGGAACGGTCTTATGGCTCACGCCTGCGTCCCATGCCCGAGTAGACGCGACAACCCGATGAGGGGCACTGGCGTCGAAAGGGCTCGCGGCGGAGGCTGGCTTTCGACCCGATAAGCGCGGCCCGGGGTCACAAATCGCCGGCAAGCGGAGCGCCACGGGGCGTGCGGGCAGTGGCTCAATCTGCCCGCGCCGCGTCCTGGCTCAACGGATGCGGCCTGTTACCCAACGCGCCTCGCGGCGCTCCGCTGCCCCTCATCGATCCGACGCCGGCCGGCGGGCGGAAGGCGGAGGCGTGCCGCCCTGCCCGCCCCTGCCCGCCCCCTCCAGCGACGCCGCCGTCCCGTTGCGGTGCGGCGGGGTCAGAACACGGCGTGGTCGCCGCGCTCGGGCGCGGCCGCGCCGTTCACGACCGCGCGGTAGAACGACACCAGGGTGTCGGTTCCCGTCGAGGGCGTCGCCGCCGCATCGTAGCGCCCGGTCGCGGGGTCCAGCACCAGCATGGATTCGGTGGCGTAGTAGCGGCCGATCCGGGCGAGCTCGGCTTTCGCGGCCAGGGGCGGCACGACCGCGCCGAGCAGCTTCAGCGTCGCGATGACGATATCGAGCACCGCGACGGGGACGGATCGGAAGCGGGGCTCGCGCCCCAGCAGCGCAAACAGCGCCTCGCCCTGCTGGCGCGGCGTGATCGCCTCGCCGGGTCCGCCGATCGGCAGGATGGCGTTCCACCGGTGCGGATCGTCGAGGCAGCCGACGAGGTAGTCGGCGAGATCGGCGTCGCTGATCGGCTTGCAGGCGGTCAGGGTTCCGTCGCCGAAGATCAGGAAGGGCCGGCCCTGGCGCAGGCGCTCGATCTGCCCCGACAGCGATTTGAAGAAGGCGGTCGGCCGGACGATCGAATAGCGCAGGCCCGAGCCGATCAGCGCCGCCTCGAAGGCCAGCTTGGCCTGTTGGAAGGCCAGCAGCGGCTTCTGCACGCAGATCGCCGAGAGGAGGACGAAATGGCCGATGCCCGCTTGCTGCGCCGCCGCGAGCACGTTGAGATGGGCGCGGTGGTCGACGGCCCAGGCGTCCGCCGGCGCCCCGCTGCGCGAGGCCATGCAGGACAGCACGGCGTCGAAGCGCTCGCCGGCGAACCCCTCCGTCGCAAGCGCGGCGGGATCGCCGAAATCGACCGGCCGGATTGCAGTCCCCTCCGGCAGGCGGGCGCGCTCCGGGCGGGGATCCGCGCCCCTGGCGCCGGCAGGCGCCCGCGTGAAGCAGACCACCTCATGGCCGCGCCGCAGCAGCGCATCGAGCGTGGCGCGTCCGATCGTGCCGGTCGCGCCGAGCAGGCAGATGCGCAGGCGGGGCTGCGGGTCGGGCGGGGTGTCGGGCAGGATCATCGTGACACTGAGAGTGCCTCACCGGGGCCGCCGCGTCATCGTCGATCTTGCGGACTCTTGCGCGCGGACTTGCACGCGATCTCGGCCGCCCGCTGGCGGCGGACGCCCTATTTCAGGCTGCTGGAGAGGAAGCTGCGCAGGCGCTCGCTCCGCGGCTGCGCCAGGATCTCGGCCGGCGCGCCTTCCTCCTCGATCACGCCGCGGTGCAGGAAGATCACGCGGTTGGCGACCTCGCGGGCGAACCCCATCTCATGGGTCACGACCAGCATGGTGCGGCCCTCCTCCGCCAGCGAGCGCATCACGCGCAGGACCTCGCCGACGAGCTCGGGGTCGAGCGCCGAGGTCGGCTCGTCGAAGAGCATCACCTCCGGCTCCATGGCGAGCGCCCGGGCGATGGCGACGCGCTGCTGCTCGCCGCCCGACATATGCGCCGGATAGGCGTCCTTGCGATGGGAGACCCCGACGCGGGCGAGATAGCGCTCGGCCCGCTCGGTCGCCTCGGCGCGCGACAGGCCGAGCACGCGGATCGGCGCCTCGACGACGTTCTGGAGCGCCGTCATATGCGCCCAGAGATTGAACTGCTGGAAGACCATGGCGAGCCTGGCGCGGATCCGCTGCAGCTGGGCGGGATCCTGCGCCTCGAGCTCGCCGCCCTTGCCGGGCATGAGCCGCAACTCCTCGCCGCCGACGATGATGCGGCCGGCATGGGGCTTCTCCAGCAGGTTCAGGCAGCGCAGGATAGTGCTCTTGCCCGACCCCGACGAGCCGATCATCGCGATCACCTCGCCGGCCCTGGCCGACAGCGAGACGCCCTTGAGCACGTCGACCGCGCCGAAGCGCTTGCACAGGTCTTCGGCCTGAAGCTTGGTCGCGGGCTCCGCGCCCGCCCTCGCGCTCGACGACTCCATCGCGGCCTCCGTCATCAGCTCGGTCATGGGCTGGGTTTTGGGCTCGGTCATGGGCTCAGCAGCCTGCCGCTGCGCGTCATGCGGGTGCCGGCGATCTTGCCCAGCCTGCTGCCGGGCACGGCGAAGCGCAGCGCCGAGCGCGCATAGAAGACACCGCCCGACGCGGCGGCGACCGGGGTCGTCTCGCCGGTGAGCGGATCGACGATCTCGGCGACGACATCGCCCGCGCCGACGTCCTCGCCGACCTCGCGGCGATAGACCAGAATGCCGGCGAACGGCGCGATCAGCGGCTCCGACGCCTCCAGCGCCGTCGCGCTGCACAGCGCCGGCGGGAGGGTGGGCAGCGCGCCGGCGATCACGCCGAGATGACGCAGGAAGGCCAGGATCGCGGCGGCGTCGGCGGTGGCGGTCTCGTGGCCGACATCGCGCTGGCCGCGCAGCTCGACGGTGACGGAATGGCAGCCGAAGGGCACGGGCTGGCCCGGAAAGGCCCGGGCGAGGTCGAACCAGGGCCGGCTCAGGGCCTCGTCGAAGGGATCGCCGCCGGAGACCTCGGCCAGCAGGATCGCCCGCGCGCCCAGCAATGCGGCGAGCGGGGCGAAGATCTCGGCGGATGCGGTATGGGTGTAGAGATGCATCGCGGCTTCGGCGTCGCAATGCAGGTCGAGCACGACATCGCAGCCGAGCGCGATGCCCATGAGCGTCTTCTTCAGATGCTGGGCCGGCGTCAGCGCCGGCACCTCGGACAGGGCTGCGGCGAGGCCTTCCCGGATGATCGCCAGGTTGTGCTGCGGCGCGTCGGCCAGGTTTTCGCCGATGCGGCTGAGCGAGACGCACAGATCGGGGAAGTCGCGGTTGAAATTGCCGCCATCACCCAGCGCGAAGCGCCCGACCGGCTGCCCCAGCACCTGCTGGCCGAGCCCGAGCGGGTTGGCGACCGGCACGAGCACCACCTCGCCCTGCAGATGTCCCGCCGCCTCGATCGCCAGGAGCTCCCGGCGCAGCGCCTGGGCGCAGATCATGCCGGGGATCTCGTCGGCATGGAGAGCGGCCTGGATGTAGACGCAAGGCCGCGCCCCGGCGCGGCCGAACCGCTGCACGGTGAGGTGGTGGGCCGTGCCGGGGGCGGCGGCGGGGATCGCGATGGTTTCGGTGAGCATGGCGTCAGGCGGGTTTCGGGTCGGCGGATTTGGGCCGCAGGTGCTTCAGGAATCGGCCTTCGAGCAGCTTGACGAGGCCGACGAGCGTGAAGGTGATGACGAAGTAGAACACCGCCACCAGGCCGAAGGCCTCGAGCGGGGCGAGGTTGTTGTAGTAGACGTCGCGGGCGGTGCGGGTGAGTTCGACGATGGTGACGGCGCTGGCGATCGAGGTCGCATGCATGACCATGACGAGCTCGTTGCCGTATTGCGGCAGGGCGCGGCGCATGGCGCTCGGCAACAGGATGCGGCGGTAGATCGAAAAGGTCGACAGGCCGAGGCTGCGCGCGGCTTCCAGCTCGCCACTGGGCGTCTGGCGCAAGGCGCCGGCGAGGATTTCTGTCGTATAGGCCGTGCTGTTGAGGGCAAAGGCCAGCCAGGCGCAGAACCAGGCGTTGCGGAACAGCGGCCAGGCCGCGCTCTCACGCAGCCATTCGAACTGCGCCAGGCCGAAATAGATCATGTAGAGCTGCACCAGGAGCGGCGTGCCCCGGATCACATAGGTGTAAAGGAAAACCGGCTTCGAGAGCAGCGGATTGGGCGAGACCCGTGCGATCGCCAGCGGCACCGAAAGCAGGAACGACGCCGAGACCGAGATCGCCATCAGGATCAGGCTGACCTTGAGGCCGTTGATGTAGAGCGGCCAGGATTCCGCGATGAGGGCCCAGTCGACCATCAGAATTCCACCTTGCGCACGCCAAGCGAGAAGCGCCGCTCGACCCAGCCGAGCAGCAGGATCGAGACCGTGGTGACCGCGAGATAGATCCCGCCGATCGCGGCGTAGAAGGTGAAGGGTTCGCGCGTGGCGGCCGAGGCGAGGTTGGCGCGGTGGACCATGTCGTCGAGCCCGATGATCGACAAAAGCGCGGTGGCCTTGATCATCACCAGCCAGTTGTTGGTGAAGCCGGGAATGGCGTGGCGGACCATCTGCGGCAGCACGATACGACGCAGCACCTGGCCCCGGCTCATGCCATAGGCGAGACCCGCCTCGCTCTGCCCGCGCGGGATGGCGAGGATGGCGCCGCGAAAGGTCTCCGTCAGATAGGCTCCGAAGATGAAGCCCAGCGTCGTCGTGCCGGCGATGAAGGGGTTGATGTCGAGATAGCCGAGCCCGGCCTTGTCGGCGAGGCTGTTGATCAGGATCTGGCCGCCATAGAAGATCAGCAGCAGCAGGACGAGCTCCGGCAGCCCGCGGATCAGCGTCGTATAGGTGTCGGCCGCGATGTTGGCCGCCCGCGAGGCCGACAGCTTGGCGCCGGCCCCCATCAGCCCGAAGACGCAGGCGATCGCCAGCGACACGGCCGAAACCAGCAGCGTCGAGCGCAGGCCTTCGAGAATGGCGGGGAAATAGCCGTGGAGGAACATGGCTTCGTCCGGATCGGCATGAAGGGGCGTCATGGCCGGGCGAGCCCTGGCCATGTCCCGCGAAACGAGGGGAGCCGGCCCGGCCCATCAGGGCCGGGTCAGGCCCGACCCTGACGCCGGGTGCCGGCCTCAGGACCCCGAGATGTCGAAGTCGAAATAACGGTCGGCCAGCGCCTTGTAGCCGCCATTGGCCTTGAAGGCGGCGAGCGCGGCGTTGACCTGGGTGCGCAGGGCATCGTCGCCCTTGCGCATCGCGATGCCGACGCCCGAGCCGGCGCCGATCCGGATCGCCGGGCCGAGCTGGGCGTAGCCCTTGCCTTCCGGCTTCTTCAGGAAGGCCTCGCCGGAGACGACCGAGGAGCCGAAGCCGACATCGGCGCGCCCGACGGCGAGCTCCATGTAGACCTCGGTCTCCTTGCCGGCGAAGACGATGGTGCTGTCCTTGTAGTTCTCGGCCAGATAGGCGGCGCGCGGCGAATTGCGCAGCACGACGATGGTCTTGCCCTTCAGCGCGGCCGGCGAGTGATCGGCAAAAGCGCCCGCCTTGGCGACGAAGCGCGAAGGCACGTCGTAATAGGGATCGGAGAAATCGACGGTCTTCTTGCGCGCCTCGGTGATCGTCATCGAGGCGACAATCATGTCGAACTTCTTGGCGTTGAGCGCCGGGATCATGCCGTCGAATTCCTGCTGGACGAAGCTGCACTCGGCCTTCATCTGCGCGCAGATGGCATTGGCGATGTCGATGTCGAAGCCGCCCAGCTTGCCGTCGGGCGCGATCATCGAAAACGGCGGATAATTGCCCTCTACCCCGATTCGCAGCTTCGTGGCCTGGGCCACCGCCGGCTGGCCGAGAACGAGGGCGATCGAGGCCGTTGCGGCCCAGGCGAGGACGGTACGCTTCAGCATGACATTCTCCCGATCAGTGGTCTTGGTTAACGGCTCGGGCTTCACACTGGCGATTAATTTTCATAAGGTCAATACATGAAAATATCCCTTCACAATGGTCTGGGTGGCAGCGGCGGAAGCGACATGGCCTTCGCTGCCTCCGAGCTCGGCCGGAAGTTGCTGGCGCTGCAGGCCTCGGGATCGGCTTCCAATCGCGTCATCGCGGAGCACCTCCTGCGCAATCCGGTGCGCGGCTCGGCCCTGTCGATCGAGGATCTCGCGGCCGCGACCGGCGTCTCGACAGCGACCCTGTCGCGGTTCGCCCGGCTGCTGGGCTTCAGCGGCTTTCCCGATCTGCGCGCCGCGCTCGCCGACACGCTCCAGGCCGTGCTGCGCCCGGTCGAGAAGCTGCGCGGCAGCTTCAACCGCGAGGACGGGCGCTCGCCGCTGCGCGAGGGGCTGGAGGACACGCTGGCCAATCTGCGCGGCACGGCCGAGGCGATCGAGCCCGAGGGCCTGTCGCGCATCGTCGCCCGCCTGACATCGGCGCGCTGCGTTTATGTGATGGGTTTCGGCCTCTCGGCCCATCTGGCGGGGCTGCTGACGCTCGGCCTGCAGCCCTTCTGTCGCCAGCTCGTCAATGTGGTCGAGTTCGGCGGCACCGAGAATGCCGCCGGCCGCCTGATGGCGCTGGGACCGGAGGATGTGCTGATCGCCATCTCCTTCCCGCGCTACGCCACCGATGTCGTGCACCTGACGCGCTATGCCGCCGATCGCAAGGCGGCCATCGTGGCGCTGACCGACTCGGCCGCATCGCCGCTCGCCCCGCTTGCCGGCGAGGTCCTCATCGCCCGCTGCACCCATCCCGTGCTGTCGTCGAGCAATGTCGCGGCGCTGCTCGTGATCGAGGCGCTGGTGACGGCGCTGATGGTCTCGAACGCCGACAATGTCGCCAAGGCGGCGCAGCTGACCGACGCCATCTCGAGCTATCTGGTCTCGCAGACCTCCCGCGGCCGCTGAGGCGCGACGGCCGGGCCCGCCCCGGCGCGCAGCAGCATGCCGAACAGGTCGCGCGGCTCGTCGGGATCGGCCAGCAGGTCGAGCTCATCGTATTCGCCCGTGCGGGCGGCCTCCAAGGCGAGCCAGCGCAGGGCCGAGAAATCCTCGATCGCGAACCCCACCGAGTCGAACAGCGTGATCTGCCGCGCCTCGCGCCGGCCTTCGGCCTGCCCCGTGACGACGCGCCAGAGTTCGGTGACGGGATGGTCGGCGGGGAGCTGCTGGATCTCGCCCTCGATGCGCGTCTGTGGCGGATACTCCACGAAGATGTCGCTGCGCCGGAGAATGTCGGCATGGAGCTCGGTCTTGCCCGGGCAGTCGCCGCCGACCGCGTTGATGTGGATGCCGGCGCCGACCATGTTGTCGGTCAGGATGGTGGCGTTGGCCTTGTCGGCGGTGGCGGTGGTCACGATCTGCGCGCCCAGCACGGCCTCGTCCGGCGAGCGGCAGATCGCGATCTCGAACCCGAAATCCGCGAGGTTGTGGGCGCAGCGCACGCTCGCGGCGGGATCGGTATCGTAGAGCCGCAGGCGATCGACCCCGAGCACCGCCTTGAAGGCGAGCGCCTGGAACTCCGACTGCGCGCCATTGCCGATCAGCGCCATGGTGTGGGCACCGTGCGGCGCGAGGTACCTGGCCGCCATGGCCGAGGTCGCGGCTGTGCGCAGCGCGGTGAGGATCGTCATCTCGCTCAACAGCAGCGGATAGCCGGTCGCGACATCGGCCCAGACGCCGAAGGCGGTGACCGTCTGGCGGCCGTCGCGCGTGTTGCGCGGGTGCCCGTTGACGTATTTGAAGGCGTAGTGCCGCCCGTCGCTGGTCGGCATCAGCTCGATAACGCCGTCATGGCTGTGCGAGGCGACGCGCGCTGTCTTGTCGAAGACCTCCCAGCGCCTGAAATCGGCCTCGATGCAGGCCGCGAGGTCGGTCAGCACGCGTTCGATCCCGTGCCGGCCGACGATGCGCATCATCCGGTCGACGCTGACGAAGCGGACGAGGTTGAGCTTGCGGTCCATGCTCAGTAGCTCCGCGTCGGGCGATCCAGCACGCTGCGGCCCATCAGGCTCGCGGTGAGGTCCACCATCAGCCTCGCCGTGCGGCCGCGATCGTCGAGGAAGGGGTT
The DNA here is from genome assembly GCF_030695125.1 of Allobosea sp. GTDB lineage: Bacteria > Pseudomonadota > Alphaproteobacteria > Rhizobiales > Beijerinckiaceae > Allobosea. The sequence continues at coordinate 30,723 of NZ_JAUYTP010000005.1, read as the reverse complement.
GAGCTCGACGAGGTCGAGGCTGGCGACGCGGCCGCTGTCATGGAGCATCTCCATGATCAGATGCGCCTCCCGGAAGGTCGCTCCGCCCGGCACGGTGGTGCCGACGCCCGGCGCGATGTCGGGATCGAGGAAATCGACGTCGAGGCTGACATGGAGGATGCCGTCCTGCGCCTCGACGATGTCGAGGAAGCGCCGCAGCAGCACGCCGACGCCGTTCTCGTCGATGGCACGCATGTCGTGGACATGCACGCCGCTGCCGGCCAGAATCCGCCGCTCCGCCGCATCGACGCTGCGCAGGCCCATCATGCAGACCCGCGAGGGATCGAGCGCAGCCGCCAGCGGCGGAAAGGTCCCGGCGAACCCGGGGAGACCGAGCGCATAGCCCATCGGCACGCCATGGAGATGACCGCTTTCGGTCGTCTCCAGCGTGTGGAGGTCGGGATGGGCATCGAGCCAGAGCACGAAGAGCTTGCGGCCGTCCTCGCTCGCGCGGCGGGCATGGCCGGCGAGCGTGCCGGCCGCCAGGCTGTGATCGCCGCCCAGCACGATGGTCAGGCCCTCAGCGCCGGTCTCGTAGACGGTCTGCGACAGCGCCTCGGTCCAGGCCACGATCTCGGGCAGGCCGTGCAGCGCGGGGTTGGCGTGCGTGAGGTCGCGTCGCGGCGCCGGGACGAGGTTGCCGCGGTCGATCACGGTGTGGCCGAGCGACTGCAGGGCCGGCCCGATGCCGGCGGCGCGGAAGGCGCTGGGCCCCATGTCGCAACCGAGCCGCCCGGTGCCGTCCTGCACCGGTGCGCCCAGCAGAATGCAAGTGGTCTGTCTCATGCGTGCTCGCCTCCCTGCGATTAGGTTAGGGCGCGGCAATGGCGGGATGAACCCGCCAGATTGGCATGGATGACAAGCCGGATTTCCGTTATGGAAAGGCCAATCGCTCAGAATGGACAATCACCGATGGACGAGCTCGACCAGCGCCTGATCACGCTGCTGCGCCGGAACGGCCGTCGTGGCGTGTCTGATCTCGCGCTCGAGCTCAGCGTGTCGCGCGCCACGGTCAGGGCGCGCATCGAGCGCCTCGAACAGGCCGGCGAGATCGTCGGCTACACGGTGATCCTGCGGGCGGACGCGGTCTCGGCCCCCGTGCGCGGCATCACCCTGATCGAGGTCGAGGGACGCGCCAAGGACCGCGTGGTCGCGGCGCTGACAGGCTTCGCCGAGGTGACGGCGATCCACACGACGAGCGGCAAATGGGATCTCGTCGCCGAGCTCGGCACCGACAGCCTGACCGCCCTCGACGGGGTCCTGACGCGGCTGCGCCTGATCGCCGGCATCGCGGCGTCGGAAACGCACCTTCTGCTGGCGACGCCGCGCAGCAGCCGGGCCGGGCTGAGCCCTGCCCTTCCGCGTTGACGGCCCGGCGCGGGCTGTATGGCGGCGGCGGCTGCCGCGCTTCAGTGCGTTTTGCATTCGCCGGAGGCATGCCGTCAGTTATGACCGCCCGGCGAGAGTGACGCTTCGAACCCCGGGGCGGGTCGGGCAGGATGCGAGGAGCGCGCGATGCGTGGATACGAGGCCGACGCCATCGCGGGCTGGCTCACCGGTACGCTGCTGCCGGGCTGGCTCGCCCGGGCCTGGACGCCCGGGCAGCCCGGCTATGTCGAGCTGGTGTCTCCTGACGGCAGGCCCGTCGACAGCGCGGTTCGCACCACGCTGGTGACCGCGCGGCTGGCCTATGTCTTCAGCCACGCCCACATCCTCGGCGTGCCCGGTGCGCTCGCTGCGGCCCGCCACGGCATGGCGTTTCTCTGGCAGCATTGCCGGCGCCCCGACGGCCTGTTCAGCCATCGCTGCGGCCTCGACGGCGAGCCTGTCGACGCGAAGTCGGACTTCTATGACCTCGCCTTCGTTCTGTTCGCCTGCGGCTGGTTCGCGCGGGCGAGCGGCGAGCGCATCTGGCTGGAGCGGGCGGACGCCGTGATGGGCTTCATCGAGACGGCGCTCGCCCATCCCGACGGGGGCTTCTCCGAGGATACGCTGGGGACCCTGCCGCGCCGGCAGAACCCGCATATGCATCTGCTCGAAGCCTGCCATGCCCTGGCCGAAACCTCCGGTGCACCGCGCTGGCTCGACCGCGCCGACGGGCTGGTGCGGCTGATGCGGGAGCGCATGCTCGACCTCGCGACGGGCTCGCTCGGCGAGTTCTTCACCGCCGACTGGCAGCCAGCCAGCGGCCGCGCCGGGCTGGTGCGCGAACCGGGCCATCATTACGAATGGACCTGGCTTTTGTACCATCACGACCGCCTCACCGGCGGCACCAGCGCGCGCGCTCTCGCGCGGACGCTCTACGACTTTGCCGAGCGGCATCACGGTCAGGGGCCGGCGCATCCCGTCGTCAACGAGATCGGGCCCGATGGCGGCACGCTCGACGCGGCGGCCCTGCTCTGGCCGCAGACCGAATATCTCAAGGCGCTGAGCGCCCGCATCGCGTTCGAGCACGACCCCGTGGCGGCCGCGCGGCTCGACCCGCATCTCGCGCTGATGTTCGAACGCTTCGTCGATCCCGACAGCGGCCTATGGGTCAACCGGATCGACGCATCCGGCGCGCCGGACCGGGCCGCCGTTCCGGTGCGCGTGCTCTATCACCTGCTGCTGGCGCTGGCCGAGGTCGTGCGCGTCAAGCGTCTGGTCGCCGCGAGAGGCTGATCCCCCCATCGCGGGGGCGGCCTCAAGACCGCCAGCCGTTCACGCGGCGTCGAGCCCGGCGCGAGCGCGGGCCGACTGGTTCGGCCCGCTCCCTGTCGCGCGCCCAAGCCGAAGGGCCGCGATGCTTTACGCGGACGTTACGTCTCGCGCTCTCATTCGACATGGCGGCCTTACGGGCATCGCCCCTAGCTCCGATCGAACACACGATCGGAGCCTCACCATGATCATCGACACCCTCTTCTTCCTCGGCGGCCTCGCACTGTTCGGGCTCGCCGGCATCGCCGTTTCCGCCACTGAGCGGCTGTGAGGCGCATCATGCCCCTCGACATCATCCTCGGTCTGGGCGCCGCCGCGCTGCTGCTGGCCTATCTGCTCAAGGCGCTGCTGCGCCCCGAATCCTTCTGAGAGGTCTCGCTCCCCATGACCCTCGATCTGATCCAGTTCCTGATCTTCGCGACCCTGCTGCTGGCCCTCGCCTGGCCACTCGGCCACTACATGGCCCGCGTCTTCACCGGCGAAGCGCAGTTTCTCGCGCCCGTCGAAAACGCCCTGCTGCGGCTCGCCGGCGAGGGCCGGCCGCAGCCGCAGCGCTGGCAGGCCTATGCTCTGTCCCTGCTCGCCTTCAACGCGGCGGGCTTTGCACTGCTGTTCCTGATGCTGCGCTTCCAGAACGTCCTGCCGCTGAACCCGCAGGGTTTCGACGCGCTGTCGGCCCATCTCGCCTTCAACGCGGCGATCTCCTTCGTCACCAACACCAACTGGCAGTCCTATGGCGGCGAGACGACGCTTTCGAACCTCAGCCAGATGCTCGGCCTGACGACGCAGAACTTCGTCTCGGCCGCCAGCGGCGCGGCGGTGGCGGCCGCGGTGGCGCGCGGCTTTGCCGCGAAGCAGACCCGCGTGCTCGGCAATTTCTGGGTCGATCTGACCCGGACGACGCTCTACATCCTGCTGCCGGCCTCGCTCGTCCTGGCGCTGGTCCTGGTCGCGCTCGGCCTGCCGCAGACGCTGGCGGGATCGTTCGACGCGACAACGCTGGAAGGCGCCCAGCAGAGCATCGCGCTCGGCCCCGTCGCCAGCCAGGTCGCGATCAAGCAGCTCGGCACCAATGGCGGCGGCTTTTTCAACGTCAATTCGGCGCATCCCTTCGAGAACCCGAACGCGCTCAGCAACCTGCTGACGACGATTTCGATCCTGCTGATCCCGGTCGCCTTTTGCTTCACCTATGGCCGGCTCGTCGGCGACCGCCGGCAGGGCGGCGCGCTGTTTGCTGCCATGGCGGTGCTGTTCCTTGTCGGCTTTGGCGCGATCTACGGCGCGGAGCGGCTGGGCAACCCACTGCATGCCGGGCTCATAGATCCCACTGCGGGCAACATGGAGGGCAAGGAGGTGCGCTTCGGCATCTTCGCCTCCACGCTCTGGGCGGCGGCGACGACGGCGGCCTCCAACGGCTCGGTCAATGCGATGCTCGATTCCTTCACGCCGCTCGGCGGGCTGGTCGCCATGCTCAACATCCAGCTTGGCGAGGTGGTGTTTGGTGGCGTCGGCGTCGGGCTCACCGGCATGCTGCTCTTCGTCATCCTCACCGTCTTCCTGGCGGGGCTGATGGTCGGCCGCACGCCGGAATATCTCGGCAAGAAGATCGAGGCGAAGGAGATCAAGCTCGCCGCGCTGACCCTGCTGGTCATGCCGCTCGGCATCCTCGTGCTGGCCTCGCTCGCCATCGCGACCGGAAACGCGCAGTCCTCGGTTCAGGATGCCGGCCCGCACGGGCTCTCCGAGCTGCTCTATGCCTACACTTCGGCGACCGGCAACAACGGCTCGGCCTTCGCCGGCTTCACCGCCAACACGCCCTGGCACAACGCCTGCCTCGGCATCGCGATGTTGCTCGGCCGCTTCGGCTATATCATCCCGATCCTGGCGATCGCCGGCAGCCTGTCGGCCAAGCGTCCCGCCGCCGAGACCGCCGGCACCTTCCCGACGCATGGACCGCTCTTCGTCACGCTCCTGTTGGCGACGATCCTGATCGTCGGCGCCCTCACCTTCCTCCCCGTCCTCGCGCTGGGCCCGATCGCGGAGCATGTCTCGATCCTGGCCGGGCAGAGCTTCTAGAGCTGTTGGAAAGCCATCCCATGAGCAAGCACGCTCCCTCCGAGATGGGCCTGTTCTCGCCCGTCATCATCAAGCCTGCGATCCTGCAGGCCTTCCGCAAGCTCGATCCGCGCAGCCTCGCGCGCAACCCGGTGATGTTCTCGACCGCGGTGGTCTCGGTTCTGGCCACCATCCTGGTTGTCCGCGAGGGGCTGACCGGCGGCCCGGTGTTCTGGATCGGGCTGCAGATCGCGATCTGGCTCTGGTTCACGGTGTTGTTTGCCAATTTCGCCGAGGCCGTCGCCGAGGGGCGCGGCAAGGCGCGGGCCGACGCCTTTCGGTCGACCCGGTCCTCGGCGCTCGCCAAGGTGCTGGTCGATCCGGCCAACCGGGTCGTCTACGGCACCAAGGAGGTCGAACTCGTCGAGCCCGGCGAGGTCATCCTGGTCGAGGCCGGCGACATCGTGCCGACAGATGGCGAGATCATCGAGGGCGTCGCCTCGGTCGACGAAAGCGCCATCACCGGCGAGTCGGCCCCCGTCATCCGCGAATCCGGCGGCGACCGGTCCTCGCTCACCGGCGGCACGCGGCTGGTCTCGGACTGGCTCGTGGTGCGCGTCACCGCCCGCCAGGGCGAGACCTTCCTCGACCGGATGATTGCGATGGTCGAGGGCGCCAAGCGCCAGAAGACACCCAACGAGATCGCGCTCGACATCCTGCTCGCGGCGCTGACGCTGGTCTTCCTGTTCGTCGTGGTGACGCTGCCCTTCTTCGCCTCCTGGTCGGGCACGACGCTGCCGGTGATCTATCTCGCTGCCCTGTTCGTTACGCTGATCCCGACCACGATCGGTGGGCTGCTCTCGGCCATCGGCATCGCCGGCATGGACCGCCTGGTGAAGGCCAACGTCATCGCCAAATCCGGCCGCGCGGTCGAGGCGGCCGGCGACATCGACGTGCTGCTGCTGGACAAGACCGGGACGATCACCTTCGGCAATCGCATGGCCAGCGCCTTCGAGCCGGCGGCGAATGTCAGCGAGCGTGATCTCGCCGAGGCCGCCTTCCTGGCCTCGCTGTCGGACGACACGCCCGAAGGCAAGTCGATCGTCGATCTGGCCGCCACGCGCTTCGGCTTCGATCCCTCGGCCGGGGCCGGAGCGACCTTCGTGCCCTTCACGGCGCAGACCCGCATGTCCGGCGTCGATCTCCCCGACGGCCGCGCGCTGCGCAAGGGCGCCTCCGACACCATGGCGAAGCTCACCGGCGGCGCGCTGTCGGCCGCCGTCGAGCAGGCGGTGCGCAAGATCGCCTCCTCGGGCGGCACGCCCTTGGTGGTGGCGCGCGGCAACGCCGTGCTCGGCGTCGTCCATCTCAAGGACGTGGTGAAGCCCGGCATCCGGGAGCGCTTCGCAGAGCTGCGCCGCATGGGCATCCGCACGGTGATGATCACCGGCGACAACCCGCTGACGGCGGCCGCCATCGCAGCGGAAGCCGGCGTCGACGATTTCCTGGCCGAGGCCACGCCGGAAGCCAAGCTCGCCTTGATCCGCAAGGAGCAGGCGGAAGGGCGGCTTGTCGCGATGTGCGGCGACGGCTCCAACGACGCACCCGCGCTGGCCCAAGCCGATGTCGGCGTCGCGATGAATTCGGGCACGCCCGCCGCCAAGGAGGCCGGCAACCTGATCGACCTTGACAGCGACCCGACCAAGCTGATCGAGATCGTCATGGTCGGCAAGCAGCTCCTGATCTCGCGCGGTGCCCTGACGACCTTCTCCATCGCCAACGACGTCGCCAAGTACTTCGCCATCCTGCCGGCGCTGTTCGTCACCGCCTATCCGGGGCTGGCGGTGCTGGACGTGATGGGGCTTGGCAGCCCGCAATCGGCGATCCTGTCGGCGATCATCTTCAACGCGCTCGTCATCGTCGCGCTGATCCCGATCGCGCTGAAGGGCGTGCGCTATGCCCCCGCCTCCGCATCCCAGCTGCTCGGCCGCAACCTGCTGATCTACGGGCTCGGCGGCCTCATCGTTCCGTTCATCGGCATCAAGGCGATCGACCTGATCGTCGACCTGCTTCATCTCGCCTGAGGAGACAGACACCATGACCTCCTATTTTCGTCCCGCGCTCGTCCTGCTCGGCGCCTTTAGCCTCCTCACGGGGGCCGCCTATCCGCTCGCCGTCACCGGCGTCGCCCAGGCGGTGCTGCCCTTCCAGGCCAACGGCTCGCCCGTTCTGAAGGACGGTGCCGTGATCGGGGCGGCGCTGATTGGCCAGTCCTTCGCCGCGGAGACTTACTTCCACGGCCGGCCTTCGGCCACCGCGGCGGCCGATCCGCAGGACCCGGCCAAGACTGTCGAAAGCCCGTACAATGCGGCCAATTCGACCGGCTCCAATCTTGGTCCCAGCTCTGCTGCGCTCAAGCAGGCGATCACCGAGCGCGTCGCGGCGCTCGGCGGCGGGGCGCAACCGGCCGATCTCGTGACGGCGTCAGGCTCCGGGCTCGATCCCCACATCTCGCCACAGGCCGCCCTTGTCCAGATCGGTCGCGTCGCCGCGGCACGCGGCCTGGCCGAGGAGCGCGTCAGGCAACTCGTCCAGGCGCAGGTCGAGCCGCCTCTGCTCGGCGTGCTCGGCGAGCCTCGCGTCAACGTCCTGGCGCTCAACCTCGCCCTCGACAGGCTGGCGCGCTGATGCTCAGGTCGCGACCCCATGCCGAGCGCGCCTGACGACAGACCGACACCGGAATCCTTCCTCGCCGAGGCGCGCGGCGAAGAGGAGAGGAGCGTCGGTCGGCTCAAGATTTTTCTGGGCGCATCGCCCGGCGTCGGCAAGACCTTCGCGATGATCGAGGAGGCTCGCGTGCGGCAGCGCGCGGGCCTCGACGTCGTGGTGGCGCTGGTCGAGACGCATGGGCGGGCCGAGACCGCCGCTTTGCTCCAGGGCCTCGAACAATTGCCGCGCCGGCTCGTCGCCTATCGCGGCCAGGATCTCAGCGAGCTCGACGTCGACGCCCTGCTCGCGCGCAAGCCCGCCATCGCGTTGATCGACGAACTCGCCCATACCAATGCGCCGGGCTCGCGCCACCCCAAGCGCTGGCAGGATGTCGTCGAGGTGCTGGATGCCGGCATCGACGTAGTCACCACGCTGAACATCCAGCATGTCGAGAGCCTCAACGATATCGTCGCCCGCATCACCGGCGTGCGCGTGCAGGAGACGGTGCCCGACCATCTCCTGCAGCGGGCGGACGCGATCGAGCTGATCGACCTGCCGCCTGAGGAGCTGATCAAGCGCCTGCAGGACGGCAAGGTCTATGTGCCGCAGCAGATCGGCCAGGCGCTGGAGAACTTCTTCGGCAAGGGCAAGCTGACCGCGCTGCGCGAACTCGCCTTGCGCACGGCGGCCAGCCGGGTCGATGCCGAGATGCTGGCCTGGATGCAGGACCATGCCGTCAAGGGCCCCTGGCCGGCCGAGGAACGCCTGCTCGTCTGCATCAACGAGGCGCCCGTCGCCCGCAGCCTGGTGCGGGCCGGCAGGCGCATGGCCGAGCGCGCCCGCCTGCCCTGGATCGTCGCCACGGTGATGACGCCGCGCCATGAGGCGCTTCCGGCCGAGACGCGCGCCGTCACCCTCGAAGCCTTGCGCCTGGCGGAGACGCTGGGCGCGGAAACCGTCGTGCTGCAGGCGGAGTCGAACGTTGCGGCCGAGGTGCTGCGCTATGCAAGGCAGCGCAATGTCTCGCGCCTCGTCATCGGGCGTCCGCGCTCGCACAGCTCCCGGTGGCAGCGCCTGCTCGGCGTCTTCCGCGAGCCCGTGGCGGACCGGCTGCTCGACGACGCCACCGATTTCGAGATCACCGTGGTGACGCCCCATGCCCGCATCGAGCGCCGCAAGGCGGCCGCCGGCCCGGTGCTGCGTGGCCCCTGGCAAGGCTACGCTGTCGCGCTGGTCGCCATCGCGATCGCGACGCTGCTGGCGCTGCCGATCTCGATCTGGGACGCGGTCCCCGGCGGCGCGATCTCCGCGATCTATCTCGCGGCGGTGCTCGTCGTCGGCGCCCGGCACGGGCTGGGGCCCTCGCTGCTCGCCGGTCTGCTCGGCTCGGCCGCCTATAATTTTTTCTACACGCCACCCTTCTATTCGCTCGACATGCGGCGCCCGGAAGACGTCGTCTCCGTCGCTGTCTACCTCCTCGGCGCCGTCTTCACAGGCAGCCTGGCGAGTCGGTTGAAGGCGCAGGTCGAGGCGATGCGCGCGGCGCAGCGGCGAACCGCGACGCTCTATGATTTCGCCCGCAAGATCGCCTCGGCGACCGAGACCGACGACGTGCTCTGGGCGGCGGCCTTCCACATCGCCGCCACGCTCGACGGCCACTCGCTGATCCTGATGCCCGATGCGGCGGGAACGCTGCAGCAGGTGCAGGGCCACCCCACGATCGAGGACCTCGACGCCCGCGCCGAAGGCGCCGCGCGCTGGGCGTTTGAGAAAAACGAGCCGGCCGGTGCCGGCACGGCGACGCTGCCGATGAGCGAATGGCTGTTCGTGCCGCTTGCCACGGCGGGCCGAACGCTCGGCGTCGTCGGCGTGCGGTTCAAGGACAGGCTGCGCGGCCTCGACCCTGAGACGCGACGGCTGCTGATCGCCGTCGAGGACCAGGTCGCGGTCGCCGTCGAGCGCACGCGTCTGGCCGAGGAACTGGCCGACGCCCGCGTCTCGGCCGAGGGCGAAAAGCTGCGCGGTGCGCTCTTGAACTCGGTCAGCCATGATCTGCGCACGCCGCTGGTGACGGTGATCGGCGCCGTGTCGAGCCTCGCGGAGACCGACGGCGTGCTCGATGCCGCCGACCGGCGCGAGCTGACGCTGACGGCGCTGGACGAGGCGCGCCGGCTCGACCGCTATGTCCAGAACCTGCTCGACATGACGCGGCTCGGCCATGGCGTGCTGGCGCCCAAGCGCGCGGCGGTCGATCTGCGCGAGATCGTCGGCGTCGTCCGCACCGATCTGAAGCGCGTGCTCGCCGGCCACAGCCTGATCATCGAGACCCCGCGCGATCTGCCGGCGCTCCATGTCGATCCGGTGCTGATCGGCCAGGCCATTGCCAACATCGTCGAGAATGCCGCGAAATATGCACCGGCCGGAACGTCGATCACGATCACGGCGCGGGCCGACGGCGCCATGGCCGAGATCGCCGTGACCGACGAAGGCCCCGGTATCCCCGAGGCCGAGCGCGAGCGGGTCTTCGACCTGTTCCACCGGGTCGCGGAGGGCGACAGCCGGCCGGCGGGCACCGGGCTCGGCCTGTCCATCGTCAAGGGGCTGGTCGAGGCGCATGGCGGCACAGTCATGGCCGGCGCCGGACCTGATGGACGCGGCACCGCCATCGTGATGAGGCTGGCTTTAGCGCCTTCCAGCAGCGAAGAGACCGAATGACCGAGCCCAAGCCCGCCCGCATCCTGGTGATCGACGACGAGGCGCCGATCCGCCGCTTTCTCGCGATCGTGCTCGGCGCCGGCGGCTTCGAGATGCTGGAAGCCGACCGCGGCCGGCTGGGCATCGAGCGCGCCGCGACGATGGCGCCGGACGCCGTGCTGCTCGATCTCGGCCTGCCCGACATGGACGGCAAGGCGGTGATCGAGGCGATCCGCGAATGGTCGAGCGTGCCGATCCTCGTCCTGTCCGTGCGCGATGCCGAGACCGAGAAAATCGCGGCGCTCGACGCCGGCGCCGACGACTACGTCACCAAGCCGTTCTCGACCGGCGAATTGCTGGCGCGGCTGCGGGCGCTGCTGCGCAGCCGCCGCGAGCGCGCGGCAGAGCCGGCGGCCATCCGCATCGGCGGGCTCGAGATCGATCTGGCGAGCCGATCGATCAGCGTGGACGGCGCCTCGCTGAAGCTGACCCGCAAGGAGTTCGACGTCGTCGCGCTGCTGGCGCGCAATGCCGGCAAGCTGGTCGGCCACAAGCAGCTGCTGACGACGATCTGGGGCCCGGCCCATGCCGCCGACACCCATTATCTGCGCATCGCCGTGGGCCATATCCGCGAGAAGATCGGCGACGACGCCGCCGACCCCCGCTTCATCGTCACCGAACCCGGCGTCGGCTATCGGCTGGTGGATGCGCGCAGCGCGGCCAGCTGACCGGGATGATCGCGGCGACGCCGCGCTGATGGCGCAGCGGTCGGAGCGAGGGCGCGATCACGTCTGGATTGCTCCTAGCGCGCGATGATTTTCAACGGCAGCCCCAGAATCGCAACCGGTAAGGCCACGATCGCCTCGAGCGATCCGGTCACGGCATCATGCGTGGCGCTCCCCGCGCTGGGGGGGCGATGGACGCCCTGCTCCAGCACGGTGCGCAGCTGGGGCGCGATTTCGGCGAGCTGCGCGAACTTGCCGTGATTGCTGGCATCCGTCGCCTTGACATCGGTCATGTCGACGACGACCGCGCCGAGTTCGGCCAACTCGGCGGTGTTGCCGTCGGCGCCGAGGCGCGCCTGCCCTCCGGCGATGAAACGCGACGCGGCGAGCGCCTTGTCGTCCTTTGACAGGACGACGAAGAACGGCCGCTTCGGCTTGCCGAACCGGCGCATCTGCGACTTGAAGACGTCGATGTCGATGTCCGGAGCGGCCAGGACGATCGCGCCGAGCTTGCCCATGGGCGGTGTCTTGCCGGAAATCTTGATCTGCCGCAGGGTCTCGACGGTGACCCAGTTCCCCATCGAGTGGGCCAGGATGTTGACCTGCTCGGCATTGCTGTCGAAGAGCAGCCGGATGGTGCGCTCCAGATCGTCGCGGGCCGCCGTGGCGCTGTTGGTGTCGTAGACATATTGCGTCACCGCGCCCCGCGAGGCCCAGGTGAACAGCACCGGGACAGCCGGCGCCTTCGAATCATGCACGACCTGGCCGAAGCGATAGAGGCTCTCGGCGAACATCGTGTTGTAGCCGTGGATGAACAGCAGCACCTTGCGGCTGCCGCGCGGTCGCTGCGCGAGTTGCGCGTTGAGCGCTTTCAGGAACGCCTTGTCGCCATCGAGATAGCCCGCCTGGCGGACGACGAAATCGGTCTGCGGGTTGCCCGGCGCTGTCGAAGCCCATTCGATCTCGCCCGGCTTGTGCGTTGGCGGCACCGACAGGCGAACCGTCGCGAAATCGAGCGGCTTGGCCCGCTCACCGTTGAACAGCGTCCCGGGCCGCTCGTCGCGCTGGCGCGTGGTCGCGACCAGAATGGTGTGTTCGGTCGCGCCCGGCGCCGCCTCCCCGACCGCCGCGAGAAACCCCGTCTCGGGCCGCGAGGCACAGGCGCTGACCGCCAACGCGGCCAGCATGGTGCAGATGAGAGCGAGGCGGCGCGCAACATCGGACATCGGTCAACTCCAGAACCACGCGATACGCGCGCTCAACCACAGCATCGGCATCCTGCCGATGAGATATGACGCCCCTGGGAAGGGGATGGGAACGGCATTGCGATCAGGGCGATCAAAGCCCTGGCGCCCGGAAGAACCGGCGCGACCCTGAACACCTTCATGATCCTCCCCCCTGCCGGCCCATGCGCAATCTCGATTGCAGATTTCAGAGCTTGATGCAAAGCCATTGAGGCGTCCACACCGCCATGCCGGAGATCCCATGGGAACCATGCGCCCGTCTGCGCAAAGTCATGGCGCATCCTCTGCGCTTCGGTTTCACGCGAACGTTGGGTCATTCCGCCATTGACGATCGGGACGGACACTCATCCGAAAGCTGATGCCGGGATGGATGACCGCCATGACATGCAGTGACTGAATCCGCCCTTGCGGAAGCGTCGGCGTTGCACCGCCCACTGCACGGCTGCGGCGGCCTGCCGCGAATGCTCGCCCTCAGCCTTGAGGTGGATGCCGCCGATGGGTGAGGGCTCGGGCGAGGCCAGCCGATCGAAATCGATGATGTCGATTCCGCAACGCCGGGCCTGCTGCCGCTCGTCGAGGTCGAAGGCGACACGTTGAGCAGCCCGAGAGGCCTGACGCGCTCCGATCCCCGAAGCACGCTGCTCAACACGGTTTCTCTTCCCCGCTCGGCGTGAAGTCCGAGGCACGCCGTCAGAGTCCGCAGTTCTGGGCAGCGCCGTCTGGCTTCGCCTTGCGCTCGATCAACGGCCTTGGCGCAGCCTGCGCTTATCGTTCCGGCGAGAGCGACCTGCGAGGCGAGCGGCCGTCCCCGCAGGAGCGCGGTGGAGAGGCTGATGACCCAACCCGATTGGCATGCGATCCCGGCGGCGGACGCATTGGCGACGCTCGAAGCGACCGCCGGCGGCCTGAGCGCCGAAGAGGCGAAGGCGCGCCTTGCGACCCATGGATCCAACCTTCTGCCGCAGCAGGAGAGGCACGGCCCGCTGCGTCGCTTTCTGGTCCAGTTCGACCATGTGCTGATCTACGTCCTCCTGGGTGCCGCCGTCGTCACCGCCGGGCTCGGTCATTGGCTGGATACGGGCGTGATCCTCGCGGTGGTGCTTGCCAATGCGATCATCGGCTTTGTTCAGGAAGGCCGCGCCGACGAGGCCATGGACGCCATCCGCCAGATGCTGGCGCCGCGCGCCTCGGTGCTGCGCGACGGCCGGCGCGTCACGGTCGACGGCGCGGCTCTGGTGCCGGGCGACATCGTGCTGCTCGAGCCGGGAGACAGGATCCCGGCCGATCTGCGGCTGCTCGAGGTCCGCGGCCTGGCCGTGCAGGAGGCGATCCTGACGGGCGAATCCGTGCCCGTCTCCAAGAATGCCGCACCCGTGGCAAGCGAAAGCGCGCTCGGGGATCGCCGCTCGATGGCGTTCTCCGGAACGATCGTGACGCAGGGCACGGCGCAGGGGCTGGTGACGGGGACCGGCGCGAACACCGAGATCGGCCGGATCGGCGGGCTCATCGCCGGGGTCGAGCAACTGACCACGCCGCTCGTGCAGCAGATGGACCATTTCGCCCGCTGGCTGAGCCTGCTCATTCTCGCCATCGCCGGCCTGCTGCTCCTCTATGGCTACGCCGTGGCGCATCGCGATTTCGCGGAATTGTTCATGGCGGTGGTCGGCGTGGCCGTGGCCGCCATCCCAGAGGGCCTGCCCGCGGTGATGACGATCACGCTCGCGATCGGCGTCCAGGCGATGGCGCGGCGCAACGCCATCGTCCGACGGCTGCCAGCCATCGAGGCGATCGGCGCGGTCTCCGTCATCTGTACGGACAAGACCGGTACGCTCACGCGCAATGAAATGGCAGTGGTTACGGTTGCGACACCGGAGGGCGTGTTCACCGTCGGGGGCGAAGGCTATGCGCCGTCAGGCGCGATCTCCCCCGCGCCTGGAGGCCTCGCCGGTATCGCCCTGGCAGCGCGGCTGTGCAACGACGCCGAACTGCATGAGACTGCTGGCGTCTGGATCGTCGAGGGCGATCCGATGGAAGGGGCCCTGCTCGCCTTCGCCGGGAAGGTCGATCCGGTCTCGGGACAGGGCTGGAACCGCTCCGACGAGATTCCCTTCGATGCCCGCAACCGCTACATGGCCGTGCTGCATACCGGCCCGTTGGGCACGCTCCTGCACGTCAAGGGCGCGCCCGAGCGCGTGCTCGACATGTGCGTCGATCAGGGGACGCCCGATGGCGTGACGGAGATCGACGCCGAGGCCTGGCGCCGCACCGCAGACGAGATCGCAGCGCAGGGCCAGCGCGTGCTGGCGCTCGCGGTCCGCCGCACCGCACCGGGGCCGATCGGAGCCTCGGCCTTCGAGGGGCAGCTCACGCTGCTCGGGCTCGTCGGGCTGATCGACCCGCCACGACCGGAAGCGGTTGCCGCCGTGGCCGATTGCGCGGCCGCTGGCATCCGGGTCAAGATGATCACCGGCGATCACGCGGGAACGGCGGCCGCGATCGGCAAGCAGATCGGTCTGGCCAATACGCGCGACGTGCTGACGGGCGCCGATCTCGATGATCTCGACGATGCACAGCTCCGTCAGGAGGTGCTCGATACCGACATTTTCGCCCGGACCAGCCCGGAGCATAAGCTGCGCCTGGTCATGGCCCTTCAGGCCCATGGGCTGATGGTCGCCATGACCGGCGACGGCGTCAACGATGCGCCGGCGCTGAAACGCGCGGACATCGGCGTGGCGATGGGCCTGAAAGGCTCAGAAGCCGCCAAGGAGGCCGCCGATCTCGTGCTGGCCGACGACAACTTCACCTCCATCGCGGCGGCAGTGCGCGAAGGACGGACGGTCTACGACAACCTGACAAAGGTAATCAGCTGGACGCTGCCGACCAATGCGGGCGAGGCCATGACGGTCGTGGCGGCGCTTCTGCTGGGCCTGGCGCTGCCGGTGACGGCGGTGCAGATTCTCTGGATCAACCTGATCACCGGGATCACGCTGGGCATCGCCCTGGCGTTCGAACCCACGGAGGCGGGAACGATGCGCCGACCTCCCCGGCCGCGCGGCCAGCCGCTCCTGACCGGCGGTCTGGTCTGGCACGTTCTGTTTGTGTCGCTGCTCTTCCTGGCGGCGGTGTTCGGGATCTTCAGCTATGCGATGGACCGCGGCTATCCGCTGGCCCAGGCGCAGACCATGGCGATGAACACGCTGGTCGTGCTGGAGATCTTCCACCTGTTCTTCATCCGCAACATCCATGGCGCGTCGCTGACCTTTGCCGCCGCGCGCGGAACACGGGCGATCTGGATCACGGTTACCGTCGCGACGGTGGCGCAGTTTGCCATCACCTATCTGCCGCCGTTGCAGCGCATCTTCGGCACGACGGCGCTTCCGCTGGCGGACGGGGTGCTGATCGTCGCCATCGGCGTGGTCTTCTTCATCGTGATCGAGATCGAGAAGCAGCTGCGGCTCGGTCTGCGCCGAATGTGACCGCCCGCTCGCCAGGCAGCAGACGATGGACGCTTCCGGAACCGCCTTCAGCCCCTGCGCTGGTCCGTCCAACGGCGGCCAGCCGGTGGCGCGGGAAGGCCGGTGGATATGGCGAATTCACGGGACAGGATCGCCCATCGACGTTCGCATCCGGTCGATCCGGTGCCGCCATGGAAGACGCGACGGCATCCGGCGACGTCGACAGGGCTGCGTCAAGCACCGCCAGAGACGCTTTCCCTGCCCGGCTGCACGGCGCTCACTTGTCGACGTCGAGGGTGGCCCAGCCGGCCGGGCGGCCGGTCGGCGACAGGCTGCCTCGGTCCTTCTGCGAGCGCAGGATATGCGCCTTGGCCAGCATATGAGCGGTCACCGGCGCGGTCAGGAACAGGAAGATCGTGATCAGCAGTTCGTGGAACGAGATCCGGCCGCTGACCCCGATGAAGTTGAGCATCGAGGCGATCAGCAGCGAGCCGATGCCGAGCGTTGTCGCTTTGGAGGGCCCGTGCAGGCGCCGCATCATATCGGGCAGCTTGGCCAGTCCAAACGAGCCGACGAGGATGAAGAAGGCTCCGATGAGGATCAAGGCCGCGACGGCCCATTCGCCAATCCCGTGCATGGTCAGCATCCTATTCGATCACATTGCCGCGGAGCAGGTATTTGCAGAACGCCACGGTCGTCACGAAGCCGACCATGGCGATCAGCATCGCCGCCTCGAAATACATCGCCGTGCCGTAGACGATGCCGAGCAGCACGATCAGGGCGATCGCGTTGATGACCATGGTGTCGAGGGCGAGGATGCGGTCGGTCACGTCGGGGCCGAGCGCCATCCGGTAGAGATTCAGGATAATGGCGAAGCTGGTAGCGACCATCGCGATCAGACAGGCGGTTTCGATCATTCGAAGATCCTCTTCAGTCTGCGTTCGTAGCGGTGCTTGATCTGGGCGACCGTGTCGTCCGCCCCATCGGCCTCGAGGCAATGCACCAGCAGGGCGCGGCCGTCCGCGCTGATATCGGCCGAGACCGTGCCCGGCGTCATCGTGATCGTCCCGGCCAGAACGGTGATCGCCTCCGGCGAGTTGAGATCCAGCGGCACGGTGATGAAGCGCGACTGCAGGCTGTCGCCGCGGCGAAACAGGATCAGCGAGGCGACCTGGATGTTGGACACCACGATGTCCCAGAGCACCACCAGCATGAACTCGATCATCATCAGCGGAGAGCGCACGCGCGGGCGCCCCGGCCAATAGGCGCTGGTGGTGAGCGGAATCAGAACGCCCAGGACCAGCCCCAGCACCAGATGGCCGAACGTGATCGTGTTGACGAGCAGGATCCAGACGACGACGATCCAGACCGTGAGCAGGGGATGCGGAAACAGACGCATGGCCATGGCCTAGTTCCCCCCGCTGCCGGGGCCCGCGGCGGGCTGGAGCACCGCACGGATATACCCGGACTTGTCGAGCAGTTGCGCCGAGGTCGCCTCGAAGGCGGCGGTGAAGGGTCCGGCGGCGAAGGACAGCACCGCGGTCGCGCCCAGCAGCAGGCCGACGACGACGATCGGCACGAGGGCGGTCGCGGTCAGCCCGTCCCTGACCCGGCCGACCGGCGCGCCGCCGGCCTCATCCCCAGGCCTTGGATTGTTCCAGAAGACCACCGAGCCGGCGCGCGCGAAGCCGATCATCATCAGCAGGCTCGCGCCGAGGATGACGGACCAGATCAAGGGCGCCTGGGCTGTCTCGCGCGTCGCCCCGAGGATCAGCAGCTTGCCGATGAAGCCCGCCAGAGGCGGCATGCCGACCATGGCGATGGCGCCCAGGAAGAACAGCGCGCCCAGAACCGTCTCGTTGGCGATGGCCGGCGCCGGCGCGAGCGTGTCGGACGCCTTGCCGCGCCGCTGGGCGATCAGATCGACGAGCAGGAACAGGGCGGCGCCCGTCAGCGTGCTGTGGACGAGATAGTAGATCGCCGCGGTGGTGCCGACGCCGTCGAACAGCCCCACCGCGATCAGCAGATTGCCCATCGAGGCGACGACCGCGAAACAGACGAGGTCGCGCAGATTGCGGCTGGCGAGCACGCCGACCGCACCGACGATGAGCGTGACGAGCGCCAGCGGGATGACGATCGGCGCAGCGACGGCGCCGAGAGGGCCGGCGTCGGCGCCGAAGATCAGCCCGTAGACGCGGATGATCGCATAGGCGCCGACCTTGGTCATGATCATGAACATCGCGGCCGCTGGAGCCGAGGTCGCGGCATAGGCGCTCGGCAGCCACCAGTGCAGCGGCACCAGCGCCGCCTTGGTGGCGAACACCGCAAACAGCAGCATCGCTCCGGTCTTCAGCAGCGCCTGGTCGCCAGCCGAGACGGCGGCGACCTTGCCAGCGAGATCGGCCATGTTGAGCGTGCCGGTGATTGCGTAGATCAGACCGACGCCGAACAGGAACAGCGTCGAGGCGATGAGATTGATCGCGACGTAATGGAAGCCCGCCTTCAGCCGCGGTGCGCCGCCGCCATGCAGCATCAGGCCATAGGAGGCGATCAGCATGACCTCGAAGAAGACGAACAGGTTGAACAGGTCGCCCGTCAGGAAGGCGCCGTTGACGCCGAGCAGCTGGAACTGCAGCAGCGCATGGAAGTGCCGCCCGCGCGTGTCCCAGCCGACGCAGGCATAGATCGCCACCGCCAGCGCCAGCGCCGCCGTCAGCACCAGCATGGTCGCAGACAGCCGGTCCAGCACCAGCACGATGCCGAAGGGCGCCGGCCAGTTGCCCAGGAAATAGGCCCTGGGCGCCCCGTCGCCGGCCAGCATCAGCAGGCCGATCGCCAGGACCAGCATCAGCACCGTCGCGCCGATCGACACGATCCGCTGATGGATCAGGTGGTGCGGCAGCGCCAGGATGAGCAGCGCCGCCGTCATGGCCGGCAGAACCGTGGGAATGACGATCCAGTGGTTCATGACGGACGCCGCGCCGTGTCGCCATGGGCCCCGGCGGCGGCCGGGCCGCCCTCCTCCGGCGCCGCGAGATCGACCGCGTCGCTTCCCGATTCGAGGAACCCGCGCAGCGCCAGCACGACGATCAGCGCCGTCATCCCGAAGGAGATCACGATCGCAGTCAGGACCAGCGCCTGGGGCAGCGGATCGGCATAGCCCGTCGCCTGCGCGCCGAAGATCGGCGGCTGGTTGATGCCGAGGCGGCCCATCGCGAACAGGAACAGGTTCACGGCATAGGACAGGAAGGTCAGGCCGATGATGACCGGGAAGGTGCGCGCGCGGAGCAGGAGATAGATCCCGACCGCCGTCATCACGCCCGTTGCGCTGGCGACAAGCAGTTCCACCTCAAACCTCCTTCACGACGGCGGTTTTGGCGTCGAGCACGATGTCCATCGGATGATCGGTCACGGGGGACCGCTCGGCGCGCTGCTGGACGCGCGAAATCTGCGCCAGCGACATCAGCACGGCCCCGACGACGGTGAGGAACACGCCGAGATCGAACGCCATCGCCGTCGCCAGCTCGAATTCTCCCACCAGCGGCAGCGAGAAATAGTCGTAGGAGCTGGTCAGGAACGGCCGTCCGAACAGCCAGGATCCCATGCCCGTCAGTCCGGCGATGACGATGCCGGCGCCGATCATCGCCCGCGGGTCGATCCGGGCGCGATCATGGGCCCAGACATAACCGCTGGCCATGTACTGCATGATCAGCGCCATCGCCACGACGAGGCCGGCGATGAAGCCGCCGCCCGGCAGGTTGTGCCCGCGCAGGAAGATGTAGGCGCCGACCGTCAGCGCCAGCGGCAGCAGCGCCCGCGTCGCCACGACCAGCATCAGGGGATGGGCGTCGCGGGCCTCCTCCGCAGAGCGAATGCTGGCCAGCCGCCGCGCCGAGGCCCTCCCGAAGGGGTGATCCAGCAGCGCGTAGATCGCCAGCGCCGCGATCCCGAGCACGATGATCTCGCCGAAGGTGTCGAAGCCGCGGAAGTCGACGAGGATGACGTTGACGACATTGGTGCCGCCGCCACCGGGCTTCGACTGCTCCAGATGATAGGTCGAGATCGTCTCGTAGCCGCGCGTCATCACCCCATAGGCGAGAGCCGCAATGCCGAGGCCGGCGAGCGCGGCGATCCCGGCATCGCGCCAGCGCACCATCCCGCCGATATCCCTTGGCGTCGTCTTGGGCAGCAGATTGAGCGCGAGCAGCAAGAGGACGGTCGTCACCACGTCGACGGAGATCTGCGTCAGGGCGAGGTCGGGCGCCGAGAACTGCAGGAAGGCGAGCGACACCACGAGGCCGACCACGCTGGTCAGGACCAGGGCGAAGACGCGGTCATGGTGGCGCAGCGCCGCGGCCAGACTGGCGACGACCAGGGCGAGCCAGGCGACGACGGCCGGGAACGAGACCGGCAGCGTGGCGCGCGCGCCGGCGCCATGCGACGCGGTCCAGAAGCCACCGGCTGCCAGCACCAGCACGGCGCCGAGAATGATGGCGAAGTAGAGTTGCAGCGAGCCGGTATGCGAGCGCGCGATGAGACCGCTTGCGGCCGTCACCGCCCTGTCGACGACGCGATCGAACAGCGTCTTGGCGTCAGGACGCGGCAGGCCGAGGCGGATGGCGTCCACCCGGCCATAGGCGAGAAACAGGGCCGTGCCGGCGATGAGCGCCGCGATGCTGACCAGCAGAGCCGGCGTGACCCCGTGCCAGATCGCCAGATAATAGGACGGCAGTGGCCCGCCGATCACCGCAAGCGCCGTGCGCGCGACGATAGGCCCGGCAATCAGCGCCGGCAGAAGCCCGATCGCCACCACCAGGACGACGAGCACCGCGACAGGCAGCCACATGCCGGCCGGCGGGTCGTGCGGGTGGGCGGGATAGTCGTGCCGCTTCGGGCCGAAGAACACGCGCACCGCGAGCCTGACCGAATAGGCCACGGAAAACAGCGTCGCCAGACCCACCATCACCGGGAACAGCCAGGGGATGCCGGCATAGGAGGTCTGCAAGGCCTGCTCGAGCATCATCTCCTTGGACAGGAAGCCATTGAGCGGAGCGATGCCCGCCATCGAGGCGGAGGCGATCAGCACCAGCGTCGCGGTGATCGGCATCAGCGTCAGCAGACCGCCGAGACGGCGGATGTCGCGCGTGCCGGTCTCGTGGTCGATGATGCCGGCACCCATGAACAGCGCCGCCTTGAAGGTGGCGTGGTTGAGGATGTGGAACACGGCGGCCACCGCCGCCATCGGCGTGCCGAAGCCCAGCAGCATCGTCATCAGGCCGAGATGGCTGACGGTGGAGAAAGCCAGCAGCCCCTTGAGATCATCCTTGAAGATCGCGATCCAGGCCGCGACCAGCATGGTGACCAGCCCGACGGGCGCCACGATCAGGAACCAGGCGTCGGTGCCGGCGAGCACCGGCCAGAGGCGCGCCAGCAGGAAGACGCCGGCCTTCACCATCGTGGCCGAGTGCAGATAGGCCGAAACCGGGGTCGGCGCGGCCATGGCGTGCGGCAGCCAGAAATGGAACGGAAACTGCGCCGATTTGGTGAAGGCGCCGCCCAGCACCAGCAGCAGCATCGGCAGATACAGCGGCGAGGCCTTGATCAGGTCGCCCCGCTGCAGAATTTCAGACAGTTCGTAGGAGCCGGCGATCTGGCCGAGCATCAGCATGCCGGCGATCAGGAGCAGGCCGCCGCCGCCGGTGACGACCAGCGCCATCCGCGCGCCCTGCCGGGCTTCGGGCAGATGCCGCCAGTACCCGATCAGCAGGAAGGAGGTCAGGCTGGTCAGTTCCCAGAACACCAGCAGGAGCAGGATGTTGTCGGACACCACCACGCCCACCATCGCGCCCTGGAACAGCAGCAGATAGGCATAGAAGCGCCCCATCGGGTCGTTGCGGCTGAGATAGAACCGCGCATAGACGATGACCAGCAGGCCGATCCCGAGGATGAGCGCGCCGAAGAACAGGCCGAGACCGTCGAGGAAGAACGAGAACGAGAGTCCGATCTGCGGCAGCCAGTCCAACCGCGCCTGGACGATCTCGCCGCGATAGACGGCCGGTGCATGCGAGAGCAGCAGGACCATCGCGAGCAACGTCGCCAGCCCCGTCGTGACGGCGCAGACGGTGCGCCCGGACCGGATCGTCAGCGGTGGCAATACTGCCGCCAGAAAGGGTATCAGCGGGATCAGCCACAAGCTCATGAAACAACGACCCCGTCTATCTGCGAATAGGAGTGGAAGAGGCGTTCGATCGTGTCGGGCTCTCCACGCCCATACATCGACGGCGCACGAGCTTTGTCACCCTATTCCATGTTTGCAGATTCGCTCTAGTGCGCAATCGCGCATTTGATCCATTTTTCGACAGGGAACTGCCGCTTCCGATCGTCGGCGGACCTCGGTTCGTCCTGTCGGGCCGCGCATGGGCAAGGAGCCCGTTTCATGTCAGGCGCGCTTCGGGGAGCGCCGTCACGACCGCCTCTGCCCCCGCGACCCACGCGCGGCGGGCGTCTTGGCCTTGTTCTCGGCGTCGAGCTTGCGCCAGCGCGCCAGGCGATCGGGGTCGATCCGGCCTTGTTTGACCGCATCCTGCACCGCGCAGCCGGGCTCGTGCTCATGGGTGCAGTCGCGGAAGCGGCAGAGATGGGTGAGTTCGCTAATTTCGGCGAAGAGCGTATCGAGGCCGGCCGCGGCATCGCTGACATGGAGGGTGCGCATCCCCGGCGTGTCGATGACCCAGCCACCGCCTTCGATGGCATGGAGCGAGCGCGAGGTCGTGGTGTGGCGGCCCTGGGCGTCATGGGCGCGGATGTCGCCGGTCTGCTGCTCGTCCTCGCGCGCGTGGCCGGCCAGCGCATTGACCAGGGTCGACTTGCCGACGCCCGACGAGCCGACGAGCGCCACCGTACGCCCCTCCCCGCACCAGGGCGCAAGCACTTCCGCGACATCGTCTCCCAGCGGGTTGACGGTCACCACAGGCAGGCCGCGCTGCAGCGCGGCCGCCTGCGCGCGATAGGTCTCGGGTTCGGCGGCGAGATCGGCCTTGGTCAGCAGGATCACCGGCTCCGCGCCGCTCTCATTGGCGAGCGCGAGATAGCGCTCCAGCCTAGCGACGTTGAAATCGGCATTGCAGGAGGTGACGATGAACAGCGTATCGATGTTGGCGCCGGCATATTGCGGCATCTTGCTGCCCTCGACGCGGCGCGCCAGCACGGTGCGGCGCGCGAGCAGGCGGCGAAGGAGATGCGTCCCGGGTTCGACCAGAACCCAGTCGCCGACGGTGTAGTCGCCGGTGTTGGCATGAACAGGCAGTTCCAGCCGGACCGGGCCCTCCGTCGCCATCGCGCTCATCCGGGCGCGGTGGACGGTGGCGATCCGGACGGGCACGAGCCCGGAATCGTCGGGATCGATCTGCTCGGCAAAGAAGGGCGACCAGCCCAGCGCAGCCAGTGTCCAGGAAGCGGCGTCGCGATCGGGGGGCATGGTCATGCCCGTCGATAGAGCGGGGTTTCCGCGATCTGGCAAGCGGCGAAACGCCCTCGTTGCTGGGACTCGGCCGCAACGACCCGGCAGCAAGACATCCGCGCCCTGCGCCGGGCACCATCGCGGTTGGCCGCGGCTTTGCTATGGTCGCGGCGGAACGCAAATCCGTCATGCCGACGCCGCCATACCGCCGAGGAGATCACCATGCCCCCGCACCCCCAGGACCTCGCCTATGATCTGGTCATTCGCGGCGGCACCGTCGGCACGGCGACGGCGAGCTACGTCGCCGATGTCGCCGTGAAGGACGGCAAGATCGCGGCGATCGGCACCGGGCTCGGCAAGGGAGCGCGCGAGATCGACGCAACCGGCAAATTCGTCCTGCCCGGCGGCATCGACACGCACGCCCATGTCGAGCAGGTCTCGGCCGGCGGGCTAATGAATGCCGACACCTTCGAGAGCGCCACGACCTCGGCGGCCTTCGGCGGCAACACCACGCTGGTCTCGTTTGCCGCCCAGCATCGCGGGCTCGATTTGCGCAAGGTCGTCGACGACTATGCCGCACTGGCGAAGCGCGGCGCGTTGATCGACTACGCCTTCCACATGATCGTCGCGAACCCCGACGAGAAGACGATCAAGGAAGATCTTCCGGCGCTGATCCAGGAGGGGCACGCCTCGATCAAGGTCTTTATGACCTACGACCTGATCAAGGTCGACGACGAGCCGCTGCTCGACCTGATGCTGACGGCGCGCCGGCACCGGGCCCTGATCTGCGTCCATGCCGAAAACCACGGCATGATCTCCTGGATGGGCAAGAAGCTGGTCGAGCGCGGCTACACCGCGCCGAAGTTCCATTCGATCAGCCATCCGCGCGGCTCGGAATCGGAGGCTTTCACCCGGCTGATCACGCAGGCCGCGCTGATCGACCAGCCGATCATGATCTTCCACGTCTCGACTGCCGAAGGCGCGGCCGTGATCCGGCAGGCGCGCGGCCAGGGCCTCAAGGTCTTCGCCGAGACCTGCCCGCAATATCTGTTCATGACCAAGGCCGATCTCGACAAGCCCGGCCTCGAAGGCGCGAAATGGATGTGCTCGCCGCCGCCGCGCGAGACCGCCGACCAGGACGCGCTCTGGCAGGCGCTGGCACTGGGCGATCTCCAGACGGTGTCCTCCGACCACGCGCCCTACCGCTTCGACGAGAGCGGCAAGCTCTCCGCCGGGCCCAACCCCAACTTCAAGCAGATCGCCAACGGCCTGCCGGGACTGGAAACCCGCCTGCCCCTGATGTTCGACGCGCTGGTCTCGAAGGGCCGCCCCGAATTCGCCGGGCGCGGGCTCGAGGCCTTCGTCGACCTGACCGCGACCGCGCCGGCGAAGATTTACAACCTGCCGGGCAAGGGTGCGATCCAGCCGGGCTATGATGCCGACATCGCGATCTGGGACCCGACGCGCGAGGTGACGATCACGGATGAGGCCATGCACGACCTCACCGGATTCACACCCTTTGCCGGCTATCAAGTGATCGGCTGGCCCGAGACGGTGATCCGCCGCGGCGATGTCGTCATCAGCGACGGGGCGCTCCACGCCAAGGCAGGCTCCGGCCGCTGGCTGGCGCGCACGGGCGGTCCGGCCGCCGAGCCGACCGGCAGGCTCGTGCTGGAGATGGACCCGGAGCGGAATTTCGGCGCGACGATTTTGTGAGCTTTTCCGACGAACGACCTCGTCGGTGCAAGGTTTCGCTATTGCCATGCCCTTTCCAGTGTCATCCCGGGCGAAGCGAAGCGGAGACCCGGGATCCATTCCGGAACGTTGCCTTGAGAGGGTCAGGAATGGATCCCGGATCGGCGCCGCTGACGCGGCTTGTCCGGGATGACGGCGCGGGTGTGCCAGGTGCGTCGGCTCAGCCCTCCGGCACCCACGGCACCATCCGCAGGATCGTGCCGCCGAGCTGGGCGAAGGCGCGCTGGCGGCAGGAGAAGACGATGATCTGCTGGTCGCTGGCCTGGCGGTGCAGCGCGTCGAACATGCGCTCGATCCGGTCGTCGTCGGAATAGACCAGCGCATCGTCGAGGATGACCGGAGCCGGCTGGCCGTCCTTGGCCAGGAGCCGCGCGAAGGCGAGCCGCGTCAGCACCGCGAGCTGCTCGCGCATGCCGCCGCTGAGCACGCCGACCGGCTCCTCCAGCCCGTTGCGGCTGACGGTGCGGGGCAGCAGCGTCTCCTCGTCGAAGGTGACGGTCGCATCCTCGAACAACAGCCCGAGCAGCGGTCGCAACTCCGTCATCACCGGCGCGAAATAATGGTCGCGCGCCTCGGCACGCGCCGCCTCCAGCGCGTCGCGCAGGCGGGTCAGCAGCGCCACTTCGCGCTCCAGCGCCGCCAGCCGCTTCTGCACGGCCGCAAGCGTCTCGCGCGCCTCCTGCCAGGCCTCCTCGATCGCGGCATCGGCGCGGGCCCGGATCCGGCCGTTCAGCTCGGCCGCCTCCTCGCGCAGGCTCGCGGTCTCCGCGGCGGCGCCATCGACCACAGAACGCATCCGCCGGAACTTGGCTTCCGCTGCAGCCAGATCGACAGCGCCCGCGCGCAGGGTCTCGACCTGCGCCTGAGCCGAGGTCCAGGCCGGTTCCGCCTGCGCCAGGGCCTGCGCCAGCTGGGCCTCCTGCGCCTCGCGCCCCTCCTCCGGGCCGAGGCTGGCAGCCAGGCCTGTCAATTCCGAGGCCACGCTCGCCAGCGCACGTTCAGCCTCGACAACAGCCGCGCCGGCTTCATCCCGCGCCGATTGCGCCGCGCGCTGGTCGTGGCGGGAGGCCTGGACCTGCGCTTCAGCCGCGGTCAGGGCAACACGCACCGCAGCGGGATCGCCCTTGATCTCGACCGAGCCAGTCCCCTGCGCCTCCAGCCGCGCCATTCGCTCGTGCAAGGCCGCGAACCCGTCGGGGGCGAGCAGAGCAAGGCGCTGCCGGGCGAGGTCGAGCCGGCCGGTCAGCTCGCGGTTGGCGGCCTCGCGCTGGCGCGCCTCTGCGAGGTTCGCGACGCCGAGGGTGCTCAGCAGGGCGACAAGCTTCGCCTCGACCCGGGCCAGTTCGTCATGCCCGTCGCGCGCAGTCGGCAGCGTCAGCATCAGGCGCCCGATGCCCTCGACCTCGAGTGCGGCGCTGCGTGTCAGCGCGCGTTCCTCGCCATCTGCGAGCGCTGCCCCGTCGAGCGTTATGGCACGCGACGCGCCAGCACGATAATCGACCCGCAGCAGCGGCGTGCGCGCGGCGACCACCGCCCGCAGGCCGATCAGCTCGGTCTCCAGAGCCTCCAGCTGCCGCACCGCCTGCGGCGGCAGCGCCAGGACCTTCAGCTCGGCCTGGATCGTCTCGACCTCCGCCCGGCCGGCCTCGGCGCGGGCATGGTCCTGCTGGAGACGCGCCAGCTGCTCGGCGGCGTCGCGCGCCTGAAGCGCTTTCTCGAGCCGGCTCAGAAGATCGCGTGCTTCGCGCTCGGCGATTTCCGCCGTCTCGACCGCAAGCGCCGCAGCCTGGCCCGCCTCGGCGGCGGCCCGCTGCCGCGCCAGAGCCTCGTCGCGTGTTTGTCGGCCGGCGACATCGCGATCGCGCAGCTCGGCCCATCGCGCGCGCTGGCTGCGGAAGGCGTCCAGCGCCGCGCGTGCCGCATCGCGCTGATTGCGCGCCAGAGCCGCCTCGACCTCGGCGGTCTTCAGGGCCTCGCCATGGGCCTTTGCCGTTGTCCAGGCCAACTCGGACTGGGCGAGATCGCGCAGGCGCTGCGCCTGCTGCTCCGGATCCTCGATCTCGGCGAGCCTGGCGCGCAGGGCGCGGCGACGATCGAGCGCCGCACGCAGTTCGGCGACATCCGCCGCGAGCCGCTTCTCGGTTTCGACCAGCCTGTCGCGCTCCTCGAGGGCTTGTGCATAGGCACCGCCGGCTTTGGGACGCCCCGTCGCCGTGACCAAAACCGACAATTCGGTTTCGCAGCTCGCAAGCGCCTGCGCCATACGGCGGCCACCGGTGAGGGATTCCACCTCGCCCTGGACCGAGGTCAGGACGGATTCGCGCGCGCGCTTCTCGCCCTCCTCGTCCTTGGGCGAGCGCCGCTCGATCCCCGTGATGCCCTGGCGCACCCAGAGCAGGCCGGCGGGCCCCGCCGTGCCGCCCTGGACGAGGTTGGCGATGAAGCGCTCGGCCTCGTCGGCCTGGGCGATGAGCCGGCCCGAGGCGAGTTCGCGCACCATGGCGCGCTTGCCGCCATAGAACTGCTTGGTCAGCCGGAAGGCGCCTGCGGCCGTCAGGATGTCGGCCTCGACCAGCGGGTTGCCGCCGCTATAGGGCCGCAGGCCCTGCACGGCACCGGGCGTGCCGGTATGCGGCTGGAAGAACAGGGCGTGCAGCGCATCGAAACAGGTCGATTTGCCGAACTCGTTGGCGGCGCAGAGCACGTTGACGCCGTCGCCGATGCCCTCGACGGCGACGCCGCGCCCGGCGAAGCGGCGGATATTGTGCAGGCGCAGCGCCGTCAGCTTCATGACGGGCATCTCATGACGGCATGGCCTCGCAATAGGAAAACAGCCGCATGAGCGCGTCGCGCGCCGCTTGGCGCTCGCCGGCGGGGCGGGCCTCGTCGAGGCTCTCAGTGAGCAGCGCATCCGCAGCCTGGCGCAGCGCCCCGGCCCGGTCGATCGCGTCGAGATCGTCACTCTCGCAATCCGTCGCCAGCGCGTCGGCATCCAGTTGCAGGAAGGCGAATTCCGGCGCGACCGCCGCGATCGCGGCATCGAGACCAGCGCGTGCCTGCGGCCGAAGGCGCCCTGCGGCGACGACGCGCAGCAGGGTCTGGCGTCGGACCGGGCCGGCGGGCAGACGCTCTGTCAGAGCCGCGGCACCATCGTCGCCGGAGAGCAGATCGAGCGGCAGGCTGCGCCAGTCGAAGCTGCCGGTCTCCACGGGCGCGACATCGGGCATCGCGCCGGGGCCGGCGAGCGAGACCAGGAGCGCCCGGCCGGGCTGATCATGCTTGAAGCGGTCTGGCTCGGGCGCACCTGAGTACCAGCTGCGCGGGCCGATCGGCATCTGGCCGTGCCAGTCGCCCAGCGCGAGATAATCGAGCCCGGCGCGGTTCGCCCGGTCGGGCGCGATGATGTCGAGGCCGCCGCCATCCTCGGAGAAGCTCTGGATCGCGCCATGGGCGAGCCCGATGCGCAGGACGCCTTCGGGCGTGGCGACGGCGTCCATCCAGTCGGTCAGGTCGCGGCCGGGCCGGCGCGTGGTGCAGGGCGCGGGCAGGATGACGACGCCGGGTGCGAGCGCGAGCGGCGCGGCTTCCGTCGCCAGAACGACATTGGCGGGCAGCGCGGCGCGTGTCGCGGCCCAGAGCTCGTCGGCGAGCAGCGAGTCATGGTTGCCAGGCAGGACGACCCAGCGCAGCGGCGCATGGCCGGCCATGGCGGCGAGCGCCTGGCGCAGCATGGCGGGGCTCGGCGTCTCGGTGTCGAAGCTGTCTCCGGCCAGCAGCACGGTCTCCGCGCCGCCCGCCCGCGCCTGCGCCGCCAGCCGGTCGAGCACCGTGTGGCGCGCCTCGCGCAGCCGGCCGCGCAACTCTTCGGGCATGTTGCCGAAGCGCTTGCCGATATGCAGGTCGGAGGAGTGGAGGAAGCGGAACATCAGACCTCGCGCGCCAGCGGATCACCGAATCCGCCGACCGTTCGCCGCGACACTGCGCGGCTTTGGCGTGTTTGGCGAGGCATCGCCTGTCCGCCGCTACGATCGGCCCGCACGCCGCGCTCAGGCGAACAAATCGGGCTGCCCTGCTTTTTGCGGAGGTTTCGCCTCGTCCAGAGCGTCGAGAAAGGCGTTGGCTTCTCGCGCGATCGTTTCAACTCGCTCGGCCGGCATCTTGTCCAGCGTCCTGTAGGGCATCGCCATGCGCGGATTGTTGCCGAGCCTGGCGCGGTTCTCGATCAGGAAATTCCAGTAAAGCGGGTTGAACGGGCAGGCGCCCGCCCCGGTCTTGATCTTGGGATCATAGGCGCAAGGCCCACAGTAGTTGGACATGCGGTCGATATAGGCGCCCGACGCCGCATAAGGTTTCGAGCCCAGGAGCCCGCCATCGGCGAAGAGCGCCATGCCATGGGTGTTGGGCAGCTCGACCCATTCGAAGGCGTCGGCATAGACGGCGAGGTACCACTCTTCGATCTCGGCCGGGCGGATGCCGGCAAGCAGCGCGAAGTTGCCGGTCACCATCAGCCGCTGGATGTGATGGGCATAGGCGTTGCGGCGGGTGTCCCCAATGGCGTTCGCCAGACAGTTCATTTCCGTCTCGCCCGACCAGTAGAACCAGGGCAGCGGCCGCTCGGCTTTGAGCGCGTTGGTCTGCGCATAGCCGGGCATCTCCAGCCAGTAGATGCCGCGGACATATTCGCGCCAGCCGAGGATCTGGCGGATGAAGCCCTCGACGGCGTTGAGCGGCACCTTGCCGGCGCGCCAGGCGGTCTCGGCGGCGACGCAGACCTCGCGCGGCAGCAACAGCCCGATGTTCAGATAGGGCGACAGCAAGGCGTGGAAGAGGAAGGGCTCTCCTTCAGCCATCGCATCCTGATAATCGCCGAAGGACGGCAGGGCGTCCGCGATGAAATGGTCGAGCGCAGCCAGCGCCTCGGTCCGCGTCACGGCCCAGCCGAAGCCGTCGAGATCGCCGAAATGATCCGGAAAGCGGGCCGCGACCAGCGTGATGACCTCTGCCGTGACCGCGTCCGGGGCCGTGCGCCCCCGCGGCGGCAATGACAGCGACGCCGGCAGGCGCTTGCGGTTCTCCGCGTCGAAATTCCACTGGCCGCCGACCGGCCCGTCATCCTCTATCAGCAGCCCGGTGCGGCGGCGCATCTCGCGGTAGAAGAACTCCATGCGATAGGATTTGCGCCCGTCGGCCCAGGCGGCGAAATCGGCGCGCGAGCAGATGAAGCGGTCGTCGTCGCGGATCTCGACGGGAAGCCCGAGATCCTGCGCCCAGTCGTCCATCATCCGGCGCACCCGCCATTCGCCGGGCTCGGTGACGACGACGCGGTCGGGACGATGGCGAGCGACCGCGCGCGCCAGTTCGCCCGAGAAGGAACCGGTGTTGGCGGGGTCGTCGAGCGCGACGTAGTCGACGCTCAGCCCCTCGTCGCGCAGCTCCTGGGCGAAGTGGCGCATCGCCGAGAGAATGAAGGCGATCTTCTGCTTGTGATGGGGGACATAGGTCGTCTCCTGCGCGACCTCGACCATGAGCACGACGTCTCGGCCGGGCTCGAAGCCATCGAGCGAAGAGAGGTCGCGGTTGAGCTGGTCGCCGAGGATGAGGACGAGGGTCTTCACCGCGCAGGGCTCCGCCGGCACCGGCGGTCGGTTGCAGATCGTGTCGGCCTCATCGCAGCGCTCCCATCGTTGCGATGAGTACGCGCTGCCCCCGCGAACGGTTCAGCCGCGACGCAGGCGGGGGCTGTGCCGCCCTCAGTCCTCGTCTTCCCGTGCCCTGCCGGTTTCGACGAGGATTTCGCGTTTGCCGGCGTGGTTGGCGGGGCCGACGATGCCCTCGTGCTCCATCCGCTCCATGATCGAGGCGGCGCGGTTGTAGCCGATCTGGAGGCGGCG
>NZ_JAUYTP010000076.1 GCF_030695125.1 Allobosea sp. | reverse complement strand
CCAACCACCCCCATAATCGACCCACCTCATCCCTGAGGGGCAGCCATCCGGAAGGCAAGCCGTTGGTGGGGATGGGCGCGGCGCCTGCGGCCGGGTTTGCACCCCGGTCCCGGGAGGCTTCGGGGCACCGCCCTGGGGGTACTACGGCCCCTGTGCGAGGAGCTCGCTGGAAAGGTCTTACGGCTCACGCCATCGTCCCATGCCCGAATAGACGCGACAACCCGATGAGGGGCACTGGCGTCGAAAGGGCTCGCGGCGGAGGCTGGCCTTCGACCCGATAAGCGCGGCCCGGGGTCACAAATCGCCGACAAGCGGAGCGCCACGGGGCGTGCGGGCAGTGGCTCAATCTGCCCGCGCCGCATCCTGGCTCAACGGATGCGGAATTCTACACCCGCGCCTCGCGGCGCTCCGCTGCCTCTCGCTGCATCAACCGAAGCGCGCGAGCGCAGGCGGACGAAGCCGCGCGCCGTCATCATGCATGTGGTGGATGCGTTGACCCTGCGTGACGCGAATGGTTCTATCGAGCCCTGAACGAAGCCGGGGTGCAGGGGCATGGCGATTTCGATGGCGGGCTTGCCCGCATTCCTGCTCTACTTTGTGCTCGGCGCCGCGCTGATCGGCTGCTTCGTCGCTGTCTATCTGCGCCTCACCGCCCATGACGAGATCGCCCTGATCCGCGGCGGCAATCTCTCGGCGGCCATCGCGCTCGGCGGCAATGTCGCGGGTTTCTCGGTGCCGCTCGAGAAAGCGATCGCGCAGGCGAGCAGCATCCCCGACCTGGTGATCTGGGCAATCGCCGCGATGATCATCCAGTTTGGCGCCTATGGGCTGGCGCGCATGCTGATCCCGGATCTGTCGCGCAAGATCGAGGAGGATCGCCTGCCTTCGGCGGTGATGCTCGCCGTCATCGCGGTGATTTCCGGTACGCTGGCGGCAGCCAGCATGACGGCCTGAGGGGAGGCGGCGATGAAGCGCTCGACCCAGATCGGCCTGGCGGCGGCGGGCGTTCTGCTCGTGGCGACCTATTGGGGCCGGTCAGGCTCGCAGGACCAGAGCGAAGACAGCCTCGTCTACAACACCATCGCCGAGTGCCGGGCCGGCGGTCAGCTGACCTCGACCCAGTGCGACCAGCGCTTCCGGGAGGCCTCGGCCAACCATCTGCGCGACGCGAAGAAATTCACCAGCACCAGCGCCTGCGAAACCGAATATGGTTCAGGCTCCTGCCAGAGCGCGGTCTGGAACGGCGCGCAGGTGGTCGTGCCGGCCCTGGCCGGGTTCATGCTGGCGCGCAGCCTGACCCAGGGCGGCGGTGCGGCGCAGCCCTTGCTGCCGCCGACGCAGCAGGCCTGCCCGCCGGGGAGCCAGGCGCCCGAATGCCAGCAGGCGCGCTCGTCCTCGTCCGGCAGCGGGAGCAGCTATGGCGGCCGCGGCGGATCCTCGGCGCGCGCCTATTCGACGACCTCGGGCGCCGCTCTGGTGGCGCGCTCCGGCTCGTCGCCCGGCGTGACGACGACCACCACGACCTCCCGCGGCGGCTTCGGCTCGACGGCGCGGTCCTACTCCTCGTCCTCGTCCTCCTGAGATGCGCCGCGTTCCCCTCGCGCCGCGCCCGGACTGGCAGGACCAGGTCGAGCGTCTCGGATTCGCGTTCCACACCCTCGACGGCCAGACCTACTGGGACGAGAGCGTCGCCTACGCCTTCACGCTCGAACAGATCGAGCGCGACATCGAGGCGCCGACCGAGGCGATCGAGCAGCTCTGCTTCGCCTTCATCGAGACAGCGCTGCGCGACGAGGCGATCCTGACCCGGCTGGCGATCCCCGCCGCACAGTGGGATTTCATCCGCGAGAGCTGGCAGCGCGGGGACCGCAATCTCTATGGCCGGCTCGACCTCGCCTATGACGGCAAGGGCCCGGCCAAGCTGCTGGAATACAATGCCGACACGCCGACCGCGCTGTTTGAATCCAGCGTCGTGCAGTGGGACTGGCTGGAGCAGGCGATGGCGCGCGGCATGCTGGCGCCAGGCTGCGATCAGTTCAATTCGCTGCATGAGCGGCTGATCGCAGCGTGGGCCCAATTGCGCGAACCGACCCCCTATCGCCTGCATCTCGCCTGCGTCCAGAACAGCAACGAGGACAAGGGCACCGTCGACTATCTGATGGACTGTGCGGTGCAGGCCGGGCTCGACGCGCGCTTCAGCTATATCGAGGAGATCGGGTTGCTCTCGGACGGGCGCTTCTGCGACGGCGCCAACCAGCCGATCGAGACCCTGTTCAAGCTCTACCCCTGGGAATGGCTGTTCCGCGAGGGCTATGCCGCAAACCTCGCGACGTCGCGCTGCCAGTTCATCGAACCGCCCTGGAAGGCGATCCTCTCCAACAAGGGCCTGCTCGCCTGCCTGTGGGAGATGGAGCCCGGCCATCCGAACCTGCTGCCGGCCTTCTTCGAGGGCGATCCGCGCTGCGCGAGCCTGTCACCCCGCCATGTGCGCAAACCGCTCTATTCGCGCGAAGGCGCCAACATCACGCTGATCGAGCGGGGACAGGTGCTGGACCAAGATGACGGTCCCTATGGCGCGGAGGGCTTCGTCCTGCAGGATGCGGCGCTCAACCTGTTCGAAACGGGCGGGCGTTACGCGGTGCTTGGCTCCTGGCTGGTCGCCTCGCAGGCCTGCGGGCTGTGCCTGCGCGAGGACGCCTCGCCGATCACCAAGAACACCTCGCGTTTCGTGCCGCATTATATCGAGGCGTGATCCGCAGGGGGGAGAGGCTGTCGTGCATGACCGAAGCCAACCGACCTGCTAGAGGTTGCGGTCCGAGCCTGCCGCAAGCGAGCCAAGCCCATGCCCGATACGACGATCACCGCCACCCCGCGCGGTCTCGACCATCTCGTGATCGGGGTCCATGACCTCGATGCCGCCGGTGCGTTCTACGAGACGCTGGGCTTCACCGTCGGCGCGCGCAACCGCCACCCCTGGGGCACCGAGAACCGGATCGTCCAGTTTCCCGGCTCCTTCCTCGAACTGATCACGATCGGCGACGCGGCGGCCGTGGTCCCGCCGGCGCCGCGACAGTTCTCCTTCGGGAGCTTCGTCTCCGACGCGCTGGCGCGGGGCGAGGGCATGTCGATGCTCGTCCTCGAAAGCATGGATGCGAAGGCGGACGCCGTTGCGTTCCGGACGGCAGGGATCGGTGATTTCGAGCCGTTCTTCTTCGAGCGGCAGGCCAGGCGCCCGGATGGCAGCGAGGTCCGCGTGGCGTTCTCGCTCGCGTTTGCCGCCGATCCGCTGGCGCCCGAATGCGGCTTCTTCGTCTGCCAGCAGCACGAGCCGCAGAATTTCTGGAACCCGGCCTTCCAGCAGCATGCCAATGGCGCCTCGGCGCTCTCGGCCGCGATCCTGGTGACCGACGACCCTGCCGCCCACCGCGCCTTCCTGCGCGCCTATGCCGGCTTCCCCGAGGTTCTGGAGGGCAATGACGATTTCGTCCTGACCCTGCCGCGCGGACGCATCGATGTGCTCGATGCCGAGGCGGCACAGGCGATCTACCATGTGCAGCCCGAGCCGACGCCCGCCCGGTTCCTCGGCTTCTGCGTCACGGTGGCCGACCTCGATGCGCTGGCGGCGCGGCTCGAATCGGCGGAGGTCTCGTTCGGGCGCGGCGAGGAGCGCATCGTCGTGCCCGCGGAGGCGGCGATGGGCTGCGTCATTGCCTTCGAACAGGCTTGATGATCAGGTTCGGCGCCGTCGGTTTACAGGATTCGGACCAGAATGATTGCGCAGGCCCTGCTGAAGCTTCCCGATTTCGCCTTGTTTTTCGGGGCCTCGCTGGCGCTGGTGGGGGTCTACCTCCTCGTCTACACGCTGGCGACGCTGCATAACGAGTTCGGGCTGATCCGGCAGAACAATGTCGCGGCCGCTTTGTCGCTGGGCTTGAGCCTGACCGGCTTCGCGCTGCCTTTGTCGAGCGCGGTGGTGCATTCCACCACGGTTGCCGACCTCCTGGTCTGGGGCATCGTCGCGATCGTGGTGCAGCTGCTCGTCTATCTGCTGGTCAGGATCGTCCTGCCGAACCTCTCGGCCCGCATCGCGGCCGGCGAACTGGCGGCCGCGCTGTTCCTGGGCGCGGCCTCGCTGGCGGCGGGCGTCATCAACGCCGCCGCGATGAGCTTCTAAAAGTCGCAGAAGGCGGGACGCCGGGCTCTGACGCCCGGCTCCTTCAGCTCGTGGCCCGGGCGGCCGGCAGCGATGCCAGCAGCGCCACCAGCGCGCGGTCGTGCAGTACGACCATGCGCTCCTTCGGCTTCAGCCAGATCGCCGCGTCCTCGATCGTCTCCGCGTCGACCAGCTTGGCCTGAGCCACGGCGCGGTCGGGCTCGATCTCGCCGCGCCGGCGCGGCGGGTGTTCCGGCAGCATCGCCTCATGCGCCTCGCGCAAAGCAGCGTCGGCATGCAGCGCCCGCAAGCCGTCGGCCTCGTCGAAGCCGGCCGCATCGAACTCGGCCTGAAGCGCATTGGCCCGCAGGGCGACTGCCGGCGGGTCGCCTTCCTCGGGCGTAAACAGCAGCTTGCGACGCTTGAGCCAGAGGCCGAGCGCGAGCTGGCCCGAGGCCCAGGACAGCGGGATCGCCAGCACGAGGCCGACGATCGTCGGCGACATCCAGGCAAACAGCGAGGTCGCGATCATGAAGGCCGAGACCCCGGTGACGAGGCCGAGCACGGTGTGCAGGCGGTGGCGGCGGATGATG
Organism: Allobosea sp.; assembly: GCF_030695125.1. Taxonomy (GTDB): domain Bacteria; phylum Pseudomonadota; class Alphaproteobacteria; order Rhizobiales; family Beijerinckiaceae; genus Allobosea. The sequence goes on along the minus strand of NZ_JAUYTP010000076.1, from coordinate 102,599 downwards.
TCCTTGAGCGGGATCGAGCCGTCGTCGCGCCGCTGCGGGTTCCAGCCGGTGTCGCGGCCGAGCAGGATCTGAAACACCGATCCCGACTGGATCAGCATCATGATCGGCGCGAAGAACGCCGAAAACAGGACCTCGATCAGGGCGGAGATCACCAGCCGGATCGCGCCGCCGCCGGCCCGGCGCAGCTTGCCGTTGAACAGCGTCAGCAGAAGCCCGAACAGCTTGGGCGCCAGCAGGATCGCCATCGTCAGCGCGAAAAGGTTCAAGGCGCGCTCGGGGTCGAAGCGCGGCCAGATCGGAAACAGCGTGAATTCCTGGGTGAAGTATTCCGGCCTCGCATAGCTGACCTGGAGCACGATCAGGATGCCGACGACGAGCTGCATCAGCCAGAAGGGCGAGGCGAGATAGCCCATGATGCCGGTGGCGAAATGCTGCCGCGTCGGCATGACGAAGCCTTGCGCGCCGATGATGCGCGAATGCTGCAGATTGCCCTGGCACCAGCGTCGGTCGCGCACCGAGACATCGATCAGCGAGGGCGGGCTCTCCTCATAGGAGCCGGTCAGGTCCGGCAGCATGTAGACCGACCAGCCGGCGCGACGAATCAGGGCCGCCTCGACGAAGTCATGGCTGAGCACATGCCCGCCGAAGGGCGGCTTGCCCTTGAGATCGGGCAGGCCGCAATGATCGGCGAAGGCCTTCGTCCGGATGATCGCGTTGTGGCCCCAGTAATTGCCGTCGCGGCCCGACCACATCGCCAATCCGGTCGCGATCACCGGTCCGTAGACGCGGGCGGCGAATTGCTGGAGCCGGGCGAAGAAGGTGTTGCGGTTGATGATCAGCGGCAGCGACTGGATGATGCCGGCATCGGGGTCAGCCTCCATCGCGGCGGCGAGATGGATGATGCAGGTCCCCGTCATCAGGCTGTCGGCGTCGAGCACGACCATGTGCTCGTAATGACCACCCCAGCGGGTCACGAAATCGGCGATGTTGCCGGCCTTGCGATGATGGTTCTTGGGCCTGTGGCGATAATAGACGCGCGCCTCGTCCCCGAGGCGCTGGCGCAGCGCCAAGAAGGCGCGCTCCTCGGCGATCCAGACATCGGGGTTCGTGGTGTCGGAGACGATGAAATAGTCGAAATGGCTGCCGAGCCCGGTCGCCTCGACGGATTCCCGGATCGCCGTCAGCGCCGCGAAGGTGCGCGCGGTCGATTCATTGTAGATCGGCATCACCACGACGGTGCGATGCTGCAGCGTCTCGACACGCTCGAGCCGGCCCTTGTTGAACAGCAGTCCGAAGAAGCCGAGGATGGCGCTGGTGAAGGCCAGAGCGATCCAGGAGAAGTTGACCGTGAACAGGACGAGCAACACGTACTGAAGTGATGTCGTGCGGCTGACCGACACGACATGATACATTTCGAACGCGCCATAGGCGGTCAGGGCGAGGCCACCGCCGAAGACGAAAAGCCGCTTGAGCCAGGGTGTCTTCCAGTCGCGCGGCGCTGCCGGGGCCCGGCGGTCCGCAGCGTCCCATTTCCGAAAGGACTGCACGGGCATGACGAGCCGGCTCTCGGGAGGCGTTGCCGCATGCCGGCTCTCGACGGCAGGCGGCGTCTGCGGAGCGACATCGCCAGGGCGGGTCGCAGTTACCAAATCCATCGATTCAACCAGGTTTCCGACACCGGCTGGCCGGCAGATTGCAGCACGAGCCGAAGCTCGCAGAGAGTGTCCGTCCCGGGATCGACCTCGAATCCGACTCGCATCAGTTTGCGCTCCGGGAACGGCCAGAGCCGGACATTGTGGATCTGGCCCGGCTGGCTGGTGATGTTGGCCCGCGTCGAGGCGATCAGCCCGGCATCGGCCAGACGGTCACCGGTGAAATCGACTATAAAGCGCCGACGGCGGCCCTGGGTTCCACGGCCCTGGCGCACGCGCGTCGCCAAGGCCAGCGCCGGGCGCTCCGGCGGCTGCCAGCACCAGGCCTGGCGATAGGCGATCGCCGTCTCGCTGCCGGCCGCGAGCGGCTGGCGGGGGCGCCAGTACATGATGACGTTGTCGTTGACGTCGGACTCGCTGGGGATCTCGATGAGCTGGACCGAGCCGGCGCCCCAATCCCCCAGCGGCTCCATCCAGACGCTGGGGCGCAGCTCGAAGCGCTGGTCGTCGTCCAGGAAGGCGGCCGGGTCGCGCTCGCGCTGGACCAGCCCGAAGCCCTTGGGATTGTTGTCCATAAAGGACGACACCTGCAGCGCGGCCGGGTTGCTCACAGGGCGGTAGATCCATTCGCCCGTGCCCGAGCGCATCTGGACGCCCGAAACCTCATGCACGGCCGGGCGGACATCGTCGAAGCTGCGACGGCTTTGCGGCCCCGACAGGAAGGTGCCCATGGTGCAGCCGAAGCCGACATGCTCGAGCGCCTGGCGGGCAAACAGCGTCATCTCGACGTCGATCAGCGTGACGTCGCCGGGCCGCAGCGTCATCCGCAGGGCGCCCGTCAGGCTCTCGGAATCGAGCAGGGCATGGATCACGAGCAGGCCGGACGCCGGGCTCGGCCGTTCGATCCAGAAGGCGCGGAAGAACGGGATCTCCTCGCCGCGCGTCTCACCGGGGCGCAGGATCAGCGCACGGGCGAGCGCGCCGAAATTCTGTCCGCGTGCCAGCGAGCGGAAGAAGGTGGCCCCCTGGAAGATCGCGACCTCGAAGGGGCGTTCCAGCCCGGTGGCGATCCGCATGCCGGAAAACTGCAGATCGACGTTGGGCGGTGGCGGCGTGACCCGCCCGTAATCGAATTTGGCGCGGTCGAAACCGACGCGGCGCACGACGTCGTCCTCGATGGTGAAGAGGCTGACCGGATTGGAGAAGACATAGCCGCGATGCAGCGGCTCCACGGTGAAGCCGCGGTTTTCGCCGGCCCAGATCAGACCGGCGGGCTGAGCCCTGATCCCCGCATACTGGTCGAAGGGAAGGGTGGCATAGCCGTCGGGCAGATCGGTTGCGACCAGCGGCACCACAGGGCGCTGCGCCAGGATGCGGGCGGTGTCGACGACCAGCGCGGGATCGAACGGCCGGCCGTCGAACAGGAAGGACTGGTTGATCGCCGCGAGAGCCGAGGGGGTCTGCGCATGGGCGGCCCCCGCGGCCAGCAACGAGGCTGCCGCGGCTCCGCCGGAACCTTCAAGAAACTGCCGACGATTCAAAGGTTTCGACATCATATCCAACATGCGCGGACGACGCCCTCGCCCCTGCGCGCTTCTAGAGCATTTTCCGGTGATCTGAAAAGCGGCCACCCCGGTAATTTGTGGCCGATCGACGTCCCGTAGCGTCAGGTCTTGCCGCCCGGAGCCCCATGAAGGTCCGACTTTGGCAAATGCCGAAGAGATCGGCTATCCACAGCCTCCGCAACGCCACCATGCGTCAGGTCGACCGCAGCCATGCGATCAAGCAAGCGCGGCAAGCTTCTAAGCCCGGCAAAGGAACCGACAATCATGACCGAAATGCAGTCCGTCCGGTCTTGCCTGGCCATTCTCCTCGCGGCCGGCGAGGGGACGCGGATGAAATCGCAGCGTCCCAAGGTGCTGCACGAGGTCGGCGGCCGCCCGCTGCTCGGCCACGCGCTGGCTGCCCTGGCCGAAGCGGGGGCGGACAGCGTCGTCGTGGTCGTCGGGCCTGATCGGCCCGAGGTCGCGCAGGCCGCGCAGAGCCTTCTGCCAGGCGTGCAGATCGCGCTGCAGAACGAGCGGCGCGGCACCGCCCATGCGGCGCTGGCGGCCCGCGAGGCGCTCGCCCGCGGCTATGACGACGTCATCATCGCTTTCGCCGATACCCCGCTGGTCCGGTCCGAAACCTTCGGCATGCTGCGTGCGGCGCTGGCCGAGGGCGCAGCCGTGGCCGCGCTGGGCTTCGAGGCGCGTGATCCGACCGGCTATGGGCGGTTCGTGCTGCGCGAATCATCGCTCGACGCGATCGTCGAGCACAAGGATGCAACGCCGGAGCAGCGCGCGATCACGCTGTGCAATGCCGGGCTGATGGCGCTCGACGGGCGCCAGGCGCTGTCCCTGCTGGAGGCGATCGGCAACGCCAACGCCCAGGCGGAGTTCTACCTGACGGACGCCGTCGCTGTGGCGCGGTCGCGCGGGCTGGCGATGCGTGCGCTCGAGGCCCCCGAAAGCGAGGTCCAGGGCGTCAACGACCGCATCCAGCTCGCCTCGGCCGAGGCCGAGTTCCAGCGCCGCAAGCGTCTGTCGGTCATGGCCGGCGGAGCGACGCTGACGGCCCCCGAGACGGTTTTCTTCAGTCACGACACGCAGATCGGCCGTGACGTGCTGATCGAGCCGCATGTCGTGTTCGGCCCGGGCGTCAGCGTGGCCGACGGGGCCGTGATCCATGCCTTCTCGCATCTGGAGGGGGCCGAGGTGGGACCTGCGGCGACGGTCGGGCCCTATGGTCGCCTGCGCCCCGGCGCGAGGCTCGCCGAAAAGGCCAAGGTCGGCAACTTCGTCGAGATCAAGTCGGCCGAGATCGGCGCCGGCGCCAAGGTCAGCCACCTGACCTATATCGGAGACGCCACCGTCGGCGCCGATGCGAATATCGGAGCGGGAACGATCACCTGCAATTACGACGGTTTCTTCAAGTATCGCACGACCATCGGCGCCGGCGCCTTTGTCGGCTCCAATTCTTCGCTGGTCGCGCCCGTGACGATCGGCGCCGGCGCGATCGTCGGGTCCGGATCCGTGGTGACCGAGGATGTCGCCGCCGATGCGCTGGCGCTCGGCCGCGGCCGGCAGATCGCGAAGGAGGGCTGGGCGAAGGGCTTCCGCGAGGCTGCATTGGCGCGCAAGGCGGCGGCCCAAAAGCCCTGAGAAGTGGCCTTCCACGCAAGCCCGCATTCATAGTTCGACATTTAGAGTGATTTTGCGTGCGCGCGCCGGGCCGCTATGCGGTTGGCCAACGGCAACGATTGAAGAGGTTTTGGCATGTGCGGCATCGTCGGGATTCTGGGCAAGGAAGCGGTTGCGACCCAGGTGGTCGAGGCGCTGCGCCGGCTCGAATATCGCGGTTATGATTCAGCGGGCGTCGCCACGCTGGAGCATGGCCTGCTGACCCGCCGCCGCGCCGAAGGCAAGCTCAAGAATCTGGAGGTCCGCCTGTCGAGCGAGCCCCTCGAAGGGCTGATCGGCATCGGGCACACCCGCTGGGCCACGCATGGCAAGCCCAACGAGACCAACGCCCACCCGCATGCGACGGCCAAGCTCGCCGTGGTCCATAACGGCATCATCGAGAATTTCCGCGATCTGCGGGGCGAACTCCAGGCGGATGGCTACGTCTTCGAGACCGAGACCGACACCGAGATCGTCGCCCATCTCGTCACCCGCGCGCTCGACCGCGGCCTCAAGCCGGTCGAGGCGGTGGCGGCCTCGCTGCCGCTGCTGCGCGGCGCGTTTGCGCTCGCCTTCCTGTTCGAAGGCGAAGAGGATCTGCTGATCGGCGCGCGCAGGGGCTCGCCGCTGGCTGTGGGCGTCGGCGATGGCGAGATGTATCTCGGCTCGGATGCGCTGGCGCTGGCCCCCTTCACCAATCTGATCGCCTATCTCGAGGAGGGCGACTGGGTCGTCCTGAACCGCAAGGGCGCGACCTTCTACGACAAGGCCAACCAGCCGGTGGAGCGCCGCGCCCAGCGCGTCGCGGCCGGGGCCTTCCTGGTCGAGAAGGGCAACCACCGCCATTTCATGGCGAAAGAGATCTATGAGCAGCCGGAGGTCGTCGGCCACACGCTGACGCAGTATCTCGACATGGCGGCTGGCCGGGTTCGCCTGCCCTTCAAGGGCACGATCGACTGGAAGGCCTTGTCGCGTCTCTCGGTTTCGGCCTGCGGAACGGCGTTTTACGCCGGGCTGACTGCCAAGTACTGGTTCGAGAAGCTCGCCCGCCTGCCGGTCGAGATCGATGTCGCCTCCGAATTCCGCTATCGCGAGGCGCCGATGCCGGAGAACGGTCTGGCGCTGTTCGTGTCGCAGTCCGGCGAGACCGCCGATACGCTGGCCTGCCTGCGCTATGCCAAGCAGGAGCGGCAGAAAATCCTCTCCGTCGTCAACGTGCCGACATCGACGATCGCGCGCGAGAGCGACGCGGTGGCGCCGACGCTGGCTGGGCCGGAAATCGGGGTCGCCTCGACCAAGGCCTTCACCTGCCAATTGACCGCGCTGGCCTGCCTCGCGCTCGCGGCCGCCCGCGGACGCGGCACGCTTTCGGCGGAAGACGAGGCGCGCCACGTCCAGAGCCTGATCGCGCTGCCGGGCCTCATCGCCAAGGCGCTGGAACTCGAGCCCCAGATCGAGACGCTGGCCCGCGAGCTCTCCAAGGCCCGCGACGTGCTCTATCTCGGCCGTGGCACGAGCTACCCGCTGGCGCTGGAAGGCGCGTTGAAGCTGAAGGAAATCAGCTACATCCATGCCGAAGGCTATCCGGCGGGCGAACTCAAGCATGGTCCGATCGCGCTCATCGACGAGGATATGCCGGTGATCGTGGTCGCGCCGCATGACGCGCTGTTCGAGAAGACCGCCTCCAACATGCAGGAGGTCGCAGCGCGTGGCGGGCGGATCATCCTGATCACCGACGCCAAGGGCGCCGCCGAATGCGGCATCGAGCCCGAGACGACGATCATCATGCCCGACATGGATCCGACCTTCGCCGCGATCGTCTACGCTTTGCCGATCCAGATGATCGCCTATCAGACGGCGGTTTTCATGGGCAAGGATGTCGATCAGCCGCGCAACCTGGCGAAATCCGTCACGGTCGAGTGAGCGCGTCCGCGCGGACCGCGGGAAGACGTCAGGACTCCGGCCTGCTGGCGACATAGGCGCCTGCCGCAAGCAGGCAGGCGCCCGTCACCCAGAGGGCGATCGGGGGCGCGTCGGTGCGGGTCAGGATCGCGAAGCTCAGCAGCATGGAGCCGCAGGCGACGAGCTTCACCCTGCGGTCGATCGTCCCCGCGTGACGCCAGCGCCGGATCTGCGGCCCGAGGCGGGGATGGCCCAGCAGCCACGCCTCGAAGCGTGGCGAGGAGCGGGAGAAGCACCACGCCGCCAGGATCAGGAAAATCGTTCCCGGCATCAGCGGCAGCACCATGCCGACGACGCCGAGCGCGGTCAGGATCCAGCCAGCGACGAGCAGGAGAGGGCGGCGAAGATGCCGGACGCCGCGCATCATGCTCGAAAACTCTCCATCGCTTCTGCCGGTGATACGCTCGACGGACGAAAGCACCCTATCGACAGATGCTGCAAGGTGACGCTGCTCGCTCGCGCCTTGAAATTGCGCGCGGTGGTTGGCACGTCTGTCGCATCGCGCGCTCAGTCTTGATGCGCGCCCACCCGATCGGACCCCGTGAATGACACCGCTCCCGCCCGATCCCCGCCACGCGGTCCAGACGGATCTGCTGAGTCCGACCTTCGGAACGCGGCTGCGGCGCTACTTCCTGACCGGGCTGGTGATCGCCGCCCCGCTTGCGATCACGGCCTCGGTGACGTGGTGGTTCGTCAACTTCGTCGACGGGCTGGTCAAGCCGCTGATCCCGAGCGCCTATTGGCCCGACGCCTTTCTGCCCTATCCGGTCCCGGGCTTCGGCCTGATCATCGGCCTGATCGGGTTGACGCTGCTCGGCTTCCTCACCGCCAATCTCGTCGGCCGCACGCTGATCGATGCGGGCGAGGCCATCCTCAACCGCATGCCCGTGGTGCGCGGGCTCTACAAGGCGGTGAAGCAGGTCTTCGAGACGATCTTCTCGCAGGGCGGCACCTCGTTCCGGAAGGTCGGCATGGTGCAGTTCCCGCAGCCCGGCATGTGGTCGATCGTCTTCATCGCCCAGGAGGCCGCGCCCGAAATCGCCGGCCGGCTGCCCGATGGCGACGACATGGTCGGGGTCTTCCTGCCCTGCGCGCCGAACCCGACGACGGGCTTCTTCTTCTACGTCCAGCGCCGCGAACTGGTCGAGGTGGCAATCTCGGTCGAGGAGGGGGCCAAGCTCGTCATGTCGGCGGGACTGATCCAGCCCGGGGCGGTGGGGGCGAAAACCATCGCCATGGCGTCTACCCCGCCCGCAGCAGCCTGATCGCGACGTCGCGCTCGAACAGATAGAGCAGCGTGCGCACGGCCTGCCCGCGCTCGCTGTCGAGATGCGGGTCGCGCTCGATCAGCAGGCGGGCATCGTCGCGCGCCGCCGCCAGCAGGTCGCCATCCGTTTCGGGGCGGGCGATGCGCCAATCGGGCGAGCCCGACTGCTTGGTGCCGAGCACCTCGCCCTCGCCGCGCAGGCGCAGATCCTCCTCGGCGATGCGGAAACCGTCTTCCGTCTCGCGCATGATCGTCAACCTTGCCTCAGCGACGGGGCCGAGCGGGCCCTTGTAGAGCAAAAGGCAGGTCGAGGCCGCCGAGCCACGGCCGATGCGGCCGCGCAGCTGGTGGAGCTGGGCCAGCCCGAAGCGCTCGGCATGCTCGATCACCATGACGCTGGCATTGGGCACGTCGACGCCGACCTCGATCACCGTGGTCGAGACCAGGATGCGGGTTTCGCCAGCGACGAAGGCGGCCATGGCGGCATCCTTGTCGCGGCCGGGCATCTGGCCATGGAGCAGACCGACCTTGTCGCCGAAGACCTCGCGCAGGGCGTCGTAGCGCTCCTGCGCGGCGGCGACGTCGAGCGTGTCGGATTCCTGCACCAGCGGGCAAACCCAGTAGACCTGCGCGCCCTTGTCGATCGCGCGGCCGACGGCGCCGACGACCTCGTCATGTCGCTCGGAGGAAATCGCCTTGGTCACGATCGGCTGACGGCCGGCGGGCTTCTCGGCCAGAATCGAGATGTCCATGTCGCCGAACCAGGTCAGCGAGAGCGTGCGCGGGATCGGCGTCGCGGTCATCACGAGGATGTCGACGGCCTCGCCCTTGGCGCCGAGCAGCAGGCGCTGATGCACGCCGAAACGATGCTGCTCGTCGACGATGGCGAGCGCGAGGTCGTGGAAGGCGACGCCTTCCTGGAACAGCGCATGCGTCCCGACCGCGATCGCGATTTCGCCGCTGGCCAACCCTTCGAGCACGCGCGCCCGGCCTGGCCCCTTCTCGCGCCCGGTTAGGAGCGCGAGCTTGAGACCGGCCTTCTGGGCGAGCGGGGCAAGGCGTTCGGCATGCTGGCGCGCCAGGATCTCGGTCGGCGCCATCAGCACGGATTGCCGCCCCGCCTCGGCGGCGGCCGCCATCGCCATCAGCGCGACCACCGTCTTGCCGGAGCCGACATCGCCCTGCAGCAGCCGCAGCATGCGCTCCGGCTTTTCCATGTCGTCATGGATGTCGACGAGCGCCTGGCGCTGGCCGTCGGTCAGCGTGAAGGGCAGGGCGCTTTCGATGGCATGGCGCAGCCGGCCATCGCCGGCGGTGGCGCGGCCGGCGCTCTTCTTCTGCTGGCGGCGCACCAGCGCGAGCGCGACCTGACTCGCCAGCAACTCGTCATAGGCGACGCGGCGGCGGACCACCGTGTCGCCCTCGATCGCCTTGAGATCTTCGGGATGATGCAGGGCCTGCATCGCCTGCGCGAAGGGCGCAAAGCCGCTCTTCGCCAGAAAGGCCGGGTCCTGCCACTCGGCGAGATCGGGGCATTTCTCGGCCGCGGCCGCAACGATCCTCGCCATGACGCGCGGGCCGACGCCCTCGGTCAGCCCATAGACCGGCTCGATCGACGGCAGGGTCGCGGCGAGCTTGGGGTCGAGCAGCCGGTCGGGATGCACCATCTGGCGCATGCCGTCCCAGAGCTCGAGCTTGCCGGAGATGATGCGATAGGCGCCGATCGGCATTGTCTGCAGCAGATGGCGGACATCGGCATGGAAGAAGACGAGCGTGACGTCGCCCGTCTCGTCCTCGACGAGGATGCGATAGGGCGCCTTGGCCTTGGTCTCCGGCGGCGGACGGTGTTCGGTGACGCGCGCGGCGAAGGTCGCGATCCCACCGATGGGCGCATCGACGATCGAGGCGCTGGGTCGCCGGTCGATCGCCCCCGTCGGCAGGCGGAACAGAAGATCAACGACGCGGGCGCCGCGCGTCTCGTCGCCGAGAAGCTTGTCGAGCGCCTTGGCCGTCTTGGGGCCGACGCCGGGCAGCGTCGTCACGGGGGCGAAGAGCGGATCGAGCAGGGACGGGCGCAAGCGGCAACTCGGCTTTGTCAGGAGTGCGAAGATTTGCCGCCGACGGGCCGCTGACTTCGCGGAATGTGAGGGCTATATAGCCTGCATCGGCAGGCTCCGCGACGGGGCCGGCCCGATCGCCATTGCACCATCCCGTGGTTTTCCATCCAACCGAGGCTCCCATGAGTGGCTCGACCCGCACCAGCGCCGACCTCGATCCCCGCCGCCGCAAGATCCTGTTCCGCGCCTGGCATCGCGGCATGCGCGAGAACGATTTGATCATGGGCGGCTTCGCCGATGCCCATATCGGCACGCTGAGCGAATCCGAGCTCGATGCCTTCGAGGGGCTGATCGAGGTGCTCGACCGCGACCTGCTGAGCTGGATCACCGGCGAGGCTGACGTGCCGGAGAATTACGACACCGAGGTCTTCCGCCGGCTGAAGGCGTTCCATCATCACGAGCGGCCGATCCACGTGTGACGTTACGGCACGCAAGCCGGCGCGCGCGTCATGGTCGGGCTTGACCCGATCATCTCTGCATCCAGTGACCTCTCGTCCCGAGATTCTCGGGTCAAGCCCGAGAATGACGCATTCCCCATGAGCATTCCGCCTCCCGCCCAGATTGCCAAGCTGCAGAGCGACCGCATTCTCGATGCGCTCAACCGTGGCGACAAGCCGACGCTCGCCAGTGTGCCGGACGGGTTCGACGCCGTCGTGCTCGCCGATCTGACGCGGGCCCGGGCCAAGAAGGCGGAAGGCGCGGCGATGCTGGTCTTCGTCGCCCGCGACGGCCAGCGGCTGCAGGTGCTCGAAAACGCGCTGCAGTTCATCGCCCCCGATCTCGAGGTAATGTCGTTCCCGGCCTGGGACTGCCAGCCCTATGACCGCGTCTCGCCGGCGCCCTCGATCGTCGCGCACCGGATGACGACGCTGTCGCGGCTCGCCAAGACGAAATCCGGCGACAAGCCGCGCCTCCTGCTGACCACCGTCAACGCCGCGCTGCAGCGCGTTCCCGCCTTCTCCAAGGTGGCCTCCGAGAGCTTCTCGGCCGCGCCGGGCAACATGGTCGATACCGAGCAGCTGGCGCGCTGGCTCGACATGAACGGCTATCTGCGGACCTCGACCGTGCGCGAGACCGGCGAATTCGCGGTGCGCGGCGGCATCGTCGATCTCTATCCGCCGGGGATGCCGGCGCCGATCCGGCTCGACTTCTTCGGCGACACGCTGGAATCGATCCGCGCCTTCGATCCGGAGACGCAGCGCACGACCGGGCAGATGCGCGGGCTCGACCTCGTGCCGATGTCCGAAGCGCAGATGACCAGCGAGAGCATCAAGCGCTTCCGCCAGAGCTACATCACCACCTTCGGCACGCCGGGCCGCGACGACACGCTCTACGAGGCGGTCAGCGAGGGCCGCCGCCCGGCCGGTCTCGAGCACTGGCTGCCGCTGCTGGCCGAGCGGCTCGACACGCTCTTCGCCTATCTGCCCGACGTGCCTCTGGTCCTCGACCACCAGGCCGAGGATGCGGTCGGCGAGCGGATCAGCCTGATCAAGGACTATTACGACGCCCGCAGGGCGGCGATGGACCAGCCGAGTGCCGGCGGCGTGCCCTACAAGCCGCTGAAGCCCGATCAGCTCTATCTGGCGCCGGCGGATTGGCGCGGAATCATCGACCAGTCCGGCGTCGCCACGCTGACGCCGTTCCAACTGCCCGACAGCGACGGCAAGCTGATCGTCGATCTCGGCGCCCGCCAGGGTCGCAGCTTCGCCGCCGAGCGCGCCGACAATGCCGGCAGCGTTTTTGACGCGGCCGTCGCGCATGTGAAGGCGCTGCAGGCCGATGGACGGCGGGTCATCCTGTCGGCCTGGTCGGAGGGCTCGCGCGAGCGCCTCGCCCATGTGCTGGCCGATCACGGCCTCAAGACCGTGCAGATGACCGGCAGCTTACGCGCCGCCTTCGACCTGAAGCCCGGCACGACGGCGCTCGCCGTCTGGGGCTTCGAGACCGGCTTCGAGGCCGGCAAGCTCGCGGTCATCGGCGAACAGGACATCCTCGGCGACCGGCTGGTGCGCCCGCGCAAGAAGACGCGTCGGCCGCAGGATTTCATCGCCGAGCTGTCCTCGCTCTCGCCGGGCGATCTCGTCGTCCATGTCGATCACGGCATCGGCCGCTTCATCGGGCTGCGCTCGATCACGGCGGTCGGCGCGCCGCATGACTGCCTCGAAATTCATTACGCGGCGGATTCGAAGCTGTTCCTGCCGGTCGAGAACATCGAGCTCTTGTCGCGCTATGGCTCGGAGGACACCGAGGTCGCGCTCGACCGGCTCGGGGGCGGCGGCTGGCAGGCCCGCAAGGCCAAGCTGAAGCAACGCATTCGCGAGATGGCGGGCAAGCTCATCGCCATCGCCGCTGCGCGTGCGCTCAAGGAGGCGCCGCGCCTGATCCCGCAGGAAGGCCTGTACGACGAGTTCTGCGCGCGCTTCCCGTTCGAGGAGACGGAGGACCAGCAGGCGACGATCGATTCCGTCCTCGACGACATGGCCGCCGGCCGCCCGATGGACCGGCTGGTCTGCGGCGATGTCGGTTTCGGCAAGACCGAAGTCGCGCTGCGCGCCGCCTTCGCCTGCGCGCTGAACGGCAAGCAGGTCGCCGTTGTGGTTCCGACCACGCTCTTGGCGCGGCAGCACTACCGCAACTTCGCCGAGCGCTTCAAAGGCCTGCCGGTGAATGTCGGCCAGGCTTCGCGCTTCGTCGGCGCGCAGGACCTCAAGGCGGTCAAGGCGGGCGTCAAGGACGGCACGATGGATATCGTCGTCGGCACCCATGCGCTGCTCGCCAAGGGCGTCGAGTTCAAGGATCTCGGCCTCGTCATCGTCGACGAGGAGCAGCATTTCGGCGTCAACCACAAGGAGCGGCTGAAGGAGTTCCGCGCCGAGGTCCATATGCTGACGCTGACCGCGACGCCGATCCCGCGCACGCTGCAGCTCGCCATGACAGGCGTCCGCGAGCTCTCGATCATCGCGACGCCGCCGGTCGATCGTCTCGCGGTGCGCACCTTCGTGACGCCGTTTGACCCGCTGATCGTGCGCGAGGCCTTGCTGCGCGAACGCTATCGCGGCGGGCGCTCCTTCTATGTCGTGCCGCGCATCGAGGATATCGCCGAGGTCAAGGATTTCCTCGACAAACAGGTGCCGGAGGCCAAGGTCGGCATCGCGCACGGCCAGATGGCGGCGGGCCAGCTCGAGGACGTGATGACGGCCTTCTACGAGGGCCAGTATGACGTGCTGCTGTCCACGACGATCGTCGAATCCGGCCTCGACATTCCCAACGCCAACACGCTGATCGTCCACCGTGCCGACATGTTCGGCCTGGCGCAGCTCTACCAGCTGCGCGGCCGCGTCGGCCGCTCGAAGGTGCGCGCCTATGCGCTGTTCACCGTCTCGGCCAAGCGCAAGATGACCGACCAGGCCGAGCGCCGGCTGAAGGTGCTGCAGTCGCTCGACACGCTGGGCGCCGGCTTCCAGCTCGCCAGCCACGACCTCGACATCCGCGGCGCCGGCAACCTGCTGGGCGACGAGCAGTCGGGCCATATCAAGGAGGTCGGCTACGAGCTCTACCAGCAGATGCTGGAGGAGGCGGTCGCGGCGTTGAAATCGGGCGTCGATTTCGAGACCGAGGCGCAGTGGTCGCCATCGATCCAGATCGGTGCGCCGGTGATGATCCCCGAGCACTATGTCACCGACCTGACGCTGCGGCTGACCCTCTACAAGCGCCTCTCGACGCTGGACGACGACGGCGACCTGCAGTCCTTCGGCGCGGAACTCGTCGACCGTTTCGGGCCGCTGCCGGAAGAGGTCCAGCAGCTGCTCGAGATCGTCGCGATCAAGGCGCTGTGTAAGCGCGCCAATGTCGAGAAGGTCGAGGCCGGCCCGAAGGGCATCATCGTCGCTTTCCGCGACAACGAGTTCGCCAACCCGGAAGGGCTCGTCTCCTATGTCGCGAAGATCGGCACGCTGGCGAAGGTGCGGCCGGACATGCGCGTCGTCTTCATCGACGATTTCGACACGGCCGAAGCGCGGCTGAAGGGCACGCGGCGCCTGCTCACCGATCTGGCGCGGATCGCAGAGCGCAAGAAGGCAGGCTGATCGCCTTCAGCCCTGGTCCTGAGGAGCCGCGAAGCGGCGTCTCGAAGGATGAGGGCCGAGGGGATTACCGCCGGCTGATCGCGATCTCGGCGGCGCTGGTGACGTCGATATCGACGATGGCGACGTCACTGCGGTCGACCGCGGGCAGGGTGCGGCTGCCGGCCGGGCGGTGGACGAAGACGAGGCTCGCCAGGGCCGGGTGGCTCGCCAGCCGTGAATGGGCCAGCGCCGGCTCCATCGTGCCGGGCAGGATCAGGTGGACATTGCGCCCGCCCTCGATGCAGGCCTGCAGATCGCCCAGGCTGAACAGACCGAGCGTCAGCAGCTCGACGCCGGTGAGCATCGCCATCGCCGGGCCGCTGGCCAGCGCCGCGAGATCGCCGCCGACGAGGGTCGTCACGATCCGCGACGAGTCCATCGGCTTCAGCAGCCTCGAAATCTCGAGCGCCTTGCCGAGCACCTCTCGCTCGGTGACGGGCAGGGGGCCGGCCAGCGTCACCGCGTCGACGACCTGCAGGGCCGGGCGCTCCGCGACTTCGGGCAGCGGGTGCAAGGTCGCGCTGTCCAGAAGCTTGTCGAGCGGGGCGATGCCCTCGGGGACCTGCGCGCCGAAGCCGCCGACGAAGCGCGTGCCGAAGGCCCTGACCGCCAGCTCGCGCAGCATCAGCAGCGGTCGCATCGTCCCGACCCGCGACACGCCGATCGCCATCACCGCGTCGGCGGCCTCGATCAGCCGCAGCAACTCCAGTTCGTTGCCGTGCAGTGGCAGCAGCATCGGCGACAGGCCGGCGCGCAGGCAGGCGAAGGTGGCCACGATCGCCTCGGGCCCGAGCGGCGCCAGGATCGCGACGCGCGCCCCGGGTTGCGCCCGGTTGAAGGCGAGCAGCCTGGCGAGGCGGTCGATCTTCTCGTCCATCTGGCCGAAGCTGAGCGAGCCCGGCGTGACGTCGCTCCAGCCCTGGCGCCCCGGCGGATCGCGCAGAGCCGGCTCATAGCCTCGCCCCGATGCCAGCGCCTGGAGCAGGGTGTCGAAATGCAGTCCGTCGAGCAGGGAAGCGGCTTCGTCCTGTTCGGCCCGCATCGACGAGGTCCCTCAGTTCGCCGGTGTCGACGCGGCCGGACGGCGCGCCAGAACTTCGGAGGACATGAAATAGGCCGGCCGGCGCGCGGGCAGGACGATGTCGCGACCATGCGCCAGCCAGGTGTCGGGCAGGTAATAGAGCGGCACGACGTAGAAGCCCGAGAGCAGCAGCCGGTCGAGCGTGCGCGCAGCGGCGACGAAATCCGCGCGCTCGCGGGCCGCAAGCAGGGCCTGCAGCGTCGCATCGATGGCGGGCGAGGCGACGCCGGCATAGTTCAGCGCGCCCTTGCGGGTGGCGTTGGCGGAGCCCCAGCGGCCGATCTGCTCGTTGCCCGGCGAGGCCGAAGCCGGCCAGGTCCACTGGATCATGTCGAAATCGAAGGCCGAGAGCCGGCGCCAGTACTGCACGTCGTCGATCAGCCGGACCGTGACGGCAATGCCGAGGCGCCCGAGCGACTGGGCGTAGTTCAGCGCCAGCCGCTCCTGCGGCCGGTTGGTGACGGTGATCTCGAAGGCCAGCGCATCGCCACCCTTCATGCTGCGCAGCACACCGTCGACCATGCCGAAGCCGGCCTTGTTGAGCAGGTCGAGCGCGCGGCGCGCCTGATCGCGGTCGCGGCCCGAGCCGTCGGTCGCCGAGGGCGTCCAGGTTCCCGCCAGGATGTCGGGCCGCACCGCGCCGGGAAAGGCCGCGAGCAGCGCGGTCTCGCGGGCGTCGGCGGGGACGCCGAGTGCCGACAATTCCGAGTCCGAGAAGAAGCTGCCGGCGCGGCGATAGACGCCGTGGAACAGGTTGCGGTTGACCCATTCGAAATCGAACAGGATGCCGAGCGCCTCGCGCACGCGGACATCGGCGAAGAACGGCCGGCGGGTGTTGAAGACGAGCCCGGTCATGCCCTTGGGCGAGTCGAAATGCAAGGTCTGGCGGATGATGCGCCCGTCCCGGACCGCCGGCACGTCATAGCCGGTCATCCAGCGCGTCGGGTCGGGCTCGATGCGGACATCATACAGCCCCGCCTTGAAAGCCTCGAACAAAGCGTTGGAATCGCGATAGAAATCATAACGGATCTCGGCGGCGTTGAAGAGCCCGCGCGTCAGCGGGTGATCTTCGGCCCAGAAATCGTTCCGGCGCTTCAGCGTGATGGTGGCGCCCGGCACGATATCGGAGACGACATAGGGGCCCGAGCCCAACGCTGCCTTGAAGCTGGTCTCGCCGAAGGTCTCGGCATTGGTGGCATGCTTGGCGAAGATCGGCATCGCCCCGATCACCAGCGGCAATTCGCGGTTCGTGCCGTCGCCCAGTTCGAACTCGACACGCCGCAGCGAGGGGGCCTGCGCCTTCGTCACGCGGCCGAGGCTGGCGCGGTGGAACGGCTTGCCCTTGGTCTTGAGCATCTCGAAGGTGAACAGGACGTCCTGCGCGGTCACCGGGGTTCCGTCCGAGAAGGTCGCGCGCTCGTCGATTTCGAAGGCGAGCTTGGTGCGCGCCTCGTTGAGCTCGACGCGCGAAGCCAGGAGCCCATAGGCGGTGAAGGGCTCGTCGGCCGAGCGCAACAGCAGGCTCTGCTGGACGTAGCGCGGCACGGCGTCGGGCGCGACGCCCAGCACCACCAGCGGGTTGAGGCTGTCGAAGGTGCCCTGCTGCCCGAAGACGATGCGCCCGCCCTTCGGCGCGTCCGGGTCGGCATAGGGCAGATGCGCAAAGCCGCGCGGCAGGGCCGGCTCGCCATGCATGGCAATCGCGTGGTCGACGGCCGCTGCTGCGGCGGGCGCTGCTGGCGCGGCCGATTCGGCATGCGCGGCCACGCCCATCGCGAGAATGAGCGCCAGCATGGCGAAGATCGTCCTGGCCGCAGCGCGCGACGCCGGTCTGACCGCTTGAAGCAAATGCATCGTCCAACCTGATTCCCGGCCTAAGAATAACACGGCGGGGCCGCTGCGATGCAGCTATTCGGGCTGGAATCCCGTAGCGGAACTCGTTAAAGCCGAGCCATGGCGTCATGCTCGCGCCTCAATCGCCCCTGATGTGCTCGGCTTGCGATGGCCGGCGCGGATGTGCGATGGGGCTGTCGGTGATGACGCGCGCGGCTTGCGAAGTCGTGATCCCGAATTCGCTGATTAAGGAAAGCTCCATGTCCGCTTCGTTCCGCCTGCCCACGCGCGCCCTGAGCATCGCCCTCAGCACGGCGATCGGCCTTGCGCCGATGGCGTCCTTCGCCCAGCAGGCGCAGCCGCGCCCGGCTCCGCGATCCGGCCAGCCTGCTCCCGCGCAGCCGGCCCAGCCTCCGGCCGCTCAGGGTGCCGGCCCGACCGTGGTTCAGGTCAAGCCCGAGCCGTCCCAGACGACCTGGACGAAGGTCTGCGGCAAGGACGAAGCCGCCAACAAGGAGATCTGCTACACGACCCGCGACTTCGTCTCGGATCAGGGCCAGCCGGTGCTGGCCGTGGCGATCTATGACGTCAAGGGCGACGCCAACAAGATCGTGCGCTTCCTGATGCCGCTGGGCCTGCTGCTGCAGCCGGGCATCCGCTTCGGCGTGGACACCGCCCAGCCGACGCCGGGCCGCTTCGCCATTTGCTTCCCGAACGGCTGCTTCGCTGAGGCGCAGGTCAAGGACGACTTCATCAACGCGATGAAGAAGGGCAACACGCTGAGCGTCAGCGTCCAGAACCAGGGCGCGCGCGAGGTCTCCTTCGCCATCCCGCTGACCGATTTCGCCAAGGGCTTCGATGGCGCCGCGATCGACCCCAAGGTGCTCGAGCAGCAGCAGCAGCAGCTTCAGGACGAACTCGCCAAGCGCCAGGAAGAGCTGCGCCAGCGGCTCGGCGGCGGCGGCGCCAATGCGGCGCCGGGCGCTGCGCCGGCTCCGGGGGCTGCTCCGGCGACCCCGCCCAAGCCCTGAGCGGGCTTTACGCCCAAAAGCAAACAGGCCGCCCGAGAGGGCGGCCTGTTTCGTTTCCGGTGAGGGTCAACCGCGACGTGCGCGTCAGTTCAGCCCGGCGCGGTCGATCTGGTAGCGGCCCTTTCGGTCGCGGCGGAAGAATTCCTTCGCCTGCGGATGGCGCACGGGGCGGCCGGTCTCGTCGATGACGAGGTTCTGCTCCGAGACATAGGCGACGTATTCCGTCTCGTCGTTCTCGGCGAAGAGATGGTAGAAGGGCTGGTCCTTGGACGGGCGCAGATGCTCGGGGATCGCCAGCCACCACTCCTCGGTGTTGGAGAAGACCGGGTCGACGTCGAAGATCACGCCCCGGAACGGGTAGACCCGGTGCTTGACGACCTGGCCGATCCGGAACTTGGCGGAACGTGCTTCCATGGGTGAGCGATCCATCGATACGGAAGAGCGAGGGTGGACCCCTGCGCTTGCGTGAGAATTGCGTCGCAAATAGGTCAAAATCAACCGGTTTCCGCGCTGCGCTCCATCACATCCCGTAATGCGCGGCGAGCTGCGGATCGCGTGCGGCGACCTGCCGGGCGAGATCGACGATGACCTTGGCCTGTTTCCAGGTGGCGTCGTCCTGCATCTTGCCGTCGATCATCACCGCGCCCGAGCCGTCGGGCATGGCCTCGAGGATGCGGTTGGCGAAGGCGACCTCGGCGTGGTCGGGGCTGAAGACGCGCTTGGCGATGGCGATCTGCGAGGGGTGCAGCGTCCAGGCGCCGGCGCAGCCGAGCAGGAAGGCGTTGCGGAACTGTGCCTCGCAGGCCGCCTCGTCGGCGAAATCGCCGAAGGGGCCGTAGAAAGGCTTGATGCCGGCCGCGGCGCAGGCATCGACCATCTTCGCCAGCGTGTAGTGCCAGAGATCCTGCTGGGCGACGGCGCGCGGGCCGCCATCGGCCGTGGGATCGGCGATGACCTTGTACTCGGGATGGCCGCCGCCGACGCGGGTCGTCTTCATCGCCCTGGAGGCGGCGAGATCGGCCGGGCCGAGGCTCATGCCGTGCATGCGCGGCGAGGCGGTGGCGATGGTGTCGACGTTCTTGACGCCCTCGGCCGTCTCCAGGATGGCGTGGATCAGGATCGGCTTGGGCAGACAATGCTTCGCCTCGAACTGGGCGAGCAGCTGGTCGACATAATGGATGTCCCAGGGGCCCTCGACCTTGGGCACCATGACGACGTCGAGCTTGCCGCCGATCGCCGCCATGATCGCGGTGATGTCGTCGAGAAACCAGGGCGAGTTCAGCGCGTTGACCCGCGTCCACAGCCCGGTCTTGCCAAAGTCGACCGCCTGGCCCATTGCG
This sequence comes from Allobosea sp., assembly GCF_030695125.1. GTDB lineage: Bacteria > Pseudomonadota > Alphaproteobacteria > Rhizobiales > Beijerinckiaceae > Allobosea. Next base: position 82,971 of record NZ_JAUYTP010000076.1, on the reverse strand, counting down.
ATGAAGCCGTCCCGCGCCGCCTGCTTGGCCTCGACGGGGATCGCATCCTCGAGATTGCCGAGCACGATGTCGACCTGGCCTGCGAGGTCGCCGACCTTAGCGCGGACCTTCTCCAGATGCGGCGGCACGAAATGGATCATCCGCTCGAGCCGCAGCGGCAGCTCCCGAAAGGGCTCGGGCGCGCCGATCGCGAGCGGCCGGAAGAACTGGCGCGGCGTCTTGGTTGTCATCGGGCGCTCCCTGCTGCGGTGCAGCGAATGTGGCCGAGCGGGACGGGCGCGTCCATCCTCCCTTGGGCGAGAGTGGCGGGTTGGCATTGACGATGATGGACTTGGCAAAGCGGCCATGACGAATCAGGTTCAAGAGCGACTGGTCGGCACTGATTTGCGCGAAATAGAGGTCACGCCCGAGATGATCGCGGCTGGCGTTTTCGCGCTGCACGAACACGTTTCGTTGGATTACCAAGCCCTGCCCAACGAAGATATTGTTTATAAGATATGGTTGGCGATGACAGAGGGTCTATCAGATCCTCGTCCTCGCCCATCATGTAAAACACTAAAGGGAAGAATGCGAAAGTAGTATCTTTAATAATTGAATTTAGCTTCCGCAATTCCGAAAGTTTAACATTTTCCGTCTTTTCAGTCTCTAATTCTCTCATGAATGCTTGAGGTTTAGTGATTTTTGTCTTCAGTGATCGCCTTCTGAGGCGGCTTCCTCGGAACCATTCTGAGTGGATGGCTTGGTTCCGTTTTGGTCGTAAATCGTTATCGACAAAGTCGAGAAGGAAAAGAACGTCGTCTAGCCAGTCATCATCGAATGACCGAATGAACGCGAGGCCCTTAGCCATTTGCAGACGGTCGCGGATGTCGGCATTGCCTACAATCACGTTTTTGATGTCACCGTCAGGCAGAGGGGTTAGTTGGGCTATCAAGTCTCCCACCACACGTTCTAGGACGGACCAGTCCATTGCCATACGGCCTAGCTCCAAGGCCGCGCGGTCTGCGATGGAAAGCGGTTTAGGAGTTGAGGCCATGAGCGGTTCCGAGGACGACCAGAAGCGAGACGAGGTGTTGAGGCGCATGCCGGCGACGCGCCGAAGCTGCATGAGGATAAGGTATCGAAGCGGAAAGACCCCCCCGGCGATAAGCCCGCCAAACCCGCAGCAACGAATCCCGGCCGTTGAGCCGGGCTTTCTCATGGAGAACAAGATGAAGTCGTGAAGCTCAAAATTCTTCGTTGTGTTTCCAATATGCTTGGCGTCCCGATTCAGGTTTACTCAAGTTTTTTACAACGGGCAAAAGCGAAAATATGGTCTGATCTTTGATAAGGCCGACTGCTGCGCCCCCTTCCCCGTTCATATTTAAGACAACCAAGCGGTCGCGCGATTTGCGCATGCCGGCAGCATTCCAGACACGCGCTGCAAAGCCTGATGAATTCTCTTTTGTCTGGACGATGTAAAACGAGGTGGTCTCTGACCACCAGTCGGGCGCACCCAAGCCGCTCTTTATGGCGGCGTTCAGTTTTTCGTAAATTGAATTGTAAGTCGTCTCGTCAGTCCATTCAATTTCAAACGTGACGATGAGCTTGTTCATGGGCCTCCCTTTCGCGTCTAGCGCAAGGAGCATGATCTCCGCAGCTCAACCTAGAGTCGAGTCAGCGCTTGCGCTTCCTCAACAGGCGCTTGACCTGTTGCTTGCGCGAGCGCGGCTTCACCGGCCCGCCGATAGGTCAGGCGCTTCCTCTCAGTGCCCTTCAATGTCAGGTCTCGCGATATGACAGGATGCCTAGGACGATAATCCGTCCATTTATTCCTAGGTTCCCAGTCCTGCCTGCATCTCCCGCCACCCGCCCCGGCGCCGTTGCGGCTTGCGTGCGGGCCGGCACCGGCTAAACAGCGGCGGGCAGGTCGATCCCTCTCGCGGTCGGCGCCTCCGCTGGGACTGTCGACCGCATGGCCGATCTCGCCACCATCGCCAATCTCGTCGCGCCCTTCTTCGGGCTGATCCTGCTCGGCTTCGTCATCGGCCGGTGGAAGCGCCTGCCGGAGGCGGGGCTGGTCTGGCTGCAGTTCTTCCTGATCTATGTCGCGCTGCCGCCGCTGTTCTACCGGCTGATCGCCGACAAGCCGGTGACGGAGCTCGCCAATGGCCGCTTCATCCTGGCGACGACGCTCTCGACCTTCCTGGTCTTCATGCTGTCGCTGGCGGTCGGCCTGCGGGCGACGCGGGGCGACCTGCCGCAGGCGGTGATGCAGGGCGTCGCCGGCTCCTATTCCAATATCGGCTATATGGGCCCGCCTCTGCTGCTGGCGGCGCTCGGGCCGGGCGCGAGCGCGCCGCTGGTGCTGATCTTCGTCTTCGACAGCCTGCTGCTGTTCTCGATCATCCCGTTCCTGATGGCGCTGGCCGGCGTCGAGAAGAAGAGCCCGCTCGAGACAGCCCGGCAGGTCGCCTGGCAGGTGGCGACGCATCCCTTCAACGTCGCGACGCTGCTCGGCATCCTCGCCAGCGCGACCCATTTCGAGCTGCCCTCGGTGCTCGACAAGATGACGCTGTGGCTCGCGCAGGCGGCCGCGCCCTGCGCGCTCTTCCTGCTCGGCGTCACCGTGGCGCTGCGGCCGATGAAGACGCTGCCTGCCGAAGTGCCGGTGCTGGTCGCGATCAAGCTCGTGCTGCACCCGCTGCTGATCTGGGTGCTGCTCTCGGCGATCGGCAATTTCCCCGACATCTGGATCTTCACCGGCGTGATCATGGCGGCGCTGCCGCCGGCGCTGAACATCTTCATGATCTCGACGCAGTACCGCGTCGGCATCGACCGCGCCTCGGCCTGCATCCTGATCGGCACCGTCGTCTCGATGGTGTCGCTGACGGGCTTCCTGTGGCTGGTGAAGACGGGCAGGATGGCGGCCGACCTCTTCCCCTGATCGCCCGGGGAGACGGCTCGCCGATCGACAGCCCTCATCCTGAGGAGCAAGCCGGAAGGCTTGCGTCTCGAAGGATGCTCCAGATGGTTCGGGAGCGTCCGGGACCATCCTTCGAGACGCCATTCCGTTCGGAATGGCTCCTCAGGATGAGGGCTCGAGGCCCCGCGAGACGTTTCCACCGAGCATCGCGATGCGCAGGACGCCGATGCTGCCGCTGGACGACCTCACGGTCCTCGATTTCTCCACCCTGCTGCCGGGGCCGATGGCGAGCCTGTTCCTGGCCGAGGCGGGGGCCCGCATCATCCGCATCGAGCGGCCGGGCGGGGAGGAGATGCGCCGCTTCCCACCGCGCTTCGGCGAAACCTCGGCGCCCTATGCCGTGCTCAACCGCGGCAAGGCGAGCGTCGAGATCGATCTGAAGGCGCGCGGCGCGCTGGCGCGGCTGACGCCGCTGATCGAGGCCGCCGACATCCTGATCGAGCAGTTCCGGCCCGGCGTGATGGAGCGGCTCGGCTTCGGTCATGAGGCGCTGTCGGCGATCAACCCGCGGCTGATCTACTGCTCGATCAGCGGCTACGGCCAGTTCGGTCCCCGGGCGCAGGAGGCCGGGCACGACATCAACTACCAGGCGGTCGGCGGGCTGCTCGGCCAGTCCCTGCGGGCGGGCGCACCGCCGCCGCTGCCGCCGCCTTTGGTCGCCGACATCGCCGGCGGCACGATGCCGGCCGTGCTGAACATCCTGCTGGCGCTGCGCCAGCGCGAGCGCAGCGGACAGGGCTGTCATCTCGACATCGCCATGACGGACGCCATGCCGGCCTTCGCCTGGTACGGGCTGGCGCAGGGCCAGGTGACGGTGCGTTATCCCGAAGGCGGTGAGGGGCTGCTGACGGGGGGAAGCCCGCGCTACGGCCTCTATGCGACGCAGGACGGCTGGTTCCTGGCCGTGGGCGCACTGGAGCCAAAGTTCTGGGAGATGTTCTGCGAGGCGATCGGGCTTTCGCCCGCCCTGCGCGACGACTGCACCGATCCAGAGGCCACGCGTGCCGGCATCGCGGCGATCATCGCCGGCCGGCCCGCCGGGCATTGGCGCGAGACGCTGGAGCCGCGCGATTGCTGCTGCACGGTGGTGCGGACGCTCGAGGAGGCGGTGGCCGATCCGCATCTGACGGCGCGCGGGCTGTTCGACACGCAGGCGCAGGAGCCCGGCGGGCGCCGGCTGGTCTCGACGCCGCTGCCGCTGGCGCCGGTGTTCCGCGAGCAGGCTGTGGCCTTGCGCGAGGTCGCGGCGAGCGGCGCGGATACGGAGCGGCTGCTGGGGTAAGGCGGGGCGCTACCGCGCCATCCCGCCTGCGAGGCCCTGCCGTATCACCAGGCGCCGCAACGGGCCGATGCGGGACAGCGCGAGAAGTCCGGCGCCGCGCAGCAGATCGGCCGGCATCAGATCGGTCAGCAGGGTCCGGTTCAGCGTGTCGACCGCGCCGGTGCGCAGGCGCACATCGGCCTGCCGCGCCCGGTCATAGGCTGAAACCGCTGCTGGGGCGCCGGGATCGGAGGTCTCGTCCACCGCATCGCGCAGCGCCATCACGTCGCGCAGGCCGAGATTGAGGCCCTGCGCGCCGATCGGCGGGAAGACATGGGCGGCCTCGCCGACGAGGACCATGCGGCCGGCGCCGAAACGCTCGACCGAGAGCCCGCCCATCGGCACGCGGCCGCGCGGCCCAGCGAGCCGCATCGCGCCCAGCAGGGAATGTGCCTGCCGCTCGACGCGGCGGGCGAAGGCGGCGTCGTCCAGCGCCGCGACCTCGTCGGCCTCGGCCGGATCGAGCAGCCAGACCAGCGAGGAGCGGCGGCCGGGCAGGGGGACGAGGGTGAAGGGGCCCTTGCGGGTGTGGAATTCGGTCGAGACGTCGCGATGGTCGCGGGCATGGGCGAAGATCGCGGTCAGTGCGCTCTGCGGATAATCCCAGTCGCGGGCGGTGATGCCGGCCGCCTCGCGCACCCGCGAGCGGCGCCCGTCGGCGCCGACGACGAGGCTCGCCCGCAGCGAAAACCCGTCTCCGGACACCACGACGCCGTCCTCGTCGGGCGCGATGCCGGCGACCAGCCCCGGCTCGTGCCGAATTGCAGGGGTCTCCCGGATCCTGGCCGCCAGCGTCGCGACCAGCTCGGCATTCTCGACATTCCAGCCGAAGGCGGGCAGCCCGACCTCCGAGGCGCGGAACTCGACAGGGGGCTGACGGAACAGGCTGCCGGTGTCGTCGACGAGCCGCATCACGGCCAGCGGCGCGGCCTTGTCGGCCAACGCGTCGTGCAGGCCGAGTTCGCCGAGCAGCCGCCAGGAGCCGTCGAGCAGCGCGACGGTGCGGCCGTCGCGATGGGTCGGAACAGGGCCGAGCAGGGCGATGCGGCGGCCGCCTTCGGCCAGCGCGAGCGCGGCCGCGAGCCCGACGGCGCCGGCCCCGACGATGGCGATGTCGACCTGGTCCATGCGCGGTATCGTCATGCCACTCTGGTTACGCCAGCCGGGCGGAATTGGCCACGGGGCGGGGCGTCGCAGGATCGCAGGGACGTGATGCGCCGGCCGCACCGCGGCCCCGTTGCGCAGCCGCGCCAAGGCCTTATGGTCCTGTCCCAACATTCAGGGAGATGACGACATGGTCAAGGCGATCCGCATCCACAAGACCGGCGGGCCCGAGGTGCTGCAGCTCGAGGACATCACGCTGCCGGCGCCGGGTCCGGGCGAGCTGCTGGTGCGCAACCGGGCGATCGGCCTGAACTTCATCGACACCTATTTCCGCACGGGGCTGTATCCCGCCCCGCATCTGCCCTTCGTGCCGGGCAACGAGGCGGCGGGCGAGGTTCTGGAGGTCGGGCCCAACGTCACCGAGTTCAAGCCGGGCGACCGCGTCGCCTATGTCGCGACGCTCGGCTCCTATGCCGAGGAGCGCATCGTCGCGGTGAATTCGACGGTCGCGCTGCCGGAGGCGGTCTCCTTCGAGGCCGCCGCCAGCATGATGCTGAAGGGCATGACGGCGGAGTATCTGCTGCACCGGACCTACAAGGTGAAGGCGGGCGACACGATCCTCGTTCATGCCGCGGCCGGCGGCACGGGCCTGATTCTGTGCCAATGGGGCAAGGCGCTGGGCGCGACCGTGATCGGCACCGTCGGCTCCAAGGAGAAGGGCGAGCTCGCCAAGGCGCATGGCGCCGACCATGTCATCCTCTACCGCGAGGAGGATTTCGTCGCCCGCGTGAAGGAGATCACCGGCGGCAAGCTCTGCGCCGTGGTCTATGACGGCGTCGGCAAGGACACGTTCCTGCCCTCGCTCGACTGCCTTCAGCCCTTCGGCGTGCTGGCGAGCTTCGGCAATGCGTCGGGCGCGGTCGAGCCGTTCAATCTCGGCCTGCTCGGCCCCAAGGGGTCGCTCTATGTGACGCGGCCGACGCTGTTCACCCATATCGCCAAGCGCGAGACCATGGTCGAGATGGCGAAGAACCTGTTCGGCGCGGTAGCTTCGGGCAAGGTCGTGGTGCCCGTCAACGCCCGCTTCGCGCTGGCTGATGCCGCAAACGCCCATCGCGCGCTGGAGAGTCGCGGCACGACGGGCTCGACGGTGCTGATACCCTGAGGTCTGGCCGTGATCGATGCGCCTGCACCCGACGCTGCGCCGGAGCCGGCGCAGGCGCTGACCCCGGCGAACCAGAACCCTTGGTATGTGCTGGCGACACTGCATGGCGAGCAGCCGGACAGGGCTACGCCCTGGGCGTTTGATGAGCAAGTCCACGCCAAGAACAGGCTGACATGGAACAGATGGGCGGCAAGCACGCTCAGAAGAGATCAGTTGGAGGCGGCGCGAGCGCAACGTGCCGGGCTCCATCAAGAAATTACCGTCGATGAAGAGCTGACGCCATTTTCCATTCACGATATGGCAGGGCTGGAGGATCTGTGGCGAAGTGAGTGGAAACGAAGAAACCCTTTTAGCACTCCGATCGAAATACCTGATTCATGTGATACAATTTCTCTTGAGCGGGTAATTTTCGAGCGTCTCGCTGTCTTTAGTGGCTTCATGTTTTCTGCGGATGCTTGGTTTCAAGAGGCGAAATTCGTTAGTGATTCTTTATTTGATGATGCCGTTTTTTTTGGCGAGGCAGCGTTCGAGAATGCAATTTTCAGTGGCTCCGTTAGACTTAACCAAGCTTATTTCTTGCAGAATGCTCGATTTAATGGGATAGTGGTTTCTGGTCATACTTCATTTAGTGCGTCTAAGTTCTATGATGAGGCAAAGTTTCACGGCTCAAAATTTCTGGGCGGGATGACTTTTTCTAATTCAATACTATTTAAGTCAGCTTCATTTGCTGGATCTGTTTTTGATAGGTCAGTCAATTTTGTTAATGTCAGATTTTCTAATGAAGTTTACTTTATGAATTCTAAATTTTCTGGACTTGCTGAATTCGGCGGTTCTAGTTTTTCTGATCATGCGAATTTTTCAGATTCTATTTTTTCTGGTCGCGCTGATTTTGAGGGCGCTAGTCTTGCCGACGCTACGTTCAGCAAAGCTAAGTTCGGTGCAGCGAGCTTCCAACAGGCCCGCTTCTTTGGCGAAGCCGTCTTCGATAACGCAACGTTTGTTTGGGGAACGACATTTGCCAAGGCATCCTTCTCAAAGCGTTCGAGTTTTTTGCGTGCAGTGTACTCCAGCGACGCAATCTTCGACGGCGTAACGTTTTTCGGCTCCGCATCGTTTGACAAAGTCTCCCTCTCCGGGACCGCAGGTTTCCAAAACGCAGCATTTGCCGCGCGTGTTGGATTTGAGGATGCCAAACTGCAATCTGCTACAAACTTTGCTGGTGTGCGGTTTACCCGGGACCCGCCCCGGTTTCATGGCGCGTCGCTACATGAGGGCACGCAGTGGCATGGCGCTCTATGGCCGCCGACTCCGGATGACACTGAGCAGGCTCAACAGCATGTCTATTCCTATGAGCGGCTCAAGCAGGAGATGGAGCGGCTCAAGAAGCATGACGACGAACTACAGTTTTTCGAGCGTGAGATGCGCAGCCGCCGCATCGTCGAGGGCAAGCGCTCGGCCGCCGGGCTACTGAACCTCGCCTATGATTGTCTCAGTGGCTATGGCCGCTCGATCTTGCGGCCTATGCTCGGGCTCGTTGCGACATTTTTGTTGGGCATTCTGGTTATGGTCAACACGGTCGGCTGGCCGCGCAAGTGCTGGTATTGCCCCACGAGCGTCGTGAGCGAAAGCGCCTGGAACGCTGTCAAGCAGGCCGCCCTGCTCAGCTTCGCCAACATGCTGGCACCGCTGAACGTCCGGAAAGATTTCTTCGATGCGGACATGTTGGCTGGACTTCCTGGTTGGCTGAAGATGTTCGCCGGCCTGCAAACCCTACTCGCGCTCGCCTTCGCCTTCCTCATTGGTCTCGCCCTGCGCAACCGCTTCAGGTTGCGTTGAGGTCTCACGGAACCACCACCGTCATCCTGGACAAGCTGCGCAGCAGCGCCGCTCCGGGATTCATCGTAAGGCTCCGCAGCCCTCCGATGGATCCCGGGGGCAAGCCCGGGATGACGGCTTGTTCCCGAGATTACTCATGAGGCTCTCGGACGCGCCCATCGGCGGCAATCTCGCCCAAATCGCTTGCTACGAGGATCGATCAGCTCGGCAGGCGCCGGGCGGGATGGATCGGGCAGGGGTCGCAGACGGGATGAAACGGGTGGTGCTCGGCTTCGGGCTCGGGCTGTCGCTGGCGGCGGCCGGGTCGCTCGTGCTGCCGCAGGGCGTGCAGCACTGGCGCGAGGTCGCGGCGGCGGAGGATCCGGCAACGCTCAGCGATCTGCGCTTGGCGGTGGCGCTGTCGGCTACCCGGATCGACGCCGAGATCGACGCAGCGCTGGCCGCGCGCGACACGGAACTCGCCGATAGCTTTCTCGCGCTGGCGGCCGAGCGCGGTCTGGCGGTCTCGGCAGAGCGGCGGCAGCGTCTGCAGGCGCTGAAGGACGGCGCCATGATCCAGGCCGTCAGCGATTTCGGCCAGGGTTTCATCGCCGGTGATCGCGAGAGCGGCGCGGCCTTCGCGGGCGCGCTCGTCGGCGACGTCACGGGCTATGGCGATCTGCGCGATCTTGCCGTCGAGGGCCGCAAATGGCTCGGCGGGGAGGGGGCTGACGGCACCGTGCTCGCCATCGCCGCGGCGGGGCTCGCGATCAGCGCCGCGACCTGGGTCAGCCTCGGCGGCGCGCTGCCGGCCCGCAACGGCCTGAGCGCGGTCAAGGCGGCGAGCAAGGCGAAGATTCTGTCGCCCGCTCTGACCGCAAACCTGACGCGGGCCGCAGTCGGCGCGATCGATCGCCCGTCCCTGAATGCGAGCCTGGCGGCGGCGTCCCGCCTCGACCTCGTGGCCGTGCGGGTCGCGGCCGGCGGCATCGTCAAGCCGGCGGCGATGGCGCGCTTCGCCGCGCTCGGCCAGGATGCCGGCGCGGTCTATGCGCGCACCGGTTCGCGGGGGCTGCGGCAGGTGCTCGCGGTCGCGGAGGATTCGGGCGACATCGGCAAGGCGGCGAAGCTCGGCGCGGCCAAGGGCACGACGACGCGGGCGATCCTGAAGGTTCTGGGGCGCGGGGCGCTGGTGCTGGGCGCGCTCAGCCTCAGCGCGGTCGGCTGGATGCTGGCTCTGATCGGCTATGCGATCGCGCTCGCCATGCTGGCGCAGCGTTTCGGCTGGTGGCTGGGGCGGCGGCTTCGGCCGCGCCGCACTGCCCTGTCACCGGCGATGTGAACCTGCGGGCGCGCCGCCGCGACGAAGGAGGGTCAGCAGAACGCTGATGCTCATTCGGGTGACGCCCATGTCCCGCGCCCTTCGCCTCTGCGGTTTCTTCCTCGCCTCGCTCACCATCGCGACGGTTGCGCTCGCGCAGCAGAACGGCCGCCAGGGTCGCGTCACGCTGCCGGCCGGGGCGCCCGGCCTGACGCTGGCGATCGCCGCCGAGGACAAGGCGCGCCTGACGCGTCCCTCCGAGCCGCGGCGGGCGCGAACGGACTGCCCGAGCGAGAGCTGCGACACGCCGCCGAAGACGGGTGGCGCCGCCGATGCCGGAGCGACGTCGGTGGACGGCTGTAGGGCGGCGCCGGCAGCTCTGGACCGCAACGGCCGCGTCATTCGCCGGATCTGCCGGCCGTCCTGAGCCTCAGACCGCGACGCCGTGCAGGTCGTAGGCGTCGGCGCGCTCGATCTTGACCGAGACGATGTCGCCCGGGCGCAGCGGCCGGCGGCTGGAGACATAGACGCTGCCGTCGATCTCGGGAGCATCCCATTTCGAGCGGCCCTTGGCCACAGTCGGGCCGGCCTCGTCGATGATCACCTGGATGCGCTTGCCAACGCGATTCCTGACGATGCGCGTCGAGATCTCGGCTTGCGCCTTCATGAAGCGGTGCCAGCGCGCCTCCTTCTCCTCCTCGGGGACGAGGGGAAGCCCAAGGTCGTTGGCGGGCGCGCCCTTCACCGGCTCGTATTTGAAGGCGCCGACGCGCTCGAGCTTCGCCTCCTTCAACCAGTCGAGCAGGAACTGGAAGTCTTCTTCCGTCTCGCCGGGGAAGCCGACGATGAAGGTCGAGCGGATGGCGAGGTCGGGGCAGATGTCGCGCCATTTGCGCAGACGATCGAGCGTGCGGTCCTGGTGAGCCGGGCGCTTCATCGCCTTGAGAACATTGGGAGACGCGTGCTGGAAGGGGATGTCGAGATAGGGCAGGATCAGCCCCTCCTGCATCAGCGGGATGACCTCGTCGACATGCGGGTAGGGGTAGACATAGTGCATCCGCACCCAGACCCCCATCTGGCCGAGCTCGCGGGAAAGTTCGAAGAAGCGGGTGCGCACCTCGCGGTCCTGCCACATCGAAGGCTGGTACTTGATGTCGAGGCCATAAGCGCTGGTGTCCTGCGAGATGACAAGCAGTTCCTTGACGCCGGCCTTCACCAGCTTTTCGGCCTCGCGCAGCACCTCGCCGATCGGCCGCGAGACGAGATCGCCGCGCAGCTTCGGGATGATGCAGAAGCTGCAGCGGTTGTTGCAGCCCTCGGAAATCTTCAGATAGGCGTAGTGGCGCGGCGTGAGCTTGATGCCCTGGTCAGGCACGAGATCGACGAAGGGGTCGTGACGCGGCGGCAGGGCCTGGTGGACGGCCGAGACGACGCTCTCATAGGCCTGTGGGCCGGTGATCGCGAGCAGGTTGGGGAAGCGGTCGCGGATCTGCTCGGGCTCGGCGCCCATGCAGCCGGTGACGATGACCTTGCCGTTCTCCGCCATGGCGGTGCCGATCGCCTCGAGCGATTCGGCCTTGGCCGAGTCGAGGAAGCCGCAGGTGTTGACGATGACGAGGTCGGAGCCCGCATGGCTCTTGGTCAGCTCATAGCCTTCCGAGCGCAGCGAGGTGATGATCCGCTCGGAATCCACCAGCGCCTTGGGGCAACCCAGCGAAACGAAAGAAATCTTCGGCGCGACGGCGTTCATCGGCGGCAAACTCGACAGCTCTGAGAGGAGGCGGCACGGCCCGAGGCTCGCGCGCGCTTCCTTTGAACGGTTTCAGGCTGTTTGGCAAATCCGGGCCGGTCGTTGCGGCTCATCCTGCGCCGGTCGCCACCGGGCGTTCCGGATCCTGCGTCCAGTCGGTCATCGAGCCGTCATAGAGCGCGACCTCCTCGCGGCCGAGCAGTTCCGCCATCACGAACCAGTTGAGTGCAGCGGTGTGGCCGGTGTTGCAGTAGGAGATGGCCGGACCCTTGGGGAGGCCGGCGAACAGCGCCGCCAGTTCGCCCTGCGGCTTCAGACGCCCGGTCGCGGCATCGAAGGCCTGCGTGTAGTCGCGCGAGACCGCACCGGGGATATGGCCGGCGCGCATCGCCTCCGGCGCCTTCTCGCGGCCCTCGAAATAGCTGGTGGAGCGGGCGTCGACGAGGGTGGCGAGCTGGCTGCGCGAGGCGACCAGCGTCGCGTCGGCCGTGCTGCGCAGTTGCGGCTGCATCACGACCGGGTAGGGGGGCGCGGCACGATCGGGCGAAGGGCCGGCCTCGACCGGACGCGCGCCATCGGCGGCCCAGGCCGCGAAGCCGCCGTCGAGGATCGCCTGCTGGCCGTGGCCGATCGTCTTGAGGGTCCAGTAGACGCGGGCGGCGGCGGCGAAATCGGTCGCGCTGACGCCGGCGGGGACGATGACGGCGTCGTCATGCGGCTTGATCCCGAGCCGGCCGACCAGCGCCGCGAGATGATCGAGCGGCGGCAGCAGGCCCGGCGCGTTGCCGATCTTGGCGCGCCAGCCATCGGCGACATAATCGGTGTGGACCGCACCGGGGATATGGCCGGCCTCGTAGGCGGCCTTGCCGCCGCCGTCGATGGACGAGCGGATGTCGAGGATGACGAGGGTGGGATCGGAAAGCCGGGCCAGAACGGCCTCGGGGGCGATCAGTCCGGAAAGGGCGGTTGGGTTCATTCGGCGGCCTGTTTCAGTTCATCGACGATCTCGATGGCATAGGTGAAGGCGGCGGTGGCGCCGAGCATGATCGAGGCCGAGCAGTATTTTTCCTTCGACAGGCCGACCGCACGCTCGACCTTGGCTGGCGAAAGCCCCGGCCCGCTGATGCGATAGGCGAGGTGAATCTGGGTGAAGACCTTCGGGTCTTCGGTCGCGCGCTGCGCCTCGACCTCGACCTCGCAGCCGGTGACCGGCTCGCGGCCCTTTTTGAGGATCTGCACGACATCGAAGCCGGTGCAGCCAGCGAGACCGATCAGCAGCATCTCCATCGGCCGGATGCCGAGATTGCGCCCGCCATATTCAGGCGCGCCGTCCATGATCACGGCATGGCCGCTGCCGGCCTCGCCCATGAAGGCCATGCCTTCGATCCATTTCGCGCGTGCTTTCATGACTCGTCTCCGGCTGCGGGGTGAAGGTCTGGCATAGTCGCCCGGACGGAAATGAGGCGAGCCCATGGGCAGGCCGCGGCCATTCAGGCCCGGCGGCGATCCGCGAGGGCGGCGGCGTCGACCTGCGCGGCGGCGAGGGCATGGCCGACCATGACGAGGACAGGCCCGCCCCTGGGCAGTTCGTGCAGCCGCTCGGGCAAGGTCGCGATGGTCGCCGTGACCCGCGCCTCGTCGGGGCGCGTCGCCGATTGCACCGCGATCGCAGGCGTGTCGGGATCGAGCCCTGCGGCGATGGCGCGGTCGCGGAAACCCGCGAGCGTCGCGCGCGCCATGTAGATCACCGTCGTGGCATGGGGATCGGCCATCGCCCGCCAGTCGAGGTCCTCCGGCAGATCGCCGCTGCGGGCATGGCCGGTGACGAATTGCAGGCGGCGGGCATGGTCGCGATGCGTGAGCGAGACGCCGAGCGCCGCCGCTGCGCCCTGCGCCGCCGAGATGCCCGGCACGATGGTCACCGGCAGGCCCGCGGCCTGGCAGGCCTCGATCTCCTCGCCGGCGCGGCCGAAGATGCCGGGGTCGCCGCCTTTCAGCCGCACGACATGCTTGCCCTGGCCGGCGAGCGAGACGATCAGCGCGTTGATGTCGCTCTGCTTGACCGAGGGGCCATAGCCGGTCTTGCCGACCATCATGCGCTTGGCCTCGCGGCGCGCCAGTTCGAGCACGTCGGGCGAGACGAGATCGTCATAGAGGATGATGTCGGCGCTCTGCAGCGCGCGGATCGCCTTCAGCGTCAGCAGATCGGGATCGCCGGGGCCGGCGCCGACGAGGCTGACCCGGCCGCTGCCGCTCTCCGGCTGGCCCTCGATCCGCGCCAGCGCGGCAAACAGCGCGGTCCGGTCGCTCTCGTCGGGCGCCCGCTCGGCTGCGGTCATCGCCTTGTCGGTGAAGAGTTCCCAGAAGGCGCGGCGCAGCGCGAAGGGCAGGGCGCGCGCCTGCACGGCGGGGCGCCAGTCCTTTGCCGCCTGCGCCCAGGCCTTGAGCGTGGCCGGCAGCAGCGTCTCGATCCGCGCGCGGATCGCCTGGCCGAAGACGGGCGCGGCGCCATCCGTCGAAATCGCCACGATCAAAGGCGAGCGGTTGACCAGGGTGCCGAAGGAAAAATCGCAGAAATCCGGCTTGTCGACGACGTTGACCGGCACGCCGGCCTGACGCGCCGCGGCGACGAAGGCGGCGATCTCGGCCTCGTGTTCTATATCGCCGATCGCGAGCACCGCATCCTGCAGATCGGCCGCCTGCCAGGTCCTGGCATGGACCACGGCGCGCCCGCCCGGCGGATCGGCGGCGAGCGCCGCAAACGACTCCGCGGCCTCGCCGGCGAAGATGTGGACCACGGCGCCGGTGGCGGCCAGTAGCTCGGCTTTCCAGAGCGCGCCTTCGCCGGCGCCGGCGAGCACCACCTTGCGTCCCGCCAGCCTGTGGAACAGCGGCAGGGTCGCGAGCGGCTCGATGCGGCGACCGCTGCTGATCTCGGGGCGTCTGGGCTTCATCGCGTCCGTATCTGCCGCATCATCGGGGCCCTGTCACGCCAGCATTCGGGCTGTCGCACCCGAGCAAGGGTCGCGCCAGCCGGCCCATGCTCAGGCGCCCGCCTTCTCGTCGAGCTTGACCGCCTGCCAGAGGGCTTCGAGTTCGGCGAGGTCGGCATCGGCCGCGCCCCGGCCCTGCGCTGCAAGAGCCTGCTCGATGCCCTTGAAACGACGCTCGAATTTGGCGTTGGCCGCCTGCAGGCAGCCTTCGGGGTCGGCATCGACATGGCGGGCGAGATTGGCGACGACGAAGAGCAGGTCGCCGATCTCCTCCACGATCGCGGCCTTGTCGCCGGATGCCAGCGCCTCGTCGATCTCGGCGGTTTCCTCGCGGACCTTGTCGAGCACGAGCCTGGCATCGTTCCAGTCGAAGCCGACGGTCGAGGCCCGCGCCTGAAGCTTCCAGGCGCGGGTGAGGGCGGGCAGACCCTGCGTGACGCCGGCGAGCACGCCCTTGTCCTCGGGCTTGTCGGGCAGGCCGGCCAACTGCCGGGCGGCGACCTTGTCGGCCTTTTCCTGCGCCTTGATCTGGTGCCAGAGCGCCTTGACCTGCGCCGGCGACAGATCGCGCGCCTCGCCGAAGACATGCGGATGGCGGCGGATCAGCTTGGCGGTGATCGCCTCGACCACGTCGGGGAAGGCGAAGGCACCTTCCTCTTCCGCCATGCGGGCGTGGAACACGACCTGAAGCAGAAGGTCGCCGAGTTCGTCCTTGAGATCGAGCCGGTCGCCGCGGGCGATCGCGTCGGCGACCTCATAGGCCTCCTCGACCGTGTAGGGCGCGATCGAGCCGAAATCCTGCTCCAGATCCCACGGACAGCCCGTCTCCGGCGTGCGCAGCGCCGCCATGATCTCGATCAGCGCGGCGATGTCGCGGGACGGCTGCAAGGCTGAAACTCTCCGGGAAATGGGCTAGGCTTCCTCCCATGATTCAAGTCACCCCGTCCATCGCCATCGACGAAAGCGAGATCGAGGAAACCTTCGTGCGCGCCTCGGGTCCCGGCGGGCAGAACGTCAACAAGGTCTCGAGCGCCGTGCAGCTGCGCTTCGACGCACGGCGCTCGGCCGGCCTGCCCAATGACGTCGCGATCCGGCTGATGAAGCTCGCCGGCAGCCGGCTGACGCAGGACGGCGTCATCGTCATCGTCGCCCAGGCGCAGCGCAGCCAGAAGCGCAACCGCGAGGAGGCGCTGGAGCGCCTGCTGGCAATGATCCGCGAGGCGGCGGTGCGCCCGCAGACGCGCCGCCCGACCAAGCCGACCAAGGCCTCGAAGGAGCGGCGCCTCGTCTCCAAGGACAAGCGCTCGTCGATCAAGGCCGGCCGCGCCCGGCCGGGCGACGATTGATGGACGCCGGAGAAGGGCGCCCCGCCGCTGACAAACTGGCAAATGGCAGGCCTGAGCGTCGGGCGCCGCGCAAGATCACGCCCGATTATCTGCAGCGGGCGGCGATGTATTATCTCGAACGCTATGCCGCGCCTGCCGCGCAGCTGCGTCGGGTTCTGGCGCGCAAGATCTCGGTCAGCTGCCGGCACCATGGCCTCGAGGCGTCGGCCTTCGAGGCGGTGCTGGACGATGTCGTGTCGCGCTGCGTCGCGTCGGGACTGGTCGACGACCAGCGCTTCGCGGAAGCGCGGGCGGCGACGCTGCAGCGCAAGGGCCGGTCCGCGCGGGCCGTCGCAGCAAACCTCTCTGCCAAGGGCGTCGCGCGCGATCTCGCCGCGACGGCCAGCGTGGTCAGCGAGGAGGATGAGCTGGGGGCTGCCCGCAAGACCGCGCGACGCAAGCGGCTGGGCCCCTGGACGCGCGGCGACCGGGCGGCCTCCCGGCAAAAGGACCTCGCGGCGATGGCGCGGGCCGGCTTCCCAATGGCGATCGCCCGCGCCGTGATCGACGGCGCGGGCGATGAGGATGAGTCAGACCACTGAGGGCAGGGGCCAGGCGGCGCTCGCGCTCATTCGAGCTTGACCTGGGCCTCCGCCACGACCTTGCCCCAGCGCGCGATTTCGGCGGTCAGGAACTTGCCGAAATCATCGCCGGCCAGCGTGGGAATCGGCGAACCGTTCTTCTTCCACGCCTCCGAGATCGCGGGCGAGGCGAGCGCCTTGGCGATCTCGGCGCGCATCCGGGTCACGATTTCGGGCGGGGTGCCCTTGGGTGCCCAGAGCGCATACCAGGTGGCGACCTCGTAACCCTCGAGGCCGGCTTCCTTGGCTGTGGGCACGTCGGGGATCGCATCGGACCGGGTCGCCGCGGCGACCGCCAGCCCGCGCAGGCGTCCGCTCTGGATCTGCGGCGCCGAAGAGCCGAGGCCGTCGAACAGCACATCGACCTGGCCGGCGACGATGTCCTGCAGCGCCGGGCCGGCGCCGCGATAGGGCACATGGGTCAGGTTCGTCTTGGTCTGCAGCTTGAACAGCTCGCCGGCGAGGTGGTGCGTCGTGCCGTTGCCGGCCGAGGCGTAATTGAGCTTGTCCGGGTTCGCCTTGGCGAAGGCGATCAGCTCGGCCACCGTCTTGGCCTGCACCTTGGGGTGAACGACGATGACCTGCGGCGGCTGGGCGATCACCGCGATCGGGATGAAGTCGGTTTGGATGTTGTAGTCGAGCTTCGGATAGAGCGCCGGGGCAATGGCGTGGTGGGCCGCGCCGACGAAGAAGCCGTAGCCGTCGGGAGCGAGCTTCGAGGCCGCCGAGGCGCCGACCGTCCCGCCGGCACCGCCGCGGTTCTCGATGATGATGCGCTGGCCGAGCTGCTGGTCGAGCTGGGCTGCGAGCGGACGGGCGAAGGCGTCGGTGCCGCCGCCGGCTGGGAAGGGCACGATGAAGGTGATCGGCCGTTGCGGCCAGGCCTGTGCCTGGGCCGCGCCGGCGGCGGCCAGGCCGAGACCTGCGGCTGCGACGAACGCGACGAGAGAACGTGACGTGGTCATGGAATCGGATACCTCCCTGGGAATGTCGAAGACGGCTCTTGATGGCCGCTGGTCACGCGCCGGAACGCGATGACGGTCATGACGGGTCGATTAGCGCATCCGCTGCCGGTTCTGACAAGCCTGTCTTTCGAAAGGGCCCTGGAGTCGCGCGGGGCGGCACGCCGGTGGAGGAGGCTGGTTTGCCGTCGCGACCGCAGCGTGGCTTGCTGCCGAACTGCTACGAAACGGAGCCGACTCCGATTCGCATAAGGTATATTATGGAACCATTATCGATCCCCGATGATCTCAACCGGCACTCTTTGGCGTCGCACGCGCGGCATCCATGAAGCGCCGCGACAGGTCGACGTCCCAGCGCAGCATGTCAGTCGGTTGCGCATCCTTGCGCATCAAGGCCGTGCTGACGATGACGCCGTCGGCAGCCGCCAACGCGTCGCCGACATTGCCGAGCGTGACGCTGCCGCCGAGCAGGATCGGCCGCTTGATTGCCGTCTCGCGGGCGCGGCGGATGCGCGCCAGCGAATCCGCCCAGTCGGCCCCGGTCAGGATCAACCCGTCGGCGCCGGTCTTCTGTGCCCATTCGGCGGCGAATTCCGGTGTCTCCGCCGACATCGGCACGGCGGTCCGGTCATGTACGTCGGCGAGGATCGCGATATCGTCCCGGCCGAGCGCGTTGCGGAACGCCAGCGCCTGCGCGCCCATCCCGGTGCGCGGGCCCTGGGCCGTCATGGCGGCCCCGACAAAAACCTTGAGCCGCACGAAATCGGCCCCCGACGCATGGGCGATCGACAGCGCGGCGACCGGGTCATGCGCCTCGACGATGATGCCGAGCCCAATCCCGGGGACCTCGGCCCGCAGGAAACGGGCGAGCGACGCCGTCATCGCCAGCGAACTCGCCGCCATCGGCCCGGCCTCGCGGGTCTGGTCCTGCAGCTTGATGTAGGGCACGCCGGCCTCTGCAAAGACGCGGGCATTGGTCGCCACGTAATCCTCGAGCCAGGCCATGCTCTTGTCGCGCATCCGGCCGAAATCCGGCAGGTGCAGCGCGGCGATGACGAGAGGACGGGCGGCGAAGACGCGAAGCGTGGACACGGCGAGGCTTCCTGCGGGTTTAGGGAGGCGATCAGGCGAACTGGGGAACGCGGCCGAGCCCGGCTGCGAGGGTGGCGAGGCGGGCACGGCAGGTCGCGCGGTCGATCGGCAGCGCACCGTCAGCGCCGTGACGGCTGACGATCAGCGAGGCCGAAACCGCCCCGTAGGCCGCCGCCAGAACGGGATCGCCGGTCTCGACGAGGCCGGCGAGGAAGCCGCCGCAGAAGGAATCGCCCGCGCCGGTCGGGTCGATGGCGCGGGTTTCGACGACGGGCACGGATACGGCCACGCCCTGCCCCTTGTCGAAGACCAGACAGCCGCGGGGTCCGAGCTTGACCGCCGCCGTCCCGCGGCAACGCGCCGCGACCAGCGCCAGCGCCTGTTCGGTCGGCATGCCGGGCAGGATCGCGGCCAGTTCGACCTCGCTCGGCAGGAAGGCATCGACCTGGGCGAGGAAGGGCGAAAGTTCGTCGAGGGAGAGTTTCGCCAGCTGCCAGCCGGCATCGAGCGTCACCACCATGCCGCGGCCGTTGAACAGCGGCAGCAATTCGGCCAGCACGACCGGGCGGCTCGGCGCGCAATGGGCCCCGCGCGCGCGCAGGTAGTGCTCCGGCACCTGCGCGGCGACCATCGGATGCGTGTCACGGAACTGCGAATAGGAGAGCTCGCCGCCGTCGCCGCGCAGCCGCAGATGCGCCTGCCAGTCATCGACCTGCTGGGGCGTCAGCCGGTCGGTCGGGAAGCCGGCCTGCGCCAGTTCCTCGGGGCGGCTGGTCAGCCGCTCGCTGCGGTGGCCCTCATCGTCGTAGATGAACCAGTTGCCGCTCTCGAGCGCGACATCGACCATGACGACGCCGTCGAGCGCCACGCCGTTGTCGCGCAACCGCACCAGCGTCTCGCGCGGGTAGCTCGCCACGGCGACGCTGACGAGGCCGATAGGCTCGCGCCAGCACAGCGCGCCGACGCTGGAATAGGCACCGTTGCCCCCGACCCGCGCCAGCGCGACCGTCCCATCGGCCGAGATCACATGATCGACCGTCAGCCCGCCCGCGGTGACGAGCTCCGGCGTCACGCAGCGAGGCCGCCGAGCCGCGGGGCGCCGAGGCCGAGCGCGTCGCGCGCCTTGGTCACGTGATAGCCGAACAGATGCAGCGGCACGCTGTAGACCAGCGGCGCCAGCTCGATCCGCACCGGCGGCAGATGCCAGACATGGGCGCAATAGGGCCCGAAATCGGTCTCGCCCTCCGGCACCAGCGCGATGGTATGCCCCTCGACGCCCTTGCCGACGATGGCGGTTTCGAGCGCGCGCTGCCGGCTCGCCTGGTCGGGCGCGATCAGGAAGAGCGGGTCGCCGGCCTTCTGCGTGCGGTAGTGGTGATACTCCTCCAGTGGGAAGGCGATGGCGTGGATCGGCGCCAACTCCTTCAGCTTGGCTGCGCCGAAGGCTGCGGGCGCCAGATGCGGACCGGCGCCGGCGAGCAGCATCATGTCGCTGCGGGCGAGTTCCCGGCCCAGCGCCTTCGCCTTGTCGTAGAAGGCGGTCGAAACCGAATCCATCACGGCGGGCAGCGCGGCCAGGTCGGCCGCCAATCCCGGCGCCCTGCCCTCGCCCAGGCCCTTCGCCTTGGCGATCGCCAGCGCCAGCGCGATCAGCAGAGCCATGGCTGCGGTGCTGGACTGCGTCGGCCAGCCGCCGCGCGTCGCCTGGATCAGCAAGGCGGACGGAAAGTCCTGCATCATCGCGGAGGTCGCGGTGTTGGTCAGCGCTACGGCATAGCCGCCGCGCGCGATCGTGGCCTTCAGGCTCGCGCTCACCGGCGCCGTGTTGCCGCTCGAACTCAGCCCGATCATCAGCGTGCCGTCATCGACGAGGTCGAGCCCGTACTGCTCGAGGTCGAAGGCCTCGTAGGGCTCGCAGGGCACGCCGAGCAGCCGCTCATAGGCCAGCCTGACGCCGATGCCGGCGATCCAGGAATCGCCGCAACCGGTGATCACGATGCGCCGCAGCGGCCGCGCCGCGATCTCGCCGGCAATGCGCTGGACGGCCTCCGCGGTGGTCGCGAGC
Organism: Allobosea sp.; assembly: GCF_030695125.1. Lineage (GTDB taxonomy): Bacteria > Pseudomonadota > Alphaproteobacteria > Rhizobiales > Beijerinckiaceae > Allobosea. Next base: position 62,455 of record NZ_JAUYTP010000076.1, on the reverse strand, counting down.
GTGCGGCTCATCGCCTCGCCCTGGGCCATCATCTCGGTATGCGTCAGCTCCACGCGCCGGAAGCGCTCCGGATCTCCGGGCGCATCCGAGGAGGATTCGCGCTTGAGGGCTTTGAACTGCTGCATGTGGTCGGCCATGCTGGTCCCGTCCTGTCGATCATCGCGGGGCGGCTCCGCTCACGGGAGGCGCCTTCTCGACTTTCGATATCCTTCATTTTATACGGTAACGCAAGTGACATCGAAGCCGCCCATGACCCAGACGCAAGCCTTGCCCGATCTCGCGCGGGGGCGCTCCCTGCCCCGCCATGAGCGCATCGTCGAGATGCTCGCCGGCAAGGGCGTGGTCGAGGTCGCGGCGCTGGCCGAAGAGCTCGGCGTCTCGACCGTGACGATCCGTGCCGATCTCGACGCGCTGGAAAAAAGGCGGCTGATCCGGCGGATCCGCGGTGGCGCGATGGCGCTGCGTCCGGCCCGCTTCGAGCGACCCGCCGATCTCCCGAGCCAGTCCTTTTCAGCCGAGAAGGAGCGGATTGCCGACCTCGCGGCGAGCCAGGTGCGCGATGGCGAAACCGTCATCCTCGACGCCGGCACGACGACGCTCGCCATCGCCCAGGCCCTCCCGCGAACGCTGACCGACGTCGTCGTCGTCACCAATGGGCTCGACATTGCCATCGCGCTGCAGGGCCATGCCGGCGTGACGGTGATCGTCACCGGCGGGCGCCTCAAGCGCGGCGGGCGCAACGCCCATTCCAACAGCCTGATCTCGCCCTTTGGCGCGACGCTGCTTCAGGAAATCAACGCCGACGTCGCCTTCCTGTGCTGCGCCGGGGTCGACGCGGTGCGGGGCTTCACCAATGGCAACTGGGAGGAAGCGGAGGTCAAGAAGGCGATGATGGCCTCGGCCCGGCGCGTCGTCTTCGTCGCCGATCACGGCAAGATCGGCCATGTCGGCAGCGCGCGCATCGCCCCGTTGGAGCAGGCCGATCTGCTGATCACCGACCAGGGCGCCGCCGCCGCCGACATCCAGGCGCTGGAGGCTGCGGGGGTTCAGGTCACCATCGCGTGACCGCCTTCAAAATCGGCGGGTCCTGGCTAAGTTTTATGCTTGCGATTGGTTTCGTTTGTTCGCAAATTGAAAGCGCGGCTTTTCGTGGCCCGCCCTAGCGGCGGGCTGTCCGATCCCATGCAGGCGAGGCTGAGGAGATTCTCCATGACGACATTGTCTCGACGCCACTTCCTTGGCGCTGCCGCCGGCAGCGTGGCGCTCTCCGCGCCGACCGTGCTGCGTGCGCAGGCGCGCGAACTCGTGATGATCGGCTATGGCAGCGCGCAGGACGATCCGCTGAAGCGCGCCGGCGACATTCTGGCGAAGAAGTATCCCGGCGTTTCGCTGCGCATCATCGGTGGCCTCTCGGCCGAGGCGATCGCGCAGATCAAGGCCTCGCGCGGCGCCTCGCCCTATGACTTCGCCGTGATGGGCTCGCCCGCGATCATCAACGCCGTCGACGAGGGCGTGCTCGAGCCGCTCGATCTCGCCAAGGTGCCCAACGCCAAGAACATCGACCCGCGCTTCCCGCCCTACGCCTATGGCATGGGCGTTCCGATCAGCTATGCCGGCATCGGCATCGCCTACAACAAGCAGATGGTGCCGAACCCGCCCAAGACCTGGGCCGATCTCTGGAAGCCGGAATATGCCGGCAAGATCGGGCTCTCGCGGCCGCAGTCCAATCTCGGCCTCGCCTGCGTCGCCATCGCGGCCGCCGCCTTCGGCCGGCCGGATTCCGACACCGATTTCGGTCTCGCCAAGTGGAAGGAACTGAAGCCGCTGGTCGGGCGCAATCCCAATCTGCTGCAGCAGATGCTGGAGCGCGGCGAGATCGGGCTCTGCCCGCTCTGGCACGACAACACCGGCATCGCCATCGCCAGCGGCCTGCCACTCGGCTACGCCAAGGTCACCGGCCCGGGCCCGCTGATCCTGCCGACGATGATCGTCAAGTTCGCCCGCACCGCCCATAACGACCTGATCCACGAATTCGCCGACATCCTGCTCACCAACGAGAGCCAGACCTTCGCCGCCCAGCCGCCCTATTACTTCGGCACCACGGTGAAGGGCATCGTCGCGCCGGCCGGCGCGGCCGCCTTCCTGCCCTCCACGCCGGAGGAGATCGCGTCGATGGTCTCGGTCGATTGGCCGAAGGTGGCGCCCAACCGCGGCAAGATCGTCGAGGCCTTCGACCGGATGTTTGCAGGGTGATCACCGCGGCCGCGCCCTTCCCGGCGGCCGGGACGGCGGAAGCCGCCCCGGTCGTGGCGATCCGCGATGCGGTCAAGCGCTTCGCGGGCCTCACCGTGCTCGACCGCTGCTCGCTCGTCGCGCAGGAAGGCGAGATCCTGACGCTGCTGGGCTCGTCGGGCTGCGGGAAGACCACGCTGCTGCGCTGCATCGCCGGCTTCCTGACACCGGACGGGGGCGAGATCCTGATCGACGGGAAGGATACGATCCCCGTCCCGGTCAACCGCCGGTCCGTCGGCGTCGTCTTCCAGAGCTATGCGCTCTTTCCCCATCTCACCGTGGCGACGAATGTCGGCTATGGCCTGCGCATGCGGGGCGTTCCGGCCACCGAGATCGGCCGTCGCGTCGCCCAAGCGCTGCAGACGGTGTCGCTGACCGGCTTCGAGGAGCGCTACCCGGCCCAGCTCTCCGGCGGGCAGCAGCAGCGCGTCGCAATCGCCCGCGTGCTGGTGCTGGAGCCGCGCGTGCTCCTGCTCGACGAGCCCTTCAATGCGCTCGACGCCAAGCTGCGCGGCACCATGCAGATGGAGATGCGCCAGCTGATCAAGCGCCTCGGCATCACCGCGATCTTCGTCACGCACGACCAGGAAGAGGCGCTGACCATGTCGGACCGCATCGCCGTGATGCGCGCCGGCCGGATCGAGCAGCTGGACACACCCGAGGCGGTGTTCGACCGCCCCGCCAGCGCCTATGTCGCCGATTTCGTCGGCGCCTCGAATTTCTGGAACGGCCTGGCAAGCCAGGGCCGGGTCGTGCTGCCGGACGGACAGGGCGTTCCGACCGCGCTCGACGGCGAGGTTCGCGTCATGCTGCGCCCCCACAACGTCCTGATCGAGCCGGCCGGCGCGGACCAGGCGGGCTGGCGCGGCAACGTCCGCTTCCGCCGCCATGTTGGCGCGCTGATGGAGTACGAGGTCGAGCTCTCAGACGGGGCTTCGCTCCGGGTCGTGGCGCTGCGCGACGAGACCCTGGCCCGCATCGACGTCGGCGACCGCGTGGCCCTGGGCCTGCGCGATCCCGCCGCCTGCATCGCCTTCCCGCGCGCATGACCCGCCGGCCCCTCCTGCTGCGGCTGGTCGATGAGCTCCTTTCGGGGCGCGGGATCTGGCCGGCGGTGCCGGCCATCGTCGTCCTCGTCGTGGTCGCCGTCATTCCGTTCGGCGTCCTGCTCTCGCTCGGCTTTTCGGACATCGTGGTGTCGCGCGGCGTCATCGTCTCGCAGGAATTGTCGCTGCGCCATCTCACCACGGCGCTCGCCGATCCGCTCTACCACACCACCTTCCGGCGCTCGCTGACGCTGGCGCTGACCACGACCTTCTTTTGCAGCCTGCTTGGCTTCCCCGTCGCCTATCTCTTCCTGATCGGCGGCCCCTGGGTCCGGCGCATCATCCTCGTGCTGACGATCGCGCCGATCCTGACCAGCGGCATCGTCCGGACCTATGCCTGGATCGTCATCCTCGGGGGGCGCGGCGTGGTCAATGCGACGCTGATGGAGTTCGGGCTGATTTCGCAGCCCCTGCGCATCATCAACACGCATTGGGCGGTGCTGATCGGCATGGTCCAGATTCATCTGCCGATCATGATCCTGCCGCTGATCGCGGTGATGAGCCGGCATGATTCCAGGCTCGAGGAGGCCTCCGCCAATCTCGGCGCGAGCCGGCTGGCGACGCTGCGGACGATCATCCTGCCGCTGAGCGTGCCAGGCCTCGGCACCGGCGCCGCGCTGGTGTTTACCCTCAGCTACACCACCTTCGTGGTGCCGCAGCTCCTGGGCGGCGGCAACTACCTCAACGCCGCGACGATGGTCTACGAACAGGTCGTCTACTCGCTCGAATGGAGCAAGGGCGCGGTGACGGCGATGATCCTGATGGCGACCTGCCTCGCCGTCCTGCTGGTCTTCGCCTGGCTGACGCATATCGGGACGCGCTGGACACGGGTGGCGCAGCGATGAAGCGGATCGACGGCGCCGACCTCATCGACCGGCTGGGCATCGGCTTCATCATCGCGCTCGCGGTGCTGGCGCTCGCGCTGCTCTTGCTGCCGGCGGTCATCGTCGTCGTGATGTCGTTCGACACGCGCGGCTATATCAGCTTCCCGCCCGTGGGCTTCACGCTCGACTGGTACGTGAAGGTCTTCAACCAGCCCGTGCTGGTGGATGCGATGTGGACGAGCATCAAGGTCGGGCTCTACGTCACCGCGCTCTGCATCGCGCTCGGCGTGCCGACCGCGCTGGCCTGTGCGCGCGGCGATTTCCGCGGCGCCACCGCGCTCTCCGTCTTCGTGCTGGTGCCGCATATGGTGCCGGGCATCGTGCTCGGCGTGGCCGTGCTGTTCTCGGGCGCGCTGCTCGGCATCGGCCCCTCGATCTGGCTGCAGTCGGTCTCGCTCTCGGTCTATGTCATGGCGGTGATGGTGCGCACCGTGATGGCGCGGCTCCAGCGGCTTGACCCGCTGCTGGAACAGGCTTCCGCCAATCTCGGTGCGAGCCGCTGGCAGACCTTCCGCATCATCACGCTGCCGCTGCTGCTGCCTGCGATCCTGGCCGGTGCGGTCTTCACCTTCATCGAGGGGGTCGACAATCTCTCGGTGACGATCTTCACCCATGGCTACCGCGACCGGCCGCTGCCGATCGAGCTGCTCGCCATCGTCCAGAACAGCAATTCGCCGCTGGTGGCCGCCGTTTCCAGCGTGCAGATCATGCTCGCGGTGCTGGCCCTGCTGGCGATTTCGCTGACGATCGGTCTCGACAGGGTCAACGAATAGGCGGTTTCGCGGATCGTGCCGGACAGGCGACGACGGCTGTCGCCATGATGCGATGGAGCGCGCTTTGTCGCCGGCTCCAGGTCCCTCAGAGGGGCGCGATCGGGATCCGCAGGCCGTCGAACGCCACCTCAATGCCCGGCTCCACCATGTTGCGAAGACGATTGTAGTCGAGATCGGCATGGAGATTGGTCAGCACGGCGCGGCGGGGTTTTACCTCTGCAATCGTGGCCAGCGCGTCGCGCAGGTTGAAATGGCTCGGATGCGGCGTTTCCCGCAGGCAATCGAGGATGAGCAGGTCGAGATCGTGAAGCCCAGCCTTCGCCGCCTGCGGCATCAGGCTCACATCGGGAACATAGCCGAGCCCGCCGAACCGGAACCCCAGCGCCTGATAGCCCGGGCCATGCTCGACGGCGAGCGGCAGGGCATCGATGGCGCCGCCGGCGCCGTCGATGCTCAGGGGCTGGCCGGCCACCAGGGGCCGCATATCGAGGACCGCGGGATAGGCACTGCCCGGCGGCGTTTCGAACATATAGCCGAAGCGTTGCGTCAGCGAAGACCGCGTCGTGGCATCGGCATGAACGGTCACGCGCTTCCTGTTGTGCAGGACCAGCGCGCGGAGATCGTCGATGCCGTGGGTGTGGTCGGCATGGTCATGGCTGAACAGCACCGCGTCGAGATGAGAGATGCCGGCGTCCAAGAGCTGCTCGCGCAGATCCGGCGAGGTGTCGACGAGCAGCCGCGTCGTACCTCCCGTCCCGGTCCGCTCGACCAGGATCGAGCAGCGGCGCCGCCGGTTCTTCGGCTCGGTCGGGTCGCAGGCGCCCCATCCTGAACCGGGTCGCGGCACGCCGCCGGACGAACCGCAGCCGAGGATCGTCACCGTCAGGGTCATGCCCGCGCGCCTTTTACGCCACCCGCGCCAGCGGCGCGGCGTGGTCCATCTTCCAGTAGCAGCGCTTTGCATTCGCCGTGGTCAGGGCTGCGACCTCGTCGAAGGTCAAGCCGATCGTCTCGCCGAGAACCTTAGCCGTCTCAACGACATAGGCCGGCTCGTTGCGCTTGCCTCTGAACGGGACGGGGGCGAGATAGGGCGCGTCGGTCTCAACCAGCAGGCGCTCGCGCGGGACCATCCGGGCGATGCGGCGCAGCTCTTCGGAGGTCTTGAAGGTCAGGATGCCCGAGAAGGAGACGTAGAGGCCGAGTTCGACGCCCGTCATCGCCAGTGCCTCGCCGGCGGTGAAGCAATGCAGGATGGCGGGGAAGGCGCCCTTCCCCATCTCCTCGCGCAGGATCGCGATCATGTCGTCATCGGCCTGGCGGGCATGGATGACGAGCGGCAGCTGGGTGATCCGAGCCGCGGCGATGTGGACGCGCAACCCTTGAGCCTGCGCCTCGCGCGGGCTCTTGTCGTAGTGATAATCGAGCCCGGCCTCGCCGATGGCGACGCAGCGCGGATGGGCCGAGAGCGCCACGAGCTGCTCGGCGGTGACGTCCAATTCCTCATGCGCGCCATGGGGATGCGTGCCGACGCTGCACCAGACGGATGGGAAGCGTTCGGCGATGGCTGCATAAGCGGGAAAGCGCGCAACCCGCGTCGAGATCGTCACCATGCGACCGATGCCGGCCGCTTCGGCGCGGGCGACGTAGGCCTCGAGCTCCTCGGCGAAATCCGGGAAGTCGAGATGGCAATGGGTGTCGATCAGCATCAGGCGGCCTCGCCGCCTTCGGGCTCGACATAGCGCGGGAAGATGCCGCTCGGCGCCGGCAGGGCTGTGCCCGATTCTAGCCGACCGCCCTCGCCCAGCGCGGCGAAGTCGCGCTTTTCGGCCGGGACGCCCAACAGGTCGAGCAGCTTGGCCATGGAGGACGGCATCACCGGCTGGACCAGGATCGCGACCTGGCGGATCACCTCGGCGGTGACATAGAGCACCGTGTCACGCCGCGCCGGATCGGTCTTGGACAGGCGCCAGGGCTCGTTGGCGGCGAAATAGCGGTTGGCCTCCGCCACCACGGCCCAGATCTCGGACAGCACGACATGGAGCGCGAAGTCCGTCATCGCCTCGCGCGCCTTGCCCAGCGCGGCGTCGGCGAGCGCCAGCATGGCCTGGTCGCCCTCGTTCAGCGCGCCGCAGGGCGGCACCCTGCCCTCGCAGTTCTTGGCGATCATCGACAGCGATCGCTGGGCGAGATTGCCGAGATCATTGGCGAGGTCGGCATTGATGCGGCCGACGATGGCGTCATGGCTGTAATTGCCGTCCTGGCCGAAGGAGACCTCGCGCAGGAAGAAATAGCGCAGCTGATCGACGCCATAGGCATCCGCCAGCCCGAAGGGGTCGACGACATTGCCGAGCGACTTCGACATCTTCTCGCCCTTGGAGAGCAGGAAGCCATGGCCGAAGACGCGCCTGGGCAAGGGCAGCCCGGCCGACATCAGGAAGGCCGGCCAGTAGACGGTGTGGAAGCGCACGATGTCCTTGCCGATGATGTGGACATCGGCCGGCCAGTAATGCGCGCGCGGGTTCTGCGGATCGGGGAAGCCCGTGCCGGTGACGTAGTTGTTGAGCGCGTCGACCCAGACATACATCACATGCTTGGGGTCGCCCGGGACCGGCAGCCCCCAGTCGAAGGTTGTGCGGCTGATCGAGAGGTCCTCGAGCCCGCTTTTCACGAAGGAAACGATCTCGTTGCGGCGCGTCGGCGGCGAGACGAAGTCCGGCACGTCCTCGTAGAGCTGCAGCAGCCGCTCCTGATAGGCCTTCAAGCGGAAGAAGTAGCTCTCCTCCTCGACCCATTCGACCGGCGTCCCCTGCCCGCCCAGCCGCGTGCCGTCGGCCAGGACCGTGGTCTCCTCCTCGGCATAGAAGGCCTCGTCGCGGATCGAATACCAGCCGGCATATTTCGACAGGTAGATGTCGCCATTGGCCTCCATCCGCCGCCACAGCTCCTGCGTCGAGGGCAGATGGTCGGCGTCGGTGGTGCGGATGAAGCGATCGAAGGAACAGCCGAGACGCTCTTCCATTTCCTGGAAGCGGCCGGCGATGCCGTCGACGAAATCCTTCGGCGACTGGCCGTTCTGCTCAGCGGTGCGCTGGACCTTCTGGCCGTGCTCGTCCGTGCCGGTCATGGCGAAGACGTCGTAGCCATCGAGCCGCTTGAAGCGCGCGATCGCGTCGGACGCCACCATCTCATAGGCGTGGCCGATATGCGGCGGCCCGTTGGTGTAGTGGATCGCGGTCGTCAGATAGAATTTCGGGGCGGTCGCCATCGTCGATCCGGAGGTTCGCTTCACGCTGCGCGCGAGCGGGCAACCGCATCCGACAGATCATGAAACAGGGTCATCACCAGCGGGCGGCGGTCGAGATTGTAGGTCTCGACGTCGCGGGCCGCACGCCCCAGCTTGTCCCATACCTCCGCCAGCGGTGCAAGGCGCGCCGGTTGCGCTGCAGCATGCGCGTGGAGATGGTCGGAGAGCCAGCTCTGCACGGTCTCGATCATCACCGCGAAATCGCCTTCGCCGGCCTTGCCGGCGACGTCCTCCGCCAGCGCCATCAGCGCCCCCAGGTCGATCCGGGGCAGCGCGTCCAGCCTCGCCCGCACCGCCTCGACCAGCGCCAGCGTCGTCGGGTCGACATAGGTCAGCGCCCGGCGCACCGAGCCGTCGGCGAGCCGCGCGGCGCGGCCGATTCCCGCCTCGTCGAAGGGGCCGCCCATCCGCTCCTGCGCGAGCGCGCCGGCCTCTGCCACCTGCGCCTCGTCGAGCGCGCCGAAGGTCATCAGCCGGCAGCGCGAGCGGATCGTCGGCAGCATCCGGCCAGGGGCGTGGGCCACGATCAGGAACAGCGCACGCGGCGGCGGCTCCTCGAGCAGCTTGAGCAGGGCGTTGCCGGCCGAGCGGTCCATGTCCTCAGCCGAATCGACGATGCAGACGCGCCAGCCGCCTTCGGCGGCGCTCGAGCCGAACCGGTCGAGCACGCGCCTCACCGCATCGACGGGGATGTTGCTGGTATAGCCCTTGCCGTCGGGCTTTTGAATCCGCCGCAGCAGATGCAGATCGGGATGGGACTGGGCCATGACCCGGCGGGTCGCGGGATCCTCAGCCGGCATTTCAAGCGAGGTCGCGCCCACCGCGCGCTGCGCCGGATCGCCGGCCGCCAGCACGAAGCGCGCGGCACGATAGGCGAAGCTCGCCTTGCCGATTCCCTCCGGACCGCCCAGCAACCAGCCGTGATGCATCCGGCCCGAGGCCAGCGCCGCCAGAAAGGCGCGCTCCTGAGCCTCGTGCCCGATCAGCGCCAGCGTCTCGCGCGGATGGGGGGCGCTCGGCAGGCGGTCGGGTTCATCGCTGGTCGGGAGCATGGTCGTCTCGTGTCGCGGAGCCCGCATCGTGTGCGGGTCGTGTTTGAGCCCGACGGCGCGTGAGGGCAAGCCCTTGCTTGAGGGGGGCGATCCGGCTGCGTCAGGCGGCTTGGGGGGACGGCAGCCGTTCGCGGATCGCGCTCCAGGCGGCCTGCGCCAGAACGGCCGGCGGCTGCGCCGCATCGAGCACGACGCAGCGCGAAGGCTCCGACGCGGCGATCGCGAGATAGGCCTGGCGCAGCGTGCTGTGGAACGCCAGCGCCTCGCCCTCGAACCGATCGGTGGCTTCGTCGGGCGCCCGGCGGCGGGCGGCGCGCGCCAAGCCGATGGTCGGGTCGAGATCGAGGATCAGGGTCAGATCCGGCATCAGCCCGTCGATGGTCACGGCCTCCAACTCGGCCAGCAGCCCGGCCTCGATCCGCCCGAGCGCGCCCTGATAAGCGCGCGTCGAATCGATGAAGCGGTCGCAGATCACCCAGTCGCCGCGCTCCAGCGCCGGCCGGATCAGGCGGTCGATATGGTCGATGCGGGCCGCCGAGAACATCAGCGCCTCGACGAAGGGGCCGTGGCGCTTGACCTGGCCGGACAGGATGACCTCGCGGATCGCCTCGGCCTTGGGGGAGCCGCCGGGCTCGCGGGTCAGCGTCACGCGCAGGCCGAGCGCCTCGACGCGGTCCTTGAGATGGCGCGCCAGCGTCGATTTGCCCGCCCCCTCCCCGCCCTCGAGCGTGATGAAGCGGCCGGGTGCGGCGGCCCCCATCAGCTGCGGCTCAGGGCCTTGCGGACCCAGCCCGTGGCGGCTTCCATCAGCGCGTCGAGCGCGCGGCTCTGCAGGGTCCCTGGCTGCACCGTCTCTGCGGCATAAAGGGGGATGTCGAGCGTCTTGACCTCGCCGCGCGTGACCAGGAGCCGGGCGACCTCCGCGCCCTCCTGGACGGGAACGGTGAGCGGCCCGCGATAGACGATGCGTGCGTTGAGCCGCTCGCTGCTGCCGCGCGGCAGGAGCAGGCTGACCGGGCCCTTGGCCTTGAGCCCGACGCGACCCTTCTCGCCGCCGAAAACGCTGGCCTCTCCGACGATCTCGCCCGCCTCGAAGATCTGGCGCGGCTCGAAGGCGCGAAAGCCCCATTCCAGCAGCTTGCGCGATTCATTGGCGCGGTCGCGGGCGGTCTTCAGCCCGTTGACGACGACGATCAGCCGCTGCCCGTTCTGCACAGCCGAGCCGACCAGACCATAGCCGGATTCATCGATGTTGCCGGTCTTGAGCCCGTCCGCTCCGATCTCCATCGCCAGCAGCGGGTTGCGATTCTGCTGCCTAATCTTGTTCCAGACGAATTCGCGCTGGCCGAAGATCCTGTAGTGTTCGGGATAGGTCTTGATGATGTGGTCCGAGAGCAGCGCCATTTCGCGCGCGGTGACCTTCTGCAGCGGGTCGCCCATGCCGGTCGCGTTCCGGAACACCGACTTCGGCAGCCCCAGCGCCCGCACCCGCTCGGTCATGATCCGGGCGAAGGTCGCCTCGTCACCGGCGACGGCTTCAGCCAGTGCGATCGAGGCATCGTTGCCGGACTGGACGATGATGCCCTGCAGGATGTCGGAGAGCTTCACCCGGCTGTTGAGCTGGGCGAACATCGTCGAGCCGCCCGAGACGCCGCCGCCCTTGCGCCAGGCGTTTTCGGAAATCGCGATTTCGCTGTCCAGGGTCAGCCGGCCCTGCGCGATCTCCTCGAAGGCGACGAGCGCGGTGGCGATCTTGGCGATACTCGCCGGCGCCATCAGCTCGTCGGCGGCTTTCTCGTAGAGCACCGTGCCGCTGGCGGAATCGAGCAGGACCGCGAACGGGGCCGGCGACTGGAAGCTCTGCGCCCGCGCCGCAGGGCCCTCGGCCAGGGATGTCAGCAGCAGCGCGCCGAGAAGACGCAGCAGCGCGACGCCCGAGCGACGGGGCGGCCGGGCGGCCCGCCGCGCAAGGCCGTCAAGGAAGAGGCTGGACGTGCTCATGCCCGATCTGAAGCAGAGCGGGACGCGCCGGGTCAAGGCGCGAATGGTTCAATTCCGCGCCAGCGGCTGCAGCGGCTGCGACAGCAGAGAGCGGTTGAGCGGATGCGAGGCGGAGAAGCGCTGCGTCGGCGCGCGCTCGGGCGCCGTGAACAGGCTCGCGACGCTGCCGCGGCTCGGCGGCAAGGTCGAGCGCAGCATTGCGGGAACGACGACCGGGTTGGCGGCGTTGGCGATGGTGTCGAGATCGAAGGGACGGCTGGGCGGCAGCCTGACGCCGCTGACCGGCACGCCGCCCGTCGCGGCGGTCGAAACCAGCGAAGCGGCGACCGGGGCGCTCGGCGCAACCGTGCGGATGCTGCTGTCTGCCGAGGCCGTCGTGAAGCCGGTCGGGGCATAGGCCTGGGCGACGGGCCGCGAAACGACGGGTTCGACGGCGGGCTCCGGCTGGGCCTCTTCGAGATCGGCGCTCCGCGAACGCCCCGCCGCGACCGGCGAGGAACTGGCGACCATGGTGCGCGCGCTGGTGCCCGGGATGGCGGCCGGCTGGCCGTCGGTGCGCAGGGTTGCCAGCAGAAGCCCGTCGTCGGAACCGGCAAGCGAGGCCTGGCCGAGATATTCGAACCTGATCCGGGCGGTGCCGAGATGGCGGAAGGCAAGCGCCTCTGCGGTCTTCTGCGAGACGTCCATCACGCGGCCGCCATGATAGGGACCGCGATCATTGACCCGCACGATGATCGAGCGGTTGTTGAGCATGTTGGTGACGCGGGCATAGGCCGGCAGCGGCATCGTCGGATGCGCGGCGCTGATGCCGTGGCGGTCATAGACTTCGCCATTGGCCGTCTTGCGGCCATGGAAGGCCTCGCCATACCAGGAGGCGGTGCCGACAGCGCTGTAGCCGACCGGCTTGTCGAACGGGGTGTAACGCTTGCCGGCGACCGAATAGGTCTTTCCGATCATCTGGCGCCCGCCGCCCTTGGGCACGTCTTGGCCATCGGCGACGACGCGCGGGCTGGCGGGGCCGTATTTGGCTTGCGGGAAGGCGCCGATTTCCTTCGACTTGCCGCGACGGGCGACCTGGTCATTGGCGCAGTTGGCGAGGAACAAACCCGCCAGCGCGACGCAGCCGAGGCGCAGGGCGCGATTGGCGACGGGGCGGGAGGACTGGGCGGGGCCCGGCTCGGTCGTGGCGGAAAGGGAGTCCGGTGCCGAAGGGCGAGCGCCTCGCATCATGCCGTCGTTCCGCTTTCTTCGCCGAAAACCCGCAAGTTCGGCCCAGCCGCGACAGCGGCGAAGCCAGAGTTTTCGGTCAATCCCGTTAAGGGACCGCTAACGCGCCGCGACGAGTCGCGACAGCGTCAACGGGTTGGTCCCCGTCTGCCCTTGAGCGGGCACAAAGGTGTCGGAAATGCGGCGGCTGTCAACCCGGTTCCCTGCTGCAGCGCTTTTTCAACCGCCGTGGCTTTGCCGCCGCAGCCTGAAGAGCCGCCTCGAACCGATGGGGCGGCGGCTCGCTTTGGCGGCACCGGCTGGCTCATGCAGGCTTCCGTCGGTTGGGCCGACGACAGCGCTTGCCAAAACGCCCCATGCCCGGCAATGAGATCGGCACGGAAGGGTGGCCGAGTGGTTTAAGGCAGCGGTCTTGAAAACCGCCGTGGGTGCAAGCCCACCGTGGGTTCGAATCCCACCCCTTCCGCCAATAAACTGAAAAATTGTATATCTTTCAGTTAGTTGTCGGTCGATTAGAACGCTTCCCACCCTATTTTCCACCGTAGACTGGCCGCAGATTCTGCGTCGTCATCACCTTACTGACGGGCTCGGCGGCCACCCGGTTAACCCGCAAGCCTCTTCCGTATGAGGTGTGCCTTAATCGGACGGGAGCAGGCGGCCAGCATCGCCGGCCAATATAGGCTACGCGGTGCCCTCGCGGATTGCGGGTTTGACCGACAGGGTTTGGGGTTTGGCGAAGGCGAGCCAATAAGCCGTTGCGACGATCGCGCCGCCGATGATGTTGCCGATGGTCGCCGGGATGAGATTTGCCAGGATGGCGAACGCCGTGATCGCCTCATTGACCTCAGGCGCGGCCGGCTGGACCAGCCAGCCATAGGGCAGCAGATACATATTGGCGACGGAGTGCTCGAAGCCGGCCGCGACGAAGGCGGCCACCGGAAGGGTAAGGCCCGCGAGCTTCTGCGTCACTGTCTCGCCAGCATAGGCGCACCAGACGGCAAGGCAGACGAGCATGTTCGCCAGGATGCCGCTGGAGAGCGTGGCCAGGAAGCCCGCTTCAGTCTTTCCCCGCGCCAGATCGACGGCGGCGCGGCCGATGGCGCCGTTCTGGCCCTCGTGCAGTCCCGCCGCAAAGACCAATCCGGCAAGGAGCAGCGAGCCCGCGAAATTGGCGGCGTAGACGATTGCCAGGGCACACGCCGCTCGGGACGGAGCGATCTGCCCTGCGAGTACCGCCCCCGTCATCATCGTGTTGCCGGTGAAGAGTTCAGCGCCCGCGATCATGACCAGCGCGAGACCGGTCGCGAAGACCAGACCGGCAACGATTTGGCCGACCCCGTAGGGCAGCCCATCTGCTCCGGTCAGCGCGATCGTCGCAAACAGGCCGCCGAACCCGATGTAGATGCCGGCGAGCACGCCGAGTACGAGCATAGATCGAACCGGCAGCGCCGCCTTGTCGGCGAGCGCCTCGAACACAGCCTTGCGCAGGTCGGCCGGCGCCGGCATCGGGGACGGCTGGGTCATGATGCTCTCTCTGCAAACCGCATCATTCGGCCGCGACCCGGATTGGGATCGACTTGGCTGCAGGCGTCATGCTCTCCTGTGCATATTGCCAGAGCGGGATCAGGGCGTTGCATTCAGGAAAATAGGCGGCGCAGGTGCCGGCGGGGATGTCGTAATCGATGACCTGGAACCCGCTCATGCTGCGAACGATGCCGTCGTCGACTGCGGTGGTCAGGCGGGCCTTGCCGTTCTTGGCGATGCCGAAGCGGATCCGGTCATCGGCATTCATCATCACGATCATGCGCGAGCCCTCGATGCCGCGCAGCCGATCCGAATAGCCGTAGACCGTGGTGTTGAACTGGTCGTTCGAGCGCAGGGTGATGAGCCGAAGGATACTGGAATCCAGCCCGTCGTCGAAGCTGGCGGAAAGGGCCGATGGCACCGCGAAATTAGCCTTGCCGGTCTCGGTCTCCCATTTACGCTCGCGCGCCGCGACCGGCCGAGGGAAGCCGCCGGGAATGTCCAGCCGATCATTGAAGTCGTGGAACGCTTCGGGAAAGGTTTCCGCGATCGCGTCGCGGATCGTACCGTAATCTCCGACCCATTCGTCCCAAGGGACCTTCGGATTGGGCGGCAGCGTCGCCTTGGCCATCTCGGCGACGATTTTCGGCTCGGACAGCAGCGTTTCGGCCGCCGGCATCCGCTTGCCGCGCGAGGCATGGATGCAGGTGGTCGAATCCTCGATCGTCACGATCTGCGGCCCGCTGGCCTGCTCGTCGATCTCCGAGCGAACGATGGTCGGGAGGAGATAGGTCGTCTTGCCGGTGATGAGATGGCAGCGATTGAGCTTGGTTGCGATCTGGACCGAAAGATCGATGCCGCCCCACTTCTCTTCCATCAACTCGCGCTCGGGGATGGCGCGCACGAAATTGCCGCCGAGCCCGATGAAGGCGCGCACGTTTCCGGCAATGATCGCCTCGCAGGCCTCGACGGTCGCCATGCCGTCCTCGCGCGGCGGCTCGAAACCGAACTGCTCGGCCAGGCGATCGAGCGGCACCAATTCGACCTTCTCGGCGATGCCGACCGTCCTCTGGCCTTGCACATTGGAGTGGCCGCGGATGGGGCAGATACCGGCGCCGGGCTTGCCGATCTGGCCGCGCATCAGCAGCAGGTTGACCAGCGTCCGGATGCAGTCGACGCCGAGCTTATGCTGCGTCAGCCCCATGCCGTAGATCGCGATGATCGCCTTGGCTTTGGCGAAGGTGGCGGCGGCCGCTTCGAGCGAGGCGCGCGGGAGACCCGAGGCCTCGATGATCTCGGGCCACTGCGTCTCGCGCAGCTTCGCCTCGAAGGCCGGGAAATCATGGGTGTGCTCGGCGATGAAAGCCTCATCGAGAACCAGTGGCCGTCCGGCTGCCCTGGCCTCGTCGTTCCAGGTCAGCAGCATCTTGCCGATGCCCAGCATGGCCGCGATGTCGCCGCCGGCGCGGACCTGGTAATACTGCGTCGCGATCTGGGTCGGGGTGTTGGTGATCATCTGGCCGGGGCGCTGGGGGCTGACGAAGGCCTCCCAGCCGCGCTCGCGCAGGGGGTTGAAGACGACGATCGGGATGTCGCGCTCGCGCGCCTCCTGCAGATCGTGCAGCAGGCGCGGCGAGTTGGTCCCGACATTCTGACCGAACGAGAAGATGCAGTCCGTCTCGGCGAAATCCTTGAGCAGGACCGTGCCGACGGGCGTACCGATGCTCTGCGGCAGCGCCACCGAGGTGGTTTCGTGGCACATGTTGGAGCTGTCGGGCAGGTTGTTGTGCCCGTAGAGCCGCGCGAAGAGCTGGTACATGTAGGAGGTTTCGAGCGAGGCGCGGCCCGAAGCGTAGAACACCGTCTGCCTGGGATCGTAGCCCTTCAGCTTCGCGCCGATATCGGCAAAGGCTTCGTCCCAGGAGACCTCGACATAGCGGTCGCTCGCGGGATCGTAACGCATCGGATGCGTGAGGCGCCCCTCATTCTCCAGGTCATAGTCGGACCAGCCCAGCAGTTCCGTGACCGTATGCCGCGCGAAGAACTCCGGCGTCGTCCGTTTCTTGGTCAGATCCCAAAACGTCGCCTTGGCGCCGTTCTCGCAGAACTCGGCGAGATGGGGTTCGCCGGGCTTGGTCCAGGCGCAACTCGTGCAGGCATAACCGTTGAGCTTGTTGTGATCGCGCATGAGCAGCGGGGCGGTCGTGATCGCCTGCTGCTGGACCGCATGCTTGCCGACGGATTTAAGCGAGCCCCACCCTCCGGTGGGCTGATCATAAGGCTTGAAGCGTGCGCGTCGGTCCATCGGGTACTCCTGAAAGGTCCTCCTGATCCAATGGTCCGACGCCGGGATGGTTCCTTAGCAAGCACGGATTCCAGCCCGTTTCTCTGGTCCGATCGGTTGCAAGCCGGGTGCGGCGCGGCCTGCGATGCACGTGGCGCAGCCCGCAGGGGCTGGACGCTAGAGGCAATGCGCCGGAAGCAGTACCGGCGCCCCCATGACGACGAGGCCGACGAGCCCGGCCCAGCCGCCGATGAGTGCGGCCCGCCGCAGGGCGGGCTCCTGCAGGGTCGTGCTGTCGCGGCCCGCGTGCCGCAGGGCCCAGGCCGCGACCAGGAGGCTGGCCAGCCAGAGCGGGATCAGCGCCATGTTGAGCGGCGTGAACGGGCCGAGCACCGGCCGCTCGCCCCAACCCAGGCCGCAGCCGAGTCCGTGCGCGCCATAGATCACCGCAAAACCCGCTGCCCAGACAAGCAATCCGCCAAACAGCCGGGTCACCAGCGCCATGACGCGGCTCCCGGCAGGGCGATCGCGGCCAGCACGATCAGCATCGCAGCCAGGCCATAGCGCAGCCAGAGCCGGGCGACGCGCGGCTCCAGCATGCGGGCGGGCGACACATAGCCGGCCGCAATCCGCCGACGAACGAAGGCCAGCACCACAAGCGCAATGAAGCCGTGCAGCGCGCCGTAGATCAGCATCACCCAGGTGACCGCGCCATAGGCATGGTCGCGCGGAGACGGCAGACCCAGCCAACCGAAGGCAAGCAGGCCGAGCATGCAGATCAGCAGCGCGGCGATGGCCACCACCAGCCCGGTTCCGGCGCTGCCCATGTCGCCGGCCAGCATGCGGCGGAACGCAAATCCCTCGGCGAGAAAGGCCAGCGTCACCGCGCCGAAGACGACGCCGCCGGCGAGAAGCGAAGGCTGGACCATAACCGGCGGCGGCCAGCCGGGACCGACGGTCGCCAGGAAGGCATAGCCGAACAGCATCGACGAGAAGAACGTCGCGTTGGTGACCAGTGCGAAGACGCTGCCCCACCAGCCCGGGGCCTCGGCCGCCTCGTGGTGCGGCAGCACGCTGGCGCCACGGCCGATGTCGATCGGGCCGAGATCGGCCCGGGCCCCCAGCGGCGCAGCCCAGCGCCACAGCAGGCTCGCCACTCCGAGAAGCGCGATCGGCGCGAGCCAATAGTAGCCGAGCAGGAGCGCCAGGAAGAAACTTCCCGTTGCGGCGGCTGTGGCGATGGGCAGCCAGGAATTGCCGGGGAGGATGACGATCTCGCTGACGCGGCCGGAGACGACCTCGACACCTGTGGTCTCGCGCAGCCCATCCCGGGTGCGGCCGAGATAGCCTTCGCCCATCGCCAGGCTCTGCGCCAGCTTATGATAGCGGTCGAGCGGCTCGCGCGACTCGACATGCGGCAGGCTGGCGAGATTGTAGCTCGGGGCCGGCATCGGCAGCGCCCATTCGAGCGTGCTCGCGCGCCAGGGATTGCGCGAGGAGCGGCGCCCGAAGACGATGGCCAGAACGCCATCGATCAGGACCACGGCGAATCCGAAGGTCATGACGAAGGAGCCTATCGAGGAGATCAGGTTGGGCCATTCCCAGCCCAGACCCGGCTCATAGGTGTAGATCCGCCGCGGCATGCCGAGCAGCCCGGTGAGATGCATCACCAGGAAAGTGACGTTGAAGCCGACGAAGATCAGCCAGAAGCCGAGCTGGCCGAGCAGCGGGTGCGAGCGGCGCGCGGTGAAGCGCGGCAGCCAGTAATAGACGCCCGCCAGCATGGGGAAGATGAAGCCGCCGATCAGCACGTAATGCAGATGCGCGGTGACGAAGGCGGTGTCGTGGACCTGCCAGTTGAACGGCACGATCGCCAGCATGACGCCGGTCAGCCCGCCCAGCAGGAAGTTGAAGAAGAAGCCGGCAATGTAGAGCATCGGCAGGCGCATCTGCGGCCGGCCGGCCCACATCGTCGCCAGCCAGGCGAAGAGCTGCACGACGGTGGGCACGGCCACGAGCGCAGACGCTGCCGAGAACAGGGCGAGCGCGAGATGGGGAATGCCCGTCGCGAACATATGGTGGACCCACAGCCCGAAGCTGAAGAAACCCAGCACCAAGATCGAGCCGACGATCCAGCCATAGCCGAGCAGCGTGTGGCGGACCATCACGGGCAGGACGGTCGAAACCACGCCGGCCGCCGGCAGGAAGATGATATAGACCTCCGGATGGCCGAAGAGCCAGAACAGGTGCTGCCAGAGCAGCGGATTGCCGCCGCGCTGCGGATCGAAGAAGGGCCAGCCGAAGGCGCGCTCGATCTCGAGCAGCGTCGAGGCCAGGATCAGCGGCGGGAATCCGACGACCATCATCAGAGCGGTGACGAGGATGTACCAGGCGAAGATCGGCATGCGGCCGAGCGACATGCCCGGCGCCCTCAGCTTCAGGACGCTGACCGTGATCTCGATCGAGGCGCAGACCGCCGAAATCTCGACGAAGGTGATGCCCAGCAGCCAGACATCGGCATTGATGCCCGGCGTATAGGTCTTCGACGCGAGCGGCGTGTACATGAACCAGCCGCCATCGGGCGCCAGGCCCACCGCCATCGCCACCAGCAGGATCGATCCGCCAAACAGGTAGCACCACCAGCCGAAGGCGGAGAGGCGCGGAAAGGCGAGGTCGCGCGAGCCCAGCAGCTTCGGCAGCAGGTACATCGCCAAGCCCTCGAAGAAGGGTATCGCGAACATGAACATCATCAGGCTGCCATGCATCGTGAAGACCTGATTGTAGATCTCAGGTCCGATGAAGGCTGAACGGGGCGTGGCGAGCTGAGCCCGGATCATCATGGCGAGCACGCCGCCGATGGCGAAGTAGACGCCGGCGGCGACCATGAAGCGGATTCCGAGATCGCTGTGGTTGACGCTGGTCAGGACGCCGCGCCAGCCGCGCGGCACGCCCCAGACCGCATCGAGTTCGCCATGAAGCTTGAGCGCGCTCATGGCTGCCCTCCGGTTTCGAGTGCCGCCCAGGCTTCCGCGTCATGGGCAACGACGGTGAAGTCCATGCCGGTATGGCCGGTGCCGCAGAACTCGGCGCAAACGCCGCCATAGCGCCCCGGAACATCGGCCCGGATCAGGATGCGGTTGGTCAGGCCGGGAATGGCATCGACCTTGCCGGCCAGCCGCGGCACCCAGAAGGCGTGGATGACGTCGGTGCTCGCGACCATGATCGCGACGGTCTGGCCGGCCGGGATGTCGAGGATGTCGGCGCGCGTCACGGAACCTCCTGGCGTCTGGCGGGTAAACTGCCAGCGCCACTGCTGGGCCGTTGCGGCAACGGTCAGCGCGGGGACCTCGCGAGCGCCGGTGATGCGCTCGCCCAGGACGACGCCGTAGACGGTTGCAAAACTCAAGAGAACCAGTGGGAAGACCAGACCGCCGCCGATGATGAACAGACGCAGCGAGACAGTTCGACCGCGATTGCGACGCAGGGCCAGAAGGAAGATGCCGAAGATGATGACGAAGGACAGTGCGGCCAGGCCGAGCAGGATCAGAAACAGCGTCAGGGTGCTATCAGCCGCGGGGCCCGCCGGATCCAGCGCCGACAGGCGCCCGCCGCAGCCACCCAGCGCCAGGGCGCCCAGCAGCACGAGGCCCCGCCGATGAGCAACCCGACCTCCCAGGACGAATTGCACCGCAACCTCGATCCGCTTCACGCGGAAAACGTTTTCAGCGATACCGAGACGCGCATCGCCGTGGCCGGGCATCCGATCCACGCCATGCTGGTCGCGTTTCCGATCGCGCTCACCATGTGCACCTTCGGCGCGGACCTGTTCTACTGGTGGACGGGCGATGCGTTCTGGCCGCGCGTCGCGCTGTGGGCGATCGGCGCCGCTTTCATGATGGGGCTTCTGGCCGGGATCACCGGCACCGTCGAACTGCTGATGGTGCCCGGTATCCGTACGCGGCCGCCGAGCTGGACGCATTTCGTGATCGCGGTCGCGCTTCTGAGCATGCTGGGTGCGAATTTCGGCTACCGGCTGACCGGCTACGAGACAGCCGTTCTGCCTTTCGGCATTCTGCTGTCGGCTTTGTGCGCCGGGTTCACGGCTCTGACGGGCTGGCATGGCGGGAAGCTCGTCTTCGATTATCGGCTTGGTGCCGGCGACAGCAAAAGCTGACGGTTGAGGGGTGTCCGCAGCCAATCGGGCATCATCGCCGCATCGAGTTGCGGCTTGGCGAGCACGGTGAACAGGATCGTGCTCATGATGCCGAGGCCAATGGCGAGCATGAGTGCCGGCGGGAGCGCGGGTCTGACATAGCCCCGCTCGCCGAGCCGGGTGACGCAATGGCCGAGATAGGTGTGCAGCACGATGAGCGCGCCGATCTGGACCAGCTTGGCAAACATCCAGGGCTCGAACACCCAGCGGGCGAACAGCAGGGACCCGCCGGCGACGGTGGCGATGACCGCGGCCGGGCTGATGCAGAAATTATAGGCGTTGTGGGCGAAGATCCGCATCCGAGCCGCCTCGCCTGCCCGCACCGGATTGTCGGCGCGCTGCAGCAGGATCGGCAGGATCAGCAGGCCGGCGCACCAGACGGCGAGGCTCGCGATGTGCAGGAATTTCAGCCAGGCGATCATTCGAACGCCGCCCGATCGACCCGCCGCGCGGCCAGGATCGCATAGGCTCCATAGACGAAGAACGCCGGGACCCACATCAGCAGCCCGGCAAGTTGCTGATCTCTCAGCGGGTCCAGCCCCCAGGGCAGGGATGCCAGCCCATGGACGTCATAGAGCGGGGTCGGCGCGAGCGTCAGCAGCGCGCCGAGAAGCCCCATTTGGCCGGCCCCTGAACCGATCGTCATCAGCGCCGTCACGGGCGACGCATGGGGGGACATCACCGCGCGCCAGAACCAGGTGAAGCTGCCGAGCAGCGCCAGCTGCAGGACCCAGTAGAGCAGATGGCTTTCGAACGCGGCGGTGTACAGGGCGGGCCAGTGCCAGAGCCACAGCACCCCGGTCGAGGCCCCAAGTGCGGCTGCAGATCCCGACCCGCGCTGCGGCGGCAAGGCGTAGGCGATCAGCGGTGCCACGATCACGGTGATCGCCAGGTGATGGAAACCGCGCGCCGCAAACAGCGCCGAGGCCAATGCGCAGAGGGGAGACACGAAAATCAGCGCAAGGACCGCCATGGCGAGGAACCAGGCCCGTCGCCGCGACCCGACCAGCATGACCGCGCCCGCGAGACACGCGCCCGCAAGGGCGGCCAGAAGCAGAGGGTCGAAATTCCAGCTTCGCGCGATGACAGAGGGTACAGGCGCGACCCCGCAATAGGGTATGACGCTCTCGTATAGCACTCGAAACCGACCCCCTGCGCCGTGCCCGGCGCGCATGGAGTGGCGGGGCGTCTGACCGGATACGCCCGGATGTTTCAAAAGTTCCGGTTGCCCTGATCGAACATCCGAATCTTCAGCGGCTCGCGTCACGCCGAACGACGGGAGCGCATCAATAGGCGCGTGCGATCGTGCGACATCGGGAACTCGGTCGCGTCGGTCCTGGTCCGTCCACGATCGTTGGTCCGCGGGCAGCCATCATGGGCGCACAGGGATGCGAGCAGGAGGAAGACGGATGCCTCACTGGGACCAATCCGCCGGGCTTCGACAGCTTCGCCGAATGCCGGGATCAATCTCCAGCCTGCCGCGTTCTTCCAACACCACACGCAAAAGGAGACAGACATGATCTGGGAAACCCCTATCGTCGAAGACATCGCCTGCGGCATGGAAGTCACAGCCTATGCGCCCGCCAGCGAAGGTGACGACCTGCACGTTGCAGCCGCCCTGGTCGTCACGCCTGCCGAAGACTGACTCCTGTGAAAGCCGTCGTTCTCGGCTCCGCCGCGGGCGGCGGCTTTCCGCAATGGAACTGCCGATGCGCCAACTGCACGCTGGCCTGGTCGGGCGATGCGCGGGCGGCTTGGCGCACCCAGTCTTCCCTCGCTCTGATCTCGGGCGAGGACTGTGTACTGATCAACGCCTCCCCCGATCTCGGGCAGCAGCTGCGCGCGACAAAGGCCCTCTGGCCTCTGGCGACCCGCCGCTCGCCGATCAGCACGGTCGTGTTGACGAGTGCCGAGATCGACCATGTCGCCGGCCTGAGCACATTGCGCGAACGACACGCTTTCCGTCTTCTGGCGCTCGCACCCGTTCATGCCGCGATCGCCGACAACCCGCTCTTCGCACCCCTGATGGCGCAGCGCGTCGCTGCTCGCGGTGGAGAGCCTTTCTCGGCGACCGACGAAATGCAGATCACACTGTTCGCGGTGCCCGGCAAGGCGCCGCTCTATCTGGAGCAGGGCGAGCCGGAGGCTGCCGCGATGGATGGCGAGGCCTGCGGGATTCTCGTGACGGGTGGCGCGAGCCTCGCCT
Organism: Allobosea sp.; assembly: GCF_030695125.1. GTDB lineage: Bacteria > Pseudomonadota > Alphaproteobacteria > Rhizobiales > Beijerinckiaceae > Allobosea. The sequence goes on along the minus strand of NZ_JAUYTP010000076.1, from coordinate 39,589 downwards.
ATGTGCCGGGATGCGCGGCGCTCACGCCCGATCTGACGGACTGGGTCTCCCGCGCCGACATCGTGCTCTTCGACGGCACGCTGTTCGACGACGACGAGATGAAGCGTGCCGGCCTCGGCGAGAAGACCGGGCGCAGGATGGGTCATGTGCCGATGACCGGCCCGGGTGGCTCGCTCGCTTGGCTCGCTGCGCTGCCGGCATCGCGAAAGATCTACATCCACATCAACAACAGCAACCCCGTGCTGATCGAGGGATCCCGCGAGCGCCGCCACGTCGAAAGCGAGGGGATCGAAATCGGTCATGACGGACTGGAGATTGCGCTGTGAGCCTGCTGCAGCCATCCGCCTTGGTCGACCGACTGCGCGAGGTCGGCGCGCGACGCTATCATGACCGGCACCCATTCCACCTCCGGCTTCATTCCGGCGGCTGCGGGAAAGGCGAAGTCCAGGCCTGGGCGCTCAACCGCTATGCCTATCAGGCGGCGATCCCTCGCAAGGACGCCGGCCTGATCGCGCGCCTCGACGACCCGGCCATGCGCCGGGCCTGGCGGCAGCGGCTGATCGACCATGACGGCGCTGCCGACGGCGAGGGCGGCATCGAGCGCTGGCTGCGGCTCTGCGAAAGCCTCGGTTTCAATCGCGACGAGGTGACCGCCCTGAAAGGCGTGCTTCCGGCAACGCGCTTTGCGGTCGATGCCTATGTCGCCTTCGTGCGCGAGCGGCCGCTGCTGGAGGCCGTCGCCTCCTCGCTGACGGAGCTGTTCTCGCCGCAGGTCATCAAGACGCGCGTCTCCGGCATGCTGGCGCATTACGATTTCGTCAGTGCCGAGAGCCTGGCCTATTTCACCGCCCGTCCGGAGCAGGCCTCGCGCGATGTCGAAAGCGCGCTTGCCTATGTCGCCGCGCATGCCACGACGCGTGAGCAGCAGGATGCCGTCGTCGCCGCGCTCGAATTCAAATGCGACGTGCTCTGGGCGATGCTGGATGCGCTCGACCATGCCTATGGCGCGGCCGGCCAGATCCCGCCCGGGGCCTTCGAGCCGGGGGCGCGCGGATGATCTGCCTCGACGCCCGCCCCATGCTCGCCAGCGGCGTCAGACTGCGCGCGGACCGCGTTCGCGGCGGCTTCAATCTGCTCGCGCCCGAGCATGTGCTGCGAATCAACGCGTCATCGGCCGCGATCCTGAACCTCTGCGACGGCACGCGCCGGATCGGCGACATCGCCGGGCTGCTTGCAGACGAATACGAGGTCGAGCGCGTGCGCATCGAGCGCGACGTGCTCGCCCTGATCGCGGATCTCGCCTCGCGCCGCATGGTCGAGACATGAACGCCCCTCCCCCCTTCGCTCTGCTGGCTGAGCTGACCCATCGCTGTCCGCTCGCCTGTCCCTACTGTTCAAACCCGCTGGACCTCGACCGCAAGGCCGATGAGCTTTCGACGGACGAGTGGACGCGTGTCTTCGGCCAGGCGGCGGAGCTGGGCATTCTGCAGCTGCATCTGTCGGGCGGCGAACCCGCAACCCGGCATGACCTTACGGAACTGGTCGCTGCCGCGTCGGAGGCGGGCCTCTACACCAATCTGATCACATCCGGCATCGGCCTCGACGCAGGCAGGTTGGCCTTGCTTGCCCGGGCCGGCCTGGATCATGTCCAGCTTTCGATCCAGGATGTCGATGCCGCCAATGCCGACCGGGTCGCGGGCCTTGCCGGCTCGCATCGCCGCAAGCGCGCCTTCGCCGGGCTGGTCAGCGAAGGCGGCCTCCCGCTGACGATCAACGCCGTCCTGCATCGCGGCAATCTCGCGCGCATGGCGGCCATGGTCGACGAGGCCATTGCCATGGGGGCACGTCGTATCGAGCTCGCCCACGCGCAGTATTACGGCTGGGCCGCTCGCAACCGCGATGCCCTGATGCCGGACATGGCCGACGCGCTCGCCGCGCGGGACACGGTCGCAGCCCTGCGCGACCGGACGTCCCACCAGATCACCATCGACTATGTCCCGCCCGACCATTTCGCCCGCTATCCGAAGCCCTGCATGAATGGCTGGGGCCGGCAGTCGCTCAACGTCACGCCGCGCGGACTCGTGCTGCCATGCCATGCCGCGCAGACCATTCCCGGTCTCGCCTTCTGGAGCGTCAGGGATTACCCGCTCGCCGCCATCTGGCAGGAGTCGCCTGCATTCGGCGCGTTTCGCGGCACGGACTGGATGGCCGAGCCATGCCGCAGTTGCGACCGACGCGAGATCGATTTCGGCGGTTGCCGCTGCCAGGCCATGGCCCTGACCGGCGACCCGCGCAATGCCGATCCGGTCTGCGTGCTCTCGCCTTTCCATGACCGAGTCGAGCATCTGACGACGCGCCAGCGCAGCGATGCCTATGTCATGCGCGGGCGGCCGTCGCGGCAGGCCGAGCGCAGTGCGGTAGCGGATTCGACCCCTGACCACGCCACAGAGGAGCATGACGATGCACAGCACATTGCTGGCTGACAATGACGGCAAGCGCGTCTTCGCGCTCGTGCTGGATGACGGAGACGAGGCTTTCGCCTGCATCACGTCGTTTGCCGTCGACAAGGGCCTGACCGCCGCCTCGCTGACCGCGATCGGCGCTTTCGAGCGCGCCACGATCGGGTTCTTCGACTTCGCTTCGAGGTCCTACGAGGAGATCGCGGTCGATACGCAGTCCGAAGTGCTCTGCCTGATCGGCGACGTTGCCGAGGGTGACGATGGGCGGGCGAGCATCCATGCCCATGTCGTCCTGGGCTTGCGCGACGGATCGACCAGGGGCGGCCATCTCTTGAAGGGGCTCGTGAGGCCGACGCTGGAGGTGATCGTCACCGAGATGCCCGGCCATCTTCGCCGACGCAAGGTTGCCGAGCTCGGTATCGCCTTGCTGAAGCCCATGTGACCGGCATGGACCTCGTCGTCATCGTCGGATATGTCGCCGCAGCCTGCTCGGTCGCGAGCTTCGTGCCGCAGGCCTGGAAGATCGTCCGCACGCGCGACACCGAGGCCCTGTCGCCGCCGATGTACGCGCTGACCACGGCGGGTTTCCTGCTCTGGACGATCTACGGCATTGCCCAGGGCCAATGGCCCCTGATCCTGACGAACACGATCTGTTTCGTCCTCGCGAGCTTCATCCTCGCGATGACGCTGCTGTCGGGACGCGCGAAACGGAAGGTCGCCGACGCGATCGATCCCGGGAGCTGAAACCTCCCTGTCGTCGAAGCAGGCCGCGACGGCGGGCGTCACCCGATTCTCACAACAAGTGAAACGGTTCGTGCAGGCGGTCCTGTCCGGCACGCGTGTGCCCGGCAGGACCGCGCTCGGGCCTAGGATCTGGCAACGTCGGTCGGCGCGCGTGCGCCAGCAGAGCCTGCGGCGATCAACTCGTCGGCCCGGTCAGCCGCCAGATCGCGTTGCCGACGTCGTCGGCGACCAGCAGCCCGCTGTTGCGGTCGACCAGCACGCCGACAGGCCGTCCCTTCGCTTCGCCCTTGTCGGAGAGGAACCCGGTCATGACGGGCTTCGGCATGCCCGAAGGCTTGCCATCGACGAAGGGGACGAAGATCACGCGGTAGCCGACCGGAACCTTGCGGTTCCACGAGCCGTGCTGGCCGATGAAGGCGCCACCCTGGTAACTCTGGCCCAGCCGCCCATCCTTGACGAAGGTCAGGCCGAGCGAGGCGCTGTGGGCCCCGAGCGCATAGTCGGGCTTGATCGCTCTGGCGACGAGGTCGGGCCTCGGAGGCTCGATGCGGGTGTCGACCGTCTGGCCATAATAGCTGTAGGGCCAGCCATAGAATCCATCCCGCTTCACCGAGGTCATGTAGTCGGGAACGAGGTCGTCGCCGATCTCGTCGCGCTCGTTGACCGCGACCCAGAGTTCCTTGGTTGCAGGATTCCAGTCGATCCCGACCGGATTGCGCAGGCCGCTGGCGAAGACCTGCGTCGCGCCGCTCGCGGTGTCGATCTCCAGCACAGCGGCGCGCCGCTCCTCCTCGGCCATGCCGTTTTCGCCGACATTGGAGTTGGAGCCGACGCCGACATAGAGCTTGGTCCCATCGGGACTCGCCACCAGGCTCTTGGTCCAGTGGTGGTTGCGGCCGGCCGGCAGGTCGGCAAGCTTCACCGGCGTGGCTGAATTTGTCGTCTCGCCCGCAACATAAGGCACGCGCACGACGGCGTCGGCGTTGGCGATGTAGAGCTGGTCGCCGACCAGCGCCATCCCGAAGGGCGAGGTCAGATTCTGCAGATAGACGCTTTTGGTCTCGGCGACCCCGTCGCCGTCCTGATCGCGCAGCAGCGTGATGCGATTGGCACTCGGCGTCTGCGACCCGGCCTTCTTCATGAACAGGCCCTGGACCCAGCCGCGGATGCCGCCACTCTTGTCCTCAGGCTTGGGCGGGGCGTCGCTCTCCGCCACGAGGATGTCGCCATTGGGAAGCTCGTAGAGCCAGCGCGGATGCTGCAGGCCCGTGGCGAAGGCTGTGATCTGTCCGCCACTGGCTGCGACGGGCTTCTCGCCCTCCTTCCAGCCGATGGCGTCCGCGACCTTGACCGTCGGCAGCCAGGAGGATTTCGGTGCCGGCAGCGTTGGATTGGGCCCATATCCGGCTTCCTCTGGCAAAGGCTGGTCGCCACATGCCGCAAGCGCCAGCGTCGATGTCGCGACCCCGGCGATGAGGATGGCTTTGAGCGGATTGGCCATATCTGAAACTCCAACTGGCGCGCCGTGGGCGCGTGATCATCAGGTTGGAACGTTTGCAGGCGCGGATTGTTCGGCAAAAAGGCTGCGGCTCGTCGGGATGAGGTCGTTGCGCTCGCGCCAGTGGGCCGGTTCGGCGCCGGGAATTCGGCTCGCCACGCAGGCGAGTCCACAAAGCGGCCGGTCGTGATGCGGTGTGCCGCCATTCTGCGGGCGTTGCGGCTGCAGGGCACCGAGATGAGTGCTGCGCGGGCGGAACCGCGGCCGACGTCGCGGATTATGTCGAGACCGTTCGACCGATCCCGGCAACAGGAGTGCGCAATGAACCACGACCATCTGGCTGCTCTGCACACCGCCATCATCGATGCCCGTGAGGGCTATGGCAAAGCGATCGAGAAGGCTGAAGACCCCGCCGTCCTGGAGCGACTGCGCGCCGTCGATGGCCTGCATGAGGCAGCGCATGCCGACATTCACAGGATGCTCTCCGCTCACGGTGAGAGCGCCGACGACGATGGCTCGCTCATGGGCAGCGTCCACAAGGTGGTGGTGACGGCACGGTCGGCGATCCTCGGCCTCGACGATGCGTCACTGTCAGCATTCGCGAGCGGCGAAGAGAACACCTTGGAGGCGTATGACGAGGCGATTGCCGAGATGACTGCCCCGGCCGACCGCGCGACGCTGCTGCGTCACCGCGAGGCGCTCGCGTCCGAGGTGTCGAGACTGAACCGCCGGGCCCAGGCCGACGGCTCCACCATCATCTGATGGTCTCGGTGAGTGCCGAGAGCGATGGCCCTCGGCGCCTTCGCCTTTAGCATGCCCAGAGCGTTATGATCTCGAACACTGCGGCTGGCGGGGACCGATACGCCATACGCCGCGCCGCTTGATGTCGCGCGGGCAAAAGACGCCTTGATACTGCCCGAACGAACCACGGGCAGCGGATGAGGCCAGCCTCAATTCCGCTGAGTGATCGAGATCGCATAGGCGGGCGCCCGTTCGGCGAATAACGGGTCGTCAGTGGGACCGGCTACCCCCTCCGCCAGTCTAGTCGGATCGAAGATCTCGCGGTCGCAGATGTCATTTTCCGCCAGCCCGGTCACGGTGAGTTCCGCCAACTTGACGCTGCGCCGCGTCTCCTCGTCCGGCCAGGTCTGCGTCGCAGGGATGGCGGCATCGCCGGCCGAACCGAGGATCGCCAGAACGTCGAACCCGGCTGGCCTTTTCTCCGCCAGGCGCGCCTTCAACTCATCGACCAGGAAGTCGGCCGGTTTTCCCTTGGCGTCCTCGTCGTTCAGTCCGACTTGGCCGCCCTTGGGCGACAGTTTGAACTTCACGATCTGCGTCGCGCCCTGGGCATTGGTCAGGGTGTAGGGGTGGATCGCCCAATAGCTGACCCCGACCCAGGAAGCCGGGACGGGCCGGCCCGCCAGGAACCGGCCCTGGTTGGTGGTCTCGGGATTGGCATCGGTGAAGGCCTTGATCTTCGCCGCGTCGGGCTTCCCGTCGGCGCCCGGCAGTCTCGCCTGCAGGAAGGCCAGCATTTGGTCCGGCGACTTCACGAAATTCACCGGTGCGTTGACCATCACGAACTCGCTCTGGCCGGGGCCATTCGGATCGATCCGCAAAGCCATCCCGCGATTCACGGTCTTGGTCCCATCCGAGACCTTGGCGTTGCCGCTTCCGACCGAGAACCGCACCACGGCGGCTCGCTCGCCCGAAAATGCGGGCGACTTCGACAGCTGCCGGGCTTCCGCGGTCGGCGTGAAGCGGGCGGCGAAGCATTGCCCCTTGGCACCACTCGGCCGCGTCGACTGCTTGCCGGACAGGGTGCGCATGGTTTCGACGATGGTTTCCGTCGTCGAATTCTGGGCGAGCGCCGGGGAGGCTTGAGCGAGCGCGCAGATGGCACCGACACCGGTGGTGCGCAGCAGGATGGCAAGGTTCATTTCGTCCTCATCAAGGTTCGCGGATTCGGAAGATGACGTGAGAAGCGGCGCATGGTCGGGCCGGCCATCCCTTGAGGACGCTGCGGAGAACGCCCCTCGGCTGAACGGGACGCGGCCGGTTGGCGTCGTCGTCCGAAGACGGCCCTGCCTCCTGAGCCGCTTGGCCCAACAGGCGATGTCGGCTGTGTCCATCCGTTGCGACGCACAGCCATCTTGCTGGGCCATCGGACCGGCCTGGGCAGATCGACATCATGCGATGCTCCTTGAGGCGTGCCGAAAGCGCATGCCGTCATGAAGTTCGGAGCCTGGCGATCACACGCTCTTCAACTCGCTTCACGGCTCCGTGTTGGCAGTGTCCCACGGCTCGGTGGTGCCGTCGGAGAGATCCATTTCCGGGGCAAGAGGCTGCGGTGTTGCAGCCCGATCTCGTATCGCTGAAAAGCAGCATCACCTCGTCAGACAAGGCGCCCGGCGCGCGCCGCGGTGTGGAGCCCATGTCGGGACAGCGTGCAGCGACGCCTGCTTCTGGGTCGATGACCAATGTCCGCTGTCCGCCGGCTCAATCGGCGGTAGCCCCTGAAATCGGCGGACGGCAGACACCCCTTCCGCAAGCCTCATCGGCGCCTTCTCAGGGCCTCGGCGGGTTCGGCCCCTGCAGCAGTTCGTAGACCACCGGGTTGTCGGGGCAGAGGCCCGCGCCGCATTCCAGCACCGTCGAGACGCCGGTGGCCAAAGCGAGGGTGGCGGCAAGGACGGTCATGGCGATCAAGAAGGTCGAGGCGCGTGCGGGAGTCGCTTCGGGTTCCGCGAACTGGCGTTCGAAGAACAGCAAGGCGGCGCAGCCCAGCACGATGGCGCCGAAGACCAGCAGCGCCCAGCTGTAATAGTGCAGACCGAGGATGGCGCTGCCATAGGTCCCGGTGCCCGGGACGATATGGCCGAGGATCTGGCGGATCGAGACCATGCCGCCGAAGCAGGCGGAGAGGATCACCACCCCGTAATGCCCCGGGTGCGGGCCGAATTTGACGTTCAAGGCCAGCCCCAGCGCCGCCCCCATGAAGCCGACGCGCTGCAGCAGGCAGAGCGGGCATGGCAGTTCGCCGAGCAGGACCTGGTCGAGGAAGGCGGCGATCAGCACGAGGCTGACGGCCAGCAGACCGACGGCATTGAGCGTGCGGGCCATCGACGGGGTCATCGGCACGGCCTCACAGCACGATCGTCAGCGCATCGGTGACGTGCAGCCGAAACAGCACCAGCATCACCACCATCGAGACCGCCCAGAGCAGCAGCGCCGCGCCGCGCTGGCCCGCCAGGACGCAACCGAAGCCGGCGAGCAGGCCGAAGAAGGGAAGGCTCATCATCGTGCCGGTCCTTGGACGCCGCCGGCCTCAGGGGCCGCGGGGCGGATCACTCCCACTCGATCGTGCCGGGCGGCTTGCTGGTGATGTCGTAGACGACGCGGTTGATGCCCTTGACCTCGTTGATGATGCGCGTCGCCGTGCGGCCGAGGAAGGCCATGTCGTAGGGGTAGAAATCCGCGGTCATGCCGTCGACCGAGGTCACGGCGCGCAGCGCGCAGACATGGTCGTAGGTGCGGTGGTCGCCCATCACGCCGACGGTGCGCACCGGCAGGAGCACGGCGAAGGCCTGCCAGATCACGTCGTAGAGGCCGGCCTTGCGGATCTCGTCGAGATAGATCGCATCCGCTTTACGCAGGATGTCGAGCTTCTCGCGGGTGATCTCGCCGGGGCAGCGGATGGCCAGCCCCGGTCCCGGGAAGGGGTGGCGGCCGACAAATGCCTCGGGCAGCCCGAGTTCGCGGCCGAGCACCCTCACCTCGTCCTTGAACAGCTCGCGCAGCGGCTCGACGAGCTGCATCTTCATGCGCTCGGGCAGGCCGCCGACATTGTGGTGGCTCTTGATGGTGACGGAAGGGCCGCCCGAGAAGGAGACGCTCTCGATCACGTCGGGATAGAGCGTGCCCTGGGCGAGGAAATCCGCGCCGCCGATCTTGGCCGCTTCCGCGTCGAAGACGTCGATGAAGAGCCGTCCGATGGTCTTGCGCTTGGCCTCCGGATCGGCGCCGCATTTGGCGAGCTCCGACAGGAAGAGCTCTTCCGCCTCAACATGAACGAGCGGGATGTTGTAGTGGTCGCGGAACAGGCGCACGACCTCCTCCGCCTCGTTCATCCGCATCAGCCCGTGATCGACGAACACGCAGGTGAGCTGGTCGCCGATCGCCTCGTGGATCAGCACGGCCGCCACCGCGGAATCGACGCCGCCCGACAGCCCGCAGATGACGCGGCCGCTGCCGACCTGCTCGCGGATCTTCTTCTGCATCTCGGCGCGATAGGCCGACATGCTCCAGTCCGGCGTGCAGCCGCAGATTTTTACGACGAAGTTGCGCAGCAGCTTGCCGCCATCGGGCGTGTGCACGACCTCGGGGTGGAACATCGTCGAGTAGAAGCGCCGGGCCTCGTCGCTCGCCACCGCATAGGGCGCGTTCTCGGAGGTCGCCTTGACGGTGAAGCCGGCGGGCAATTGCGTGACGCGGTCGCCATGGCTCATCCAGACGGGGTAGCGACCGCCCTCCTCCCAGACGCCCTCGAACAGGGCCGAGGGCGTGACGATCTCGACATCGGCGCGGCCGAATTCGGCGGCGTGGCCGCTCTCGACCCTGCCGCCGAGCTGCTGCGCCATGGTCTGCTGGCCGTAGCAGATGCCCAGCACCGGCAGCCCGGTGGAGAACACCTCCTGCGGCGCGCGCGGCGAGCCTTCGTCGGGCACCGAGGCCGGCCCGCCCGAGAAGATCACGCCCTTGGGTGAAAGGCGCTGGAACGCCTCGGAGGCCGACTGGAACGGGGCGATCTCGCAATAGACGCCGATCTCGCGGATGCGCCGCGCGATGAGCTGCGTCACCTGGCTGCCGAAGTCGATGATCAGGATGGAGTCGTGCGCTTGTGTCATGCCAGCGGCGTAGCGATATGCGCGCCGTCGTTCAACTTCGATTTTGCCGTCTGTCCGTTCAGAGGACGCGCAACGCATCTTCGAGTAGAACAACACGCTCGCTGGCCGGGTATCCTCTCAGGCGATTTGCCAGACGCTGATCGTCCGTAACCAGCCGGATATCGTGGTCCAACGCCAGCGCGACATACAGCGCGTCGTAGATTCCGATCGCGTTTTGGATAGCAAGGTCCACCGCGCGTTCAATCAGGGTCTCGACGGGAACCGCAACGAAGGATCCTGGCAGCCAGATGAGCGCTTCGCGCAACTGCCGTTCATCGGCCTCGCCTCGCCGCACTTTCCGACAAAGTACCTCGATCACCTCCGCCAACGCATGCGCTGGCGTATAGAAAACGAAACGGTCGTCATCGAATATCTGCTGCGCAATTTCAGAACGCGGTTCGTTCACCAAGAGTTTGACGATGATGTTGGCGTCGAGCACCAACGGTTCATTCATCGCGTATTTGCCTGATGATATCCGTACTGTCTGCCTGGGGGCCAGGCGGCGTCAGCGCGCGAATTTTGCGGAACGCATCCGAGGCGGTACCGCGCGATGGTATCGCACGAACGATGATCTCCTTCGCGATCTCGGCGACGGACTGGGAACGCGCCGCTGCGCGATCCTTTAGGCGGGCAAGAAGCTCTTCATCCACGTCATCAATCACAAGTCTGGCCATTGCAGTGGCTCCTGCTTCACCCGACCCCATTGTAGCGCAACATGGCCAGATAGAAACCGTCCGTGCCCGTGCGGCGCGGCGAGAGCTGGAGGCCATATATGGTCGCAAAGCGCGCCAGCAGGCCGAAATCGCCCTGCTCCGACGCGATCACCTGCGGCAGCGGCACAGGTGCAAAGCCGGGCTGCCGGGCCAGGAAGGCGGCGATCGCCGCGTCGTTCTCGTCGGCCAGCACCGAGCAGGTGATGTAGGCGATGCGCCCGCCGGATTTCACCAGCCGCGCCGCCCGGGCCAGGACCTCGGCCTGGTCCTTGACGCGCTCGGCGAGAGCGCCCGGGCGCACCCGCCATTTCGCATCGGGATTGCGCCGCCAGGTGCCCGAGCCCGTGCAGGGCGCATCGACCAGGACGAGGTCGGCCTGGCCCTCGACATCGGCCAGCGGCTCGTGCCCGCGCGAGCGCGGGATGCGGATCTCGACGATCGCGGCGCCCGAGCGGGCGAGCCGCTCATGCAGCGGCGCGAGCCGGCGGGCGTCGAGATCGGTGGCGAAAAGCCGCCCCTGGTTCTCCATCAGCGCTGCGAGCGCCAGCGTCTTGCCGCCGGCGCCGGCGCAGAGGTCGATCACGGTCTGCCCCGGAGCGGCCCCGGCCAGAAGGGTCACGAGCTGAGAGCCTTCGTCCTGGATCTCGAAGCCGCCGGCAAAGAACGCCGCCTCCGACTGCAGCGAAGGGCCGCGCCCGTCCGGACCCGGATGGAAGCGCAGCGCATCGGGTGACCACGCGCCGGTTTCCGGAGCGGCATGGGCCAGTTCGGAGGCCAGCGTCTCGCGCGTCGTCTTCAGCCGGTTGGTGCGGATGTCGATGGGCGCGCGACCGGCCAGCGCCTCGCCCTCGGCCACCGCGTCCGCACCGAAGCCGGCGGCGAAGGTTGGCCAGAGCCATTCGGGAACATCGGCGCGCACCCAGTCGGGCGCTCCCGCCAGCCGCGGGGCGACGAGGCTGTCCACCTCGTCGCTCTCCAGCGGCGCCGGCGCATGATGCTCGCCGCAAAACAGCGCAGCAATCTCCTCGAGGTCGGAGCCGCGCAAGCGCGCGAGCATGCCCAGCACCAGCGCGCGCGGCGCGTCCGAGCCCATGACATGGGTGCTCGACGCCCTTACCCGCAATGCGTCGTAGACCAGCGAGGCGATCGCGGCGCGATCCTTTGAACCCGCGAAGCGCCGCGACAGGCCCCAATCCTTCAGGGCATCGGAGGCCGGCCGGCGCCGCTGGATGATGTCGTCCAGCACCTCGATGGCGGCGCTGATGCGGGCGGCAGGCGTCATGGCGGTTCGTTCCGGGCGAATGCGCAGCAGGGCGCCGGCAGAGGCGGGCGAGATCGAGACTGGACGACTTAAAACATGACTCGGCGACATGCCACGCCCGACGACATCCGCTTGACGCGGTCCTTCCACAGGCGGAAAGACGAGGCAACACCCCTCGCAACAAAAGGTCTCGTTTCCATGCAGCGCGCCGGCCATCTCGTTCTCGCCTCCGTCCTCGCGCTGGCGCTCGCCGCTTGCGCCTCGCAGCCCTCCCCGGACCTGACCCCGCCGACCGCCAAGCGTCTCGACGCCAAGACGACGCTCGAGAGCGGCCGCCGCTGACCTGCGGGCGCTCTGCGCTTGCGCGCGCAGCGCGCCTTCAACGGCCTGTCACATGATCCGCCCAGGGTCGCGTCCGGATCGATGCGACCCTGGGAGTCGTTCATGCTGACGAAAACGCTGCTGACCGTCGGATGCGCCGTGGGCTTCGGCCTGGTTGCATCCGCCATCACGCCGGTGCTGGCGCAAACGGCCGCGCCGGCGGTGGCTCCGCAGACGCTGCTGATCGTTGGCCATCGCGGCGCCAGCGGCTATCGCCCCGAGCACACGCTCGAAGCCTACAAGCTCGCCATCGAGCAGGGCGCCGACTTCATCGAGCCCGATCTGGTGGCGACCAAGGACGGGGTGCTGATCGCGCGCCACGAGCCGATGATGAGCGGCACCACCGACGTCGCCACCCGTCCCGAATTCGCCAGCCGCAAGACCACCCGCAAGGTCGATGGCGTCGATACCACCGACTGGTTTGCCGGCGATTTCACGCTGGCCGAAATCAAGACCCTGCGGGCCAAGCAGGCCTTTGCCGACCGGGATCAGTCCCACAACGGGCGATACCAGATCCCGACCTTCCAGGAGGTCATCGAGCTCGCCAAGTCGGAAAGCGCCAGGCTGGGCCGCACGATCGGGGTCTATCCCGAGACCAAGCATCCGATCTTCCACGCCGCGATCGGCCTTGCGCTCGAAGACCGGCTGCTCGACACGCTGAAGGCGGCCGGCTGGACCGAGAAATCGTCGCCCGTCATCATCCAGAGCTTCGAGACGGCCAACCTCAAATATCTGCGCGGCAAGACGCAGGTGCGGCTGTTCCAGCTCGTCGACGCCGACGATGTCGACAAGGATGGCGGCATCGTCCTCGCCGCCCCGTTCGACAAGCCCTATGATTTCGTCGTCACCGGCGACAAGCGCACCTTCAAGGATCTGGTGAGCGCTGAGGGTCTCAAGGAGATCGCGACCTATGCCGACGGCGTCGCGCCCTGGAAGCCCTATCTGATGGCCGGCAAGCAGGTGGTCGGCCAGGACGGGAAGCCGCAGGACCTGAACAAGGACGGCGTCATCGACGAACGTGACCGTGTTCTTTTGCCGCCGACCGACGTCGTCAGGAATGCGCGAGCCGCTGGACTGCAGATCCATAGCTGGACGTTCCGCAGCGAGCCCAAGCGCCTGGCCTCCGACTTCAAGGGCGACCCTGTGGCCGAGTACAAGGCTTTCATGGCGCTGGGAATCGACGGCCTGTTCACGGATTTCCCCGACGTGGCGGTCAAGGCCCGGGACGGCCGATAACGCCGTTTTGCCACTCCCGTTCGGTCGAGACAAAAAAGCCCACCGCGCTGATCGCGCGGCGGGCTCTTCATGGACGATCAGCCGGGATCAGTCGCAGACGCGCTCCGTGCTGCGGACCTCGCCACGGCGGGTTTCGCGGACCGTCGTGACCGTGCGGCAGTTGTCGCGTCCGCGCGCACGCTGGTAGCGATCGCGGTCACGGGCACGATCCTCGCGCCGGATATCCCGCTCGATGGCGCGGTCGCGCGGCGAGCGCGGATCGACCTGGACGCCGCCCGGGCCGATGTTGATCGACTGGGCATAGGCACCACTCGTCGTGACCAGGGCGGCCAGCAGAACAGGAATGAAACGCTTCATGGTTGTCCTCCAATGTGGGAGGAAAACCATGCTGTGGCGCGATTGTTCCGTTGGGAGAGCCCCCTGCCCCGACGCCTCCCCGCCCCCTGATCAGTGCAGGATCTGGCTCAGGAAGAGCTTGGTGCGCTCGTGCTGCGGGTTCTTGAAGAAGGCCTCGGGCTTGTTCATCTCGACGATCTGGCCGGCGTCCATGAAGATGACCCGGTCGGCGACCTGCCTAGCGAAACCCATCTCGTGGGTGACGCAGAGCATGGTCATGCCCTCTTCCGCCAGCGACACCATGGTGTCGAGCACCTCCTTGACCATTTCGGGATCGAGCGCCGAGGTCGGCTCGTCGAACAGCATGATCTTGGGGCTCATGCAGAGCGAGCGGGCGATCGCCACGCGCTGCTGCTGGCCGCCCGAGAGCTGGCCGGGGTACTTGGCGGCCTGCTCGGGGATCTTGACGCGCTTGAGATAGTGCATCGCGATCTCTTCGGCGTCCTTCTTGGGGAGCTTCTTCACCCAGATCGGCGCCAGCGTCAGGTTCTCCAGGATCGTGAGATGCGGGAACAGGTTGAAGTGCTGGAAGACCATGCCGACGTCGCGGCGGATCTCGTCGATCTTCTTGAGATCGTTGGTGAGTTCCGTGCCGTCGACGACGATCGAGCCCTTCTGGTGCTCCTCGAGCCGGTTGATGCAGCGGATCATGGTCGATTTGCCCGAGCCCGAAGGCCCGCAGATGACCAGCTTCTCGCCGCGCTCGACCTTCAGGTTGATGTCGCGCAGCACATGGAATTCGCCATACCATTTGTTGACGCCGACCATTTCGACGGCTGTCGGGGTGTTGAGCGAGGTCGGCTTGAGAGCCGCCGGGCGGGTGCTGGTGGTTTCTGCCATGGCCATGAGGGCTGGTCCTTTCAACGCTTCTGACCGGCGGCAAGACGCTGCTCGACCGAAATCGAGTAGCGGGACATGCCCCAGCAACACAGGAAGTAGAACACCGCGGCAAAGGCGTAGCCCGTCGCGCGGGTGGTCGGCGTGGCCCAGGTCGGATCGACCAGGGTCGCCTCGATGGTGCGCAGGAAGTCGAAGATGCCGACGATGGTCACCAGCGTCGTATCCTTGAACAGCCCGATGAAGGTGTTGACGATGCCCGGGATCACGATGCGCAGCGCCTGCGGCAGGATGATCAGCCGCATCATCTGCCAGTAGCCGAGGCCAAGCGACATCGCGCCCTCGTACTGGCCCTTCGGAATCGCCTGCAGGCCGCCGCGGATCACCTCGGCCATATAGGCGGCGGCAAACAGCGCGACGCCGATCAGCGGGCGCAGCAGGCGGTCGGGCGAGTATTCCTGCGGCACGAACAGCGGCAGCATGGTGTTGGCCATGAACAGCACGGTGATCAGCGGCACGCCGCGCACGAACTCGATGAAGATGACCGACATCAGCTGGATGATCGGCAGTCTCGAGCGGCGGCCCAGCGCCAGGACCACGCCCAGCGGCAGCGAGAAGACGATGCCGACCGCCGCGATCAGGAAGGTGACCATCATGCCGCCCCACAGGCCGGTATCGACCCGCGGCAGGCCGGCGGTGTCGGCGAGGAGCGCGATCACGCCGAAGATCACCAGCGCCATCAGGATGAGGCGCTTGGACTGGAGGAAGCGCTGCCAGGGCGGCGCCGCGATCTCGACCTCGAGCAGTGCCGGCGGTACCCAGAACCGGGCCAGGCTCGGCACGAACGACAGGACCAGATACAGGGCGGCGAAGGCGAGCGTCAGTTGGATCAGGAAGCGCAGGAAGGTCTCGGCACCATCACCGCCGAGCAGCAGCAGATAGGCCGCGATCGGCATCGCCACGAAGAAGAAGAACGCGCCGAGCTTCTTTTGCGGCGCCTTGTCCCACAGCATCCAGACGACGCCGAGCGCAAACATCACGAAGACGATGTTGACGCGCCAGCGCTGCGGCACCGGATAGGAGCCGTAGATGAAGTACTGGAACCGGTCGGCGATATAGGCCCAGCAGGCGCCCACCGGCCGGCCGATCTTGTCGGCGAGGCAGGCATCGCGATTGGTGCCGCTCCACACCGCGTCGATGAAGTAGAAGCGCACCAGATCGGGCACGCTGGTCGCCACCACATAGAGGCAGACCAGCGTCATCAGCGAGTTCACCGGCCCGGAGAACAGGTTGTTGCGCACCCAGGCGACCGGCCCCGCCACAGACAGCGGCGCGGGCTCCTGTTGCAGGGTTTCCCGGCGGACGAAGGCGTGGGGCGCGTTTTCGAGCGTTGCGTCGGTCATCGTGGCGCCCTCACCGTTCCACCAGCGCCATGCGCTTGTTGTAGATGTTCATGATCAGCGAGGTGACGAGCGAGATGGTCAGATAGACCGCCATGGTGATGGCGACGACTTCGAGGGCCTGGCCGGTCTGGTTCAGCACCGTGCCGGTGAAGACCTGGACGAGGTCGGGGTAGCCGATGGCGACGGCCAGCGAGGAGTTCTTGGTCAGGTTGAGGTAGTTCGAGGTCAGAGGCGGGATGATGACCCGCATCGCCTGGGGGATCACGACGAGCTTCAGGGTCGGGCCCGACCGCAGGCCCAGCGCGTTGGCGGCCTCGGTCTGGCCTTTTGACACGGCCAGGATGCCGGCGCGCACGACCTCGGCGATGAAGCCGGCGGTGTAGGTCGTCAGGCCGATCAGCAGCGCCACGAATTCGGGGTAGATCTGCAGCCCGCCGGTCAGGTTGAAGCGGCCCTGCTGCGGCAGTTCGAAGGAGAGCGGCTGGCCGGCGATGAAGTAGACCGCCAGCGGCAGGCCGATGATCAGCGCCAGCGTGATGCTGCCGTTGGGGTATTGCGTCCCCGTCCGTTCCTGCTGCTTCTTCGACCAGGTGTAGAAGGCGATCGCCAGAACGACGGCGATGAAGAAAGCGATGACCACGCCCTGGAAGGCCGGCGCGAATTGCGGGTTCGGCAGAATCAGGCCGCGATTGTTGAGAAAGATCGAGCCCGGAAGCGCGATCGAGTTCCGGGCATCCGGCAACGGCTTCAGCACCGCGTTGTACCAGAAGAACAATTGCAGCAGCAGCGGCAGGTTGCGGATCACCTCGACATAGATCATCGCCAGCTTCGCCAGCACCCAGTTGCTGGAGAGCCGGGCGACGCCGACGAAGAACCCGAGGAAGGTCGACAAGACGATGCCGATGGAGGCGACCAGCAGCGTGTTGAGAAGGCCGACCCAGAAGGCCTGGCCATAGGTCGAGCCCGCGGCGCTGAACGGAATGAGCTTCTGGTTGACGTCGAAGCCGGCGGTGTTGTGCCAGAAGCCGAACCCGGACGCGATCTTCTGCGCACGCAGGTTTTCAAGCGCGTTCGACGCCGCCGACCAGATCAGGAAGCCGACCACCGCCACAAGCGCGATCTGGTAGACATAGCCCCTGATCCTGGGATCGTAGAACAGCGAGGCTTTGCCGGTTGGGACCGTTTCGGTCGGAATCGTCGACACCAATTACGCCCTTTTTTTTGGTTTTTGATTGCGACGGGACAAGCGGTGGCGGCCTTGCCGCCACCGCTCCGTCCAGCCGGTTTGGACTACGCCTCGTGGCGTATCAGCGGATCGGCGGAGCGTATTGCAGCCCCCCCTTGGTCCAGAGCGCATTCTGGCCGCGCGCGATCTTCAGCAGCGAACCCTGCCCGACGTTCTTCTCGAAGACTTCGCCGTAATTGCCGACGAGCTTCACGATGCGGTAGGCCCAGTCATTGGTCAGGCCGATGGCCTCGCCGTACTTGCCCTCGGTGCCGAGCAACCGCTTGATCTCGGGGTTAGGCGACTTCAGCATCTCATCGACATTGGCCTTGCTGACGCCCAGCTCTTCGGCGTTGAGCATCGCGAAATGCGTCCACTTGACGACGTCGAGCCAGAGATCGTCGCCATGGCGCACGACGGGCCCCAGCGGCTCCTTCGAAATGATCTCAGGCAGGACGATGTGATCGGCCGGAGCCGACAGCGTCAGGCGCTCTGCATAGAGGCCCGAGGCGTCCGTGGTGAACGCATCGCAGCGGCCCGATTCATAGGCCTTGACCGTCTCGGTGTTGGAGGCGAAGGCGACGACCTCGTATTTCAGGTTGTTGGCCCGGAAATAGTCGGCGAGGTTGAGCTCCGTCGTGGTGCCCTGCTGGGTGCAGATCGAGGCGCCGGCCAGCTTGAGCACGGAATCGACGCCGAGCTTCTTGCGGACCATGAAGCCCTGGCCGTCATAGTAATTGACGCCGGCGAAGTTGAGCCCCAGCGACGTGTCGCGCGACATCGTCCAGGTCGTGGTGCGCGAGAGCAGATCGACCTCGCCCGACTGCAGCGACGTGAACCGGTCCTTCGCCGACAGCGGGATGAACTTGACCTTGGCCGGATCGTTGAAGATCGCCGCGGCCACCGCACGGCACAGATCGACGTCGAGGCCGGTCCAGTTGCCCTGTGCATCGGGGAGGCCGAAACCGGCGAGGCCGGTGCCGGAGCCGCAGTGCAGGATGCCGCGGTTCTTGACCTGAGCGAGGGTGTTGGTCTGGGCCTGGACGGAGCTTGCCGCGCAAACCGAGATCGCCGCAGCGATGGCTGCAGTGACGAATGACTTCATTGAACTTCCCCTGTTGGCGGAACGGGTTTGTCCCGTTCTCGACTATCCGACGAGTGTCGGAGATCTAGCAAATCCCGGACCAAGGCCGGTTGCAGCGCGCTATTCTGTCCAATCGTGTGAAATGCGGTAGCAAAAAAAGGGAGCGGGCGCCGGCTCAACGCCGGCGCCCGCCTTCAGCTCTCAGCGAACCGGAGGCGCGTACTGGAGACCGCCCTTGGTCCAGAGCGCGTTCTGGCCGCGCGCGATCTTCAGCAGGGAGCCGGCGCCGACGTTCCGCTCGAAGGACTCGCCGTAATTGCCGACATGCTTGATGATCCGGTAGGCCCAGTCCGTGGTCAGGCCCAGCCCATCGCCGAACTTGCCCTCGGTCCCGAGCAGACGCTTGATCTCGGGATTGGGCGACTTCAGCATCTCGTCGACATTGGCCTTGGTCACGCCGAGTTCCTCGGCATTGATCATGGCGTAGTGCGTCCACTTGACGATGTTGAACCAGACCGTGTCGTTGTTGCGGGTCGAGGGGCCGAGCGGCTCCTTGGAGATGATCTCCGGCAGGACCATGTGATCGGCCGGGGCCGTCAGCTTCAGGCGCTCGGCATAGAGGCCGGAGGCGTCGGTGGTGAAGGCGTCGCAGCGGCCGGCATCATAGGCCTTGATCGTCTCGTCGGACGAGGCGAAGGCGACAACCTCGTATTTCAGGTTGTTGGCGCGGAAGAAGTCAGCCAGATTCAGCTCTGTCGTGGTGCCCTGCTGCGTGCAGATCGAAGCGCCGGACAGCTGCAGGGCCGAGTTCACGCCCAGCTTCTTGCGGACCATGAAGCCCTGACCGTCATAATAGTTCACGCCGGCGAACAGGATGCCGAGCTGGGTGTCGCGCGACATCGTCCAGGTCGAGTTGCGGACAAGCAGATCGACCTCGCCCGACTGCAGCGCGGTGAAGCGATCCTTCGAGGACAGCGGGATGAACTTGACCTTCTCGGGGTCATTGAAGATCGCGGCGGAAACGGCACGGCAGAGATCGACGTCGAGGCCGCTCCACCTGCCCTGCCCGTCGGGAACGCCGAAGCCGGCCAGTCCGGTATTGGAACCACAGATCACCTGGTTGCGCTGCTTGACCTGAGCCAGCGTCGCGGGTGCCTGCGCCGACACGGTCGTCGCCGCGAGCGCAAGCCCGAGGCCGGCGATGGCCGCTGTCATGATCTTCTTCATCGAACTCTCTCCCATTGAATGATCCTACCCGGACTCGGCTGGCAGGCGCCCTAGGTCCCGTCGCCGGCGGAGTGAACTCCGCTCGCTTGCTTAGAAAATAAGCGACATCCCCTTCGTCGATTGCCAGAGCCCCGCATGAGCGTCAAGCAAGCGCATCTTTGCCCGCCGTCCCTTGTCCACTGCATACATCACATGCGAGTTTGTGGGGGTGGTCAAGCCTCACCCCGCCCAATTCCGAGCGGCCGCCGGTCCAGATGGACATGGCGCTGGCGGATCTGGGCGATTTCGGGCCCGATTTCGGCGTCGGGTTCGCCTGGCCACATGCGCCGGCTTGACGGCGAGTTTGCGCCTTCAAGGCGCGCGTGGCTTCCTCAGGCGTCCGTCGCCTGTTTGCGTCCGCGGTTGCGATAGATCAGCACGAGATTGCGGGTGTAGATCACCATCGCCAGCGCTTGGCCCATGATGATGATCGGCTCGCGCCGGACGATGCCGTAGACCAGCGTCATCAGGCCGCCGCCCATCGAGAAATACCAGAAGGACAGCGGCATCACCGACTGCCCTTCCCGCTCGCTGGCCAGCCACTGCACCAGAAACCGCGCCGTGAAAAGCAGTTGCGCGACGATGCCGAAAGCCAGCCAGAAGTCGAACTTCAGCACGAAGACGTCGTAGAGATAGTCCGAGATGGCGTGGCCGATCGAGATGATCATGGCTGGGCCTCCGGCATGATCTGGGGCACGCGCCGGCGGCGCCGGATCAGCCACCAGACCCCGACGAGATCGAGGATGCCGACCCAGAGCCGGTCGAAGAAGCCGTAATTCGAGACGCCGCTGAGGCGTGGCCGGTCGCGCACGTCGAGATGCACCACCTGGTAGCCCTCGCGCACCATCAGCGCCGGCATGAAGCGATGCAGCGCGTCGAAATAGGGCAGCGCCAGATAGGCCTCGCGGCGGAAGCACTTCAGCCCGCAGCCGGCGTCGCGCGTGCCGTCCTTCAGCAGCCGTCCACGCACACCATTGGCGATACGCGACTGCAGCTTCTTGAAGCCGGTGTCCTTGCGGCCGACGCGCTGACCCTGGACGAGCCCCGCCTGCATTCCGGCGCCCTGCAGCGCCGTGAGCATCGCCGGCAGAAACGCCGGGTCGTTCTGGCCGTCTCCGTCGAGCGTCGCGACGATGGGCGCGCGGGCATGGCGCACGCCGGTCCTCACCGCCGCGCTCTGCCCGCAGGATTGCGCGTGGCCGACGATCTTCAGCCAGGGCCGGCTCGTCGCCAGCGCCGCAAGGGCCGCCGCCGTGCCATCCGTCGACCCGTCATTGACGAAGACGACCTCGAAGGCGCCGACCTGCGCGCAGGCGGTTTCGATGTCGGCCAACAGCGGTCCGACATTGCCGACCTCGTTGCGGACGGGCACGACGACGCTGAGCAGCGGCAAAGGCAGAGAGGGTACGGTCAACAGAGGATCATCCGAAAAAACGGCCCGCAACCTGCGTCAGGGAGGCCCACAGGGCAAGGCACTTTGCGAGCGACGCCGCGGTAGGGGGCCGCGGCGCAGCGGTTATGGGCGGGCATAGACCGCCATGTCGAGGCGACGGCCGCCATTCAGGTTGAAGCCGCTGATGGTGGTGACCAGCCGTGGCGCCAGCCCCGACTGGGCGATCGCCGCCTCGAAGCTGGCGGCATGGCGCCGTTCCACGAGGGCGACGCGGCAACCGGGCTGGTTCAGGAAGGCGGCCGCGGCCGCGCCGTCGACGCCCATGGCGAGGTCGGTGCCGACCAGGAAGACGAGGCTGGGCTCGCGATAGCCAACCGTCATCACCGCCGGATCGGGACAGCCGACCGCCTGCGTCGCCTCCGCCAGACGCGGCGACAACTTCAGCGAGCGCAGACTCTCCACCGCGAAGCCGTAGACCCCGACGCCGAGCAGCAGGCTTGCCAGCACTCCGCGCCAGAGCGCGCCCTCGAAGTCGCTCCGGCGGAAGGCGGCGACCACGCGGGTCGCCACCAGAAGCGCCAGCAGCAGGAACGGCAGGGCCGTGTAGGGCAAGGTTCTGTCGAGCGACCAGTTGCCCCAGAGAATGACGCCGATCAGCGCCAGCGGCACCAGCACGACGAGCATCGCCGTCGCGACCGCGCCGCGTCGGAAACGGTCGATGCCGCCATTGACCAGCGCCAGCAGCAGCAGCGCCGTGACGGCCGGATAAAGCGGCAGCACGTAATGCGGCAGCTTTGTCGGAACCGCCTCGAAGACGAGCCAGGACGGCACGATCCAGGCCAGCAGGAACAGGACCTGGGGCTCGCGCCGGCGCACCCAGGCGAAGGGCACGGCCATGGCGGCGAAGGCGGCCGCCGGCCAGTAGGTGCCGAAGAAGATCACGAGATAGAGCCCCGGCGGCCCCCAATGCTTCTCCTGGCCTTCCGCGACCTTGCCGAGCATGTCCTGTCCGACGCTCTCGGCAAAGAAGCTGCCGCCGGTCTTCCAAGCGATGGCCAGGAACCAGGGCAGGACCACGATCAGGCACAGCACAAGGCCGCGGCCGAAGCGCAGCGGCGCGAGCCAGCGAAAGCTCCGCTCGCGGATGCTGAGGACGAGGACGGCCAGGCCCCAGACCATCGGCACGATTGGCCCCTTGAGGAGCAGCCCGAGCGCGGTGGCGCTCCAGAACACCAGCCAGTTGCGCGAGCTTGGCACGAAGGCGAGCGAGCGTGTCCAGTCCAGCCAGGTCCGGGCCAGCGCGCCCATGGCGGCGACCGCGCAGGCCGCCAGCAGCGCATCCGTCTTGGCGATGCGGGCCTCGACGCCAAGCAGGACGCAGGCCGCCATCAGCGCGCCCCCCAACAGGGCGAGGCGTGGGCCGACGAAGGCCAGAAGGGCCCAGTAGCTCAGCAGCACCGTGGCGATCGCGCCGATCAACGAGGGGATGCGGTAGAGCCAGATCTGCGTGCGCGCCGCGGGAACGCCGAACACCTCGCCGGCCGCAACCGTGGCGCTCTGCAGCCAGTAGATCCCGACGGGCTTCTTGTGCCTCGCCTCGTCCTGGAAGCGGATATCGACGAAGTCGCGCGTCTCGAGCATCTGCTTGCTCGCCTGGGCGAAGCGCGGCTCGTCGCGATCGAGCGGCTGCAGCGTCTGGAACCCGGGCAGGAAGGCCGCAAGCGACAGCAGCACGAGCAGCGCGCAGGCGCGGGCATGGCTGGCGCAGGCCAGGGCCGCGAAACGGTCGATCGCGGGGCTTAGCGACGGCATGAGCATCCTCGCGACCGCAGCCGATCGCGCCTGTCCTGAAGCCGGGAATGACGGGACCGGCTGTCCCCGAAACTCTCGCGACGCGATGACGGGCTTTTCGGGCACGATCAAGGCGCGGCCGCCAAAACCGGCGGCCGGCGCGGTTTACGCTGCATGTTGCGCCGCGGCAAGCGCGGCTCGGTCGACCGGCTTCGTCATGACAGACGACCGCAGGGTCGCTAAGCTGGCTCGGCACTCAAGGGATCAGCCGATGGGCCGGATGTTCGTCGAGGCGTTGCGTGCGGGGCTCTGGGGCCTGCTGTTGGGCCCTGCGCTGGCCGTACTCCTGGTCCTGGGCGCGTTGCTCTTCGATCCGAAATGCGGTGTGGGCGATTCCGGCGGCTGCGCCATGGGCCTCGTCACGGCGCCGATTGCCGTCGCCCTGCCGAGCTTCGGGCTGTTCTTCGCACTCGGACTGCTGCGCGGCCTGTGGCGGCGACGCCCGTCAGACCCTGCCGCTGCCGTCAGGCGCTTGCGGAATTGGGGGCGGGAGGAGTGAACCACCCCCATCGCGCAGCGACCTGCCCGTCTTCCGACGCCGGCACGATCTGCGCCGGCGTCGGAACTATGGGTCAGTTCAGGAATTCCGGCGAGATCAGGCTCGGCAGGAACAGCGAGACGGTCGGCCACATGATGATCAGGGCGAGCACCACGAACATCGGTATCAGCATGATCAGCGTATCCCGGATCGCCGAGCGCATGCTGATGCCGGCCACCGAACACGCGATCATCAGGCACAGGCCGTAGGGCGGCGTCACCAGTCCGAAGGCGAGGCTGACGATGCCGATCATGGCGAAATGGACCGGGTCCATCATCACCGTCTTGGCCAAAGGCGCCAGGATCGGCCCGACGATGATGATCGCGGGGATCGCGTCGAGGAAGCAGCCGACGAGCAGGAAGACGCCGGCGATGAAGAAGCCGGTCTCGTAGAAGCCCATGCCCCAGGCCGAGACGCCGGTCAGGATCGCCTGCGGCATCTTGTAATAGGCCATGAGCCAGCCGAAGGCGGACGCCGTGCCGACGCAAAACAGCGTCACGCCGGCGAGCTTGCCGGTGTCCAGCAGAGCCGCGTACAGCCCCTTGGCATCCATCTCGCGATACACGATGAGCGACAGGAAACCGGCATAGATCACCGCGATCGCTGCCGATTCGGTCGCCGTGAACCAGCCGAAGACCTTGCCGCCGATGATGATGCCCGGCGTCAGAAGCGCCAGGAAGGAATGCTCGAAGGCCTTGAAGACCTGCCCGAACGAGGACCGCGGATAGGTCGGGTAGCCGCGCCGGACGGCATAGGTGTGGACCGTCGCCATCTGCGCCACGCCGATCAAAAGGCCGGGGATGACGCCGGCGAGAAACAGCGCACCGATCGAGGTCGTCAGGATCCCGCCCCAGACGATCATCAGGATCGAGGGCGGGATGATGACCGCCAGCACGGCCGAGACAGCCGTGATCGCCACCGAGAAGCTGTCGTCATAGCCTTCCCGGCGCTGCGCCTCGATGAAGATCTTCGACTGGCTGGCGGCGTCCGCCGTCGAGGAGCCGGAGATGCCGGCGAAGAAGAAGGACAGCACCACGTTGATCTGGGCGAGACCGCCGGGAAAATGCCCGACCAGCGCCCGCGACAGGCTCATCAGCCGGTTCGTCACCCCGCCGACATTCATCAGATTGGCCGTGAGCAGGAAGAACGGCACGGCCAGCAGGATGAAGGAATTGAAGGCGTTGAAGGTCTCGCTCATCAGCGTCATCGAATCGAGCCGGGGCTCGATGATCAGGATCGGCAGGCAGGCCAGGCCGAGCGCGAAGGCGACGGGGATGCGCAGAAACAGGCCGAGGAAGAAGCAGCCGAAGAGGATGGAGGCAGCCTGCCCCGAGGAGAGAACGCTGCCGGTCATGGGCTGATGGTCTTTCCGAAGAGGGCCCGAAGATCGTCGACGAACTGCTCGCCGAGGAAGATGATCCAGCTCGCCCCGGCGATCGGCCAGGCGACATGGATCAGCCAGAGCGGCAGCTCGGCCAGCTCCGAGGTCCGGTTCCAGGCGAATTGCGTGAATTCGATGCCGCCGGTGACGAAGACGATGGCGATCGTCAGCACGCCGAGCTTGGAGACGATGCGCATGAAGGCATCGCCCCGTGTCCCCAGCCTGGGCAGCAGATCGACGTCGAAATGGGCGCTGTCGCGCACGCCGATGATCGTGCCGATCATCACGGTCCAGATGAACAGGAAGCGGGCCAGCTCCTCCGTCCAGATGTAGGAGGGGATCAGGTTGGAGTAGCGCGAGACGATCTGCAGCATCACCGGCACCACCAGGATGCCGACGGAGAAAACGACGATGGATGACAGCAGTCGTGAATAGGTAGCCGTCATGCGCCGCCACAGGCTGGGCCTGCCAGGCAAAGAAGCATCCATGAATGGGTTCCGCGTGCGAAGACAAAGCCCTGGGCGGAAGACGCGCCCAGGGCTGACGGGATCGGGAACGGGACGGGTTCAGACGCCGGCGATGGCGGTCTGGATGCCGCTGGCGTCGATTTCCTTGGCATAGGCCTGCATGATCGGCTCGGCGAGCTTCTGCATGGTCGGCCGGTCCTCGAACGGAATCCGCTTCAGCCGGCCCGCCGCCTCGAGCCTGATCAGGATCTCGGAATCGCCGCTCGATTCGATCTTGCGCTCGTAATCGGCCGCTTCCTTGCCGGCCTGGATCACGGCGTCCTGCAGGTCCTTGGGCAGGGTCGCCATGGTCTTCATCGAGAAGCAGATCGGCCTGACCGAGACGGCGTGCTGCGTCATCAGGATGTTGGGCGCGACTTCGAAGAACTTCATCTGCTCGATGCCGGCCGCCTCGTTCTCCGCCGCCGAGATGACGTTGTTCTGGATGGCGTTGTAGACCTCGTTATAGGCGATCACGGTCGGCGACATGCCGATGGCCGCGAAGCTGCGCGACCAGATCGGCGCGCCCTGGACGCGGACCTTCAGGCCCTTGATCTCGGCGACGTTCTTCAGAGGCTTGTTGGCGAAGAGGTTGCGCACGCCGCCGCCGCCATAGCCGATCAGCCGGACGCCGGCCTTCTTCTCGATCTCGTCGGCGATCGGGTTGAGCAGGCCCTTGTTCACCACCGCTTCCATATGGGCGAAGTCACGGAAGACGAAGGGCGCGTCGATGAAGGGCGCGGCCTTGGCGAAGGTCGACATATGGGCGGGCGAGACGATCGCGTAATCGACGTTCTTCCCCTGCGCCATGTACTCGAAATACTGCTTTTCGAGCCCGAGCGAGGAATCCTTGTGCAGGGTGAAGTTGACCGGCTTGTTGTAGAGCGCCTTCACCCGCTCCTCGAATTTGAGGAGCCCCTGGGTGAACGGGTGCGCATCGCCGAACTGCGAGGCGCCGACCAGCGTCGGCACCGACTGGGCCCGGACGATGGCGGGGGCGGCAATGGTGGCCGTGAGCGCACCGATGCCTTTGAGTAAAACTCTGCGTTCCATGGAGAATTCCTGTCCCTTGACGCTCCTCTGATGGGAGCTGCCGACAGAATGTCAGACCAAATCCGGTTTGGCCATCATGTTGCGCATCGCCTGTGACGTAAGGGCGCGACCGCCGAGGCGGCGATGGGGCCTCGACATTGGCCGCCACCGGTCGGGGGTGAGCGCGCAGGGCTCGTCCCCGGCCCGCTCGGCACGTCTGATCGCGCTAGATCTCCCGGGCGTCCAGCGCGCGGTAGAGCGGCAGGGCCAGCGGCGCGATGCGACGGATGACGTCCCGCATCGGCTGCGCCTTGGGCTCCGACAGCGGCAGGCCCAGCGTCGAGAGCGGCACGCCTTGCGTCGCTTGCGCCAGTTCACGCCCCAGCGAGATCGAGAGCGCCACGGCCCGGCCGTTGCAGCCGACCCAGCCGAAGCCGTTGGGTCCGAGCTGGTGGATGCGCGGATAGCCCGGAACCTGGGGTTTCAGCACGTCGTCGGGCGTCATGCCGATATAGCCCGACCAGACATAGTCGAAGGAGACCTCGCCCAGCTGCGGCCAGAGCCTCATCAGGCGCTCGCCGACAGGCCCGCGCAGATTGTCGCCGCCGGCACCCGGGAACACCGCCGCGCCGCCGGTCACCAGCCGGTTGCGCGCATCCCAGCGCGCGAAATAGAGCTCGCGATGCGTGTCCGACAGCGCCTGGCGGCCGGGGATGATGGTCTTGGCGATGTTGTCGCTGATCGGCTTGGTCGCCATCTGCCAGGACAAAACGGGGATGACCTCTCCGGCGATCTCGGGCGCAAGTCCGCTCTCGAATTCATCCGTATAAGCGTTGGTCGCCAGCACCAGCGCCCTTGCCGTAACAGAGCCCCTCGCCGTCTTCACCACCCAGCGGTCACCCTCGCGCGCCATGCTGGCGACGGGCGAGCGGGCATAGATCGCGGCTCCCAGCTTCAGCGCGACCTGCGCCAGCCCGCGCGCCAGCGCGAGCGGGTTGATGTGGCCGCCGGTCCGATTCCAGAAGCCGCCGAACCAGGCATCCGAACCGGTCATCTGCGCGGCCGCCGCCCGGTCGAGCAGCTCGACGGGCGCGCCGATGGCCGACCATTCGCGCACGCGCTTCTCGGCGAGCTTGAAGCGCCCCGGCGAATGCACCGGCTGCACCCAGCCCGTCTGCTCGGCCTCGCCCGGAATGTCGTATTTGCGGATGGTGTCGAACAGATATTGCGCGCTGTCGCGCAGCACGGCGTTGAAGCGCTCGCCCGCCTCGCCATGTCTGGCGACCATGGCGGAGGGATCGTGACCCGCCAGCGTGGGGATCACCTGGCCGTTGTTGCGCCCCGACGCGCCCCAGCCGGGCTCGGCCGCCTCGACCACGACGACTTCGACGCCGGTCTCGCGCAGATGGATCGCCGTCGACAGGCCGGTGAAGCCGGCGCCGATCACCACGACATCGGCCTGAATGTCGCCCTCCAGCGCGGGCAGCGCCGGGCCGGCGGGTGCGGTCGCGGCCCAGAGCGAAGACGGCCAGGTGACAGAGGCGGTGACGGACATGGGGCGATGATCCCGAGGCGAGCAGGAGGCGCCCGCCGGACGGGCGCCACAACTGTCATCCTTGCCCCCCGCCGCCGCCGAGGCAAGAGGCGGCCTTCTGGCCTCGGCCAGAAACGAAGTTGGATTTTCTCTGCGGGCCGCCGTTCGCGAACACGTTCTTCCGAATTTCTCGATATATCATTCTGTGCTTGGAATATTTATCCCTGCCTCGTTATGTCTGCAGTGCAGCAGGGGGCTGTCCGCACGGAGCGGATGGGCAATTGCGCCGCGCCGACGCTTCGGGTGAACTCCTCTCCTGTCGGATTTCGACCAAGGGCTTCCCATGTCTCTCAAGCACATCCTCGGCCTCGACCATGTCATGGTCACCGTGCGCGATCTCGATGCGTCCGCTGCGGCCTGGAAGCGCCTTGGCTTCACCGTCTCGCCGCGCGGAACGCATTCGCCTCATCTCGGCTCCGGCAATTACACGATCATGTTCGGCGAGGATTATCTCGAGCTGCTCGGCATCCTCACCGAGACCGAACACAACAAGCCCATGCGCGACTTTCTGAAGACCCGCGAGGGCGTCGAGCGTGTCGCCTTCACGACCAGCGACGCGGCCGCGGGCGTCCTCGAACTCCAGGCGCACGGCATCGAGGCCGATGGCCCGGTGCATTTCGGTCGGCCGGTGGAGCTTCCCGATGGCGGCGTCGGCGAGGCGAAGTTCAACGTGTTCCGCTGGCCTCTGGCCGATAATCCCGGCGGCATCCGCATCTTCGCGTGCGAGCATCTCACGCGTGACACCGTCTGGATTCCCGCGCTGCAGAGCCATGCCAACGGCGTGCGGCGGATCATCCGCCTCGAGGTTCTCTGCGTCGATCCGAAGGCCGCGGCCGCGCATCTGGGCCGCCTGATCGACGAGCCCGCACAGGCTGACGGCGATGGCTGGCGCGTCGCCACCGGCGGCAAGCGGGCCGATATCCTGTTCTACGACGCCGCCGGCTTCGCACGCCGCTACCCGGACACGGTGCGAAAGGGGGCGGCGACCGAAGGGGCCGTGGCGCTGGTTCTGGCGAGCGACGATCTCGACGGCGCGAAGGCCGTGCTGGGCCCGCTCGCGACCGCTCACGATGGCGCCGTCAGCGTTGCCGCCCATGCCGCCAACGGCATCGTCGTCAGCTTCCTGCCGCAATAGCGATCAAGCCCGCATTTTAGGCGGCAGCGCCGTTGACGCCCGCGGCCGCCACCCGCATCGTTTCCCCAACGTGACCGCAGGACCGAGGATCTTCCCATGGACATGACCCGCCGCGCCGCGCTTCTGACCAGCGCCGCCATCGCTTCCAGCGTCGCCTTCCCGATGCGGTCGCTCTTCGCGCAGGAGACGCCGCGCAAGGGCGGGGTCTTCACCGTGCATTACGGCGCCGAGCAGCGCCAGCTGAACCCCAGCCTCCAGGCCTCGACCGGCGTCTACATCATCGGCGGCAAGATCCAGGAGCAGCTCGTCGATCTCGACGCCGCCGGCAACCCGGTCGGCGTGCTCGCCACCAGCTGGGAGGCCGCGCCCGACGGAAAGACCATCACCTTCAAGCTGCGCGACGGCGTGAAGTGGCATGATGGCCGCCCCTTTACCTCGGCGGACGTGCAGTTCACCGCGATGGAGATGTGGAAGAAGATCCTCAACTACGGGACGACGCTGCAGCTCTTCCTCACCGCCGTCGACACGCCCGACCCGCTGACCGCGATCTTCCGCTATGAGCGGCCGATGCCGCTGAACCTGCTGCTGCGCGCGCTGCCGGATCTCGGCTACATCTCGCCGCGCCATATCTACGAGGGCAAGGGCGACATTCGCCAGAACCCGGCCAATCTCGCGCCGATCGGCACCGGCCCGTTCAAATTCGTCACCTATGAGCGCGGCCAGCACGTCATCGCCGACCGCAACACCGACTACTGGCGCCCCAATGCGCCCCATCTCGACCGGATCGTCTGGCGCGTCGTCACCGACCGCGCCGCCGCGGCCGCCCAGATGGAAGCCGGCCAGATCCATTACAGCCCGTTCTCGGGCCTGACGATCTCGGACGCCGCCCGGCTCGGCAAGGACAAGCGCTTCATCGTCTCGACCAAGGGCAATGAGGGCAACGCCCGCACCAACACGATCGAGTTCAACTTCCGCCGCAAGGAGCTGGCCGACATCCGCGTGCGCCGCGCCATCGCGCATGCGCTCGACATTCCCTTCTTCATCGAGAACTTCCTCGGCGACTTCGCCAAGCGCGGCACCGGCCCGGTGCCCTCGGTCTCGACCGATTTCTACCCGGCCGACAACGGCCCGCAGTACCCTTTCGACAAGAAGCGCGCTGCAGCTCTTCTGGACGAGGCCGGCTTCAAGGCCGGCGCGGGCGGCACCCGCTTCTCCCTGCGCCTGCTGCCGGCGCCCTGGGGCGAGGACATCACCCTCTTCGCCACCTTCATCCAGCAGTCGCTGGCCGATGTCGGCATCAAGGTCGAGGTCGTCAGGACCGATGGCGGCGGCTTCCTGAAGCAGGTCTATGACGAGCACGCCTTCGACCTCGCCACCGGCTGGCACCAGTACCGCAACGACCCGGCCGTCTCGACAACCGTCTGGTACCGCTCGGGCCAGCCCAAGGGCGCGCCCTGGACCAATCAGTGGGGCTGGACCGACGAGACGATGGACAAGATCATCGACGACGCGGCCACCGAGGTCGACGCCGCCAAGCGCAAGGCGCTCTATGGCGATTTCGTCCGCCGCGCCAACACCGAACTGCCGATCTGGACGCCGATCGAGCAGATCTTCCTGACCGCGATCAGCGCCAAGGCGCGCAACCACTCCAATACACCGCGCTGGGGCTCGAGCTCCTGGCACGATCTGTGGTTGGCCGAGTGAAGCCACCCGAACCTCACCGTCATCCTGGACAAGCCGCGAAGCGGCGCAGCTCCGGGATCCATCGAAGGGCACCGACGCGTTCTATGATGGATCCCGGCTCTCCGCTTCGCTTCGGCCAGGATGACGGCGTGTTTCCGAGCCGGAATCACAGGCTCTCCTTGCTCCTGGAACCGCGTAGCCCATGCGCATCCTGACCCTCGCGGGGCGGCGTCTCGCCGCCTCGATCCCGACGCTGGTGCTGATCCTGATCGGGGTCTTCGTCCTGCTGCAGTTCGCGCCGGGCGACACGGTCGATGCGCTGATGGCGCAGATGGGCGGAGGCGACGCCGAGACCGCCAAGCAGCTGCGCCAATATTATGGGCTCGACGTCTCCGCCTGGGCGCAGCTCGGCAACTATCTCTGGCGGCTGGTGCGGCTCGACCTCGGCTTCTCGGCGATCTACGGCAAGCCGGTCGCGACCGTCATCGCCGAACGCCTGCCGGCGACGATCCTGCTGATGACCGCCTCGCTCTCGCTCGCCTTCTTCTTCGGCCTTGTCTTCGGCGTCATCGCCGCGCGCGGCGTCAACCGCTGGCCCGACACGCTGATCTCGACGCTGGGCCTCGTCTTCTACGCCATGCCGACCTTCTGGTTCGGGCTGATGGCGATCGTCGTGTTTTCGATCTACCTGCAATGGCTGCCGGCCGGCGGCTTCGAGGACATCACTGTCGGGCTCACCGGCTGGCGCCGCACGCTCGACATCGCCCGCCATCTCGTGCTGCCGACGCTGACGCTCGGCCTGTTCTACATGGCGATCTACCTGCGCATCATGCGCGGCTCGATGCTGGAGGTGCTGACGCTCGATTTCGTCCGCACCGCCCGCGCCAAGGGCATGGACGAAACCCGCGTCGTCGTCCGCCACGTCCTGCGCAATGCGCTCCTGCCGATGGTGACGCTGATCGGCCTGCAGGCCGGCACGATGCTGGGCGGCTCGGTCGTGGTCGAGAGCGTGTTCTCGCTGCCGGGGCTGGGCCGCCTCGCCTATGAATCGGTGATCCAGCGCGATCTCAACACGCTGCTCGGGATCGTCTTCGTCTCGGCGCTGCTGGTCATCACCGTCAACTTCATCGTCGACCTGCTCTACGCCCGGCTCGACCCGCGCATCACCACGGGGAGCTGACGCGATGTCCTTCCTGAAGCTCTACTTCCGCAGCCCGCCGGCGATCATCGGCCTCGTGCTGCTGCTGCTCGTGCTGGCGATGGCGATCAGTGCCGACTGGTTCTACCCCCGCGACCCGCTGGCACTCGCCGGGCGGCCGCTGATCTGGCCGTTCGCCAATCCGCGCTTCCTGCTCGGCACCGACAACTCCGGCCGCGACATCGCCGCGCAGATCTTCCACGGCGCCCGCATCTCGCTGCTGATCGGCCTGGTCGCGACGATCATCTCCGTCGTGATCGGCATCACCATCGGCGCCGTCGCCGGCTATTACGGCGACTGGGTCGACACCATCCTGATGCGCGTCACAGAGGCCTTCCAGACCCTGCCGAACTTCATCCTGCTGCTGGTGCTGGTCGCCGTCTTCGGCTCGACCATCACGACCGTCACCGTCGCGATCGGCATCGTCTCCTGGCCGGCCTCGGCGCGGCTGACGCGCGCCGAGTTCCTGTCGCTCCGCAACCGCGAATTCGTCCAGGCCGGCCGCACATTGGGCCTGCGCGACGTGAAGCTGATCTTCGGCGAAATCCTGCCCAACGCCCTGCCCCCGGTCATCGTCTATGCCAGCGTGGTCATGGCGATCGCGATCCTCCTCGAAAGCGCGCTCGCCTTCCTCAAGCTGTCGGACCCCAATGTCGCCTCCTGGGGCAACCTGATCGGCGCCGGGCGCGACGTGTTGCGGGTGCAATGGTACGTCTCCGCCATTCCCGGCGTCGCCATCCTCGTCACGGTGCTGGCCGTCTCGCTGGTCGGGCAGGGGCTGAACGATGCGCTGAACCCGAGGCTGAAGGGCCGATGAGCGCGATCCTCACCCTCGACGCGGTCACCGTCAGCCTGCCCAAAAACGCCGACCGCCCCCATGCGATGAGCGAGGTTTCGCTGTCGCTCCAGGCCAACGAGATTCTCTGCGTCGTCGGCGAATCCGGCTCCGGCAAGTCGATGACGGCCAATGCCGTGATGCGTCTCCTGCCGCCTGGCGTCGCCATCGACGGCGGGCGCATCCTGTTCGAGGGCCGCGATCTCGCAGGCCTCAGCGAACCCGAGATGCGCAAGGTCCGCGGCGCCGGCATCGCCATGATCTTCCAGGAGCCGATGACAGCGCTGAACCCGCTGATCACCATCGGTGACCAGATCGGCGAGATGTTCCAGCTCCACACCGATCTCGGCAAGGCGCAGATCAGGGATAAGGTCCAGGCCCTGCTCGAAGAGGTGCGGATCCCCGACCCCGTCGCGGCGGCGAAGGCCTATCCGCATGAGCTCTCCGGCGGGCAGCGCCAGCGCGCCATGATCGCGATGGCGCTGGCGCTCGACCCAAGGGTGCTGATCGCCGACGAGCCGACGACGGCACTCGACGTCACCACCCAGGCCCAGATTCTCGAACTGATCCGCGACCTGCAGAAGCGCAAGGGCACCGCCGTCCTGTTCATCACCCATGATTTCGGCGTCGTCGCCGAAATCGCCGACCGCGTCGCGGTGATGAGCCAGGGCCGCGTCGTCGAGCAGGGCACGGCGGAAGCGATCCTCGGCAATCCCCAGCACGCCTATACCAAGCAGCTTATCGCCGCGGTCCCGCCGCTGAAGGCCCCGCCCCCGCGTGAACTCGCCTCCGAACCGATCCTGACCATCGAGCACGTCTCAAAGACCTATCGCACCGGCGGCTTCCTCGGCCGCGGCCAGCGCGTCACGCATGCGGTGCGCGATGTCTCACTGGTCCTGCCCCGCGGCGCAACGCTCGGAATCGTCGGTGAATCCGGCTCGGGCAAGTCGACGCTGGCGCGCTGCCTGGTGCGCCTGATCGATCCCGAGAGCGGCGCCATCCGCATCGGCGGCACCGATATCGCCAGCCTCTCCAAGTCCGAGCTGCGCGCCGAGACGCGCCATATCCAGATGGTCTTCCAGGACCCCTTCGCCTCGCTCAACCCGCGCCGCAAGGCGGGCGACGCCGTCGCGCAGGGCCTGATCGTCCATGGCACGCCTCGCGCAGACGCGCGGGCGCGGGCGCGCGAGCTTTTTGCGCTCGTCGGGCTCGATCCGGCGGCCACCGACCGCTACCCGCATGAATTCTCGGGCGGCCAGCGCCAGCGCATCGGCCTGGCGCGTGCGCTCGCTTTGGAGCCGCGCGTGCTGGTGGCCGACGAGCCGGTCTCGGCGCTCGATGTCTCCGTCCAGGCGCAGGTGCTGAAGCTGCTGGCCGATCTGCGCCAGCGCCTCGGCCTCTCGATCGTCTTCATCACCCATGACCTGCGCGTCGCGGCCCAGGTCTGCGATCTCGTGGCGGTGATGAAGAATGGCGAGGTCGTCGAAGCGGGCCCGATCGGACAGGTGTTCGGCGATCCCCAGCATGAGTACACGCGGGCTCTGCTCGCCTCGATTCCCGGCCGCGCGTTCGGTTTGCGGGAAACGGCATCGCGGCAGGCGTCGGAGACGCCCTGACGAAGCGGCGGCCCCGCATGGCGGGCCGCCGGACGGGCTCTCTGTTCTCTCGCGCGTCTGCCGTTCAAAACGAGCCCGACGATGCTGCGCGGCGGCGTCAAGCAGACGATCGGAACCACACCGATCATCCGTCTCAGAACGACGGACGACCCGAGAGGTCAATCCTCACCAAGGAGATTGGCGAGCCCGGCTGGATTCGAACCAGCGACCAGCAGCTTAGAAGGCTTTTCGCTTCATCAGGAACGCCAAGGCCCGTTCCAACTTTGCCGGCCGCGACGCGCATGCGTTTCAGGCCGCAAGTTGGAAGCACTTGGCCTAACATCTTCATGCGGCCGCAGAGATGCCGCGCTTGTGCCGGCGTGACGTCTGCCCCTACCCTGCCCTCCATGAGGAACCCGCGCCGCGCCTATGATGCCGAGGGCCGTGAGATCGCACCGGCGACGGTCGGCAGCGAGCGCGCGGCGGGCGTGCGCGAGGCCGAGATCTGGTGCAGCGACTGCCATCATCACGGTGAAGTCTCGACGGATGCCATGCCGGCCGAGCTCGCGATTCCGGACATCTGTCTGCGCTACCAGTGCTCGGCCTGCGGCGGGCGGAACCTGACGTCGCGGCTGGGCGTGATCGCGCACTATGCCGTCCTGCAGGAGAAGACGGGCATGACACATGGGAACGCGCCGATCCCGCGCCGCGTTGAACCAGCCGGAGGGCCAGTCATGCCGAACGTCGTCATCAAGACCGTCGAGGACT
Source organism: Allobosea sp. (assembly GCF_030695125.1). Taxonomy (GTDB): domain Bacteria; phylum Pseudomonadota; class Alphaproteobacteria; order Rhizobiales; family Beijerinckiaceae; genus Allobosea. The sequence continues at coordinate 4,628 of NZ_JAUYTP010000076.1, read as the reverse complement.
ACGAGGCCGCGACGCAGGAGGTCCAGGACCTGACGGGCGCGCCGGAGGGCTCGCGCGAGGAGGAGCGGCTGATCGCACTGGTCGAGGCGATCGAGGCATGGGACGCCAAGCACGACGACGCGACCGCCTGGCGCTGAAGAGCGTTCGGCCTGGCCCCACATCGGCAGGGCCAGGCCGCGGGGCTGCCGATCAGCTGAATAGGGAAAAGATCAGCTCGAGCGCCTTGAGCACCAGTTCGGCAATCTTGAGATAGAGCATGGTTGGCTCTCCGCCGGCGCCAGGAGCAGCGCCGACAGCCAAGCTTCGCCATGCGCGATGGCATCAACCCCCGGCCGTAACGAAAAAAGACCCGGCCCCGCGTGAGCGAGGCCGGGCCAGTCATGGGAGGAAACGCCCGTGGTCAACAGGCCGCCCGTGACGGGGGCGAGGCGATCAGGGTGCCGGGGCACCCGAATGGTTGGAAGGCCAGCCTGGCGGTGACGGTGGCGGCGGACCGTCGCGCCAGCGGCGGGCCCAGCGGATCAGGGCATCGCAGATCGTCATGCCGACGAGCCCCAGGGCGAAGCCGGTCGAGCCCTCGATGTCGCCGGTCGGATAAGCCCAGAGATCGAGCCACTTCCGCAGGAGCGGCATGACGGCCGGCGTGCCGTAGCCGGCGGTCGCGGCGCCGACGATCGCGCTGGTCAGGCGCTGCGGCCAAGAGAAGCCGCGCGCGACGAGCCCGCGCACCAGCCCGCCGGCAACGCCGGCAGCCATGTGGTGCGTTTTGACGCCGATGAGCTGGTGCAGCCAGTCCGAGGGAGGCATGTCGGCCATCGTCTCGCCTTCGTTCCGCGTTCAGCGATCGGTGACGGTCGGGTCGGGCACCGCCCGGGCGATCTCGGGCGTCGTCCGGATCTCATGAACCTCCGGGAGCGCAGCGGCGGTCGCGACCAGGCCGGCCTTGGTCCGGATGGCGAGGCTGTAGATCGTCGTGACGATGTTGGCCGCGGCGCCGATCAGGATCTGCGCCGAGGCGGTCAGGCCGACCAGCTGCTCGACGGTCTGGGGATGGACCATCCCGACGACCGCGAGCGAGGCCCCGGTGCTCTGGATCAGGGTTCGGATCAGCGACCAGAACTGCGCGTCGTTCAGAAGCTTCCACATGACGTCGTCTCCGTTGCTGTTGATTGAGAGCCGCGGGCCTAACGCGCCTGTGCCGCGCGCACCGCGGCATAGGTGTCGGCGGCCAGCACGAGCGCGGCGCTAACGTCGGCAGGCGGGCTGGCGCAGACCGTGTTGATGGTTGCAGCGGCGATCGCCGCTGCGTTGCGCTGCTTCTCGGGCGCGAAGATCGTGGCGCTGGCGGCCACGGCCTGCAGCGCGCCGCAGTACTGCGCGAGCTGGGCGGAGGCCTTGGCGACGCCGGCATCGGCCTTGGTCGGGCCGACAACCGTGCCGACGCCGACGGCGATCTGGCGCCAGCCCTCGGCCGAGGTGTCGGGGCCGCCGCCGTCCTTCGGGACGCAGGCGGAGACGGCGAGCGCGCATGCGAAGGCGATCGCCGCGAAGAGGCGTTTGAAGGTCATGATGGATCTCCGGAAGTCAGCGGCGGGCCCGGCCGCGGCGGGTCAATCAAGTTCGGAGGGGATCAGCGGCAGCACCCGATGGCCGACGACTGGCGGCCGGGCTCGGCGATCGTCGCCGCTATGCCAGGACAGGAAGGCGCGTTGCGGCCCCTCATGCGCGCAACGCTCGCAGCGAAGCCGAGGGCCATTCGTCGGCGGCGCATCAGCGATGGCGAGCGAGCCACAGGCCGGGCAGGCCGCCGTGCGATCGCCGATGCGCTTCATTTCGGCGCGGGCGTGAAGTCGACATAGAAGGTGTCGCCGGGCTCGAATCCGCCGAGCAGCGCCGGATTGGCGATCATGATGTCGAACTTGGCCGAGGGCGAGAACTTGGCGAAGGTGTTGTTCTCGTCGGCGCCGTCGGCGGGGTAGCCGTCGCTTTTGGCAACGCCATGGAATGTTACCAGCTCGTGGTTGGCTCCCTGCGGAATGACGGAGCCGACGCGAAGCTTCGCGCGCATTTTGATCATGGTGCTCTCCTGAGGATGCCGGGAGGCCGCCCGGCTCGGATTCAGACCAAGCGCCCCAGGTCGTCCCTGCGGACGTCGAAGGAGGGGCATGCCTTGGCCGCGTACTGATTATGGCCCGTCACCTTGCGGACCGTCGGATACCGCGCGATCAGCGCCCGCACATGGGCGAGCAGAGCGGCTTTCTGGGCAGGGGTCCGGGTGTCCTTCGGCGTCTTCCCGTCGGCCGCGACACCGCCGACATAGACGACGCCGAGAGTCCCGCTATTGCGGCCGGCGACGTGCGATCCGACCTGCGCTTCAGGGCGCCCGGGCTTCACGCTGCCGTCGAGCATGACGACCCAGTGATAGCCGATGTCCTTCCAGCCCTGTCCGATGTGCCAGCCGCGGATGGTCTCGACCGAGACGTCCCGGCCTTCGGGGGTCGCGGTGCAGTGGATGATGATCTCGTCGATGCGGCGCGTCGCTCGGGGCTGGGCGAATCCGGGCAGCGATGGAGGCGCCGGCGGCGCCTGCGTCCGCGGCTCGGCTTTCTCTGCGATCGCCGCCTGCAGGGCCTTGATCGTCTGCGGCCCGACGATCCCGTCAGCCGCCAGGCCGCGGCCGCGCTGGAATGTCTCCAGGGCCGATCGCGTCTTCGGCCCGGCTGCGCCGTCGACGACGAGCGCATAGCCAAGCCGGGCCAGCGCGGCCTGAACCTCGCGGGTGTTCATGATGGTGCTCCGATGTCGAGGGGTGCGGACCTGGTCAGGTCGCGGGTTCGGGCGCGAACAGGCAGGCGGGTTTGCCGGAGGGCCGGATGGGGTCGCCGCCCGGCGCGCCGGCCGCGCGGCAGATGTGAAAGCGGCCGTCGCGGCTGGGGCGCGTGTCGCGCTGCGCGATGAAGTGCCCGTCATGGGTGCGATAGCCGCCTGGCACGATCGTCGGGTCGGGCTCGCGGGCATCGGCGTCCGGCCCCATCGGCCAGCAATCGCGGTCGCTGCAGCACTCCTGCGGATACCAGGAGTGAGCGAGCGCGAGGCGCGCGCCGGCGATGATTCCCGCCCAGAGGACGAGCGCGATCGGCAGGCCCCAGGCGAGGCCTCGCCAGAACCGTTTCGGCATGATGTGCTCCGGGCAAGAGAAAGCCGCCCGGAGGCGGCTGGATCAGGCGGCGTCGGCGAGCAGCCAGTCCCGTCGAGGCGGCGGGAAGGTCTGGTCGATTCGGTTGGCGACAGCCTTCCCGGCCGCTGCGGTGTGGACGTAGACCTCGAGGAAGATCCGCGCGGTGCGCCAGCCGCCGGCGTCCATCGCGGTCCTGATCCCAAGGCCCATGTTGAGGGCGTTCGTCGCGAAGGCCGCCCGGCCGACGGCGTGACTGGACTTGTAGTCGAGCCCGGCGCGCCGGCAGACGCAGCGCAGGCGATCGTTGACGTTGTGCCGGCAGCGCTGGCCGAAGACGCGTTCGCCGGGAACGAGGCCGATCATCCTGATGCGCATGACCAGTTCGGCCGAGAGAGCGCGCTCCGAGTGGCGATCGGTCTTCGTCTTCACCAGCACGGCCGTGCGCGCCTCGAGGTCGACATGCTCGGCCCGCAGCGCGATCGCCTCCGACACCCGGGCGCCGGTGTGGTTCATGAACAGAATCAGCGCCGCCAGCTTGGGCAGGCGGTTGCGGTCGCAGAACTCGACGAACGTCGCGATCCAGTCCTGGTCGGGCGGGGCGTAGCGCCTTGGCGGCGCATTGCGCAAAGAGCGGATCCGCAGCCAGTTGCACCAGCCCAGCTCGTGGGCATGGTTGAGAACGGCACGGCAAGGCGTGATGACGTGCCGGTTGCGCGTCGAGTTCTTCGCGGTCGGAAAGATTTCGAGCGCGAGGAACCTGATCTCGCCGGCGGTGACCTCGGTGACCGGCTTGTCGCCGATGCGGGCTAGGATCCGCGGAAGGTATTTGCCCTCCCCGCCCAGCGCCATGTAGCTGGCGGCGGCCTCGGCGAACGTTCTCTGCACCATGACGCAACCCCTTCGTTAATCCGTCCCCGGTTATAATGGATTTCCGGGGACGGATGAGAGGGTGTCATGGCAGACTTTGAGGGGACGGTTAATCCAGCGCGCAGGGGCCGCCCGGCGCTTCACGTCAAGGAGACGAAGGTCAGGCTGACCGATCAGCAGCGCGCCCGCATCGAGGCGATCGTCGGGCCCAACCGCATGTCCGTGTTCATCCGCGAGGCCATCGATGCCGAGCTGCAGCGGCGTGAGCGCCTGGCGAAGACGAAAACCGCGGACCCCTCTGCCTTGTAGATGGGTGATGGGTCAGGCCGGAAGGCCGAGCGCCTTGATACGGCTGAAGGCGTCGAGCCAGACGCCATTTGCGAGGAAGGCGTTGCCGGGCGTCAGCAGATGCCCGACATTGTCGTTGTAGTAGCCGAGCGCATTGCCGATCGCCCAGCTTCCGCCCAGCGCCTCATTCACGCGCACGACCGGCACGTCCTTCACCAGCGCAACCTCGTAGATCTTGGCGATGTAGTCGGACAGCGGGTAGGCGAACGAACCGTCATCGGCATCGGGGACCGGC
>NZ_JAUYTP010000086.1 GCF_030695125.1 Allobosea sp. | reverse complement strand
CTTTTTGTCACAGCAGGAGAGAGAGAGAGAGAGAGAGCAACTTAAGGGTGAGCAAGCAACGCTCCACACACACACAGACACACTCGAACGTCGTCGGAGTTGACCCCATCTCTGACCCGCCGAGGCGAAACGAAAACGGATGCTGAAGTTTGTATCTTTGTGTGTGGTTTTCTTCTGTTCTTCCTTCTTTTCTTACGAAACCCGCTCACAACGACGACGGCATGTGTCTATGCAGTTTCTAAGCGGACACCTTCGCGACCGCCTTCGTGCCCTCGGCCATCGCGTGCTTCGCCAGCTCCGTGGGCAGCACCAGGCGCACCGCCGTCTGGATCTCGCGCGAGCCCAGCGTGCGCTTCTTGTTCACGCGCACCAGCGTCGCGGCCTCGGACGCAACGCGCTCGAAGATGTCGCTGATGAACGAGTTCACGATCTTCACCGTCTTCGACGAGATCGTCAGCTTCTTGTCGATGGCCTTGAGTGAGCGGCTGACGTACACGCTCCAGCTGCGCTTCGGCTTGCGCGTGCTCTTCTTCGCTCCAGCCTTCTTCGACGCGGCGGCAGACGACGACTTCTTGGCCATTTTCTAGGGCTTGCTTGGTGGCTTGCTTGTCTCTGCAGCAGAAAACAACAAAAGAGACGCACGATGCCGCAGCAGCAGCAAGAACAACAACTGCGACTGCCTCAATCATCTTTTACTTTTGCCCCAGTGACTGGAATGCCTCCCTTCTTCTCTCTTTCTGTATGCTTTCTTTTTGCTTTTCGTGTGTTTGTGCGTGCTTCTTACCCAGCCGACGTTCTCTAGCCTCAGGCGACGACGTCTATCTCATCGCTTACGCCTTCGGCGTCGCGCTGGAGGACTTGGCGGCCTTCTGCTGCTTGTTCAGGGCCTTGTGCACAACCGGCAGCACGCCGCCGCGCGACAGCGTCACGTTCTGCAGCAGCGCGCCGAGGTCCTCGTCGTGGCGCACGGCCAGCGTCAGGATGCGGGGGTTCAGGCGCGTCACCGTCTTCTTCGACGACTTCTTGCCCGACGCAGCAGCGCTGTTCGCCGCCTTCACCGTCAGCTCCAGCAGCTCCGCCGTCAGGTACTCCAGCACCGCCGCGAGGTACACCGCCGCCGACGCACCCACGCGGCGCGCGTACTGGCCGCGGCGCAGCTGCGAGCCGATGCGCCCAACGGGGAACAGAAGACCCGCCTTCTTCGCCTGGCTGCCGCCCTTCTTGGACGCCGCCGCGCGCTTCTTGCTTGCCTGCTTGGGAGTGGCCATCTATTTGTGTCTTGGTTTGCGAGTGAGCTTGAGAGGTCTCTTTTTGTCACAGCAGGAGAGAGAGAGAGAGAGAGAGCAACTTAAGGGTGAGCAAGCAACGCTCCACACACACACAGACACACTCGAACGTCGTCGGAGTTGACCCCATCTCTGACCCGCCGAGGCGAAACGAAAACGGAT
>NZ_JAUYTP010000073.1 GCF_030695125.1 Allobosea sp. | reverse complement strand
CTGCCGGCGATGTGTCGGGCAGCCCGGCGACCGCGGCGCGCAGCCGTCTCGTACTCGACGTGAGCGGTCGAGATCGTGATGCCGCGGGCCTTCTCCTCGGGGGCCTTGTCGATCTGGTCATAGGCCGTGAACGTAGCCCCGCCCGACTCCGCCAGGATCTTCGTGATCGCAGCCGTCAAAGACGTCTTGCCATGGTCGACGTGACCAATCGTTCCAATGTTGCAATGCGGCTTCGTGCGAGCGAATTTCTCTTTGGCCATGACACCCTGTTCCTGATCGACGGCCCTACGCGGCCGGAAAACGCGGTCGCATTAGGGGGTTTTGGCAGCGAATGCAAGGTTGCCCCGGATCCGCGCCCGCGATCACGCCGCTCGCCCTGCAGGGCGCACGCGGCAGCGCAGGATCGGGGCACGCCGGCTGCTCTGCAGACGCGGCCCCGGCCCTCAATTTCCGTACAGATACTCCGGCAGCCACAGCGTCAGCCCCGGCCAGAGATACATCAGGACCATGCAGAGGATCACGATCAGCATATAGGGCATCATCCCGGCGAAGATCTGGTTGATCGTGACATGGGCCGGCGCGACGCCCTTGAGATAGAAGGCCGACATCGCGACCGGCGGCGACAGGAACGCCGCCTGCAGGTTCACGAAGACCAGCACGCCCCAGAGGATCGGATCGATGCCGAAATGCTTCAGCATCGGCAGGAAAATCGGCACGAAGATCACCAGGATCTCGGTCCATTCCAGCGGCCAGCCGAGGATGAAGATGATCAGCTGCGACAGGATCATGAACTGCAGCGAGGACAGGTTCAGCGACAAAACCCAGCTCTCCAGCAGGGCCTGACCGCCGAGCAGCGCAAACACCGCCGAGAAGATCGCCGACCCGACGAACAGCCAGCAGACCATCGAGGTCGTCTTGGCGGTCAGGAACACGGCTTCCTTGGTGCGCTTCCAGTTCAGCGTCCGGGCATGGAAGGCGAGCAGGAACGCGCCGGCCGCCCCGACCGCAGCCGACTCGGTGGCCGTCGTGATGCCGAACAGGATGACCGCGAGCACGATCACCGTCAGCAATCCCAGCGGGGCGACGGCGTCGGTCAGCAGTCGGATGATCTCCAGCCGCTCGGCCGACATCCGGCGGTAGTAGCGCGCCATCAGCGCCGCAAAGCCCAGTGCGATGGCCCCGTACCACCAGTAGAACGCGGGCGCAGGGCCCTTCTGGGCGTCGGTCGGCTCGTCGGGCGGCAGATCGGGCGATCCGAGCTGTTCGACCGCCGTGACCGCTTCGATGGCGCCGGCCTGCTGGTGGATGACGACATACCACCACACCAGGGCGAGCGTTCCGGCGACGATGGTCAGCGGCACCAGCGCATAGGCGAAGGCCCGCAGGACATCGCCATAGCCGACACGCTGTCCATCGCGATCGATCAGCAGCGCCTTCGCCGGAGCGATCAGCGCCTTGCCCAGCGCCGTGAACATCCGCCCGCCATAGGCCTCGCACAGAGCCTGCGTCCAGGGCGGGACCGCGACCCGTGTCGCCTCGGGGGGCAGCTTCGGTGCGACCCTGGGGTTCAGGAGTGCCCAGCCGATGATGTAGAGCAGGTAGAGAAACGCCAGGAAAAAGCCCGGAAACATCGCGGCGGCGTAGAGCTTGACCACCGACTGACCCGCCACTGCGGCATAGACGATGATCATCACCGAGGGCGGGATCAGGATGCCGAGCGTGCCGCCGGCGGTGATGACACCCGATGCCAGCCGCACATCGTAGCCGGCCTTCAGCATCGGGTTGAGCGCGATCACGCCCATCAGCACGACCACCGCGCCGACCAGCCCGCTCGCGATGCCCCAGAAGGTGCAGACCAGCAAAGTCGCGACCGCCAGCGCCGCCGGCACGTTGCGGAAGGCGAGCTGCACCGCATGGAACATCTTGTCGACGAGCGCCCCGCGCTCCATCACATAGCCCATCAAAACGAAGAGCGGGATCGAGATCAGGACGTCGTTGGTCATGGCGCCATAGGTGCGCTGAACCATCAGGTCGAAGACCCTGTTGGCGTACCAGACCTGCGTGGGGTCGTAGAACGCCACATAGCCGAACAGCATCCCCAGCCCCATCAGGGTGAAGGCGGTCGGGAAGCCGAGCAGGATGACGACGACGATGAGGCCGAGCATGCTCAGGCCAAGGGCGGGATCGCTCATGGGTGCCGGTCTCCGCCGAGGCCGCGCTGGCGAGCCGCTTCGTCGATGCTGTGGGTCCGCTCGATCGCGGCCTGCCGCGTCGCCTCGTCGATATGCTCGCTGGCGGCGAGCTGCTCCTCGACCACGTCGATCTCGGCGACGTCCTTGAGCCGCGCCGGCCAGGCGCCGGTCTTCAGGCAGACGATACAGCGCACGATTTCCGCCAGGCCCTGCAGCAGGACGAGTGCGCCGGCAACCGGAATGACGGTCTTGAAATGATAGACCGGCGGGCCGTCCGCCGTGACGTTCGAATGCTCGCCGATGCGCCAGGAATCCCCGGCATAGCTGTAGCCCGCATAGACCAGCGCGCAGATGCCCGGCAGGAAGAAGAGAATGTACAGGACCAGATCGAACGACGCCTGCGTCCGCGGCTTCATCGAGCTGTAGAGAAAATCACCTCGCACATGGCCGTTCTGCGCGAGCGTATAGGCGCCGCAGAGCATGAACAGCGTGCCATAGAGCATGTTGCTGGCGTCGAAGATCCAGGCGGTCGGCGCGTTCAGGATGTAGCGCTTGAACACCTCGGCGCAGACCAGCAGCATCAACCCGATGATCAGCCAGGCCGCGAGCTTCCCGAAAAATGTACTGATGCTGTCGCAGGCGAGAAGGACTTTCTCGACGCTCATGCCTTGACCTCGCAAGCAGGCACCATGGCCCGCGCCGAAGCGCGGACCATGGCCGGTGTCATCGACGGGGGCTCAGAGCTTGGCGGCGACGCCGTTGGGACCCCAGTAGTGGTCAAAGGCCATCTTGCGGTTGACCACCGTATCCTGCTCCCAGCGCGTCGCGCGCTTGGCGAAGGCGAGCTGCGACTTCAGGATTTCGGCGAAGAGCGGGTTTTCGGCCGCCTTCTTCTTCGCCACCTCGTCATAGAGTTCGAGCTGGCGCTTCAGGATCGCATCGGGCGTCTTGTAGAAGCGCACCTTGTCCTTGGTCTGCAACTCGACATAGTCCTGCGAGTAACGGTCGATCGCCTTCCACGACATCTCGGCCGAGCCGGCCTCGACCGCATTGGTGATGATCGCCTTCATCTTGTCGGGCAGCGCGTCGAACTTGGTCTTGTTGAACATGATCTCGAACTGCTCGGCGTTCTGGTGATAGCTTTGCAGCATGCAGACCTTCGAGACGTCGGCAAAACCCAGGATCCGGTCGGAGCTGGCATTGTTGAACTCGGCCGCATCGAGCAGGCCGCGGTCCATCGCCGAGACAATTTCGCCGCCCGGCAGCGCATTCACGGCCAGGCCCATGCCGGTAAAGATGTCGATCGAGATGCCGACGGTGCGGTATTTCAGCCCCTTCATGTCCTCGAGCTTGGTCACCGGCTTCTTGAACCAGCCCAAAGGCTGCGTCGGCATCGGGCCATAGGGGAAGGACTGCACATTGGCGCCGATCGAGGCATAGAGCTTGGCCAGCAGCTCCTTGCCGCCGCCGTATTTGTGCCAGGCGAGCAGCATGTTGGCGTCCATCGCATAGGCCGGGCCCGAACCCCACAGCGCCAGCGCCGTCTGCTTGCCGTAGTGGTAGACGAGCACGCCATGGCCGCCATCCAGCGTGCCGCGCGAGACCGCTTCGAGCAGGCCGAAGGCCGGCACGACCGCGCCGGCCGGCAGCACCTCGATCTTCAGGTCGCCGCCGGTCATGTCGTTGACCTTCTTGGCGAAATCGAGCGCGTATTCGTGGAAGATGTCCTTGGACGGCCATGTGCTCTGCCAGCGCATGGAAATCGGCCCCGATTGCTGGGCGATCGCGGGCGCAGCCACCGTCGCGGCGGTGGCGACCAGCGAGGTCTTCAGGAATTTACGGCGTGACTCTCCGTTGGTCTTTTCAGACTTCATGTGTTTCTCCCTCTGCAAGCACCACTTTTTCTTGTGGCGTCTTGAACGCAGCAGAGCAGGAAGAATTACCCGACGCAAGAGCCCGATACTGATCGACAATCGGCAGCGCAACGCCCGCGTTCTCAACTTGCTGCGACGGACAAATGCGCAGGTTGCCATCCGCCCGCGCCGCCTCGATCAGAGACAAACTCATCGCTGCGCAGAAACGCCTCCCGGCCGCCAAGCTGATCAGTCGGTTTTTCACTGCATCATGGACGCAGAGAGCCGCAGACGTTAGCTTTTGAGCCGTCTTTTCAAGGGAGACCGCCCGTGCGCCGCCGACCTTCCCTGACACTCTGGCGCCGGCGCATCGGCGCTCTGCTGTTCGCCTCAGTCCTGCTGGCCGATGTGGCGGCGCTCGCCTGCACCCGCTTCGTCTATCACGGCGCCGATGGGCGCGTTCTGACGGCGCGGACGATGGACTGGAAAAGCGACATTGCGACGCACCTCTGGATCCTGCCGCGCGGCACGAACCGCAGCGGCGAGACGGGAGCCAACTCGCTGCGCTGGACCTCGAAATACGGCAGCGTCATCGCAAGCGCCTATGACGTCTCCAGTGCCGACGGCGTCAACGAGGCCGGGCTGGCAGCCAACCTGCTCTGGCTGGTGGAATCCCAGTATCCCAAATTCGAACCCGGTTCGAAGCCGGGACTGAGCATCTCCGCCTGGGCCCAGTATGTCCTCGACAGTTTCGGCACCGTGGCCGAAGCAGTCACGGCTCTGCGAGCCGAGCCCTTCACCATCGTCACCGACTCGGTTCCAGGCGAGCAGCTCATCGCGACTCTGCACCTGTCACTGTCTGACGCCAGCGGCGACAGCGCCATCATCGAGTACATCGGCGGGCGCCAGGTCATCCATCACGACCGCAAGCACCAGGTCATGACGAACTCGCCGATCTTCGAGCAGCAACTCGCCCTCAACGCCTATTGGCGGCAGATCGGTGGCACGGTCATGCTGCCGGGCACCAACCGCGCCGCGGACCGCTTCGCGCGGGCCTCGTTCTATGTGAATGCGATCCCGAAATTCGAGGAGCCGGACCGCGCGGTGGCCAGCGTGTTCAGCGTGATCCGCAACGTCTCGGTGCCGTTCGGCCTGAGCACGCCCGACGAGCCCAATATCTCGTCGACCCGCTGGCGCACCGTCGTCGATCACGCCCGCAAGCTCTATTTCTTCGAATCCGCGCTGACGCCCAACGTCTTCTGGGTCGACCTGAAGAAGATCGATTTTTCAGCTGCCGGAGGGGTGCGTCGGCTCGACCTGGGCAAGGATCAGACGACGATTCACGCTGGCGACGCGACGGGCGCCTTTGTGCCGTCCGCGCCTTTCGTCTTTCTCGGAGCCAAGGGCTGACGCGGAGCCAAGAGCTGACGCGGAGCCAAAGGCTGACGCGCGTTCAGGGGCCTGCGGTCGCCAGGGGCTCGCCCGTGCCGAACACCCGCCGGTAGCGCGCCACGGTCTCCCCCTGCCCCGAAACCTTCTCGGGATTGTCGGAGAGCTTCACGGCTGGCCGTCCATTGGCCTTCGTCACCTTGCAGACCAGCGACATCGGGTCGAGCGCGCGCGAGCCGTCGGGCGAGCAGCCGACGAGGTCGTTGGTCAGGTCGGTGCCCCAGCCGAAGGCCATCCGGACCTTGCCGTCGAAATGCCGGTAGACGCGCTCGATCGCATCGACGTCGAGCCCGTCGGAGAAGACCAGCAGCTTCTCCTTCGGATCGCGCCCGCGTGTGCGCCACCAGGCGATAATCTCCTCGCCGGCCGGTATGGGTGGCGCCGAATCGGGCCGGAACCCCGTCCAGTCGGCCACCCAGTCCGGCGCATGGCGCAGGAAGCCGCTGGTGCCGAAAGCGTCCGGCAGGGCGATCAGCAGATTGCCGCCATAGACCTGTCGCCACTCGTCGAGCACGCGATAAGGCGCCTGCAGCAGGGCTTCGTCGCTGTCGGCGAGCGCCGCCAGCACCATCGGCAGTTCATGGGCATTGGTGCCGATCGCCTCGAGATCATTGTCCATCGCCAGCAGCACGTTGGAGGTGCCGCTGAAGGCGGGCCCCAGCCCCTCCTTCAGGGCCTCAACGCACCAGCGCTGCCAGAGATGCCCATGGCGGCGACGCGTGCCGAAATCCGAAAGCTTCAGATTCGGCAGCTGCTGCAGCCGCTCGACCTTGTCCCACATCTTCGCCTTGGCGCGGGCATAGAGCACGTCGAGCGCGAAGCGCTTCTGCCCGACCATGACGCGGCGCGCGCGCAACTCGTTGACGATGGCGAGCGCGGGCACCTCCCACATCGTCGTGTGGGTCCAGGGCCCCTCGAAATGCAGCTCGTACTGCCCATCGACCTGGCGCAGCTCGTATTCGGGCAGCTGGAAATCCGCGAGCCAGGCGATGAACTCGGGCGAGAACATCTGCCTCTTGCCATAGAAGGAATTGCCCGCGAGCCAGATCAGCTCCTTCTTGGAAAAGCGCACCTCGCGGGCATGGTCGAGCTGGGCGCGCAGCTCCGCCTCGTCGACGATGTCGGCCAGCCGGATCTGCTTCGAACGGTTGATCAGCGAGAAGGTGACCTGCACCTGCGGGTGGAAGGCCCGGATCATCTGCAGCATCAGCAGCTTGTAGAAATCCGTATCGAGCAGGCTGCGGATGATCGGATCGAGCCGCCAGCCATGATTGTAGGTCCGCGACGCGATATCGGTGACGGTCATGGCGGCGCGGGTCCGGGCGTTCTGGGCAAGAGCGGCAAGGCGTGAGGCAGTCCCCGCCATCTGACCGCTCTCGGGTCACTCGCGCAAGCCGGGACGGCGGGCCGCAGGCTCGTCGCGTTGACACGTCCGGTGATCTCGGCAAGGAGCAGCCTGTGTCGGCGGCGGCCTGCGCGGCCCGCCGGCTCGCCCAGGGTAGCGGCGTCGAGAGCAACAAGGCCTGATCTGCGCATGACCGATACGCCCACGATCTATGATCTCGCCGTCATCGGCGGCGGCATCAATGGTTGCGGCATCGCCCGCGACGCGGCAGGGCGCGGCGCCTCCGTCGTCCTCTTCGAGAAGGACGACCTCGCCAGCGCGACCTCCTCGGCCTCGACCAAGCTGATCCATGGCGGGCTGCGCTATCTCGAGCATTACGAGTTCCGGCTCGTGCGCGAGGCGCTGATGGAGCGCGAGCGGCTCTGGGCGATCGCCCCGCATATCATCTGGCCGCTGCGCTTCGTGCTGCCGCATCACAAGGGCCTGCGCCCGGCCTGGCTGCTGCGTCTCGGCCTGTTCCTCTACGACCATATCGGCGGCCGCAGGAAGCTACCGGCGACGCGGACCCTCGACCTTTCGCGGGACGCGGCCGGCAAACCGCTCAAGGACAGTGGGGCCACAGCGTTCGAATATTCCGATTGCTGGGTCGAGGATTCGCGCCTCGTCGTGCTCAACGCCATGGACGCCGCCGCAAAGGGCGCCGCGATCCACACCCGCAGCCGCGTCGTCTCGGCCGATCGCGAGGGCGACTTCTGGCGCATCACGAGCGAGCGGGACGGTGTCAGCAGCAGCGTGCGGGCGAAGGCGCTGGTCAATGCAGCCGGGCCCTGGGTCGGCGACGTGCTCGGCGGTGTCGTCCGCTCGAACACCAAGGCCGCGGTCCGCATGGTCCAGGGCAGCCATATCGTCGTGCCCCGGCTTTACGAGCACGACCGCTGCTACATCTTCCAGAACGCCGACGGGCGCATCATCTTCGCCATCCCCTATGAGCGCGACTTCACCCTGATCGGCACGACCGACAGCGATTATCGCGGCAACCCTGCCGACGCGAAGGCAACGCCCGAGGAGATCGACTATCTCTGCGCCGCGGCAAGCGAGTATTTCCGCGAGCCGGTGACCCCGGCCTCCGTCGTCTGGACCTATTCCGGCGTGCGCCCGCTCTACGACGACGGCGCCTCAAAGGCGCAGGAGGCGACGCGCGACTACGTTCTGACGCTCGATGCGCCGCAGGGCCAGGCGCCCCTGCTCTCCGTCTTCGGCGGCAAGATCACGACCTATCGCCGCCTCGCCGAATCCGCGCTGGAGAAGCTTGCCCCCCATGCCGCCTGGGCGGCGCGCCCGACCTGGACCGTGACCGGCACGCTGCCGGGCGGCGATTTCCCCGTCGAGGGCTATGAGGCACAGGTCGATGCGCTGGCCGCAGCCCACCCCTGGCTCGCCCGCCCGACGCTGGCGCGGCTGGTGCGGGCCTATGGCACCCGGGCGCGCGACATCCTGCAGGGCGCATCCAATGAGGCCGATCTCGGCCGCCATTTCGGCGCCGATCTCTACGAGCGCGAGGTTCGCTACCTGATGCGGGCAGAATGGGCGAAACAGGCCGCCGACGTGCTCTGGCGCCGCAGCAAGCTCGGCTTGCGCCTCTCGGTGCCGGAGCAGGAGGCGCTGGAGGCCTTCATGGCCGAGGCGGCGGCGGCCTGAGCCGTTTCAAGCCAAACCAACCCGTCATCCTGGACAAGCGGCGAAGCCGCGCAGGCCGGGATCCATCAGAGGTCGACGTCCTGCCCGATGATGGATCCCGGTCGACCTTCGGTCGCCCAGGATAACCGCTGAGGGTCCACATCAGGCCTGGCAGGCCTCACCGCACGCCCGGCGGCAGCGAAGGCTGCGACAGCCGGTTGCCGATCTCGATGAACTTCAGCGGGTTGGTCGCCTCGCCCGCCAGTCGCGTCTCGTAGTGCAGATGCGGGCCGGTCGAACGCCCGGTCGAGCCGAGGCGGCCGATGATCGCCCCGGGCGGGACGATCTGGTCCGGCTTGACGTCGAACGCGCTGAGATGCGCGTAGCGCGTCGTGAGCCCGTTGCCATGGTCGAGTTCGACCAGATTGCCATAGCCGCCCGCGACCTCCGCCCGCAGCACCTTGCCGGCGCCCGCGGCGCGGATCGGCGTGCCGGTCTCGCCGCGGAAATCCATGCCCGAATGCATCGCCGCCGCGCCGGTGAAGGGGTCTGTGCGCATGCCGAAATTGCTCGTCGTGCTGTCGTCGCCCTCGAGCGGGCGGCGCAGCGGCACGATCTGCGCCAGCTCGCGCCAGCGCCCGAAAGTCGCCTGCGCTTCGCCGAGCTGCAGCACGCGATGCTCGAAGCTGCCGGCGCGCATCGTCACCGAAAGCGGGATCAGCGGCCCGCCCATCGCCTGCCGCACTGGGGGCAGCCGGACCTTGCCGACGTCGAGCCCGAGATCGGCCAGCGCCGCCCTCACCTCCTGCACCCGCCCGGCGAGGCGCAGGCCCAGCGCCGAGACCTGCTGGCCCTGCGCCTGGTCGATGCGGTCGAGCGATTGCTGCAGCAGCGCCACGCGCTCGGGGAGCGGCATCGTCTCCTCGGCCCGCAGCGCGACGGCCGCCAGGCGCTTCTGCGGGGCGACGACGGCCGGGTTGATATGCTCCAGGATGTTGCCCTGGAACGGATCGACGGCCGCCAGCCCCCCGCCCCCGCCCGGCGCCTGCGCGCCGCCGCTGGGCAGCACGGGCGCGACCGCCTGGCCCGTCAGCGTGCCCAGCAGGTTCTGCCGCGCCTCGAGCTCGATCTGCCGCGCGATCAGATCGGCGAGCTGATCGTCGCCACCGCCCTCGCGTGGCGCGGCGCCGGGTGCGCGCTGCGTCGCGATCGAACTCACGAGGCGGCGGGTCAGGACCCGCATGCGCTCATCATGGCTCGCCTGGAGGATCTGCTGCTCCTGCTGGAGCGCGGCCACCACCGCCTTCTCCTGGTAGAGCAGCCATGTCGCGATGCCACCCCAGGCGATGCCGAGAACGGCCGCCAGCAGCACCAGGATGCGGCCGAACCGCCCCACGCGCGAGGGTCTACGGCGCCGGCGGGCCGAGCCATCCGACGCATCGTGCTGCCGCTCGGCCCTGCCTTCGGAGCCCGACCGGCTCTTTAGCCGCGCTGGTTGCAACATCCGCCGCCCTCTCCCTGCCGATGCTCCGCCGCCGGGGACGATAGCGCACTTTCACGGTCGGTCGCGACCGGGCCGGAGCGGGCCCGGAACCTGCTCACGACACGGCGTAGGCGAAGGCGCCGTTCTCGACCGAAACCTTCGCCTCCGTTAGCGGCTTCTTCTCGAGCTGGAGGCCGAGGATGGCGCGCGAGAGCGCCGGCAGCATCGAGTTGGTGACGATGTTGTCGATCATGCGCCCGCCTGAATCGGGGTCGTTGCACTGCGCCACGATGTGCGCGACCACCGCGTCGTCATAGACGAAGGCAGCCTCGTGGTTGTCGCGGATGCGCTTGCCGATGCGGCCGAGCTGCAGCCGCACGATGCCGCCCAGCATCTCCGGCGAGAGCGGGTAGTAGGGGATCGTCACCAGGCGCCCGATCAGCGCCGGCGGGAACACCTTGAGCAGCGCTGGCCGCAGCGCCACCGCGATCGACTCCGGGTCGGCGCGCTGCGCCGGGTCGGAGGCCATCGCCATGATCTCGTCGGTGCCGACATTCGAGGTGAGGATGATCAGCGTGTTCTTGAAGTCGATGCGCCGACCCGTGCCGTCCTCCATCACGCCCTTGTCGAAGACCTGGAAGAACAGCTCGTGGACGTCCGGGTGCGCCTTCTCGATCTCGTCGAGCAGGACGACCGAATAGGGCTTGCGCCGCACGGCCTCCGTCAGCCGCCCGCCCTCGCCATAGCCGACATAGCCGGGAGGCGCGCCCTTCAGCGTCGAGACGGTGTGCGCCTCCTGGAACTCGGACATGTTGATGGTGATGACGTTCTGCTCGCCGCCATAGAGCTGCTCGGCCAGCGCCAGCGCCGTCTCGGTCTTGCCGACGCCCGACGGGCCGCAGAGCATGAAGACGCCGATCGGCTTGTTGGGATTGTCGAGCTTGGCGCGGTTGGTCTCGATGCGCCGCGCGATCATCGCAAGCCCATGATCCTGGCCGACGACGCGCTTGTTCAGCGTCTCCGCCAGCTTCAGCACCGTCTCGATCTCGTCGGCGACCATGCGGCCGACCGGGATACCCGTCCAGTCGGAGACCACCGAGGCGACCGACTGCTCGTCGACATGGGCGTAGATCATGCGCTGCGCCGGGTCGATCTCCGACAGCGCCGCGAACTTCTCGGCCAGCGCCGCGCGCGCCGCGGCCGGGTCCGGCGTCTCGGCCGGGGGCGGTGCTTCCGCGCCCGACTCCTCGGCCCCGACCTGCTGGGCGACATCGGCCTTGGGATCGGCGGTCGCGGCCGGCGTCTCCGCAAGCTTCGCCCGCAGCGCCTTGATTTCCTCGACGATGGTGAGTTCGCTCGCCCAGGCAGCCTCCAGCGCAGCGAGCTTGCTCTGGCCTTCGGCGGTCTCGACCTCGATCTCGGCCAGCCGCTTGGCGGTGTCGCCTCCGAGATCCTGGTCGGCCATCAGCGCCGCCTTCTCCTGCGCCAGCGCGGCGAGGGCGACGCGCGCATCCTCGATCGCGGCCGGCGTCGCGCTCTGGCTGATCGCGACGCGGGCGCAGGCCGTGTCGAGCAGGCTGACCGCCTTGTCGGGCAGCTGGCGGGCCGGGATGTAGCGATGCGACAGCGTCACAGCGGCGACGATCGCGGCATCCGAGATGCGCACCTTGTGGTGCTTCTCCATCGGGGCGATCAGCCCGCGCAGCATGGTGCAGCAGCGCGCCACGTCCGGCTCGTCGACATTGACCGGCTGGAAGCGCCGGGTCAGCGCCGGGTCCTTCTCGAAATACTGGCGGTATTCCGACCAGGTCGTCGCCGCGATGGTCCGCAGCGTGCCGCGCGCCAGCGCGGGCTTGAGCAGGTTGGCGGCGTCGCCCGTGCCGGCCGCTCCGCCCGCCCCGATCAGCGTGTGCGCCTCGTCGATGAACAGGATCACCGGCGTCGGCGAGGACTGCACCTCGTCGATGACGGAGCGCAGGCGCTGCTCGAACTCGCCCTTCATGGAGGCGCCGGCCTGCATCAGCCCGATGTCGAGCGCGCAGACGCGCACGCCCTTGAGCGGCGGCGGCACGTCGCCCGAGGCCACGCGCTGGGCGAAGCCCTCGGCGATGGCCGTCTTGCCGACGCCGGCCTCGCCGGTGAGGATCGGGTTGTTCTGGCGCCGGCGCATCAGCACGTCGATGACCTGGCGGATCTCGTCGTCGCGGCCGAGGATCGGGTCCATCGTGCCCGTGCGCGCCTTGGCCGTGAGGTCCTGCGAAAAGCGGTCGAGCGCGGTCGTCCCCTTGGCGCCCTCGGCCTGTTCGGCGCCGGGCGTGCCGGCCGCCCGCAGGCCCGAGCCGTCCATCGGCCGCAGGTTCTCCTCCTCCGAGGCTTCCCAGACCTTGGCGTGACCGGCGGCGAGCTCATCGACCGGGATCTTGGCGAACTCCTTCGAGATGCCGGTCAGCACGCGGCGCAGATCGTTCGACTTCAGGATCGCCACCAGCACATGGCCGGTGCGGATCTGCGTCTCGCCGAAGAACAGGGTGGCGTAGTGCCAGCCGCGGTCGAGCCCGTCGACGATGTTGTTGGCGACGCCGGGCATCTCCGTTTCGTTCTTGCGGAAGCCCTCGATGACGCCGCCGATATCGCCAGCGAGCTTGCCCATGTCGAGGCCGTAATGCTGCGCCGTCAGGCCGATATCGGTCGCGGGCCGCAGCAAGATCTGGGCGAGCCAGTGCGCCAGCTCGACATTGCGGTTGCCCGCGCCCTTGGCCTGTCGCAGCGCCTGGATGAAGGCCTCATAGCCGACCCGGTTGAGCTTGCCTGTGACGGCTTCGAGACTGATATCGGCCATGATGGTCTCCTCGGACGTCAGGATGTTCGGGTGTTGGGTTTTGAACGCGCCCGGCTGCGTTGCTCGCGCAGGCGCTCGGCGGGGTGGAAACGCGCATCGCGCCGCAGGGCGCCGGGCGGGGCATCCCAGTTCGGCGACATCCAGCTCGTCCAGCCGAGCTGGCCGAACTGCCCCAGCCGTGCCGGCTTGACCTGCCCGACCGGCAGCGCCAGCTCGACATCCCACTCGAAGGGCTCGCCGAGATGGAAGAAGACGGCGTCCACCAGCTTCTCGCAGCGGTCGCCGCTGGGCAGGAAGCGCGAGAACTCCTCGAGATCGCGCGCGACGATGCAGATCCGGAACTTGTCCTCGACGCTGTAGACGCTGGCGCCAAGCAGCGCGTCGCCACCCAGCGTGCAATGCCGGTGGCCGAGCCTCGTCCGGTCGGCCGGGTCGAACACCAGCCGCATCCCGACGAACTGCTCGATCTCGACCTGCGCCTTGAACAGCCCGGCCAGCAGCCCACGCAGCCGCGAGGCCGACTTCGCCTGGGCGCCGATCAACCCGGCATGGGTGAGCTTCTCCGCATCGGGCACGCTGTCGCGGTTGAGATAAGGCGCCGAGCCCAGCCCGATCTGGCTGCCGACATAAGCCGCGAACCGGTCGAGGTCGGGACGGTCATGCTGCGCGATCGGCCGCGAATCCGCCCAGGCCCGGAAGAACAGCTGCAGAAACCGGTGGTTGAGGATGTCGAGGAAGCGCGGAAAGGCGTCGTCGCGCGCGATCTGCCAGTGATAGGTTTCCTCGGTGGTCGCCAGCGGCAGCGCGCCCTGCGGACCGAGCAGGCCGAGAAACTTGACGAAGAGGCGCAGGCGCCCCTGCAGATCGCGGTCGGCCTCTGCGATCGTCGAGGCCGGAAAATCGAGATAGGCCTGCTCACCGAGCGCGACATACTCGTCGCGGCGGGCCGCCACATCGCCGATCCGCGGCTTGTCGGGAAAGCTGCGCTCCAGCCGGCGCATGACCGCGTAGAAGTCGAAGCGCCAGGGCTCCTCCTGGAGCTTATCCGCGTAGCTCGGCTCGCGCTGCAGGGGGGCGCTGTCGCTCACAGGATGCGCCTCGACCCGGCGCGCGGTGGCCAGCGCATCACCTCGCCGCGCTCGACGGTGCGGATCACCGTCTGGGTGAAATGGTTCATCGCCGCGTATTCGGCAAAGAAACGGTCGAGCACCGCCCCGAGCAGGAAGACGCCCGAACCCTCGAAAGCCTTCTCGTCGAGCACCACGGTGATCTCGAGCCCCCTCGCCGCCCCCGTCCCGGCGCGCTGCGGAAAGCGCCGCACGACGGGCCGGCTGTCGACGCTCTTGATGCCGCGTATGCGCCGCTCAGTGGCGCTGTCGGCGAGATCGGCAAAGAGCGACAAAAGCTCCCGCAGCGCCTCGCCATTCTGCCCCGCGCCGCGTTGCACGAGGCCGAGATGGTTGAGGCTGAGCAGATTGATCAGCCGCCAGGTGACGACGCCGGTGCTCGCCGTTTCCGAGCGCAGCCGGAGTTGGGAGACGATCGGCTCGCGCGGCGGGGTCGGGCCCGACAGGCAGGCAACATCGAGCGCGACATTGTCGATCAGGCGGAAATCGGCCCCGCTTTCGCCCGTCGGCAGATGCTCCGGCAGGTGCCGGTTGGAGCAGAGCGCCCGCACGCTGAGCTCGGCGACGGATGCGGTATCGGCGACGCCCGCCGGCTCGACCAGCGCGATGAACATGTCCGTGCCGGTGTAGTCCGAGGATCGGCCGGTGCGCCGCTCGGCGACCGAGCGGCGTCGCGGCAGCCGCCGCTGCGTATAGAGCAGCCCATGCGTCGGCGAGGCGCCCTCCGGCGAGGAATAGAGCGGATGCACCGGCTGCTTCTCGCGCCCGCCGACATAATGGGCATGAACGGAGAGGATGCTGTGCGGCTCATAGTCGAGCTGGCGGCTGCGATCGGGCACGACATGGAATTCGTGCTGGTTGCTCTTGACCGGCATGCGATCGACCGTCTTCTCGAACAGGTTGATCGCCGGCGCAGCATAGAGTGCAAACATCGGCTTCTGCACCGCCGCCGCCAGCCGCGTATTGACCTCGTCGAAGAGGAAGATGACGTCGACCGCCTTGGCCGTCAGCTTTGGGATGATCCGCGCCAGCCCGTCGAGCTTGAAACCGAGGAACTTGCGCGGGAACCAGAACATCTCGCGCAGCAGATCGAAGCCGCGGAAGATCCGGGTGTCGCCGGGCAGCAGCGCCTCGTCCTCGCGAAAGCCGAGCTGCTCCAGCGACACGCCGTCGGCAGGCGTGATCACGGGATCGCCGAACGCGTCGAGATGGCGGAAATAGATGCCGACGCAATCGCCGAAGAGCTGCTCGTACAGCGCCACCGCATCGGCTTCGGCCCCGAGCAGGTGGACCGTCAGATCCTTGCATCGACAGCCCGAGAACCAGCTCGTCGGCGTCTTCAGCGCCTGCGCGGCCGAGGGCTCCTGCGCCGCATCGGCCATGGTGCGGTGGGTCAGCGACAGGCGCAGCCCCGACAGCACGCGATGGTCGGTCGAAAGCCCCAGCGCCTGCAACGGCCCCGGCGCGGGGATGTACTCCGCCGCCGCGATGTCGAAGGGCCACATCGTGATGTCGGCGCCGAGCCGGTAGCGGCAGGCGACGCGGCGCTCGCGCTCCAGATAGGTCGCATCGATATAGGCGCCGCGCGGGATTGTCATGCCCTCGCGCAGGCCGGGATCCGAGAAGGGCGGACGGATGCCGGCCAGCAGCGCGGACGGCGTCGGCGCGAGGTAGTTCGGGATCAGTTGCTCGAGCAGGTTGTTGGTGAACTCGGGAAACTCGTGCTTCAGTTTGAGTTGCACCCGCGCCGCCAGGAAGGCCGCGCCCTCGAGCAGGCCGCCGACCATCGGATCCATGCGCTCGCCGACGAGCCCGCCCAGCCTTTCGGCAATCCCGGGATACTCTTCGGCGAATTCCTTCGTATGCTCCGTGAACAGCCGGAGCTCCTGGTTGTACGCGTCGAGGAACTCCTGGTTCATCGTCCCTATCGGCTCCTGATCGCCATCTTGCCGGTGTCCAGTTCGAGATCGGCGACGAACTGGACGGGGATGTTGAGCGGCTCGCAGTTCAGGTCCGCCCGAACCAGAAAGCGCACCTTCAGTTCGGCCCTGTCGAGCGACTGGTCGCGCTCGACCGCGATCGTGTCCCGGATCAGCCTCGGCTCATAGCCGAGCAGCACCGTCACCATGTCCTGGGCGATGAGATCGACGCGATGCTCGTCGATCGTCCGGCTCGCCAGATCGGGAAAGCCGTGGTTCAGGATCGACCGGCCGACATGCTCGTGTTGCGACAGATCGACCGACGCGGCGAGATTGATCGTGTTGACCAGCCCGTCGAGGTCGATCGCGATCTCGCGGCGCAGCTTGGATTCCGTGATGGCGGCGCGGGGCGCGGCACGGCGCTGGGCGATCACCCGCTCGCCGCCGGCATCGCGCAGATCGAGCGAAACCTTCGCATCCTTGTCCAGATGCGCCTCGCGAAACGCAAACATCAACGGCGGCCGCAGCCGCTTCTTGGAGATCGGGCCGTTCATCGTACCCCGCACCATAGGCCGCTCGCACGCCCTGTCGAAACGTCAGGCAAGCACGATGGCCGTCGCGGCGCTTCTCCGCAACGGCCATCGATCAGACGGCGGACCGCAGTCCGGTCCGCCGCCGGTCTCACTTGGCGTTCTTCTTCAGATCCCAGGTCATGGTGACCGGAGCATCGAGCGTGCCGTCCTTCTTCTGCGGCTTGTACTCGTACTTGATCTTGGCGAAGTTCAGCGAGAACTGGTCGGTGGGGACCGTGGTGCCGCCGGCGGCGTCGCCGGACTGGTAGCTCGACACCAGCAGGTCCTCGAGGGTGATGGTGTAGTACTCCTGCTGATCCTCGCCCTGCTTGCGGACATGCAGCACCGCCTTGGAGATGTGCTTGCCGTTGGCGCAGGAGAGCGCGAGCGTCGGCGAGGCCTTGCCGACCGACGAGGTGAAGTGGATGTCCTGGAAGTTCGCCTTGCCGGCGCCGCCGCCCTGGCCCGACGCATGGGAGCCGGCGTTGCTCACGCCCCAGGAGAACGAGTCGACCTCGATCATGTCCTTGAGCTTCTTGTCCTGGCTCTCGCCCTTGATGCCGTCGATCTCGAGAATGAAGTCGGTAGCCATGATGATCTCCTCTGGTTGGGAATGTGGGGAAACTCGGTCGGAAAACCCGGATACTGGACGCAGTTCTCCTGTGCGCCCGGTCGCGAACGACACGGGCGCCTGGGGCCTTCTGGGCTGACGTCACCGGCTGGTCAGGTGGCGGTCAGGTCTTGGGAGCTGGCAGGCGTGAGACCAGGCTCAGGCCGATATCCATGCCCTCGAGCTGGAAATGCGGCCGGAGATAGAACTTGGCCGAGTAGTAGCCGGGGTTCTCCTCGTCCTCGAAGACGTCGATGCGCGCATCGGAGAGCGGGCGCCTCGCCTTCGTCTCTTCGCTGGAATTGACCGGATCGCCGTCGACATAGTCGGTGATCCACTCCTGCAGCCAGCGCCGCAGCGGCTCCTTCTCCTTGTAGGAACCGATCTTGTCGCGCACCATGCACTTCAGGTAGTGCGCAAACCGCGACACCGCGAACATGTAGGGCAGCCGCGCCGACAGGTTGTCCGAGGCCGTCGCCGCGACCCCGTCGGGGCCCGAGAACGCCTTGGGCTTGTAGAGCGACTGCGCCCCGATGAAGGCGGCCTTGTCGGTATTCTTGCGATGGATCAGCGGGATCAGGCCGGATTTGGCCAGTTCCGCCTCGCGCCGGTCGCTGATCGCGATCTCGGTGGGGCATTTCAGGTCGATGCCGCCATCGTCCGTCGGGAAGGTGTGGGTCGGCAGGTTGAGCACCTCGCCACCCGACTGCACCCCGCGGATGCGCGTGCACCAGCCATACTCCTTGTAGGCGCGGTTGATGTTGACGGCCATCGCATAGGCCGCGTTCATCCAGGCGTAGTTTTCGCCCTTGTGCCCGTCGGTGTCCTCCTCGAAGGCGAACTCCTCGACCGGCTCCGACTTGGCGCCGTAGGGAACCCGTGACAGCACCCGCGGCAGGCACAGCCCGACATAGCGGGAGTCGGCCGCATCGCGCAGGCCCTTCCAGGCCGCATAGTCGGGCGTGTCGAAGACCTTGCTGAGATCGCGCGGGTTGGACAGCTCGGTCCAGGAGTCCATGCCCATCAGCGTCGGCTCGGCGCCGGCGAAGAAGGGGGCGTGGGCGGCCGCCGCGACCTTGGAGAGGTCGCGCAGCAGTTGCACATCCGTCGGCACATGGCTGAAGTGGTAGTCGCCGATCAGGCAGCCGAAGGGCTGTCCGCCGAGCTGGCCGAACTCCTGCTCATAGACCTGCTTGAACAGCGGGCTCTGGTCCCAGCGCGCGCCGGGATAGGTCTTCAGGTTCCGATACAGCTCGTTCTTCGAGACGTTCATCACCTTGATCTTGAGCTGCGCGTCGGTCTCCGAGTTGAAGACCAGGTAGTTCAGCCCGCGCCAGGCGCTCTCGATCTTCTGGAACTCGGGTGCGTGCAGCACCTCGTTCATCTGCTCGGTGAGCTTGGCGTCGAGCCTGGCGATCATCTCCTCGATCGTGTCGAGCACGTCGTTCTTGATCAGCGTCGAGTCCGAGAGCGCCTGGTTGACCAGGGTCGCGATGCCGGCCTCGACCTCGGTCGCCGCCCGCTCGGTCTTGGGCTTGAAGCTCTGCTTCAGGACCGAGGCGAACTCGTCGAGATCACGGGCCTCGGTGGCTGCGCCGCCGGGCTGCTGGGATTGTGCTTCCGCTGCCATTGCCGCCTCGCTCGCTTACTTGTTGTCTTCGGTGGCTGCAGCCGCGGACGGCTTGTCGCCAAGCTTGTCCTTGAGCGCCGCCATCAGCTGCGGATCGGCCAGAAGCGCCTTGATCTGGTCGCTGGCGGCCATCTTGCCGTCCATGAACCGCACCAGGTTGGCGAGTTGTTCGCGCGCCTCCAGCAGCTTGGCCATCGCCGGGATCTGGCGGGCGACGGCGGCCGGGTTGAAATCGTCGAACTTGGAGAACTTCAGCGCCACCGAGAGCTTGTCGCCACCGTCGCCGAGCTTGTTGGGGACGGCAAAGGCGATGCCCGGTTCGATCGCGGCCATGCGCTGATCGAAGTTGTCCATGTCGAAGTCGAGGAACTTGCGCTGCGAAATCTCCGGTTTCTCGACGCCCGAAGCATTGCCCGAAAGATCGGCCATCACGCCCATGACGAAGGGCAGCTCGACCTTCTGTTCCGCATTGTAGGGATCCTCATAGGTGATGTGGACCCGCGGCGGCCTGTTGCGACGGATGAACTTCTGTCCTGAATCTCCGGCCATCGGACCAGCCCCCTCTGCAAGCGCGTCACGAGACGTTGCGTGACAACCTAACCGTTCTTGGTCTCTATCGATATAGTCGCGCCAGACTGGCACGCGGTTCAAGCGGAATACAAACTTCTCACCTAACTGTCGGCCTCGGGCATCATCGCCACATCGGGCAGGATGTTGCTCAGCAAAGCCATGAAATCCTGCTGCGCCAGGGCACAGGCCTTGTCCATCAGCAGCGGCGTCGGATGCGACGGCTCATTCTGGCGGTAGAAAGCCGCAACCGCCCGCATGCCCGCCACCGCCTCGGCGCGGCTGGCGACGTGCCGTGCCGGCGGCACCGCTGGCCCGGCGTCCTCCGCCGGCTGGCGCGAGGCCTCGCCAGACCCGTGATCCGCCTCGCCGCCGTCTTCGTCGAAGGACGCCTCGTCCGAAGGGTCGGCCGCGTCTTCTCCGTCGTCATACCCGTCATCCTCCGCCTGTTCTTCCGGAGCGCCCAGGCGCTCCAGCGGCAGCCGGAACAGGGTGCGGTCGCCGATCTCGATCACGGCCTGGCCGAAGTGTTCGGGAAACATGATCTGGATGACTTCGATCAAGGATTTGCCGATCAGTTGCTGCGCCTGGCCGATCAGGAGAACCGCCGGGCTGGAAGGCTCCATGCGGCGAAAGTAGCCGAGGCAGGCCGCCAGCGTATCCTTCACTTGGAGGATGTCGCCGCAGCCCCCCGGCACGACACTGACACTGCCTGCCGGAGCGGCCGCGCCCGGCGTCGGTTCCGCCGCCGGCATCGCCTGGTGACCGGGCACGCGCCGGACCGCCGCCGCATCGAGGAAGGCGACGATCTGATCGACGAGCGCCGACAGGCGCGGAAAGCTGAGAGCATGATCGGCCCCCATCTTCTCCTGCCAGATCGCGCGGATGGCGGCGAGCGCCTCCGCGATCGCGCGGATGCGCGCGAGCGACGCGGTCAGATCGTCGATATCGATATCGCCCAGCGCCGCCTGGATCATACCCTGGTCGGGATGCTGCTCGCCCTCGACCAGCCTGGTCTCGCCGGTGGCGACGAGTTGGCTGCGGAAGGCGAAGGGCCCGATGCGCCGGCTGACGAAGAGCGGCGCATGCTGCAGCGGCAGCACCACCGTCGGCAGCTCGTCCAGGCTCTGCAGCGCGACCTCGCGCATGACGTAGTCGCCGTCCAGGGCCCGCGGATGCACCGTTTCCCACTGCTGCGCGAGGAGGCTCGCGATGGTGGTTAGGCAGGCCGCGAAACCCGGCACGTCGCGGTTGAGGATCGCGAGCTTGCCGCCCAGCACCAGCACCCTCAGGTCGCGCGAGCGCTCCAACAGCTTGCCGAGATCGGAAAAGGCGGCCGGAAACTCGATCTGGCTGCGGTCGAACGCGATCTGCCGGCCATCATCGTCGCGCCTGAAATACTGCGCCGGCAGCGCGACCTCCAGCCGCGCCGTGACGTTCATGAAATCGGCGTCGTCCTCGAGATCGGGCCCGCTCGGATCGTCATCGGAGATCGCGCCCGCGAACTCAGCGAAATTCAAAGCCATCGTCCTCACCGGTTACGCATGCGGCCGACCGACCGCCGGAAAGATCCGAGAGGCACGGCACCTTGGCTCACTCGCTCTTCAGCCGCGTCTCGACCCGGCGGTTCTCGCCGGCGAACGGATCGGCGACGATGGGCTTGCTCTGGCCGTAGCCACGTGCCTCGAGCTTGGCCGCATCGACGCCGCGCTCGCCGAGATAGCGCACCACGGCCTGCGCGCGCCGCTCCGACAGCTCGAGATTGTAGGAGGGGGTCCCGGCGGCGTCGGTATGCCCTTCGACCACAAAGCGGCTCGCGCCCAGCTGGGGCGCCTTCAGCGCCTTGGCGAACTCGTCGAGATTGCCCCGCGCCTCGGGCTCGATCACGTCGGAATTGTATTTGAACCGCACGACCAGATCGAATGCGGCCACCGCCGCCGGCTTCACAGCATGGCCGGCGCGGCTGCAATCGGCCTCCGTGCCGATGCACAGCCCGCGGGTGGTGCCCGGCGCCGGCGGCTGCGCCGGGGTGAAATGCTTGATGATATCGTCGGCCTTGTAGGTCTGCGCCTGGACCGGCAGCGCTGGCCACATGTTCAAACCAGCGGAAAGGATGGCGACGGCTGTCATCGTGGCTTGCTTGCGCATGGCCCCCCTCCCGTTTAGCCTTGAGCCGGCGGCTCAACATAGAATGCGCAAAGCATGACTCGCTGCATTCGCTACGTCAATAACAAAATAGCATCCAAGACCGTGAGGTTTCGTTGATGTCCGCCGATCTCCGACAATTGCAAAGAATGGCCTCGTTCACGACGCCGCTTGGGCAAGACGTGTTTTCACTTGTCCAGTTTGAAGCCGACGAAGCTTTGAGCGAACTCTTTACATTCTCTGTCGAGGCCAGCAGCAAGACTGAGAACGCCGACCTGCAGAGCATCATGAGCCAGAAGTGCTCGGTCAAGATGGCGCTCAAGAACGGTACCGACCGGATCTTCAACGGCACGCTGGTCGCGGCCGAATGGGTCGGCAAGGAAAACGACCTCTACCTCTACCGTTTCACGCTGCGGCCCTGGCTGTGGCTCCTGTCGCAGCGGGCCGACTGCCGGATCTTCAAGAACAAGACCGCGATCGAGATCATCAAGCAGATCTTCGGCAAGGAGGAGAGCGCGAGTTTCGAGGACAGGACCAGCGACGCGCTGCAGCCGATCGAATACTGCGTCCAGTATCGCGAAACCGATCTCGCTTTCGTACTCAGGCTGATGGAGCAGTACGGGATCTACTATTATTTCAAGCATATCGATGGCGATCACAAGCTGGTGCTGTCGGATTCGCGCTCCTCGCATGACCGCGTCCAGCCCGCGGCCCAGCCCAGCTTCGCGGGCGCCGGATCGGCCTACCCGCTGATGCCGGCCTCCAGCCGGAACCCGCGCCATATCGAGCACATGACGCATTGGTCGACGATGCGGCGGCTGCGCACCGGCAAGATCGCCCTCAAGGACTACGATTTCGAGCAATCAGGCTCGGATCTGACGGCCCGCGCCGAGGAGGGCTTCGACAAGGCGAAGTCCTACGAGGCCTATGACTACCCGCGCACCTACACCGTCCGTGACGAGGGCGAGCATTTCGCCCGCGTCCGCGCCCAAGCGCAGCAGGCGGCAGACGATCGCCGCCATGCGTCGGGCGATGCCCCCAGCCTCTGTCCAGGCTCGCTGATGACGCTGGCGGCGCACCAGACCGCCTCGGAGAACATCGAGTATCTCGTCGTCCGGGCAAGACACACCTTCAGCGGACAGAGCTACCGCTCGGGCAGCGTCGACGAGTCGCTCTACGGCGGCTCCTATGAGCTCCAGAAGAGCGACCGGCGCTTCCGCGCGCCGCTCGCGACGCCCCGCCCGACGGTCCACGGCCCCCATACCGCCAAGGTCGTCGGCGAGGGCAACGAAGGCGAGGAGGGCGACATCGACGTCGACGAGTTCGGCCGCATCTTCCTGCGCTTCCACTGGGACCGCGAGGACGGTTCGACCTCCTGCCGCACCCGCGTCGCGCAGATGTGGTCGGGCCGGAACTGGGGCGGGCAGGTCATCCCCCGCATCGGCCAGGAGGTCGTGGTCGAGTTCCTGGAAGGCAATCCCGATCTGCCGCTGGTCACCGGCACGGTCGTCAACGACCAGCACAAGCCCCCCTATGATCTGCCTGGCAACAAGACCCAGTCCGGCCTCAAATCGGAATCGACCGACGGCGCCGGCTTTGCCGACTGCTACAACGAGATCAAGTTCGAGGACCGCAAGGGCGCGGAGGTCTTCAGCCTGCAGGCGGAAAAGGACCATGAGGTCCTGGTCAAGAACAAGGAGACCCGCGAGATCGGCCCCGACTATGCCGACGGCGGCTATTCGCGCGAGACCACGCTGAAGAACGGCAACGACAAGCTCCATGTCCAGAACGGCAAGCTCGATGTCGAGGCGCTGACCGAGATCAACCTCAAGGTCGGCGAAAGCACGATCAAGATGCTGCCCGCCAGCATCGAGATCTCGTCGCCGACCATCACCATCAAGAGCGTCGCCAAGACCGAGGTGCTGAGCGACGCCATGGTCATCGTCAACGGCGCTCTCGTGAAGATCAATTGAGGGCCGATGTCCCGCCTGCGCTTCAGCACCGCCAGGGAGGTGTTCGAGACCTTCCCTGCCCTCGGCAAGGTCGTCGCGACCCGGCCGAGCGTCGAGCATCCTCTGGCGTTCGCCCGGGCACTGGCGCTGGGCCCGGCGCCCGCCGAAGCGATCGGCTTTTGCGCCTTCGTCCTGCCGCGCCGCGAGGCGGTCTGGTGGGCGGCGCAGGCGCTGCGCGCGATGCAGGCCCCGGGCGCGCTGCAGGACCAGGGGCTGGCGGCCGCCGAGGCCTGGGTCCGCGATCCCCGCGACGAGACGCGCCGGGCCGCGCTGGCTGCAGCCGATGCGGGCGACAGCGCCTCGCCGGGCACCTGGGTCGCTTTCGCCGCGGGCTACTCCGGCGGCAGCATGGTGGCGGGCCATGCCGTTCCCTGCCCGCCCGACCTCACCGCCAAGATGGCACGCATCGCGGTGCTGACGGCGCTCGGCCGTCTCACGGGCCGCGAGCACCAGGCCGCATTGCGCAATTGCGTCGAAGCATGCATTCGATTGGCTGATGACGACGGCAAGCCGACCTCCTGAGCACAGCCCGCGAAAGACGGCGGCCGACCGTGCGCCGCGCCCGGATTCCCCGCCATGCCGCTGACCCTGACCATCGAGAACGAGACCGCCCTGCCCGATGGCGGCCCGCTGACCGTGACCCTCAGTGGCGCAAGGGGGCTCGACATCGGGCGCGACCAGCATCTCGACTGGTGCCTGCCGGACCCGACGCGCGCAATCTCCGGCCGCCATTGCGAGGTGCGCTTCCGCGATGGGGCGTACTGGCTGCGTGACGTCTCGACCAACGGCACCTATGTCAACGGCGGCAGCCAGCGCGTGCAGTCGCCCTATCGCCTCCAGCACGGCGACAGGCTCGAGATCGGCCATTACGTCATCGCGGTCGCCATCGACGAGGCCGCCCAAGCCGAGCCCGCGGCCGCCCCGTCGCAGGACCGCGCTCCCGATCCGGATTCGCTCTGGTCGGCCAGCGGCGACGTTGCGCCGCCGATTCCGCGTCGCGACCTGCTGCCGCCGAGCCGGCACCGGCCCGTCCATGACGGCTTCATCGACTGGGCCGCGGATATCCCGACGCCGGCCGCCTCTCCCGCGCCCGCTCCGCTCCCCCCTGTTGCGTCCCCGCCGCCGGGAGACGACTTCGCCTGGGCGCCCTATCAGGCGCCGCCGGCCGCGCCCGAGTTGCAGCCGGCCCCGATCCCGACACCGCGGCGTCCTTTGACCGCCGAGCTGCCGCCGGGCGACCCCTGGAGCGACGCGCCTGCCCAGGCCGCGCCGCCGACCGCACCGCTGCCGCACGCCGCCGCGCCCTTCGCAGCGCCATCGCCGCCTCCCGCCATGCCGCCGGGCGGCATGCCCGCCATCTCGGCGGCCGAATTCGTCCAGCGCTTCGCCAAGGGCGCCGGCCTCGCCACCGACGACCTCGCCTGGCAGGACCCCGGTGCCTTTGCCGAGCAGCTCGGCGGCCTGATGCGCCTGGTCGCGGTCGAGCTGAAGCTGCTGCTCGCGGCCCGCGCCGAGAGCAAGCGCATCGCGCGCAGCGCCAACCAGACGATGATCCAGGCGCAGGACAACAACCCGCTGAAATTCTCGCCGACGGTGGACGATGCGCTGCAGCTGATCTTCGGTCGGCCCAAGAGCGGCTATCTCAGCGCGCAGAAGGCCTTCGACGAGAGCTTCAAGGACCTCAAGGCCCACCAGATCAAGACCTACTCGGCCATGCAGCATGCGTTGCGCATGCTCGTCGAGGATCTCGATCCCCAGGCCATCGCCGAGAGCACGGCGCAGGAGCGCGGTCTCGATTCCCTGCTCGGCTCGCGCAAGGCCAAGATGTGGGACGCCTATGTCGCCCGTTGGGACGCCAAGACCGCGCCGTATGAAGACGGGCTCGTGGACGCCTTCATGCTCTATTTCGCCGAGTGCTACGACCGCGGGGGAAAGTAGCGGCTTCCGTCAGACGGCGCCGCTTCGAGGCACGTCACCGGAACCACGCCGTCATCCCGGCCGAAGCGAAGCGGAGCGCCGGGATCCATCGGAGGGCTCCGGCGCTCCGTGATGGATCCCGGATCGGCGCTGCTGCGCAGCTTGTCCGGGATGACGCGGTGTTTCGGTGCGAAACAGGCTGGGAGCTAAGAGCTTTTCTTCGCCGCCACCGCCGTGATCTCGATGTCGTGGCCGGGCGAGGCGAGCTTGGCCTCGACGGTGGCGCGCGCCGGCGCGGTGCCCTTCGGCACCCAGGCGTCCCAGACCTCGTTCATCTCGGCGATCTTCGAGATGTCGGTGAGGAAGATCTGGACGCTGAGGATGCGGCTCTTGTCGCTGCCGGCGGCCTCCAGCGTTTCCTCCAGCAGCGCGAGGACCTCGGTGGTCTGCTCGCCCAGCGGGCGGCCTTCGGTCTTTTCGGCGACATGGCCGGCGAGGAAGACGATGCCGTTGAAGATCGCGGCATCGCACCAGCGCTGCGTCACTCCGATGCGGTCGATGGTCATGGTCGATCTCCTTGGCTGGAAAAGAGTCGCGCGAGCCGCGCGCCTGCCCCTCCTAGCCGAGGCGACCGGCCCCGTCAGCCGCCGATGATGACCGTCGTCATCCCCATGACGATCTTGTTGGGCGGACCAACCGCCTCGATGATCGTGTCGCCCACCCGGCAGGCCGAGAGATTGTTGATCAGCACCGTCTGCGAGCCGTCGATGACGACGCCGGGCCCGTGCGGCGGCGCCGGCAGCAGTGTCAGGCAATTGTGGATGTCGGCCCCGCCGGCGGCGCCGGTGATCATCGAGCCCATCGTGGTGGCGGCGGTCGCCTTGGCGGTTTCCTCGGCCAGCTTCGCGGCGGGCGCGCCGGGGGTGCCTGCGGCGGCGAGCGTCGCCGCCTCGGCGGTGGCGATGGCCGCATCCGAGACCTGGCGCGCCGCCTGGATCGCGGCGGCGGCCGCCGCCGAGACGCCGCGCCAGGCCGGCAGCCCGCCGATGAGGACATTGGGGCTGCCCGGCCCGGGTTGGAGGACGCCCGGCAGCGGATGCAGCACCAGATCGAGAATGCGGGCGGCGGGACCTGTCGGCATCGGGGGCTCCTCTTCGCCAGTGTGGGCGCGATTCTGCTGGACTGCCCGTCCTGGCGCAACCGTGCATCCTTCGTTGCAATGATGGCCGCAGCCTTGCTTGCAGTTACCATTCGCTTGGTGACGCTTGTGGGTGACCCGTATAAGGTTGCTGGCATGCTTTTGAGTGAGCGAGACCCGGATGTCGTGGTACAGCAAGGTCGTCTGGTCGGAAGGGCTTTTCCTCAGGCCGCATCACTTCCAGCAGAACGACCGGTATCTTGAGAACCTGCTGGAGAACCGCGTCCGGCACGCCACCCCTTACCCATGGGGATTCTCGGTGCTGGAGATCGACCGCGACCTCGCCCAGCAGAGCCGGATCGGGCTGCGCCGCGCCGCCGGCGTGATGCCGGACGGCACGCCTTTCGCGATGCCCGACAACAGCCCCCTGCCGCTGGCGATAGAGGTGCCCGAGAACGCCGCCGGCCAGATCGTCTGGCTCTCGCTGCCGCTGGCCTCCCCCAACACCCGCGAGGTCGAGGACGCGCTGAACGGCAGCGCCAGCCGCTATGTCCCGGCCACCGAGATGCTGATCGATTCCACTGCCTCGCTGCGGATCGAGGAGGAGATCGACGTCGCCCATCCGCGCCTGAGCCTGGAGCTGCGCAAGACCGCCAAGGCCGGCTATGTCGGCCTCGCGCTCGGCCGGATCCTCGAGGTGCGCGACCGCGCCGTCCTTTTCGACGAGAAGTTCGCCCCGCCCGTCCTCGTCTGCTCGGCCTATCCGGTGATCGAGGGCTGGCTCGACCGGGTCATCGGCTGGATCGACAACAAGCTCGAGGAACTCGCCCGCTATGCCGCCGACCCGACGGCCGGAGGCGGGCTGCAGAGCGCCGACTATTTCATGCTGCAGCTCTTGAACCGGCAAATCCCGCAACTGCGCCATCTGCGCCAATCGCGCTACGTCCATCCCGAGCGGCTGTTCGAGAGCTTTCTGGGGCTGGCCGGCGAACTCGCGACCTTCACCACCGCAGAGCGCCGCGCCCGCGACTACCCGGCCTATGACCATGACGACCTCGAGGCCTGCTTCACCCCGCTGGTGCGCGACATCCAGGACTTCCTCTCCGCCAATCTCGGCCGCCGGGCGATCCGGCTCGAGATCACCGAGCGCGCGCCCAACGCCTTCATGTCGACGATCCGCGACCGCAGCCTCGTCCGCAACGCGACGCTGGTTCTGGAGGTCGCGGCACGCCGCCCCCTCACCGAGATCCAGGCCCAGTTCCCGCAGCTCTTCAAGGTCGGCCCCAACACCAAGATGAACGAGATCGTCCATGCCCATCTGCCGGGCATCAGCCTCGTCCATCTGCCGACTCCGCCGCCGCAGATCCGCGCGCTGACCGACCATGTCTATTTCTATCTCGACCGGACATCGCCGCTCTGGCCGGAATTCTCGACCGCGAGTTCGATCGGGATGCATTTCTCCGGTGACTGGCCCGATCTCGAGCTGGAACTCTGGGCCGTGCTCGAGGGACGCCGATGAGCGATCCCGGTTCGCCGTCCGATCCGTTCGGCCGTTCCGACCGGACCATCATCAGGCCGAACCCGGCCGGACGCCGCGCGCCCCTGCCCTCCCGCCCGGCGCAAGCCACGCCGGCGGCGCCCACCCCCTATGCCCCGCCCGCCGCGGCCTCGCCCGGCGTTCCCGGCGGCAGCGACGACTGGATCTCGGCCGCCCAGCCGGCCCCGCCGCGCCCGGCGCCGCCACCCGGCCCCGCCGCCGGGCCGCTGCCGGGCCGCGGCCAGCTCCTGACGCCCAACGCCAACCCGCTGCTGCGCGCCGCGTCGCCCCTCCTCCTGCTGCTCGGCCGGCTGCGCTCGCAGCTCAGCAGCGCGCCCCCCGCACAGCTGCTCGGCCAGGTCACGGAGACGATCGAGGCCTTCGAGCATGAGGTTCGCGCCGCGGGCGCCTCGGCCGAGCAGACGCGGACCGCCAAATACGTCCTCTGCGCAGCCGCCGACGACATCGTCCAGAACATCCCCGGCGAGGACCGCCATGTCTGGACCCAGTACAGCATGCTCTCGAAGTTCTTCGGCGAGCGGGTCGGCGGCGTGCGCTTCTTCGAGGAACTCGACCGCGCCAAGGCCGACCCATCCGTCAACTACGACCTGCTCGAACTGATGCATGCCTGCCTGGCGCTGGGCTTCCAGGGCATCCACCGCACCTCCGCCGGCGGGGCCGCCAATCTCCAGATGATCCAGCGCAATTTGTTCGAGACGCTGCGCCGGGTGAAGCAGCCCGACCCCGAACTCTCGCCGCGCTGGCGCGGGCAGGCCGTCGCCTCGCAGGTGGCGCGCTTCAAGGTTCCGGTCTGGTCGGTGGCGGCGCTTGCCGGCGTCGCCGTGCTCGGCCTCTATTTCGTGTTCCGCTTCCTGCTCTCGGGCAATGCCGAGGCGGCCGCGACCGCCATGCTCTCGGTCCACCCCAAGGGCGAGCTCGGCCTCGTCCGCAAGGTGTTCTCGGCCCCGCCGCCGCCCGTGCCGCCGCCGCCCGAGCCGCCCAAGGTCTGCGGCGCGGTGCAGCCGCCGATCGTCTGCCAGGTCACGCCGAACGTCATCATCGTCCGGCTCGTCGACATCACCCTGTTCGAGCCCGGCCAGGCGGCCGTGCGCGCCGAGTTCAAGCCCCTGATCGAGCGGATCGCGACCGTGCTGGAGACAGAGGGAGGCGCCGTCAAGGTCGTCGGCCATACCGACAATGTGCCGATCCGGACCGCGCGCTTTGCCTCCAACCTGCAGCTCTCCCAGGCCCGTGCGAAGGCCGTCGGCGACCTGCTGCAGACCAAGCTGAGCAAGCCGGACCGGATCAGCGTCGAGGGCAAGGGCGCCGATGCCCCGATCGCCGACAATGCCAGCCGCGAAGGCCGCGCCAAGAACCGGCGCGTCGAAATCGTGATCCAGCGGCAGGGCTGAGGGAGGGCGAACCCATGAACCTCGCCACCTGGCTCAGAATCGCCGCCATCACCGTCGGGACGCTGGCGCTTGGCCTGCTCGTCTGGTTCGGCGCGCCGTTCCTTGCCGTCGGCGACGTCCGCCCGTTCGACTCGGTCTGGGTGCGGCTGCCGATCGTCCTGCTGCTGGCGCTCGGCGCGCTGGCCTGGATCGCGCTGATCGTGATCCGCCGGCGCCGCGCCACCGCCGCGCTCACCGAGGCGCTGGAACAGCAGCAGGAGGCGACAGGCGACGGTGCCGCGCTGTCGGCCTCGATGCGCGACGCGCTGGCGACGCTGCGCCGCGCCCGCGGCAAGGATGGCGGCGACTATCTCTACGACCTGCCCTGGTACGTCATCATCGGCCCGCCCGGCGCCGGCAAGACGACCGCGCTGGTCAATTCCGGGCTGAAATTCCCGCTCGCCCGCGGTGGCGCGGCGCCGGCCGCGATCGCCGGCGTTGGCGGCACCCGCTATTGCGACTGGTGGTTTTCCGAGGAGGCCGTGCTGATCGACACGGCCGGCCGCTACACCACGCAGGACACCGACGCGAAGGCCGAGAAGGCGAGCTGGCTTGCCTTCCTCGATCTGCTCAAGACCCATCGCCCGCGCCAGCCGATCAACGGCGTCATGGTGGCGATCAGCGTCGAGGATCTGCTGACGTCGAGCCCCGAGGAGATCGCCGCCCATGCCGACGCGATCCGCAACCGGCTGCTCGAGCTGAACGAGCGGCTGAAGGTCGACTTCCCGGTCTATGCCGTCTTCACCAAGGCCGACCTGATCGCCGGCTTCAACGAGTATTTCGGCGGGCTCTCCGAGCCGCAGCGCCGGATGGTCTGGGGACACACCTTCCAGACCGGCGACAAGACCCGCAACATGATCGGCGACGTCGCACCCGAATATGATGCGCTGATCGAGCGGCTGAACGAGCGCCTCCCCGACCGGCTGCAGGACGAGGCCAACCCGACCGCGCGTGCCCAGATCTTCGGCTTCCCGAGCCAGATGGCGACGCTGAAGCGCTCGATTACCGATTTTCTCGGCCGCGTCTTCGAGCCGACGCGCTATCATGCCAATGCGACGCTGCGCGGCTTCTATTTCACCTCCGGCACGCAGGAAGGCACGCCGATCGACCAGTTGATCGGGGCGCTCTCGCGCAATTTCGGCAGCAGCCACGCCAGCGCCGGCGCCTATTCCGGCCGCGGCAAGAGCTATTTCCTGACCGACCTGATCCAGAAGGTCATCATCGGCGAGTCAGGCTGGGTCTCGACCGACCTCGGCGCCGCGCGCCGCGCCACCCTGCTGCGGGCCGCCGGCTTCGCCACGGTGGCACTCGTCTCGCTCGCCGCGCTCGGCCTGTGGTGGACGAGCTTCTCGCGCAACAGCGACCTGATCACCGCAACCAATTACGGCCTCTCCGACTACCGCTCCAGCGCCGCCCCGGTGCTGCAGGAGACGACGATCTCCGAACGCAATTTCAGCCGCGTCCTGCCGCTGTTGCATAAGCTGCGGCACCTGCCGGCGGGCTACGCCACCCGCGAGGAGCCGACGCCGACCGCCGCCACCTTCGGCCTCAGCCAGCGCGCCCGCTTGCAGAACGCGGCCGAACTGACCTATCAGCAGGCGTTGGAGCGGATGCTGCGCTCGCGCATTATCTTCCGGCTGGAGGAGCAGCTCGAGGCCAACCAGACCAATCCCGGCTTCGTCTACGAGGCGCTCAAGGTCTACATGATGGTCGGCGGCCAGGCGAAGCTCGACCGCGACCTCGTCATCGCCTGGATGCGGCTGGACTGGGCCGAGAACCTCTTCCCCGGCGCCGCCAACGCGAAGGGCCGCGAGGCGCTGGAGGAGCATCTGGTCGCGATGCTCGATCTCGACGACGGCGAGGCCGAGCCGCTGGTCAAGCTCAACCAGTCGCTGATCGAGAACAGCCAGCGCACGCTGCGCCGCCTCAGCATCGCGGAACGCGCCTATGAGCTCTTGCGCACCCAGGCCCGCTCGCAGAGCCAGAAGGACTGGGTCGCGGCCCGCCGCGGCGGCTCCGACGTGCGCCTGGCTTTCGAAGGCGTCGGCGGCGAAGACCTCGACGCGGTCCGCGTGCCCTATTTCTACACCTATGACGGCTTCCAGAACGCCTTCGTCGACCGCCTCGGCGACATCGGCGACCGCATCGAGAAGGAGCGCTGGGTGCTGGGCGAGAATGTCGACCAGCAGGCGATCATCTCGCAATACGCCACGCTCTTCCAGGACCTGCTCAAGCTCTACAGCCGCGATTTCGTCGCCTCCTGGCAGCGCACCCTGGCGCGGCTCAAGCTGCGCCCGCTCAACGCCGACAAGCCGCAATATGTCGCGCTCAGCGCGATGGCCGCGCCGACCTCGCCCTTCAAGCAGATCCTCGAATCCGTCCGCGACGAGACGCAGCTCACCAAGGAGCGCGCCTCCCCCCGCAAGGCGGCCGCAGCGGCCGCGACCGATGTTCTGGAGAAGCGCGCGAGCGAGGCGCTGAGCCGGCTGGGCACCAATCTCCCGCTCAGCGCGCCCGGCGTCGAGCGCGTGCTCGGCGGCGGCGGCAACGAGGCGCTCGGCGCCGATATCGAGGCCCAGTTCAAGCCCTTCCATGTCCTGGTCGAGGGCGATCTCGGCCGCCGCCCGGTCGACCAGCTCCTGCAGGTCCTGTCCGAGATCAACCAGAACCTAGCCACCGCCGCGACCAACCCGGCCCAGGCGGCTGCGGCCAATGCCGCGCTGGTGCCGCTGATCGCGACGCTGCGCGCCAATTCCTCGCGCTACCCCGCCCCCTTCGGCGCTATGGTCGTGTCGGCCGTCAACGACTTCGAGGGCGATGCCACCGGCGCCACCGTCGCCCTGCTGCGCCAGGCGCTGGGCGATCAGGTCAGCCGCGTCTGCACGGAGATCCTGACCAACCGCTATCCCTTCGTGAAGGGCAGCGCGCGCGACGTGCCGCTGGCCGATTTCGCCCGCCTGTTCGCGCCCGGCGGCATCATGGACAAGTTCTACAAGGAGCGGCTCGAACCCTATGTCGACAGCTCCAAGGCGCAGTGGAGCTGGCGCGCCGACAGCCGCGTCGCCCGCTCGCTCTCCGCGACGACACTGCGCGAGTTCCAGCGCGCCAGCGAGATTCGGGAAGCCTTCTTCCCGACCGGCGGCAACCTGCCCTCCTTCCAGATGATCGTGGTGCCGACCGCGCTCTCGGCGGATGCCGCCAATGCCAAGCTCGAGATCAACGGCTTCACCGTCACGAGCCAGCAGGGCGTCAACACGCCCGCCCCGGTGATGTGGCCGGGCGCCGGCATCGGCCGCACCGCGATCACGCTGACGCTGGGCGGGGCGAGCGGCGGCGGCGTCTTCGGCGGCGGCTTCTTCTCCTCGGGGCCAAGCGCGCCATCCGGCGAAATCAAGCTGTTCGAGCGCGACGGCGTCTGGTCCTTCTTCCGCCTGCTCGACACCGGCTCTGTGCTGCGCCAGGGCGACAATGTCGGGCTGACGCTGGCGGCGGGCGGGCGCCAGGTCGGCTATCAGTTCGGCGTCGGCTCGCTGAAGAACCCGCTGATCCTGCCCGCCCTGCGGGAGATCCGCTGCCCGTCGGGGATCTGAGGCGATGAGCTGCGGCCTGTTCGGGAAGCTGCCGGCCAAGCGCGACTTCATCGCGGTGAACGCGCCGGCGGCCTTCCTCAAGGTCTACGAGGCCTGGCTCCAGGGCGGGCTGACCGCGAGCCGGCTCGCGCTGGCCGGACGCTGGCAGGAGGCCTTCCTCAACGCGCCGATCTGGCGCTTCTGGATCGGCCAGGGCCTGTGCGGGCAGGCCGTCGCCGGGGCCTTCATGCCCTCCGTCGACGGCGTCGGCCGCTACTTTCCGCTGACCGTCTTCGCCCTGGCGCAGCCCGGCGGCGCGATCCCGCATCCGGAACTCGACCCGCAGGACGCCTGGTATGCCGGGATCGAGGATTTCCTGCTGCAGGCCCTCGATCCGGGGGCGAGCTTCGAGGCCGTCTCGGAGCGCCTGGCGCGGCTAGCCGTCCCCAATGACTCGCTGCTCGCGCCGCCGCCGCAGGATATGGTGCGCCTCTCGGACGGCACCATCGTCACCGCGCTGGACGCGGCCGGCTTTCCCGCCCGGCTCGCCGCCCTGCGGGTCGAGGATCACGCCCGCGCCTATGCCCATTCGACCTGCTTCTGGACCGTTGGCGGCGAGAATTTCGAGCCGCTCGCTTTGGTCGGGCACGGGCTGCCCGACCCCTATCTCTTCGCCGGCCTGCTGACCGGCCATTTCGATGCGTTCCTCGAACCGGGGCGGGCCGTGTCATGAGCGATCTCAGCCAGAATCCGAGCCAGACCGCATCGGCCTTCGAGACCGGCGCCGTCAGCCATGTCGGCCGCATCCGCAGCGCCAACGAGGACAATCTCGTCGTCCGGCCCGAATTCGGCATCTGGGCGGTCGCCGACGGCATGGGCGGTCATGAGAACGGCGCGCTCGCCAGCGCCACGGTGGCCGCCGCGATCGAGAGCATCGGCAAGACCCAGTCGGCGCCCGACCTGCTGGCCCGGCTGGAGAATGGCGTGCTGGACGCCAATGCGACGCTGCGCCGCCACATCGCGGAGGGCAACGGCGCGGCAATGGGCTCGACGCTGGCGGTCCTGCTCGTCCACGAGCGTCACTTCGCCTGCGTCTGGTGTGGCGACAGCCGGATCTACCTCATCCGTGCCGGCCAGATCCTGCAGATCTCGCGCGACCACACCGAGGTCCAGGAACTGGTCGAGCGCGGCGTGATGACCGCCGCGGAAGCCAGGCTCTCGCCGCGACGCCATGTCATCACCCGCGCGATCGGCGTCCACGACGTGCCCGAACTCGACCTCGACAGCGGCGAGATCGAGGATGGCGACGTCTTCGTGCTCTGCTCCGATGGCCTGACCGAGCATGTCGCGGAGGCCGAGATCCTGGAAGCGGTCGAGGAGAGGGGCGCGCAGCAGGCCTGCAACGCCCTGCTGCAGCTCACCCTGCAGCGCGGAGCGCGCGACAACGTTACGGTGATCATCATGCGCTATAGCCGCAGGGACGACCGGACGACCCGGTGGATGCCGAACAGGCGCATGCAGGAGACCGACACGCCATGAGCGACTCCGAGCGCACCATCTTCGCGCCCCGCGCCGGCGCCGTCTCCGTCGGGACCACCCTGAACGGCATCTACGAGGTCGAGCGGCTGATCGGGGTCGGCGGCATGGGCGAGGTCTACAAGGGCCGCGCCATCCAGACCGGCGACGCGGTGGCGATCAAGATGATCCGCCCGGAACTC
This sequence comes from Allobosea sp., assembly GCF_030695125.1. Classification (GTDB taxonomy): domain Bacteria; phylum Pseudomonadota; class Alphaproteobacteria; order Rhizobiales; family Beijerinckiaceae; genus Allobosea. The sequence continues at coordinate 160,089 of NZ_JAUYTP010000073.1, read as the reverse complement.
GCGCGCGACGAGGCGGCGCTCGCCCTGTTCCGGCGCGAGGCCGCCGCCCTGCACAACCTCTACAACGAAGCCATCGTCCGCTATTACGTCTTCACCATCGATCCGGGGACGCAGTCGCCCTATCTGGCGATGGAGTTCGTCGACGGCCAGCCGCTCTCGGAGCGCATCAAGCAGGCGCCGCTGAGCCTCGACGAGGTCGATGTGCTGCGCCGGCGCATAGGACCGGGCCTCCACGCCGCCCATCTGCTGGGCATCGTCCACCGCGACGTCTCGCCGGACAACATCATCCTGCCCGGCGGCAGCATCGCCCGCGCCAAGATCATCGATTTCGGCATCGCCCGCTCCAGCATCCTGGGCGAAGGCACGGTCATCGGCTCGGGCTTCGCCGGCAAGTACAACTACGTCTCGCCCGAGCAGCTCGGGCTCTATGGCGGCGACGTCACCGGCCGCTCCGACATGTACAGCTTCGGCCTCGTCCTCGCCGAAGCGATGACCGGCAAGCCGCTCGACATGGGCGGCAGCCAGGTCCAGATCCTCGAGAAGCGCCGTCGCCTGCCCGACCTCTCGGGCATCGACGCCCGCATCCGCCCGCTCCTGGCCCGCATGCTCGCCGCCGACCCGGCCGAGCGCTTCGCCGACATGTCGGAGGTCGCCGCCTGGCAGCCGCAGGCGCCGGCCGCCGCGGCCGCGGCCGGCAGGTCCCCGCTGCGCGCCGTCGCCGGCATCGCCGCGCTCGCCCTGCTGGCGGGCGGCGGATTCTATGGCTGGACCCTGCTGAACGACGAGCCGCCGCGCGGCAGCGCCCCGCCTCCGGCTCTCAACGAAACCCGCAGCGACCCGCCGGCCCAGGCCCAGACCCCGGCCCAGACACCCAACCCGGCGCAGGCCCAGAACCGCGTGCCGGAGCTGATCGAGCCGCCCGCCGTACCGACACCCGTCGTGGTGACCCCGCCGCCTGTGACGCAGCCGCCCCCGAACCCGCCGCCCGCGCTCAACGAGCCGCCGGCCGCCGCCGCCGCACCGCCCCAGCCCCAGCCACAACCGCAGCCGACGCAGCCCTCGCCGCCGCGACCCGAGCCGCAGACCGCCGTCGTCGCCCCGCCGCCGGTCGCGGCCCCGACCCGGCCCGATCCGCGCATGCCGCAGCCGACCGTGGCCGAGCCGGCGCGCCCGCCGGCGACGCCGGCCGTGCCGCCTGCCGCGCAACCGCGCCCGGAGACACCGCCCGCAGCGCCGGGGCGCAGCGACCCGGCCCAGATCGCGGTCGCTCAGCCGCCCCGCCCGCCGATCGAGCGCGTGCAGCGCTACATCGCGACCTATGACGGCGGCCCGTGCTTCTTCCTCTGGCCGACCGAGTTGACCGCGACGCGCGCGGTTCTGGAGGGCTTTGGCAACCGCACCGAGCCCTTCGTCGCCTTCGACACCACCTTCAAGGCGGCGCAGGGCTTCGAGGCGCAGATCCATCTGCGGCCGATCACGGCGGCGCAATGCCCGATGGCGGATTTCCTGCGCGCGCTCGGGGACAACATCGACCGCACCCCGCGGCTCCAGATCAACGCCTTCAACATGAAGAGCGGCGAGGTGCTGAGCGGGACCATCGACAATGACGGCGGCCGCAACGTCGCCGTCGTGCTGATCGGTGACGACGGGCTCGTCTACAATCTCGGCAGCTATCTGCGCCGCGACGGACGGCGCGCCACCTTCAACCTCAAGCTGGAATCGGCCGGGGGCGGGCCGCGGCCCCAGACCGTCCTGACCTTCGTCAGCACGGCACCGCTGCCGGCCCTGTCGGGCCCCAACCCCACCCCGTCGACGGATTTCTTCGCCAGCCTCCAGCAGGACGTCCTGCGCCAGGGCGAACCGCTCGGGCTGGGCGTGCGCTATTTCCGGATCGAGTAACCGGTCGCCGATGCGCCCGCTCAGTCGGCCTCGCGGTAAAGCACGCCCCAATCGTCCTGCCAGAGCCCCTGCGGATCCGCGACGACGATCGGCGCCCGGATCTCGTTGGCGAGCCGCACCGCGGCCCGGAAGGCATCGACCGGCGGCATCGGGTCGCTCAGGAAGTCGTTGACGAGATGCCCGCCCGCCAGTTCGGCCGGACAGGAAATCTGGCCGTGGGTCTCGCCGTCGCCGGCGCTCAGACTGAGCGTGATCGCGTCCGGCTGCGGTTCGTCCACCTGCTCGAAACGGTTGGCCGCCATGGTCCTGGTCTCCTCTGCGGTTCGGGCGGGCCGGCGGCCACGTCCGTCTACTTCTTCGCGCGCTCCGCCTGCTGGGGCGCGGCAGGGCGCACCGTCTTGTAGCGGTCGAGCCTGACCTTGATCATCTCGTTGAACTTGCGGTGGACCTCGGAGACCGACAGCGTCTTGGTCTCGCCGCCGGCATCCGCATAGAAGATCGGCCGGTTCGCCTGGGCCGGCCGCGGCAGCAGATCGGCCGCCTTGACGTCGGGCTTTTCCTCCATCGTCTCGATGAAGGTCTGGGCGGCGTCCGGCCCAAGGAAATGGATCAGGTAAATCTCGCCACCGGTGAGGTGGCGGCCCATGGCCTTCTCCAGCCGCAGCGTATCGCGCTTCAGCATCTCGCCGGCCAGCAGCGCCGAGAGATAGGGCTCGCGCCTGAGATCGAGGATGCGCTGGCGCTCGGCCGCATCGGCCACGACGAACTGGCGGCCATTGCGCCCGATCAGCTTCGCCTCCGCCGCCAGACCGTGCTTCGTTCCGAATTCGCTGACGACGCCGAGCCAGGTCTGCTCGATGAACTGGTAGAGGCCCGTGGCCGAGGACGTCTTGGCCTGAACCGAGGTCGAGAACGACGATTCCTTGTCCGCCACCGCCATCAGCAGCGTCGGATCCGCGCCCACCACCTTGCCGGCGCGCACGATCGTCTCGACGAGATGCCGCCGGATCCGGATCGGCCCGAAGGTCAGCAACTGCTCGGGGTCGCCGCCGGTCGTGATCGGCGCCTGCGGAATGCGCGAGCGCAGGCCCGGCGCCGCCTGGCCGGCGGGCAGTTTCGGCGGCACCAGGAGGATGTTGGACGGCGGCTGCGTCAGCGGCACGACCGGGATTTCCGGCGCCGCTTCGACCTGAGCCTTGATCTCGGCCAGCGTCGGATCGGCCTTCAGCGCAAATTCCGTCGCCTGCCGCGCCGCCTCCAGATCGCTCTCGACCGAGGACAGGATCAGCGAGGGACGCGCCGCCGTCTGCAGCGCCGGAGCGGCCAGGCTCGCGACCATGTCCGGATCCGGGGGAGCCTCCCCCTGCCCCATCTTGTTCAGGGCAATACCGAGCACGGCCGCAGTGAGACAGACGATCCCGACCGCGACCCCGATCATCATCGCCCGCCCCGACACGCCGCGCGCCGCGATTTCAGGCCCGGGCGACGCGAGCGGCTTCGGTATCGAGTCCGTGGAATCGAGGGTGCCGGAAACAGCCTTCGTGATCGCGACAGGTCGCTCGCCGGAGACACCGCGTCGCAAAGCCTCGAACCAGTCTTCGCCACGGGCGTCGAGGGCCGTCAATTCGGCGACCAGCCGACGCGCGGTGAGCGCGGGCACCCGCGCCTCCCGCTCGATCACGCCGGCAGCCGCCTTGTCGCCCAGTTCGGCGATGGTCTTGAGCGCGAAGAACCAGAGCTGCAGCGGCGTGCGACGATTGTCGAGCACCGTACCGGCCCCGGGCTGGAGCATGTAGTTGCAATGCTCGCAGGAACAGGCGCGTAGCTTCACGCGCGGCTCGAAACGGCCAGGACGGCTGCAGGCCGGGCAGGTCAGGCTGCTGCCGCCATGGCGCGCGCGCATCAGAGCGTCGAGGCAGGCCTCTTCCGGAAAGACGGCCTGGAACTGCCTGAAGCGTTCACTCATCGGGCCTCGCCAGCACTGCCGGTCCCTGGAAAGCCGCGGTCGGGCGAGTGGGCCCATCGCCCCTGCTGGATACCGCTGCGTCAGGATATGCGAGCCGCATGGCCGCGACAACGGCGTGCCGTCCGCCGCCAGCCGCAGGACGGCGCCTCAGGAAACGAGCAGCCCCAGCCGCGCCACATCCTTCAGGTGGACCGCCACCGCCTCGGCCGTGGCGAGTCGGGGCAAATCGCCGACATCGCGCCCCGAGCCATGCGCCTCGTCGAGGAAGGCGTTGAGATCGCTCAGGATGGTCTCCTGCGTGCGCGAGCCGTCGAGCAGGCCCACGAATTTTCGGACGACGACGCCATCGAGCGCCACCATGCGATGGCGCAGATCCGTGACCTCCCGGGACGTCGTCGCCTGCCAGCGCGCCACCGCGCTTGCCAGCGGCCGTTCCGAAATCGTCGTCGTCAGCGCCGGGGGCTCGAGCCTGATGTCGAGCAGGCCAGCCTTGAAGATCGCCAGCAGCGCCTCGTCGAGCCGGGCGATCTCCGCCGCGACATCGCCCTGCAAGGCAGCGCCGACATCCGCCACCGCCTGGGCGACGAGATCGTCGAAGGCGACACCGGCCGGCCACGCCGCGCCCAGCCGCCGCAGCGCCGCCTTGCAGAGCGGCAGGTCGACCGAGAGTTTCACCCCCGCGTCGAAGGCGAAGCGATCGACGCCCGACCGCGTCTCCTCGCCCTCCCCGGCTTCGACCAGCCGGGCCTGGGCCGCCAGGTGATAGGGTTTCAAGGCGCCGGGCTTGACCCCGCGCCGCAGCGGAACGTCCTGCCGACAGAGCAGCGTCTCGCGGAAGGCCCGCCCGATCAGCAGGTCGAGCGTCTGCTCGCGGCGGGCCGCCTCCTCGACGGGGATGCCCGCCAGCATCGCCTGCGCCGGCCCCTTGGCAGCGCCATACATGTTGGGGAAAGAGGCTTCGGCCAGGAACTGCAGGCCGTGCTGCTCGGCGGCGCCCAGCACCTCATGCAGCGCGAAGGCGCGCGCGCCCGGGTTGAGATCGTCGTGAAACAGCACATTGTCGGGCGTGTCGTCGAGTTGCTGCAGCCTCTGCCGCAGCGCCGCCCCGTGGAACGTCTCGGCGTCGCTGGCTTCGGCGACGGCTTTCAGCGCCGCGCGCGCCACCCGCACCCGCTCCTGCGGCTCGGCGATGTCGCGCGTGGCATAGAGCATCACGTCGCGGGCGAGATCGCGCAGCCGGCAGCCCGGCAGGGCATTGTAGCTGACATAGGCGATGCCTTGCGGCGCCAGCAACTCGCCGAAGATCGCGATGATCCGCTCGCGCACGATATCGGGCACCCAGGAATAGACGCCATGGACCAGGATGTAGTCGAACCGCCCGAGCTCGGGCCCGACATCCATGATGTTGCGGTGGTGGAAGGCCAGGTTGCCGAGGCCAAGCTCCGTCGTGGCCCGCTGCGCCAGCGCGATCGCGCTGCCGCTGAGATCGATGCCGACGAACGCGCTACCGGGATATTGGGCGGCCATCGGAAGCAGGTTGCCGCCCCGCCCGCAGCCGAGTTCAAGCACCCGCATCGCCGCGGCAGGCGCGGCCGCCATGCCATGGGCGTGCGCGATCGTCGCCAGCCGGGCCGGATGGGTCTGCGCGAAGGCATGCCCGGGATAGGCGACGGCGTCATAGGGGTTGATGTCCGTGCCGTTCATCCGCGCCGCCCGTCCCTGTTGCCCCTTGCGGACCACCTCCGGCATCGAAGCCTGACCTGGGCCGCCGCGCCTCCTCCGTTCGAAGGACAGCCGCCCCGCGGCGCCGCCGGAGGCCGCACCGCGCACCGCCTTCAGCAGCCGATAACCTTGAACTCCACCCGGCGGTCGAGCGCATCGCTCGCGTCGTCCTTGCCGGTGCCGACGAGATTGTCCTTGAAGCCACGGCCGCTCGCGATCATCCGGCTGCGTCCGTCGGGCATGCCGGTCAGCAGCAGGTCCATGATGAACTGCGCCCGCAGGACCGAGAGCCGCTCGTTCAGGGACGGCGTGCCTGTGCGCGAGCTGTGGCCGACGATCTCGAGGCAGGCGCCCTTCTGGCGCACGCGCGTCGCGATCTGGCTCAGCCACATCGGATAGGGCTCGGTCGTCTGCGGGTTGTCGATGAACTGGGTCGAGCCGGGCCGGAACAGGAGCCGGACCATGAGCTGGTCGGTGGACAGCCCGTAATCGACGAGATCGCCGAACGCATCGACCGCATCGTCGCGCCGACCGAGCTTGGCGCTGGCGAGATAGGTGCCGATCCGGACGCGATGCTGGTCGCCACCCGGCAGCCTGCGGGCGGCGCGATAGAACGCCAGCGACTCGCGGAAACGCTGGGCCTCGTATTCGGCGATGCCGTCCTGGATCAGCGCATTGGCGGCGAGGCGGTCGACATAGGCCGGGTCGAGCCCCGCGCCCAGCGGCGTGCCCTGGCAGGTCTGCACATAGGCGTCGGTGGCCTGGTCCTTCGCCCAGACCGGCGCATCGCGGAAGAACAGCGTTGGCGTGACGTCGACGTTCTCGGGCGTCGCACGCGCCACCCCGCGCGACACCACCGTGCGGGACTTGAGATCGGCCAGCGTAAGGCAGATCCGGAACGCATCCCTCGGGCCATCGGCCCCGACCTGGCTGATCGCCGTGAAGGTGCCGACCAGCACGACCGGATCGCGCGCCAGAACCTCCGCCGTGAAGGGCTGCACGACGAAGCGCGGATAGGAGGTCCGCACCATCGCGATCAGCGCCTCCTGCATCGCGCGCGTCGCCGCCGATTGCGCGCCCGATGCGGCGTCGATCAGCGGATCGATGACCAGTTCGATGCGATCGCCACTGAGGTTGGCCTTGCCGAAGAGATCGGCCGCCGCCCGCTGCAGCGCTTCGGGAAACGGCGCCGGGACGGGCGGTGCCGGCTGGGCCCGCGCGCCAACGGTCAGCACCAGCATGGCCATCAGGGCCAGCAGAACCGATATCGGGCCGCGCGCGATCGCGGCCCACCACCGACGCAGCATCCAGGACGGGACCAGGTGGCCGCTCATTTCAGCGACGGGCGAGGGAGAGTGGGGCGCGGTGGATCAGCGGCACAGCAGCAGTTGCTCCTTCGCCTGCGCGGTCAGCTCTCCGAGCTGGGCGCGCAGCAGGATTTCGCTGCAGGCCGCGGCGCTGGGCCGGGCGTTCTGCGCCCGCACGGCCTGCGGACGCGCGGCTGACGGCGCCGCGATGGCAGGCGGCGGCGCCGCGGTGCGCTCGGTCAGCGAACGCTCGACCGAGGGCGGGGCCAACCGCGAGAGGCTCGGCTGATCCGGCGGCGACATGGTCAGGCTGCCCATCCGCGCCGCCATCGCCTGCTCGAGCAGCACGCGCTCGTCGGCCAGGCGGCGCTTCTCGGTTTCGAGCGAGGCGAGTTCGCGCTCGCGGCGCACCACCTCCTCGGCGAGTCGCTCCCGCTCCGCCCGCGCCTGGCCGCTCTGACCGGGAAGGGGAACAGGGCGCACCGTTCCGACCAGGGCGCCGGCAGGCCGCGCGGCGACAGCCGGCGCCGCACCCTGCGCCCCCTCGCCGTCGCGCCTGGCAAGATCGATCGCCGCCTGCTGGCGCACCTTCTCGGCCCGCTCGACACGATCGAGCAAAGCACGCTCGCGCGCAGCGAACTCGCGCGCCAGCGCCTCGCGCTCCTTCGCCTCGCCGGCACGTCGCTCGATCAGGTCGAGCCGCGTACGCGCATCGATGGTGAAGAAGCTCGTCGGGTAACGCGCGATGAAGTCGTGATAGACCGCCGGATCCTCGTTGACGCGGATGCGACGCCAGACGTCACTGTCGGTCTCCTCGCGGTTCAGGTAGAAATCGCCGAGCAGCGAGAGCGACAACTCCGGCGTCTGGCGGCCATTGGTCGCGTCATAGACGCTCTTCTGAACGCGCCGGAACATCGTCGCCACCTCGAGCCCCGGCTGCTCGATCTCGCGGACCAGGGCGGCCGTGAACGGGCTGTTGCGCCCCGCCCCGTCGGCGGCGACGTCATTGGCCTGGGTGGCATAGGCGATCACCATGCCCTGCGCCCGCGCCACGGGGGCGAGCCCGCTGCCGACGGCGAAGCCGCGCGTCGCCTGGCGCTTGGCGAGCTGGCCGACGAAGGGATTGTTCCGGCAGGCGTCGAGCACCATGATCTTGACGCCGCGCGAGAAGTTCAGCGCCGTCACGACGTCGTTGAGCCGCGTCGTCTCGTACTGGACGCCGATCTCGTCTTCGACCCGCGCCTCGATCGGCACGAGGTAGTTCTCACCGTTGAACTGCAGGCCGTGGCCGGCATAGTAGAACATCACCGCGTCGGCATCCTGCGCCAGCCGCGCGAAACGCGTCACCGCTTGGTCCATGCCGCGCTTGTCGAGATCGACACCGTCGACCACCTCGAAGCCGACCTTGCGCAGCGACGCCGCCATGTCGCGCGCGTCGTTGACGGTGTTGGGCAGGACGGGGGCGTTGGCATAGCTCGAATTGCCGATGACGAGCGCGACCCTGCGCTCGCTGGCCGCGGCCGGCAAAGCCAGCATCAGCAGCGCGCATCCGATCACAACACGCAGTCCGGCAGCGAGGATCATGAGGCCCTTCCCTACCGCAAGCTAGCGCAGCATCAGGCGAAAATCCAGTCCGGCGAACTGGATTCGCCCGTGACGAACCCGGCCCAAGTCCCTGATGGAAAGGCTATTTGGCTTGCCCAAGCGGCACGGCGCTGGTAACTTTCGGTTGAGCGGGCGCATGCGACAGGGAGACGCCGATGCACAGTGTTCGGCTCCGTCTCGTGTCGCCGGCCCTGGCATGGCTGCTGGCAGCGCTCCTGCTGAGCGTGATCGCCGCCCTGCCGCCACCCGCGCTGGCGCAGGACCCGCCGCGCCCCCGCAGCAAGGCGCCCGCCGATGCCAGGCTCGATTTCATCGGATTGACCGAGGGCGCGCGCATCCCCGGCAAGGTGGTCATACGCTTTGCGCTGGAGGGGATGGAGGTCGCGGCTGCAGGCCCGCCGCAGCCCAATGCCGGGCACCATCACGTCCTGATCGACACTGAACTGCCCCCGCTGGATCAGCCGATCCCGAGCGACTTCAACCATATCCATCTCGGCAACGGCCAGACCGAAGTCGAGATCGTGCTGACGCCAGGGCGCCACACGCTGCAATTGCTCTTCGCCGATCACGACCACGTTCCCCATGATCCGCCGGTGATGTCGCCGCGCATCACGGTCGAGGTCAGCGACGAGGCGCAGGAGAAGGGGCGCGTCACGGCGGCGCCGGACGCCAGGGTGTTCTTCGTCGATCTCGTCGATGGCGCCACGATCCAGACACGCTCGCGCATTCGCTTCGGTGCGGAGGGGGTCGTGCTCGCGCCGGCCGGCACCAAGCACCCCAATGGCGGGCATCACCACCTGCTGATCAACACAGGGCTGCCGCCGCTCGACCACGAGATCCCCAGCGACTTCAACCATATCCATTTCGGCCGCGGCCAGACCGAGGCCGAGGTCACGCTGCCGCCGGGCGAGCACACGCTGCAGCTCCTGCTCGGCGACCATGACCATGTCCCGCATGATCCGCCGCTGATGTCGCCGCGCATCCGCGTCCGCGTGGTCGAGGGCGCGCAGGTCGCCTCCGCGATCCAGCCGACCGCACCGGCCGAGACCCGCCCGGCGCTGACGCCCGCCCCCGACGACGCCGCCGTCTACTTCATCTATCCGCGCGACGGCGACGCCATCTTCCCCAACACCACCGTCCGCTTCGGGCTGCGCAACATGGGCGTGGCGCCCGCCGGCGTCGCCAAGCCCAACACCGGGCACCACCACCTCATCATCAATGCGCCGACGCCGCCGCTCGACCAGGCGATCCCCGCCGATCTGAACCATATCCATCTCGGCGGCGGCCAGACCGAGCGCCGGATCACCCTGCCCATGGGCGAGCACACGCTCCAGCTCATCTTCACCGACGAGAACCATGTCCCGCATGATCCGCCGGTGATCTCGGAGCGGATCAAGGTTCTGGTGGCTCCGGGCGGCAAGAGACCGGCGAGGCGTCGATGAAAACCCAGCGCAGCCTTACCGTCCGGGTGGACCGCCCCGTCACGCGGCGCTTCCCGCGCAGCACCGCCCTCGCCTTGCTGTTCGCTTCTCTCGCGACATCCGCCGCCTGGGCCCAGCCGGAGCCACGCCAGCCCTCGCCGAAGGGCGCCCAGGTCTATTTCCATTACCCGCTCGACGGTTTGCGTGTGCCCGAGCGTTTCACCGTGCGCATGGGGCTGAAGGAAATGGGCGTCGCGCCCGCGGGAACGGAATGGCCCAATGCCGGTCATCACCATTTGTTGATCAATACCGAGCCCGGTCCGTTCGATCAGCCCATTCCGGCCGACAACAACAATCTCCATCTCGGCAACGGCCAGACCGAGGTGGTCGTGACACTGCCCAAGGGCCGGCATACCTTGCAGCTGTTGCTGGGAGACCATAACCACGTGCCGCACGATCCCCCGGTGATGTCGCGCAAGATCACGATCTATGTTCGCTGAGATCGCGCAGTTCGGCCACGAGGGCATCGCAGGGGAATGAAGCACGGCATGTCCTGGTTGCGCTGCCTGTCCTGGTTGCGATGCGCGTCGCTGGCGGCCTGCGCCGCGCTGCTGCTGGCGTCCCCGACACGCGCGCAGACTGGCGACGCCGCCTCCGGCCGCGTCGCCCTTGTCATCGGCAACGCCGGTTACCCGCAGGCGCCCGTGCCGGAAGCGGCGGTCGACGCCCGCGCCGTGGCCGTTGCGCTGCGCACCGGCGGCTTCGACATCGTCACGGCCGATGACGCCAACGGGCCCGCGCTGCAGGCCGCGATCGCGGGTTTTGCCGGCAGGCTGCGACCGGGCGTCCAGGCGATCGTGTTTTACGCCGGCCATGCGGTGCAGCTGCGCAACCGCAATTTCCTGGTCCCGGTCGATGCCCGCCTGCGCTCGGCCTCCGAGATCGCGCAGGCCGCGGTCGATCTCGACCTGCTGCTCGACGCGCTGATCGTGGCGCGGCCCGCCAGCGCGCTGGTGGTGCTCGACGCCAGCCGCGACAACCCCTGGCAGGCGGACCTCTCCGGTCCCTCCAAAGGCCTGCTCGCGGTCGAGCGCATGGACGCGATCAGCGTGATGTTCACCACCGCGCCCGGCCGCACCGTTGCGGATGGCGGCGCCCGCGGCAATCCCGCGATCGACGAATGGATCAAGGCCATCCGGACGCCCGGCCTCGACATGACCGCGGCGCTGGCGCGCACCCGCGACGCCGTCGCGCGGCTGACGCGGCGCAGCCAGCAGATCTGGACGTCCTCGGAGCCGCCAGCGGGGCTGGTCGTCACCCCGCTCGCGCGCCCCGCCCAGATCGCCCAGAACAACCGCGCCGTCATCCCGCTGCCGCCGCCGGAATCCCCCGCCGCCCGGCAGGACGCCTATGAGCTCGCCTTCTGGGAATCGATCCGTTCGAGCGAGAACCCGGCCGAGTACCGCGCCTATCTCGAAGCCTATCCCGATGGCCGCTTCGCCAGTCTCGCCCGCACGCGCGAGCAGCAGTTCACCGCACGGCAGAACGCCGCCGCCGCCTCCCCGCCCGCCGCGCCGCCATCACCACCGGCGGCCCGCCCGCCGGCAGGGCCGGTCGCGGCGGTGCGCGAACCCGCCCGCCCGGCCGCGCCCGCGGCCCCCCCTGCGACACTGCGCACGCTGCGCGATTGCGAGGGCTGCCCGGAACTCACCCTGATCGCGCCCGGTACGTTCGAAATGGGCGCCAACGAGCTCTACGAGTTCGAGAAGCCCGTCCACACCGTCACCATCCGCAACGCCTTCTATCTCGGCCTGCGTGAGGTGACGTTCGAGGAGTGGGACGCCTGCATCGACCAGGGCGGCTGCACCCATCGCCCCAATGATCGCGGGCTGGGCCGCGGCAAGCGCCCGGTCACCGACATCCACTGGAACGACGCCAACGCCTACCTGACCTGGCTCTCCGCCAGGACCGGCCAGCGCTATCGCCTGCCCAGCGAGGCCGAATGGGAGTACGCCGCCCGAGGCGGCACCACGACGACCTATCCCTGGGGCGCGACGATGGTGAAGGAGCGCGCCAACTGCGTCGGCTGCAATGAGCCGACCCGCCGGCAGGCTGTCGAGACCGGCCAGTTCCCGGCCAATGGCTTCGGCCTCTACGACATGGCGGGCAATGCGGCCGAATGGGTCGCCGATTGCTGGAGCGACAGCTACCGGGCGACCCCGCGCGACGGCACCGCCGTCAACCCGCCCGGCTGCCGCGAGCGCGTGCTGCGCGGCGGCTCCTTCAACAACGATCCGCGCTATCTGCGCTCGGCCGCCCGCTTCAAATACGAGGCCGATGTGCGCTTCTTCACCAACGGCTTCAGGGTCCTGCGCGAACCTTAGGGGCGTGTGCCCCGAAACCAGAGGCGCAGCGGAATCTGCCGGTCGCTGCCGCAGGTGACGAAGCTGTGCGCGCTCTCCGACAAGGTGCCGGTGAAGGCGCAAGAGGCTCCGGCCAGCGTCATTTGCGCGGTGTAGCGCTGGCCGCGCAGGCTGATCCGGATATGGCCGGTCTTCTCCGGCGTTTCGCCGGGACCGCAGACGGCGTTGTGCTTCATCAGCACCGGGCCCGAGAAGGCCGGCGCCCCGGCCCGCCCCGCCTTCTCCTCGGCTAGGCTGGCGCTGACGTCCCACTCGCCGAGATAGCCGAAGCGCCCGGCGAGTTCACGCGCCGAAGCTCCGGCGCCCGCGGCGGCGAGGGACAGGATCACGATCGACGCCGGAACCAGACGCATGGCGCTTCTCTCATGGATGGAGGAGCCTACCACACCCTTCGCCCAGCCCAAGAGTCAACCCAACCCAAGAGCCTCCAAACACGAAGAAGACATACCCGCCAGTCGCCACTCATAACTGTCGATATTTATAGATGATTCATTGTTTTGAGTTGTGTTGACGCAGCAGAGGACTGGCAATGTTGTCTCGTAGAATTTCCATCTCGTCATGGAATCAAATCTGGCGCGCGTTGCTTGTTCTGACGCTGTCTTCGATCGGACTATCGGTCATCATCACCATCACCATTTTGGAGATGACGATGACGGGAGAACCGGGCGCGACGATTTCGGAGCACGAGGTCTGGGTCAACGCCATCGCCTATTCGATTCTCATTCCCGGGATCGTTTGTCCGGTGATCGTCTACATGCTGCTTGTCACCCTGCGCGAACTCAACCTCGCACGGGCGGAACTGGACGCCGTTGCCAACGGCGATCCGCTGACCGGCCTGCTCAATCGCCGTGGTTTCGACGCAGCCGGCGCCGGTTTGATCGCGCAGGCAGGTTCGCGGCATCAGCCTGTCTGCGCCCTGATGTGCGACATCGACAGCTTCAAGCAGGTCAACGATACCCATGGCCATGATTGCGGCGATATCGCCATTCGTCATGTCGCGAGCATCGTGAAGACCGTCATGGAAGCCGTGCCGAACGCGAGCGTCGGCCGACAGGGCGGAGACGAATTCGCAGTGCTCGTGACCGGGCTATCATCCCGAGAGCTGGCCCACTACGCCGAGATCATTCGCCAATCGGTCCAGTCGAACCCGATCGCCTGGAATGAGGACACGATTCCCCTCACGGTCAGCCTCGGCACCAGCATGTCCGCGGGCGGCGAGGACACCACCGTCAGGGTGCTTCTGTCACGGGCCGACCGCGCGCTGTACGAGGCCAAGCTGCGCGGCAAGAACCGCGTCGAGGCCGCCGCGCAGGCCGAAACCGCCTGAGCGTCGCTATACCGCAGAACCAGTGAGAGACCGCCAGCGGCTTCGCGCGCGGGCGGATGATGGCGAGAAAGCTGGAGCGGGTACCGGGAATCGAACCCGGGTATTCAGCTTGGAAGGCTGCTGCTCTACCATTGAGCTACACCCGCATCGCCCTTCGAAATTCCCCAGAGACGGCCGGAAGTCAACCCGTCGCGTGCAGTCGCAGGTCGGTTTCCGCCACCGACGGCGGGGCGGCGTGCCTCCCACCCCTGAAATAACCGAGCAGCCGCAACGCATTCAGCGTGACCAGCACGGTGCCGCCCGTATCGGCCAGGATCGCCACCCACAGGCCGGTCGCCCCGATCACCGTGGTGACGAGGAACAGCGCCTTCAGCCCGAGCGCGATCGCGATGTTCTGGCGGATGTTGGCCATCGTCGCGCGCGCCAGACCGATCAGCGCCGGCACATCGCCGACGCGGTCATGCAGCAGCGCCGCATCCGCCGCCTCCAGCGCGACGCCGGTGCCGGAGCCCATAGCAATGCCGACCTGCGCGCTGGCGAGAGCCGGGGCGTCGTTGATGCCGTCGCCGACCATGGCGGTGCGGCGCGCGGCGGCCATCGCCTGGATGGCCTCGGCCTTGTCGGAGGGCAGCATCTGCGCCTTCACCTCGAGGCCGAGAGCCTGCCCGATCGCCTCGGCGGCGAGCCGGTTATCGCCGGTGAGCATGACCGGTTGGATGCCCATCGCCTTGAGGGCCGCCACTGCCGCCGCCGCATCGGGCCGCGGCGCGTCGCGCAGCGCGATCAGGCCGATCGCCTGCGCGCCGTCGACGACCACGACGACCGTTTTGCCCTCGCCTTCAAGCCCGGAGATGCGCGCCAGGATTTCGTCGTCCAGCGGTGCCCAGCCAGCGGCATGGCGCGGCGCCCCGACGAAGACGGCGCGGTCGGCGATCGTACCGGCCATGCCCTTGCCTGGCACGGCGGCGACATCCAGAGCCTCGCGCGCCGGAAGTCCATCACCGTCGGCACGCGTGACGATCGCCGCAGCCAGCGGATGGCTGGAGCGCCGCTCGATCGCCGCCGCCAGCGCCAGAACCGCGCTGGCCTCGCCGACGAGCGCGACGACGTCGGTGACGGCGGGTTTGCCGAGCGTCAGCGTGCCGGTCTTGTCGAAGGCCACGGCCTGGATCGCCGCGAGATTTTCCATCACTGCCCCGCCCTTGATCAGCAGGCCGCGCCGCGCGCCGGCCGCCAGGCTCGCGGCGATGGCGGCGGGAACCGAAATCACCAGCGCGCAGGGGCAGCCGATCAGCAGCAGCGCCAGCCCGCGATAGATCCACGGGCTCCACTCGCCCCCCGCCAGCAGGGGCGGCGCGACCGCGACCAGAACCGAGAGGCCGACGATGAACGGCATGTAGAGCCGCGAGAACCGGTCGATGAAGCGCTCCGTCGGCGCCTTGGCATCCTGCGCCTCCTCGACCAGCGCGACGATGCGGGCGATCATCGTGTCCTGGGCGGCGCGCCCGACGCGGACCGTCAGCGCCGCCTCGTGGTTGATCGTCCCGGCGAACACCTCGGCGCCCGGCTCCTTCGGACGCGGCATCGATTCGCCGGTGATCGAGGCCTCGTCGACGCTGGAGAGCCCGACCAGCACCGTGCCGTCGGCCGGGATGCGGTCGCCCGGGCGCACCAGCACGCTCTGGCCGATCCGCAGCGTTGCCGCCGGCACTTCCGTGATCTGGCCCTCGACCTCGAGCAGCGCCGTCTGCGGCACCAGATCCGCCAGCGCCCGGATGCCTGCACGCGCCTTGTCGGCCGCGACGCTCTCCAGAACCTCGCCGACGCAGAACAGGAAGACGACGATGCTGGCCTCCTCGGCCGCGCCGATGAACAGCGCGCCGACCACCGCGATCGTCATCAGCATCTCGATCGTGAACGGGGCCCCGGCCCGCGCCGAGGCCAGCGCCCGCCGCGCGATCGGCACGGCTGCGACGAGGCTGGCGACGATGAACAGCGGGGCATGCCAACCCGGGGCCACGAGCCCCACCAGATAGGCCAGCACGACCAGCCCGCCGGACACCAGCGCGAGGCGGCCCTTGGCCTGCCGCCACCAGGCCACCGGCGCCGTGCCGACAATCCCCGCGCCACCGCCCGGCTGCGCGGCGTCGAGACGGCTCGGCACATAGCCGAGCGCCGCGATCCGGCTTTCGATCACCGTCGCGCTGGTCAGCATCTCGTCGAGCCCCAGCGAAAGCGTCTCCTTGGTCACGGATATCCGGATGTCGGAGACGCCCGGCAGGCGCTCCAGCGCGGTCCGGATCGTGTTGGCGCAGTTGCCGCAATCCATGCCCTGCACGCGCCAGACCACTGAGCCGGCCTCTCGCGCGGCGGCGGCGATGTCGGGTTCTGCCGAACCGTGATCATGGTCGTGAGCGTGGCCGCAGGACGGTCCATGGACATGCGCCGGGCCTGCCGGCTGAGCAGGCGCGGCGTGAGAATGCTCATGCCCGCCGCAGCAGGACGCGCCTTGCTTGTGCGGGTGATCGGAGCCGTGAGGATGGGACTGGGACATGCTGCACCGGTGCTGGGAATCGCGAACCGGCGGGACCCTAATCCCTGTAGTCACTAGAGGTTCAAGCGGTTTTTCGCAGGTCCACCCCGGACGCGATCGGGAGCGAAGCCGCCAGCGTCTCCCGGCTGCGATGAGCGGCGAAGGGCGGGCGAAATCCCTTCAGCCGCAATGCGTTGGCGACGACGCTGACGCTCGACAGCGCCATCGCGAGCCCGGCGAACATCGGCGACATCAGGATGCCGAAGGCCGGATAGAGCACGCCGGCTGCGACCGGGATCAGCACGGCGTTGTAGCCGAAGGCCCAGAACAGGTTTTCCGCGATGTTGCGGATCGTCGCGCGCGAGAGCGCCACGGCATTGGGCACATTGCGCAGATCGCCCGACATCAACACGACGTCGGCGCTCTCGATGGCGATGTCCGTCCCGGTCCCGATCGCAAGCCCGACATCGGCCTGCGCCAGCGCCGGCGCGTCATTGATGCCGTCGCCGACGAAGGCGACGCGCGCCCCGCCCGCCTGCAGCCGCTGGATGACCGCGACCTTGCCGGCCGGCAGAACCTCCGCGACGACCTCGTCGATCGGCAGACCCCTCGCGATGGCCTCGGCCGTGGCGCGGTTGTCGCCGGTGATCATGACGATGCGCAGGCCCTGCGCCCGCAACGCGTCCAGCGCCGCGACGCTCGTCTCCTTGAGCGGGTCGGACACCGCCAGCACGGCCGCCAGCCGCCCGTCGATGGCGGCATAGAGCGGCGACTTCCCCTCCCCGCCCAGTCGCGCGGCAATGCCGGCGAACGCCGCGATGGCAATGCCCTCCCGCTCCAGCAGCCGGTCGGCGCCGACGAGCAGGGCCCGGCCCTCGACGATCGCCGAGACGCCGAAGCCCGGCTCGGCGGCGAAATTCGACGGCGCCACGACCGGCAGCCCGCGCAGGCCCGCCGCCGCGACGATCGCCTCGGCGATCGGGTGCTCGGACCGGCTCTCGACGCCCGCGACCAGGCGCAGGACCTCGTCCTCGTCGAACCCGTCCGCAACCGTGATGTCGGTCAGTTCCGGCTGCCCCTTGGTGATCGTCCCGGTCTTGTCGAGCGCGACGACGGTCACGTCGCGCAGCGCCTGCAGCGCCTCGCCGCGCCGGAACAGCACACCCATCTGCGCGGCCTTGCCGGTGCCGACCATGATCGAGGTCGGCGTCGCCAGCCCCATCGCGCAGGGGCAGGCGATGATCAGCACCGCGACCGCATTCACGATCGCCAGCGACAGTGCCGGGGCGGGCCCGAAGACCATCCAGACGGCGAAGGTTGCGAGCGCCGCCGCCATCACCGCCGGCACGAACCACAGCGTCACCTTGTCGACCAGCGCCTGGATCGGCAGCTTGGAGCCCTGCGCCGCCTCCATCGTCCGCACGATCTGGGCCAGCAGCGAGTCGGCGCCGACCGTGGTCGCCCGCAGCCGGAACGCGCCCGCCTTGTTGACCGTGCCGCCGACGACGGCGTCGCCGGCCTGCTTCGAAACGGGGATCGGCTCGCCGGTGATCATCGATTCATCGACATAGGACGAGCCCTCGAGGACCTCGCCGTCGACAGGCAGCCGCTCGCCGGGGCGCACCAGAACGACATCGCCGGACCGGACTTCGGCCAGTGGCACATCCGCCTCGCGGCCGTCGCGCCAGAGGCGCGCGGTCTTGGCCTGCAGAGTCAGCAACTGGCGGATGGCGTCGCCGGTGCGGCCCTTGGCGCGGGTTTCCGCATAGCGGCCGAACAGGATCAGCGTGACGATCACCGCACCGGCCTCGAAATAGGTGTAGGCGAGCCCCGCCGGCAGCAAACCGGGCAGGAAGGTCGAGACCACCGAATAGAGATAGGCCGTCGTCGTCCCCAGCATGACCAGGGAGTTCATGTCGGGCGCGCCGCGCAGCAAAGCGGGCCCACCCTTGCGGTAGAACTGCAGGCCCGGCCCGAACTGGACGAGGCTCGCCAGCAGGAAGGAGAGGTAGCGGATATTGGCCTCGCCGATCGAACCCGCCAGCGCGTGGTGGAGCCCGTCGGAGAGATGCGCGCCCATCTCGAAGACGACGATCGGCAGCGTCGCGATCGCGGCCAGCACCAGCTTGCGGCGCAGGCTGGAGAGTTCCGCCTCACGGGCCGCGCGGTCGAGATCGGTCTGGGCGGCGGCATCGAGAATGGGGGTCGCCGGATAACCGGCCTTGGCCAGCGCGTCTGTCAAAACCGCGACCGTCTGCGCCCCGCCGACATAGCGGGCATGGGCGCGGCCAGTGGCGAGGTTGACGCTGCCCTCCAGCACGCCCGGCACTGCCGCAAGAGCGCCCTCGACCCGGCCGACGCAAGAGGCGCAGCTCATGCCCTCGACCGCGAAATCGGCGGAGTCTTCCCGCGGTTCGTAGCCGGCCTTGCGGATCGCATCGAGAACCGGCTGGATCGACCTGCCCTCGTCGAGATCGAGGCTGGCGCGGTGGGTCGCGAGATTGACGGACGCCGCCGCGACACCGGGAACCGCCCGCGCCGCTTTCTCGACCCGCCCGACGCAGGAGGCGCAGCTCATCCCGTCGATCGCGATCTCGATCCGGGTCGGGCTGTCGGGAATGGTCGCCTGCATGGTGGTCATCTCGCCTGAGCCTCCGAGTCCGGGGCAAGGGGACGAGATGGGGCTTCCCATCATGGGAAGGTCAAGGGGTCAAAGCGGACCGATGACGCATAGAGTTTCGCCGAATATTCCCTCGGCCCTCATCCTGAGGAGCCAGTCCGCAAGGACTGGCGTCTCGAAGGGTGCTTCAGGAGGCTCCCGAACCATCTGGACCATCCTTCGAGACAGCCCTCGGGCTTCCTCAGGATGAGGGCTCGTGTGGTGAGTCAGGTGCTCAGGTGATGCGGCGCACGCTGGCGGCGATCTCCTCCGGCTCGAACAGCCGCTTCCAGTCCGGCTTCAGGATCGTGTCCTTGCCGAAGACGATCGCCTTGTTGCAGGCGTCGGAGAACACGCCCTGCACCTGCTCGAAGGTGACGGCGGCGAGAATGTTCATATGGCCGAGCAGGAAGTCGCGCGCCGCCTCGCGCGGCACGCCGCGCGCGATTGCCTCCTCCATCGCCTCGCGCATCGCGTCGAGCAGCGTCGCGCAGACCGTCTCCGACAGGCCCGGCTCCAGGATCGCCATCTGCTCCACGGTGACGCGGTGCGAGCGCATCACCGGCGCCCAGATCGCCCGCGCCACCTCCTCGCCCAGCGCGTAATGCGCGTCCGGCCCCTGCATCAGCGCGTTGACGATGTGCTGCTTCGCCGCGATGCCACCGAAATGATCGGCCTTGGCGGCGGGGTCCGTCTCGTCGTTGAAGATCGGCGGATGGCAGGGATGCGTCACGAAATAGGTGATGTCGGCCCGCTCCGGCAGATGCCCGGCATGCGGGGCGGCAGCATCGAGGATCACCACGATCGTGCCCGGGGCGAGCTTGGGCAGCAGCGTCGTCGCCACCGCCCCGACATGGGTGTCGGGCACCGCCAGAACGACGACCTCCGCCCCCGCGATCGCTTCTTCGGCCTCGAGGCAGGCGAGCCCGAAGGCCTCGCGCACCCTTTCCCGGCCGGCCGGGCTGACCTCGACGGGCCGCATGGTGAAACGCGAGGCGGCAAGGTTGCGGCCCAGCCGCATCCCCATCTTGCCACCGGCGCCGAACAGGGCGACCACCGTCATGCTGCATCTCCCGTAGAGGCGTCCAACTGGTATGATGAGTTGATCCCATGGGGGTTTCATGCTGTCAATCTGGTGTGATGACATCATGAGTTTAGTGACGGGAGCGAAGGCGTGGACGGGATGCAACGCGTCGAGGCGGATTACTGGCTGGAGACGCCGGGCGATCCGCGCCGCACCGCCGAGGCGATGGCGGGCGAGCAATCGAGCGGCACCTTCATCGCGGTGCCCGGCGAAACACCCGAGCTGACCGCCCGCGCCGCCGCGCGCGTCGAGCGGCTGGAACTGCTCGACCACGCCGATCGTCGCTCCCTGCCCGGCGCCACGGCCGACCCGCCGGCGCCGCGGGAGGGCTATCGCCGCGCCCATGTCACCCTGTCCTGGCCGCTCGAGACCATCGGTGCCTCGCTGCCGAACCTCCTCGCCACCATCGCCGGCAACCTCTTCGAACTGCGGCAGGTTTCGGGCCTCAAGCTGCTCGACATCCGCCTGCCGCGGGCCTTCGCCGAGGCCTATGGCGGGCCGCGCTTCGGCATCGCCGGCACCCGACGGCTGGCCGGCGTCGCCAGCGGCCCGCTGATCGGGACGATCATCAAGCCCAGCGTCGGCTTCGGCCCGCAGGAGACGGCGGCGCTGGTCGACACGCTCTGCCGCGCCGGCATCGACTTCATCAAGGACGACGAATTGCAGTCGGACGGAGCGCTCTGCCCGTTCGAGGCGCGGGTCGATGCGGTGATGCGCGTCGTCGAGGCGCAGGCCGATCGCAGCGGCCGCAAGACCATGGTCGCCTTCAACCTGACCGGCGATCTCGACCAGATGAAGCGCCGCCACGACCATGTGCTGAAGGCGGGCGGCACCTGCGTGATGGCGAGCCTGAACTCGGTCGGCCTCGTCGGCATGATCGAGTTGGGGAAGTTCTCGCAACTGCCGATCCATGCCCATCGTAACGGCTGGGGCTATCTGTCCCGCAGCCCGGCGCTGGGTTGGACCTACACCGCCTGGCACAAGCTCTGGCGGCTGGCCGGCGCCGACCAAATGCACGTCAACGGGCTCGCCAACAAGTTCAGCGAGCCCGACGACAGCGTCATCGCCTCGGCGAAGGCCTGCCTCGCACCGCTCTTCCCCCATCGCGCGGATGCGATCATGCCGGTGTTCTCCTCCGGCCAGACCATCCGGCAGGCGCAGGGCACCTGGCGCGCGCTGGGCACGACCGACCTGATCTTCGCGGCGGGCGGGGGCATCCTCGCCCATCCCGACGGCCCCGGAGCCGGCGTGGCGGCGCTGCGCGATTCCTGGAGCGCGGCGGTCGCGGGCGTCACGCTGGAGGACAAGGCCCTCGACAGCCCGGCGCTGGCGGCTGCACTGGGGCACTACGCATGAGCGAGGCTTTGCCGCCCGGCCCGCTGCTGGCCTATTACGGCGACGACTTCACCGGCTCGGCCGCCGTGATGGAGGTGATGAGCTTCGCCGGGCTCGATTCGGTCATGTTTCTCAAGCCCCCCTCCCCGCAACGGCTGGCCGCCTTCGCCGACCGCCGCTGCATCGGCATCGCCGGCATCGCGCGCTCGCAATCGCCGGCCTGGATGGACGCGCATCTGCCGGCGATCTACCGCTCGTTGGTCGGCATCGGCGCGCCGCTGATCCACTACAAGACCTGCTCGACCTTCGACTCGGCCCCCGCGATCGGCTCGATCGGCCGTGCGATCGATCTTGGCGTGGCGACGCTGTCCCCTGGCTGGGTGCCGCTTCTCGTCGCGGCGCCGCCGATCGGCCGCTACCAGCTCTTCGGCAACCTGTTTGCCGTCGTCGGCGGCGTCGGGCACCGGCTCGACCGGCACCCGGTGATGGCGCGCCATCCGGTGACGCCGATGGATGAAGCCGACCTGACCCGCCATCTGGCGCGCCAGACCAACAGGCGGATCGGCCTGATCGACTGGCCCGCGCTCCAGAACGACCGGGTGCCGGACGTCCTGGCAGCCATCAGGGGCGACGGCATCCCCGTGATCGCGATCGACGGCGTCGACGAACCCAGCTTGGCCGCCGCGGGACGGTTGATCTGGCAGGACCGTGCGGCCTGCCGCTTCGTCGCCGGTTCGCAAGGCGTCGAATATGCGCTCGTGGCGCATTGGCGCGCGGCCGGCCTGATCCCGCGCTCGCCGCCGACGCTGCGCGCCGCACCGGTGGCACAGATCGCCGTCGTCTCCGGCTCCTGTTCGCCCGTGACCGCCGGCCAGATCGCCCATGCGGGGCAGCACGGCTTCGAACCCATCCGGCTCGACGCGACGCGCGCTGTGGATACCGCAGCCTGGCAGGCGGAATGCGGCCGCGCGGTCGCCGCAGCGCTGGCGGCGGTCGGAACAGGCGCCTCGCCCCTCGTCTTCACCGCGCAGGGCCCCGACGACCCCGCCGTGCCGGCCATGGCCGAGGCCTGCCGCAGCGCCGGCCTCGACATGGCGACGGTCAACGACCGCATCGGCGCGGGCCTCGGCACCATTCTGGGCGCCATCCTCGACGCATCCAGCGTGACCCGCGCCCTGATCGCCGGGGGCGACACCTCCGGCCATGCCACGCTGTCGCTCGGCATCGACGCACTGTCGGCCATCGCCGCGATCGCGCCGGGCTCGCCGCTCTGCCGCGCTTATGCCGATGATCCCCGCCGCGACGGGCTTGAACTCGCGCTGAAAGGCGGCCAGATCGGCGGCGACGACTATTTTGCGGCCGTCCGCGCCGGCGGCCCGCTTCCCCCGCCATGACCAAGACCGCACCGACCGTGACGCCCGAACCGATCCCCCGCCGCAAGTTGCATCAGGAGGTTCTCGACCGCCTGCTCGCCCGCATCCAGGCCGGCGAGTTCGCACCCGGGGCGCAACTGCCCTCCGAACGCGAATTGATGGACGCCTATGGTGTCGGCCGTCCCTCGATCCGCGAGGCGCTGCAGCAACTGGAACGCTCAGGCATCGTCGGGATCAGCCATGGCGAGCGTGCCCGCGTCCTGTTGCCCACGGCCCAGGCGATGATCGGGCAGATGGCCGACGCCGCGCGCTATCTGCTCAGCGTCGAGCCGCGCACGCTCGACCATCTCAAGGAGGCGCGCGTCCTGCTTGAGGCCGGAGTCGCCCGGCTGGCGGCGCAGCGCGTCGACGCGGCCGGTCTCGCGGTGCTGCGCCAACGGCTCGATGCGCATCGCCAGGCCGAGCTCGACGACTTCCTCGCCTGCGACATCGCCTTCCATCGCCAGATCGCGGCGATGACCGGCAACCCGGTCTTCGTCGCCGCCGTCGAGGCGATGCTGGCCTGGCTTGGTGTCTATTACCGCTCGCTGGTGCGCGCACCCGGCGCCGAACGCTTGACGCTGGAGGAACACCGGCGCATTTATGACGCGATCGCCGCGGGCGATGGCGACGCGGCGGCGCTGGCCATGTCCGACCATTTGAACCGGGCCAACGCGCTGTACCGGCGCCTCTCGACGCAGGATTGAGCACCGTCCTGAACCGCCGCCCGCAGCGCCCGCCAGCGTCAGCCTTGCCGGCCGAGAGGCTTCAGCGCAGCGGCGGCGCGTAAAGCACGCCGCCCATGTTCCAGAGTTGGTTCAGCCCACGTGGAATGGCGAGCTTGGAGCCCGTGCCGAGATTGCGCTCATAGATCTCGGCATAGCTGCCGCTCGCCCGCACGGCCTTGACCGCCCAGTCGGCAGACAGGCCCAGCGCCTTGCCGAAGCCGCCCTCGGCGCCGGTGAAGCGGCGGACATCGGGCTTCTGCGATTTCAGCGCATCGTCGAGGTTGCCGGCCGCAATGCCGAGTTCCTCCGCGTTGATCAACGCGAAATTGACCCACTTCACCACGGTGAACCAGGCGAAGTCGTCGGCGCGGACCACCGGCCCGAGCGGCTCCTTCGAGATCACGTCGGGCAGGACGATCGCCTCGCTGGGCCTGGCCAGCCGCAGCCGCTCGCCATAAAGCGCCGACTGGTCGCGGGTCAGGACATCGCACTGGCCGGCTTCGAAAGCGGCGAAGGCCTCGGCCGCGCCCGGAAACAGCTTCTCCTCATAGGTCATCGCGTTGGCGCGGAAGAAGTCGGCCAGGTTGAACTGCGAGGTCGTGCCGGTCTCGACGCAGATCTTCGCCTTGTCGAGCGCCAGCGCGCCGTCGACACCGAGCGCGCGCTTGGCCAGGAAGCCCTGGCCGTCATGATAGGTGATGCCTGCGAAGGCGAGGCCGAGCTCTGCCTCGCGGCCGAGCGTCCAAGTCGAGTTGCGCGAGAGCAGATCGACCTTCGCCCCCTTGAGCGCATCGAAGCGCTCGCTCGCCGACAAGGGCGTGAAGCTCACCTTCTCCGCATCGCCGAGCACGGCCGCCGCCAGCGCCCGGCAGAAATCGACGTCGAACCCGCGCCATCGGCCCTGCGCGTCCTTGGCCGAAAACCCGTTCAGCCCCTCGCTGACGCCGCAGGCGAGCGTGCCGCGCTGCTTCACCGTATCCAGCGTCCCCGCTCCGGTGGGGCTTGCCACCGCCGCGGCCCAGAGCATGGCAGCCAAGACGCCGAGCCCACGCCGGCACATTGATGAAACCCGCGACATGACGTTCCCCCCCTGATGTGTCGTGCGGGCGCGGCGGCGCGCTACAGCGTCGCCTTGTGCCGGATGATCACCTTGGTCCCGAGCGGTACGCGCTCATAGAGATCGGCGACGTCGCCATTGGCCAGCCGGAAGCACCCCGACGAGATCGCCTCCCCGATCGTCTCGGGCTGGTTGGTGCCGTGGATGCGAAACACCGTCGAGCCGAGATAGAGCGCCCGCGCGCCCATCGGATTGCCCGGCCCGCCGGCCATGAAGCGCGGCAGATAGGGCTGGCGCTGCAGCATCTCCGGCGGCGGGCGCCAGTCCGGCCATTCCGCCTTGCGGCTGACCTGCACCAGACCCGACCACTGGAAGCCCTCGCGGCCGACGCCGATGCCGTAGCGCAGCGCCCGCCCATTGCCCTGCACGACATAGAGGAAGCGCTCGGCCGATTGGATGATCACCGTCCCCGGTGGCTCGCTGGAGCGAAACAGCACCATCTGCCGGGCATAGGGACCCTCGGTGATGCTGACCTCCTCGGTCGAGACGCGGCCCGGCTCGTCGCCGATATCCATCGTCTCCTGCACGGCGGCGGGCGGGCGCGGCTGGGCCTGCGCTGTCTGCGGCAGCGCCAGACAGGCCATCAAGGCCGCGGCCGCCAGCCCAGTCCGAACCGGGCGCAAGGTGTCGTGAGTCATCGGGTCCTCCCGCTCAGCGGCAACGCACATAGATGAAGGTGCCATAGCGGCGATGCGCGTCGGGATCGACGAAGCGCATCACCAGCATCGCATCGGTCGCCGACAGGATCTCGCGATCCTGGAGATCGCCGGGCGGCGCCTCGAAGCCGAGGAAATTCCGCCCGCCCGCACCGGCCTTGAGCCTGAGTTCGTAGAGCTTGGCGTCGTCGGCGACATGCATCATCACGCCGTTGCGAGCGCCCTTGGCGATGACATAGGGCTGATTGCAGCTCGCTTTGGCCTGCGCCTCGGTGCGCTTGCGGTCCTTCTCGTTGTGGAAGGATGCGATGCCCCAGCTCCCGATCAGCTTGTCGATGCCGATGTCGCTCGGCGCGGCGACTGAGGCGACGACCACGGCCTGCGCCGTCCGCTCCTCTCCGCTGGACAGGCAGCCGCCGAGCGCCAGAGCGGCGAATAGGGCCAAAGCCGGACCGGCGACACGCTGTCTGCAACTGATCTTGACGTTACTGGTGACCATCCCCGCCCCGCCTCGAACCTGACGTTGTTTCGACCCGACAGTTGCGGAAGTAGGCCATGGTTTCGCCGACAGGGCAATCGTCTCGATCAGGCGGCCAACCCGATCGCCTGCGAGCACGCCGCGACGCTCTCCCGAGCGGCGGCGTGTCGTGGTGCCGCCATCCCCGGAGCGCGCGCCGGATATCGATGCAGGATCTCGATGCAGGATCGTTCGTCCCGGCCTGCAGCACCAGGACAAACGAAAAACGGCGAACCCGATCGCTGGGTGCGACCCGGTTCGCCGTTCTGATCGGAAAAGGAGATGGTGGGGGAAGCAGGACTCGAACCTGCGAAGGCATAGCCAGCGGATTTACAGTCCGCCCCCTTTGCCGCTCGGGACATTCCCCCGCCCGCGCTGCTTGCGGCCAAGCCGCAGGCGATGTCTCATGTCACTCGCGTGACGGCGACAGGCGCGGCCGGACTTATGGTGACCGGGCCGCCCCCTGTCAACGGCAAAAAGCCCTCTGCCCCATGGGCATCGCGCGTCCTCCCGGCAATTCCAGGCTGGCCAAGCCGGGGATGTCATGTCAGGGCATGCGCCAGCGCCGCAGGAGAAGCCCGATGCCAGCCCCGTTTCGTCCCAAGCCGGACCGCAGCGACCGGCCGCGCCAGACCAGCCCCCGGCGCGCCGACGGCACGCTCCACCATCGCCCCGGCGATATCGACGAGGCCGTGCTCTACGGCGTCCATCCCGTCATCGAGGCGCTGCGAAACCCAAAGCGACGCCACCGCCGCCTGCTCGCCACCGAAAACGGCGTCAAGCGCCTGCAGGAGGAGATCGGCGATCTGCCGCTGGAGCCGGAGATCGTGCGCCCCTCCGAGATCGACCGGCTGCTGACGCCCGATTCGGTGCATCAGGGGCTCTACCTCGTCTGCGACCCGCTGCCCTCGCCCGATCTCGACAGCCTGGCCGACGATGCGATCGTGCTGGCCCTCGACCAGATCACCGATCCCCACAATGTCGGCGCGATCCTGCGCTCGGCGGCGGCCTTCGGCGCAGCGGCGGTCATCGTTACGATCCGCCATTCGCCGGCCGCCACCGGCGTGCTGGCGAAATCGGCCTCAGGCGCGCTCGAGCATGTGCCGCTGATCGCGGTGCGCAATCTCGGCGATGCGCTCGACCAGCTCGGCAAGCGCGGCTTCCAGCGCATCGGCTTCGATTCGGACGGCGAGATTCCCTTCGACGACGTCGCCCTGACGCGCCCGCTGGTCATGGTGATGGGCGCCGAAGGCAAGGGACTGCGCCAGCGCTCGCGCGACCTCTGCGACCAGGTCGCGCGGCTGGAAGTGCCGGGCACCATCACCAGCCTCAATGTCTCCAACGCGACCGCGATCGCGCTCTACGCCGCCAGCCGGCGGCGCTGAGACGCGAGGTCACCTCCGCTCAGCGGCCGGGCACGATCAGCAGCAAGGCGCCCGTCTCCGCATGGGCGAAGCGGCTGCGCCGCCCGTCGCGCGGCTCGGGGTCGTTGATGCGGATGACGCGCGTCGCCGGCCGGTCGCGGCGCCCCTCGAGCCGGTAGAGCGTCGGCTCCGGCGTCGGCCCGCGCACGATGCCGATGCGCACAGGCATGTGCTCGAAGGACCGGCGGTCGATCGCACGCTCCGGCTCGAGGCCCGGATCAGACAGCCTATGGCTGGACCGTGCCGACACCGGATTGGTCGAGGGCCCGGGATAGCCGAGCGCCCCCAGCCGGACGGACCCATGCCCATGCCCATATGCATGGCGGTGACCGCGGATGCGGTGGCCGTCCGCGCCGCCCCAGCGGTTGCGCGAAACCTGGTGGATGCCCGACGCGCCCGAGCCGATGGCTTTCGACGCGGTTGCGGACGGACGCGCCGCCGCGCCGGCGGCCTCCGCCTCGACCGGTGTCAGGGGCGTCAACAGCAGCGCGGCCAGCAGGCCGAGGCCGATCGTCGTGGCGCGCGACATGGCGCTCCTCCTCATCCGCATCCTGAAGGCCTCCGCGGCCGAGTATAGGCGCAACACCCGCTTTGGGAAGCCGCCTGCAGCGGCGTCGATCGCTGGGGTGCCGTGTCCGTCCACTGGCCGCGAAGGCCGCGAAAACCGCGCGCGAAGCGCCCGGGCCAGCCGGCCTCCAGGTCCCCGCCTATAGTCGTAAGACGAAGTATGCAAGACCAAGTGCTTGATTGAAAAGTGTTTTTCTGAAGCGCATCAGTCCCGCCCGGAACGGCATGGCGCAGCAATGGCTCCGCTGCCGGATCAGCCGGCATCCCATCGACGACAGACGGGACAGGCAACGGGCAGCGCGGATCGTCCCGCTGCCGGGGACATCGCAGGGGAGATACGCCATGACCATGGCAGCAAACGTCGCGGGGGCGAAGGTCGCCAACCGCCCCATGACGGCGGAAGAGAAGCGCGTCATTCTCGCGTCATCGCTCGGTACCGTCTTCGAATGGTACGATTTCTATCTGTACGGCTCGCTGGCCGTGATGATCGGCGCGCATTTCTTCTCGGCCTTCGATCCCAACACCCGCGCCATCTTCGCGCTGCTGGCCTTCGCGGCGGGCTTTCTGGTGCGTCCCTTCGGCGCGCTGTTCTTCGGCCGCCTGGGTGACCTGATCGGCCGCAAATACACCTTCCTCGTCACCATCGTGATCATGGGCGCCTCGACCTTCCTGGTCGGCCTGCTGCCCAGCTACAACACGATCGGCTGGGCGGCTCCCGTCATCCTGATCGCGCTGCGCATGCTGCAGGGCCTGGCGCTCGGCGGCGAATATGGCGGTGCGGCGGTCTATGTCGCCGAACATGCTCCCCCCGGCCGCCGCGGCTTCTACACCTCCTGGATCCAGACCACGGCGACGCTGGGCCTGCTGCTCTCGCTGCTCGTCATCCTCGGCATCCGCGTCAACATGGGCGAGGCCGAATTCGCCGCCTGGGGCTGGCGCATTCCGTTCCTGCTCTCGATCTTCCTGCTCGCGATCTCGGTCTGGATCCGCATGCAGATGCAGGAATCCCCCGCCTTCAAGAAGATGAAGGAAGAGGGCACCGGCTCGAAGGCGCCGCTGTCGGAAGCCTTCGGCCAGTGGAAGAACGCCCGCATCGCGCTGCTGGCCCTGTTCGGCCTCACCGCCGGCCAGGCCGTCGTCTGGTACACCGGCCAGTTCTACGCGCTGTTCTTCATCCAGAGCATCCTCAAGGTCGACCTGTATTCGGCCAACGTGCTGATCGCCTGGTCGCTCATCCTCGGCACCGGCGGCTTCATCTTCTTCGGCTCGCTGTCGGACCGGATCGGCCGCAAGCCGGTCATCCTCGCCGGCTGCCTGATCGCGGCGCTGACCTATTTCCCGCTCTTCAGCGCACTGACCACGGCCGCCAACCCCGGCCTCGCCGCAGCGCATCAGAACGTCAAGGTCCAGGTCGTCGCCGATCCTGCCACCTGCGGCTCGGTCTTCGATCCCGTCGGCGTGCGCACCTTCACCGCGCCCTGCGACATCGCCCGCCGGACGCTCGCGACCCAGGCCATCGTCTACACCCAGGCCCCGGCTCCCGCCGGGACGCCTGCCAAGGTCACCGTCAACGGCAAGGATCTGGCCATCGACGCGACCTTTGCCGCCACCCTGGCCAAGGAGGCGATCGCCGCCGGCTACCCGGCCCCGGGCGATGCCCGCATCGTCAAGGTCGGTTTCTTCAGCGCGCTGAACTCCGCCCAGTCGCTGACGATCATCGCCATTCTGACGATCCTCGTCATCTACGTGACGATGGTCTACGGCCCGATCGCCGCCGCGCTGGTCGAACTCTTCCCGACCCGCATCCGCTACACCGGCATGTCGCTGCCCTACCATATCGGCAATGGCTGGTTCGGCGGTCTGCTGCCTGCGACCTCGTTTGCGATGGTGGCCGGCACCGGCGACATCTTCTACGGCCTCTGGTACCCGATCGTGATCGCGATGATGACCTTCATCATCGGCATGCTCTTCGTGCCCGAGACCAAGGATCGCGACATCATGACCCACGAGAACTGAGCCCTTCGCTCAGTCCTGCGCGACAGCGAGCCCCGCCTTCTCGAAGGCGGGGCTTTTTCGCGGCGGCGAACGCGTCAGCGATCTTGCGGTCGATCATGCGTCCGCTGATCTTGCCGTGGCGGAGCCCGGCTGATAACCGCTACGCCAGATGCCGGCGTAGCACAGCGGTAGTGCAGCGGTTTTGTAAACCGAAGGTCGGGAGTTCGATCCTCTCCGCCGGCACCAGTCTCCTAGCTCCAGGCTTCGTCCCGGGCCAAGCCGCCCGCAACCCGCCATCGTGCTGCCGCGACCTCGTGAATCATCGCACCGGCTCCCAACCTGAAGCGATCATGCACAGACCCGAAGATCTCCTTGCCCTCGCCGATCGCTGCGAAACCACGGCCAAGCCGGACCGGACGCTCGATGCCGACATCTACGAGGCGCTCGGCTACACGGTCCGCCGGAAGCCGAGCCATCTCGTCGGCCGCCGCACACCCCCCGGGGGCCTCTACCAGGAGGGCCCGCTCTGGAAGACGCTGGGTTCGGTGAGTGCCAATATCGACGTCGCGATCGGCCTTCTCAGGCACAAGGCGCCGGACTGGCGCTGGAGCGTCCAGTCGATCGTCCATGACGAGAGCGCAGCCTTCCAGGCGCTCGTGGCCGAGTGCTCGGCGAGCGGCACGATCGGCGCATTGACGCTCTGCGCCGCGATGCTGCGGGCCTTCGCGCGCCGGCAGGGCGTCGCCGCCGCCGACAAGGGCGAGCCGACCTCCCCGTAAGCCGGGCCTGCCCTCGGGCCCTCACGAAAACTTGACCCGCTCGGTGCCCCAGCGAAAGCCCCCGGCGATTGAACCGGCCGCGCAGCCCGCTAGGGTCCGGCAGGCTCTGCTCGAGCCGAGGGAGACAAAACCATGACCGATTTCAACCTGTCGCGCCGCGGCGTCATCGCCGGAGCCGGCGCGCTGGCCGCCGCAACCACATTGGACCTGCCGGCGTTCAGCCCGGCCTATGCGCAAGGAGCTCCCGTGACCCAGGCCCCCGGATTCTATCGCTACAAGATCGGCGACATCACCCTCACCGCGATCAATGACGGCTTCGGCCGCCGTCCGCTCGAAGGCTTCGTCCGCAACGCCGAGCTCGCCGACGTCAAGAAGGCGATGGAGCAGGCCTTCCTGCCGGCCGACGCGCTCAACATCAGCTTCACCACGCTGGCCGTGCAGCAGGGCGGCAAGCTCACCCTGATCGACACCGGCAACGGCGATTCCGGCGCTCCGACCTCGGGCACCTGGGCCGCCAACTTCAAGGCTGCCGGCTTCGACCCGAAGGACGTCTCGACCGTCGTGTTCAGCCATTTCCACGGCGACCACATCAACGGCTTCCGCCTCAAGGACGGCAGCGCGATGTTCCCCAATGCGGAGGTCATGGTGCCGGCCGCCGAATGGGCCTTCTGGATGGACGACGCCAAGATGAGCGCCGCGCCCGAGGCCATGAAGGGCGCCTTCGGCAATGTCCGCCGCGTCTTTGCGCCCATCGCCAAGGATGTGAAGCAGTTCGAGGCCGGCAAGGAGATCGTCCCCGGCATCACCTCGGTCGCCGCCTATGGCCATACGCCGGGCCACACCACCTTCGCGCTCGCCTCGGGCGGCAAGTCGCTGATGGTGATGTCGGACACCACCAACCACCCGGCCCTGTTCGTGCGCAATCCCGACTGGTCGGCCGTGTTCGACATGGACGGCCCCCAGGCCGCCGCCACCCGCCGCAAGCTGCTCGACATGGTCGCCGCCGACAAGATGCAGGTCGCGTTCTACCACGCGCCCTTCCCGGCCACCGGCCACATCGCCAAATCCGGCAACGGCTTCGAGATGGTGCCGGTGCAGTGGAGCCCGGCGGTCTGAGGCCACGTTTCGACCGATCCGATCTGGAAGGCCGGGGGCGACCCCGGCCTTTTTCATGGCCGCGTTTCATGCCGGCTCGCGATTGTCCCGCCGCCCATGCTAAGGCACGGCCTTGCGCCGCCACGGCGCGCCGCCTTCAGGATACGCGATGACCGAGCGCTTTCAGGCCATCTCCTTCGTCGCCAGCGAGACGCCGGAGGCCCAGGCGGCCCTGGCCAAGCTGACCGAGCGCTACGGCAATGCCGACACCGCGACAGCCGACGTCATCGTGGCGCTGGGCGGCGACGGGCTGATGCTGCAGACATTGCATCGCTTCATTGGCACCGGCACGCCGATCTACGGGATGAATCGCGGCTCCGTCGGCTTCCTGATGAATGAGTTCAGCGAGCGCGGCCTGCGCAAGAAACTGGCGCAGGCGCAGCGCAGTGTCGTCCACCCGCTCTCGATGCGGGCCATCGACAAGGACGGCACCGAGGTTCACGCCGAGGCGATCAACGAGGTCTCGCTGCTGCGCCGCTCCTACCAGGCCGCCAAGCTGAAGATCTCGGTGGACGGCCAGGTCCGCCTGCCCGAACTCGTCGCCGACGGCGTGCTGCTGGCGACGCCGGCCGGCTCGACCGCCTACAACCTCTCCGCCAACGGCCCGATCCTGCCGCTCGACGCGCCCCTGCTGGCGCTGACCCCGATCTCGGCCTTCCGCCCCCGTCGCTGGCGCGGGGCGCTCCTGCCCGACCACGCCAAGGTCACGATCGAGGTGCTCGAAGCCGAGAAACGCCCGGTCAGCGCGGTCGCCGACCATGTCCAGATCGACAATGTGTTGCGCGTCGAGATCGAGATCGATCGCCAGGTCGATCTCGTCATGCTGCACGACCCCGGCCACAGCCTCGACGAGCGGATCCTGCGCGAGCAGTTCGGGTATTGAGGGATCCCTCGGCGTGCGACGCAATGGTCGTGGTCGCAGCGGGCGTCTAGCTTCGTTGGACGCAAGCCAGCCGGAGCCCAGCGCCATGACCCGAGACGACATCACCGTTGCAGCGACGGATATCGGAACAGCCAGCTTCATGGCGACCCTCGGGCGCGTGCCGGACAATTTCAGCCTTCTGTCGCAGCATGCTCCCGCCGCCTTCGCGGGTTATGGCCTGATCCGCGCCGCGATCATGCGCGACCGGGACGAAGGCGGCGCGCTCGATCTCAAGACCAAGGAGCTGATCTTCGCCCTGCTCGACACGCTGATCGGCCAGAAGAACGGCGCGAAGAACCACGCCGCCACGGCGATGAAGCTTGGTCTGACGCTGCCTGAGCTCTCGGAGGGTCTCGTTCAGGTCATCATGGCCGGCGGGATCACCACCTGGAACGAGACCGGCGCCGATGTCATGCGCCACTGCGTTCAGCTGGAAGCGGAGCGGGCGGCGGAGACGGGATGATGGCCGCTCAGGCCGCCTGCCGGATGTCCCCGATCTCGAGCTCGACCAGCAGCGCCGGGTCGGCCTCGACGAGATAGGCAAACGCCGCGTCGTCGGCGAGTGAATCGGCCATCGCCCTGGCTTCCTCGCGCGCGGCTTCGGCATCCATGCGGCGCAACAGGCCCATCAGCGCATGGGCTTCCGAACCGTCGAGCCCCTCGCAGGCGATCAGCACCTCGCGCAACAAGGACCGGTCGAGGCCGCGCCCGGCCCCGCCCGTGTCGAAGCCGCGCGCGTTGAGCGCCATGATCGCGGCGGTGAAGGCCGGCTGCAGCGAGGCCGGCAGCCCCGCCTTGCGATAGAGCGCCTTGAGGCCTGCGCCGCGACGGTCGCGGAGCAACGCGGCGACGCGCGCGCTGGGCAGTTCCGACAGGGCGACGAACGCCGCCTCCGCCAGAGCCGGTTCGCCCGAGAGCAGCGAGCGCAGCATCAGCCCCGGCGTCAGGCGCCCGTTGAGTCTGAGCACCTCGACGATGGCCGGCGCGTCGCTGTCCTCGCCGCCGGCCGCCAGCGCGACCGCAACGCGTTCGGTGGATTCGCGCGCCAGACGGGCGCTGCGCTCCGGCGTCAGCCAACCGCAGCCGGTGACGAAACGCGACAGCGCGTCGGAGACCTTCGCGGCGATCGACTGGCGCAGGCCGGGCGGCAGATCGGCGCGGTCCAGCAGTGCCTCGCGCAAGGGACCGCTGTCGCCGGCCCGCTCGACCATGCGTTCCAGCGAGAAATCGGGAATGTCGGCCGTGCGGTTGCCGGCCAGCGTCACCAGCGCCTCCTCGCAGCCGACTTCGGCGAGCGCCGCGCTGACGCCCGCCGAGAGCGAGGAACGCATCGCGATGGCGCGCTGGGCGAGCGTGTCGCCGATCGCGGCCGCATCGACCAGATCGGCCTCGCTCAGCACCGGCGAATGCGCCAGCACCAGGGCTGCGACATCGCTCTGGTCGGCGATCAGCCCGAGTACGAGATTGCGCGGCGCGCGCGCCGACGACGCCATCTCCTCGGCGATCGCGCGGCGCACACGCGGCGAGGGATCGTCGATCAGCGAGATCAGAGCGGTCTCGGCCTCGGCCCGGTCCTCCTCGGTCATGCCGGAGCGCAGATAGGCGCCCGCCAGCGCGGCCGCGCCACCGGCGCGCTCCTCGGCATTGGCCGTGCGGGCCCAGAGCAGAAAGCGGCGAACGATCATCGCGCGTTCCGCTGGATCATGAAGGCGGAGAGATCGAGCGGGGCCCGACGCGCCTTGGCGGCAGGCCGCTCCTGGGCTGTGGCGGCAGGCTGCGTCAGCTCGACAGGCCGCGTCGG
Source organism: Allobosea sp. (assembly GCF_030695125.1). Classification (GTDB taxonomy): domain Bacteria; phylum Pseudomonadota; class Alphaproteobacteria; order Rhizobiales; family Beijerinckiaceae; genus Allobosea. The sequence continues at coordinate 125,735 of NZ_JAUYTP010000073.1, read as the reverse complement.
CGGCAGCGGGGCGCCGATGGCCTGGCCGGCCAGGCGCGAGGCGGCGGCGTTGGCGGCGGCCGCATCGGCCTCCGTCGGCGCCACGGCGGTGGCGTCGGTAGCCGTCAGGCGCGGGAAATAGCGGTCGGCGGGATCAAGCGAGGCGGTGCGGCTGGCGTCCTTGCGCGGCGTCGCCCAGAGATTGGCGACCGCCTGCGACACCGGCGCGCGCGAGCCCTCGGTCGAGAACAGCCCGATCAGCCCCTTGGCGCGCCCCGGTGCCAGCGCGGCGGCGATCTCGGCGGGCTTGTCGCCCTGTCCGGTCGTCGCCTGCGTCACCGTCGCCGAAGCCGCGAGCTGCGTATTGGCGTGGCTGGCGGCGAGCACGCCATAAACCTCCTGCGCACCCCGCGCCCGGCCGGTCTTGTCGAAGAAGATGCTGCGATTGGCGGCGGCGGCCTCGGGAAAATCCTTCGCCGCCGCGCGGGTCGGGTCGCTGGCCGCAGCCTTGATCAGGTCGGAGGCGCCGCGCGCACCCAGCACATGCGCCATGTAGAGCTCGCCCGCATGCGGCTGGCGGCCGAGCGCCCCGGCAAGCTGGTCACGGTTTTTCTGCGTCAGCGCGCCCGCCATCACGGCTGCGACCTGCGGATCCTTGCGGAGTTCGAGGATCTTTTCGCGGGCCGCGGGGTCGGCAACCGTCAGGCGCCCGCCACTCGACTCGGTGATCGCATCGGCATAGCTGGACAGGCCCTGCTTGGGCCCCTCCTGCTTGACCATGGAGAGCCAGGTCTGCTCGATGAACTGGAACAGCCCGGTCGCGCTCGAGGTCTTGGCCTTGGCATCGGGCTCCAGCGACGATTCGCGTTGCGCCGTCTTCAGCAGATAATCGAAGCCGGCGCCGGTCTTGGCCGCGCCGTCGCGAATCGCGCTGACGACCGGGTTGGTCGGCTGGGCTTCACGCGTCTGCGGGGTGGAGAACAGGAACATCGGCACTCTCGGGCGAACCCGCCGGCGGCGGCCGCCGCATGACGTTGCGGCGCTGTGGGGAGAGTGGCCCGGTTATGGTAAGCGAACGGTTAATCGGGATGGATTCGCGCTGGCGGCCGGGCGGCTGCCGCAATGTCACGGAGACGCAGCGATGCCGGAGCTGAAGCGCCACAAGCGCGGGGGGATCTATTTCGAGGATTTCGAGATTGGCGCCGTCATCGAGCACGGCCTGACGCGCACCGTGACGCAGATGGACAACATGTTGTTTTCCAACATGACGCTGAACCCGCAACCCCTTCATATCGATGCGCATTTCTGCGCGACCGAGACCGAATGGGGCCAGCCCCTGATGAACTCGCTGTTCACGCTGGGGCTGATGATCGGCATCTCGGTCAACGACACCACGGTCGGCACGACGATCGGCAATCTCGGCATGACCGACGTCACCTTCCCGGCCCCGCTCTTCGAGGGCGACACGATCAACGTCACCACCGAGATCGTCGCCAAGCGCGAATCGCGCTCGCGGCCCGACGCCGGCATCGTCGAGTTTCATCATCGCGCCTACAAGCAGGACGGCACGCTGGTGGCGCAGTGCCGCCGCCAGGCCTTCATGCGCCGGCACCCTGCCCCCGTCACCCTGGACGTCTGACCCTGATGCGCTCGCTCCTCTTCGTCCCCGGCGACAGCCCCCGCAAGCAGCAGAAGGGCCTCGCCAGCGGCACTGATGCGCTGATCCTCGATCTCGAGGATTCGGTCGCGCTCGACGCCAAGCCGCAGGCGCGCGAGATCACCCGCGCCTTTCTGGAGGCCGCCCGCGCCCTGCCGCGCCGGCCGCTCCTGATCGTGCGCATCAACGCGCTGACGACGGGCCTGACCGAGGCCGATCTCGATGCCGTCATGCCCGGCGCGCCCGATGCCATCATGCTTCCCAAGGCCGAGGGCGGCAGCGACGCCGGCCATCTCGCCGCCAAGATCGCCGTGCGCGAGGCCGAATGCGACCTGCCCGATGGCGGGACCAGGATCATCCCGATCGCGACCGAGACCGGCAAGGGCATCTTCGGGATGGGCAGCTATGCCGGCGCGACGCACCGGCTCGCGGCCCTGACCTGGGGCGCCGAGGACCTCTCGGCCGATCTCGGCGCCGAGACCAACCGGCTCGAGAGCGGCGCCTATACCGATCCGTATCGCCTCGCCCGCTCGCTGACGCTGTTTGCCGCAGCCGCCGCCCAGGTCGATGCGATCGACACCGTCTTCACCGCGTTTCGCGATGCGGAAGCCTTCCGCGCCGAGTGCCTCGCGGCGCGCCGCGACGGCTTCACCGGCAAGATGGCGATCCACCCCGACCAGGTCGCGCCGATCAACGAGATCTTCGCGCCCTCGCCGGACGCGCTGGCCCGGGCCGAGGCCATCATCGCGCTGTTCGAGGCGAATCCCGGGGTAGGCGTGATCGGGCTCGATGGCGAAATGCTCGATCGTCCCCATCTGATCAGGGCGCAGCGCGTCAAGGCGCGGGCTGCGAAACGGATTGAATGAACCGCTGGAGACGATTCCAATGACTCAGGTTTTCGAGGTTTCGGGCATGCATTGCGGCGGCTGCCTGTCGCGCGTGCAACAGGCCGCGACCAAGCTCGCTCCGGGGACGCGCGTGACCCTGGAGCCGCCGCGCCTGACCCTGCCGGAAGGGGCCGCGCTCGACGCCGCCGCCATCAACGCAGCGCTGGCACCGCTCGGCGACTACCGCGTGAAGGCCGCGGGCTGACTGGGCTTCACCGTCATCCTGGACAAGCCGCGCAGCGGCGCAGGCCGGGATCCATCCTCAAGCGCCGGCGTGCCCGATGATGGATCCCGGACGACCTTCGGTCGCCCAGGATGACGGCCAGGTTTCGGTGCCTAAGCAAAGGCCCTACCGAGCGTGGCCGTCACCCCTCACCCGCCCGGCGGGCGCTCGATCGAGAACAGGTGGTCGACCTCGGCATAATCCGCATAGCCGCAGCGCGCGATCGGATGCGCGGCGGCGGTGTCGAAGCGCCCGTCGCGGATGAAGGCGTCGTCCATGAAGATGCCGACGACCTGGCCCAGCACCATCCAGCGCTCGACCGCGTTGCCGTCGAGATCGACGAGCTGCTGCACCGAGAGCAGCTTGCATTCGAGCGCGGCGGGGCTCGCCGCCACGCGCGGCGGCTTGACGAAGCGCGACGGCGCCATCTCGAGCCCGGCATGGCCATACTCGCTCGTCCCGCGCGCCAGCGGCGCCGAGGTCAGGTTCATCGGATGCGCCAGCGCCTTGGTCACCATGGAGCAGGTGAACTCACCGGTCTCCTCGATGAAGGCGACCGCGTCCTTCTTGCCCTCGGAGGAGAACATGACGATGTGCGGCCGTGTCGAAACCGCATTGAAATAGCTGTAGGGTGAGAGATTGATCTCGCCCTTCGCGCTCATCGCCGTGATCCAGCCGATCGGGCGCGGCGTCACGATCGCCTTGAAGGGGTCGTGACCGAGGCCGTGGTCCTGCAGCGCGGGCGAATAGATCATGTCGTCACACTCCGTAATGGCTGACGATGTCGGCGAGCACCGGCCGCTCGCGGTCGGCGGGAACCGATGCCGGCGTGCCGAGATGGATGAAACCGGCGATGCGCTCTTCCGCCGCCAGCCCGAACGACGTCAGCACGCTGCGATCGAACGCGAACCAGTTGGTCAGCCAGCAGCCGCCGAAGCCCATTGCCTGTGCCGCGACGAGCATCGACATGCAGACCGCTCCGGCCGTCAGCTCCTGTTCCCATTGCGGGATTTTCACATGCGGAGCGGCGCGCGACACCACGGCGACGATCACCGGCGCCTGCAGCAGGCGGTTGCGCTCGAAGGCGACCTGTTCGGGCTTGGCGTCCGGATTGCGGTTCTGGAAGGCCTGCGCCACGACATCGGCGGCTTGCGCACGCGCCTCGCCGGAAAACACGATGAAGCGCCAGGGCACGAGCTTGCCATGGTCGGGCACACGCGAGGCGATGGTCAGGAGGTCGTCGAGTTGCCCGGCGTCGGGGCCGGGCGCGGCAAGGAATTGCGGCGGCACCGAGCGGCGCAGCTTGAGCAGGGAGAGCGTATCGGTCATGAAGCACCTGGGCGCGAGGAACCGGCCCAGACCTAGTGTCTTGCCATGATCAGGACAAGCGAGCCTGCTGAGACGGAAACGCAAGGCGACCAAGGGCTGTGAGCATGTTTGAATTCGACCGGTTCGAGGGACGGCGCGGGCTGGCTGCGGGCGTGCTCGCTTCCATGCTCGCCCTGCTGCCGGGACAAAGCGTCGCGCAGACGGTACCGGCGACGCCAGGTCCCGCGGGCGGCCCCGCGACGGAAGCCGCGCCGACCCAGCCTGCACCCGCCCCTGCTGCCTCGCTTGCCTCGCTGCGGCTCGCCGCCCAGTTCGCCAACGACCGCAAGCCGATCCGCTCCGGCCTCGTCTGGCGCATCCTCAGCGAAACGGCGGATGGCTCGCCGCCCCGCATCGTGGCGCGCTCGTCGGATGCCGAGCCGGTCTTTGCGCTCGAGCCCGGAACCTATCTGCTGCATGCCGCCTACGGCTTCGCCAGCGGCACGAAGCGCATCACCTTGGGCGCGCAAGGGTTGCGCGACCAACTCGCCATCAGCGCGGGAGGGCTTTCGCTGGCCGGCTCGATCGGCGATGCGCCGATCGCCCCCGCCCAGCTCAGCTTCCAGGTCTTCGTGCCCCTGCAGGGCAATTCGGAGGGCCGCCTCGTCACCAATGCGCGTGGCAGCGAGCTCATTCGCCTGCCGGAGGGCACCTATCACGTCGTCTCGACCTATGGCGATTCCAACGCGATCCAGCGCGCCGATGTGAAGGTCGAATCCGGCAGGATCACCGACGCGACGCTGCATCACCGCGCCGCCCGCGTCACCCTGAAGCTGGTCGCGGCAGCCGGCGGCGAGGCCTTCGCCGGCACCGCCTTCAGCGTTCTGACGCCCGGCGGCGACGTCATCCGCGAGGCGATCGGCGCCTTTCCGCAGGTGATCCTGGCGGAGGGCGACTATGTCCTGATCGCCCGGCAGGAGGGCCAGGTCTATTCGCGCGACTTCAAGGTCGAGTCCGGCCTCGACCGCGACATCGAGGTCCTGGCGCGCTGAACCCGCGCGCTCAGTAGGTGACCTTGCGCGCCTCGGTTCGCTCCGGGCGGGCCGTCGTGACCGCGGCCGCGACGCCATCGGCGATCCGGATGGCCAGGCAGCGATAGCCGGCCTCGACCAGTTCCGTCCCGTTCATGCCGATCAGCTCTTCGGGGGTGAAACGCTGCGAATGCGCCCACTCCTTCATCATCCCGTAGCGCGGGAAGACGGGCACGCCCGAGGCGTCGGCGGCGCGCTTCAGCACGGCCCGGTAATCGTCGTAATGGGGATAGCGATCCGCGCGCTGCAGCCAGGGCAGGTCCATCATCACCAGATCGATGCCGGCGCCCTGGATCTTGCGGATGCCCTTCTTGAGGATCTTGGCGAGCTTGTCCTCGCCGACATGGTTGACCACATCGGCCGCGACCGTCTGCCAGATCACGAGGGCGGGCGCCTGCTCGATGACGTCGGTGTTCATCCGCGTCAGCATCTCATAGGCGGATTGGCCGCCGACGCCGCGATTGACCACGCGGATTTCAGCCTGCGGCAGTCGCCGCCGCAACTCGTCCTGCAGAACGGTGGGGTAGCTCTTGTCCTCGCCGCTCGCTCCCGCGCCAGCCGTGGTCGATGACCCGATCGCTACGATGGTGAGCTTGCCGGTGTCGCGCAACGTCTTCGTCGCGATCGGCAAGGCGGGCTGGAAGCCGCTGGCGGACGCACCGGCGCGACAGCGCTGGTCGGCGGCGTCGGCGAGCGTCATCGGCCCTGCGACCGCAGGCAGCGCCACGGCACAAACGCTCAGCGCGGCTGCGACGATGCCTGCTGCGACGGCTTGGCGGACGGGCCACCGGAGAGCGTGAGCGACTGATACCACGTCAGGAAAATCCCCAGACCGACCAGAATGCTAACCCCGACCAGGCAAACGAGCAACTGCGGGCCCATTGCGAAGCCGGTTTCGGCCATCACGATCTGGCCTGCGATCGATAGAACCGTACCGGCACAGAAGACGTCGAGCGAATGCTTCCCGACCGTCGCGAGCATGCGACCGACGGCGTGCCGCAGCAGACCAGCGCCCGCCGGCAGCCACCGCATCGCCAGCCAGACCAGGGCCAGAAGATGCAGCAGGCGGCTCCAGGCCAGATTGGTCTTGTCCGAGCCGAGCTGGACCGAGTCGAACCAGTCGTTGAAGAGCGCGATCCCGGTCGGATTGCCGGAGGCGGTCTTCGCCAGATAGGCGCCGACGAGGATGGCCAGCGCGACCGCGTCCAGCCAGCGCGCCTGCGGCGTGGCGATGCCCCGCTGCATCGCCAGACCGATGACGATGCCCAGCGTGAAGATCACCTGCCAGGCGAAGGGGTTGAAGAACCAGCCCGCCGCATGGACATTGGGGAAGTTCAGCCCGAACCACAGCGCCGCCTGCCAGATCGACAGCGACACCAGCACGGTTGCGATCGGGCTGCGGCGTGCAGCCAGATAGACCAGCGGAAACAGGGCCAGCAGCACGATATAGAGCGGCAGGATGTCGAGATAGGACGGCTGGTAGCGCAGCAGCAGGACGTCGACCAGCGCCGCCAGCGTGTCGCTGAAGAAGGGCTGGATGTTGATCGCCTCGATGTAGAGCGGGTTCTGCGTGCGCGTTACCGCCGCCGCCACGACGCCGCAGACGAGGATGAACATCGCGAGATGCGCGATGTAGAGCGTCCAGAGCCGGGCGCCGATCTTCAGCGCGCTGACGACGAGCCCGCGACGCTCGATCAGGCTGCCATAGGCCAGCGTCGCGGAGACGCCGGCCAGCAGCACGAAGGCGTCGGCCCCGTCCGAGAAGCCGAAATTATGCGGCATATAGGCGGCGATGATGTTGCCGGGCATGTGATTGATGAAGATCATCAGCAGGGCGAGCCCGCGGATCACATCGATGCGGGCGTCCCGCGCCACCGCCACGCCGCCCTCGCCCGGGCCGCGGCCCAGGAGCATGAAGCGCAACAGGGTGATGACCTGCGTCACAGGGCGACATCCAGCATGTTAACGGACGAGATCTCAGGAACGTCGGGTCGGCGTGTCGGGTTCCCGATCTGAACGCCAGCACCCAACTCGTTCATGTGGCGTTCATAAAGCCGACGCGGTTAACGGTCACTGAACTTCGCTTCACAAGCCTGTGTGGCGGCCGTGAGGCAAAGCCTCGTGCGAGGGCGCTGAAGGGCGTGTCAGCGCGCCATCAGGGGCACGCCGGCTCAGTAAGGCGGCTCCGCATAGACGAGCTTGCCGTCGATCAGCAAGCGCTTGATCGCCGCCTCGCCGGACGCCGAGACGGCCGCCACGACCTCGATGCGCGCCCGCGGCGTGGTCTCGATCCTGCGCCCCTGGCCCTGCGGCACGAAATAGCTCTCCAGCCCATAAGCGATGCGCAGGCGCCGTGCGCCCGCTGCGCAATCGGGCTGTCCCGCTTCGTTCACCGCACAGGCGCCCGTGGAGACCACACGCCCTGCCATGACGACATCGGTTCCCGAGACGGCGGGCCTTGCCCTGGCGACGCCGGTGGCCCGGGCAAACCCCTCGGCATCGGCTGCGAGGCTGACGTAGACCGTCTCCCCACGCCGAAACGGCGGTGCGCCGCCGGCGGGCGTGGCCTCGACGAGGCTGATCGGATAGGCGAGCACGACGTAGTCGCCGCGAAACAGGTCGCGCGGATCGACCGGCACGGTCTTCAGCCGAACCTCCGTCCCGCTGCGCAGGATGCCGGCTCGGCTTTGGACCAGCGCCAGCAGGCCGCCGCTCAGGAGCAGCATCGCCGCGAGCATCCGCCACAGCAGCGGCAGGCGGGCGATCAGCGCATCCGCCGCGGGCAAGCGAAAGGCGGACATCGCCATCAGGCTGCCTCCCCGGCCGGCCGCGCGAGGCGCGCGAACAGCCGCCGGGCCGCGCCGGCCAGCGCGAGCAGCAACGCCCCTGCGACCAGAAAGAACAGCGACTGGTCGAGCAGCGTGCCGATCGTCTGCCAGAGCAGGATCAGGATCGCGAGGCCGAACATGCCCGAGCCCGCCAGCGTCAGACGCCGCACCCCGCCGGTGACGCCCGCGACGACGAGCGCGATGGCGGAGCCCAGCACGAGGCTCGCCACCACCACCTTGCCCGCAAGCCCGGTGGCGAGCCCGCTCCAGAACACCAGCGGCACGACGAGGCCGAGCACCAGCGCCAGCGCCAGCGGCCAGGCGAAGCGCCGGTCGCGCGCCAGCCCGGCACAGGCCGCGATTGCGGCAAACGCCGCGGCATAAGCCGCATAGTTGGCCCAGAAGGCCCGCCCCGCGCGCGAGCCGTAAAGGTCGAGGATGCGGATCAACTCGAAATCGAGCATCAGCACGAAGCCGAACAGCCCCCAGGGCAGGCAGCAGCCCAACAGGGCGAGGCCGCCGCGGTCGAGCGCCATCGCCCCCAGGGCGACAAAGGAGGCCGAGATCGCCAGACCATAGGCGAGCAGGCCGTAATCGAAACCGCGGCCAACCCAGTCGCCGGGCACCATCACCAGCCAGAACGCCAGAGCGAGCACGGCGAGATGATGGACGAGGCGGTTCTGCCGCCCCCAGGCCAGCCACAGCGCCGGGAGGTAGACAAGGAAGAAGGCCAGATGCAGCGCGCCCTGGCTTTCCTGCCAGCGCCCGCCGCTCCAGGCGCAAAGCGCCACGAAGGCGATGGCCAGGGCGCCATTGGAGCGCAGCAGCGCCGCGACGACGAGCGCGCCGAGCGCGACCAGCAGAGCCCCGGCCGGCCAGTCCGCCGGCAGATGATACATCTGGCCGATCAGCGCGATGCCCGCTCCGAAGATGAGGACGCCGCAACTGGCCGCCGCATCCGCCCCCATCCGCGAACCGCGGCTGTCGAGACGGGCGGCGATGCCGAGGGCTGCGACGACCCCGATCAGGATCGCCGCGAGCTTGAGCAAGCGCGGGATCAGCTCCCAGTTCGCGGCCACGAAGGCGGCCATGCTCGACGCGATCAGGAGACCACCGAACAGCCCGAGCAGGCCCGGCAGTTTGAAGCCGCCCTCGGCCGCGACCGAACGGCGGATCGCCCCGGCGGCCTCGGCCGTGACCAGCCCCTCGCCGACCCAGCGAATGAGATCGGCCTCGAGCCGCTTGCGATAGGACCCCGTCAGCATGTGCGGCAATCTGGCATGGGGGACTGGCGGTTGGCGAGGGGTGTCAGAGACACGTCATGCTCGGGCTCGACCCGAGCATCTCGTTCAGAGAATGCCTCCCCGCGAGAGATTCTCGGGTCGGCGCTGCGCGCCGCCCGAGAATGACGCGCGATCAGCCTGCAGCCTTCGCCGCCCGTTCCGCGTTACGCCGCTTCAGGTCCGGCGGCGTCGCCTCGTCGGTCATCGCCTCCAGCATCGCGTCGAGGCTCATCACCGTCTGCGCCTGGCTGCCGAGGCGGCGCACGGTCACGGTGCGCTCCTCCGCCTCGCGCTTGCCGACCGCCAGGATCACCGGGACCTTGGCCAGCGAATGCTCGCGCACCTTGTAGGAGATCTTCTCGTTGCGCAGGTCGGCCCGCGCCCGCAGGCCGGCTGACAGGCAGGCCATGGTCACGTCCTCGGCATAGGCATCGGCCTCGGAGGTGATCGGGCAGACCAGGATCTGCTCGGGCGCGAGCCAGAGCGGGAAATGCCCGGCGAAGTTCTCGATCAGGATTCCGGTGAAGCGCTCCAGCGAGCCGCAGATGGCGCGATGCACCATGCTCGGCGTCTTCTTCTCGCCGTCGGAGCCGATATAGAAGGCACCGAAACGCTCGGGCAGGTTGAAATCGACCTGCGTCGTGCCGCACTGCCAGTCGCGGCCGATGGCGTCGCGCAGGACATATTCGAATTTCGGCCCGTAAAACGCCCCCTCGCCCGGGTTGATCTCGGTCTTGATCCGGTTGCCCGACTGCGTCGCGATCTCGATCAGGACGCGGTTCATCACGTCCTCGGCATGGTCCCACATCGCATCCGTGCCGACGCGCTTGTCGGGCCGTGTCGAGAGCTTGATGACGAGATCGTCGGTGAAGCCGAAATCGGCATAGACCGACAGGATCAGCTCATTGATCTTCAGGCACTCGGCCGCCAGATCGTCCTCGGCGCAGAAGATATGCGCATCGTCCTGCGTGAAGCCGCGCACGCGCATCAGCCCGTGCAGCGCGCCCGAGGGCTCGTAGCGATGCACCGCGCCGAATTCCGCCAGCCGGATCGGCAGATCGCGGTAGCTCTTCAGACCGTGCTTGAAGATCTGCACATGGCCGGGGCAGTTCATCGGCTTCAGCGCGAAGACCTTCTGGTCCTTCGTCGCGTCGTTGGGGTTCTCGAAGGCCGAGGCCGACTTCACCGCGAACATGTTGTCCTGATACCAGCCCCAGTGGCCGGACGTCTCCCAGAGCGACTTGTCGAGAATCTGCGGCGCGTTGACCTCTTCATAGTCGGCGGCGAGCCGGCGGCGCATATAGGTCAGGATCTCCTGGAACAGCCGCCAGCCCTTGGAGTGCCAGAACACGACGCCCGGCCCCTCCTCCTGGAAGTGGAACAGGTTCATCTCGCGGCCGAGCTTGCGGTGGTCGCGCTTCTCCGCCTCCTCGATCTGGTGAAGATGCGCGTCGAGCTCTTCCTGCTTGGCGAAGGCGGTGCCGTAGATGCGGGTCAGCATGGCGTTGTTGCTGTCGCCGCGCCAATAGGCGCCGGCCACCTTCATCAGCTTGAAGGCGGTGCCGACCTTGCCGACCGAGGTCATGTGCGGGCCGCGGCAGAGGTCGATCCAATCGCCCTGCGCATACATCTTCAGCGTCTGGTCTTCCGGAATCGCGTCGACGAGTTCGACCTTGTAGGCCTCGCCCTTGTCCGCGAAGAACGCCTTGGCCTTCTCGCGGCTCCACTCGTCCTTGGTGAAGGGCGCGTCCCTGGCGATGATCTCCCGCATCTTCTTCTCGATGACCGGCAAATCGTCGGGCGTGAAAGGCTCGTTGCGGGCGAAATCATAGAAGAAGCCGCCCTCGATCACCGGGCCGATCGTCACCTGCGTGCCGGGCCAGAGCGCCTGCACGGCCTCGGCGAGGACATGGGCGCAGTCATGCCGGATCAGCTCCAGCGCGCGCGGATCCTCGCGCGTCAGGAACTCGATCTTCGAGTCCTTCGCGATCGGATCGGCGAGATCGACGACCACGCCATCGATGGCCATGGCCACGGTGCGCTTGAGGAGAGAGGGCGAGATGCCGCCGGCGATCGCCTTTCCGGTGATGCCGGAGGGAAACTCGCGCATTGCGCCATCGGGAAATGTCAGGGAGATCGTCATCGATCGTCGCTCCTGCTCACTCGGGGATACGAACCCCGTAAGACAAGGCCGGATACATGGGGAGGCAAGCCAGAGGCTGAACTTGCGCGGCGATGTCCGTATCCGGTTGAGGACACCGCCAAGGGGCCCCGCCTATACCAGCGCAGGTCGGCAGGCAATCGCCTCGGAACGAACGCTCGGCCCCCTTAAGGCTCGGCCGGCGCGTTGACCCCGCGCCAGCGGCCATAGGACCACGGCCGATACCAGCGCGCCTCGGCCGGCAACGCCTCGCAGACGAGGTCGATGCCGCTCGTGCCCAGCGGGGTGCAGCGGCAGATCCGCGCCACCCCGACCCAGCCGCCGCGCCACAGCCCGAAACGCTGGATCGCCTCGTCGGTATAGGCCGAGCAGCTCGGCCAATGCCGGCAGTGCCGGCCGATCAGCATCGACAGGCTGAGCTGGTAGCCGCGGATCGCGAAATGGGCGCCGCGCCGCGGAGCCCGCTTTATCCGCGCCGCCTGCGCGAAAAGACGTGACAAGGCGCGCTGCGATGCCATTTCATCGCGCTCGTCATCCAAACCGAGATTCGCCATGAACCGCCCCGTTTCGCGACCCAACCCGTTCCGCCTGGGCGCCGCCGCGTTGGGTCTGGCTGCAGCCTTGATGGTCGGGTCCGTTCCGGCGGCCGCCCAGCAGCGCGCCAACCTGTTGTGGCTGGAACCGGGCAAGGTCGACATCGCCTCGCTGATCGGCCTGCCGCCCGCGATGAACTCGCCCGAACAGAAGCGGGAATTCGACGAGGTTCTCCAGATCACCCTCAACCGCACGCCCGAGCGCGAGAAGGCGGCCATCGCCGACCAGTATCAGACGCTCGCGCGGTTTCTCGAAGGCGCCGACATACCCTTCGCCGGCAACGAGCATCGCGAGGTCCGGCTTCTCTATCGCGAGGCGCAGATCGAGCTCGGCATCGTGCTGCTCGGCGTCCGCCGCCTGACCAGCCGGCAGCGGCCGTTCACGGTCTGGAACAAGGTCCGGGTCAAGCCCTGCCCGGGCGGCCGCCCCGAGGGAACGTCCTTCCCCGCCGGCCACGCCGCCACGGCCGCGCTCTATGCCGAGTTGCTCAAGGAGGCCGCGCCCGAACTCGCCGCCAAGCTCGAGCAGAGGGTGGCCGATTACGGCGAGAGCCGCCTGGTCTGCGGCTTTCATTACCGCAGCGATCTGGTGGCGGGCGACAAGGCCGGCCGGGCCATCGCCAGGGCGCTGCTGGCGGAGCGCGCCTTTCGCGCCCGTTTCGACGACACCCGCGCCGAGACGAGGTTGGCGCTGGGCCTCAAATAGGGCCGGCCCGCCCGGCTCACGCGACCGCCTGCCCGCTGCGGCGCTGCTCGATCTGCGCGATGGCGTCCACCACGGCATCGAAGGTCAGCAGCGTCGAGGCATGGCGCGCCTTGTAGTCGCGCACCGGAACCAGCACCGCGAGATCCGCCCATTTGCCCTCGGGCGGCTCGGCATTGTCCTTGAGGATGGCACGGGCCTGCTCCCGGACATGGCGCAGTTCAGCGGCCGTCGAGCCGACGACATGGTGCGCCATGATCGCCGACGAAGCCTGGCCGAGCGCGCAGGCCTTGACCTCATGCCCGAAGCCGGTGACCACATCGCCCGCCATGGTGACGTCGACCGTCACCGTCGAGCCGCAGAGACGCGAATGCGCCTTGACGGTGGCGTCCGGCATCGGCAGCCGCTCCAGCAGCGGGATGTTGGCAGCCAGTTCGAGGATGCGCTTGTTATAGACGTCGCTCAGCATGTCGTGATCTCCGCCGGCCCTGGAATGACTGGCGCGGCTCGTCAATATAAGGTGGATGATGGGCCAGCGGGAGAGCCCAAGTGGGCGCACCGGCGCCTGAAAAAAATCGCGGCAAACCGATGGTCCGCGTGGTCCAGCCAGAGATCGGCAGCGTAGATCGGTTCACCGTAACGGGAGGCGCCACATGAACCCTGTGGTTAAGTCCTTGTCGGTCGAGCGGACCCTGGGTCCCTCCGCAGACAAGTTTCTGATCAAGCAGCCGACGCAGGAGCAGGCCGAAGAAGCCGTCCGCACCCTTCTCCTGTGGGCCGGCGACGACCCGTCGCGCGAGGGCCTGCTCGATACGCCACGGCGCGTCGCCAAGGCGTATCGGGAGTTCTACAAGGGCTATGGCGAGGATCCCCACGAAATCCTCGATCGCGTCTTCGAGGAGGTCGAAGGCTACAGGGACATGGTCCTGGTCCGCGACATCCCGTTCTATTCGCATTGCGAGCACCATATGGTGCCCTTCGTCGGCAAGGCCCATATCGGCTACTACCCCTCGACCGGGGTCGTCGGCCTGTCGAAGCTCGCCCGCGTGGTCGATGTCTACGCGCGCCGCCTCCAGACCCAGGAGACGATGACCGCGCAGATCGCCGACGTCATCGACAAGGCCCTGAAGCCCCGCGGCGTCGCCGTGCTGGTCGAGGCCGAGCACATGTGCATGTCGATGCGCGGCGTGCAGAAGCAGGGCTCCTCGACGATGACGACCCGCTACACCGGCGTCTTCAGCGACCCCGGTGAACAGGTCCGCTTCTTCACCATGGTCAAGTCGCCGGGGCTGTGACGCCTGCGGATTTGCGATTGGCCGGGGGGCCGGCCAGCCCTACAAGGGCGCATCCTCGCGATGCGCCCTTTGTCGTTCCGGAGCCCGCCATGCCGTCCTTCCCCGTCGCCGCCGACAAGCAGGCCCTCGAAGAGGGCACCACGCTCAGCCCGCGCTTCGACGCAAACGGCCTCGTCACCTGCGTCACCACCGATGCTGCGACGGGCGAGCTGCTGATGGTCGCGCATATGAACGCGCAGGCGCTGGCCCGCTCGATCGAGACCGGCGAGGCCTGGTACTGGTCGCGCTCGCGCGGCGAGCTCTGGCACAAGGGCGCCACCTCCGGCCAGGCCCAGACGATCGTCGAGATGCGGGTCGATTGCGACCAGGACGCGCTCTGGCTGAAGGTCAAAGTCGCGGGCGATGGCGGCTGCTGCCACACCGGCCGCCGCTCCTGCTTCTACCGCGTCCAGCCCCTGCGCGAGGACGCCGGCTCGCCGCTGCTGTTTGTCTGAACGGCCGGAACCCTGTCTTGAGGAGGCCGGCGGCGACCCCGTCGCGGCCATTTCATCGTCCCGTCAAATGCCGTCGCTAACGGCTGGCGTTCATGGGGCGGGATCGTCACCGGGAGGTGACGGTTTGCCCACGGGTTGCGGCCAGACGGCGACGCCTCATCGGCACGGTCGCCAGGCCGACGCGACGCCGTCACCAGCCGAGGACCCGGCCCTGGCGCGAGATGTGCCTGCGGGTCTCGACATCGAAACTGCCGAGGTGATGCGCCGATGAACGACGCCAGCATGCCGAAGCCCCCACCGAACGGCCGGCCGAAGATCGGGCTGGCGCTGGGCGGCGGCGCCGCCCGCGGCTGGGCTCATATCGGCGTGCTCGAGGTCCTGAAGGAGGCGGGCTATACGCCCGACGTCATCGCCGGGACCTCGATTGGCGCGGTCGTCGGCGGCTGCTTTGCCGCCGGCAAGCTCGGCGAACTCACCGAATTCGCCACCGGCCTGACCAAGCGCCGCGTCGTCGGCCTGATGGACTTCCATATCGGCGGCGCCGGCCTGATCGGCGGCGGCCGGCTCAAGCGCCTGCTGGAGCGCGATCTCGCCGGGCAGCGCATCGAGGCCCTGCCGACGCGCTTCGTCGCCATCGCCACCGAGCTCGGCACCGGCCACGAGATCTGGCTCACGCAAGGCGCGCTGGTCGAGGCGCTGGGCGCCTCCTATGCGCTGCCGGGCGTGTTCGATCCGGTCAAGCTCGGCGGCCGCTGGCTGATGGATGGCGCACTGGTCAATCCGGTGCCGGTCACGGCCGCGCGCGCGCTCGGGGCCGACATCGTGATCTGCGTCAACCTCAACAGCGATCTCGCCGGCCGCGGCACCATCATCCAGCAGCATGCCGCCGATCCCGAACCCGACATCGTGCCCGAACTGGACGTCAGGCCGACCTCGCGCTGGCTCGGCGGGATCACGGGCGCGGCGCGGCGGGTGCGGGGTCTCGTCGGCCGCACGAGCGAGATCAGGCCCGGCCTCGCCGGCGTCATGATCGACGCCTTCAACATCACCCAGGACCGGATTTCGCGCTCGCGCCTGGCGGGCGATCCGCCCGACGTCATGATCGGCCCCAGGCTCGGCCGCATGGGGCTGTTCGACTTCCACCGGGCGCAGGAGACGATCGAACTCGGTCGCCAGGCCACCCGCCGCTGCCTTGACGATATCGAGACGGCGATCGCCGGCAGCCGCCTCTCGACCTGAAGCGCCGCCTCAGGCCATCGCGATGTAGTCGCGCATCGCCCGGCTCTCGGCCTCGATCGCCGCGACGCGATGCTTGACGACGTCGCCGATCGAGATGAGCCCGATGACGCTGCCGTTCTCGACGACGGGGACATGGCGGAAGCGGCCCGACGTCATGGTTTCCATCAGTTCGTCGACGCTGGTCTGCGGGCGACAGGTCACGACCTTCGCCGTCATCACCCGCGAGACGGGGCTCTCGAGCGCGGCAGCCCCGCTCTCGCCGAGCGCCCGGATGATGTCGCGCTCGGACAGGATGCCGACCAGCGCCCCGTCGGCCCCCATCACGACCACGGCGCCGATCCGCTTTTCGCTGAGTGTGCGAACCGCCTCGCCCAGGGTGCGATGCGGCTGGACCGAAATCACCTCGCGGCCCTTGTCGCCCAGAAGCTTCTCGACATTCATGGCGTGTCCTCCTTGGGGTGGCGCCGTTGTCCGGCGCGCGGGATCGCGCTGGTCCCGGTGGAGGTCCGGCAGGGACGCGCGCCGGAGGGTCTCGGGAACGCTGCGATTGCCGCCAGTGTGGGCGAAGACACCGGCGCAGGCAAGGCGCGTCCGAGGCGTGTTCAAAGGGCGCCCGGAGGGGCGCAAAGCCGGCTTCAGCGCCGCACGGCGCCCCGGTCGAACAGCGGGAACAGCAGGAGCCCGACCATGAACCCCCCGATATGGGCCTCCCAGGCGATGCTGGTCTCCTCTCCCATGATCGGCACCAGCCCGGACCCGAACAGGATGTTCGTGGCAAACCAGATCCCGATGAACAGCATCGCGCGCGAATTGCGCCAGAGCTGGCCCATCGGCTCGGCCGGGATCGCACGGACCACTGCGTCGTCGGCAAGCGCGCCGAAGCGCAGCCCCGGCGCGAAGACGAACCGGATCGCCGCCGCCGTCGCGCCCGAGACCGCGGCGGAAGCGCCGACGAGCGGCAGCACGTCGAGATCGCGCGCAAACCAGTGCAGCAGCGCCCCGCCGATCGTCGACAACCCCATCAGACTGAGGAACCGCCCCGTCCCCAGCCGACGCGCCACGGGGCTGCCGAAGGCCGCGAGCCAGACCACATTGGTGACGAGATGCACCCAGGAGCCGTGCAGCAGCCCGTAGCTCAGCAGGGTCCAGAGGCGCGGCCCGCCATCGGACAGCAGCAGCCGCACGAGTTGCAGACGGTCGGCGAGATCCTGCCCCGCAGACGCGCCCGCCACGGCGCTAACCATCTCCTCGAGGCGCTCGGGCGCCAGCCACAGGCTGAGGCGCGCCGGCACGAAGGCCAGCCAGGAGAGCAGCAGATAATCGTCATAGGCCGACAGCAGCGAGCGCCCGCCCTGGATCGCGGCCAGCACCACGGTCAGCCAGACGATGGCCGCGGGGAGGTTGAGGATCGGTTCGCGCTGGGGTGGGGCCGAGTGGCCGGCAGGAGGGTATGACATGCCGGCCAACCCTTGCCGAAGCCGCCGCCGCTGGCAAGCCAAGCGAACGGAGGCGAGGCAGACGGGCGAAGGCTCCGGCCGCAGCGCAGCGACGTGAAAAAGGGGAGAAGCCTTGCGGCCCTCCCCTTTCTCCCGGCTGTGCAGGCGCGCCGCCAGATGGCGCAGCGCCACGGTCACATCCCCCGCCGGCCCCTTCCGAACACGGGCCCGGAGCCCGTGAAAACCGAAAATTTTATATACATTGTAATGGGTTATCCACAATCTCAAGGTCTTGTTAACCTTAACGCACCGTTTACCCGAACAGCGACCGGCCCGCATGGCAAGACGGCATGCCACCTGCGTCTCTCGCAGTTCGAAGGGTCGATTCGTCCCGCCTCCTGACGTTTCTGCGCCATCGCGGGACGCAACGGCGCGCATGACGGCGGCCGGCAGCACTGGGTACCGGAATGAAGAACACAAGCACGCGCCTCGTCTTCGAGTACTGGGACGCTCTCCGTGGAGAGCGCACGGCACCCGAGCGCGGCGAAATCGAGCCGGGCGCCCTGCGTCATGCGCTGGCCGACACCTTCGTTCTCGAGAATGAACCGATCGGGCCTGTCTTCAGGCTTGCCGGCACGCGGCTTTGCGCCCTGCTCGGCCATGAGCTTCGCGGCCGCGCCTTCACCGCGCTGTGGAGCGAGGTCGAATCGCAAAGCGAAATGCGCCGCCTGACCCAGACCGTCATGGATGAAAGCGCCGGCGCCGTGGCGGGCCTGACCGGCGAAACCCGCACGGGAGCGCCGATCTATCTCGAGCTGCTGCTGTTGCCGCTGCGCTATCGCGGCCGCACCCACGCCCGGATGCTGGGGGCCCTGTCCGCCGCCATCACGCCGGAATGGCTCGGTCTCGACACCATCGACACGATGCGGATGATTTCCTTGCGGATGCTCTGGCCTGGCATCGGCCTGAGCCAGCAGCCGCAGCCCCAGCTTCAAACCCGTGTGCGGGCGCCGAAATTCATGGTGCTGCCGGGCGGCAGGGCCTGATCGACACACCATGCGTTAACCAGAGCGCCGATAGGATGCCCGCGAAAGCAGGCTGACCCTTGATGTTGAGCGCCCTACAAACGCCCCGGACGGCCGCACGCACTGCCGAGCGCAGGCGCCATCATCGTATGAAAGTCGTGCTGCTGGGCCGCTACATGCTGCCCAACCGCATGGAATATCCCTGCCAGTCGATCGACATCTCGCCCGGAGGCGTGCATCTCGCCGCGCCGGCGCGTGCCAATCCCGGCGATCGCGTCATCGTTTATCTCGAACATCTCGGCCGCATCGAAGGCACCTGCGTGCGCACGACGATGGAAGGCTTCGCGATGACGATCACCGCGACCAGCCGCAAGCGCGAGAAGTTCACCGCCCAATTGACCTGGCTCGCCAACCGCGAGGAACTCGGCCTGCCCGAGGACCGTCGCCACGAGCGGATCGTTCCCCGGAACCCGCGCGCCGTCGTCGCGATGGACGACGGCACCGAGCACGTCGTCCGCATCATCGACATCTCCTTGTCAGGCACGGCCTTCTCCAGCGATCTCGACCTGCCGATGAACACGCCTGTCCGCATCGGCTCGACGCCCGCCAAGATCGTGCGGCGCTTCGACGGCGGCTATGCGGCGGAGTTCCGCTTCCCGCTGTCGGCCGATCTGCTCGACGAAAACCTCGAGCTCTGACACCACGCAGGGGAGACCGCGCACAGCCCTGAAGGCTTGCGCCGGCTAACCGCAGCCGCCATAGCCAGCAGCGTCTGAAACGCAGCACGGCCGGGCATGCCTTACAAGCTGATCATCTTCGACTTCGACGGAACGCTGGCCGACACCTTTCCCTGGTTCACCGCGGTCCTCAACGATGTCGCGGAGCGCTATCGCTTCCGCCGGATCGAGGCTGACGAGGTCGAAGCCCTGCGCGGCTACAGCGCGCGCCAGTTGATCGCCCATCTCGGCATCCCCCCGTGGAAGCTGCCCTTCATCGCACGCCATATGCGCCGTCTGGCGACGGACGACAGCGATCCCGTGCCGGTTTTCCCGGGCGCAGAGGCCATGCTGCGGGAGTTGCGGCAGGCGGGCTTCGTCCTCGCGGTGGTCAGTTCCAACACGGAGCGCAACATCCGGCGGGCCTTCGGGCCCGAGATGGCGGCGCTGTTCAGCCACTACGCCTGCGGCGCCGGCCTGTTCGGCAAGGCCTCGAAGTTCCGCCAGATCGCCCGGCGGACCGGGATCGAGCATGGGCACTGCCTGTGCGTTGGCGACGAGATCCGCGATGGCGAGGCGGCCCGCGATGCGGGCATGGCCTTCGGCGCGGTGAGCTGGGGTTTCACCAACCCTGACGCTCTGCAGGCGCTGGCTCCCCGCTTCATGTTCTTTCATCCACGCGAGATCAGCGCGGAGCTTCTGGCCCATGGCAGCTCCGCGCCGCACAGCGAGCCCGCCCGGCGCGGAGCTGACGCCATACGGGACCCAAATGGTTAACCGACCCTGTTCATGACGACGGCGATAATTAACGCCCCCTGAATTCACTAGCCTGCTTTCGCCACAGCCTGTTTCCGCGCAATTTATACTGACACCCATCGCCAGCAACGTTCGGCGAATTGCCTACAATTGTTCGCTTTCATTTCAAAACAAATCCATCGGCTGACGGCATCGTCCACCCCAGGGACAAGGAAGGGGACGATATGCTTTCAACAAACCGGACTTTCATGGGGACTGCTCTCGCGCTGCTGCTGATCGTCGGCGGCGCATCCACCGCTCAGGCACAGCCCGCCAGCGCCGGCATTCCGGTCGCCAGCGCACCGGCGGATGCCTCTGGCGATGCCCGCGCCCCTTATGCCTGGAGCGATCTGTGCCGGCGCAGCCCGGCCGAATGCCGCGTCGATCTGCGTGAACCCGATCGCGTCGAGATGACGCCGAAGCTCTGGAAGTCGATCGTCGCGATCAACAGCCGCGTCAATCGCGAGATCGAAGCGATCACCGACGAGGATCATTGGGGTGTCGTCGACCGCTGGGACCTGCCCGACGATGGCAAGGGCGACTGCGAGGATTTCGCGCTCCTGAAGCGCAAGCGCCTGGCCGAGGCCGGCGTGCCGCGCCGCGCCATGGTGATGACGGTCGTGATCGACGAGGAAAACGCCGGCCATGCCGTGATGATGATCCGCACCGACCGCGGTGACTTCATCCTCGACAACAAGCGCAACGCCGTCCTGCCCTGGAGCCAGACCGGCTACGTCTACGTCAAGCGCGAGTCGCAACTGCGGACCGGCTGGACCTCGCTGGGCGGCGCCCAGACCGCGACGGTCGCCTCGGTTCGCTGAGGCCTCAGGTTTCGGCGTCTGCCCTCCGGGGCGACGCCTGGCGAAATCGGAGCGGGCCTCGGCCTTCTCCGAAAGGACGGCGAGACTTGGTCACGTCCCCCACCCACCCGTCCCCAGGCCGGGTTTCGCCAAAGGGCCGGCTCCCTTCCCCGGGGAGCCGGCCCGCTTTGTCATGAGAGTCGGGCGCGCCCTAGTCCAGCCTGACCAGCCCGGCGGCGAACTGCTTCCAGCGCGCGACATAGCCAGCGGCCGAGGCGGTGATGCTGGCAGCGGCAGCCTCGTCGAGCGTGCGGATGGCGCGCGCGGGCGAGCCGACGATCAGCGAGTTGTCCGGAAACTCCTTGCCTTCGGTGACGAGCGCATTGGCGCCGACCAGGCAGTTGGCGCCGATCCGGGCGCCGTTGAGCACGGTCGCCCCCATGCCGACCAGGCTGTTCTGGCCGATGCTGCAACCATGCAGGATGGCGCGGTGGCCGATCGTGCAGCCCTCGCCGACGACGAGCGGAAAGCCCATGTCGGTGTGCAGCACGCAGCCTTCCTGGATGTTGCTGCCGGCCTGGATCTCGATCCACTCATTGTCGCCGCGCAGGACCGCGCCGAACCAGATGCCGACATCGACGCCGATGCGGACCTTGCCGATCAGATGGGCATCGGGCGCCAGCCACCATTGTCCGGAGGCGGGGGTCTCGGGCGTCAGCCCGTCGAGGCTGTAGAGCGGCATCGCAGAATCCTTCCGGCGCGCAGGCGAAGGATCAGGAGTGAGCGACCGGCAGACCCGGCGTCAAGAGCCGAGCACGTGCAGCAGGTCGAGCACGACGCGGCCGCAGAAGATGCTCCAGACCGAGGCGATCATGCTCGCCACCATCACGAACGGGATCGGCCGCCCTTCGATCCGCCGGCCGCGCACGGTGTTGCGCAGGATCAGGAACGGCGCGCTGAACACGACGACGGGCACGCTCGCCACCGCCGCCAGGCCGCCCGCCTGCAGCAGGCGAAAATCGGCCCGCTGCGTCGTGAACAATTCGAAGGCGGAGGCCAGCAGGCCCGCAAAGGCGAAGCCGACCAGCAGGGCCTTGAGCGTCTCCAGCGCGGACGGATCGATCATCACGGAATTGCGGGCTCCGACGGGCGAGACAGCCGCACAGTGCCGCATGGTTTATAAAGTGTGAAGAAAAGCCTGACGCAATGGTTAACGCGGCAGGCCGCATGCGCGCGGTCATGGTTTACGCCGCGTTAACGCGGCGATGCTTGAGTGAAGCCGGGCCCGCACCCGAAAAGGCACCCGTCGTGAGCGCATATCATCCGCAGGATCTGGCCGGTGAGCCTGGTTTGCAGCCCCCGCGCAGCCCGCTCGGACACGCGGCGTCCGGGCTGGCCGGCAGCGTGCGCGCCCGCCTCAAGCGCCCGCCTCCGCCCCTGCCGCGGGCCGATGGCGCTTTGCTCAAGGCCGCCGCCGCGATCGTGCTGCTCGGCGGGCTGGCGACGGGACTTGCGCTCTATCTCGGCCATCGCGAGGTTCCGCTCGAGCCGGTGGTCCAGCCGGCGCGGATCGGCGCGATCGCGCTGATGGTGCCGCAGGACCTGACCGGTGCCGAGCCCGACGATTCGAGCCGGCTCGTCGGCATGGTCCGCTTGCGGCTCGACTGGCCGAGCCTCGGGCCGGCCCAGCCCCAGGCTCCGAACCGCCAGCGCCTGCTGATCACGCTGAGCCCGCAGGACAAGGTCAACGACCCGCAGACGCAGCTCTCGGTCTATGCCCGCTTCCTGACGCCCACCGTCTGGTCCAACCCCGGTGGGCTGGTCGTGCGCGGCTTCCGCAAGGGCTCACCCTATGAGGGCGACGAGCTCTATGTCTCGGTGCCCGACGGGCGCGGCTTCGCGGCACGCTGCCCCCTCGACGCGGCGAAATCCGATTCCGCACGGCCCGATCTCGACGAGCCCTGCCGCGTCACCTTCCGCCATCGCGGGATGGACGTGAACATCCGCTTCCCGCGCGCGATCATCGCCGATTGGGAGCTGATGCTCGGCGGCGTCCGCCGCACCATCGACGGCCTGATGCGCTGATCGTCGGCTTCCAAGCCGGGATTTCGTCAGGGTGAGCCGGCTGGCGTTGCGTTCGAGAACCGATGCGGAGCGGACTGGTGTCCGTGAGCACCGGAAGCGCAGAAGGCCGCCTCGGACGGCAGCCCTCGCGAAATCCCGTCAGTCTTCGAGATCGACGTCCAGGATCGCCATCGTGAAGTTGAACGAGCGATCGCCGTCCTCGTCGTCGACATGGATGATGCCGATGAACTCGTCGGCGAGATAGACCTCGGCCGAATCGTTCTTCTTCATCCGCGCGCGCACGCTGATGCCGTGGTTGTTGAAGGTGCGCCGCAGATAGCCCTCGAGCTTGGCGAGTTCGGTCTTGTCCATGATATCGATCCTCATCGGTTGGCGGGAGCGATGCCATGACCGGGCCGGCAGGGCAAGCCGCGAAGCCGCCCCTCCCCTGCAACCGCCCCCGCCCCGGCAGCGCGGGGCCCCTTCTCCCGCAGAAGGGCGCGCAGACACTCGCCAGCCGCCCCCACCCCACCTATGGCATGCCTCCCTTACGGCGGCGCCGTCGAAGATCAGGGAGCGGCATCGCCTGGCGACCCCGAAGCGCCGGGCACAGGGTTTCGGCAGCAGGCGCTGCGGCTGAGGGTCACCCGCGGATGTCGCGCGGCAGGATTCCGAGCGTGGCGCGCAGCGAGCGCGACATCTGGGCTGCGTTCTCGAACCCTGCAGCGACCGCGGCCTCGCCGGCGGCGCGCCCCGATGTCAACGCATCGACCGCGACCTGGCACCGCAAATCCAGCAGGGAGCGATACGGGGTCCGGCCTGTCGTCGCGCGATAGCAGCGGATGAAGTGGAACTTGCTCATGCCGAGGACGCCGGCCATGTCGTCGAGCCGGATATCATGGGCAATGTTCTCCCGCAGATAAGCGTCGATCCTCTGCAGTTCCAGTCGTTCCAGTTTCCGGTCCGGCCGCACCGCCGGCCCATTGGCGGACTGGAGGCTGGCGAAGGTGGCGACAGCCACCTGTCCCAGGGAATCGACGAGAAGCTCCTTGAACGGCGGCGCGCCCTTCAGGACCTCCCTGAGCTGCGTGAAGACGCCAAGCAGCGCGGGCGACTGAAAGTAGATCTCCGGCCGGCTCCAGCACGACTGCCCCTGCACAGCTTCGGAAACGGCATCGGGCTCGATATAGAGGGCGCTGAATGCCTGTGGACGGTCGGTGGGCTTGCACCATCCCTCGACGGCGATGCCAGCCGGCAAAAACGTCAGCGTTTCCCGGAGATCGCGGCCCCGCCGCGGTTTCTCGCCCTCCACCCGCATCAGACCATCGTCGAAAACCAGATCGTGCAGGGCCAGGAAATGCCGGTCGCTCCTGACCGAGAACTCGTAATCGACGGGGTTCGTCGTCTCGACATGCTCGACCGTATAAGCCGGGGTGCCGATCTCCGACCGCACAACCTTGGTGCGACGCTTGAGCGTGAGATCGATGATGCTGTGTTTTGCCACGAGCCAATAACGCTCAGCACGTTCCGAAAGTGAAAAAAGAATGAGCGATCCAGGCCCAAAAGACAACCGCGCCCATTCCGCCGAAATGACGTAAATTGCGGCAGAGAAAGCATTGGAAAGAAAGCGATATATCACCCGAAACGCGGGACATGCGTCGATTGAACTAGCGATAAATTCAAATCAATGAACGTAGAACTCATATTTTTATCACGAAGCGATGCGTTAATCTACAGCACAAACATAATATTACTGACAACCAACGCATCAAACGACAAGCATGACGCAGATGCCGTTGCAGCGAATATTTTCAATTCACGAAAATTTAAACTTCTCGGGCGATTTTTAGAGGGTCGAAGGAAAGAGGCCCGGCCAAGCCAGCCTACCATAACAAAAATTGCGGCGAGCGCCGGCTGTGGCGCCCCTCGCCGGGAAGGAAACGCAATGTCGATTCGCAATTTCATGAATATGGGCAACCTGTCCGCGGAGGCCGCCGCCATCAGGCGCACCCAGGCGGTCATCGAGTTCGATCCCTCGGGCAAGATCCTGTGGGCGAACGACCTGTTCCTCGAGGCCGTCGGCTACTCGCTGGCCGAGATCGAGGGCCAGCATCATTCGATCTTCGTCGAAGCCGCCGAGCGGACCCGCCCGGACTATCAGGGCTTCTGGCCGAGACTGGCTGCCGGCGAGGCGATCGAGGATCAGTTCCTGCGGATCGGCAAGGGCGGCAAGCGCCTGTGGCTTCAGGCCGTCTACACGCCTGTCATGGACCCGGGCGGACGGGTCAAGAAGGTCGTGAAGTTCGCCACCGACATCACCGCGCACAAGACGGAGATCGCCAACATGGAGGGCCAGCTCGCGGCCCTCGACAAGGCTCAGGCTGTCATCGCCTTCGATCTCACCGGCAAGATCCTGCACGCCAACGCCAACTTTCTGGCGGTGACCGGATATGCGCTCGAGGAGATCGTGGGGCGGCATCATCGTATCTTTGTCAGCGAGGAGGAGCGTTCCAGCACGGCCTATGGCCAGTTCTGGGAGAAGCTGCGGCGCGGGGAGTATGAGGAGGGCCGCTATCGCCGCATCGGCAAGGGCGGCAAGGCCGTCTGGATTCAGGCGAGCTACAACCCGATCCTCGACGCGATGGGCGCGCCCATCAAGGTGGTGAAATACGCCACCGACATCACCGCCAGCAAGGAAAACGAAGAGCAGATGGAGTTCGCGATCGCCGAGGTCGGCACGGTCGTCGAAGCGGCCAAGGCCCGCGACCTGACCCGACGGATCGCGCTTCAGGACCTCAACCCCAAGAACACATCGCTGTGCGAAGGCGTGAACGCGCTCGTGGACACGCTCGCGAGCCTCGTCGGCGAGGTTGCCGCCGCCGCGCAGGGCATCGACACGGCCGCCAAGGAAATCTCGATGGGCGCGGACGACCTGTCGAAGCGCACGGAGGAACAGGCCTCCAGCCTCGAGGAGACCGCTGCGACGACCGAGGAACTGGCCGCGAGCGTCAAGGCCTCCGCCAACAACGCCCGCAACGCGGCCACCCTGGCCTCCGAGGCGACCGGCGCCGCGCAATCCGGCGGGGACATCGCCGGAGAGGCCGTCAGGGCGATGGCGCGCATCGAAGATGCCTCCCAGAAGATCCAGGCGATCACCCGCGTCATCGACGACATCGCGTTCCAGACGAACCTGCTGGCCCTGAACGCGGCGGTGGAGGCCGCGCGCGCCGGCGACGCCGGAAAGGGCTTCGCGGTCGTGGCGAGCGAGGTCCGCACCCTTGCCCAACGCTCCGGCGAGGCCGCCAAGGACATCTCGTCGCTGATCTCGTCCTCGAACGCGGAGGTCGGCGAGGGCGTCAAGCTCGTGCGCAAGGCGGGCGAATCCCTGACCGTCATCCTCGAGGCCTCGCGAAAAGTGGCCTCGACGATCGCCGATATCTCGGCTGCCGGCGGCGAGCAGGCCAACGGCATCGACGAGATGAGCCAGACGGTCGCCCATCTCGACGAGATGACCCAGTCCAACGCGGCGCTTGCGGAAGAAAGCGCGGCCTCGGCCAACGCCCTGGCTGATCGCATCGCCCAGCTCAACCAGCTCGTGGCGGGCTATCGCACCGAGGCGGGCGGCGCCGTCGCGGCCTCGAGCGCGATCGGCCTGCAGCGGCAGGTGTCGGCGGCCTTCGCGCAGCCCCGTGCCGCGCGACCGGCAACGCCCCCCGCCGCGCGCCCGGCACAACCCCCGCTGAAAAAGGCCGTCAACGCGCACGCCTCCTCCGGCTGGGACGAGTTCTGAGCGGCGGCCTCGTGAGGCCTGGGCGTGCGCCCGGCCTCGCGTGACGAGGACGTACCACACCGCGCCGCCCCCTCCCCCTTGTGGAGAGGCGCCAGAGCCGCGACGCCTCTTGCCTTCTCCCCTCGCGGGAGAAGGTGCCCCGGCAGGGGCGGATGAGGGGGCGCCGAGCGCTCAGGCCGCGACGCCTTTTCCCTCTTCCCGGATGGGAGAAGGTGGCGCGGAGCGCCGGATGAGGGCCTGCCGTCGCAGCAAGCAGGCGCCACGGCTCCGTCGCGCTTCAACGATTAGCGGCGGTCCCTCATCCCTGCCCCTCTCCTTACTAGAGAGGGGTTCCCCGCGCCTTCCCTCGAAACCGTACAGCCGAAATCCCCGCCCGCGCTCGCACGCAGGCGTCATCAACGAGGGGCAGCGGAGCGCCGCGAGGCGCGAAGGTAGCAAACCGCATCCGTTGAGCCAGGATGCGGCGCGGCGGGATTGAGCCACCCGCCGCACGCCCCGTGGCGCTCCGCTTGTCGGCGATTTGACGACTCCGGGCCGCGCTTATCGGGTCGAAGGCCAGCTTTCGCCGCGAGCCCTCGGGCGCCAGTTCCCCTCATCGGGTTGTCGCGCCGTCAGGCATGGGACGAAGGCGTGATGCCCAAGACTTTTCCAGCGAGCTCCTCGCACAGGGGCCGTAGTACCCCCAGGGCAGTGCCCCGAAGCCTCCCGAGTGCGGGGTGCAAACCCGCCCGCAGGCGCCGCGCCCATCCCCACCAACGGCTTGCCTTCCGGATGGCTGCCCCTCGGGGATGAGGTGGGGAGAGTATGGGGGTGATGGGGGGAGCGGGGATAAGTTGCGGGGGATCATCCCCTTGGTGCAAGCACAGCGAGGACTCCCAAAAGCGCGTGGGATGTGCTGATCTCAGGGGATGGCACTCAAAAGTCTCTTTTACGCTGAGAAGACCATCCCCATTGGCGTAAAATGGACCGTACCCGATCCGAGCGATGGATACATGCGTTTCGCCGTGCCTCTGGAGATCGACGGTATAACAGAATCGGGGCTTATTCTGACTGGTGGTACTTACGCGCACCACCCAGACGAGCACGTCACGTTTGAAATGGCGGTCAACGACTATGCCGGAACCCGCCGTATCAGGCTTTGCCGGCTAGACTGGCGCTCGCTTCAGGACGGCCATTCAAACCTCCGCAAAAAGTGCTCTGGTCAATGGGCAGGTAAGCGCGTCCCAGCCACGCACCTTCATACCTTTGAGGCCAATTGGATTGAAGGCGAACAGCGAATGAAGAAGGGGAAATTGCCGTGCGCGGAACCGATTTCTCAGCCTCTACAAACGTTTGACGAACTTCGCTCCTTTGTTGGAAGTTACTTTAGAATCAACAACATAAGCGTTGTTCCCACCCCGAATTGGGTGTACGATCTGTTTCGATCATGATAAACGTAAGCGCCATGACACCAGAGGCCGAAGCGGCGGTTCAATCAGCCGTCAGGGACCTTGTGCGCCTTCGCAATCGTAACGGCATATTTTACGTCAGCCTTCCACTCGTCTGCCATGAGGGGTCGAGTGTCACGGTCCGTGTCGATCAAACGAGCTTCGGGTTCCGCGTGAGCGATGCCGGCTTTGCGTTCCGCGAAGTCGAAGACATGGGCGCAGGAAAGGTTTTCACGAAGACAGCAAAGCGTTTTGCCGAAGCGCTCGACGTGCATATCGCGGATCGGATTCTCTTTACTGACGTAACGAGAGAAGAGCTTGAGCGCGGCATCATGGATGTCGGGCTCGCTTCATGGCGGACGATCGAGCGGATCGCGGAACACGCGTTCGATGATGACGAAGGCACGCTGTCCAGTGAGTTAACGACGCGCCTCACTGCTCTTTTTGGCGAGCCAAACGTGAAGCCAGAGCCTGATGTGTTGGGTCAGTCTACGACTTCGTGGCCTATGACCGCTGTCGTAACGCAGCACGGGCATTCAACGGTGTTTCAGGCCGTCAGCGCGCACCCTCACTCGATCAATAAAGCGGCAACTGCGTTCCATGACATTTCTCGCCTCGACAGCGCACCGAAGATTGTCGCTTTCGTGAGAAGCAAGGCAGCACTAGGAACTAAACTTACGCTTCTTGCGCCCGCTCGGGTCATTGAAGCCGGCCAGGACGATGGAGTGCTAGAGCGAGCGTCTGCGGCATGATGACATGGCTTAGGTTGTGAATCAGGGCGGTTGAACGAATCTGTCGCGCGAGAGGAAGCGCGAAGCGCTGGCCACGCGCTTGCCACGGACTTGAATAAGTCTCTATCGAGGCCGATCAATGCGCCGAAATCCGGAGATCAAACGCCTCGTTCTGCGGCAGACACCGCGGTTTGACCGATGAGCCGACCCGCGCCCGTCACGGCTGTCCGGCCCCGAAGCTGGGGAAAGGTTGGTCCTGCCCCTCCCCCTCACCGCATAAAACACAACTCCCGGAACCGCCCC
Source organism: Allobosea sp. (assembly GCF_030695125.1). GTDB lineage: Bacteria > Pseudomonadota > Alphaproteobacteria > Rhizobiales > Beijerinckiaceae > Allobosea. The sequence continues at coordinate 96,907 of NZ_JAUYTP010000073.1, read as the reverse complement.
CGGAACGCCGTCACTTCCCGCGCGATCGCCTCCGCCGGGCGTGAGCCGTTGAGCCCCTCGGCGATGTAGGCCGCGAGTTCGGGCATGTCGGCGGGGGTCATGCCGAAGCGGACGATTTCGGGGGTGCCGAGCCGCAGGCCGTTGACGTCTCCCGCCACCTCCGGCAGCGGCAGGCCGATGCCGCAGCTCAGGATGTTGATGGCGCGCAGCTTTTGCGCCGCCGCCTGGCCGCCGCCATAGGCATGGGCCTCGATCGCGAACTGGTGCGAGGTGGTGATGCCGCGCTCGCGCGCATAGACCGGGATCTGCCGCTCGCAGAGTGCCTCGGCCAGCGCCTTGGCGGTAGCGGCCATCATCTGCGCGTAATCGCGGCCAAAAGCCTTCCAGTCGAGCAGCGTGATTGCGAGCGAAGCCGATTTGGCCGCGTCGAAATTCGCCGTCAGCCCGGGATAGGCGATGGCGTCGAGCCGCTTGGCGATGGCGGCGTCATTGGTGACGATCAGCCCCGAGGGCGGGCCGCCGAGGCTCTTATAGGTGCTCATCGTCATCAGATGGGCGCCCTCCTCCAGCGGCTGCTGCCAGGCCTGGCCGGCGATCATCCCCGACATATGCGCCGCGTCGAACAGCACGAGCGCGCCGACCTCGTCGGCAATCGCGCGGATTTCGCGGATCGGATGCGGGAAGAGGTTCAGGCTCGCGCCGATGGTGATCATCTTCGGCTTCAGCCGCAGCGCATCCGCCCGCAACTGTGCGACATCGACGGTATAGTTGACCGGGTCGACCGGGGCCGGATGGGTGACGATGCCGTAGAGCCCGGCCGCGCCGGCGCCGTGATGCGTGACATGCCCGCCGATCGAGGGCGGCGGCGCGATGATGCAGTCGCCGGGCCTGGCCGCGACCATGAAGGCGTAGAGATTGGCGATGGCGCCAGAGGGCACGCGGATCTCGGCATATTTGGCGCCGAAAACCTCGGCCGCGAGCTCGGCGGCGATGATCTCGATCTGCTCGATCGCCTCCAGACCCATCTCGTATTTCTCGCCGGGATAGCCGAGCGAGGGTCGCGCGCCGAGGCCGGACGCCAGCGCCGCTTCGGCGCGCGGGTTCATCACATTGGTCGCGGGGTTGAGGTTGAAGCAGTCGCGCTCGTGGATGTTGCGGTTTTCCGTCGTCAGCGCCGAAAGCCGGGCCTCGATGGCGTCGAGCGGCTGGCCGCTGACGCCGCCGGCGATGGCGAGCACGTAATCCTCGCTCGCGGCGGGAACCCAGTCGCGCCTGCCCAGTGCCGTCATCGCCATTCTCCCGCCCCGCCGGGGCCTGTCTGAAACTGAGGCCATAGGAGCGGTTTGCGCCGCCTGGCGCAAACGAGTATTCGTCGCGCGAAGGCGGAGAAAATCTCAGCCTCCCGCCGGACGCTTCCATGGCCGTCAAGCCGCCCCGCCCCCGCCTGCCCTCGCTCAAGGCGCTGCGCGCTTTCGAAGCGGCGGCGCGTCTCGAAAGCTTCACCGAGGCCGCCGCCGAGCTCAGCGTCACGCCCGGCGCCGTCACCCAGCAGATCCGCCAGCTCGAGGCCGCTCTGGGGCTGCCGCTGTTCCGCCGGCTGCCGCAGGGCGTGGTGCCGACGGTCGCCGCCCGCGAGGTGCTGCCCCGGCTGACGCGCGGCTTCGACATCCTGGCCCAGGCCGCCCAGAGCCTGCGCGAAAGCGAGAGCCAGCGCGCACTCACCATCGCGGCCCTGCCTTGCATCGCGCAGCTCTGGCTCTCGCCGCGCCTGCCCGCCTTGCAGCGCGCCTGGCCGGATCTGCAGGTGTCGATTTCGGCGATGGAGGCGCCGCCCGATCCGCGCCGCGAGCCGCATGATCTGTCGATCTTCTACCGCGAGCCGGGTTCAGGCCCGCCAGCGCTGACGCTGCGGGGCGAGGACGCGATCCTGCCGGTCTGTGCGCCAGCGCTGGCGGAACGCCTTAGCTCGACCGCCGATCTCGCCGGCCAGACTCTGCTGCACGATGCCGTCTGGCAGAGCGACTGGGCGCGCTGGCTCGCTCATGCGGGGGCACCGCGCGCCCTCGATCCGACGCGCGGCCCGCGCTTCTCGCTCTACAGCCTGGCGCTGGATGCGGCGCTGACGGGCTCGGGCGTGCTGATGGGGCGGCTCTCGCTGGTTGCGCCGCTCCTGGCGCAGGGCCGGCTGGTCGCGCCCCTCCAGCCGCCGCTGCCGCTCAGCGAGCGGCTGACAGTGGCGCCCGCGACGGCGGAGCGCCCGCATCCGCGCCAGGCCGAGATCGCCACCTGGCTGGTCGCGCAGGGGTAGGACTGCCGGTCTCTCCAGGGAAACGCGTGTCATCCCGGACGAAGCCCTCGGGTCCGATCTTCGATCGGCCCAAGGATAAACTCCGCGGAGATCCGGGATCCATTCCGGAGCGCGTCCCGGTGAGGTTCCGGAATGGGTCCCGGGTCAAGCCCGGGACGACCGCGTGTTTCAACATCACGAGCGGGCCTGCGCTGAGGCCGCCAGCCTTAGATATAGGAGCCGCAATCGCCGCCGAGGATCTGGTCCATCGAGCGCGCGGGCTCGGCGCAACCGGCCTCGCCGACCACCTTGGCCGGCACACCCGCCACCGTCTTGTTGCGCGGCACAGAAGCCAGCACGACCGAGCCCGCCGCGACGCGCGAGCACTGCCCGACCTCGATATTGCCGAGAATCTTGGCGCCGGCGCCGAGCAGCACGCCCTTGCGGATCTTGGGATGGCGGTCGCCGCCCTGCTTGCCGGTGCCGCCGAGCGTGACGCTGTGCAGCATCGAGACGTCGTCCTCGATCACCGCCGTCTCGCCGACGACGAGGCCGGTGGCATGGTCGAGGAAGATGCCCTTGCCGATGACGGCCGCCGGGTTGATGTCGGTCTGGAACACCTCCGAGGCGCGGCTCTGCAGATACAGCGCGAAATCGCGCCGGTCCCGCCGCCACAGCCAATGCGCCAGCCGGTGGCATTGCAGGGCATGGAAGCCCTTGAAGAAGAGCACCGGCTCGAGCACGCGGTAGCAGGCCGGGTCGCGATCGAGCACGGCGACGACATCGGCACGCATGCCGGCGCCGATCGCCTCGTCGGCGGCGAGCGCCTCGGCGAAGGCCTGTTCGATCAGATCCGCCGTCACCGCGGGGTGGCCGAGCCGGGCGGCGACGCGGTGGCCCACCGCCGCCTCGAAGCCCGGCTGGTTGAGCACGGAGGCGACGATCAGGCTGCCCAGCGCCGGTTCGGCGGCGACCGCGGCCTCAGCCTCGCGCCGCAGCCGGGACCAGACGGGGTCAAGCCGTTCGAGCCCGCTCTTGGGGTCGCGGGCTTCGACGACGGAGCGTCCTGACGACATGATTGTTCTCCGCGAAAGTCTTTCGTCGATGCCGATCTTAGCATCCGAGGCGGCATCGACGCCAAAGCTGTTTGCGAGCCGCATGCGGTTCCGGATGTGGTGCGCCGGATTCACTTTGTCAAAAGCGGCCGCCAACCCATTGCCGGCAGGCGGTTTTCGAACCGTCTCGCCGCGACCTCACAAACGCGACAGAAAATCGAGCACCGCCTGCTTGTGGCTCTTGTCGCCGACGGCGAGGTTGTGGTCGCGGCCCTGGATGTCGAAGGCCTCCGCCCCCGGAATCAACCACGCCAGCGCCGGGCCGGAGCCCGCGACGTCGTCCGTCGTGCCGACGCTGACCAGCGTCGGCACCGCGATGCGGCCGACCTCGGCTGCGCTCAGCGTCTGCCGCGAGCCACGAATGCAGGCGGCGAGCGCCGCGAGATCGCTCTTGGTCGCCTCGGCGAAGGCGCGGAACATCCGCTGCATCGGGTCGGTCAGGCCATCGAGCGAGGGCGCCTCCATCGCGTCGGCGATGCCCAGCGGCAGGCCGACGCCTTCGACGAGATGGATGCCGAGCCCGCCGAGCAGGAGCGCGGTCAGCCGCTGCGGATGCGCCAGCGCCAGATGGGCGGAAATGCGGGCGCCCATCGAATAGCCCATCACCGCCGCGCGCGGGATGGCGAGATGGTCCATCAGCCGGCGGACATCCTCGGCCATGATCTGGGAGGAGTAGGCGGCCGGCTCGTAGAGCTTCTGGCTCTGGCCATGGCCGCGATTGTCGAGCGCGACGACGCGGTAGCCGGCATGGGTCAGCGTCTTCGTCCATTGGGTGTTGACCCAGTTGACCATGTGGCTGGAGCCGAAGCCATGGACCAGAACCACCGTCGCATGGCGGTCGACATCGCCGGTGGGCGCGAGATCGACATAGGCGAGGCTGACGCCGTCGGAAGAGAAGCTCTGCATGGCGGTCCGTTACCGTCGCGGGAATTGCGCTCTCCCATGCCACCAACGCCCCGGCTTGGGTAGCGGCCGCAGCGCAGCCTGCCTATGAAGGGCGCCATGAGCGCCGTCCCGCCTCCTCCTGCCGCCCCCTCGCCGCGCCTGCGGCTGGAGGCCGTCGACCTCGCCCGGGGCCTCGCGCTTCTGGCGATGTTCGTCTTCCACTTCGCCTATGATCTCTCCTATTTCGGCCTGATCGAGACCGATGTCCCTGCCGAGCCCGGCTGGCGCTGGTTCGCGCGGCTGATCGCCGGCTCCTTCCTGACGCTGGTCGGAGTGAGCCTCGTGCTGGCGACACGCGACGGACTGAACCGCCCCGCCTTCCTGAAGCGCCTCGCGATGGTCACCAGCGCGGCCGCGCTGGTGACCATCGCGACCTTTTTCGCGATGCCGCGCAGCTTCATCTTCTTCGGCATCCTCCACCATGTCGCGCTCGGCAGCGTGCTAGCACTGCCCTTCCTGCGGCTGCCGGTCGTTGCGGTCGCGGGCGCGGCCATCATCGCCTTTGCCCTGCCCTTTCTCGTCGCCCATCCGCTGCTCGATGAGCCCTGGCTCGCCTGGCTCGGCTTCTCGCGTGCGCCGATCGTGACGGCGGATTTCGTGCCGGTCTTCCCCTGGTTCGGCTGCGTGCTCTCAGGGATGGTGCTGGCGCGGCTCGCTTTGCCGCGCCTCGCCGGCAGCCGCCTCGCCGCCTGGCGCCCGGCCTCCCTGCCGGCCCGGATCATTACCTGGGGCGGAAGGCACAGCCTGCTGGTCTATCTCGTCCACCAGCCGGTCTTCATCGGCGCGCTGATGCTCGCGCTTCAGCTGAACCCGCCGCAGCCGATGTCGGAGGAGCGCGGCTTCATGCTCTCCTGCCAGCGCAGCTGCGGGACGGGTCCGCTGGGCACGGACACCTGCGAGCGGCTCTGCGCCTGCACGGTCGATTCGCTGAAACGCGAGAGCCTCTGGCGGGAGACGCTGACCGACACCCTCGATCCGACGCAGCGCGAGCGGGTCTCCGCGCTGGCCAAGGCCTGCCTGCGTCCTGAGGCACCGCGCTGAGACAATCGCGCACTGGCGTCAGGCCTCCCGGCGCGATAGTTTGCGCCGACATCACGAAGCAAGAGCGACGATCATGGCCGATCACGGCATTCCGCATTTCCACAACGACAAGGGCGTCGCCGTCATCCATGTAGGTGCGCGCGAATTCATGTGCATCGGTGCCAAGCCGCCTTTCGACCACCCGCATGTCTATCTCGACATGGGCGCCGACCATGAGATCGTCTGCCCCTACTGCTCGACGCTCTACAAGTTCGACGCGACCCTGAAGGCCGGGACCTGCTCGCCGCCCGAATGTGCCCATCACGAGACGGCGCAGGCCGCCGCCTGACACCGCCGTCCGTGGGACGAAGGACCAGCCCGCGCCCGGCACGCGGATCCTCACCGGCGCGCTTTCAGAGGGGCGGACGCGCCCATCCTGATTCGGTTGCGAAAGCCTCGTTTTGGTCTCTTCTCCCCATTTCCTGATCGTCGGTGCCGGCATCGGCGGGCTGACGATGGCGCTGTCTCTGGCGCGGCGCGGCATCGCCGCGACTGTTATCGAGAAGCGCACCGGCTTCGGCGAACTTGGCGCCGGCCTCCAGATCAGCCCCAATTCCGGCCGCGTGCTCGATGGTCTCGACCTGACCCTGCCGCTCAAGCGCGTCGCCGTCAGTTCGCATGGCCTCGTCATCCGCCGCTGGAACGATGGCCGCGCGCTGCTCGAGATGCCGTCGCATCCCGAGCGGCTGACAACGCCCTACCGCGCGCTCAAGCGCAACGACCTGCATACGGTCCTGCTCGATGCGGCCCGCGCCATGCCCAATATCCGCCTCGTCATCGGCCGCGGCGTCGACGAGATCACGCAGGACGAGACCGGCGTCTCGACGACGCTGACCGGCCAGAACGGCCAGTGGGAGAGCTTCCATGGCCTGGGGCTCATCGGCGCCGACGGCCTCTGGTCCCGCGTGCGCGACCTGAGCGGCGACGCCTCGCCCCCGGTATTCACCGGCTTCGAGGCCTGGCGCGCGCTGGCGCCGGCAAGAGCGACCGGCACGCCGCGCGTCAACCTCCATCTCGGCCCGGGTCGCCATGCCGTGCATTATCCGGTCGCCGCCGGGCACCAGACCAATCTCGTCATCGTCCGACGGGCGAGCGAGGCGCGCGAGGGCTGGACGCGCGAGGGCGATGCCGCCGTGCTGGCGCAGCATGTCGCGGGCGCCTCGCCGGACCTGCGCGCGCTGTCCGCCGCGGCGAGCGGCTGGCAGGTCTGGTCGCTGTTCGATCGCAAGCCGGCGGCGATGGCGCGCGGCCGGATCGCGCTTCTGGGCGATGCGGCCCATCCCGTCCTGCCCTTCCTGGCGCAGGGGGCCTCGCTCGCGATCGAGGATGCGGCCGTTCTGGCGCGCCTCCTCGCGCAGGCCCTGGAGGCGGAGGGCGCGCGCGGCGTCCCCGCCGCGATGGCCGCTTACGCGACCACGCGCGCGGCCCGCGTCGCGCGCGTGCAGGAGGCCAGCCGCAGCAATGGCCGGACCTTCCATCTCGGCTGGCCGCTCAGCATCGGGCGCGATCTCGCCTTGCGGCGGCTGGGCGGAGACGGGCTGAGCCGCCGCTACGGCTGGCTCTACCAGTGGCGCGATGCCTGAACCGGCCTCCCGGCCCGACCCTTGGTCATCTCGCCTTCGCCGCAATTCGTCACTAGCTTCGCATCACTCCGCATGGATATGAAAGCGACATGATCCGCGTCAATCTCCACGAACAGCTGTCCGGCCGCACCGCCCGCATGCCGCGCTGGGCCGCCTGGCTGGCGATGGCGGGCAGCCTCGTGGTCGGCGTCGTGCTGTTCCTGGTGGCCGCCAGCCTCGCGCTGATCCTGATCCCGGTCGTCGCGATCGTCGGTACGATCGCGGTCTGGCGCCTGCGCGCCCGGATGAAGGCGGCCGGCTTCGGCCAGCCCGGCCCGTTCCCGCCGCAGGGACGCCAGGCCGGTCCCGCCGAGATCATCGACGCCGAATATCGCATCATCGACCAGGGCGACCCGCCGCGCCGCTGATCGCCGGCGTCAGGGCGCCAGCCGCGTCAGCACGACGCCCGCCGCCGCGCAGATCGCGAGCGTGGGGATCATCCCCAGCTTGAACCGCAGCATGGCGACCATGGCACCGGCGCAGAGCAGCGCGGCCCGCCAGTCGAGCGAGGCCCAGACCGGCCAGTCCGGCGCCAGGCCGAGAAAGGCCACTGGCCGCAGCTCGCGAAACATCACATGCAGCCCGAACCAGAGCGCAAGGTTCATGATCACGCCGACGACGGCCGCCGTGATCGCGCCCAGCGCCGCCGACAGCGCCCGGTTGCCGCGCAGCGCCTCGACATAGGGCCCGCCGAGGAAGATCCACAAAAAGCACGGGGCGAAGGTGACCCAGAGCGTCAGCAGCGCCCCTAGGCCGCCCGCCAGCAGCGGCGGCAAAGCGCCCGGCGCCCGGAACCCGGCGAGAAAGCCGACGAATTGCAGGACCAGGATCAAGGGGCCCGGCGTCGTCTCGGCCAGGCCGAGCCCGTCGATCATCTCGCCGGCCTGCAGCCAGCCATAGGTCTCGACCGCCGCCTGCGCGACATAGGCCAGCACGGCATAGGCACCGCCGAAGGTGACCACCGCCATCGTGCTGAAGAAGCGGCCGATCTGCGTCCAGACGCTGTCGCCCCCGCTCCAGAGCCAGAGCAGCGCGACGGGCGCCAGCCAGAGCGGCAGCCAGAGCGCCAGGGTCCGGAACGCCCTGCCTGTCGAGGGGCGGACATGGGTGAGCTCGCCGCGTGCGAACAGGACATCGACGATGCCGGTGACCTCGGTCCCCGCCGCGCCATGGCCGGCCTGCGCGCCGAAGACCGCCGGGCTCAGCCGATGGCCGGCCCAGCCGATCAGGCCCGCCGCCAGGATGATAGCCGGGAACGGCGCCTTGAACAGGAAGATCGCCACGAAGGCGGCGACCGCGATCGCCCCCATCGCCCGGTTCTTCAGCGCCCGCCGGCTGATCCGCAGCCCCGCCTCGACGACGACGGCTAGCACCGCGGCCTTGATCCCGAAGAACAGCCCGTCGACGAGCGGCACCTCGCGATAGAGCACATAGAGGATGCTCAAGCCGAGCATCACCACCGCGCCGGGCAGGATGAAGAGCAACCCGGCGATCAGCCCGCCGATCGTGCGGTGCATCAGCCAGCCGATATAGACGGCGAGTTGCTGCGCCTCGGGGCCGGGCAGCAGCATGCAGTAGTTCAGCGCGTGCAGGAAACGCGCCTCGCCGATCCAGCGCCGCTCCTCGACGAGTTCCTTGTGCATCAGGGCGATCTGCCCCGCCGGCCCGCCGAAGGAGAGCAGGCCGATACGGGCCCAGACGCGGGTGGCCTGCGCCAGCGTCGGCAGCGCGGGACGAATCTCGGCGTCGTTGACAGGCGGGAGGGAGGTCACAATGTCGGCCCTTTGGCGGCAACGGCCCCGGCGGGCCAGTGATGGGTTTCCTCGCTGGCATCCCGGCACCACCGGTAGAACGCGTCGTAAAGCAGCATGCCGGCGTCCAGCTGCGCCAGGTCATCCCTGAACATCCGCGACAGTCCCAGCGAGGCGGCCAGGAAGCCAGCGGCCTCGGGCACGCTCTCCAGGGTGGCGGTGTCGGCCGCGCGCACGATCGCGGCGAGCCGGTCGAGCGCCGGGGTGGCGAGCCCGAACTCGTCGATCATGACGTCGAAGGTGCAGCGCTCGCCCCGATGGCTCCAGAACACCCCGTCGATGTCGAAGGGCGTCGCCGCGAAGCGCTCGGCCACAGCCGCGACCTCCGCGGGCGAGACGAACAGGAACACGGCGTCGCGATCGACGAAACGCCGGATCAGCCAGGGGCAGGCGATCCGGTCGACCTTTGGCCGCGTCCTGGTGACCCAGACGGTGCGGCCGGCGGCATCGCGCGGCGGCAGTGTCTCGCTGCGCAGCAGGAGGCCGTCCGCGTCGCGCCAGGCCTCGAAGCCGCCCGCGAGATTCTCGGCGGCGATGCCGTTGTGGCGCAGCCAGGCCGCGACGCCCTCGCTGAGCTTCAGGCCGCGCTGGCACGACACGACGACGCGGCGCCCGGCATAAGCATCGGCCCAGACCGCGACATCGGCATGAGACCGCCTCTCCGACCCCGGCAGCAGGCGAGGATCGGCCGCGACATCCTCGGGAATCCGGACATCGATGATGACGGGCGCATCGGGCAGGCCGACGAGCTTCGACAACTGGGCAGCGCTGATCGAGATGTTGGAAGACATGGGCGTCCATCCTGAAGCTGAGGATATTGGACGCGAGCCTTGGGCCGAAGCCTCACGGGGTCGTCGCGGTGAACCCCTGAAGGCCTTAAACCATGTCCTACCGCCCTCCGTCAAACCGCGGAAGACAGCATCAGTCGATGCGGCTGACCAGGATCTTGTCGATCCGGCGGCCGTCGAGATCGACGACCTCGTAGCGCCAATGGCCCTTCTCGAAGACCTCGCCGACCACGGGAAGGTGGTTCAGCTCGGCCAGGATGAAGCCGGCGACCGTCTGGAAATCGGCATCGCGCGGGATGTGGATGCCGAGCTCATGCGAGAACTCGTCGACCTGCATCCAGCCGGCAACCAGCCAGGATCCGTCGGCGCGGGTGACGATCGGCGGTTCGTCCTGCTCCTCTTCCTGGAAGGCGCCGATGATCGCCTCCAACACGTCGCCGGGCGTGATGATGCCCTCGAAATGCCCGTACTCGTCGAAGACCAGCGCCATATGCACGCGCGAGGCCCGGATCTCGCGCAGCACCTGCAGCGCGCCGGCGGTGTCCATCACGACGGGGGCTTCGCTAACCAGCCCGCGCAGCTCGTGCGTGCCGCCATCGGAGAGGAAGTCGATCAATTCCTTGACCACGACGACGCCGATGATCGAATCCGACTCGCCGTCCTGGACCGGCAGGCGCGAGCGCCGCGTGGCGCGCAGCTGCGCGCGGATCTCGTCGGCGCTGTCGGTCAGGTCGATGACCTCGACCTCGCGGCGCGGCGTCATCAGCGCCCGCGCCGACCGGTCGGCCAGCCGCATCACGCCGGTGATCATCTCGCGCTCGTCGCGCTCGAGCACGCCGGCCGTCTCGGCCTCGGCGATGATGGTGCGGACCTCCTCCTCGGTGACCTTCTCCTCGGGCTCGCCCTTCTGGCCGAGCAAAGCGAGCACCGCCCGCCCCGAAATATCGAGCAGGAAGACCAAAGGCGCGCCGACCTTGGCGATCAGCGACATGGTGGGCGCCACCCGCGCCGCCACACGCTCGGGATCGCGCAGCGCGATCTGCTTGGGCACGAGTTCGCCGATGATCAGCGAGAGATAGGTGATGCCGACGACGACGAGGCCGACGCCGAAACCATCGGCGACGACCTGCGAGAAGCCCTGTTCCGAGAGCCAGGCCGACAGCCGCGCGCCGAGCGTGGCGCCCGAGAAAGCGCCCGACAGCACGCCGACCAGCGTGATCCCGATCTGCACGGTGGAGAGGAAGCGGCCGGGATTGTCGGCCAGCCGGATCGCGGTGGTCGCGCCCTTGTTGCCTTGGTCGCTGAGAACCCTGAGCCTGGCCGGGCGGGACGAGACGACGGCGAGTTCAGACATGGCGAGGAGACCGTTGATCACGGTCAGGGCCACGACGATCAATATCTCGGTTAACAAAACCAGTCCGTGCCATGCGAAACCGCGCTTGGCGGCGGATCGCTTCGAGTGCCCTTATAGCCGATGATGGCCCCTTTGCGATGGGGCGCGGGAAAGATTCCACGGGAGCCGCCGATGTCCGATCACAAACCCATGCCCTGGGAGCCTTCGGTGCAGACGCCGCAGGAGGATCGTCGCCTGCACGCGCCCGCCGTCGCCCGCAACCGCGACGCCATCCTGGCGATGCTGCAGGCAGAACTCCCGGCCCGCGGCACGGTGCTGGAGATCGCCAGCGGCTCGGGCGAGCATGTCGTGCATTTCGCCCAGGCCCTGCCCGCGCTGACCTTCCAGCCGAGCGATCCGAGCCCCGAGGCGCTGGCCAGCATCGCGGCCTGGGTCGCGCAGAGCGGCGCCCCCACCATCCTGCCGCCGCTGCAGATCGACGCCGCCGCGCCGGACTGGCCGGCCCGTTTGGCGCCAGCAGGCGCGCCGGACGCGATCCTCTGCATCAACATGATCCACATTGCGCCCTGGGCGGCGACGCAGGGCCTCCTGCGCGGCGCCGGCGCCCTGCTCCCGGCCGGCGCGAAGCTGATCCTCTACGGCCCCTTCCGCCGCCCCGGCCGCCCGCTCGAACCCGGCAACGCCGCCTTCGACGACAGCCTGCGCGAACGCAACCCCGACTGGGGCCTGCGCGACCTCGACGAGGTTGCCGCGCTGGCGGCGCAGGCGGGTTTCGCAGCGCCGAGGGTGATCGAGATGCCGGCGAACAATCTGACGGTGGTGCTGGGGCGCATGTAGACCCGGGCAACTGCAATCGGGTGCTTTGCCCTGTCAGTCCCCCGGGAAAAGGATGCGCTCGTAATCGCGGGCTCCATGCAGAACATGGATCACCTCGATGACATCGTCGCGGATCCGGTAGAAGATCAGATAGTTGCCGTGGACGCGGCGCCGCACGCCCGACGCCTCCCATTTGGGCAGCAGGGGGTAGGCTCGCGGTGTGCCGGCAAGGCGTTGGCAGGATTCGTAGAGTTCATCGACGAAGGTTGCGGCGCGAACCGGATTGTCTTGCGCAATGTCGCGCCCGATCCCGATGAGGTCAGCCATCGCCGCCTCGGTCAGGACGACCTGCACGATTATGCGCTTTCCGATGACAGCTTCAGTTCGTCGCGCAGGCGCCGGAACGCTTCGTCGAGAGGCACGACCCGACCGGCTTCCGCATCGGCGATACCGCGAGCGAGCGCGGTGTCGAGCGCTTCGAGCCTGGCGGCGCGCTCGCTCTCCTTGAGATAGCGCTCACGCACCAACGTGCGGACATATTCGCTGTTGGATGCGAACGCTCCGCGCTTAGCCTCGTCTCGAACGAACTGTTCGAGCTCGGGGGTCAGTGTCAGCGTCATCTGGCCCTGTGGCTTCACGGCGGCACTCCTCAACACCGAAGTGTCCCACACCGTGAAAGAAGTGCAACACACTTTATCTGACCGGCAGGACACATAGCGCGTGACGCAGCGCTGGCGCTTCTCCCGAGCCATGGAGCAAGCTGGCGCCTTTGGTGCGGACGGCGGGGATCGAACCCGCATAGCCTTGCGGCTGAGAGATTTTAAGTCTCTTGCGTCTACCAGTTTCGCCACGTCCGCCTGAGGAGAGCGGTAGCGGCGCGGGGGCCGTCGCGCAAGCGCTGCGGCGGATCAACGGCGAGACGCTCAGTTGCGCCGCGCCGGCTTGTACCATTCGACGCCGTCGGGATCGACATAGAGGCCCGGCGCCACGTCGGAGCCGATCGCCTTTTTCTGCATCGGCACGGGCACCGTGTCGTCGCGGTCGCCGCGCTTGACGTAAGGCGCGCCACCCGGCTGCGCGCCCTGGCCGTGACCTTGCCCGCGCGACGCCGCCAGCCCGACCGTGCCCTGCCGGCCGGCGACCCTGTCCTGAAGCTCGCTGACGGTCCGTCCGGCGAAGGGTGCGCGGCCGCCGCCCTCGATCACCGGCCAGGCGCGGCGCGCAGCCCCTTCGCCGGTCACGCGCACGCCGATGAAGCGCGGCACATAGGTCGCACCGCCCTTGCCGAAGCTGTCCCAGCCGCCGGCTGCGATCATCTGCGCGCCGCAGCGCTTGTGGGCGCGCTCGCACAGGGCCCGCGTCGCGAAGCGCGGTGCGCTCTGTTCGAACTCGGCGCGCGCATTGCGATAGGCGAACTCGCATTGCTGCGGCGTCAGGCGCCCGGCCTCGACACATTCGTCGCGCCGCTCATAGACGGCGCCCTGGGCCGCGCCCGGCCCCTGCGCCGCGAGATCGGCGGGGATGGCGAAGAACAGGGCGGGCGCCAGCGTGGCGGCGCGCAGTCCCGCAAGGAGCGAAGCGGCTGGGATCGTGATCATGCGCTGCAACATCATCACGATTATGGCTTTACAGCAGCGAGCGCCGCGACCGGGCGAGTTCGAGCGTCGCGGCATAGTCGATCTTGCCGCTGCCGAGCACGGGGATCGAGTTCGTCACCAGGATGGCGCGCGGCACCCAGAGCTCGGGAAACCCCTGCGCCTTCGCCGTCTCCTGCAGCACGCTGCGCTCGGCATTGGGCTTCTCGGTGACGAGCACGAGCTGCTCGCCCTTGCGGGCATCGGGCAGCGCCACGACGACATGGTTCTGGTCGGGCCACAGCCCGGAGATCATCGATTCGACCGCCGCCAGCGAGACCATTTCGCCGCCGAGCTTGGCGAAGCGCTTGGCCCGGCCCTTGATGACGACGAAACCATCGTCGAGCGTGACGATGTCGCCGGTATCGTGCCAGCCGCCCTCGGGCGGGACGATGACGCCCGGCCGGTCGACGCTGAGATAGCCGGCCATGATGTTGGGCCCGCGCACGCAGAGCTTGCCGCCTTCATGGATGCCCTCGACGGGCTCCAGCCGCGCCTCGATGTCGGGCAGCAGCCGCCCGACGCTGCCATCGCGCGTCGCGATCGGCGTGTTGCAGGCCAGAACCGGCGAGCATTCCGTGCAGCCATAGCCCTCCAGGATCGTGGTGCCGTAGGGCTCCCACATCCGCCGCGTCTCGGGCTTCACCCGCTCGGCCCCGGCCACCACATAGCGCACGCTCTTGAGGTCGGTGGGGTCGGCAGCGCGCGCATAGCCTTGCAGGAAGGTATCGGTGGCGAACAGGAAGGTGCAGCCGGTCTCGCCGATCAGCTTCGGCACCTGCTTGTAGTGCAGCGGGCTCGGATAGAGCACGACCTTCATGCCCGACAGGAGCGGCATCAGCATGCCCGCCGTCAGCCCGAAGGAGTGGAACGCCGGCAGCGGGTTCATGACGATGTCGCGCTCGGACAGAAAGCCCGCCGCGAGCGCGAAGATCTGGCGCGCATTGGACACCAGATTGGCGTGGCTCAGCGCGACGCCCTTGGGCTTGCCCTCGGTGCCGGAGGTGAACAGCAGCACGGCGGGGTCGTCCGACGGAGCGGCGTAACGGCGATGCACGAAGCCGGGAACGAGGCTCGACAGCGCGCCGATCGCCTTGTCGAGGCTGGTGATCTCTTTGCGGACATCCTCGAGATAGACAATCCGCCGGCCCTCGCCGAGCGCCTCCAGCTCGTCGTCGAGCTTGGCCTGCTCGACGAAGCGCCGCGAGGTGACGATGACCTTCAACTCGGCGAGTTCGCCGGCCGCGCGCAGATTCTTGACGCCGGCGGTGAAATTCAGAAGCGCGGGAACGCGCCCGAAGGCGGTCAGCCCGAAGAAGGTCACCGCCATCGCCTGCACATTGGGCAGGAGCATGCCGACATGCTCGCGCTCCTGCGTCAGGGCGGCCAGCTTGCGGCCCAGAACCAGCGCACCGAGCACGAGGTTGCCATAGCTCAGCGGCTTGCGCTCGGGGTCCTCCAGCGCGATCCGGGCCTTGCCATGGCGGGACACCGCCTGCAGCAGCGCCGAAAACAGGGTGATGCGCGCGCCGGCTTCATCGAAGACGGGCAAATCTCGATCGGTGTCGGCCATGCTTGGCTCGGCTCCCGGCTGGCGTTTCCTCTTGGCTTCCTAACTAAGCCACGCGCGCCGGGTTGCAATGAAATCCTGAGTGAAAGCCCCCCGCCCATCACCCAAACGCGCCGATCTCGTGCTGGATGGCACCCGAGATCTCGCGCAGCAGCTCGAACAGCGCCTGCATCGGCGCGATCACGTCGCGGTGCAGCGCCTCATAGGTGCCGGTTTCGCGCGGCCCTGGCGGCTCGCCGAAATCGAGCCCGATGGTGGGGTCGGGCCGCAGCGGGAAGATGTCGGCCAGCAAGGCGAGGCTGGCGGGCACGTCGAGCCGCAGAAGCCGCTCGACCAACACCTCGCGGGTGATACCGGCATGGGGCCGGAAATCCGGGATATGGCTGGCGCGCAGCCAGATGCCGTGCATCGCCGCCAGCCGGAGCGCATGCAGCGCCACCAGCCGCGCCGGCATCTCCGGAACGTCCGGCGCCGCCGCCTTCAGCTTCAGCGCATCCGAGGACAGCCGCCAGAACAGGCTGCGCAGCGAAGGCGCGAGATCGAGCCGCGACAGCGCCTCGCCGACGGCCAGCAACTCGTCTCGCCGTCCCTCGCGCATGGTGCGGCGCGCCCGGTCGAACCAGCTGCCGGGGTCGAGCGAGTCGAGATAGGCGCGCAGCACGTCGAGATCGCTCGCGGCGAGCGCGTGCTCCGCCAGGCGATAGGCCCGGTCGAAGCGGTCGGAGCGCTCGCGCATCGCGTTGAACAGGTCGGGCGCCCGCGCCGCCGCCTGGCCGATGCCGTGGACGCTGTTGGCGAGCCAGCCGAGCTGCTGCAGGATCGCGTTGTTGGGAATGGCGCGCAGTTCGCGCGGATGGCGGATGCGCGTCGGCCCGCCGGCATCGCTCTGGCGCGCGGCCGGGCGCGAGCCGGTCTTGTCGAGCAGCGAGGGGCCGAAAGTGCCGATCAGCGCGGCATAGCCGGGGTCGTCGACCAGCGTCGTCATCTCCTCGCGCACGGTCTGGAAGAACTCGCTGGCGAAGTCGGGCTCGTCATAGATCGGGTCGGCGACATCGTCGGCCACCGGCACCAGCACCGCCTCCGCGATGCGCCCGACGGTCGCCGCCGCCAGCTGTGGCGTGCCGAACATCAGATAGCCGTCGCTGCCCTGAAAGCTGGTCTCGCGCACCGTCCGCAGGCCGGCCTTGGCGAAGGCGGCGCGCGCCCAGGCGGGTTCGAGATAGGCGAGCCGGTCGGCGAGGCTGCCGGGATGAGCGCCCCGCCCGGCGGATTCGCCATGGGTGTCGAAAATCACCAGCTCGACCTCGGCGAGATCGTAGCGGCGCAGCAGCTCGCAGATCCGGATGCGCAGCCGCTCGATCCAGAAGGTCGCGGCGACCTGCCCGATATAGCGGCCGGAATCGGAATAGCCGAACTGGACGCAGAAGCGGCCATGGCGCTTGAGATAGGCACGGAAATACGGGCTGCGCAGCGCCTCGTCGATGATGCGCGGCCCCTGCTCCAGCGCGTCTTCCGTCTCGAACAGCGGCGAGATCTCGACGCGGTCGGCGATGCCGAAGCGGCTGGCGAGCCAGAGCGCACAGAGCAGCGTGTAACCGGTCTCGGTCTCGGCCACGAGAAACCGCACCGCCTTGGTGCCATCCACATGCTTCACGATCTGCGCGATCGTCATCAGCATGCGCGTCGCCGAGGCGCGCTCGGCCGCCAGCGCGCCGAAATCGACCGCGATGGGCGCGACCTTCGCCAGCAGACCGTTCACCGCCGAGAGAAAGGCGCGCCGCTGCGCCGGTTGCGTCGGCTCCTCGTCGAGCGGGATCACGCCGCGCATGGCGTTGTGGAGCTGAGAGGCGTTGAGCCGGAAATGCGGCAGCGCGATCGAGACGCCATGGGCGACGCAGCCGGCCCTGACAAGGCAGAGCGCCATCGTCGTGTCGTCGTCGGCAGACAGCGCGATGGCCTCGTCCAGCGCCGCGATCAGGCGCGATGCTTCGGGCAGCGCCGCCTCGCGCTCGTTGACCAGCGCCAGCGCGAAGGCCTGCAGCGCCGGCAGAGCGGGCTGCGTCGTGATCGGCGGCGCCAGCGCCAACTGCCGCTCGACCGCCGCCAGCGCCGTGCCGACCAGCGCGCGCACAGCAGCGGTTGCCGGCACAGCCGGCAGCTTCTCCAGGATGCGCGCGAACTGGCCCTGCTTCGATTCCAGCCGGTAGCGCAGCGTGTCCCACCAGCCGATATCGGTGCGCCCATCCGTGTCGCAGCCGACCCAGGAGGCGAGGATCACCGGACACGGCGCCAGTTCGTGCCAGCGCTCGGGCGCGAGCCCCTGCGCCGCCCGCAGCAGCGCGGCGTTCAGGCGGTCGATCGCGTCGCGGGCATGGCGCACGGCATAGCGCGCCTGCTCGAACTCGTCCTGTAGCGTGATCCGCCCGTCGGGCCGGAAGGACAGCGCCGCATCGTCGATTACCGCCTCGCCAGCCGCCTCCCCGCTGGCCTGCGCGGCGAGCGCATGGGCGAGCTTGCGGCTCATGCCGAAGGTCGGATGCGCCGTGAAGACGGCCGCAAAGCGCAGCCGCTCGACGGCGTCGCGATAGGCCGCCAGCGGATCGGCCGCGCCGGACGCAGCCTCGACGAGCGTGCCGGCGAGCGCGGCGAAGGCGGCCTCGCCGTCGCCCGCCAGCCCGACATAGGCCGCCAGCCGCCCGGCGCGCTGGCGCAGCGCCTCCCGCCCCAGCCGCCGCACGAGCCCGCAGGCCGCCTCGACGTCGAGCTCGCCACGGTCCATCCGCCGCGTCAGCCACAGCGTCACGCGCAGGACCGGGTTGCCGAACGGGTCCTCGCGTGCGTCGCCCCGCGCCTGGGCGATCTCCTCAAGCAGCCGCGCGGCCAGAGCCGCCTCGTCCCCGATCACGTTCTCGACGCCGTCATTCATCGCGCAGCCCTCCCGGAATCGGCCGAGGCAAATTTCAGACCGGCCCGTTTCAGACCGGAACCGCACGGGCGCGCAAGGCGGCACGGCATAGCTCTTGCTGGCAACGCCCGCCCGTCTTGCCGGTCCCGCCCGGCATGCGATGCTCGCCCGCGCCCCGTCCATGCCTTGCCGGAGATGCCGATGCACGCCTTGTCCGCCGCAGGTCTGCCCGAGCCTGACACGACTGCCGCTTCAATCGTCCTGCCGGCGCGGCCCGAACCGCTGCGCCTCGATCCGGGCCGCACCGCGCTGATCATCGTCGACATGCAGAACGCCTATGCCTCGCCGGGCGGCTATATCGACCTCGCCGGCTTCGACATCGCCGGCACGCCGGCCGTGATCCGGCAGGTCGCGCTGGCGGCGGAGGCGGCCCGCAAGGCCGGCATCCCGGTGATTTTCCTGCAAAATGGCTGGGATGCGGAGTATCGCGAGGCGGGCGGCCCGGGCTCGCCGAACTGGCACAAGTCGAACGCGCTGAAGACGATGCGCCGCAAGCCCGAACTCGACGGCAAGCTGCTCGCAAAGGGCGGCTGGGACTATGCCATCGTCGATGCGCTGACCCCGCAACCGGGCGATCTCGTCGTACCCAAGCCGCGCTACAGCGTCTTCTTCAACACCAACATCGACAGCCTGTTGCGGGCGCGCGGCATCCGCAATCTCGTCTTCACCGGCATTGCCACCAATGTCTGCGTCGAATCCTCGCTGCGCGACGCCTTCCATCTCGAATATTTCAGCGTCGTGCTGGAAGACGCCACCCATGCGGCCGGGCCAGACTTCGCCCAG
Organism: Allobosea sp.; assembly: GCF_030695125.1. GTDB lineage: Bacteria > Pseudomonadota > Alphaproteobacteria > Rhizobiales > Beijerinckiaceae > Allobosea. The sequence continues at coordinate 78,137 of NZ_JAUYTP010000073.1, read as the reverse complement.
AAGGCCGCGCTCTACAACATCGAGACCTTCTTCGGCTGGGTCTCGACCGTCGCCGATTTCGCCGGCGCGGTCGGCCAGCAGCCGCCCGCCTGAGCCTGAAACACCCCGCGCCGCCCCGCCTGCCCGAAAGCGAGCCCGCCATGCCTGCCGTCGACACTGAAGCCTTCCTGCGTGATCTCTATGAGCTGCGCGGCATCGGCACCTTCAAGACCGGCGTCCACCGCCCGACCTATTCCCCGCAGGACATGGAGGCGCGCCGCTGGCTGATGGCCAAGCTGACCGAATGCGGGCTGGAGGCCTCGATCGACGGCATCGGCAATGTCTATGGCCGCCATCCCGGCCCCGGCCCGCATCTGCTCGTCGGCAGCCATATCGAATCGCAGAACGAGGCCGGCTGGCTCGACGGCGCGCTCGGCGTCGTCGCCGGCATCGCGCTCGCCCGGGCAGGCCTGCCGGTCGATGTCTGCGCCTTCGCCGACGAGGAGGGCCATTTCAGCCTCAGCCTGCCCGGCAGCCGCTCGATGATCGGCGATCTGACCGAGGAGGCGATCGACGGCGCCCGCAACCGCACCGACGGCACGCCGCTGCGCGAGGCCCTGCGCGCCGCCGGACTCGAGGGCCTGCCGCGACGGCAGCTCGAGATCGGCCGCTACAAGGGCTATTACGAGATGCATATCGAGCAGGGCACGCAGCTCGAAGAGGCGGGCCTGCGGCTTGGCGTCGTCACCGGCATCGTCGCGATCTGGCAGTGGCGCATCGTCGTCGAGGGCCAGCAGGACCATGCCGGCGGCACCACCATGGCCGAGCGCCGGGATGCGGGCTTGAGCGCGGTCAGGCTGCTCGCGGCCATCGACGCCGAGTTCCCGCGTCTCGTCGGCGAGCGCACGACCTGGACCACCGGCCGCTTCCGGCTCGAGCCCGACGCGCCCAATATCATTCCCGGCCGGGCCGAGATCCTGTTCCAGTTCCGCGACGTCTCGGTGGCGGTGCTGGAGCGGCTGGAGGCGGGGCTCAGGTCGCTGGTGCAGGAGGCCAACCGCCGCGAGCGCTGCAGGATCACGCTGTCCTCCGTCTCGAAGGCGGTGCCGGCGCTCTGCGACCCCGCGATGATGCAGGCCCTCTCCGACGCCGCCGAGGCGCTCGCGCCCGGCGCCTGGCAGACCATGCCGTCCGGCGCCGGCCATGACGCGCAGGTCATCGCCCGCACAATGCCGGCCTCGATGCTGTTCGTGCCCTCGATCGGCGGCATCTCGCATCACTGGACCGAGGACACGAAGGACGAGGATCTCGCGCTCGGGATCGAGGTGCTGCACGGCGCGGCCGAGCGCTTCCTGGCGGGGTAGACCGCGCGGGGCGCAGGGTTGCGTCACTGCTGGCGCCCCTTGCCCGGCGGCGACCGCGCCCGCATAGGAGCGGGCACAGCCGGAGCCGTTCTCCGGCCCCGTGCCTTGCGAAAGCCCCTCGTGACAGACCTCGCCTCCCCCGCCGCCGCGCTCGCGCGCCGACGCCTCTGGCTCGGCATCGGCTGCGGCCTGCTGACCAGCCTGATCTGGGGCGTGCAGTCCGTGGTCTCACGCCAGTCGGTGGCGGATGGGCTGAGCGCGGCGGACGTCACCATCCTGCGCTTCGTCGTGGCATCGCTGATCCTTCTGCCGCTCGCGCGGCGGCGGATGCGGCCCTTTCCGGTCGGCGCGCTCGGCTGGCGGCGGGCGCTGATCCTGACCGCGCTCGCGGGCGCGCCCTATGCCCTCGTCCTCGTCGGCGGCGCGACCTTCGCCCCGGCGCTGCACGCCTCGGTGATCGTGCCCGGCCTGATCCCGGTGATGACGGTGGCGCTGGCCTTCCTCGTGCTGGGCGAGAGGCCGGGGCCGCTGCGGCTGCTCGGCCTCGCGCTGGTGCTGGCCGGCATCGGTGCCTTCGGCTGGCAGGCCTTCGGGGAATCGGGCGCGGGGGCCAACGCCTGGATCGGCGATCTCTTCTTCGTCGCCAATGCGGTGATGTGGTCGGTCTTCGGGCTTCTGGCGCTGCGCTGGCGGACGGACGCCATCGACGTCACCATCGCGACCTGCCTGCTCTCGCTGCTGATCCTGCCGGTGTTCGCGGCGACCATGCCGATCCGGCTCGGCGAGGTCGCCTGGTCGGCGATCGCGCTGCAGGCGCTCTATCAGGGCGCGCTGGTCGGCGTCGGCGCGCTGTTTCTCTACACCAAATCGGTCGAATTGCTGGGCGCCGGGCGCGCGACGCTGTTCCTGCCGCTCAACCCGGTCGTCACCGCGCTCGCCGCGATCCTGCTGCTCGGCGAATATCCCTCCCCGGTCGAGATCGCCGGGATGGTGCTGGTGATCGCCGGCATGAGCGTCGCGCTGCGGGCGCGATAGGCAGACGCGTCAGTGCCGGCCGATCCAGCGGCGCACCAGGCCGCGATAGGCCAGCCAGGCCGGCCCGAACAGCGCCTCGAGATGGCGCTCCTCGCGCGCGATGGCGAGCTTCAGGACCAGGAATGCGGCGACGAGCCCGGTCACGATCAGCCAGAGATTGCCGAAGCCGAGGCCGGCCCCGACCATCATCAGGGTGTTGCCGAAATAGATCGGGTTGCGGCTGATCGCGAAGGGCCCGCTCTCGACCAGCGCGGTCGCGGCGCGATGCGGCAGGATGTTGGCCCGCGCCCTTGCCATCGTCGCCATCGCGGAGAGGTCGAAGCCGGCGCCGACCGCCAGCAGCGCCCAGCCCAGGGGGCCGAGCCAGCCCGCAAGCGCGCCGTCGGGCGCAGGATACGGCAGCGGCAGCAGCCTCTGCAGCGCCATCGCGATCAGGATCGCCCCGCCATAGAGCAAGGGTGGCCAGGGAATGCGGTTGGGCCGCTCCGTCGCTGCGTCGCTCATCGCGATCTCCTCGTGACGGTGGCGGCCGGCCCGCCCTCGGCCCTTGTGATCCTCAGCCCTTGTGATCCTTGGCGATGGGCTCGACATAAGCCAGCCCCATATCCCAGGGAAAATAGATCCAGGTGTCCTGGCTGACCTCGGTGACGAAGGTGTCGACGGTGGGCACGCCGGCGGGCTTGGCGTAGACCGTGGCGAAATGCGCGTTCGGCAGCATCTCGCGCACGACGCGGGCCGTCTTGCCGGTGTCGGTGAGGTCGTCGACGACGAGCACGCCCCGGCCCTTGCCGTCGCCGATCGCCTTGATCGAGGGCGCGACGTCCTTGAGCACCTTGAGCTCGGTCTGGTTCTTGTAGTCGTGATAGCTGGCGACGCAGACGGTCTCGATCAGACGCAGGCCGAGTTCGCGGCAGATGATCGCCGCCGGCACCAGCCCGCCGCGGGTGATGCAGACGATCGCCTCGAACGGCCCCTTCTCCGCCAGCCGCCAGGCGAGCGCCCGCGCGTCACGGTGGAACTGGTCCCAGGAAACGGGGAAAGCCTTGTTGGAGGTCGGCTCGGCCATGGCGCGGAGGCTCCGGATCGGTGCGGGGCGAATTGCCCTTCAGCCCGTGGCAAAACCCTATCGGCGCGCCGCTGGCAAGAGGCGACGCACCGCTCGTCCCCGCAAAAGCCCTTGCGTCAGGCGCTCAGCTTCGCCTGCTCGGCCGCGATCATCGCCTTCACGGCCTCCATCGCGGTCGCCAGCGCGACGGGATCGCGCGAGCGCACCACGACATTGGTGTCCGGCCCCGTCTCCGAGAAGAATGGATAAGAGCCGATCGAGACGCCCGGATGGGCTTTTGCGACCTCGGCCAGCGCCGTGCCGATATCGCCCTCGCGCAGGCCGGCGCGGACCGTGTCGGACAGAATCTTCACCCCGGTCTGCAGCGTCGGCGCGACGACGTCGAGCATGGCCTGCATGATCGAGGGCACGCCCGCCATCACATAGACATTGCCGATGTTGAAGCCTGGCGCCTTCGACACCGAATTGGCGATGAGATCGGCCCCGGCGGGAATCCGCGCCATCCGCAGCCGCGCCTCGTTGAGCTGGTCGGGCGGGAAGCGCTCGGCCAGCATCGCGATGGCGCGCGGATCGTGGTCGATCGAGACGCCGAAGGCAGCCGCCACCGAATCGGCAGTGATGTCGTCATGGGTGGGGCCGATGCCGCCGGTCGTGAAGACATAGGTGTAGCGGCTGCGCAGGGCGTTCAGCGCCGCGACGATCTCCTCCTCGATATCGGGCACGATCCGGACCTGGCGCAACTCGATGCCGATATTGGTCAGATACTCGGCGATATAGCCGATGTTCTTGTCCTTGGTCCGGCCCGAGAGGATCTCGTCGCCGATGACGAGGATCGCGGCAGTGACGCTCGCCGGGGAGGATGTCGTGTCGCTTGCGGTCATTCCCGGCTCCTGGCTGGCGCGGCGCGCAGGGCTCGCCGCGTCTGTCTAGCTAGGGGTTTGCCCGCGCCGGCTCAAGCGCCGTGAACGCCGCGCCTGCGTGTCAGGCCGACGGCGCTTTGCGCTCATAGACCAGGTTGAGCCGGGTCTGCGCCACCAGGGTGTAGCCGCTCTGCACCAGCAGCGCCGCGAGGTCGCTCTGCCAGCGCTGGCGCGAATCCTCGACGATGATCAGTCCCGGCCACAGGCTCTGGGGCGCGTCGCGCAGGAACGGCTCCAGGATCAGATCCTCGGCGCCCTCGACATCGAGCTTGATCGCATCGAGCCGCTCATAGCCCTCGTTCTGGACCAGCGCGAGCAGCGTCATCGCCGGCACCCGCACCGTGCTGCCGGTACTGGAGCGCAGGATCCGCACGCTCGATTCGCCGCGATTGGTCGGGTCGATGAACAGCGTGAGTTCGCCCGGCTTGTCGGCCAGCGCGCAGGCGACCGCCTTGATCGTGCCGAACGGGTTCTGCGCGATGTTGAAGGCAAGCCGCGCGAACACCTCGGGCTGCGGCTCGACGGCGACGATCCGTGCGCTCGGCCCCGCCTTGGCCGCGACGAACAGGGAATACGCGCCGATATTGGCGCCGATATCGATGAAGCGGAACCCCTCGCGCAGGCGCTGGGCGAGCAGATCGCGCTCCAGCAGGTCGAAATACTGCGGCGTGAACAGGACGCGCTTCTCGCAGACATTGCCGTCCGGATAGAGCCGCATCCGGGCGCCCAGCGATTCGATGTCGACCGGGCGGCCCGCCAGCGAGCGCAGGCCGATCCGGCGCAGCGCATAGGCGAGTTTGCGGCCCAGGAAGCTGTCGGAAGCGCAGCGCGTCCAGGCGATGAGGCGTGCGAGCCGCCGCCCCGGTGCGAAGGCGCCGTAAGGCTTGTCCTCCGCCTGTGATTGTTCGATGATGGCCATGTCGCCCGCCTGTACACCCGGTCGCGGCTCGGCGCCAGCCGGACGATCACCCTCATCGCGCCGGCGATTTCGGGCGCCCTGGGGCGGATCGAGCCGAGCATCGTGCCTTGCACCGGGCCCGGACCCAATGGATAAGGCCGCCGGTGGCCGCTCGCCCTGCCCCGATACGACCGCATCGACTGGAGACGACCGCAGCCATGAGATCGACGTCGCAATGACCTTCGACGAGAGCCTGGGACGGACCCGCATGCGCGAGCCCGCCATCAAGATCCACGGCGCAGAAGCATTCGCGGCGATGCACAAGGCCGGCCGGCTGACGGCCGAGGGCCTCGATATGCTCGGGGACTATGTGAAGCCCGGCGTCACCACCCAGCGCCTCGACGATCTCGCCTTCCAGTTCGCCAGGGACAACGGCGCCTACCCTGCGACCCTGTTTTACCGCGGCTACACCAAGTCGATCTGCACCTCGATCAACCATGTCGTCTGCCACGGCATCCCCGACGACAAGCCCTTGCGCGAGGGCGACATCATGAACATCGACTACACGCTGATCGTCGATGGCTGGCATGGCGATTCGAGCCGGATGTACGGCGTCGGCGAGATCCCGCGAAAGGCCGAGCGGCTGATCGAGATCACCTATGAGAGCCTGCTGCGCGGCATCAAGGCGGTGCGCGCCGGCGCGACCACCGGCGATATCGGATTCGCGATCCAGCGCTATGCCGAGGCCGAGCGCTGCTCGGTGGTGCGGGATTTCTGCGGCCACGGCGTCGGCCGCAACTTCCACGACGCGCCCAACATCCTGCATTACGGCTCGCCGGGCGAAGGCCCGCCGCTGAAGCCCGGCATGATCTTCACCATCGAGCCGATGATCAATCTCGGCAAACCCGGCGTGAAGGTGCTCTCCGACGGCTGGACCGCCGTGACGCGGGACCGCTCGCTCTCGGCCCAGTTCGAGCACACGATCGGCGTCACCGAGACGGGCTGCGAGATCTTCACGCTCTCGCCCGCCGGACGCGATAACCCGCTCGCGGCGCCATGACCGGCAAGGCGGGCGCCGGTCAGGATCGCTCGTTGCGGCCTGTCTCGCCCGCTCCAACCACCGGCGCGGCTGCGGATACCCCGCATTACCGCGGCCACAGGGAGCGGCTGCGCAGCCGCTTCCAGGAGGCCGGGTCCGCCACCCTGCCCGACTACGAACTGCTGGAATTACTGCTGTTCCGCTCGATCCCGCAGCGGGACGTCAAGCCGCTCGCCAAGGAACTGATCGCGCGCTTCGGCTCCTTCGCCGAGGTCCTCGGCGCGCCGGCCGCGCGGCTGACGGAGGTCAAGGGCGTCGGCGAGGGCGTCGCGCTCGATCTCAAGATCGTCGAGGCCGCGCTGCAGCGCATGGCCCGCGGCGCCGTCGCCAAACGCACCGTCCTGTCGTCCTGGTCGTCGGTGCTCGACTATTGCCGCACCACCATGGCCTTCGCCGAGCGCGAGCAGTTCCGCATCCTCTTTCTCGACAAGAAGAACGCCGTGATCGCCGACGAGGTCCAGCAGACCGGCACCGTCGATCACACGCCCGTCTACCCCCGCGAGGTCGTGCGGCGGGCCCTCGAGCTCTCGGCCTCGGCCGTCATCCTGGTCCACAACCATCCTTCGGGGGACCCGACGCCCTCGGGCGCCGACGTGAAGATGACCCGCGAACTCGTTGATATCGCTAAGCCCCTGGGCGTCGCGATCCATGACCACGTCATCGTCGGGCGCGACGGCCATGCGAGCTTCCGCGGGCTGGGGCTGATCTAGGCCCCGCCTTCGCCGCCCCTCGGGCGGCGCTGGTCGTCAGGCGACGCGGGCGGAATAGCGATTGACCAGCGAACGCAGGCGCGGCGGATAATCCGGGCGGCGGGTCAGGTTCAGGAGATTGCCGTAAACCGGCTCGTAGAACTCCACCACATATTCGTTGAGGTAAAAGATCATGCAGGTGCCGATGCTCCCGTCGGCGCGCCGAAAACCGGGCCTGTCGTTGGGCATGCGATCGATACAGCCATCGCCGCGCGGCCAGGGCTGCATATCGTTCATCCACGTCTCGAACATCTTGATCCGCGCCTTCGTCTTGGGCCCGATGATGCCGTCGGTCGCGAGAAGCTGCCTGGCTCTCTCGCCGAACTGCCGGCGCTCGGCCGCAACCGACTCATGCGAGATCCAGAGGTTGAGATAGTATTGGACCAGGGTGACGTCGTCGCGATTGTTGGCGCGGCCTGGGCCCACCCCCATCGTCACCGTGAAGAAGATCTGATCGTCACCGAAATCGAGAATCTTTGCCATCGTCGTTGTCCCTGCCCGACCCTGCGAACCGCCTGGTTTCATGACGCTAGGGAACGGAGACGAGGAGCGCTGTTCCCGGCGGGACAGGCTCGTTTGAGCGCCCCCATGATTTGCGCAAGGATTGGGCAACACGCGGCGCAACCCTGACCATCAGCCCCCTTTCCGAACGCCTGCGAATGCGCATAGGCTGATAAAAATGGGGAAAGAAGACTGCATGGTCGCGTTCGATGAGATGACGGGGACGGGGGGCGATGTCCGGCAGGCCTATACGGCGCTGGACCGCTGGCTGAAGGAAGCGCCGCCGGAGATGCTGGCGTTGCGGCGCAGCCAGGCCGAACTGTTCTTCCGCCGCATCGGCATCACCTTCGCCGTCTATGGCGACGAGGAATCGACCGAGCGCCTGATTCCCTTCGACATCATCCCGCGCGTGCTGACCAAGCCGGAATGGACCAAGCTCGAAGCCGGGCTGCGCCAGCGCGTCACCGCGCTCAACATGTTCCTGGCCGATGTCTACGGCCCCAAGGAATGCATCAAGGCCGGCATCATTCCCGCCGATCTGGTCTATCGCAACGCCTGCTACCAGCTCGAGATGGTCGATTTCCAGGTGCCGCACGGCATCTACTGCCATATCGCCGGCATCGACATCGTGCGCGTCGACGCCGACACCTTCTACGTGCTGGAGGACAATGCCCGCACCCCGTCGGGCGTCTCCTACATGATGGAGAACCGCGAGGTGATGCTGCGGCTCTTCCCGGAGCTCTTCGCCACGCACCGGGTCGCCCCGGTCGACAACTATCCCGACCAGTTGCTGGCGACGCTGCGCTCGGTCGCGCCGCGCTCCTCCTCCGCCGACCCCAACATCTGCCTGCTGACGCCGGGCCAGTACAACTCGGCCTTCTACGAGCACTCCTTCCTGGCCGACAAGCTCGGCGTCGAGCTGGTCGAAGGCTCGGACCTTCTGGTCAAGGACGACGTGGTCTATATGCGCACGACGCAGGGGCCCAAGCGCGTCGACGTGATCTACCGGCGCATCGACGACGACTTCATCGACCCGCTCGTCTTCCGCAGCGACTCGGTGCTCGGCGTGCCCGGGCTGATCGGCGCCTACAAGGCCGGCAACGTCACGCTCGCCAACGCGGTCGGCACCGGCGTCGCCGACGACAAAGCGGTCTACAGCTACATGCCTGAGATCGTCCGGTTCTTCACCGGCGAGGAGCCGATCCTGAAGAACGTGCCGACCTTCCGCTGCCGCGAGCCCGAGGCCAACGCCTATGTGCTCGACAATCTCGACAAGCTCGTCGTCAAGGAGGTCAACGGCTCGGGCGGCTACGGCATGCTCGTCGGCCCCCACGCCAACAAGGCGCAGATCGAGACCTTCCGCCGCAAGCTCAAGGCCAGCCCCGAAGGCTTCATCGCCCAGCCGACGCTGGCGCTCTCGACCTGCCCGACCTTCGTGGCGTCGGGCGTGGCGCCGCGCCATGTCGATCTGCGGCCCTATGTGCTCTCGGGCGCCAACGGCATCTCCTGCGTGCCCGGCGGCCTGACCCGCGTCGCCCTCAAGGAAGGCTCCCTCGTCGTCAACTCCAGCCAGGGCGGTGGCACCAAAGATACCTGGGTGCTCGATGCCTGATCTCGGCGGAGGTTCCCTGCTTCACCGTCCCACGGACACGTCCCGCCTCGTCGCCAAAAGGCCCGATCTGACTATGCTTTCGCGCACCGCAGACAGCCTCTACTGGGTCTCCCGCTACGTCGAGCGAGCGGAATACCTCGCCCGCATCCTCGACGCGACGATGCGGCTGTCGAACCTGCCCTCCTCCTATGGCGGCGCTGGCAGCGAATGGCAGAGCGCGGTCGCCACCGCCGGCTGCGACGAGGCCTTCGCCAAGGCCTATGGCGAGGCCAATGAGCGCAATGTCTGCGACTTCCTGACCTTCAACCCCGACAACCCCTCCTCGATCCGCAACTGCCTCGCGCTCGCCCGCTCCAATGCGCGCGGCGTCCGCACGGCGCTGACCTCGGAGATGTGGGATGCGCTCAACGGCGCCTGGCTGGAGCTGCAGCGCTTCGAGAAGAAGCGCATGGACCGCGAGGAGTTCGCCCGCTTCCTCGACTGGGTGAAGAACGTCTCGCTCGTCTTCGACGGCTCGGCTTACCGCACCATGCTGCGCGACGACGGCTACTGGTTCTCCAGGCTCGGCGTCTATGTCGAGCGCGCCGACAACACCGCCCGCATCCTCGACGTGAAATACCATGTGCTGCTGCCGGCCAACGAGCAGGTCGGCGGGTCGCTCGACTATTTCCAGTGGACCACCGTGCTGCGCGAGGTCTCCGCGCTCACCGCCTATCACTGGGTCTATCGCGAGGCGGTGAAGCCGCTGCTGATCGCCGACCTCTTGATCCTCAACCGGCGCATGCCGCGTTCTCTGGCCGCCTGCTACGAGAACATCTCGCGCTTCCTCGATCTGCTCGGCGATTCCTATGGCCGCCAGGGCCCGGCCCAGCGCCAGGCGCGCAAGACGCTCGCCAATCTCTCGAACACCAGCATCGATGACGTCTTCCAGCACGGGCTGCACGAATTCATCGAGGACTTCATCACCGAGAACAACCGCCTCGGCGGCACGATCATCGAGCAGTATCTGCAATGAGCCGACGCGGCCGGCTCGCTTCGGGCGGCTGCGGCGGCTAGGAAGACCCGAAGAGTTCAGCACCGACGCCTCCAGTTGCGATTGCCATGCGGATCAGGATTTCTCACGCGATCAGCTACGTTTATGCCGAGCCGGCGCGGCATATCACGCAGATCCTGCGGCTGACCCCGCGCGACCATGATGGCCAGCATGTGATGTCCTGGCGCATCGAGCCGACCATCGACGGCCGGCTGCGCGCGACGCAGGATCCCTTCGGCAACATCGTCCACACCTTCTCGGCCGACGGTCCGATCGCCGAAATGGCGATCCAGGTCGAGGGGCTAATCGAAACCACCGATCTCGCCGGCATCGTGCGCGGCATCACCGAGCGCGTCCCGGTCGAGGTCTTCCGCCGTGACACGCTGCTGACGATGCCCGACGCGGCGCTGGCGGGCTTCGCCGAGGAGGCGACGCAATCGGCCGAAACGCCGCTGGCGAAGATGCATGCGCTGATGGACGCGCTGCATGAGAAGATCGCCTGCATCGAGACCGGGCAGCGCACCGGGCTCGGCGCGGCGGCAGCCTTCGCCGCCGGCGAAGGCATTCCGCAAGACATCGCCCACATCTTCATGGCCTGCGCCCGCCATCTCGAAAGGCCGGCCCGCTATGTCTCGGGCTATGTCGCGCAGTCCGACGCCTTGACCCATGCCAACGGCGCCCATGCCTGGGCCGAGATTCATCTCGACGGTTACGGCTGGATCGGCTTCGACGCCGCCAACGGCCTGTGCCCGATCGACACCCATGTGCGCGTCGCCGCCGGGCTCGATTTTGCCGATGCGGCTCCGATCCGCGGCGCGCGCAAAGGCGGCGACGGCGAAGCCCTCGCGGTGCGCGTCAGCGCCCGCGACGCCGGCGGACGCGCCGCGAACCAGTAGGCGCTCCCAAACGCTCTGGTCCAAGCCGCCTCAGAATGGCTGGCGGGTCCGCGATCGATATGCGACGAAAGCCCGGCCCGCTTTCGCCAGACCAGGATCGCCCCCTTGACCTATTGCGCCGGAATCCTTGTGCAGGACGGGCTCGTCATGATCGCCGATACCCGCACCAATGCGGGGCTCGACGACATCTCGACCTTCCGCAAGCTGCATGTCTTCTCCTGGCCGGGCGACCGCACCTTCGGGCTGATGACGGCAGGCAACCTCTCGGTGACGCAGTCCGTCGTCAGCCTGTTGCATGAAGGCCTGCCCAACCCCGAGACGGGCGCCAACGACTCGCTCCACAACGCCACCTCGATGTTTCGCGCGGCCCAGTTGGTCGGGCGCGCCATTCGCCATGTCCGGGCTGAGGATGGCCCCGCCTTGAAGGATGCCGGCGTCAAGTTCGACGTCTCGATGCTGTTCGGCGGCCAGATCAAGGGCGAGCCGATGCGGCTCTTCATGATCTACGGCGCCGGCAATTTCATCGAATGCGGGATGGACGCGCCCTTCCTGCAGATCGGCGAGCACAAATACGGCAAACCGATCCTCGATCGCGCGATCACCTACAAGACGCATCTCTACGACGCTCTCAAGGTCGGACTCATCTCGATGGATTCGACGATGCGCTCCAATCTCGGCGTCGGCTTGCCGATCGATCTGATCGTCATGCGGCGCGACGCCGACGAGCCGGAGCTGACCCGCCGCATCGAGGCCGGCGAGCCCTATTTCCACGACCTGCGCGAACGCTGGTCGGCAGCCCTGAGGGCCGCCCACACCGCGATCCCGAGACCGCCTTACGAGCCAAAATCCGGGTGAGAAAGGTCCATGGCGCTTCGATTCGTCAACGGGATATCAAGACTCCCCTGCGATGGTCGGCGTCATTGTGGTCTCCCCGGGACATCTGATGTCGTCGCCCGCCGTCGCGAAACTGACCAATGCGGATGCCTCCGCGCGGATGCTGAAGAGTACGGTCGCGACGCTGGGCTGCGCCTTCGTGATGGTGATGGCAGCGGCCGTGGCCGTCGTTCTGGCGATCGCAGGGGACGCCAACCGCCTCGAGGCGGAACGCCAGCGCGACCGCATCGAGGCGGCCATCGAAAGCCAGGTGCGCCTGCGCGAACTGCGTTTCCAGAGCCTCGCCGCAGCCGGCGAATTGCAGAATTCTCTGGCGGGGCCGGACCCGCTGCTGACACTTCAAACGGCGTTGGCCCAGCTCGGCGGCCGCTTTCTCGAATTCGACGGCGCCTACATCGTGTCGTCATCGGGCGTCGTGTTTGCCGGCATCGAGGGCAACAGCCCCGCCGGGCAGGCCGGTTATGACGCGCTGAAGCACTTCAGCCCGACCCTTCCCGGGGCGCGGAATGCCGGCGGTGCGCCGATGGTCCGGCTGCCCGATCTGCGGGGCGGCCCGGGCACGGCGGCGTGGTCGCTGACCCATGACGGATTCGAGACCGTCAGCGTGATGACGATCGACATCGCACCGCGCCGCGGCTCTCTTCTTTCGCAATTGTTGGGCCCTATCAAGGTCGTCGGCTACCGGCGCGTGACCGATTCGATCCTCTCGGAACTGGCGCAGCGCTACCGCATCGCCGATATCCGCATCGTTCGCACCGCGCCCAGCGACCCGCTGTCCAGCCGCGCCATCCCCTCGGCGGACGGCACCGTCCGGGCCTGGCTGAGCTGGGCGCCCGACCGCCCCGGCGATGCCATGCTGCGCCAGTTCGCCTGGGCGCTCGCCGGCGTCGGCCTGCTGTTCGCCGCGATCTTCGCCTTCGTCGTCCATCGTCTGCGCGGCGCCGCCGACCAGATCGCCGTTCGCGAGGGGCAGATCCAGCGGCTCGCCGGCCAGGACGAACTGTCGCTTCTGCCCAACCGGCGCACCTTCGATCTCAGGCTCGATCAGGAACTCGCCCATCTCGGCCGGACGGGTGCGGGACTCGCCGTGCTGTTGATCGATCTCGACCGCTTCAAGGCGGTCAACGACACCTATGGCCATACGGCCGGCGACGAACTGATCCGGCAAGTGGCGCAAAGGCTGTCGCGGCTGGTGCGCAGCGGCGACACCGTCGCGCGCATCGGCGGCGACGAGTTCGGCATCATCCAGACCTATGGCAACTTCCCGGCCGGCTGCGCCGCGCTGGGCGAGCGCATCCTGGCGAGCTTGACCGAGCCCTTCGTCATCATGGGGGTCGCCACCACCATCGGCTGCTCGATCGGCATCGCGCTGGCGCCCGACGACGCCACGGATCGCGAGACCCTGCTGAGGCTCGCCGACACCGCGCTCTATCAATCCAAGCATGGCGGCCGCAACCGCTACTCCTTCTTCGAAGCGCAGATGAACCGCACGCTGGCGCTGAAGCGCATGGTCGAGGAGGATCTGCGCCGCGCCATCGAAAACGACGAGTTGCTGCTGCACTACCAGCCCCAGGTCTCGGTCGACGGCGCGACCATCGTCGGCGTCGAGGCGCTGGTGCGCTGGAACCATCCCGAACACGGCATGGTGCCGCCCGCCGAGTTCATCGGCATCGCCGAGGAGCGCGGCCTGATCGTGCCGCTCAGCGAATGGGTGCTGCGGCAGGCCTGCAAGGAGGCCAAGCGCTGGGAGGGCATCCGCCTCGCCGTCAACGTCTCGCCGATCCAGTTCCGGCACAAGGACTTCGTCGCCAACGTCATCCGCATCATCGACGAGACCGGTTTCGACCCGACACGCCTCGAACTCGAGCTGACGGAAGGCGTCGTCGTCGACGATGCCGACGCCGCGGAAGCCGCGATGATGGATCTGCGGGCCCATGGCGTCGGGCTGGCGCTCGACGATTTCGGCACGGGCTATTCGAGCCTGATCTATCTGCGCCGCTTCGCCTTCGACAAGATCAAGATCGACCGCTCCTTCCTGGAATACATGGAGACCACCGGCGAATCCGCCATTCTGGTTCACTCCATCGCCCATCTCGGCCGGGCGCTCGGCCTGCGCGTCTGCGCGGAAGGTGTCGAGACGGCCGAGCAGCATCGCTTCATGCAGGCGATCGGCTGCCACGAACTGCAGGGCTTCCTGTTCTCGAAGGGCGTGCCGGCTGACGAGATCGACCGGCTGCTCACGCAGGACAAGCCCTTCGCCGGGATCCTCGCCGCCGCCTGATCCCTTCGGGCCCGCCGAACGGCCTGCCCCTCAGAAGAACAGGCCGTGGATGCCGCTGAAGATCGCGTAGGCGAACCCGGCGCTGAGGACGAGGCCGATCGCGCCGAAGACCGTTCCCGCGATGATCAGAAGCCCGTCCCGCTCCACAAGGCCCAGCCCGACCAGGCAGACGGCCAGCCCGAGCGGGATCTGCCCGATGAACGGCGCCGCGACGACCAGGCCCAGCGCCAGCACCAGGATCAGCAGGCCGAGAACCGGGATGGCGTAGACGCTGCCAAGGACGGTCAGGCGCGGTTGCGAAAAGCGCTCCAGCCGCAGGAGAACCGGCACCGCCCGGTCGATGGCCCGCGTCAGGACCGGCTTGCTGAGGCTGCGCGACAACAAGGCCGACGGCAGCCAGGGGATGGCCCGCCCGGTCAGCATCTGCGCAGCGACAAAGGCCAGCACCAGCCCGCAGACCAGCGGGATCGGCGGCGGCATCGGCAGGCAGTTCGGCAGCCCGAGCAGGACGACGAGCAGCGCATAGGCCCTGTCCTTCAACGCCGCGACGATCGAGCCCACGGCGATGCGCTCTCCGGGCAAGGCGGCCAGCGCCATGAGGAGACCGGAGGTGCGCAAGGGTGATGACAAGGGATCGGGCCAGGCCGTGACAGGATCAGCGGCCTAGCACGCGCCGCGCCGTTGCAACAAGCAGCGCCGACGACAGGCCGCCCTGCGCCGCCGTTCAATGCAGGGTCAGCACCCCGTTGACGGCGACGATCTCGGCCGGCCGGATCAGGCGCGAATGCGCCACCGTGACGGAATGCAGCGGACCATCGAGTTCCCGTTTCCAGAAATCGAGGAACTGAAGCAGTTCCGGGAAGCGCGGCGCGAGATCGTAGTTCTGCCAGATATAGCTCTGCAGCACGCTGCGGTGGTCGGGCATCCGATAGAGGATCGTCGCCGTCGTCAGCCCGTATCCCGCCAGTTGTCGCCTGAAATCGGTGGTGCTCATCTGCCCTCTCCCTTTCGTCGGCACATGATGAAAGCTTAGCCAGATCCAGCCCTCAGGCTGCGCCCGCGTGGTTAACAAACGCTTGCCAGCCTCGTGCGCGCCTGCTGCAATTGCGGTAGCGCCCATCCGGCAGGCCGGGCGTCGGGGGTGCGTGCGTGGCGTATGGGTGCGCGATCGCGGGGGGCGCGATGCTGGCCGCCGTCCTGACGGCGGCGCCGGCCGGGAGCGCTTTCGCCCAGGAGGCCGAGACCGAAGCCGAGGCCGAGGAGCGCGCGGCCCTCTCCACCGTCCTGTTCGGCTCGCTCGAGGCCGGCCCGGCCAAGACCTTCGTCTCGCTCGGCATGAAGACCGCGCTGAGCGGCGCCCTCGCCGGTAGCGGCTTGCGTGCGCTGCTCAAGATCGGAGGCGCCCAGGAGGAGGCGCAGCGGCAGCGCCCGCGCGGCGTCGCCTATAAGAGCGAGTCTCAGGCACTCATCGGCTATGAATGGCGGATCGGCGATACATTCCTCGCGCTCTATGCCGGCTCGGACCAGGAGGGCGAACAGCGCGAATGGCGCAACGGCATCCTCTATCGCAACCGCTATGGCGCCAGACTCCAGGGTGACCTTTGGATGACGCCGATGCCGGGCATGATGCTGCATGCCGGCGCCTATGCCTCGACGCTCGACCGAAGGCTCTGGGGTCGCGCCGCGCCCGGCTGGCTGTTGCCGCGCGGCTGGCTGTCGCAGGATCTCTATGCCGGGCCGGAGGTCGAGGCCTACCGGGCCGGCCGCTACACCAAACTCAGGCTCGGCCTGCATCTGACGGGCCTGCGCCTGTTTGGTGTCGTCTGGCGGCTGTCGGGCGGCTGGCAGCGCAGCAGCGACCGCCCGTCCGAAGCCTATGCGACGCTCGGCGTCCACTGGCTGCGCTGAGTCCCGCCCACCCTACCCTTTGGTGCGCAGCGACGACCGGCCGCCATCGACGCCGATGATCTGCCCGGTGATCCAGGAGGCGTCGTCGGAGGCGAGCAGCGCCGCGAGCGGTGCGATGTCCTCGGGCTCGCCCAGCCGCTGCAGCGGGTGCAGATCGGCGATCGCCTTCGCCATCGCCTCGTTGCCCGTGAGTGCCGCCGCCAGCGGTGTCCGCGTCAGCGACGGCGCGATGCAGTTGACGCGGATGCGCGGCGCGAGTTCCGCCGCGAGCGACAGCGTCAGCCCCTCGATCGCCCCCTTCGCCATCGCCACCGAGGCATGGGCGGCAAAGCCCTGAGCGACCGCCACCGTCGAGAACAGCACGACGCCCGCCGTGCCCTCAGCCTGCTTCAGATGCGGCAGGGCGGCTTGAATCGCCTTCACAGCGCCCAGCGCGTTGATGCTGAAATCCTTGAGGAAATCAGCCTCGGCCAGCCGCGCGACCGGCTTCAGGTTGATCGTGCCGACGGCATAGACCAGCCCCTTCAGCGCGCCACCTTGCGAAGCCGCCTGCGTCGCGGCGGCGAAGACGTCGCCCTCGGTCACGTCCCCGGCGGTGAAGCCCGCGCCGATCTCGCGCGCGAGCGCTTCAAGCCGGACCGCATCGCGTCCCACCAGATGCACCGACAGGCCGCGCGTCTTGACGGCGCGTGCCACCGCGGCCCCGATGCCGCCGCTGCCGCCATAGATCAGGATGGTGTCGCTCATGTCGCCGCTCCAATTGGGTCTCGCCAGCGTATACGTCGGCGCGGGTCGCTCTGGACCAGCGCGGCGGACGAGCGTGACGGGACATGGCCAAGCGAATCGAGAAAGCCAACCTGCCCCAGAAACCCTGTCAGGCCTGCGGCCGGCCCTTCACCTGGCGCAAGAAATGGGCGCGCGTCTGGGACGAGGTGAAGTTCTGCTCGGAGCGCTGCCGGCGGGAGCCCCATGCCGGCAAGCGAGAGGCCTCATAGAATCATAGCGCCCGGTCGCCATAGAAATCGCGACAAGCCAGGACGTCATCCTGGGCGACCGAAGGTCGTCCCGGGATCCATCATCAAGCGCGTTGGCATCCTATGATGGATCCCGGACGCGCCGCTTCGCGGCTCATCCAGGATGACGGCCGCTCGAAACCACTTGGCAGATTTAGCGCTCCAGCTGCGCCAGCGCCTCGGGCGTGTCGATGTCGAGCGCGATCGCGGGGTCGTCGAGCGGCACCTCGACGAGCGCCTCCCCTGCCGCGTCGAGCAGACGCCGAGCGCCCTGGTCGCCCTCGAGTTTCGCAACCTCCGCAAACAGCGCTCGTGCCAGCAGCACGGGGTTGCCGCGCTGCCCCAGAAGCGTCGGCACGACGGCCAGCGCCTCGCCGCTCTCCGCAAAGACCTGCGCCAGCCGGTCGATCACGGCAGCCGTGACATTGGGCATGTCCCCGAGCGAAACCACGACACCGGCCACCCTCTCCGGCAAGGCGGCAAGCCCCGCCTTGACCGATCCGGCGAGCCCGCTGGCGAAATCGGGATTGTGGACCAGCGTGACGTCGAGCCCGGCGAGCGCGGCCGCGACCTCCGCCTGCTGATGCCCGGTCACGACGATTACAGGGCGGGCGACCGAGGCGAGTTGAGCCTCGACGGCATGGCGCAGCATCGGCTGGCCGCGCACGCTCTGGAGCAGCTTGTTGTCGGGCCCCATCCGCGTCGAACGGCCCGCGGCCAGCACCAGTCCGGCGACCGGCGCAGCCTCTAGAAGGGCGGGCGCGCGCGGCTGCGGCCGCGAGACGATCTCCATCAAAAGCCCGCCGACGCCCATCGCCTGGATATCGGCACGCGTCACGGCAATGCCGGCGAGGCAACGCTGAAGCACCCAGTCGAAGCCGTTTTCCTTGGGCGAGCGCGCACAGCCCGGCGCGCCGATCACCGGCTTGCCGCCGATCTCGCCGATCAGCAGCAGATTGCCGGGGTCGACCGGCATGCCCAAATGCTCGATGCGCCCACCGGCCGCCAGCAGCGCCTGCGGGATGACGTCGCGCCGGTCGGTGATCGCGGAAGCCCCGAACACGACGACGAGGTCCGCGGCTTCCGCCTGCGCCGCGATTTCCTGCGCCAGCGGCGCCTCCTGATGTGGCACGCGCCGGTCGGCTGCGACCTGCGCCTTGGCCGGCCCGAGCCGCTCGGCCATCACCCGCAACGTCTTGTCGACGACGGAGGGCTTCAGCCCCAGCAGCACCGTCGAGATCACGGCCACACGCAGCGGCTTGTAGGGCGCGACCGCCAGCGGCCTCTGCCCTTCCAGCGCGGCCAGCGCCTGCTCGACCTGCACTGCGGGCAGGCCATAGGGAATGATCTTGACCGTGCCGACCATCTCGCCCGCGACGACCGCCTTCATCGGCGCCAGCGTCGCCACCGTGATCGCCTCGTCGATCCGGTTGAGCCCGTCGATCGCAGACGCATCGATCGTGAGCACGCCCGCCGCCGCGGCAAAGAGGTTGACCCGGCCGGTGAAGGCCGCCTCGGTGACGATGCCGCGCCCGGCCAGTGCGGTCGCCAGCCGCGTCGCGGCCTCGTTCTCGCCGATGTCGCCCGCTTCGAGCCGCACTGCGACGAGTTCGGCGAGCCCCGCCTCGGCGAGACCGGCGACATCCGCCGCCGTCAGTGTCGCCCCTTTCTTTACGACGAGGCCGCCGGCGCGCACCGTATGCGCGGCGATGCAGCCTTCCGCATCAGTGACGGGAACGGGGCCGAACTTCATGCCGGCGCCCGGCGCGGGCCGCGCAGCGTCGAGACGATCTCGCCCAGGATCGCGAGCGCGATTTCGGCCGGCGACACCGCGCCGATGTCGAGCCCGATCGGCGCATGGATTCGGGCCGTCGCCGCCGCGTCGAAGCCCGCCGCTTCGAGCCGCTCGATGCGGCGCCCATGCGTCTTCCGGCTGCCGAGCGCGCCGATATAGAAGCACTCCGAGCGCAGCGCCGCCTCCAGGCCGGGATCGTCGATCTTGGGATCATGCGTCAGCGCGACGAAGGCGGTGTAGGCGTCGAGGCCCAGCGCCGCCAGGGCCACATCCGGCCAGTCGGTGACGAGCCGCACCTCGGGAAAACGCTCCGGCGTCGCAAAGGCCGTGCGTGGATCGATGATGACGAGATCGAGATCCAGCAGCTTGGCCATCGGCGCCATCGCCTGCGAGATGTGGACCGCACCGGTGACGATGACGCGCGGCGGCGGCGCCTGCACGGTCAGGAACAGCTGTCGGCCTTCGCTCTCGACCATGCCGCTCTTGGCCATGCGCAACTGCCTGTCGAGAGCCTCGGCCAGCGGGTCCCCGGGGATCTCGGCGGCCTTGACCAGCCGCTGCGCGCCACTGGCGACATCCGTGACCAGGATGGTGGCGCGGCGCGCCGCACGCTCCGCGTTCAACGTCGAAAGGGTGGCCAGATCCATCGTGTCAGCCCTTGTCGGTGGCGAGTTTGAGGCCGAGCCCGATCATCAGCGAGCCGCCGAGCCAGCGCCCGAAGGCGAATCCAACTTGCGTCTTCTTCATCGTCCGAACCACGGCCGATGCCCCGATCACCGTGACGAAATCCGCCGAGGAGAAGGCGAAGTTGACGATGGTGCCGAGGATCAGGAACTGCGCCCAGACCGGCAGCGAGCCCGCCGGATCGACGAACTGCGGCAACAGCGCGATGAAGAACAGCGCCACCTTCGGGTTGAGCACCTCGACGATGAAGGAATCGATCAGCGCGCGCTTGACCGTCTTGGGCGGGGCTGCGGGCGCATCCGCAGCCGCCAGCCGCGATCGGATCATGCCGATGCCGAGCCAAACCAGGTAGACCGCGCCCGCCAGCTTCACCGCGAGATAAAGCTCCGGCACATGCTTGAACACGGCCGACAGGCCGAAGGCCGCCGCGAAGACATGGATGTAGCAGCCGAGATGGATGCCCAGCATCGCCATGAAGCCGGCCTTGCGGCCATGCGCGATCGTCTGTGCGGCGGTGTAGAGCAGCGCCGGCCCCGGAAAATAGGCGACGACGAGCGTCAGCGTCGCGAACGCCAGCAGCGTCTCCCAGGAGGCCATCAGTTCACCTTTTCCACATACACCCGGATCCGCCCGCCGCAGGACAGGCCGACCTTCCAGGCGGTTTCGTCGGCAACGCCGAATTCGAGCGTCCGGGCCGCGCCATCGCCGATCACCTCGACCGCCTCCTCGACCACCGCGCCCTCGACGCAGCCGCCCGAGACCGAGCCCTGGAAATTCCCCTCCCCGTCGATGACGAGATGCGAGCCGACCGGGCGCGGTGCCGAACCCCAGGTCTCGATCACGGTGGCGAGCGCGACCGAGCGGCCGGCGCGCGCCCAGGCTTCGGCAGTGGCGAGGATGTCGGTGTCGGTGCTGATCATGGTCCTCGATCCCTGTTCTGACGCAGCCGCGGGACGCCGCATCTCGCCCGTCTCATCCTAGCGGCAGATGCCGCCGCAGGCGCGTCAACTTAAGCATGGCCGCAGCCGCTTGCGAGCCTGCGCAGCGCATGGCACGCGCGCCGTCTCGACCACGCAACCCGATCCCGCTATCCCTCCGGCAGGGGGACAGACAAGCGACATGGACGGCATCGTTTTCCTGCACGGGATCGCGCGCAGCGCAAGGTCGCTGGCGATCCTCGAAAAGGCGCTCCGCGCTGACGGCTATGCCACGCTCAACCTCGACTATCCGGCCCGCAGCCGCTGCATCGCCGACATCGTCGAGGCCTTGCGGGAACAGATCTCGCCCTTTGCAGAAAACTGCTCCGGCCGGCTCCATTTCGTCACCCATTCGATGGGCGGGCTCGTCGCCCGCGCCTTCATCGCTCGTCATCGCCCGGAGCGGCTCGGCCATGTCGTGATGCTGGCCCCGCCCAACGAGGGCAGCGAGATCGCCGATCTCTTCGGCGGCAACGCGCTCTATCGCGCGTTTTTCGGCCCGGCCGGGGCGGAGCTGGTGACCAAACGATCGGATTCGCTCTGCGAGGTCCTCGGCACGGTCGATTTTCCGCTCGGCGTCATCGCCGGCGACCGCTCGCTCGATCCGGTGGGGTGGCTCCTGCTGCCCGGCGCCAATGACGGGCGCGTCTCGGTCGAACGCACGCGCGTCGCCGGCATGGCCGACCACATCGTCATCCACGGCACCCATACGCTGATCATGAACAATCCCGAGGCGATCGCGCAGGTCCGGCATTTCCTGAAGCACGGGCGGTTCGCGCGTGCAGAGGTGGAATCCAAAGCAATTCGCAGTCAGGCCGAACATCGATCATCGGACCCGGCAACCGCGACCGATACCCCTCCCCCTTGTGGGGAGGGGAAGGGGTGGGGGGCGAAAAGCCAGGGCGATCCCTGAGACACAGGGCCCTATCGCGACTGCCGGGTCGCCTTTTCCATCCCCCGCTCGCCAAGCGGCAAGACCCCCACCCCTGCCCCTCCCCACAAGGGGGAGGGGTTTTCGTGGCGGCTATCGCGCGTCCAGCTTAATCGGAAAAGCCCTTACCCTGCCTTCTTCAGCCACAACCGCGGATCGCTCGCCCGCTCCGCCTCCGGCGACAGCGCCGCGCAGAGATCGGCCATGGCCGCGAGATTGTGGATCGGCCGGAAGGAATCGACATGCGGCAGCATCGCCCGGATGCCGCTGGCACGCGCCTCGAACTGCTCGAAGCGCAGGAGCGGGTTGAGCCAGACCAGCTGCCGGCAGGAGCGGTGCAGCCTGTCCATCTCGAAGGGCAGCTCCCCGTCGAGATGGCGTTCCAGCCCGTCGGTAAACAGCAGCACGATCGCCCCGCCGCCGAGCACGCGGCGCGACCAGACCCGGTTGAAGGCGTGCAGCGCGGTCGAGATCCGCGTGCCGCCCTCCCAGTCGGGCGCGGCCTTCCCCGCCAGCGCCAGCGCCTCGTCGGGGTCGCGGGCGCGCAAGCTGCGCGTGATGTTGGTCAGCCGCGTGCCGAAGACGAAGGAATGGACGCGCCGGCGCTGCTCGGTGACCGCATGCAGAAAATGCAGGAAGATGCGCGAATACTCCGCCATCGAGCCGGAGATGTCGACCAGGGCCACGATCGGCGGATGCACCTGCGCCAGCTCGCGGAAGGCGAGGTCGATCAGGCCGCCCCCGCCCCGCAGCGAGCGCCGAAAGGTCCGGCGCGGATCGATCCGCGCGCCCCGCGGCGCAGGCTCGAAGCGGCGGGTCGCGACGAGATCATCCGGCAACCGCAGCGCCGAAACGAGCTGCTTGGCGCGGGCGATCTCGGCCGCGCTCATCTGGGCGAAGTCGCGCGACTTCAGCGTCTCGCGGTCGGACACCGTGAGCTGCGCCGTCAGCTCGGTGATCTCGACCGGCGCGTCTTCCGCGGTCCTGGGCGGGGCGAAGGCCTCGGCGACGCGCAGCGCCCCGGCCTCCTCCTTCTGCGGCGCGCTGTCCGCCCCCGGCGAGACCGGCGACATCTGCGCCATGATCTTCTCGATCAGGTTGCGCCGGCGCCAGAACAGCGCGAAGGCCTGGTCGTAGACGGCGCTGTCCTCGTGACGCTTCACGAAGATGGCGTGCAGCGCCCAGTAGACATCCTCGCGCCCGCCCAGCGCCCCATCGGCCAGGGCCTCGACCGCCTCGACCACGGCGCCGGGCCCGACGCGCAACCCCGCGATCCGCAGCGCACGGGCGAAATAGGCGACGTTTTCGGGAAGCTTGCCGGTCATGAGAGGCGCGGTGTCTCCCTCCAGCCCTCATCCTGAGGAGCGGGCGAATGCCCGCGTCTCGAAGGATGGTTCAGGAGGCTCCGGAACCATCTGGAGCATCCTTCGAGACGCCGCGTGCCGCGGCTCCTCAGGATGAGGGCGGAAATGACCCTCACGGCCCCATCTCGGTCATGAACACCTTCTGGACGATCTGCCACTTGCTATCGACCTTCAGGAAGGAGAGCAGGTCGGTGAAATAGCGCGGCGGCATCTGGCATTTCACCTTGACCAGCGCCAGCGTCGGCCCGACGAGGTCGATGGTCAGGATATGGTCGCCGCGCACCATGCCGGCCGCCTTCGGCGAGGGCCGCTCGCGCACCGCCTTCAGCCATTCGTCGCGCGGCACGATCTTGATCGTGCCGTCCTCCTGCGCCGTGGTCAGCGCCGAGGTCGGATGGAAGGCATGCTCCAGCTTGGCGACATCGCCCTCGTAGAGACCGTTGAGATAGGTCCAGGTGACGGATTCGATGGCCCTGAGATCGTTGTACATGGTCTTGCCTCCTGCAGATTGACGCTCTGGAAGTCGAACAATAGATTCGGACGCATGCTGGGGCCTGATGTCCGTTTCGAATGGGATCCCGCGAAGGCCGAGAGCAACATACGCAAGCATGGGATCAGCTTCCAGCTCGCAACGCTCGTATTCGACGACCCACTGGCGATCACCGAACAAGACCGGATCGAAGCAGGCGAGCAGCGCTGGCAAACGATCGGCATGATCCAAGGCGCATTGTTGCTCGTTGTGGCCTATGTCGATCGAGGCCATGATGGCTTCGAGATCATCAGAATGATCTCGGCGCGGCGAGCCGAACCCAAGGAAAAGGAGGCGTTATGAGCAAAATGGTTACATATGAGCGCCGTCTTGGCGAAAAGGTGGAGCTCACCCCCGAGCAGCAGGCCGAGATCGAGGCGCTTCTGAAAAAGCCCGACAGCGAGATCGACTATTCCGACATCCCGCCGCTCGACGAAAAATTCTGGGCCAATGCGGTCCGCAATCCCTATCTCGACCCGGCCCGCAAGCGCGCGAAGAAGGCCGGCTGACGCCAACCTACCGACCTGACTCGGCCTTCGCCTGGTCCAGCAGCTCCTTCACCTTCGAGCCCTGCATCGCCTGGATGTCGTCCTGATACTTGAGCAGGGCCCCCAGCGTATCCGACACCAGGGCCGGATCGAGCGCCACCGCGTCGAGTTCGACCAGCGCGGTCGCCCAGTCCAGCGTCTCGGCGACGCCGGGCGCCTTGAACAGCTCCTCCTTGCGGATCGCCTGCACGAAACTCACGACCTGCTTCGCCAGCTTGGCCGGGGCGTGCGGGGCGCGCGCCTTGAGGATCGCGAGCTCGCGGGCCGCGTCGGGATAGCCGACCCAGTGGTAGAGGCAGCGCCGCTTCAGCGCGTCGTGGATCTCGCGCGTGCGGTTGGAGGTCAGGATCACGATCGGCGGCTCGGCGGCCTTCACCGTGCCAAGCTCGGGGATCGTCACCTGCGAATCCGCGAGTATCTCGAGCAGGAAGGCCTCGAACGCCTCGTCGGTCCGGTCGAGCTCGTCGATCAGCAGGATCGGCGCGCCGCCCTCCTGCGGCTCGAGCGCCTGCAGCAGCGGCCGCTTGATCAGGTAGCGCTCCGAGAAGATGTCGCCTTCGAGCCGCTCGCGATCGCCACTCGCGCCGCCGGCTTCGGCGAGGCGGATCGCCATCATCTGCCCGGCATAGTTCCATTCATAGACGGCCGAGGCGAGGTCGAGCCCCTCATAGCATTGCAGCCGGATCAGCTTGCGCCCGAGCGCGGCCGAGAGAACCTTGGCGATCTCGGTCTTGCCGGTGCCGGCCTCGCCCTCGAGCAGCAGCGGCCGCTTCATCCGAAGCGCCAGGAACAGCACGGTCGCGAGCGCCCGGTCGGCGACATAGCCGCCGCCCTGCAGCAGCGCGAGGGTTGCGTCGATGGAGGTCGGGAGCGAAGCAGTCCGGCGATCGTTCATGTCAAATCCTGGCGCGCATCTCTGTCATCACCGCGCCGTGGCGGCCGATCCATTCTGGGCCGAGCCTATACCCGAAACCAGACGAGGAGACGATCAATGACGAACGCAGAAGCCATCACCGCCTTTGCCGACCTGCTCAAGCGCGGCGAGCATGAGGCCGCCGCCGAGCGTTTCAACGCCGCCGACATCGTCAGCCTGGAAGCCATGGACGGCCCCATGGCGCGGGTCGAGGGCCGCGCCGCCGTCAAGGCCAAGAGCGACTGGTGGTATTCCGCTCACGAGGTCCATTCGGCCGAGGCCTTCGGCCCCTATCGCAACGGCGACCAGTTCGTCATGCGCTTTTCCATCGACGTGACGGTCAAGGAGACCGGCCAGCGCGTCCAGATGGACGAGGCCGGTCTCTACACGGTGCGCGACGGGCTGATCGTCGAGGAGCGCTTCTTCTACTGATCCGCCCTTACTTGCCCGTCGCCTGCGCCACAGCCTGCTTGGTCATCACCCCGATCAGATGGGCGCGATAATCGGCATCGGCATGCATGTCGGCATTGATGCCATCGGCTGACGCATGCAGGCCGTCGAGCGACTTCGGCGCGAAGCGGGCCTTGAGCGCCGCTTCCGCCTCCGGCCAGCGGAAGACGCCGCCCTCGCCCGCGCCGGTCACCGCGACGCGGATCTCGCTGCCGCGCTTGGCGACGAAGACGCCGACCAGTGCGTAGCGCGAGGCCGGGTTGCGGAACTTGGCATAGCCCGCCTTGGAGACGACCGGGAACACCACCTTGGTGATGATCTCGCCCTCTTCCAGCGCCGTCTCGTAGAGGCCGGTGAAGAAGTCGTCGGCCTCGATCTTGCGCTTGTTGGTCACGATCGTCGCGCCCAGCGCCAGGCAGGCGGCCGGGTAGTCGGCGGCGGGATCATTGTTGGCGACGGAGCCGCCGATCGTGCCGCGATGGCGTACATGCGGGTCGCCGATATGCGAGGCGAGATAGGCGAGCCCCGGGATCGCCTCCTGCACGATCGCCGAATCCGCGACCTCGGCATGGGTCGACATCGCGCCGACATGGACCGTGCGGCCCTTGCGGACGATGCCCTTGAGGTCGCCGCAGGCGCCGAGATCGATCAGCGCGGTGGGCGAGGCCAGACGCTGCTTCATCGTCGGCAGCAGCGTGTGCCCGCCGGCGAGGATCTTGGCGTCCTCCTTCTTGGCGAGCAGGCCGGCGGCCTGGCGGGCCGAGCCGGGGCGGTGATAGGTGAAGGCGTACATGATATTTCTCCGCTCGGTTCGGGGCCGTCATGCTCGGGCTCGACCCGAGCATCTCGTCCAGGAAAGCGCTGCCGCGCCTCACTGGCGAGAGATGGCTGGGTCAAGCCCGGCCATGACGCGTTTCAATTACTCGGCTGCCATTCGCGTGATGCTCTTCTGCGCCGCGCGCCAGACGGCCTGCGGCGTCGCCGGCATGGCGATGTCCTCATGGCCGAGCGCGTCGGTGATGGCGTTGATGACCGCCGGCGGGGCGGCAATCGCGCCGGCCTCGCCGCAGCCCTTGATGCCGAGCGGGTTGGACGGGCAGGCCGTCACCGTCATGCCGACCTCGAAGGAGGGCAGATCGTCGGCGCGCGGCATGCAGTAGTCCATGAAGCTCGCCGTCACGAGCTGGCCGTCGCTGTTGTACTTCGCGCCTTCCAGCAGCGCCTGGCCGACGCCCTGGGCGATGCCGCCATGGACCTGGCCCTCGACGATCATCGGGTTGATGACGTTGCCGAAATCGTCCACCGCCGCCCAGCGCTCGATCTTCGTGACGCCGGTTTGCGGGTCGATCTCGACCTCGCAGATATGGACGCCCGCCGGGAAGGTGAAATTGGTCGGGTCGTAGAACGCCCCCTCCTTCAGCCCGGGCTCGAGATCCTGCCCGTTGAACTTGTGGGCGATATAGGCTTGCAGCGCGCAGGAGCCGAAATCGAGCTTCCGATCGGTGCCCTTGACGCTGAAATGCCCGTCGGCGAAATCGATATCGGCCTCGTCGGCCTCCAGCACATAGGCCGCGACCTTCTTGCCCTTGGCGATGACCTTGTCGACCGCCTTGAAGATCGCGGACATGCCGACCGCACCCGAGCGCGAGCCATAGGTGCCCATGCCCATCTGCACCTTGTCGGTGTCGCCATGGATGATCGAGACGTTCTCGATGGGGATGCCGAGCTTGTCGGAGACGAGCTGGGCGAAGGTCGTCTCATGGCCCTGGCCGTGGCTGTGCGAGCCGGTCAGAACCTCGACGGTGCCGACGGGGTTGACGCGCACCTCCGCCGATTCCCACAGGCCGACGCCGGCGCCGAGCGAGCCGACCGCCGCCGAGGGCGCGATGCCGCAGGCCTCGATATAGGAGGAGAAGCCGATGCCGCGCAGCTTGCCGTTGCGGGCCGATTCCCGCTTGCGCTTGCCGATGCCCTTGTAGTCGATGATCTCGAGCGCCTTCTTCAACGCCGCGCCGTAATTGCCGGCGTCGTACATCATGATGACCGGCGTCTGGTGCGGGAACTTCTTGATGTAGTTCTGCATCCGGAACTTCGCCGGGTCCTTGCCGAGTTCGCGGGCCGCGACCTCGACCAGCCGCTCGACGACGAAGGTCGCCTCCGGCCGCCCCGCGCCGCGATAGGCGTCGACGGGTGCGGTGTTGGTGTAGACCGCGTCGACCTCCGCGTAGATCGCCGGGATATCGTAGGAGCCCGAGAGCAGCGGCGCGTAGAGATAGGTCGGCACCGAGGAGGAGAAGGTCGAGAGATAGGCGCCGAGATTGGCCGTGGTCTTGACCCGCAGCGCCGTGATCTTCCCGTCGGCGTCGGTGGCGAGTTCGGCATGGGTGACGTGGTCGCGCCCATGCGCGTCCGACAGGAAGGCTTCCGTGCGGTCGGAGTTCCACTTCACCGGCCGGCCGACCTTCTTCGCCGCCCAGACGCAGACCGTCTCCTCGGCATAGATGAAGATCTTCGAGCCGAAGCCGCCGCCGACATCGGGCGCCACCACCCGGAGCTTGTTCTCCGGCGCGATGCCGATGAAGGCCGACAGCACGAGCCGCGCCACATGCGGGTTCTGGCTCGTCGTGTAGAGGGTGAAGATGCCCTCGCCCGCCTCGTAGTCGCCGACCGCCGCGCGCGGCTCCATCGGGTTCGGCACGAGGCGGTTGTTGACGATGTCGAGCTTGGTGACATGCTTGGCCGCGCGGAACGCGGCCTCCGTCTCGTCCTTGTTGCCGAGATGCCAGTTGAACACGGTGTTGTCGGGCGCTTCCGCATGGACGACCGTCTTGGCGCCCGCCGCACTGGCGGTGTCGACCACCGCCGGAAGCACCTCGTAATCGACGATGATGGCCTCGGAGGCGTCGCGCGCCTGGGCCAGCGTCTCGGCGACGATCACGCAGACATGGTCGCCGACATAGCGGACCTTGCCCTGGGCGAGCGCGGGATGGGCGCCGGCGCGCATCGGCGAGCCGTCCTTGTTGTGGATCATCCAGCCGCAGATCAGCCCGCCGACCTTGTCGGCGGCGAGATCGTCCCCGGTGAAGATGCCGAGCACGCCCGGCATGCCGGCCGCCGCCTTGGCGTCGATCGACTTGATCCTGGCATGGGCGTGCGGCGAGCGTAGGAAATACGCATGGGCTTGGCCGGGCCGGTTGATGTCGTCGGTATAGCGGCCCTGGCCGGTGATGAAGCGGTGGTCTTCCTTGCGCCGCACCGAGGCGCCGATTCCGGTTGCCGTCATGGTGTTTCCCTCCTCAGCGCGCCTCTGGCGGGCACGTCATGATCTCAAGGCCCGCCCGCGCGGGATAGCGCTGGGCGGCGACGTCACGCGCGGTGTTTCACTCGGCAGCCTGACGCGGCGGCTCTTTCCGGTCCATCGCCTGTCCGCCCATCGCCTCGGCGCCGGCGGCCACCGCCTTGACGATGTTGTGATAGCCCGTGCAGCGGCAGATATTGCCGTCGAGATCCTCGCGGATCGTCTTCTCGTCGAGGTCATGGCCGCGGCGGTTCACGATATCGACGGCGGACATGATCATGCCCGGCGTGCAGAAGCCGCATTGCAGCCCGTGATGCTCGCGGAAGGCCTCCTGCATCGGGTGCAGGGCCCCGTCGCTGGCGAGCCCTTCGATCGTCGTCACGGCGGCGCCTTCCAGCGAAACCGCCAGGACCGTGCAGGCCTTGGCGGCCTTGCCGTCGATATGGACGACACAGGCACCGCACTGGCTGGTGTCGCAGCCGACATGGGTGCCGGTCAGCCGCAGGTTCTCGCGCAGGAACTGGACCAGCAGCGTGCGCGGATCGATCGTCCCGGTGACCGGTTTCCCGTTCACGGTCATGGATACGGTGGCCATTGTCGTCCTCCTTGACCCGGGTCTTGCGCCCGGCTCGTGAAAAGCCTGTCGCTGTGCTGAGAGCCGGAACGCGCCGGTAGGCCCAGCTTTTGTCTGGAACAGCTTTAAACCGAATGTGGACCCGCGTTTTTGCGCGGTCAAGCAGGAGCGAGCACAAGACAAGCGGCGTTTTCGCGATGGAATCGGCCCATTTTTGTCGGGCAGCCCCGCAAGCTCTCCCCAAGCGCACACCATCTGGTCGCAGGCGACGGGCATTACCCGTTTTTTAACGATGACGACGCTAGGTTACCGACCCAGTCCAGGAACGCCATCGGTGAACGACGCCCCGCCTCTCTCGACCTTCGACCAGATGGACAGGCGCCTGCGTTCGATTGGATTTGGCGAGCGCCAGAAGGCCCAGCTTGCAGGCTACGCCGCGGCCGTCGATGGCTTGATCGACGCGATCGTCGATGCGGATTTTGACCGCGCCTTGACGATCCAGCCCGCCCTGACGGAGGCGATGGGATCGGTCGGGGACGTGTTGCGGGCAATGGAGAAGCGCCATTTCCGTCTGCTCTTCGAGGGCCGCTTCGACCAGGCCTACGTCACCTCCGCCGAGGCCCTTTGTCGCCTCGAGCTTCAGGCGGGCGTCGGGCCGCGGCCCCGCATCTCGATCGCGCTGTCTCTGATGCAGCAACTCGGGCAGAGGCTTTGGCGGCCCCGGCTTTTGCATCCGCGCCGGTTCGCCCGCGAGATCTTCCTGGTCGAACGGGTCCTGGCCTTCGACGCCAACACGGCCGTGACGATCGGCTACGAGATCCGCGCCGCCGAGGCGCAGCACCGCGCCGTTGCGCTGGACGCGACGGCCGACACATTGAAATCCCGCATCAGCAGCCTCGACGACAGCATCAGCGGCGCCGTCGACCAATTCGTCGCCACGGCGCAGGAAACCGGCCGGGCCACCCGCTTCATCAAGGACGTCCTCGGCGAGGTCGCCAGCGCCTCGATTCTGGTGCGCGAAAAATCGGTGCAGACCGCCGCCGCGACCGAGGAGATGTCCGCCAACATCGCCGAAATCGGCCAGCGCGCCCATACCAGCCTCGTCATCGCCAATCGCGCGGTCAGCGATGCCAGCCAGATGAACGAGGCCGTGTCGCAACTGCGCGACGTCACGGCCAGCATCGGCACTGTCGTCGGCCTGATCGCCGACATCGCGGCGCAGACCAATCTGCTGGCGCTGAACGCCACCATCGAAGCCGCCCGCGCCGGTGAAGCCGGGCGCGGCTTCGCCGTGGTCGCCTCCGAGGTGAAGTCGCTCGCGACCCAGACGGCGAGCGCCACCAGCGACATCGCCAGCCAGATCGCCAAACTCACCACCAGCGCCGAGGCCTGCAGCACCCATGCCGCCTCGATCGCGGGAACCATTGGTGAAATCCGGCTCGATTCGCAGGCGATCTCCGAATCCGTTTCGCAACAGAGCGCGGTCACGGCCGCCATCGCGCAGGATGCCGCCGCCGTGGCGCAAAGCTCCGACAAGGCGATCGAGCGTGCCAACGCCGTCAACCACAGCCTCGACATGACCGCGCGCGCCCTCGACCGGGCCAACGCTGCCGCCGCCGAGATCGCCCAGCAGATCGGCGATGCGGAGGCCACCGTCGGCGCCGCGCTCGAGGCGCTGCGCCGGGCGTCCTGACCGACGCGTCCCGGCGCACTCAGGCGGCGGGAGCGCCCTCGCCTTCGCTGACCGCCTTGGCGAAATTGGCGAAGAACTCGTCGGCCAGCTTCTTCGAGACCGAATCGATCAGCCGCGAGCCGAGCTGCATCAGCTTGCCGCCGACCTGCGCCTCGACATCGTAGCGCAGCACGGTCTGGCCGTCCTCGGCGTCGCTCAGCGCGACCTTCGCCCCGCCCTTGGCGAAGCCGGCGATGCCGCCCTCGCCCTCGCCCTGGATTCGGTAGCCATTGGGCGGGTCGAGATCGACGAGTTCGACCTTGCCCTTGAAGCTCGCCTTCACCGGCCCGAGCTTGACCTTCACCACCGCCGAGAAATGCGTGTCGTCATCCTTGTTGAGCTGCTCGCAGCCGGGAATGCAGGCCTTCAGCACCTCGGGATCATTGAGCTTCGCCCAGACCACATCCTTGGTTGCGGGCAGCGTCACCTCGCCATTCATCGTCATCGCCATGGCGTTCTCCCCCAGATCGTGCCGCACTCTGCCGGCGGCTGTTGCAGCCGGGCCGGCCTCGGGTCTATCCAAGGCTGACGCGCCTATCCATGAGCGAAAAGCGCCGACCGACACAAGGGGATGACGCGTGACGACCGGACCCGCCCGCCGCATGGCGCCCGCATCTCCATGACCGGAAGCCCCTCGGGCCTCTTCGGCGAACTCTTTGTCGATCGCGAGATGGCGGCGCTCTTCGACGATCGCGCGACGCTGCAGGGCATGCTCGATTTCGAGGCGGCGCTGGCCCGGGCTGAAGCCGAGGTGGGGATCATCCCGCAACAGGCCGCCGGCGCCATCGCCGCGCAATGCGACGCGTCCCTCTACGATCCCACCGAGATCGGCCGCGCGGCGACGCTCGCCGGCAACCCGGCGATCCCCTTGGTGAAGGCCCTGACCGCCCGCGTCGCGGCGCAGGACACCGAAGCCGCCAAATGGGTGCATTACGGGGCCACCAGTCAGGACGTGATCGATTCCGGCGCGGCGCAGCAACAGCGCGCCGCCTACACCCTCCTGCTGGACCGATCCGCCCGCCTCGCCCATGCCCTCGCCCGACTTGCAAGAACCCACCGCCACACGCCGATGATCGGCCGCACCTTCCTGCAGCAGGCCGTGCCGATCCCCTTCGGACTCAAGGCGGCGCAGTGGCTCGATCCGGTCGTCGCGTGGCACGACGACTTCATGCTGTATGGGCAATCCTCCCATCAGCTCGGTGGCGCGGCCGGCACGCTCGCCTCCCTCGGTGACCAGGCTCCGGCCGTACAAGAGGCCTTCGGGCGGATCATGCCCTCGATCGGGGCGGTGATGACGCCGTCGCACACAGCACGTGCGCGACAGGCGCGGATCGCAGCCCAACTCGGCATCCTCACCGGCCATCTCGGCAAGATCGCGCTGGATGTCGCGCTGATGGCGCAGACCGAGATCGCCGAGTTGGCCGAGCCGGAAGCGCCCGGCAAGGGCGGCTCCTCGGCCATGCCGCACAAGCGCAATCCGGTCCTCTGCACGCTGATCCTCTCGGCTGCCAAGCGCACGCCGGGCCTCGTCGCGATGATGCTCGCCGCCATGCCGCAGGAGCATGAGCGTGGCCTCGGCGGCTGGCACGCCGAATGGCCGACGATGCGGGACCTTCATCTCACCGCCGGCGCCGCGCTGAGCCAGACGGTGGCGCTGATCGAGGGGCTGCAGGTCTTCCCCGAGGCCATGCGCCGCAATCTCGACCTCACCAACGGGCTCGTCATGGCCGAGCGCGTCTCGCTGGCGCTGGCCGACAGCCTCGGGCGCGGTGCCGCACATCACCTGCTTGAAGAGGCCAGCCGCGCCTGCGTCGCCTCTGGCCGGCATCTGCGCGACCTGCTGGCCGAGGACGCGACCGTGAGCGCGCGGCTCTCCCCAGCAGACCTCGACGCGCTCTTCGACCCCGTCACCTACCGGGGCGCGAGCGATGCGATCATCGACCGAATCCTCGTCGCCTATGAAGAGGAACGCGAGCATATGACCGGCCATGCTTGAGCTGACCCCGCAGCAACGCGCCATCGCCTTAGGCCAGGACGGCGCCGCCATGGCACTGCGTATCGTCGCGGAGGCCGCCCGGCTGATGGGCGCGCCGCGGCTCATCCCCGTGGCGTCGGCCCATATCGACGGGGCGCTCTATCATGGCGATTCCGGCACGCTCTTCGCCGAAAGGCTGGTCGAGGGCGGCGCCCGCGTCGCCATCCGCGCGACGCTGAATGTCGGCGCGCTGGCGCCCGCCGGCTGTGCCGCGATCCGCTTGCCGCCGCATGAGCGCGACATGGCGGCCCGCATGATGCGCGCCTATGAGGCGATGGGCTGCGAGCCGTCCTGGACCTGCGCGCCCTATCAGGCCGGGCACCGGCCGGCCCAAGGCACGGACGTCGCCTGGGGCGAATCCAATGCGGTGGTCTTCTGCAACTCGGTGCTCGGCGCCCGCACCAACCGCTATGGCGACTTTCTCGACATCGCCTGCGCCATCGCTGGCGTCGCGCCCGATTACGGCCTGCACCGCCCGGAGAACCGCATCGCGACGCTGCTGATCGACGCCACCGGCCTGAGCCGGAGCTTGCGCGCCTCGGACGTGTTCTACCCCGTACTCGGCACCCTGCTCGGCCGCACCGCCGGCACCGCGATCGCCGTCATCGACGGCCTGCAGGGCTGCACCACGGAGGACCGCCTCAAGGCGCTGGGTGCGGCCTCCGCCTCGGCCGGCGGGGTCGGCCTGTTCCATGTCGCGGGTGTCACGCCCGAGGCACCAGACGCCGCGACCGCGCTCGGCGGCCTGCCGCCGCGCGAAACCCTGATCCTGACGCCGGCCATCGTGCAGCAGGCGCTGGCCGGGCTCTCGACAGCCGGAAACACCGACAGGATCGACGCCGTCGCGGTCGGTTCGCCGCATCTGTCGCTGCCGGAGATCGACGAGATCGAGCACAGGCTCGCCGGCCGCCGTCTGGCGGCACCGCTCTACGCCAACACCGGCCGCCATGTGCTGAAGCCGCTGGAGGCGCAAGGCCGCCGCGCCGCGCTGGAGCAGGCCGGCGTGGTCTTCGTCGTCGACACCTGCGTCGTCGTCACGCCGATCCTGCCCGAGATCGCCGGCGCCGTGCTGATGACCAATTCCGGCAAGTTCGCCCATTACGCGCCGGGCACCACCGGCTATGCGGTCACCTATGGCTCGCTCGGGGAATGCGTCGAGAGCGCGGTGGCCGGCCGCCTCGTCAGGGAGGAACGGGCATGGGCCTGACCACGCAAATCCTGCTGCCGGGCCCGGCCACCGCCGGCCCCTGCCTCGCTTTGACCGCGCCGATCAGCTTCTGGGGCGGCGTCGATCCGCGCTCGGGCAGGATCATCGACCAGCGCCATCCCCAATGCGGGCTCAGCGTCGCCGGCACGGTGCTGGCCCTGCCGGGCACGATCGGCTCGTCCTCGGCCTCGGCAGTGCTGCTGGAGCTGGTCCATGCCGGCAAGGCGCCGGCCGCGATCCTGATGGACGCGCCCGACGCCATCCTGCTGCTCGGACTCGTGGTGGCGCGCGAAATGGGCTGGCCGACGCCGCCGGCTTTGCGCCTGGCCGCAACCGAACAGGCGCAACTCTCAGGCCGTCAGCTCGCTGTCGCCGACGACGGCACCATCACGGTCCAATAACCACGCTCACGCCACCAGGGACACCATTCCGATGCCGATCGAAACCATTGCGGGCGAGCCGTTCAATATCCGCTTCGACGGGCCGGCCGATGCGCCCGTGTTGATGCTGTCGAACTCGCTGGGCACCAATCTGTCGATGTGGGACCCGCAGATCCCCGAATGGTCGAAGCGCTTTCGCGTCCTGCGCTACGATTCGCGCGGCCACGGACTCTCGGTCGCGACCGACCGGGCCTTCTCGATCGATACACTCGGCAAGGATGCGCTCGCGATCCTCGATCATTTCGGCATCGCGCAGGCGCATTGGTGCGGCGTCTCCAAGGGCGGCATGGTCGGCCAATGGCTTGCGACGAATGCCCGCGAGCGGATGGGCCGCCTCGTGCTCGCCAACACCGCCGCCCATATGGGCCCGCCCTCGCTCTGGGACGACCGGATCGCAATGGCGCGCAGCAAGGGCATGGACGCCCTGGTCCAGGGCGTGCTCGCACGCTGGTTCAGCCCGCGCTTCCGCGAGGCCGAGCCGGCGACCGTGGCGCGGGTCGGCACGATGCTGACCACGACGCCGGCGATCGGCTACGCCACCTGCTGCGCCGCGATCCGCGACATGGACCAGCGCGAGGCGATCCGCAGCGTCAGCAATCCCGTGCTGGTGATCATCGGTACGGTCGATCCGGCGACGCCGCCGGCCGCCGGCCACCTGATCGCGCAGGCCATTCCCGGCGCCCGCACGGTCGAGCTCGACGCCGCGCATCTCTCCAATCTCGAGCAGCCCGAGGCCTTCACGACGGCCGTGCAGGATTTTCTGAGCGAATGAACGACGCAGCATGTGAGGTTTCGCATTGAAGCGCGCCGTCATCCCGGGCGACCGCAGGGAGACCAGGGATCCATTCCGGAACTTCTCCGTCAAGCGCTCCGGAATGGATCCCGGATCTCCGCTTCGCTGCGTCCGAGATGACGGCGTCTTTGAATCGACCTTTGGCAGGAGCACATAATGGCTGACGACAAGACCCGCTATGCCGACGGCATGACCACCCGCCGCGCCGTGCTCGGCGGCGCTTACGTCGACAAGGCCAGTTCCGGCCTGACCGACTTCAATGCCGAATGGCAGGAGTTCATCACCCGCACCGCCTGGAACGACATCTGGAACCGGCCGGGGCTGGTGCGTCGCGAGCGCTCGATCATCGTGCTGTCGGTCGCCGCCTCGCTCGGCGCCTGGGGCGAGTTCCGCATCCATGTCCGCGGCGCGATCAACAACGGTCTGAGCCGCGACGAGATCAAGGAGGTGCTGATGCAGGTCGCGATCTATGCCGGCGTGCCCGCCGCCAACCACGCCTTCAAGGAGGCCGCCAGCGTCTTCGCGGAACTAGAGGCGGAGGCTGCCAAGGGGTGAGCGGCAGAGGCCACGGAGCCTCCTCGTCATTGCGAGCGCAGCGAAGCAATCCAGGGGGCCCTCGAGCGCTGCCGCCCTGGATTGCTTCGCTGCGCTCGCAATGACGCGAAACAAATCCAGAGGCCCTCGCGGCGCCGTGTCCCTCGGCGCTAAACCGCCTCGAAACCCCGCTGCCGGTAGATCAGGCTGGTTCCGGGGGGCGCCGCCGCGCCGCCGAGCCCGACCACCTCGCCGATCAGAATGCGGTGGGTCGCCACGTCGTGAGCCGCCACCAGTCGGCAGTCGAAAGCCGCGACCGCGCCCGAAAGGGCCGGCGCGCCAGTCGTGAGAGCGCTCCAGTCCCGCGTCGCGAACCGCGCCTCGCCCTCGATGCCGCGACGGCTGGCGAAGATTTCGGCGAGGTCGAGATCGTCGCCCGGCAGGGTATTGACGCAGAACACGCCGCTCGCCTCGATCACCGCCAGCGTCCGGCTCAGCTTGGCGACGCAGACCAGCACGGTCGGCGGCGCATCCGAGACGGAGGCGACAGCCGTCGCCGTCAACCCGACCCGCCCCTGCGGGCCGAGCGTGGTGACGACATGCACAGCGCTGGCGACACGCGCCATCGCGTCGCGAAACAGCGCGGCCTCGGGCATCGCCCGCGACACGGGAAAGACGGGTTCTGTCATGGGTTTCCGGCGGGCCGATCGATCGGGTCAGCGTCCATCTAAGGTCTGCGGCCCCAGAAAGCCAGATTGAGCGGCCTGCGGCCACCGCGCGCGGCCCGCATTGCGACGGGGCAAGCTGGGATATCGCCTCCGCGCCGCCCCTCTCACTCGCGCTCCAGCGTCGCCAGCAGCCCGCTGCGCAGATGCAGCATCAGCGCGTCGCTGGCCGCCATCGCCGCAGCCGGATCGGCCGTCGCCACCGCCTGGGCGAAGGCGACATGGTGGCTGGCGGCCGGCAGCAGATCGTCTTGCCGCTCGAAATGGTACCAGGCCCGCCGGATCAGCGCCTGCAGCGGCTCGACCGCCCGCGTCGCGTAGGGGCTGCGGGCGGCGGCAGCGACCATGGCGTCGAGCTCCTTGTCGAGCCGCATATAGGCGTTGGCGTCGCCATCCTGGGCAGCCGCCCGCATCGCGCGCGCGATCTCGACGATCGCGATGCGCTCGCCCGGGCTCGCGCGCCTCGCCGCGTCACCCGCGATCAGGCGCTCCAGCACCTCGCGCGCATCGAGCGCCGCCATGATGTCGATGGCGTTGATTCCCGCGATCGCGACGCCCTTGCGCGGCAGCACCTCGACCAGCCCCTGCTGCGCCAGGCGAATCAGAGCCTCGCGCACCGGCGTGCGCCCGACACCGACCATGTCGATCATCTGCGCCTCGGTCAGCACCGCGCCAGGCCGCAGCGACAGCGTCACGATCGCCTCCTCGAGCCGCCGATAGGCGATCTCGGTCAGGCTTGGCGCGCCCTGCTGCGGGGCAGCGCCGTCCTCCTCATAGCTGTCGGCGGCGACGGCCGGGCGCAGGCTCATGCGCCCACCCCTCGACGGCTGATCGGCTGCGACGCACGGGCTTTGATTGACGCTCTGGCAGCCATTGATAAATCAATCCTAACGTATCGCGCGCGGACTCGGCTTTTTGCAATCTGCAGGCCAAACAGCCCCGCGCGCAAGACGCATTCTGCCAGGACCACGCCATCGATGCCGCGTGCCCGCGCGGACCTCGACGGGCCGGCTCGGCTGAGCGAGAATGCGAGGCTCAAGGAAGGCGTCCCGCTTCGCCAGGGGCTGGCGGCGTCGGACGCGGAGAGTGACAATGGCCTTCACCTGCACGATCCCCGCCGTCGCCACGGTCCAGCAGGATGACGCGGCCATCCGCATCACCCGCTGGGATTTCGAGCCCGGCGCCGTCACCGGCTGGCACAGCCATGGCTGGCCCTATTTCGTGGTCATGCTGGTCGCCGGCACGCTGCGCATCCATGACGGCACGAAGACGACGGACGTCCCCCTCGCTCAGGGCCAGGCCTATATGCGGCCCGCCGGCATCGAGCACGACGTCATGAACGGCTCCGACCATCCGATCGCCTTCGTCGAGATCGAGGTCAAACGGCCGGACGCCCTGAAGGAACTCTCCCTCTGATGACGGACGCCGCGTCGTGAAAATCGCCATCGTCGGGGCCGGCATCGTCGGCTGCGCCACCGCCCACGCCCTGCTCGACGAGGGCCATGAGGTCCTGATCCTCGACAAGGAGGGCCCGGGCTTCGGCCCCTCGCGCGGCAATGCCGGCTGGATGGCCCATACCGACATCCTGCCGATCGCGAGCCCCAAGATCCTCAGGCAGGTCCCGAAATTTCTGCTCGACCCGCTGGGCCCGCTGGCGATCCGCCCGGCCTATTTTCCGAAACTCCTGCCCTGGCTGCTGCGCTTCGTGCTGGCGGCACGGCCCGAGGCCTATGAACGCTCGATCCAGGGCATCGGCGCCCTGCAGCAGCGCGCTTTACCCGCCTGGCTGGCGCGCGCCAGAAGCGCCGGGCTCGAGAGCCACATCCACCGCAAGGGCGGCCTCTACGCCTTCACCGAGCGCGGCGCCTTCGAGGAGGCGCGCGGCATCGCGAAGCGCCAGGCGGAGTTCGGCATCACCGTCGAGATGATCGGCCCCGAGGAACTGCGACAGTTCGAGCCGGCCCTGAAGGACCGCTTCGTCGGCGCGGCCTTCCACCCCGACACCGCCCATATCAGCGACCCGCTGCAGCTGACGCTGGCCTTGTTCGAGGCGGCGCTGGCGCGCGGCGCGACCTTCGAGAAAGCCGCGATCTCCAACATCTCGACCGGCGAACGCCCCGCCCTGATCGGGGCCGACGGCTTCCAGCGCGTGGTCGATCGCGCGGTGGTCGCGGCCGGCGCCTGGTCAAAGCCGCTCGCGGCGGCGCTCGGCGACACGGTGCCGCTCGACACCG
Source organism: Allobosea sp. (assembly GCF_030695125.1). Taxonomy (GTDB): domain Bacteria; phylum Pseudomonadota; class Alphaproteobacteria; order Rhizobiales; family Beijerinckiaceae; genus Allobosea. The sequence continues at coordinate 39,126 of NZ_JAUYTP010000073.1, read as the reverse complement.
AGCGCGGCTACAATGTCAGCTTCCCCGGCGTGACCGGCCTGACCTCGCGGCCGATCGGCTTCGAAGGCCACGGCTTCGTCATGACGCCGCTGGAGAGCGGCCTGCGCATCGGCGGCGCGGTCGAGTTCGGCGGGCTGGAGGCGCCCCCCAACCATGCCCGCACGAGAATCCTCTACGACAAGGCGAGCCAGTTCGTGGAGGGCTTGCCGGATTTCGACAGCGGCACGCTCTGGATGGGCTTCCGCCCCTCCCTGCCCGACTCGCTGCCGGTGATCGGCAAGGCCAGCCGCAACCCGCACGTCGTCCACGCCTTCGGCCACGGCCATTACGGCATGACGCAGGCGACCGTCACGGCCGACCTCGTGGCGGCGCTGGTCGCGGGCCGCGCGCCCGCCATCGACCTGTCGCCCTTCAGCCCGCAGCGCTTCTGATGCGCGCCGTATTCCCCTCAGCAGATCTGCGTCGCATCGCCTGAATCAATCCGCCAACTGACCGAGCCAAGCCGATGAGCACCCACACCTTTTTCTGCGTCGATGGCCATACCTGCGGCAACCCGGTGCGCATGGTCGCGGGCGGGGCCCCGCCACTCAAGGGCGCCAACATGGTCGAGAAGCGCGCACACTTCCTGGCGGAGTTTGACTGGATTCGCACCGGGCTGATGTTCGAGCCGCGTGGCCACGATGTCATGTCCGGCTCGATCCTCTATCCCCCGACCCGCGACGACGCCGACATCGCCTTCTTGTTCATCGAGACCTCGGGCTGCCTGCCGATGTGCGGCCACGGCACCATCGGCACGGTGACGATGGCGCTGGAGCGTGGCCTCGTCACCCCGCGCGAGGAGGGCGTGCTGCGGATCGACACGCCCGCCGGCCTGGTCACCGCCCGCTACACCCGCAACGGTGACTATGTCGACAATGTCCGCATCACCAACATCGCGTCTTACCTCCATGCGACGGGCCTGACCGCCGAGATCGAGGAGCTCGGCGAGGTGACGGTCGATGTCGCTTATGGCGGCAATTTCTACGCGATCGTCGATCCGCAGGACGCTTTCAGCGACATCGCCGACATCAACCCCTCCGACATTCAGCGCTGGAGCCCGAAGCTGCGCGCGGCGCTCAACGCGAAATACGAGTTCATCCACCCCGAGAACCCGGCGATCAACGGGCTCTCGCACATCCTCTGGACGGGCGCGCCGACCAAGCCCGAGGCCCATGCCCGCAACGCCGTGTTCTATGGCGACAAGGCGATCGACCGCTCGCCCTGCGGCACCGGCACCTCCTCGCGCATGGCGCAATGGGCGGCGCTCGGCAAACTCCAGGTCGGCGACGACTTCGTCCATGAAAGCATCATCGGCACGATGTTCCGCGGCCGGGTGGAGGCCACCGCGCAGGTCGGGCCCTTCGAGGGCATCATCCCCTCGATCGAGGGCTGGGCCCGGATGACTGGCTACAACACGATCTTCATCGACGACCGCGACCCGCTGGCGCATGGTTTCCTTGTGACCGATCGGCCCTGAACGCCGGACCGCCTCAACCCAGCAGCAGGCCCGTCGGCTGCGGACTGCCGCCGACGCCCTGCCCCAAGCACAATCATCTTGCGTGAAATCCCCGCGCTGCCGCACAGGCTGCTGCCCAATTGCGAGGCATTCGGCCGCAGATTGCTTTTGACAGTTTTATGGCCGGGCGCGATTGTCGAAACGGCAAGGCATTGGTAGCTCTGCGTAGCAATCGCATCCCGCATGCGTCGGCGTCATGCCGACACAAGAGAACGGGAGCGGGTTCGAGGGGTCTGCGTCGACGATGGAAGTGTTCCTGCAGCAGCTCATCAACGGGCTGACCCTGGGGTCGATCTACGGCCTCATCGCCATCGGCTATACGATGGTCTTCGGCATCATCGGCATGGTCAACTTCGCCCATGGCGACGTCTTCATGCTGTCGGCCTTCATCGCGCTGATCTTCTTCATGCTGATCGCCTCCTGGTTCGGGGCCGCGCTGATCGTGGTCGCACTGATCCTCGTGCTCGTGCTGGCGATGTTCTTCACCGCGCTCTGGAGCTGGGCGATCGAGCGTGTCGCCTATCGCCCCTTGCGCGGCTCCTTCAGGCTCGCCCCGCTGATCTCGGCGATCGGCATGTCGATCTTCCTGATGAACTTCGTCCAGGTCGTGCAGGGCCCGCGCAACAAGTCGACGCCGCCCATGCTCAACAAGTCGATCACGCTGATCGAGAGCGCGACCTATTCCGTCCAGATTTCCTACAAGCAGATCGCCATCATCGTGACGACCGCGGTGCTGCTGGCGATCTTCTGGTACATCGTCCAGAAGACGCCGCTCGGCCGCGCCCAGCGCGCCTGCGAGCAGGATCGCAAGATGGCCTCGCTGCTCGGCATCGACGTCGACCGCACGATCTCGATCACCTTCATCATGGGCGCCGCCCTCGCCGCCGTGGCCGGCGTGATGTATCTCGTCCTCTACGGCGTGGTCTCCTTCCATGACGGCTTCGTGCCGGGCGTGAAGGCCTTCACCGCAGCCGTGCTCGGCGGCATCGGCTCGCTGCCGGGCGCCGTCATCGGCGGGCTGCTGATCGGCCTGATCGAGGTGATGTGGTCGGCCTATTTCACCATCGACTACAAGGACGTCGCCGCCTTCTGCATCCTGGCGATCGTGCTGGTCTTCATGCCCTCGGGCCTTCTCGGCCGTCCTGAAGTCGAGAAGGTCTGAAAGCCATGGCCAAGCCCGCAACCCCATCCGCAGCGCCTGCCGCCTCCTCGCAGCGCGACTGGCCGGCCGCCTTCAAGGAGGCGGGCTTCGCCGCCTTCGTCACGCTGGGCCTGTGCATCCCGATCATCGCCTGGGGCACGCGCCAGAACATGGACAATGTCCTGGTGCTCGATCCGCGCTGGGATGCGGTCGCCTGGGCGGTCGCCATCGTCTTCGTCGGGCGCCTGATTATCGTCCTGCGCCAGCAGACCAAGTCACAGCGGCAATCGCTTGGGCGCTTCCTGCCCGCCGGCACGCTCTCGTTCTTCCAGCGGCACTCGCGCAAATTCTCGCTGTTCGGGCTCGGCTTCCTCGTCACCTTCCCGATCATAGCGATCAACCTGGCGGGCTGGGGCGGCGCGCTGAAATGGATCGACAATTTCGGCATCCAGATCCTGATCTACGTCATGCTCGGCTGGGGGCTGAACATCGTCGTCGGCCTCGCCGGCCTGCTCGATCTCGGCTATGTCGCCTTCTATGCGGTGGGCGCCTATTCCTACGCGCTGCTGGCCAAGAATTTCGGCCTGTCCTTCTGGATCCTGCTGCCGCTCTCGGGGATTCTGGCGGCCTTCTGGGGCATGCTGCTCGGCTTCCCGGTCTTACGATTGCGCGGCGACTATCTGGCGATCGTGACGCTCGCCTTCGGCGAGATCATCCGCCTCGTCCTGATCAACTGGGTCGATTTCTCCGGCGGCTATGCCGGCATCTCCGGCATCCCGCGGCCGACCTTCTTCGGCATCCCCTTCAACGCCAGCGACACCGGCTTCGCCGCCGTGTTCGGGCTCGAATTCACCCCGCTCTACCGCACGATCTTCCTCTATTACCTGATCCTGGCGCTCGCCCTGCTCACCGCCTTCGTCACCTTGCGCCTGCGCAGGCTGCCCGTCGGCCGGGCCTGGGAGGCGCTGCGCGAGGACGAGATCGCCTGCCGCTCGCTGGGCATCAACACCACCTCGACCAAGCTCACCGCCTTCTCGATCGGTGCCATGTTCGGCGGTTTCGCCGGCGCCTTCTTCTCGGCCCGCCAGGGCTTCATCTCGCCGGAATCCTTCGTCTTCATGGAATCGGCGGTGATCCTGGCGATCGTCGTGCTCGGCGGCATGGGCTCGCTCTGGGGCTGCGCCATCGCCGCGATCGTGATGATCGGCGGCACCGAACTGCTGCGCGAGCTCGACTGGCTGAAGGCGATCTTCGGCAATGATTTCGACCCGACGAAATACCGCATGCTGATCTTCGGCCTCGCCATGGTGCTGATCATGATCTGGAAGCCGCGCGGCCTGATCTCGACGCGCGAACCCACCGCCTTCCTCAAGGAGAAGAAGACGATCTCGGCCGATATGGTCCAGGAGGGGCACGGCTGATGACGAGCCCTCTTCACGCGGCCCATGCCGGCTTCGGCAAGCCCCTGCTCCAGGTCGATCACCTGACCATGCGCTTCGGCGGCCTGACCGCCGTCAACGACCTCTCCTTCGAGGCACGCAAGGGCGACATCACCGCCCTGATCGGCCCCAACGGCGCCGGCAAGACCACGGTCTTCAACTGCATCACCGGCTTCTACAAGCCGACCGAAGGCATGATGACGCTGACGCAGGATTCGGGCGCCGCCTACCTGCTCGAGCGCATGCCGGACTTCCAGATCAGCTGGAAGGCCAAGGTCGCCCGCACCTTCCAGAACATCCGCCTGTTCGGCGGCATGACCGTGCTGGAAAATCTGCTGGTCGCGCAGCACAACCCGCTGATGATCGCCTCGGGCTACACCTTCCTCGGGGTGCTGGGGATCGGCGGCTACAAGGCCCGCGAGAATGAGGCGATCGAGAAGGCCAAGTTCTGGCTCGACAAGATCAACCTGATGGATCGGGCCGACGACCCCGCCGCCGACCTGCCCTATGGCGACCAGCGCCGGCTCGAAATCGCGCGCGCCATGTGCACCGACCCGGTCCTGCTCTGCCTCGACGAGCCCGCCGCCGGCCTCAACCCGCGCGAGAGCCATGATCTGAACGTGCTGCTGCTGTCCATTCGCCAGGAACTCGGCACGGCGCTGCTCCTGATCGAGCACGACATGTCGGTGGTGATGGAGATTTCCGACCATGTCGTGGTGCTCGATTACGGCACCAAGATCGCCGACGGCACGCCGGCCGAAATCCAGGCCGACCCCAAGGTGATCGCAGCCTATCTCGGCGTCGACGACGACGAGGTCGCGGCCGTCGAAGCGGAGGTCGGGATCGCGTGACCCAAACCCATCCGGAGACCCAGACCCTGCCGCAGTCCCAGCCCTCGCCGGCGACGCAGGCGCAGCCGCTGCTCGCGGTCCGTGGCGTCAAGACCTATTACGGCAAGATCATCGCCCTGAAGGGCGTCGACATGGATGTCCGCGAGGGAGAGATCGTCACCATGATCGGCGCCAACGGCGCCGGCAAATCGACGCTGATGATGACGATCTTCGGCAATCCCCAGGCCCGCGAGGGCACGATCACCTATGAGGGGCGCGACATCACGAGGATGCCGAGCCATCTGATCGCACGCCTGGGGATCGCCCAGTCCCCCGAGGGACGGCGCATCTTCCCGCGGATGACCGTGTTCGAGAACCTGCAGATGGGCGCGGCGCTGCGCGACCTCTCCCATTTCGACGAGGACCTGGAAAAGATCTGCACGCTCTTCCCGCGCATTCGGGAGCGCCTGCAGCAGCGCGGCGGCACGCTCTCGGGCGGCGAGCAGCAGATGGTGGCGATCGCGCGCGCGCTGATGGCGCGGCCGAAGCTCCTGCTGCTGGACGAGCCTTCGCTGGGTCTCGCCCCGCTGATCGTGAAGCAGATCTTCGATGCCATCCGCGAACTGAACCGCACTCAGGGCCTCACCGTCTTCCTGGTCGAGCAGAATGCCTTCCATGCGCTCAAGCTCGCCCATCGCGGTTATGTGATGGTCAACGGCGTCGTCACCATGAGCGGCACCGGCCAGGAACTCCTCGCCAACCCGCAGGTCCGCGCCGCCTATCTCGAAGGCGGGAGGCACTGACATGCAGGGCATTCTGTATGAGGAAAAGACCGTCTGGCTCTTCCTGCTGGTCACCGTGGTGATGGGCGGCTGGCTCGCCTGGATGACGGGCCGCGCCATGGCGCTGACCTGGAAGCCGACCGTCCAGCTCGTGGCCTATGTCCTGGTGCTCGGCCTCGTCGTGCGGTTCATCCATTTCGCCCTGTTTGAGGCGACGTTGCTGACGCTGCATTTCTACATCGTCGACACGATCATCCTGATGGGGTTCGGCTTCGCCGGCTGGCGCTACAACCGCGCCGGGCAGATGACGCGGCAGTATCGCTGGCTCTTCGAGCGGACAGGCCCTTTCACCTGGAAACCGCGCGCCGGCGCCCAGATTCCGAAGGAACTCGCCTGAAAAAGGCAACAAGCTTGACGCGTGACAGATTGTGGAAAACACGCAAGACTGCGTTCCACGGTGTCACCACGCGCCGAGACGGGCGGACAATCCAGCCCGTTCATAGTGACAATACAGGGGAGTCGCATCTCATGAAGAAACTGCTGTTGAGCAGCATCGCGCTCGGCGCGGTCCTCGCCTTCTCCGGCGTGGCCAACGCCCAGATCAAGCTCGGCGTCGCCGGCCCGATCACCGGCCCCAACGCCGCCTTCGGCGCCCAGCTCAAGAACGGGACGGAGCAGGCCGTCGAGGACATCAACGCCGCCGGCGGCATCCTCGGTCAGAAGCTCGTGCTCTCGGTCGGCGACGACGTCTCCGATCCCAAGCAGGGCGTCTCGGTCGCCAACAAGTTCGTCGGCGACGGCGTCAAATGGGTCGTCGGGCACTTCAACTCCGGCGTCGTCATGCCGGCCTCGGAAGTCTATGCCGAGAACGGCATCCTGATGATCTCGCCTTCGGCCACCAACCCGAAGATCACCGAGCGCGGCCTCTGGAACGTCTTCCGGACCTGCGGCCGTGACGACCAGCAGGGTGAGGTCGCGGCGGCCTACATCGCCAAGAACTTCAAGGACAAGAAGATCGCGGTCATCCACGACAAGACGACCTATGGCCAGGGCCTCGCCGACGAGACCCGCAAGGGGCTGACCAAGGCCGGCATCAAGGACGTGCTCTATGAAGGCGTCAACGCCGGCGAGAAGGACTTCTCGGCGCTCATCTCGAAGATCAAGGCGGTCGGCGCCGACTACGTCTACTGGGGCGGCCTGCACACCGAAGGCGGCCTGATCGTGCGCCAGATGCGCGACCAGGGCGTCAAGGCCGTGATGATCTCCGGCGACGGCATCACCACCGACGAATTCGCCACGATCGGCGGTCCCGGCGTCGAAGGCACGCTGATGACCTTCCCGCCGGACCCGCAGAAGCGCCCTGAAGCCGCCGCGGTGATCCAGAAGTTCGCCGCCAAGAACTTCAAGCCCGAGGCCTACACCCTGTACAGCTACGCCGCCGTGCAGATCATGGCCGAAGGCGCCAAGCGCGCGAACTCGGTCGATCCCAAGAAGGTCGCCGAGGCGCTCCGCGGCGGCGCCGCCGTGAAGACCGTCATCGGCGACATCGCCTTCGACAAGAAGGGCGACATCACCCGCCCCGACTACACCATGTACACCTGGAAGAAGGGCGCCGACGGCAAGATCACCTATGTCGAGAATTGATCTCGACAGCTGATCACGCCTTCGCGTGAAACGAGACCGCCCCGGTGCAAGCCGGGGCGATTTTGTTTTGGAGGCAGCCCGTATCAGATCTCGGAAACACACCGTCATCCTGGACAAGCGGCGCAGCCGCGCAGATCCGGGATCCATCATAGGGCAACGTCTCGCCCGATGATGGATCCCGGTCTTCGCTTCGCTCCACCCAGGATGACGGAGCGGATTTCGCGGCTGCTACGACTGAATCGGTTGCTGCGGAACCGCCGTCAAGCTCCTGAGAAAGCCCGCGAAACGCAGCAGGCCATCGGGCCAGGGGCCATGCCCGGATTCGCTGTTGAGATGCCCGCTCTCGCCCGCATCGACGAACTCCGAGCCCCAGGCTTCAGCCAGTTCCTTCGCCTCCTCGGGCGAACAATAGGGATCGTCAGTGCTGGCGATCAGCACGCTGCGGAACGGCAGCACCTCGCGCCGGTGCGCGGCGAAGGCCGGCGTCATGCCCGGCAGCTCGCGCTTGGCGCGCTCGGCCGCGGGCGCCACCAGGAAGGCCCCTGTCACCTCGCCGGGGTGGAGATGCGCGGCCGCATGCGCGATCGCGCTGACGCCGCAGGAATGCCCGACCAGCACGACCGGGCGCGTCGCCGCTCGCACCGCCCGCACGATGCGCTCCGCCCAGAGCCGCGACGGCGCGTGCCAGTCCTCCTGCTCGACAACCCGCGCGGTCGAGAGCTTGGCGACCCAGCGGCTCTGCCAGTGATCGGGCCCGGACCCGGACCAGCCGGGAACGATGAGAATGTCGGTGTCGGAGGTTTTCATGGCGGGATCATTCGGGCTTCAGGGCGAGACCGCTCGACAAGGCATGGGCCCAGTCAGTGCGGCCGCGGGCACGGGCGAGGTCAGCCGCCGCCCGCCAATCGTATCGCAGCGCCAGAAAGGCGAACCGCCAGCCGGCCCGATGCCGTTCAGCGATGCCATAACGTGCATGCTGGCTCTCCGCCTGCATGAAGTGCCATGACGGATGATCGTCGTCGTAAGCCGGCAGACCGACGCTGCCGGGATTGAACACGCTGCGCCCATCGGCGAGTTCCATCAGGCGCGGAATATGCGAGTGCCCACACAGGATGAGTTCCGCCGTGACACCTTCCAGCGTCGCCCTCACGCGGTCGTCCGACAGCACCTCATGGCCATGCGGGGTCGGCCGTTCCGTCAGGTACTCGTCGTCTCGCCCGGGCTGAGCGTGGAACATGGTGACGCCAGCCGTCGGTGATGCGGAAAAAGGGAGCGTCCTCAGCCAGTCGAGATGCCGAGTCTCCAACTGCTCGGCAGCGGCCCTGTCGGACGGCCCAAGCTGATCGAGCGGCCGCTCGATCAGGTGGCGGTCGTGATTGCCGCGAACGGTCAGCCAGTCCTTCGACATCAGCAGATCGGCCGTCTCGCGCGCCTTTAGCGGCCCCGAAAGACAATCGCCGAGATTCACGACCAGGTCGGGCCGCGTCCGCTCCAAATCCTCGACGACCGCTTCGAGCGCGTCGAAATTGCCGTGGATATCCGCAAGGACCGCAATCCGCATCGGCGCTCACCCCTCCCCGAACACCCGCGCGAAGATCGTGTCGACATGCTTGAAATGGTAGCCCTCGTCGAACATCGCCTCGAGTTCGGCGGCTGACAGGCGGGCGGTGACCTCGGCGTCCTTCTTGAGATTTGTGAGGAAATCCTCGCCATGCTCCCAGGTCCGCATGGCGTTTCGCTGGACCAGCGAATAGCTCTCCTCGCGGCTGGCGCCGGCCTGCGTCAGGGCGAGCAGCACGCGCTGCGAGTTGTGCAGGCCGCCGAGCTTGTCGAGGTTCTTGCGCATGTTGTCGGGGTAGATCAGCAGCTTGTCGATGACGCCGGTCAGCCGCGCCAGCGCGAAATCGAGCGTCACGGTCGCATCGGGGCCGATCATGCGCTCGACCGAGGAGTGCGAGATGTCGCGCTCATGCCAGAGCGCGACGTTCTCCAGCGCCGGCACGACCATGCCGCGCACGAGCCGGGCAAGGCCCGTCAGGTTCTCGGTCAGCACCGGGTTGCGCTTGTGCGGCATCGCCGAGGAGCCCTTCTGGCCGGCCGAGAAGAACTCCTCCGCCTCATAGACCTCGGTGCGCTGGAGATGCCGGATCTCGGTCGCCAGCCGCTCCACGCTGGAGGCGACGACGCCGAGCGTCGCAAAATACATCGCATGCCGGTCGCGCGGAATGACCTGCGTCGAGACCGGCTCGACGGAAAGACCCATCTTGTCGGCGACATAGGCTTCGACGCTTGGGTCGATATTGGCAAACGTGCCGACCGCGCCCGAAATCGCGCAGGTCGCGATCTCGGCGCGGGCAGCCACCAGCCGGGCCCGGCAGCGGTCGAACTCGGCATAGGCCTGGGCGAGCTTGAGCCCGAACGTCACCGGCTCGGCATGGATGCCGTGCGAGCGACCGATCGTCGGGGTGAATTTGTGCTCGAAGGCGCGGCGCTTGATGGCGGCCAGCAGCGCATCGACATCGGCGATGAGGATGTCGGTGGCACGGGCCAGCTGCACGGAGAGCGTGGTGTCGAGGATGTCCGAGGAGGTCATGCCCTGATGGACGAAGCGCGCCTCGGGGCCGACGATCTCGGCCAGATGCGTCAGGAAGGCGATGACGTCGTGCTTGGTGACGCGCTCGATCTCGTCGATGCGGGCGACGTCGAAGGTAGCGTCCTTCGCCTTGGCCCAAATCGTCGCGGCGGCCTCCTTCGGCACGACGCCGAGCTCGGCCAGCTTGTCGGTCGCATGCGCCTCGATCTCGAACCAGATCTTGAACCGGGTCTGCGGCTCCCAGATGGCAACCATCTCAGGGCGGGAATAGCGCGGGATCATGCTCGACCTTCCATTACATCCTCGACGTCATCCCGGGCGACCGCTGGGAGACCCGGGATGACTCGAACCTTTAAATTCTCAAACCCACTCCCCGCGCGCGGCCTCGGCCGCCCCACGGATCGCGGCAATATTGCCGGCATAGGCGGCCGGACCGCCCTTGAACACGGCGGACCCGGCCACGAACACGTCCGCGCCGGCCTTCGCCGCGAGCGGCGCGGTCTCGACCGTCGCCCCGCCGTCGATCTCCAGCGAAATCGGCCGCTCGCCGATCAGCGCCCGCACCTGCGCGATCTTCGGCAGCACGGAATGGATGAAGCTCTGCCCGCCGAAGCCGGGATTGACCGTCATCAGCAGGATCAAATCGAGATCGTCGAGCAGCGGCTCGACCATGCAGGCCGGCGTACCGGGATTGAGGACGATGCCGGCCTTTTTCCCCTGCGCCCTGATCGCCTGCAGCGTCCGGTGCGGATGCGGGCCGGCCTCGACATGGAAGGAGATCAGGTCGGCGCCGGCCTTGGCGAAGGCTTCGACATAGGGGTCGACCGGCGCGATCATCAGATGCACGTCGAAGAACTTGGTCGTGTGCGGGCGGATCGCCTTCAGCACGTCGGGCCCGAAGGTGATGTTGGGCACGAAATGCCCGTCCATCACGTCGCAATGGATCCAGTCGGCACCGGCCGCATCGATCGCGCGCACCTCCTCGCCGAGCTTCGAGAAGTCGGCCGAGAGGATCGAGGGGGCGATGCGGATGGGGGCGCTCATGCCGCGCGGTTTAAAGCATGGACCCGGCGAAGGGAAATGCGGATTCGAAGCCTCGGACCTGCGACGGTGGAAAGCTCAGCGCAGCGCGACAGGCACGGAGAGCCGCCGGTCGGCTTCCGCGATCTCGGCCACGACCTGCGCGAAGGCCGGCCGCGCGGAGAGCCGCGCAAACCAGCCGGACAGGCCGGGATGCCCGGCGAAGGACGGCCCGCCCAGCCGCCGGCCGAAAAGCAGCCCCATGAACAGCGCGATGTCGGCGGCACACAGCCTTGGCCCGAAGAATTCCCGCCCCGCCAGCCTCTCCTCCAGACGGACGTGATGGCCGGCGAGCGCCTCCTCCGCGATCAGTGCGTCGGCAGCTTGCGCGGCCCGTCGGACCGGATCGGCCGCAACCGGCCCGGTGCGATGCATCAGCGGCTTCAGCGCCTGCAATAGGATCTCGTCGGCGAAGAGTTCGTCCAGCCGGCAGCGGGCCCGCTCGGCCGGTGTGCGCGGATAGAGCGGGATCTCGGGATAGGCCTCGTCGAGATATTCGACGATCACCGTGGAATCGTAGAGCACGAGCCCGGCATCGCTGAGAACCGGAACCTGGCCCTTGGGATTGAGCGCCAGCACCTCCGGATGCTTCGGGTCGTAGCCGGTCGTCTGGTTGAACGGGACCATCACCCGCTTGAAGGGCAGCGCCTTTTCGCGCAGCGCGATCTCGACCTTGCGGGAGAACAGGCTGAGCGGGCCGCTGTAGAGCGTGATCATGGGGCAACTCCGATGGAACGGAGCGACCCTCGCAAGGTCCGCCGTCAGGCCCCGTCAGCAGCCGCCTCCTCGCGGCGGATGCGCCCCGCAAAACCGCTCAGCAGCCAGGGCATCAGATAGATCGGGAACTGCGCCAGCGCGAAGAACAGGAAGGTCGAGGGCGGCACGCCCGCCCCCAGCGCCGCGACGATCATGCCCATGTTGCGCTGGCCTGCGCCGTAGCCGACCATGAAGCGCTCGGAGCGCCGCAGGAAGCGCAAAGCGAGATAGCTCACGACCAGCCCGATGATCGAGACCGCGAAGGCGCAGGCCAGGAAACCGCTGACCCGGGCCGGAGCGGCAATGGCTGCCGACGTCACGCCGTCCATCGCCGCGATCGCAAAGATGAAATACATCAGCACGCCGAAGCCATCGAGATTGGCCTTCATCGCCTTGATGCGGACCATGCCGAGCGCCCATCGCAGGATCGCGGCGGCCGCCATGCCGCCGCCGACGAAAAAGACCAAGCGAAGCGTCAGCGCCCAGCGGTCGAGCGGCACGGCGGCACCCGCCAGCAGCTCCACCAGCATCGGCGCGACGATCGGGCTTGCGACCGTTGTGATGATGACGCCGGCGATGATCAGCGACGGCTCGAAGCCATAGATCAGGGCAACCGCGGGCGAGGACATGATCGGCGGAGCGGCGGCCAGAATGGCGAGCCCCAGCAGCAGGCCGGGGTCGATGGCGTCTCGCCCCACGACCAGGAAGGCCCCGCCGATCACGACGACGGGCGCGGCCACCATCCACAGGCAGGTCAGGGTGAGCTTGCCCGGGCTGCGCAGCAGGCCGGCGATGATCGCCACATCCGCGCGCATGAAGACGATGGTGGTGAAGCAGAAGATCGTCACCGGCAGCAGAGGTCGCGCCGCCGCCGAGAACTGCGGCAGCGCCAGCCCCAGGAAGATAGACAGCGCAAAGCCCTGCGTGCCGTAGCGCCCGAGCCAGGCCAGGCCGGCGGCCAGTGAAGCGGCGATGCGCATGAGCATGACAAGAGCGACTCGACCCTGCAGGGAGGCCGACACTGGCCGATCGGCACCCATCCGTCACCCGCAGCGGCCGCAGCCCCGCCCGGCGTCGGCAGAAAATTGCGCGTCGGCCCGGCTTTGCCGGCTCGGGTCGACGCCGATCCGGGCGATGGCGCAAATCTTGCGAAACTTGCGCCAATACCGCGCAAAAACCCGCCATGCCGCTGACACAGCGTCACAAACGGCTATTTTCAAGCGGATTGAGCGGGGCAGGAGAAGATCATGGCGACGGATACGATCGTTCTCGGCGCAGGCATCGTCGGGATTTCGGTGGCGCTGCACCTGCAGAAGGCGGGCCGTTCGGTCCTGCTCGTCGACAAGCGCGGGCCGGGCGAGGAGACCAGCTACGGCAATGCCGGGCTGATCCAGCGCGAGGGCGTCTACCCCTACGGCTTCCCGCATGATTTCGGGGCGCTGATCCGCTACGCGATGAACAACACCATCGACGCGCATTACCACTGGAGCGCCATTCCCAAGCTCGCGCCCTTCCTCTGGTCCTACTGGATGCATTCGCGCGCCTCCCAGCACGAGGCGATCGCGCGGAAATACGCCACGCTGATCGAGCATTGCGTCAGCGAGCATGATGCGCTCGCGCAGGAGGCCGGCGCCACCGGGCTTTTGCGCCGCAACGGCTGGATGAAGGTCTTTCGCACCGCCGCCCAGCAGGACGAACGCCTGGCCGAGGCTGCGCGCTGGAACCGGGATTTCGGCCTGAACTACAGGCCGCTCGACATGGCGACGCTGAAAGCCGAGGAGCCCCATCTCGATCATGACAGCCTGATCGGCGGCCTGCACTGGACCGATCCGGTCACCGTGATCGACCCGCTCGGCCTCTCCAAGGCCTATGTCGCGCGCTTCGAGGCGCTCGGCGGAAGGCTTGCGCTCGGCGACGCCGGCACGCTGACGCAGCAGGGAACGGAGTGGAGCGTCACGCTCGCCGACGGCACCACCGTCAAGGCCCGCGATGCGGTCGTCGCGCTCGGGCCATGGGCCGACGTGCTCTCGCGCAAGCTCGGCTACAATCTGCCGCTGGCGGTCAAGCGCGGCTACCACATGCACTACAAGGCGCAGGGCAATGCGGTGCTCAACCACCCGGTGCTCGACACCGAGCGCGGCTACTTCCTCGCCCCAATGCAGCAGGGCATCCGCCTGACGACGGGCGCCGAATTCGCCGATCGCGACGCCGCGCCGACCCCGGTTCAGCTCCAGCGCGCCGAGCCGATCGCCCGCACGCTGTTCCCGCTCGGGGAGCGGATCGATCCCGAGCCTTGGCTCGGCCGCCGCCCCTGCACGCCCGACATGATGCCGATCATCGGCCCGGCGCCCAAGCACAAAGGCTTGTGGTTCTCCTTCGGCCACGCCCATCACGGGCTGACGCTGGCCGCCGTCACCGGCCGCATGATCGCGGAGATGGTGACGGGCCAGAAGGTCTTCGTCGACCCGACGCCGTTTGCCCCGGCGCGCTTCGCCTGAGCCTCAGCTGACGAGCGGCATCGGCTCGATCAGGACGTCCGCCAGGCCGCGGCCCGCCAGCGCGATCCGCAGCGGGCCGGTGATGCCGGCGCCGGAGGTGAAGACCGCGACCGCTTCGTGGCCCCCTGCCCGGTCGGCGGCGACCTCGGGCCCGAGCAGTTGCCCGACGCGCCGCGCGATCGCCGGCGCCGGGTCGATCCACTCCACCGGCCAGGGCGCGACGCGGCGCATCGGCTCCAGCAGCAGCGGATAATGCGTGCAGGAGAGCGTCACCACATCGGTGCGCCGCCCGTCCCGCTCGACGAAACAGGGCGCGATCTCGGCGGCGATCATTCCGTCATCGACGCGCTCGCCCTTGAGCGCGGCCTCGGCCAGCGCAGCCAGCCCCGTCGCGCCAACCAGCGTCACGTCGCAACCGGCGGCATAGGTCGCGACCAGCCCGCGCGTGTAGTCGCGCGCCACGGTGCCCGGCGTCGCCAGCACTGAGATCAGGCCAGAGCGCGTCGCCGCGGCGGCCGGCTTGATCGCGGGCACGGTGCCGACGAAGGGAATGGCGAAGCGCGCCCGCAGGGCCGGCAGCACCAGCGTCGAGGCGGTGTTGCAGGCGATGACGACGAGATCGGGATGATGGCGCGCGACCAGCCGCTCCATCACGGCGAGCACGCGGCTGATCAGCGCCCCCTCCGCCAGCCGGCCATAGGGAAAGCCGGCATCGTCGGCGGCGTAGACGATATGGGCGCCGCGGCAGGCCTCCACCACGCGCGACAGCACGGTCAGCCCGCCGAGCCCCGAATCGAAGACGAGAATGGTGGGCATCGGCCGCGCCAGCACGGCGTGGAGATGCGTGGTTCCGGCCAGGAGATCGACCTGCATGGGTGAGGAGTCCGAGAGCGCGACGAAGGCCGCGATTGCGCCAGACCCCGGTTAAGGGATCGTCAAGAAAGCGCGAACGGCCCTCACCCAATTTAGTTGACTCAGTCCATGATTTTCCATGAGATAGGCATCGGAGGCTGCGTCCATGTCCGATCTCGCCGATGCCGTCGCGGCCCTGCGCCGCTTCAACCGCTTCCATACTCGTCTGGTCGGCGCGCTCGGCGGCAGTTTGCTCGGCTCTGGCTTCACACTCACCGAGGCGCGCGTGCTCTACGAGCTCGCCCGGCGCGACGGCTGGCTGGCGGGGGATCTGGCGAAGGAGCTCGGGCTCGACCCCGCCTATCTCTCGCGCATCCTGAAGCGCTTCGCCGCGGAAGCCTGGCTGCTGCGCGCGCGCTCAGCCGCCGATGGGCGCGCCCTGACCTTGCGTCTGAGCGAAGCCGGACACGCCGTCTTCCGCCCCCTCGACGAAGCCTCGCAGGCGGAAGCCGCCGAGCGGCTGCGCGCGCTCGACGAGACGGCGCGCGGCCGGCTGGTGGCAGCGCTCGCAGAGGCCGAGACGCTGCTTTCGGGCGCCGCGCCCGCGCAAGCCTCCGCCCCCATCATCCGCCCTCACCGCCCCGGCGACATCGGCTGGGTGATCTCAACCCATGGCCGGATCTATGCGGAGGACTATGGCTGGGACATCGGCTTCGAGGCCTTCGTCGCCGAGATCGCGGCCGGCTTCCTGCGTTCGTTCCGCCCCGGCCTGGAACAGGGGCTGATCGCCGAGCGCGACGGGCAGATCCTGGGTTCGGCCTTCGTGATGCGCGAGAGCGACGAGACCGCGAAGCTGCGCATGGTCATCGTCGACCGGCCGGGGCGCGGGCTCGGCCTCGGCAAGGCGCTGGTGCGCGAGGCGATCGGCTTCGCCCGGGCGGCCGGATACCGGCGCATGCAGCTCTGGACCAACGACATCCTGCACGCGGCCCGCGCGATCTACGTCGCCGAGGGCTTCCGGTTGATCGCCGAAGAGAAGCACCACTCCTTCGGCCAGGACCTCGTCGGCCAGAACTGGGAACTGGTGCTTTAACGAGCCACAGCCCTCATCCTGAGGAGCGATCGAAGATCGCGTCTCGAAGGATGCTCCAGATGGTTCTGCAGCCGCCTCGACCATCCTTCGAGACGCCGCTACGCGGCTCCTCAGGATGAGGGCTGAGACTCAACACCGCCGGTCAGCCACCCCGCTTCAGGCCTTGATCCGCGCCACCGCCGCCGCCGCCGCGCGGCCCGCCAGCGTCGCGCCGCCGACGGTCATGGCGCCGCCGCCGGCCGTGGCCTCGCCGGCGATGAAGACGCGCCCGCCGATCGGCTCGGCCAGTTGCTCGCGCGCCGCCTCCCGTCCCGGCAGGCAGACGGAATAGGAGCCGCGCGAGAACGGGTCGGTCCACCAGGCCGGGAAGGAGATCCCGGTCACCGCCTTGCGGATGTCGGCGCCGATCATCTTCGACAGCAGGTCGGTGAGGTGATCGCGCGCCGCGTCGGGGCCAGCAAGCGACAATTCGCGGGCATAGTCGCCGCCGCAATAGGCGATGACGATGTCCTTGCCGTCGGGAAACAGATCGACGTTCATCAGGCGGCCGGCCGAGCCCGCTTCGAGGAAACTCATGCCCGGCGAAATGCCGAAGCGGTCGCCCTCGACCTTGAGCGCGATCTTGGTCAGCGCGCCCATGCCGATGCCGCCGAGCGCATCGCGCGTGCGGGCCGGCAGCTCCGGCGTGAAGCGGATCGCGCCCGCCTTCAGCACGCCGACCGGCACCGTGACGATGCAGGCGTTGGCTCGCAGCGTCCCCGAAGGCGTGGCGACGCTCACGCCGGGACCGTCCCAGCGGATCTCGCTCACGGGCTGGTTCAGGCGGATGTCGAGGCCCGCGCCATGGCGCGCGACGAGGTTGCCGTAGCCCGACGGCACCAGGAGATCGTCGCCGGACCAGAGGCGCTGATAGTCGCGCGCCGATATCCGGTCCGATTCCTCGCCAATCGAGAGCAGCAGCCCCGAAGAGGCGATCTGCGACAGGTCGGGGCCGAGATCGCCGAGCAGATCCTTCACAGAGAGGTCGCGCTGCTTCAGATCGACCGTCTCGAGCCGGCGGTCGATCTGGCCGAAGGCCCCGCGGCGCTTCTGGCGGTCGGCATCCGCCATCGGCTTGCCGTCGGCGAAAACCTGAAAACCACCGCCCCAAGACTCGTCGGAGGTCGCGACGCCGAGGTCACGCGCGATCTGGACCCAGGGGTTGCGCTCGGCCCAGTGGATGAACATCGCACCGGCATCATAGGCGGGGCCGAGCGAGCTGTCGGTGAAGGCGCGTCCGCCGACCCGGCCCCGTGCCTCCAGCACGATGGCCTTGCGGCCCGCGGCCTTCAATTGATGGGCGGCGGCGATGCCGGCCGCGCCCGCGCCGATGACGATCACGTCGGCCTCGGCCGCATGCCCGGCGCCCGGCAGCGCCCACGACGCCGTCATCGCAGCAGATCCTGTCAACATCGTCCGGCGGTCGAGCATGGGGGTGAGCGTTTCCATTTCTGACGCTCATGTTGGTCGCCTATCGCTGCGTTGCAACAGGAACGTGTCGCCCGTCGCGGCCGGAGCGTTCACGAGATCGGGAGCCCGCGCGGCCGCCGCGCCGAGGACACCGCCCGTCTCTTTAGAAGAATGTAAAACCAAGTCTTCATTAGAGTGAATTCAGCAGTGTATTCCAATTGCATCGGACATTGTTCTTAATGCGGCCAGATGTTGACAGTCTTCGACTCGATCAATAACGGGTGAGAGCCTTATCGCGAGGATAAGGCCTTGTTTATATTCATTTTAAACTTCTGCGGCGCGGCGGCCTCGGGCTGTCCGCGGCGGCAAGGGCGGGTCAAGGCGATGGGGATGTATTCAGGCAGGCTGCGCGAAGGCGTCGCGCTCGGCACTCTGGCGATGATGATGCTGGCCACGCCGGCCCTGTCGCAACAACAGGCGCGCAGCCGCGCCGTGCCAACCGCCCCGGCGGCGGAGGCGCCCGTGGTGCTCGACCAGATCACCGTCGAGGGCGCGACTGCGCCCGGCCAGGCCCTGGTCGAAGGCCCGACCACGACGCGCACCACGCGCGAACAGCTCGACCGCCAGCAGGTCCAGAGCCTGAGCGACCTGTCGAACCGCGTCGAGGCCGGCATCAGCTTCAACCGCCAGACCAACAGCCTCAACATCCGCGGCCTCGACGGCGCCCGCGTGCTGACGACGGTCGACGGCATCCGCCAGCCCTTCCTGATCGACAGCCGCGTCACCCGTGGCGGCACCACCGCCTTCGACTTCGATGCGCTGTCGACGCTCGACCTGCTGCGCGGCCCCAGCGGCGGCAGCACCCTCGGCAGCGGCGGCCTCGGCGGCGTGCTGGCCGTACGTACGCTCGATCCCGAGGACATCATCCGCGCGGGCCGCACCTACGGCGCGCTGGCCAAGACCGGCTTCGACAGCACCGACCGCGCCGTCTTCGGCAGCGCGGCGGGCGCAGCGCGCTGGAACAACACCTGGGCCCTGGTCCAGGGCGGCTTCCGCAACGGCCACGAGACCGGCAATGGCGGCAACGTCAAGACGATCGGCGCCGCCCGTACCGAGCCCAATCCGCGCGACTTCGACCAGTACAGCTTCCTCGCCAAGCTCTACCAGTACTCGAACGATCAGGCGCATCGCTTCGGCCTCACCGCCGAGACCTTCAAGCGCGCGGACCGCATCGACAACCGCGACAACGCGGTGTCGCTCACCGGCAACTACCGCCCCGGCGCCTATCGCACCGGCGAGGACGTCGAGCGCAACCGCGTTTCGCTGAGCTACGACTACAAGCTGCCGGGCTCGTTCTTTGACGAGGCCCATGCGGTCGCCTACTGGCAGCGCCTGAAGCGCAACGACCTCACCAACGCCTATCGCTACACCAGCATCGTCGGCCTCTACAGCCGCGACAACGAGAACGAGGAAAACGCCTACGGCTTCAACGGCCACGTCATCAAGAGCTTCAACACCGGGATCCTCTCGCACAAGCTCACGGCCGGCACCGAGCTGCGGATTTCGAGCCTGGAGCAGTACAGCGCCGGCTCCGACGCCTGCCCGACCCGGCCTGCGTCGGGCATCTACACGGGCGCTTTCGCGACGTGCAACAACATCCCCACCAACCAGTCCGAGCAGCCCAAGGTCGATGGCCGGCTCGTCGGATTCTACGTCCAGGACGAGATCGGCCTGCTGGACAACCGCCTGCGCCTGACACCGGGCCTGCGCTACGACTGGTATGAGGAGAAGCCGCAATACACGCCGAGCTACACCAACGGCGCCTCGCGGCCGACCGGCCTGCCGGCTTCGTCCAGCGATTCCGCCTGGTCGCCGCGCATCCGGCTGGAATACGAGGTTTTAAAGAACACCCCCTGGTTCAAGGACGTCACCGTCTTCGCGCAATGGGCCAAGACCTTCCGCCCGCCGACCGCCAATGAGCTCTATGGCCGCTTCGGCTCGCCGACGACCTATCTGCGCAGCGGCAACCCGGATCTGCGCCCCGAAACTGGCAACGGCATCGATGTCGGCATCCGCTTCGGCGACAAGGCTTTCGGCGGCTCGCTGACCTATTTCCACACGAACTACCGCAACTTCATCGACACCTATCAGTCCCAAGCGCCCGGCGTCGGCGGGCTCTATCCGCAGGGCGGCATCACCAGCTTCCGCAACGTGGCGCGCGCCGAGATCCAGGGCTTCGAGGCGAACATGCAATACGCCTTCGCCCCGAACTGGCTGGTGCGCGGCTCGTTTGCCTACACCCGCGGCAAGAACAGGGACGACAACACCTATCTGAACTCGATCCCGCCGATGCAGGGCATCGTCGCCATCGCCTATGGCACCGAGCGCTGGGGCGGCGAGGTCTCGACCAAGCTCGCCTCCGCCCGCAACGACGTCGCCGCCACCACCGGCGCGACCCAGGGCTTCAAGGCGCCGGGCTATGCGATCTTCAACGCCACCGCCTGGTGGAAGCCGATGCCCCAGATCGCCGACCTCGAACTCCAGATCGGCGTCTACAACATCTTCGACCGCAAGTACTGGGACGCCGTCAACGTGCCGACCGGCGCGCTCGCCCAGGCCCGCGACTACTACACCGAGCCCGGCCGCACGGTGAAGGCGACGATGAAGTACCAGTTCTGACGCGCCTGCGGATTCGAGACCCGCGACACGTCGCCGGCCGGCCCTTCGGGGCCGGCCGTTGTCGTTGAAACCCTACGCCGCCGACCAGAACGCCCGCGCCTCCGGCGGCAGGGCCGCGAGGCAGCGCGCGAAGGCGGCCGCGTCGACATGGCGGCGCAGAACCCGCGCCACATCCGCGATCGCGCTGTCGGGCGAGAAATTGTGGTCGATGCGCAGCCGCCGAACCTCATCGCTCATCGCGGCGCGATCCCAGCCCGCCATGCGCGGCTCCTGCGGGTCCCAGTCCATCACGAACAGCGCCCGCAGCATCGCCGGCAGCCCCTGTGCGAAGGCGATGGCCTGCGCGAGATCGAGCCGCCGCGGGAAGGCCAGCAGCACGCCCTGCGTCGTCGTATAGGCCTGGTTGCGCGTCGCCAGCCCGGTCGCGTCGGCGACCTCGGCCAGGAAGCGGTCGAAATCCTGCGAGGCGAGGCGGTATTCCATCGGAACAGGCATGTCGTTCTCCTGCGCGCCGCCGCGCGCTACTCCCCCTCGCCCGGCTTCGGCGCGCGCAGCCTCCGAGGCCCCTCGGTCAGCGACTTGAACACGCCGCGAAGCGTGCGCGCCTCCTGCTCGGTCATCGCCAGACGGTGCAGGATGTCGCGCAGATTGGCGGTCATGATCTGCTTCTTGCCGGGCGGGAAGAAGCCGCAGAGGTCGAGTTCGGATTCGAGATAGTCGAACATCGACAAAACCGTCGCCCGCGTCGCCGGCGGGGAATCGGCGTGTTCGCGGAAGGGCGGCTGCCCGTCGGTCGCCTTGAACCACTCATAGCCCGCCAGCAGCACGGCTTGCGCGAGGTTCAGCGACGCGAAGGCGGGATTGACCGGAAAGGTCAGGATCGCGTCGGAAAACGAGATCTCCTCATTGGTCAGGCCGATGCGCTCGCGCCCGAACAGGATGCCGACGCGCTCGCTCTGCGCGATCCGCGTCGCGATCGGCGGCATCGCCTCGGCCGGCGTCACCACGCGCTTCATCTGGCCGCGCTCGCGCGCCGTCGTCGCCAGCACGAAGTTGAGATCGGCGATGGCCTCGGCCGCGCTGGGATAAAGCCGCGCATGCTCCAGGATATGCGTCGCGCCCGAGGCCGCCGCGGTGGCGCCCTTCTTCAGCCCGCCGCCGCTCGGCCAGCCGTCGCGCGGGGCGACCAGCCGCATCTCGGACAGGCCGAAATTCGCCATGGCCCGCGCGCACATGCCGATGTTCTCGGCCATCTGCGGCTCGACCAGGATGATGACGGGCGCGGGCGCCGTCGCAGGCGGGCGGGTATGGTCGGTGCCGGAACCGGGCATGTTTTCAGGTCTCGTCAACCCCGCCGAGCGCGGGAGCGACCGGGGAATCGCCCCAAGGAGGCATGGGGTCAAGCCTCAACCGTCATGCTCGCCCTTGTGGCGAGCATCCACGTCTCGAACATCGCCCTCGCCGCGAGACGACGTGGATGGTCGGGACGAGCCCGACCATGGCGGCTCAGCCCTCAGCCCGCCGCCGCCTCGACCGCCGCCAGCACCCGCAGCGTGTTGCCGCCGGCGAGCTTTTCGAGATCGCTTTCAGACCAGCCGCGCCGGATCAGCTCGGCGATCAGCGCCGGGAAGACGCTCGTATCTTCCAGCCCGTCGGGGTTGATCCAGCCGAAGAAATCCGAGCCGATGCCGACATGGTCGTGGCCGATGCGCTGGCTGAGATAGTCGAGATGGTCGCAATACTGCGCCAGCGTCGCTTTGGGGCGCGGGCCGGCCTTGGCGGCGATCTCGGCCTCGGCCTTCTCGTGGTCGAGCCCGTCCGGCGTCTTGCCGAACTGGTCCTTCGCCGGGCGGTGCCAGTCGCGCGAGGCCTGGCTGATGAAGTCCGGCACGAAGGTCGCCATCACCACGCCGCCATTGCCCGCAACCCGGTCGAGCACGTCGTCGGGGACGTTGCGCGGGTGGTCGCACAGCGAAAACGCGTTGGAATGCGACCAGACCACCGGCGCGCGCGTCACGTCGAGGGTGTCATGCATCACCTTGGGCGAGACATGGGCGAGGTCGACGACCATGCCGAGCTTGTTCATCCGGCCGATCACCGCCTTGCCGAAACCCGTCAGCCCGTTGTGGCGGGGCATGTCGGTGGCGGAATCGCACCAGTCATGGCTGTCATTGTGGCACAGCGTCATCAGCCGGACGCCGAGGTCGTGGTAGGCGTCGAGCGCGTCGAGTTCGCCGTCGAGCGCCGTGCCGTTCTCGATCGTCATGAACAGCGCGATGCGTCCTTCAGCCTTCGCCGCCATCACATCGGCGGCGGAGAGCCCGGGGCGGAACACGTCGGCATGGCGCTTGAGGATGTCGCGCATCAGCGCGATCTGGGCGAGCGCGAAGCCCGCCGGCTTGGGATGCTTGGGCGGGACATAGGCCGCGAAGAACTGCGCTGCGAGCTTGCCGTCCTGCATCCGCGGGATATCGGTGTCGCCCTTCTCATGAACCTTGGTCAGGTCGTAGAGGCCGACATCGCCCTTCGCCATGCGGTCGAGCCGGATGACATAGGGCAGGTCGTTATGCCCGTCGATCATCGGGGCGCGGTCGAGCAGCGCGAGCGCGGCGGCATAGGCATTGTCCTGGACGGGCGGTTTGGCGAGGGCCATGGCTCTACCTTCAGTCGGAATCGGAAGCAGCGGGATCGTGGCAGGTCGCAGCCCGCCGCGCGAGGGCAGCGCGCGCAGGGGCGCCATGTATAGGGATAGACGGGCCCGCTCCCACCCTCCCCGACCCCGCCCCGTCATCCTGGGCGACCGCAGGTCGACCGGGATCCATCGGAGGCCCCGGCGCCCCCCGATGGATCCCGGCCTTCGCTTACGCGAAGTCCAGGATGACGCGCGAGGGAGGCCCGACATGGCGGGAGACAGGCACCGCCCGCCCCCTCCGGGTTTGACAAACCCCGCCCCGCATGGTTCTAAGCCGGCGTCGCGCGGGCCCAAAAGGCCCGCGTGGCTTTTTCCGCACCCGTGATCCGCTTTCTTCGGAAGCCGGATCTGTCGCTCCCGCCCCATGCGGGAGAGCAGGAGGGCGCGGTCCTCAACTCGCGAACTCACGAGGACACGCGATATGTCGAAGCGCCATGAGGCGAAATACAAGATTGACCGCCGCCTCGGTCAGAACATCTGGGGCCGCCCGAAGTCCCCGGTCAACCGCCGCGAATACGGCCCCGGCCAGCACGGCCAGCGCCGCAAGGGCAAGCCGTCCGACTTCGGCACGCAGCTGCGCGCCAAGCAGAAGCTGAAGGGCTATTACGGCTCGATCTCCGAGAAGCAGTTCCGCCGCTACTACGCCGAGGCGATCCGCCTGAAGGGCGACTCGGGCGAGAACCTGATCGGCCTGCTCGAGCGCCGCCTGGACGCCGTGATCTACCGCGCCAAGTTCGTGCCGACGGTCTTCGCCGCCCGTCAGTTCGTCAACCACGGCCACATCACGGTCAACGGCAAGCGGGTCAACATCGCTTCCTACCAGGTCAAGCCGGGTGACGTGATCGCGGTCAAGGAGAGCTCCCGCCAGCTCGCCATCGTCATCGAGTCGGCCGGTCTCGCCGAGCGCGACGTGCCCGATTATCTCGACACCGACCACAACAAGTCGACCGCCACCTTCACCCGCACGCCGACGCTGACGGACGTGCCCTATGCGGTGCAGATGGAACCGAACCTGGTCATCGAGTTCTACTCGCGCTGATCGAACGGAGACGGGCCGCAAGGCCCGTTGGCCGGATTATTCTGGGGGATGGCGAGCAATCGCCGTCCCCTTTTTTGTTACACACTTGGTGTGCGGCTCACGCTCCGTTCAGATGCAACTGTTGTTGCAGCCACCAATGATAATTGGCATGCAGACATTTGTCGCTCTCACGACGTCATCCTCGCTAATGCGAGTTGTTGCAGTATGCTGCTAACCCAGATCTAATGACCCTACGCGCAGGCTGGAACGAGGGCAGATGTCCGAGAATTTCAATTATATCGCCTTTGGCGCACGCGAAATGGTTGAAGACCCGGTTGGCCTAATTGGGATGACACGGGGGCGAATGTTTGAATACACGCCTAGCGATATAGCTAAGCGCCTCGAAAATCTTGAGCCAAGCTCAATCGCCTTCCTTGAAAGCATCCCCACGTTTCTTTGTACGGAAATTGAACGCGCCAAGGGATCCGCCTCCATGCTGATAAAGTATGGGGTAATCGAAAACACCACCGTAAGCCCAAAGGAAGTATCCACGTCGTTCACGACGATAATCGATTTTGGAGATGTGACGTTCTCTGACATAGAGGCGGCACGTGAAGTCTTCGACGCCAGCGGCTTTCAGCTTTATCGCACGCATTGGGCCGTTAGGGTGGGAGATGCAAATCAAATTCTAGCGCGGCTCGGAGAAATCAAGCCAGAACTCAGAGAAGCAGTCCAAGCACAACTGGCCCCCAATGCAGCCGCAATATTGACTGAACCGCCTCCGCGCACCAAGAAAATAATTGGCACGGCTGACAGCGTGGAACAATTCCTGCAAATACTTTATAGTCTAGCAGCCAAAGAGGATACCGAAACATTCTTTCGAGGGCATGAAAATTCGCAATTTGAGCTCACGCCCTCGCTGTTTCGGCGCAGGGCTGATGGAGGATGGCAGTTCCTGCCCAGCGAAGATCGACTCTGCAAAGAACTTCTTATTGCTCATTATGACGATTTTCAATCTGATCAATATTGTTTCGATAGGCTAGTAAGAATGCAACATTACAGACTACCAACTCGACTACTTGATATATCCAGCAACCCCCTTGTTGCGCTGTTTTTTGCGTGCCACAGCGATCCCGAACCACTCGATGTCGATGGTGAAGTCATTATTTTTCATGTAAAAGAAGATAACATGAAATATTATGACTCTGATACAGTAAGTTGTATATCTAATATTTCAAATCTAACATACGATCAAAAGAATTCGCTAGATTTAAATCTCGAAGTAGATATTTTTAATCAGACTCAATCCGCACTCAAATTGCTTCACCATATCAAATCTGAAAAAGGTTTTTTTGAAGCGAGGATCGCACCAGACGACCTCAGATCGATAATTTGCGTAAAGGCCAAACGCAATAATACTAGAATAAAATCTCAGTCGGGCGCATTCTTGTTGTTTGGCCACGAAGCCACACTGCCTGAATACGGACAGGATGGGATTGAAATAAATCGCGTATCCATTCAAAATAAGAGGGAAATTCTCAAACAACTGAACAGCCTAAACATCAATGCGATGAGTGTTTACCCCAGCATCGACCAAACGGCGGTTCATCTTCGAGCGAGGTATTTGGCTTCGCAAGGCAGATGAAGGCATAGCTTGCCTCAAATTTGCACCAACGAGAACATCAGCAGAAGGGTGTCTGCGCCGATCGGCCCGCTCGACCACCGCCGACACTACCACCCCATAGCCAAACCCCACCCCGCCAGTCCATGGTTGGAACAACTCCAACCTGAGGCGGTCCCCGCATGCTCGTCCTGATCCTCGGCCTCGTCCTGTTTCTCGGCATGCACGCCGTCACGATGAAGCGCGATCTGCGCGCAAGGCTGATCGAGCGCTTTGGCGCGGGCGGCTACCGGGGGCTGTATTCGGCCGTCTCGATCATCGGCTTCGGGCTGCTGATCTATGGCTACGGGCTGCAGCGTGCGGCCGGCTACACGGTCGTCTGGGAGCCGCCGGTCTGGACCCGGCATCTGGCGCTCCTGCTCAACCTGCCGATCTTCATTCTGCTCGCCGTCGGCCGGCGGCCCTCCTGGCTTCTGTCGCGCGTCAAGCACCCGATGCTGCTGGCCGTGAAGATCTGGGCCACCGCCCATCTCCTCGCCAATGGCGATCTCGGCAGCCTGCTGCTGTTTGGCGGCTTCCTGGCCTGGGCGGTGATGGCGCGCATTTCGGTCAAGCGCCGGCCGGAGGAGATCGCCCGCGCCGCCGCCATGACGAATGTCGCCTTCGGCCGCCGCGACGTGATCGCGATCGTCGCGGGGCTCGTGCTCTATGTCGTCTTCGCGCTCTGGCTCCACCCGCTGCTGATCGGCGTGTCGGTCACCGGTCGCTGAGGCCAAAGGCCGCCGGGTGCGGGCGCGCTCACCAGCCCGCCAGCGCCCGCCCGGCCAGCACCATCGCGAACAGCCCGAGCAGCACCGCGGACGCGCTCGGGATGGCGCGGCGCAGGCGCGAGCCCGCCGCTCTGGCGAGCCCGCGCCCGCCGAGGAACCAGGCCCCGCCCGCGAGCGGGATCATCAGCGCCATCGCCGCCAGATGGGTGGCGGCGACCGCGCCCTGCCCGCTCCAGCCGGCCGGCATCAGCACCAGCGCAATGATCAGCGTCTTGGGGTTGAGCAGCGTCGTCGCGAGAATCTGCCGGGGCGCGACCGCGGCGCCGGCAGCCACCTCGCCGCGCGCCCGCCACATCCGCACGGCCGCCAGGGCGAGATAGAGCGCAGCCGCCCCCTGCAAGGCCGGGCGGATCGCCTCGATCCCGTCGCCGAGCCACAGGATCAGGGCTCCGAACAGGACGACCGCGGCGAGATAGGCGCAGAGTTCGGCCAGCAGGAGCCCGGCCGCCGCGCGCAAGGGCTGCGTGGCGCCCGCGACCGCCAGCAGCGTGTTGGTCGGCCCCGGCGTGGCGAGCAGGAGCGCGAGACCCAGGAGAAAACCGGTGGAGATCATGCCCGCCGGGCTACCGCAGACCGGCGGGCATGCCCTTGCGCTGGATCAAGCCGAAGGGCCGGAAGCAGACCTCCCGGCGCTCACAGATGCGAGCCGACCTCGTCGCGGAAATAATAGCAGCCCAGCCCCAGGCAGCCGATCAGGATCGACAGCGCATAGGGGCCAAACAGGCTCGCGACGAAGACGAGGCCGATGAAGCCCCGCATTCCCCAGATCAACCATGGTGTCTTCATGGCGTTTCCCTCATCACGGTCATGGTGCGAGTTTGTTTCGCAATCACTTCCGATAGGTAAACAGAAACACATGAATCGAAGTTGAACGCTTAAGGTAAACGGCCGTTTCCGCTTTGTTTTCCAGCGCGTTAGGGGCTGAGGCGAGATTGCGGCGGAGGAGCGTGCAAATGCCGCTTGCCCTCGGCTGCGCGCAGGTCGAGGCTCGACGGGCGACCCTCGCGAATCACCAGCCGGGAACCCCTGCGATGACGAAGACCCTGATAGCGGCTCTGGCCCTGACCTGCCTTTCGACCTTTGCCCAGGCGCAGAGCTGCGCCGTCCAGGCGGGCGACAAGAAGCTCGCCGGGGCGGCCAAGACCAGCTTCCTGACCAAATGCGAGAAGGATGCCGGCGCGGCCTGCGACAAGCAGGCGGCGGACAAGAAGCTGTTCGGCGCCGCCAAGACCAGCTTCACCAAGAAATGCGTCACCGACGCCGTCGGCACCTGACGGGCCTGCGGACTCCGCACGAAAAAGGGCGGCTCTCGCGAGCCGCCCCCTGATCGGTCGAAACGGCTGGCGATCAGCCGCGGCGATCGCCACCCTCTTCACGCCAGCGGCGCGGGCCGTGGTCGCCGTCATGGTGCCCGCGGCCGCCGCGGTTGTCGTCCATCCGGTCGCCCCTGCCGTCGCGCATCTCGTTGTGCATG
This sequence comes from Allobosea sp., assembly GCF_030695125.1. Classification (GTDB taxonomy): domain Bacteria; phylum Pseudomonadota; class Alphaproteobacteria; order Rhizobiales; family Beijerinckiaceae; genus Allobosea. The sequence continues at coordinate 11,100 of NZ_JAUYTP010000073.1, read as the reverse complement.
CGCCGCATCATGCCGCGGCCTTCCGCCATCGCCTCGCGCACGGCGCGGCGGGCCACGGTCTTCTGCGGGTCGCTCAGCGTCGCCCAGAGCGGGCGCACGGCATCGGCGAGTTCCTTGGAGCGCGCGGCGCGCTCGCCCTGGCGGCCCGACATCATGTCGAGCTTTTCCATCAGGTCGGCGTCGCGGAAGCTCTCGCGCTGCTCGCGCATCGCCGACCAACCGGCCTGGCGCTCCTCGGCGCGCTTCTTGATGACGCCTTCGACGGCGTCGAACAGCGGCACCTGCTCGGGCTTCAGTTTCATGTCGGCGCGCAGGCTGGCGAGGCGCTCGTTGAGGCGCTCCTGCATGCGCTCGCCGCGCTGCTCGCGCCGTTCGGCACGGCGCTGCTCTCGGGTCTCGGAGCGGTCCGAACGCTCGGATCGCTCCTGGCGCGGGCCGTCGCGCTCGCCGCCAGCGGGCGGGACGGGCTGGGGCTGCGCGATGGCGAAGCTCGCGGCCAGCGCGGCGATGGAGGTGGCGGCGAACAGGGCGATGGGTTTCATGCGGAATCTCCCGTGGGGTCGGCGGATGGGAACAGTCGCTGAGCGGGTCTTGGAAAGCCGGGCCGCGATGTCGATTACCTTGGGCCTGAGGCTCTGTCCTTGCGGTGGCGCAATCATGAACAGTCGGTAATGTAACGCCCCGAGGCCTGCTGCGTTCCCGACCCTCCCGCCGCTCCCGAGACCGATGCGCAATCTCATCACCGATGTCCGCGGCCTGCGCGTCGGACAGGCCCATGACGCCGCCGCGGCCACCGGCGTCACCGTCGCCCTGTTCGAGCGCCCGACGGTGGCCTCGGTCGCGATCCTCGGCGGCGCGCCCGGCGTGCGCGAGACGGCTTTGCTCGAGCCGGAGATGACGGTCGAGCATGTCGACGCGATCGTGCTCTCGGGCGGCTCGGCCTGGGGGCTGGCGGCGGCCGACGGCGTGATGGCGCATCTGGCGAGCCAGGGCCGCGGCTTCCCGATCGGCCCCCTGCATGTGCCGATCGTCCCGCAGGCGATCCTGTTCGACCTGCTCAATGGCGGCGACAAGCCCTGGGCGAAGGGCGGGCTGGAATCGCCCTATCGCCGGCTGGGCGCGCAGGCTGCCGCCAGCGCCGCCGCCGACTTCGCCCTGGGCACGGCCGGCGCCGGCTACGGCGCCACCACCGCCCATCTCAAGGGCGGTATCGGCTCCGCCAGCGCGCGGGCCGCGACCGGACAGATCGTCGGCGCGCTCGTCGCGGTCAATGCGGTCGGCACGGCGACGATCGGCAACGGGCCGCATTTCTGGGCGGCGCCCTATGAGCGCGACAGTGAGTTCGGCGGGCGCGGCTGGCCGGCCGGCATCTCGGCCGCCGATCTCGCCCTCGCGTTCAAGGGCGGGACGGGCCAGAACACCACGATCGCCCTGGTCGCGACAGACGCGGTGCTGACCAAGGCGCAGTGCAAGCGCCTCGCGCTCGCAGCCCATGACGGGCTGGCGCGCGCCTTGCGCCCCTCCCATGGCGCGCTCGACGGCGACATCGTCTTCGCCGCAGCGACCGGCCACAGCGGCGCCCCCTCGGACGCCTTCGCGCTGACCGAACTCTGCGCCACCGCCGCCGATGTCCTGGCGCGGGCCGTCGCGCGCGGAGTCCATGCCGCCACCGCCCTGCCCTTCGCGGGCGCCCTGCCGGCCTGGCGAGACCGTTTCGGAGGCTGACCGCGCCAGGGAGCCGTGCTAAAGCGCGGCCTATGTCGACCGATGAATTCCTCGCCCGCTTCGGTGCTGCCGGCCAGCGCCAGCCCGATCCCGTCGCCGCCGCGCAAAAGGCAATGCGCAACGCCCTGCCGAGCCGCTTCTACGAGCACGCCGCCGTGCTCGAGCGCGACGGGCTGTTCCATGTCGCGCTCGACGGCCGCACCGCCCGCACCCCGGCGCGCAACGCGCTCGCCGTGACCTCCCGCCCCGTCGCCGAGGCGCTCGCCGCCGAGTGGGACGCGCCGAGCGACAAGATCGATCCCGCCCGCATGCCGCTGACCCGGCTGGTCAATTCGGCGCTGGACGGCGTCGCCGACCAGCACGAGGCCGTGCGCGCCGAAATCGTCCGCTATGCCGGCTCCGACGCGCTCTGCTACCGCGCCGGCGAACCGCAAGAGCTCGTCGCCCTGCAGGAAAAGACCTGGGAGCCGATCCGCCACGAGGTCGAGGCGAAGATCGGCGCGCGCTTCATCCTGGCGCAGGGGATCGTCTTCGCAGAGCAGCCGCCGACCACGCTCCAGGCGGTGGCCCGCCATGTCGCCGCCATCCCCGCCCCCGTCGCCTTGGCGGGCGCCCACAACGTCATGACGCTGACCGGCTCGACCCTGCTGATGCTGGCGCTCCATTTCGGCCTGCGCGACGCCGACGCGATCTGGGCCGCCGCCCATTGCGACGAGGACTACCAGATCGGCATCTGGGGCCAGGACGAGGACGCCGCCGAGCGCCGCGCCATCCGCCGGACGGAATATGACGCGGCGGTGCTGCTGCTCCGGCACGGCTGACGAAGAACCCCACGCCCCGAATGAGCCTCAGCCCGGCATCGGCGGCAACTTGCTGAGATCACGGGCGCCATCGACGATGCGCACGATCTGAACACCATCTGCCGACACGCGGTAGAGGACGAGCCAGCGCTCGGCGACGAGAGCCCGCGCTCCCACACCGATCTCGTCGCGGTTCGGGCCGGCTTCCGGAAACTGTTCGAGGATATCGATCCGTTCGATCATGCGGTCCAGAAACGCCTCGGCCGCACCGACGCTGTCGCGCGCAATCCAGAGCCATATAGACTGGAGATCGTCGTTTGCCTGCTGCGACCACGTGATCGCGCCCATGCGTCACGCCTTTTCCGACAAACGCCGATGCGCCTCCCGGCGAAAATGGTCCCTGTCGAAGGCGCCGATGTCAGGGCTGGCAACGCCCTCACGCCAGGCCTGCTGCAGCCACGCCCGCTTCTCCGCTTCGGTCCGGTCCTGCCGGTCCAGGGACGCGAGCGCATCGCGGACGACCTCGCTCGCCGAGGCATAGTCGCCGGTTTCGACGCGAGCCTCGATCATGCGAACGAGGTCCTCAGGCAAGGACAGGGTCTGGTTCATGGCGCCCTCGCAATGCAGTCGATCACGCTCGTCAGGATATCATGATCAAAGCTCCCGGCGAAGGCCGCCCACGTTCTTGCCCCGACCAACAGATGATGGACTCGTGCTCCGCCGCCGCTTAATCCGGAGGGACAAAGACCTTTCGTCGGCTCCGGGGCGTCCCTCATGAAAGACATTCTCGACCAGCTCGAAACCCGTCGCGAAGGCGCCCGCCAGGGCGGCGGACCCAAGCGTGTCGCGGCGCAGCACGGCAAGGGCAAGCTGACCGCCCGCGAGCGCATCGAACTCCTGCTCGACAAGGACTCCTTCGAGGAGTTCGACATGTTCGTGCAGCATCGCTGCGTCGATTTCGGCATGGAGAAGGCCGAAAAGATCCCCGGCGACGGCGTCGTCACCGGCTGGGGCACCGTGAACGGCCGCACCGTCTTCGTCTTCTCCAAGGACTTCACCGTCTTCGGCGGCTCGCTGTCGGAGACCCACGCGCAGAAGATCGTCAAGATCCAGGACATGGCGCTGAAGATGCGCGCACCCATCGTCGGGCTGTTCGACGCCGGCGGCGCCCGCATCCAGGAGGGCGTGGCGGCGCTCGGCGGTTATGGCGAGGTCTTCAAGCGCAATGTCGCGGCGTCCGGCGTCATCCCGCAGATCTCGGTGATCATGGGGCCCTGCGCCGGCGGCGACGTCTACTCGCCCGCCATGACCGACTTCATCTTCATGGTCCGCGACACCTCCTACATGTTCGTCACAGGCCCCGACGTGGTGAAGACCGTCACCAATGAGACCGTGACCTCGGAGGAACTCGGGGGCGCAAAAGTCCACACCAGCAAATCATCGGTCGCCGACGGCGCCTTCGAGAACGATGTCGAGGCGCTGCTGCAGGTGCGCCGCCTGCTCGATTTCCTCCCCGCCAACAACACGGCGGGCGTGCCGGAATGGCCGAGCTTCGACGTGCCCGACCGCGTCGACATGAGCCTGGACACGCTGGTGCCGGACAATCCGAACAAGCCCTACGACATCAAGGAACTGATCCTGAAGACGCTCGACGAGGGCGATTTCTTCGAGATCCAGGCGGCCTATGCCGGCAACATCGTCACCGGCTTCGGCCGCATCGAGGGCCGCACGGTGGGTGTCGTCGCCAACCAGCCGATGGTGCTGGCCGGCGTGCTCGACTCCGACGCCAGCCGCAAGGCGGCCCGCTTCGTGCGCTATTGCGACGCCTTCGAGATCCCGATCGTCACCTTCGTCGACGTGCCCGGCTTCCTGCCCGGCACGGCGCAGGAATATGGCGGGCTGATCAAGCACGGCGCCAAGCTGCTCTACGCCTACAGCGAATGCACCGTGCCGCTGGTCACCGTGATCACCCGCAAGGCGTTTGGCGGCGCCTATGACGTGATGGCCTCCAAGCATATCGGCGCCGACGTCAACTACGCCTGGCCGACCGCCCAGATCGCGGTGATGGGCGCCAAGGGCGCGGTCGAGATCATCTTCCGCGGCGGCGACGCTGAGACCATCGCGCGCCAGACCAAGGAATATGAGGACCGCTTCATGTCGCCCTTCGTCGCGGCCGAGCGCGGCTATGTCGACGAGGTCATCATGCCGCATTCGACGCGCCGCCGGATCGCGCGGGCGCTGGCCATGCTCAGGACCAAGAGCGTCGAGCGGCCCTGGCGCAAGCACGACAACATTCCGCTGTGAGGGGCGGGCTGGGCCTGACGCCTGGCGGCATGGGCGCCCCGCTCCGGCCCGTGACCGCCACGACATGACAGCCCCTTCATAATCGGTTAACCGGGCGCGTCCCTCCTTGCGCCCGGCCCGATGCTCTTCAACTCCTTCGCCTTCCTCTTCGCCTTCCTGCCGCTGGCGCTCGGTCTGCACTGGCTGGTCGAGCGTTTCGCGCCGGTCTGGCGGCTGCCGCTGCTGCTGGTGCTGTCGCTGGCCTTCTACGCCTATTGGGACTGGCGCTTCCTGCCGCTGCTGATGGCCTCGATCCTGGTCAACTGGCTGGTCGCGGAAGGCTTCCAGAAGACTCGCTCGGGCGCGCTCATCACGGCCGCCATCGTCGCCAACCTGCTGCTGCTGGCGCTGTTCAAGTACTTCAACTTCTTCGGCGATCTCGCAGCGATGATTCCGGGTCTGCCGGCGCCGAAGCTCGATCTGGCGCTGCCGCTGGGCATCTCGTTCTTCACCTTCCACCACGTCATGTATCTGACCGATCTGCGCCGCGGCCAGGCGCCGCGCTATGATCTCGTCCGCTACGGGCTCTACATCGCCTTCTTCCCGCAGGTCCTGGCCGGGCCGCTGGTGCGCTGGCGCGAGATCATGCACCAGTTCGAGGAGCGGCCCTATCAGCGCCCCGACGCCGCCGAGCGGATCGGGCGCGGGCTCCTGCTGCTCACCGCCGGCCTCGCCAAGAAGGTGCTGCTCGGCGATCCGCTGGCCGAATACGCCAACCCGGTCTTCGCCGCGGCGGCCGCCGGCCAGGTCGTGACGGTCGCGGAAGCCTGGCAGGCGACGCTCGCCTTCACCTTCCAGATCTATTTCGACTTCTCCGGCTACACCGACATGGCGCTGGGGCTGGCCCTGCTCTTCGGCGTCGTGCTGCCGCCCAATTTCGAGACGCCCTATCGCGCCGCAAGCATCCAGGATTTCTGGCGCCGCTGGCACATGACGCTCTCGCGCTTCCTGCGCGACTATCTCTACATCGCGCTCGGGGGCTCGCGGCACGGCCTGCCGCGCCAGGTCTGGGCGCTGTTTGCGACGATGGCGCTGGGCGGCCTCTGGCACGGCGCGGGCCTGACCTTCGTCGCCTGGGGCGCGGCGCATGGGCTGGCGCTGATCGTCGCCCTGCTCTGGCGCCGCGCCGGCTGGCCGATGCCTGCCGCGCTGGGCTGGCTCCTGACCTTCGTCTTCGTCGCGCTCTGCTGGGTGCTGTTCCGGGCGACCAGCTTCGAGGCCGCGCTGGCGATCTACAAGGGGCTCTTCGGCCTCGCCCCGCTCGGCACCGGCTTCAAATGGCGGGCGCTGCTGCCAGCGGCCGCCTTCGCGATCGTCGGGCCGACTGCCTGGGCCCTGGTCCACCGGCTCCCGCCGGCACGCTGGCTCGCGCTGGTGGCGGGCCTGCTGTTCGTCCTCATCCTCTTCAAGATCGGCGAAGACGCCAATTATGAGTTCATCTACTTCCAGTTCTGAGGCGGCAGGCCGGACGGAGGGCGCGGAGGCGAACGCGGCACGCTGGGCGCGCTTCGTGCGCGCCTTCGCCGTCACCGCCGCCACGGTGCTGCTCGGCGCGCTGGCCCTCATCTGGCTGATCGACCCCTACGGCACCGGCAACACGCCGCTCTCGCTGCGCGAGGGCGTGCGAGCGCAGGGCCCGCGCACCGCCGCCGCCAGCCGCGGCCGCGACCCGGCGTTCAGCGGCGCGATCGTCGGCAATTCCCATGTCCAGTTGCTCGCGCCCGAACGGCTGCAGGCCGCGACCGGCATCCCCTTCGTCTCGCTGATCGCGCCGGCTTCGGGCCCGAAGGAAGGCCTCGTCCTGATCGACTGGTTCCTGCGCAACCGGCGCGAACCGGCGCGCGCGGTGATCGTCGGCATCGACGCCCTCTGGTGTACCGCCGATCCGGCGATGCCCAACGCCAAGCCCTTCCCCTTCTGGCTCTACAGCCGCGACCCGGCCGAATATCTCGTCGGCCTGATGCGCTTCGACGTGCTGGAGGAGGCCCAGCGACGCCTGGCCTATCTCGTGACCGGCAGGGGCGAGCGCGCCAGGCCCGACGGCTACTGGGACTACGAGCCCAACTATATCGTCCAGGGCTATGATCGCGACCCGGCCAAGCGCGCTGCCCTGGAGGTTGTCGCCGAATCGGGAGGCGGCAACGCCAGCGGCCCCTATCCGGCCGCAGCCGCGCTGGAGGCGATGCTGGCGAAGACGCCCGGTACGGCGCTGATCCTGGTCCGCCCGCCCGCCTACCACACCCTGCTCCCGCGTCCCGGCAGTGCCGACGCCGCCGCCGACACCGGTTGCCGGGACGCCTTTGCCGCGCTCGCCGCCCGGCGTCCGCTGACCGCGCTGGTCGATTGGCGCCGCGACCGGCCGGCGTTGCGCGACCCGAATCAATTCTTCGACCGAACCCATTACCGCCAGCCCCTCGCACGATTGGTCGAGGCGGACATCGCCGCCGCGCTGGCCGGCCTGCGCTGAGATATGGGCCTGAAACCCCGTCCGGGGCGCGTCTGGCGCGCGAAAGGCGGCCGCCAAAACGAGCGTCCGCCGCGGCGTCCAAGCCGATTGTTACTGGCCATGACCCTCGCTATAAGGGCGCCAATTCGGCGGCCCTGCCACGGCAATGTCGGAGGGCGCTGCGGGACGACCAATCGAGAGAGTGCGCCTATGTCGAAGCAGATGATCCTCGACGCGGACTACAAGCCTACCGACGACGAACCGTTCATGAACGAGCGGCAGCGCGAGTATTTTCGCGGCAAGCTGCTGGCCTGGAAGGACGAGATCCTCAAGGAAGCCCGCGAAACGCTGGTCACGCTGCAGAGCGAAAGCGAAAACCACCCCGACATCGCCGACCGCGCCTCCTCCGAGACCGACCGCGCCATCGAGCTGCGCGCCCGCGACCGCCAGCGCAAGCTGATCTCCAAGATCGAATCGGCCATCGCCCGGATCGACGACAACACCTACGGCTATTGCGAGGAGACCGGCGAGCCGATCTCGCTGAAGCGCCTCGAAGCCCGCCCGATCGCGACGCTGTCGCTCGAGGCGCAGGAGCGTCACGAGCGCAACGAGCGCGTCTTCCGCGACGATTGAAACGACCGGCCCCGCACGGCTTTTCGCAAGGCCCCGTTCCGATCAGGATCGGGGCCCTTTTGCCGAGCCCCCGCCGGCCGGGTGGCCGCCACGACGACGCGCCCCTCTCCCGTCGGCAAGGCCTGGCAGGCGTCAAGCAGCCGTGTACAGGGCGGCGTCGGCGCGTTGGGTAACAGGGCTCTCGGCGATGGCGCGCAGATGGTGGGTGTCGCAACGGAGCTGCCAGAACACACCGTCGACGTGAAATTCGTGCGTGACCGTTGCGTGCAGAGCCAGCGCCGTCAGCTTCTGGATGACCTGCAGACCAAAACCGTGATGCGCCGGGGCCGTGACCTTCGGGCCCTGCGTCTCGTGCCAGTTCACGATCAGATCCGTCCTGCCGGCCAGAACCTCGATCCGCCAATCCAGGGTCACGCGCCCCTCGGCCACCGACAGCGCGCCGTACTTGACCGCGTTCGTGGCCAGTTCGTGGAGCGCCATGCCGATGGCATGGGCGGCCGCGGGCTGCAGGCTGACCTCGGGGCCGACAGCCGAGATCTGCTCGCCATCGCCGAGGCCGAAGGGCGCCAGCTGCATCGCGACCAGTTGCGCCATGCCCAGATTCGACCAGTCGCCCGCCACCAGCGCGTCGAGGGACGAGCAGAATGCGCGAAGCCGTGCCGAGAAGACCCTGTCGAACTCGGTCACCGATGTCGCGCTGCGGGCGGTCTGGTGGCTGATCGACTGGATGACGGCGGCAAAGTTCTTCAGCCGGTGGCTGACCTCGCGCATGTCGAGCCGCACGAGGTCCTCCGCCGTCAAGGCGGCGTGCGAGGGCGCCGTCGGCGCGCCGCTCCCCGCGGGTTCGGCGCCGGAGTCCGGCTCACGGATCGCGCAGCGCCCGCACACGGCGGCGTGGATGACATCCGCCTCGGAACGGGCCTCCAGCTGTCGGGCGATGGCGGTGCGGTGGTCGTACACGCTGCGCTGGCTCATCTTCAGCGCGGTGGCGATCTCCTTGGGGGCACGGCCGGCCAGCAGCAGATCGAGAACCCGGCTCTGCAGCGCCGTCAGCCGCTCGACATTGCCGATCGCGGTTTTCCGGAAGAGGCGCGCCTCCGCCTCGGTCGACGCCGATGCGAAAGAGCAGGCGTCGCCGACCGGCGCCCGCAGATCGGCAGGGGTCTCGGCCAACGTCACCGCGTTCTGATGGGCGCAGGATGACGGATCGTGAGATTGAGTTTGCATGGTACGACCCCCGTGACACGCTCGAAACGTTCAGTCGGTGTTCTCAGCGGAATGCGACGCGCGAACGCGGTCCTTGCGCTGCGGCCAGTCAAGGCCTTCTGATCGAGTTCCCACCGGAGATGATCCGGTCGAGGATCGACGCGACCTCGGTATGAAGATCCCGCTCCTCCTCCGTGCCGCCGGCACCGCGATGCGCCTCCGCAGCGTCCTTGATGACGCTGATGGCATCCTTTTCGCCCATGATCTTCAGATCGCCCATCGCGAGGATCAGCGACTCGCAGATCGAGAGGGCTGCGAGGCCGGCTGCACCGCTGCGTGGATTCGCGGATTTTGGCATTCAGGTTCCATTTCGCCGAGGGGGTGACCCAGCCCATTGCGTGACCACAACGTTAAGGCGAATTTTTCGGCCGCGTGCTAATTCAGGTTAGTCCGATCCCATTCATTCTGGGCGATAGACGGTTTGGCCGTTGGACGATTGGCAGCCGCCGCACAGGCTCCGCCCTGCCGCCACGCGGCGCAGGCCCGGCCGCAGACGAACAGGACGACATGCAGCCGGCCCTCAGCCCTCTGGCGACAAAGTTGGCCACGTTCATGCCGCTGACCCGGCGTGAGAACGCCTATCTCGACGATCTGCTGGCGACCCCGATCGCCGTCGAGCGTGGCGCCGAACTCGTCCGCCAGGGCGACAAGGGCCATTTCGCCTATGTCCTGCATTCCGGCTGGGGCTGCAGTTTCAAGATCCTGCTCGATGGCGCCCGCCAGGTCATCACCTTCCCCGTGCCGGGCGACTGCATCGGGATGAGGAGCGTCGTGCTGCGCACCTCCGATCACGCCTTCAGCAGCCTGACCGACGCCGTCGTCAGCCGCATCGATGCCAACCGGATGAGCGATGTCTTCAACACGTTCCCGCGGCTCGGGGCCGCGATCCTGTGGTCGGTCTCCCGCGACGAGGCGATCACCGTCGATCATCTGGCCGGAATCGGGCGCCGCACGGCGCTCGAACGAACCGCCCATTTCTTCCTGGAGCTGACCGAGCGGCTGCGGCTGGTCGGGCTGTTCGCCGACGATGCGTTCGAATGCCCGCTGACCCAGCACGATCTCGCCGATGCGCTGGGCCTGAGTGCGATCCATGTCAATCGCGTCCTGCGCCAGTTGCGCGAGATGGAGCTGATGACCTTTAAGAACAACAGGGTGGTCCTGCTGGACCAGAAGAAGATGCGCGTTCTGGCGGGCTATGAGGACATCCTCTGAGCCGCAGCCGACCGCCCTCCCTGCAGCCCGCGACCAGGCCCAGCGCGCAGCCGCCGCTCGAAGCGCCGGCCAGTCCGGCCAAACCCAAAAAAGCCCGCCTCGGGAGAACGCGGGGCTTCCGGAGCGGCCGCTGGCCGAAACCCGCATCTGACAACACCTGTTCCGCACGGAGCGGGGCCGTTTTGCGGGCCCAGACAAGCCGAAGGCGGCACAGCCCGAAGTCCCGCCGACGTGGCCACGCAGGCGTTATCATGAGGGGCAGCGGAGCGCCGCGAGGCGCGTTGGGTAGCAAGCCGCATCCATTGAGCCAGGATGCGGCGCGGATGGATTGAGCCACCATCCGCACGCCCCGTGGCGCTCCGCTTGTCGGCGATTTGACGACTCCGGGCCGCGCTTATCGGGTCGAAAGCCAGCCTCCGCCGCGAGCCCTTTCGACGCCAGTGCCCCTCAGCGGGTTGTCGCGTCTACTGGGGCATGGGACGAAAGCCTGATGCCAACGACCGGTCCAGCGAGCTCCTCGCACAGGGGCCGTAATACCCCCAGGGCGGTGCCCCGAAGCCTCCCGGGACCGGGGTGCAAACCCGGCCGCAGGCGCCGCGCCCATCCCCACCAACGGCTTGCCTTCCGGATGGCTGCCCCTCAGGGATGAGGTGGGTCGATTATGGGGGTGGTTGG
>NZ_JAUYTP010000083.1 GCF_030695125.1 Allobosea sp. | reverse complement strand
CAGATCGATGCCGATGATGGTAACTTCTTCCATGGATGCCCTCTCCTGTCCTTACTTGTGTTTTCGACACCACAAGCTTGGCACATTGCGATGCCGTCGGGGGAGAGCGGCATCCACCCCATCTTCTCAGTCATTGGGGCGTTCCATCTGTTCGTTGAGCTTCTTGACCATCACCGCCTCAATCACGGGCAGCAGTTCGGCCAGGACGAGGGGCGGCACGCCGAGGGCGGCGCCCAGCGCGAAGGCTGCGGTCAGGTCCCAGCCGAGGATGGCGCCGGGGACCACCCGCAGCTGCCCGCCGAGGCGGCCGGCTAGGTCCCAGACCTGCCAGCCTTCATGCGTCTGTGGTTGGTTCAACCGCGCGGGGCAGTCCGGGCATGTCCCTTCGCAGGCCTCGCAGTAGCGATCGCCCCCGCCGAAGGACCAGTCGGCAAGGGCGCGGAGACGTTTTTTTCCTGGTCCAGCAGCAGGCCCTTGGCGACATAGCTCAGCTGGAACGCCTCGAAGACCGGCCAGATCTCCAGCAGCGCATCAATGGCCTCGGGACCAGGTTCGACGGGATTGCCCTCTGCATCGCCGATGCCCTCCCAGGCCAGCACCGCCCGCCGCGCCAGTGCCTTGGCGAAGGCCACCGCGCGCTGTTCGTCGGAAGCATTGGCCGGCACCGCCTCCACTTCCGGGTCGCTGCGCGTCGCCACCATCAGCGCGGTGGTCAGCGGGCGCAGCTGCAGCCGCAGGCCGGGGGCGAGATCGTGCCAGCGCGGGGCGTTGGTCAGGTCGAGCGTCAGCATTCTCAATACACCTCGATGTCGTTGATCAGGGTCGCCGTGCACATCCGGCCGACGACGCTGTCGCGCGCCGCCTGCCAGTCGAAGGTCGCCTGCACGCCCTGCGGCCCGGAAATCTCGATGCGCGGGCGCGGCAGGTAGACGGCGTGCACGGTGAAGGTGAAGCTCTCGCCCGAGGGCAGGACGTAGGCGAATTCCATCTCGCAGGCCTCGCCGTTGATCGCCTGCGTCACCAGCGTCTGGTCGGCGAAGCGCACCTCGATCCGGCCGGTCAGCGCCGCGATGGAGGGGTCCGCCCCGTCGATACGGCCGTCGCTGCGGATGGTCTCGATCCGGTCGAGGTTGTTGGCGTAGGTGATCTCGGCCGAGACCACGTTGCCGAGTGCCGAGCCGTTGCGCGTGATCGCCCCGTGGAAATGGCCGAAGCGCTTCACCTCCAACGCGGCAGGAGTCCCGGCGCTCGTGGTCGTGCCCACCGTCTCGTCCTGCGCCACCAGCCGCGCCGTCGCGGTCAGCAGCCCCGAGCGCTGCATCTGCCAGGTGATCTGGTCGAGGACGCAGCCGGAATACATCGCATAGCGCGGCACCTCGGGCATGCCGGTCTCGATCGACATAGAGGGCAGCGTCCAGGACCCCGACTGGAACTCGTGAGTGTACGGCGCCTCCGCGCCCGTGGTCGTGGGCGCGCCGAAAGCCGCCTTCAGCCAGAAGCCAAAGGCCTCGGCGTCGAGCGGCACCACGACATCGCCATCGGCCGTCACCGCGTCCTTGATCGGCGCCAGCGGGTCGCGTCCGTAGCCGAGCAGCTCGGAGTTCAGCAGCGGCTGCTCTGCGCCGAGCGAGGTGCTGGCGAAGGGCATGCGGGTGAAGCCGCTCGCAGGCGGCGTTCCATAGGTCGTCTCGAACGCAAGCGCCATCAGCGCCCGCGCCCCTTGGGCTCGTGCCATGTTCGTCTCCTCGGGTTGTCGGGGTCAGGCCAGCGGGTCGGCCGTGGAATAGTGCAGCACAACCGGGATGATGGCTGCCTTCAGGCTGCCAGCGCCCTCCACCGGCAGGTCCACAGGGCGCGGCGCTTCCGCCTCGACCCAGTCACAGAGCCCACCCAGCGTTCGGTCGGCGGCGAGCGCAGCGCCGATGCTGGCGGTCAGCGTGTCGAAGGCGGCGTCACGGTCGGCGCCCTGAACCACCGCCTCGATCTCGGCGCGGTGCTGATAGTGGTAGCGCAGGGGTGAAAGCGTTACCTCGGGCTCCCCCGGCTCGCCATCGCGCAGGATCAGCAGGCCCTCGGCCGGGACGCGCTCGGGCAGCACGTCGCCGCGCAGGGCGGTGGCGGGCAGCGCCGAGAGCCGCGCGTGCAGCGCGGAGAGGATGGTTTCGCGTGGGGTGGGCATGTGCGACTACTATCTTGGCTCTGTCTGAAGATAGCGATTCCAGTGCTTTGCGAACGAGACGAAACCAACCGAGGGAATTATGCTATGCAGGCAAATCATTCACGTATGTAAGCATTTAGGAGCGACAGATGACCTTCGATCTGGTGCAGATAGAGCAACTTGAGTATGCGAAACTCATCGGAGCATCGCTTCTTACAATCGTTTCTTTGATTGTGATCTTGCTATTCTACCGACGCCTAAATAGGCTAGACCCCGCTCTGTTCTATCGGGCTGCCAAATCTATCAGGGAAATATTGGGTAATGAGAGAACTGAGGAGCGGCGTGATGCTGAGCAGATACTAGGGATTCGAACCTCAGATCCTCTCGGGATTGCAAGCTCTGGCATTACAACGATGCATACGCAAGCTCGTCAGGACATGCGTGCCATGAGAAAGGACATTGTCGAGCGAGTAAGACAGGACTGGAAAGATACTAACCGCACTATCGCATTGGTGTTCGTTTCAGCAACGTTATGTTCCGCTGCCGCTCTTTATGCGGTGCTTCTCTTGACGATGGAGAGTCCTGAACAGCCTGACGGCGTCTTCGCAGAAGTCTACGGATTGGTTGGCATAGCAGTAGCAAACGCAATGCTCCTTGGCGCGCTTTCGGATTTTTTCGAATCGATTGGCTTTGAACTGATTTCTGTCAGCTATGAGAAAGGACTGAACATCGTATCGATTAACGTGTTTCTGGCGAGGCTCTCAGCCAACATCATTAGCATTGCATGCGTCATCAAGTATTTTGACTTTCGCCGTGCAGGCAAAGCATTTATGGAAGAATATCAGGGGATGTGAAGGTATTCGATTAGGCAAGCTGCACACTTGCCGCATTCGTTCGCCAGCGATCAAAGCAATTTGCCGTCCACCCAGTTCGCCACAATCAGTCCTGGTACGCTGTCCAGCGCCCGGTCCGCATCCCGCGCCAGGTCCAACCGCTTCGGCAGCTTCACCTGCGGCACGAGCAGGAAGATCGGCGCGGTGACCTTGCCGCGGCCGGTCTTCGACCGCGACACCACCGCCTGACCCTTCGTGTTCAGCCGCCCCTCCGCCACCAGCAGGCTTGGCCCCGTGCGGCGATAGACGAAACGCAGGCGCAGCCCGCGTCGCCGTTCCCATTCACCGGGGGTGATGCGGCCGCCGCGCAGGGACTTGCCCGCCGCGGGCAGCGGGATCGCCAGCCAGAACCCGTCCTTCGAGCGGATCAGCGGCCCCGTGTCATGCGCGCCGACGATCACCGGAGCCTTCGACCAGACCAGCGCCGCGGCGTTCAGGCTTTCGCCCGCCTTCGGGTAGGTCTGGCTCCGGATCGAGTTCGCGAGCCGTCGCCCGAGCCCGGCGCCTGTGATCTGGCCGCGCCAGGCGGTCTTCAGCCCGGTCCCGGCTTCGCGCATGGCTGCAGTGACGGCCTTCTCGCCGGCCTTCACCTCTGCCGCCATGGCGGCGACGAGGTCCGGCGTGATGTCGAGTTTCAACTTCATGCCGGCCGCAGGTCCACGGTCCAGACGAGCCGCTCCCGGTCGCGGACGGGCTCGCCCTGTATGAGGAAGGCCTCGCCGTCGATCTCGATCCGGTCGCCGGGGCGCGGGCTCGTCACCTCGGCGAGGCGCAGGTCCAGCCGGGTGGTTTCCGACCAGATGCGCGCCTCGCCGAAGCCGGTGACATCGTCCGGCCGGCGCAGGATCGCGCGGACCAGCACCGGCGCGCCGCCCTCGGCGGTGTAGATCACGTCGCGCGCGAGATGCGCGTCCGCGAAGAGCGCATCGACGGCGGCGGCAAAAGCAGTCATCAGGTTCGCCGGGCCGAGCGCAACACCTGCGGCCGGGTGCAGATCGGCAGCGGGTTGCTCTCGATCTCGAGCCGCACCCATTCGTCGCGATCCCGGTCGGGGATCGTCCGGGCGTAGAGCGGCTGGCCCAGCGTGTTGACCGTCTCGAAGGTGTCGGCGGGGGCGTAGTAGATCTCGAAGAGCCCCTCGATGCCCTCGGGATAGAAGAACGCCTTGTCGGTCGGGACCGTGAACCCGACGCCGCCACGGTAGCGGCGGAAGGTGATGCCGCCGAAGCTGACCTCGTCCGCCACGCGACCGCGCAGATCGGCTGCGGCTGCGGTGTTGAGGTAAGTCTCCCGTACCTCTTTGTGGGCGACGAGATCGGCGAAGAAGGCCGAGCCGCATTCGGCGCGGACCTGCACGGCGCCGGCCGAAAGCCCGCCCATCGAGTCCTCGACACTCTCGATCAGCGCCTGGCAGCGCTTGCGGAGCGCCCCGGAGGCCGGGCTTGCGTTGTCGAGGTCGAAGTCGATCTCGGCCGTGGGCGAGATGCCGAACTCGGTGAAGTAGTTCACGACCGTGGCGTGGTCCTTCGGGTCCTTCACCAGCCCCTGGATGCCGTTCAGCAGGTGGTACTCGAAGGTGGTCTCGGCGTCCTGGCGGAGCTTCCTGAGCCGGTAGGCCACTTCGGTCTGCACCTGCTGGGTAGCACTCTCCGAGCCGAAGTCGCGGACGGACTGGATCTCCGAGGCCCAGAGCACGTCCTGCTTCTTGAACTGGCGGCAGACGAAGGCGCGCATCTCGCGCCGGTCGGGCACCTGCTGTTCGTAGGCCGAGCCGCGCTCGGAGAACGGGATCAGCGAGAGTGTGCCATCGCGGCTCTCGATCACCACGGTGCGCGAGCGCACGCCGCGCGGGCTGAAGAGGTTCGAGCCCGAGAGCAGCGCGGGCTTGTAGGGGATGTTCTCGAGTGCGCGGGTGAGCTCGACGATGGTGAAGGCATCGCCTTCGAAGATGTCCATGGTGGCCATGAGGATGCCTCCTGTCATGAGCGCGCCCAGCAAAAGTGGACGCCGGTTTTGCGTCCGGGCGCGCGTGGAAAAGGAATTGGATCAGCGGACGAGGATGCCCGCGGCGAGAAGCGCCGTGTGGGCGGCCGCGATCTCGGCCTCGCTGGGCGTGCCTGCGAAGACGAGGTCGTGGCGGTTGACGATGGCGGGCCCGCGGACGAGGGCGACGGCCGGCGCGTCGCCGGCGCTCGCATCCGCCTTGCCCCAGAGCACCGCGACGGCGGTCTCGGTGCCGTCGACGGCGGCGGGATCGTGGGCGGCGTACTTGCCCGAGGCGGTGATCCTGCCCAGCACCGTGCCGGGCTCGAGCGAGCCGGCGGCGACGGTGGTCGTCTCGCGGGTGTAGTCGCGGAAGGCTTCCCAGACGAGGAAGCCGCCGGGGTGTTTGCCTTCGGTGAGCGTGGTCATGGTGTCATCCTTTCACTTTGAAGGTGCGGGCGACGATCTCGCCCCAGGGGCGCGCGGCCGAGGACCGACCGGGCTGCGGGTGGTGCGGCGCGATCTCGGGCTCGGCTCCGGCCTTGGCCGCGAGAAGCGCGGCGCGCACCTCGTCGAGACTGGCGTCCTGTTCGAGGAAAGGGCCGGCCATCTGAGGCTGGCCCGCGAGCCGGCAGAGATCGACCACGGCCCGGGCATGCCCGATAGCCTCGGCCCGGATCGCAGCGGGATCGGGCGGCGCACCGCTCGGTGGTGGGGTTTCGGCGGGCGGCTCCGAGGCGTCGGAGGCGGCGGCCTGATCGTCTTCGGTGTCCGCTACCTGATCCGTTTCGTCGATGGCCTCGGTGCTGGCACCGTCGGTGTCGTCGTCGTGCTCCGGCTCCGTTTCGATGGCGTCGATCAGCACCGGCGGCGCATTGCGGAAGCGGCCGATGTCGAAGCGTGCGGCGATGCGGACAGGCTCGATCAGTCGGTCGGCGAAGCCCTGCGCGACGGCGTCCGACGCGTCGAACCAGGTCTCGGCGGCCATCAGCGCGGAGACCTCCTCCGGCGTCCGGCCGGATTTCGCGGCGTAGCCGGCGACGAGGCTGCCCTTCACCTTGTCGAGGGCGTCCGCCATGGACCGCATGTCCTCGGCCGTGCCCATCACGAGGCCGGCGGGGTCGTGGATCATCAGGAAGGCGTTCTCGGGCATGACGATCTCGTCGCCCGCCATCGCGATGTAGGAGGCGGCGGAGGCGGCGATGCCGTCGATCCAGACCGTGACCGGGCCCTCATGGCGCTTCAGCGCGTTGTGGATCGCCACCGCATCGAAGACCGATCCGCCGGGGCTGTTCAGCCGCAGATCGACGGGCGTGCCCTCGGGCAGCGCGCCCAGTTCGGCGAGAAAACCCTTCGCCGAGACCCCGCAGGCGCCGATCTCGTCATAGATCGCCACTTCCGCACCGGTCCCCCGGGCGCGGATCGCATACCAGCTTGCCATGTCGTCACTCCTGTTCGGTGGCCGGATCGGTCGCGTCGGCGCCGTCGTCCTTGTCGTTGCCTGCGCCAGCGCCCGGGTCCGGCCGCGTCGCGGGCGTCGCGCGAGCGCCCTGCGTCTCTCCGGGGCTCGTGCGGTAGCGCAGGCCGAGACCTGTCGCGCGCGCGGCGTCGGCCGCGTTCTCGCGATCGATTTCCTCGATGTCGTAGCCGGTCGCCTCGACCACCTTGCGTCGCGAGGTGATGCCGGCCTCCATCGCCAGGACCTGCGCCTGGATGTCCTTCAGCGGATCGACCCAGTCCCAGCGCGGCGGGATCCATTGCACCGGTCGCACCGTCGCGGGATCGGCATCGAGCGCGCCAACGAGCACCGCCGTCTCCAGCCAGCGCTGCCACACCGCGCGGCAGAGCTGGTGCACGATCACGCCGTGCTGCAGCTGGCCGATGCGGCGGCGGAACTCCACGAGTTCGGCGCGCAGGGACGAGTAATTCGCCTGCCGGACATCGCCGGTGACGAGATGATAGGGCAGCCCAAGCGAGGCCGAGACCGCCAGCAGCGTGCGGTACTGGAACGCCTCGTAGCCGCCGCCGACATCCGCCGGGGACGAGAACTTCACGTCCTCGCCCGGCAGCAGCACCTGCATCGTGCCGGGCTCGAGGCTCGCGATGGCCGCGCCGTCGAGATCCGCCTCGGCCTCTCCCATCATGGGCTCTTCGGGCGCGGTCTTGGTGATGAAGCCCGCGAACATCGCCGCGGTCTTCTTCCGGTCGAGCTCTGCGTCGTCGTACTGGTCGAGCAGGAACAGCCGCACCATCGCCGGCGCGATATGCGGCAGCCCCCGGATCTGGCCCGCGTCGATGGGGCGATAGATGTGCAGCACGTCCGCCGCCGGCACGCGCACCGTCTCCGGGATGACAGCTCCCTGGTCGGTGCCGTCACCCGGATGCCGGCGGCGGAAGTGGTAGGCCACGCGTCGCCCGATCGCATCGAACTCGATCCCGCAGCGGATGCGGTTGCCGTTGGCCGCAGTCTCGGTCTTCTCGAATGGCAGCATTTCCGACTGGAGAAGCTGCAGCTGCAGCGGCACCAGCAGCCCGTCCTCGGCCCGGCGCGGGCGCAGCCGGACGAAGCACTCGCCCGCCACGAACATCTCGCGCGCGACCATGGCCTGCAGGCCGTAGAAGTCGGTCAGTGCGTCCGCATCGGCCTCGTCGGTCCAGGCGAGCCAGAGCCGCTGGACCCGGTCGCGGAGATCCCCGTCCCCGATCAACGAGGACGGCTTGATCCCGTCGCCGACGAGGTTCGCGGCGAAGGCCTCGCAAGCATTGGCGGCATAGCCGTTGGTCACGACCAGTTCGCGGGACCGTGCCAGGAGCCGCGGGCCGCCCGAGGCGACCAGCGCGTTGATGTTCTCGAGCGGCGGGTTCCAGCCGCGCAGCCGGCGCTTCGCCATCGCACCTTCGAGGCGGGCGCGCACGGCAGCGGGGCCGCCGGTGGACCGGCGGCGGAAACGGTCGAAGATGCCCATGGCGTCAGAGCCCCTTCGCCGTCGTCACGCGCAGCTGCCGGACGATCCGCCGTCCCTCGGCTGCGGCGATCTCGCGGTCCAGCGCCTCGATGGCCCGGTCGATCTCGGCCACGCTGCGGTAATCCACGCTCTTGCCGTCATAGCTGACCCGAGCGACGCCGGAGGCGCGCTGAGACGAAAGAGCCTCGCGGCGATCAATAAGGTCTGCAATTGTGGGCATCAGTTCGCTCCGGAAACTTCAGGAGGCATTGCATGATGAGCGCTCCATCGGAAATCCAAGCCCTTCGCGACCGTTCGTCGGTTGGATGGCTTCGCGAAAGAGATATCGATCTCCTTCTATGCGCCGAACTACATGCTGCAGGACCTTTGAGGGATCGTTTCGCAAGTCTCTGGCCGAATGACCAAGTGCAATTCGTTGGTGCGTGGGTTTCTCACACTGAGATCAACGGTGAGACTGACCTTGTGGTCGAGTTTCAAAGCAGTGTCTCCCATCACGTCGTGTTTGTTGAGAACAAGATCGCTGCGAATTTCCAGCCGAACCAAGCCACGCGATATGCCGAACGAGCAGCCCGTTGGCGCCGGAACGCAAATGTCAAAGTCAGGACCGTCTTGATATGCCCACGCGAGTACCTTTTGCGACCCACGAGTGAGGAATTCGATGCGACGATTACCTACGAAGACTTGATTGAAGCGCTTCGCAGCTCGCGCGACGAACGCTCAATTTTTCTTGCGCGGGCATTGGCGGACGGTATTGACTCTTACCGTCGAGGCTATGTGGCTATTCCCGATCAGGCAGTGACCAGCGTTTGGGAGACCATTTGGCGCACTGCGTTAAGTGATCATCCGTCCCTCAACATGGAAAAACCCGCCGAAAAACCCGGAAACTCCGGATGGGTCTACTTCCGTCGACCGAGTGGTTTCATGGAAGCCGACACGAAACGTTGCGTGATTGTCTACAAGGCGAGTCGCGGTCAAGTGGATCTCCAGTTCAAATCGATGACCGCTTCACAGCTTGAAGGCCTAGTCGGCGCCTTGATCGAACCTGATATGTCTGTCGTCAAAGCGAGCAAGTCAGCGAGCGTTCGGGTTCTTGTTCCAGACATCGATTTTTCTTCAGCTGCAGAGCCCCAAATCGAATCCATCTGCATCGGTCTTCATCAAGCCGAAAGGTTGCGACGGTTCTTTCTAGATAAAGGCGTCAGCGATCGGCTCCGATCATCTCATCCCATGTAGTTCGAACGCACCGTGCGCCGGCGCGGCATTGGTCGTGTCTGGACGGATGGCGCCGTTGCCGCACCGGCCTCGGGCAGGTCCGACTTCGCCACCCCGAGCTGCGCTTCCAGATCGGCCCAGCGTGCTTCGGGCCAGCGATCTGCCCCCAGGATCCACGCGGCCGCGCGGGCATAGACCCGGGTATCCAGCGCCTCGTTGCGCTCGCGGAGCTTCTGCCATTCGAGCCGCGTGAAGCCACGCTTGCCCTTCACCGTCACCAGCTGCTCGGCGGTCAGCTGCTTGAGCCATTCGCCATCCGCCCAGCCCGGCAGGTGGATCGTGCCGGGCGGGCACAGAGCGCCCACCGCCTGTTCCTCCCTCGTCGGCCGGTCCTGCCGCAGGAAGCGATAGGTCTCGGCCTTGAAGGTCGAGGTGGCCACGGTCCAGAGCCGGGCCCCGCGCCGGAGCCGCTTGCCGGCGACGGTGGCGTCGACATAGGTCGGCCCAGTCACTGGGCTCGTGCGGGTGAACCCTTCGACTCCCTTCACCGGCGCCACCTGCGTGAACCCCACCTTGCGCGACCAGGCATAGACCGCGCTCGTCTCGTAGCCAGTGTCGAGCGCGAGCCGGGCGAGCATCATCTGCTGACCCGACGCATGCGTCCAAGTCCGTCCCAGCAGATCCGTCAGCTGCTGCCAGCAGGCCTGATCACCGGGGCCGCCCTCGAGCACGAGGTGATCGACGAGCCAGCTTTCCAGCCCGCGGCCCCAGGCCCAGACGTCGACCTCGATCCGGTCCTTCTGCACGTCCGCTCCAGCCGTCAGGAACAGACCGCGCTCAGGCACCGTGCCCGGCGCCCATGTCTCGCGCCGGTCCGCCAGCCGCTGCCAGTCGGGCGCCTCACCGGTCTCCATCCAGGTCTCGCCGAGGATGGTGTTCCGGAACGCCCGCATCGCCTCGTCGCTGCCCCGTGCCGCCTCGTGCGCTCGCGCGATCCGCTGCCAGCTGAGCCAGCCCACCGGCGAATAGAGCGCCGAGAGGTGGTAGCCGACCGTGGTCGGATCGGTGGCGGTGGCGGTCGCGCGCCATTCGCCGTCCTCCAGCATGGCCGTCTTGTGGTGCTCCGCGATGGGCGTCTCGCAGCCCTCGCAGTGATACTCCGCCGTCTCCGGCCGCCCCTTCTCCCAGCGCAGCCGCTCGAAGCGCAGCCATTGCATCGCGGCGCAATGCGGGCACGGCACGAAGAACCGGCGCTGGTCGGATGCCTCGAACTCCCGCTCGATCCGGGAGAGCCCCCGGATCGTAGGCGTCGAGACCAGGAAGACCTTGCGCCGATGGGCGAAGGTCAACGACCGGGCCTCGGCCAGCGTGACCGGGTCGCCTTCCTCGTCGGCCGAGGCCGGATAGGCGTCGACCTCGTCGAGGAAGATGTACCGCGCCGGAGTGGACCGCAGTCCGACCGCCGAGTTCGCGCCCGTCATGATCAGGATGCCGCCGGCAAACTCCTTCGACAGCATCGTGTTGCCCGCATCCCGCGAGCGGGCGGGCTTCACCCGCTCCCGCAGGTCCGGGCTCTCGTCGATCAGCGGATCGATCCGCTGGCGCGAGTTGCGCTTGGCCAGTTCCACGGTCGGCTGGACCGCGAGCATCGGCCCCGGCGCCTGGTGGATCACGAAGCCGATCCAGTTGTTGCCGGCCTCGGTCGCGCCAACCTGCGCGGCCTTCATGAACACGATGCGCTGGGTCGGATCGCCGGGCGAGAGCCGGTCCATGATCTCGCGCATGTAGGGCGTGCGCGCGGTCCGGTACTGCCCCGGCTCGGCCGAAGCCCGCGAGGCGAGTTTCCGGTGAAGGTCCGCCCAGCTGGAGACGGTCAGATCCGGGTCGGGACGCAGGCCCCGCGACCAGGCGCGGATCAGCGCGGCGGCGCCGTCGAACCCGATGACATCGTTATCCAAGCCCGGGTCGGATCTCCGCGAGGCTGTCGAGCTGGGCGCGGACATGGGCCTCCAGAACCTTCTGCATCAGCGCCGCCTCCACCTCGCACGCGTCCCCCAGCGCCGCGGTGAGCTCCGAGGCCATCAGCGCCGCGACGCGCGCCGGCCAGGTCACCCACGCATCGCGTTCGTCGCGCGCGAGCCGGAACATCAGCGTCTCCGCCCGGGCGCGGTCGACCAGTTCCCCCTTCAGCTTCTGCAGCCGGATGCGCCGCTCCTGTGCCTTCAGCACCTCGTTCGCGGTCTTGGCCTGCAGGAAGGTCGTACCGCCGCCGACGGCCGGGGCGGACAGCCCCTGTTCCCGTAGCGTGTCGCCGACGGCGGCGACGGCGGCCTCGGGCACGGGTTTCAGCTTCGGCGCGGGCGGCTTGCGGGTCTTCGACGGGTCGGTCGTCTCTGCACGCCGCTTGTCCGAAGCCGCGGCGTCGATGCTGCCATCCTCGTGCAGGACGAGCCGGCCGGCGGCCTTAGCCTTCTGGATCGCGCCGCGCGACAGCCCGACATTGGCGGCGTACTGGCGCTCGCTCATGCCCTGCATCGACGGCTCCGATTATCATTCGAAATCATGTGCTTATCGAGTTGATAAGCGCGGCGGACAGAGGGAACGTCACTCCAACGAAGCGATGCAACTCACCAAGGAGCCACCACGATGACCACCCGCCTGAACCCGATCACCACCCCGCGCCACGAACTCCGCGCCGAGAAGGCGCGCCGGAACAAGGAAGCCGCGCTCGCTGCCTTCATCGGCAAGAAGGCCGAGATCGACGAGATGCTCGCCCGGCTGCAGGCGCTCAGCGACGACCATTTCAACTGCCACCCGGACGAGGCGGGCTGGGCCATGGTCGGCACCCTCGAACACTACGCCAGCCTCCTGAAGCGCATCACCGACAGCGCCTTTGGCGAGGGCGAGCACGCCCGCTGAACTCCGGCGCTGCCGGAACTCCCGCCGCGCGCCCTGCGCGGCTCGGGGTCGTAGAAGGCGCCGCATGACGCGGGCCTCGAACACGGAGACCCCAGATGACCAAGCTTTCCGATACCCAACTCGTGATCCTCAGCGCTGCCGCGCAGCGCGAGGACCGCATCGTCCTGCCGCTCCCCGGCTCGCTCCGCGGCGGCGCCGCGGCCAAGGTGGTCGGCGCGCTCCTCTCCCGCGGGCTGATCGCCGAGACCACGACCGACAGCCAGACCAAGGCGGACGCCGCGCTCAACCGCATCTGGCGCAACGACGAGGACGGCCGCGCTATCCTCCTGCACATCACGGACGCGGGCCTCGGCGCCATCGGCGTCGAGCCGGAGAGCGGCGACACTGCGCCCTCGGACGCCGACGCGGCGCCGAGCGCGGAAGCCCCGCAGAACGCCCCCGCCGAGGCAGACCGCGCACCCAAGGCGCGCACACCGCGCACGGGCACGAAGCAGGCGAAGCTGATCGAGATGCTCCGCGCCGATGGCGGCGCGACCATCGACGAGATCGTCGCCGAAACGGGCTGGCAGCCGCACACTGTCCGCGGGGCCTTCGCCGGCGCGCTCAAGAAGAAGCTCGGGCTCGAAGTGACCTCCGAGAAGGTCGAGGGCCGCGGGCGGGTCTACAGCCTGCCCAGCGACTGACGCCGCAGAGCACCACGGCTCGACGCCGCCGTCCCGCTCGGGGCGGCGGCTCTCATCTCAGCGATCCGTTTTCCGCAACACGCTGTACTGGAAGCTCTGACGATTGCCCTTCGGCGTGATGTGCATGTGGCGTCGTGCGTCCAGCGTCTCGAACCGGCCCGGCAGCAGCCTGTCGAGTTCCTGCGCCAGCGCCTCGGGCGCATAGCGCACCACGGGCAGGCCCGAGCATTTTTCCGGTCCATCGTCCGCGAAGGTCGCGATGATCGCGATCCCACCCGGGCGCAGGGCAGCCGACAGCGCGCGGGCGTAACCGGCACGGTCCTCGGCCGCGGTCAGAAAGTGGAATACCGCACGGTCGTGCCAGACGGCGTAGGTCCGGTCCGGCTCCCACCTCGTGATGTCCGCCTTGATCCAGGCAACGTCGTCGCCCCGAGCGCCGAGACGCTGCCTGCTGACCGCCAATGCGGCGCCCGACAGGTCCAGCACGGTGAGAGGGCCAAACCCCTCCTCGAGCAGGACATCGACGAGACGCGATGCGCCGGCGCCGATGTCGATGAACGGCTCACCCGGATGAAGACGCGCACGGACAAGTTCGAGCGACAGAGCGGGCGTGGCCTCGAACCAGGTCAGTTCGTCTTCCGACCTCGCACCATAGACCCCGTTCCAAAGCTCTTGTCCGCCCGACATTCGCTCGGTTCCTTCCTCTGGAAGCGAGTGTATTTCACCGGACGAGCAGGAGTCACCTTCATTCCGTCATTCAGCGACTTGGACTCACGGATGCGGATCGCCTCGAAAAGCCGCCGTAGCGCGAAGGACCGCGCGATGCTCACCACCGTGAACACCGCGCCCATCTTGAGGTTCTGCGCGAGCGTCGTGTGCAGCCCGAAGACCGGGAAGATCAGGATCTGCGTCACGACGGCGACGCCGTAGCCAACCGCTACGTTTGCGATAGCCTCAACCAGCGACATGGCCCGGCTCTGCTTCATGCCACGTTCTCATCCATCGGCCAGCAACTCAGCTGCGAGAGTTCGGAGCGCATGCGCCGCGACCAGCGGGACCACTCCGTTGCCACAGAGCCGAAGCCGGTCCACCCGGTGGGCCAGCCCATCAGCGCCTCGACGAATGCTGGGTTCAAGATTCCATGGGCGGTGGACCGCGACCTGCGCTCTGGCAGAGTGGGGTTGCTCATACACCCATCTGCACAGGAGACAGCCATGAACAAGCCTTCCCCCGCGATCATCACGCCAGCCGCGATCCGCACCGATCTT
>NZ_JAUYTP010000081.1 GCF_030695125.1 Allobosea sp. | reverse complement strand
AAAAGGGCCTCCACAGGGCCTTTTTCAAAGAAAATGCACACCTCTGGGGAGGGCTGAGCGCTATAGGGGAGACCTCTAGTTGCTCATTTTTTTATTTTTTTTTCTTAAAAAAAAAGTGCGCAATAACTTTTTCATAAAAATATCAATAAAATCACTCTTTTCGCAATATTTTTTTTTATTAAAAAAAAATCATAGAAATTTTATAAAAATTTCTTATAAAAAATTAAATAAATTTTTTATCATAAAATTTTATTAAAATTTTATTCTCACCTGGGGCTGAGCCTTGCGGCGATTGAGCAGGCACAGTAGGGTGGTAACCGATATTTAGTAAGATGTAAGGTAAGAATTATCTTATATGTTACTAAATATCGGTTGTTTGTCCCCGCGCATCCAAGTATCCTTACAGGTGTCCGGCCAGATGGCTGGACACACTACATGTTGTTCTGAGTGGACAATTTTTTGCCACTCGAGCCGAAAGGCTTACACACAGGCTTTTCTGGCCTCCCACTAATAGCCGTTAAAGGGCCTCCCAGTTATATGTAGCTATAAGAAGAAGGTCCTTCTATTACTTTTTTCATAATATTTTTTTATTTCCCCTCAGAAAAAACATGTAGTGTGTCCAGCTGTCTGGCCCGACTCCTGTAGCGTCTTCCTGTACCCCGTTCTTCAAAAGATCATAACGATGTGTACAAATAAAACAATCTCTTTAATCAGTGAGGCCTCTTAATAAAATTCTGTAGCGTCAACCCATCACAGGCACACTCTATCACACACAGACACTTTTAGGCACAAAAAAATTTATAAAAATAATTCATAAAATTTTCTATATTTTTTTATAGAAATTTTATGAAATATTTTTATAAAATATTTTTATCATTTTTTATAAAAATATTTTATAATTTTTTTATCAAAAAAATAAAATTATTTTTTTTATAAAAAAAATGAAATTTTTCTCTGCGACTCACGGGTATCATATCAACCCCTATTAGTGACCAAAAATGCCTTAGGGCCTCGAAAAAGTGCACTTTTTTACCCTTCAAAAAACACTTTTTTTTAGGTCGAGCAAAAAACCAGTCATTTTTAGCACCTTTTT
>NZ_JAUYTP010000079.1 GCF_030695125.1 Allobosea sp. | reverse complement strand
ATGCACACCTCTGGGGAGGGCTGAGCGCTATAGGGGAGACCTCTAGTTGCTCATTTTTTTATTTTTTTTTCTTAAAAAAAAAGTGCGCAATAATTTTTTCATAAAAATTTCATAAAATTCACTCTTTTCGCATAATTTTTTTTCTTTGAAAAAATTATAGAAAAATACACACACAAAAAATATTATTTTTTAATAAAATAATTTTATAAAAAATATTTTATAAAAATTGCAGCGCGCAAGCGTAAGGAGTGAAGCTAGTTCACGAAAGGCAAGGTAGATAACAATATGGAGAAATGAAATTTTGTAATATTGTTTCATCTAACTTGTCTTGAGTGAACTAGCTTCACGACCCAGAGCCCTCAGTGATCCGGACAGATGGCTGGACACACTACATGTTGTTGTGAGTGGACATGCCACGCGCTCCTCAAAGCCGACAGGCTTGCACACAGGCTTTTCTGGCCTCCCACTAATAGCCGTTAAAGGAGCCCTCTGTTATATGTAGCTATAAGAAGAAGGACCTTCTATTACTTTTTTATAAAAATTTCCCACTCATAAAGAACATGTAGTGTGTCCAGCCATCTGGCCCGACACCTGTATCAATACTTGCCCCCGCCACGAGAAAATCAAGTACGATGATGAAAACAATCAATCTCTCTCTCATTACCCCAACCTTCAATCAAAATTCTGTAGCCTCATCTCACATCGGGCACTGACATACACACACAGGCACAAAATTTCATTAAAATATTTTATCATATTTTTATAAAATATTTTTCATCATTTTTTTATGAAATTTTCTAACACTTTTTATAAAATAATTTTTATAGAAATTTTCATAAAAATATTTTATAAAATTTTCATGAAATTTTTTTATTTTATTTTTTATAAAAAAAATGAAAATTTCCTCTGCGACTCACGGGTATCATATCAACCCCTATTAGTGACCAAAAATGCCTTAGGGCCTCGAAAAAGTGCACTTTTTTACCCTTCAAAAAACACTTTTTTTTAGGTCGA
>NZ_JAUYTP010000071.1 GCF_030695125.1 Allobosea sp. | reverse complement strand
CGAACCTGCCGCCCATGCGCCAGTTCGGCATCGTCAGCGCCATCGCGTTCGGGTTCTCGATGCTGGCCGACTTCACGGCGCTGCCCGCGGCGCTGTGGGTGTTCCTGCGGCAGCGGCCCGACCCGAAGACGCCCTGAGGAGTCGACGAGTCGCCCGCGACGGGCGCCTGGCTGAGCGCATCAACGGCCTGCTCGAGACGGTCGTCACCCGGCCCAGGGGGCTGTCAGGGGTGAGGAGTACGCAGGGCTGGTGGGCGGGGTGGGCGAGGAGCGGCGACGGGCGCCGGAGCAGTCACTGGTGCGGCGGGCCTTCGACGAGGGCTGGCCGGCGGTGTGCGAGTCAGTCCCCCGGCGGGTGAGGCGCGAAGCGGCGGCGTACCAGCGGTGCGGAGAGGTGCGGTACGGCTTCGTGGAGGTGGCGTGCGAGGACTGTGAGACGTCACGGCTGGTGGCGTTCAGCTGCAAGGGGCGGGGTTGGTGCCCGTCGTGCACCAACCGGCGCGCAGTGGAGACGGGCGTACGACTGGCAGCGCTCCTTCCGCACGTCGGGCATCGGCAGTGGACGCTCAGCCTGCCCTTCACGTTGCGCTTCCAGGTGGTGAAGAAGCCGGTGCTGCTGAAGCGGCTCGAGGTGAGGCTGGTTCGGGCGGTGTGGAGGTGGCAGCGGCGCGAGGCGCGGAGGCAGGGCGTGACGGCGCCTCTCGAGGGAGGCGCCGTCGTCTTCACGCAGTGGTTCGGCTCGATGTTGCAGCTGACGCCGCACCTGCATGTGCTGGTGCCGGAGGCGCAGTGGAGGACGACGTCGTTGGGAGAGCAAACGAAGCCCGCGGGGACGGCGAGCGAGGCGGTGGAGGTGGCTCCACCGTCGGACGACGACGTCGCTGCCGTGCTGGCCCGGGTGCTGCGGCAGGCGAAGAAGGACTTCGCGGACCTCGACGCGGCGTGGCCGGAAGACGAATACGAGAAGGGCCAGCGGGAGTCCCTGCAGCGGCCGCTCGGCCTCGAGCTGCCTCCGACGGCGAGACGTCGTCGCGTGGCCGTCGCGCACGGCTTCTCGCTCCACGCTGACACCGCCGTGCATGGCAATGACAGACAGGGACTCGAGCGGCTCGCCAGGTACGGAGCCCGCGGGCCGGTGGCCGAGTCGAGGCTGCGTCGCCTCGAAGACGGCCGGTACGAGTACACCCCGAAGCACAAGGCGGCACGGGCCTTCATCGTCACGGCGGAGCAGTTGGTGCGACGGCTGGTGTCGCTGGCGCCGCCTGCGAAGACGCACCTCACCAGCTTCCACGGCGTCTATGCCCCGCACGCCGCCCTTCGCCCGCTGGTGACGGCGCAGCCACCGAACCCTGCGCCCGCAGCGCCTGTCTCGA
>NZ_JAUYTP010000069.1 GCF_030695125.1 Allobosea sp. | reverse complement strand
GGCTGAGACTTTAAACGCAAGGTATTCGCCTCTCGGATCGGCGTAGACCCTCGCCTCGTCGCCGGCACCCGCTTCGGCGACGTAGTATTTGCGCCGTAGCCGTTCCGGCATACCGCTGTCGGAGCGGCGCTGGTTGGTGCCACCCAGGTCAAACTCGGCTTGAGTAGTCTCTTCTTGGCCTGGCGGCGGACGAGATGCTCCATTCTTTTCGAAACTGCTAGCGTTTGCACCTTTGTCCCGACCTCGCCCGATCGAAAACTCGCCTGGATCGCTCTTGTCATCGGCCACGACGCATCTCCTTCACCGGCTGACCCGTCCCCTTCGCGGGGATGATGGCGGCATCGATCACCTGCGAGCACCAGTCCTTCAATTCATCCTCCGAAAGCCCCTCCAGATCGACGGGCACGTCGCCGAAGTCGAAGGTGGCGTCGTCCGGGATCAGCGTCGGATCGGCGATTTCCTCATCCGTCATCGGCCGGGTGCGGAACGTCGCCTGCAGCTCGGCGACGGCGGATTTGAGCTCGATGATCTCGCTGGCCAGCAGCATGTTCGAAGGACCGCGGTTGGGTGCGATCACCGGCGGCGCTTTCAGTCGCGTGGTGAAGGCTGCGTCCTCGTAATAGATGATCTTGTCGCAGATGATCGGCGGCACACTGGCAGCCAGAACGAAGGCCTTCGACGCCGGAATCAGCTTGAGTTCCTGCGGCAGCATCAGCGCGCGACGCTGATCCGAGACCGACTCGCTGCGCTTTCCCGACGATAGGCCCCACGGCCGCGAGCGGCTTTTCGCCTGGACCGTGTCGTAGCCGATCCGCTCGGACAGCTCGTTGGCGACGTCCTGCTCCTTTGGCGCGAACACGACCTCGATGGCATGGTTGGTCATGATGGTCTTGGCGAGATCGGGGCCGTAGATCGCCCGCAACTGCGCCGGGCTCTGGATGATCGTGAGAAGCCGGATGCCGTAGCCGGCGACGAAGGCGACGGATTTCGCGAGCACGCCGACATGGCCAAGCGCAGGGAACTCGTCGAGCAGCAGCAGGACGCGACGATTGAGCTTCGGGTTCTGCTCAGGGAGTTCGCGACTGTTCAGATCGATGACCTGCTGGAAGAACAGGTTGAGCAGCGGCGCCATCCGGTCGAGATTGTCGGGCGTTACGCCGAGATAGATCGACATCGGCCGGGAGCGCAGCTCGCGAAGGTCGAAGTCATTGGCGGAGGTTGCAGCGTCGATGCGCGGATTGAGCCAAAGGCCAAGTCGCGCCGTCGTCGTCTTCCTGACCGAGTTCATCGTGTTCTCGGAAGCCGACAGAAAGTCGTTCAGCGCCCCGATGCAATGCGACGAGAGGGGCGCCGTGCTCTTGGCGCGCTCCTTCATCGCGGCCAGGAAATGAGCCTTCAGGTCACTGGACGCCGAAAGCTGCCGCAGGATTTCGCCGATGGTCAGCGGCAGGCCCGGCGTCTCGGCGACATAGCCGCCGATCGCGACAAACGCCGAGCGCGCCGTCTCGAACCAGAACGGGTCGGCCCGGTTCTCGGCCGGGAACAGCATCACCGCGATGCGCTGGAGATCATCATAGAGACCGACGGGATCGCGGCGGACATAAGCGAGCGGATTGTAACGCGCGGTCCGGCCCTGCTCGTCGAGCGGCTCGAACAGGAACACGGCCTGCCCGCTCGCCTCCCGAAACCCGGCCGTGCGATCAAAGTTCTCCTTCTTGACGTCGAGCGCGACCACGGAATCGGGCCAGTTCAGCAGGTTCGGGATGACATAGCCGACACCTTTTCCCGACCGGGTCGGCGCATAGACCATGACGTGCTCGGGCCCGCCGAAGCACAGGAATTTGCCGTCCTTCCGGCCGAGAAGGATTCCCTGCTTCTCCCGCAGGCCCGCTTTGCGGACATCACGCTCGGTGGCGAAGCGCGCCTCGCCATGCAGCGGACGCGGTTTGGTCCGCAGAATAAAGCCCATCAACCCGAAGGCTGCTATCGTGCCGGCCAGCGTGCCAAAGGTGATCCAGCGGTCGAGGCGCTCGTTTGTGCCGTAATGCGGCCAGGCAATCGCAAGCTCGTTCCAGTGGAAGCCGCCATCATGGGTGCGCAGGCCCAGCAGCAGGACATTCGAGCCGACGAACAGGAAGACAGCGATGCCAGCGACAGCAAGGCCAAGTCGCAGCGCCGCGCTACGCGCTGGCGAGCCGCTTTCGAGCGGGGTCATAGTCGATCTCCGTGATGCGGAAGCGGCCGTGCTCGCGTTTCATCTGGACGACGATATCGACGGTCTGGCGCAGCAGGTTGCGGATGTCGTCACGAGCGAGGTCCCGGCCCTCCGCGCTTTCCTTCACCAGCAGGGTCAACTGCTCGAAAGCGAGGCGCGCGGAATCGGCATGGACCGTGGTGATCGAGCCCGGATGCCCGGAGTTCACATTGCGCAGATAGAAAAAAGCTGTGCCATCGCGCAGCTCCTGCAAAAGGATGCGGTCGGGCCGCATGCGTAGGCAGGATTCGAGAAGTTCGCGCGGACCTACTTTGGCGAGGCCCTGCCCGTCTTTGGCATAGAGCAGACGGACATGATTGGGCTGCGGCACGACCAGTTCGGCCGTGTCCTCGATCGTGACGAGGCGCTCGGCCGCCGGAATCTGAGCAATCAGACCCTTCGACAGCGTGGTTTTGCCGGAGCCAGTCGCGCCGGAGATAATGATGTTGCGGCGGCTTCGCACGGCCAGCGCCAGGAATTCTCGCCACTGCCCTGCGTCTCGCAGGCGAACCAGCTCGGTCTCGTCATCCGAGAGATCATCGCTGGTCACACGAACGTCGGAGAACAGGTCGCGCTCCTCGAAATCCTCAAGCGTCATCGTGACCGTCGAGGGCTTTCGGATGGTGAGGCTGACGGTTCCTGCCGGTACCGCTGGTGGCACGACGATCTGGCAGCGCTCCTCGCCCGGTAGCGTCGTCGAGACGATCGGATGGTCGGAGGCGATATCTTGTCGGGTGTAGCCGGCAGCAGCGGTCGCCAGATGCATGAGATGGGCGTGACTGAGATCGGCTGACTCATGGCGCTGCCAACCGTTCGGCCCTTCCGTAAACACCTCGCCTGGGCGGTTAACGACGATCTCCGTCAGCTCTGATTGGGACAGGAACCGCGCGAGCGGCGCGAGATAGCGCTCCAGCACAATCCGATTGGCGCGGCGCTCGGAAGCGCTCGGGGTCTTCGGCGCCGCCGGCGCAAGCGTCACGACGGGCTGCGCATCAATCGGCAATGTCGAGAGTGCCGTCATGGCTTCGTGACTCGCGAGCCAGACGCCACACCGGCATCGATGCCGGGTACCGTACGATCCAAAATCCGCGCGCGGCTTTCGATCCGCTTCAGATCGTAGACAGACGAAAAATCGAGATCGCGGGCGACAAAGATGTTCACGCGCTCGCCCTGGTTCTTGTTCAGCGTCGGCGGTATGTCGATCGAGCGCTCGACGGCGATGCCCGCAGCCGTGTTGGCCGCGCCCGACGTGTTGCGGATCTCGATATCCGCATCGTCGAGCTGCTGGCGGCCGATCGCAGCTGCGTCGCTGACGATCGAGAGCAGCAGAGCTGCACCGAACCTCTCCCAGAAATGCGTATCGATCTCACCGTCGAAGCCGGCGCGGCCGAGTGCATCGGTGGCGGGCGAGGCCAGCGCAATGATGACGCCGGTCGGGGTTTTTGCCCGCGTCCAGAGCACGAACATCCGCTTGGAGCCCTTTCGGACCTGGCCGCGATATTCCCCGACGATCTGCGTGCCCTTTTCCATCAGCACGACATGGCCTGAATCCGACAGGACATCGCGCAGCACGACACACGAGACGAAGCCCGGCACATCCGACGACATCGCCGTTTCGAGCACGCAAGGGATCGCAGTCCCTTGCGTCACCAGGAGATTGCGGTTTGGCAGGCGCGCGGCGCGCACGCCCTCAATAGTGGTCGCTTTCAGCTTGTCGGCCAACTCGTTGCGCGGCTCGGCAGAGCTTGCGAGAAGAGCCGAACCCGGGAGAGCGGCCCCCTGCCCTGCCCCGTCGCTGGACGATCCGCGACTTGGCCGATTGAAGGCGAGTACTGGCGCACGCCGAGCGCTCTCCATCAGCTTGTCTGTCTGCGGAGCAGCGGCAGGTGCGAGTTGAGGCGGCAGGACCGGCAGGGCCGCTTGCTGGACAGGAGCCGGCGCCGGCGGTTCGCGTGCCGGCTCGAAGGTCGTCGTCTGGCGGATGATGGGCTTGACGCCGCCCTGCTCGACGGGCTTTTCGGCTTTCCAGGTGCTCCAGATCACAAGGACCGAAAAGGCGATCAGCGCGGCCGCGCCGATGCCCCGCCGGGCTAAGGCCCGGCCGCTGCCTTCGACCGGTCCCGAAACCGGCGTGATGCCGCGTTCGCCCTCGACGCCTGATGACAAAGTCTGATCAGTCATGACATGCTCCTCAGCGACGGCGAACCGGGGCTGGCTGCTTCGGGGTGCGGGCGACGCTGGGGCTCGTCGTGCCAGTGCCGGGGTTCACGCCAACGGCGTCAAAGGCTTCGTTGAAGATGCAGAGCACCTCGCTGCCGCGACGCAGCCGGAATTCGCGCGCGGTGGCATGCACCACGACGACCTCGCCGCGGACGTCCTTGGGCACGAGGCTTTCCGCGCCGTCCGAGCCGACCATGTAGATCGCAGGCACCTCGCGATTGCCCGCGAAGCGGAAGCTCGTGACTTTTCCGTCGTCGAAGACGCCATCGGGTTCGAGATCGGCCGGCCCCTGCGCCGAGAACCGCCAGTTGCGCGCGCCATACTGCTGGTGGAGATCAAAGGTCTGGTCGATGACCGCGCCTTCGCGCTGCTGGCCTCGTGCCTCGTGCTCAGCGCGACGCCGATCGGCTTCGTCGGCCGGATAGGAGTACTTCACGACAAAATAGCTCTCCTTCAGCGAGGCTTCCGCGATCGAAAGCTCGAACTGGTAGGAGCGCTTGCGTCCGTCGCGACGCGTGGTGACGACCTGCAGATTGGTCGGCGGATGCTTCTCGCGGGGTTTGAGGAACAGGATCGAACCGGCCGGCGCGACCTCCCAGGCGATCGAGTCGCCGATCGCGACATGGGCGATTTCCTCATCCTCGGCGAAGATCACTTGGGTCGAGGCCCGGATAACGCCGTTGACCTTGACGACATTGGCTGGGTCATAGGCGACGAAGCGCACGCGCTCGTCGCGCGCGCCGGCCGTCGGGAGCTGCAGGGCCAGCGAGGGCACGCCGAAGCCAAGCGCCAGCACCAAGCCGCCTGCGACCGCGATCGAGCAGCGGTTCATGGCGCGACCTCCGGATCGGCGCGGTACTCCGAGACGAGGAAGCCGAGCGGGTTGATCAGGCGATCGGTCGAGGAGACCGGCGCGTTGACATAGGCGAAAGTCAGCGTCGCGATCCAATGGGTGACCTTGATCTCCTCGCCCTTGCGGCTTTCCTTGAGGAAGCGGACGGAGGCGAGGTTGTCGGCCAGGAGCGAGATCGCCTTGATGCGGACTTCTGCGACGCCAAAGCGCCCATGCAGCACCTGCGGACTTTCCGGGTTCGAGCCGCGATAGACGGCGGCAAAGCGCGCCTGCTCGGCCTGCGAGGACAGGAGCGCAACCGTCTGGAAATTGCTGGCGGCCTCGGCTTGGCTGAAACCCTCGCGCGAGCGGACATAGCGACCGAGGAAATACTTGGTCACCGCCTCGTCATAGCTGCGCGGCGATGTCCCGAGCGCCGAGACCGTCTCGACGATCCCCGTCGCGTTGTCGACGCGGATGACGAAGGGCTCGACAGTCTTGAGGGGAGCGAGCGCCGCGACCGCGCCGACGGCGGCCGTCGCGAGCACGCATGCCGCCGTCGCCACGAACCAGGCCAACCGTTTTGAGCGCTGCGCCGTCAGCAGCAGGTCCTGCTCCCAGCGCCGTGCATTATCGAAGTAGTCCTTCAGATCGTCGGGCCTAACCATGGCGCGTCGCCTCGCTGCAGGGCAGGAACGAGCGCGCGATGTCAAAGGACGACCATGCGGCGCTCACCTGCGCGAGCCCGTCGGTGGAAACAACGGGCTGCACCTGACCAAGCCGTTTGACCGGTGGCAAATCGGGTTTCGGCGCGGCGGGAGGGTTCGCCTCCCAATCCCAGAGCGACCGGTTCAGCGGGCGCTTGGCCGACCCGTCGCAGGATGGCGCGCCCTTGTTCCAGCCGGCGCAGCCCGACACCATTACCGCCAGCACAAGGCTGGTGATCGCGCTACACTTCATCGAAGCAAATCCTTCTCGGCATCCTAGCGCGGATGCGGTTGTTCCTGGTGTGGATGGGTGGCTTCAGACGCGTCTGATCTCGCCGCCCTGTCGTCGCTCGCGAATCCTTGCCGCGGTGCGGCTGGCGGCGGCCCGGGTGCCAGCGTACGCACCGACGGCGGCCGAAGCTGCGTTCGCGGTGATGGCGCTGGTTACGACACGGGCCGCGAGCGAAGCGCCGCCGCCTGCCAGGCCACCGGCGATGGCGGGAAGCTGCAGTGCGATGTAGGCGGCGAGGCCGAGTACCGCGCTGATCGCGACCGCTCCAACCATCAGCCCGCCGCCGGTCGTCGTGCTGGCCCCATACTTCTCGACGAAGCCCTGCACCGACGTCAGCATCAGCCCGACCAGTGCAACGACGAGCACATGCAGGATCAGGAAGTTCGCGACCTGACGAGTCCAGGCTTCTGTGAACGGTCTCGTGGCCTCGAACAAGGCGAGCGCGATAAAGATCGGCCCAAGCGCGATAACGACTGCCAAGCCGATCTTGGCATAGAGCAGGATGGCGAACTGCAGGAAGCCCGATACGGCGGTGAAAACCGCGAGGATGGCCGCAATCAGTGCTGGCGCAATCGTAGTCAGCCCAGCCTGCTCATAGATTTTCTGAGACACTTCGATGCCTTTGGTAAGGAGGCGGTCGAACGGTTGGCCCGAGGATGTGTCGAGCGCGGATCCTGCCAAAGCATTCCCGATCTCTCGTGGCAAAGACGTGAAGAAGAGATTGGTCACGTACTGTTGGAACGAGCTTGCGTTCGATGCGAGCAGCACGATCAGCACGAGCCTCATGGCTCGCCACGCGAACTCCTGGATCGGTTCGGCGATGGCGCCGCGCATTACGGCAAAGCCGTACAGCACGACATAGAGCATCACGGCCACCCGCAACGGACCATCGACGAAGGATGCGAGATTCGAGACCGACGTCGATACGAAGGTCGTGATCGGCTGCTCGAACTCTTTCAGGAAGTCGTCGAAAATCGTGATGGCCATGTCTGATCACTGCTTCAAGGAACTGAGTGCACGGTCACGGCCAAGCATCAGCACGCGTTCGTGTGCGTGGCCCGCGTTGACGCACGCAGGTTTGGAGCCGTGATCGCCTGGACTGGACCGACAGAGCTTCCACGTTTTTTCCAGCGCATCTGAGTTTTCGAGAAACCAGACTACTGTCGGAGCCGTGGCGCGACTGACTAAATGCTCAGGATTGCTGTCGCTACTGGTCGAAGTCTCGTCGGGCTGCTCGCCGCATCCACCGAGCAGAAGTAAAACGGCCAACGAAACCGCCGGGAGGGCCTTCATTGTAGCGCCGCCTTCATCTCATCGACAAGTTGCCGTTCGCGCTCTTTCTGCCGCTGGCCATCCATGTCGCCGCGCGCCTGCTGCACCATGGCGAGGCCCTGCATGCGCAGGACCTCGTTCTGGAGGATGGCCTGCTCGGCCTGGATTCGGGCCGACAGATCGAGCACGTCCTTGGCGTCTTTGGCTGTGGTTATCTTCTGACGAAGCTCCTCCAGCTCATCGATCCGCTTTGAGGCCGTGTCGTACACGCTCTGGCCGATCGAATGCTTCGCGCCAGTCTGGCGCGCGATGCGATCGAGTTCGCCGCGGTAGAACGAATTGGCGTCCCCGCCCTGGTAGGCGCGGTTCTGATCGAGATAGCGATCGATGACGCCGGTCAGCGACCCAGTGCCGGTCCCCGAAACCAGCTTTTCGATCTCGCCGAACTCCTTCGGCAAATATTTGCGGAACTCCGAGCTGCTCAAGAGCGAGGCGATGTCGTTGACGTCGGTCAGTTTGTTGAAGGACTCGTAGAGCTGCTTGGCCTGGGTGAGCTGCGCCTGCATCGTCTTGATCTGCTCGGTCAGCTTGCTGATCTGCTCGACATGCTTTGCGATCGCGCCGGCATCGAACACTGGCACGCCTTGCTGGGCGTATGCGTCTGCAGTCAGCCAGGTCAGGGCGGCGGCGCACAGAAATCGGCAAGCTCTCACGGGGACATCCTTCTCTCGACGTGGAAGCGGGGTAGGAATGCTGCGGGATCGTCGCCAACCTCCGCGCGGATGCGGTCGAGGAGCTCGACCGTCTCGGTTCGGCCCGACAGCACGGCGAGCGCGTCATCGAGCCCGCCGAGGTCGAGCTCGGCGACGACGGATTGGCCGTTCTGCTTGATCAGGAAGCGCCGGCTCTCGGCCGAGAGTTCTTCCTTGATCAGCCGGAACTCGGTCTCGGTCAGATGGAAGCCATCGACATAGTCCGAGCGCGTGCCGCGCGGGTTCGGCATGAAGATTTGCGTCGGGCACTGCTCGACGATGGTGTGGGCGATTGGAGACGCCAGCGCGTCGCGCGGCGACTGCGTGCCAAAGACCATGACGCCGTTCTGCTTGCGGATGGTTTTCAGCTTGTCGTTGGCAAGCGCCCGGAAGGCGTCATCGCCCAGCGCCTTCCAGAATTCATCGATGTCGATGATGATGCGACGGCCGTCGATGAGTTGCTCGACGCGATGGAACAGCACCATCATCAGCGGCGTGCGCACGACCGGGTGATCGAGCACATCGGTCATGTCGAAGCCGATGAAACTGGCATCGAGCGCGATCGCGTCTTCGTCGGCATCGAGGACCCAGCCGAACGGACCGCCATTGCACCAGCGCTCGAGCCTGGCGCCAATGCCCTCGCGATCCTGCTGGCCCAGAAAGGCGCGCAGCGCCGAAAGCGAGCGCTCCTGGCGCGGCAGTGCCCGCATCGCTTCGAGCGCGGAATCGATCCGCTCCTCATCAACGACGGACAGCGCCCTGCCTTCGATGGTGACGAGCTTGCGCACGAGCTCGCCCAAGAAGGCGAGATTGGCCGGGGTCAGGTCGAGCACCTTCAGCGGCGCGCAGCCTGTGGGCAGGCCGTTCTTCAGCGTGAGGTAGGTGCCGCCAGACGCCCGCACGAAAATCTCGGCGCCGCGATCCTTGTCGAACACAACGCGCTGGCAGCCAAATTTCTCGGCCTGGGCGAGTAGGAAGTTCTGCAGCACGGTTTTGCCCGACCCCGATGGTCCGCAAATGAAGGTGTTGCCGAGATCGCCGGTGTGGAAGGAAAAGTGATAGGGCGAGCCCGACGCCGTCTTCAGCATCGCGACGGACGGTCCCCAATGATTGCCTGTAGGCTTGCCCGCCGGATAGCTATGAAACGGCGACAGGGCCGCGAGATTGCGCGAGGTGATCGCGCCTGAGCGGGCGCGGTGTTTGAACAAGCCCGGCATCTGCGCCCAATAGGCGGCCTCAAGCCCGAGATCCTCGCGCGCCACGACCGCGCCGGCCTCGGCAAGCACGCGGCGCGCCTGAGCCATCGTTTCCAACAGCGCCTTTGGATTATCGGCACGCACCAGCAGCGAGAGGTGATGATCGCCCATGACGAAGCGATTGGATTCGAGATCGTCGAGAGCATCATCCAGATCGTCGATTTGGGATGCGGCGACGTCCTGGGTCGAGACGAGCTGGTTTTGTTTGCGCGTCAGGACCGTCTTGGCGTCGGCCTTCGACAGGAAGGCGAAGCTTTGGGACAGCACGAACGCGAACGGGGCCGAGAGCAGGCCGTTCAACATGCCGGGCCTGGTCGAGGCCGGGTACTCCTTCAGACCGAACATTCCCGAAAAGAGCGAGCCGCCGGCCGCCCGGACTTCGATCGCCTCGCGACCGAAGATGACGCGGTTGGTGTAGATCGCCGATCCGATCCGGCCTTGCGGCAACGCCGTCGGCAGATCCTCGCTCGACGCCAGCATATGGAGGAGGCGCATCGGCTCCGAGAACAGGATGCCGTCATGCTCGACGAGGGCAAGTTGTGCCGGACCGTAGCGACCCAGCGCAGCCGAGATGTCGCGCGCGGCATCGTTCAGTCGCTTCAAGGCGGCGGCATCGACCTCCCCTCCCCCGCGTCGCACCTGGCCGAGCCGTGAAACGAAGCCTGCGGCAGCCTCCGCGCGATCCCGCCCGGGATGGGCGACGATGGTGAGGTAAAGCTCGTTGCGGAACAGACTTGTGCCCTGAAGCGCCTCGCGATAGCCGACGTCGAGATCGCGCGCGAAGCCCGAGCCGAACGCGCCCGCTGGGTAGCTGGTGTCCTGCCGCCGTATCAGATGCGTCCAGAGCGCCAGGCGATCGTCGGCGAGATTGCGCAGGGTGAGATTGAGTTTGGCGTGGAGATCGTTGAGGTCGCCGATATCGGCGGTCTCAAAAGCGATCCCGTCGAGGCGGATCGTCGTCATCAGCGCGCGTGTCGCCAGGCTGATGACCGTCTCCGTCACATGCCGGACATAGGGCAGATGAACGTCGGGCTCGATCTCGCGAGCCATGAGGCGAGCCGCATCAGCCATGAGCCACCTCGCGTGCCTTGAAGCGGCGCACCAGGCGCAAAGGCGTCGGCGACG
This sequence comes from Allobosea sp., assembly GCF_030695125.1. Lineage (GTDB taxonomy): Bacteria > Pseudomonadota > Alphaproteobacteria > Rhizobiales > Beijerinckiaceae > Allobosea. The sequence continues at coordinate 2,961 of NZ_JAUYTP010000069.1, read as the reverse complement.
ACCCACCCCAGAACGAGCCGTTGCGAGCGCGGCCCCGCGTCTCCAGCCAGGCAACGAGCAGCCGGAACTGGTTTGGATCGTGCCGGCAGATCGCGCGGCAGATCAGGTGGATCGGCAGTGCAACCAGCCCGTAGACGATCGAACCCGCCATCAGGAACAGGATGCAGGACGACATCACATTGATCGCCATGGCCTCCATGGTCACGCCGGCGATCATCGCAGGCCGCGTGCAGGCAAGGAACAGTGTGTCCTCGGTCAGGCGTTCGGGTTCACTTGTCATCGCGGCGCCTCAGCTGCCGCCGGTCAGGGTCGAGACGATTTCCGATGCGCCGAAGACGATGGCGACGCCGAGCACGACATAGGCTGCCTTGCGCAAATCGAGATAGCCGAACATCCAGGCGATGCCCACGATGATCACAGCGAGCGTCGCCAGCAGGCGTGCGACATTGCCGGTCAGCATCGTGACGATGTTTTGCAGCACGCCTTCAATGTTGGCGGTCTGTGCCAAAGCCGGTTCGGCGGCGATGAGAACGAGGACTGCGGCCAAGCTGGCAGGCGCGGCGAATGTGCGAAGCGGCACAGGCATGAAGGATCTCCGGGACAGGCGTGTTTCAACGGCGCGCAACGGCGTGCGCTCGGTGGGATAGGTTGGAATGGATCAGCGGCTGTAGATCAGGAGCGAGGAGCCACGCCGGGCGCCATAGACGCTCCAGGACGGCGGATCCTTTGCTGATGCGATCTCCTCTTGCGGAGGAGCAAGTTGATTAGCCGGATTAGCAACGATGTCAGGCGTGACCTCCGCCTGAGACGGGCGGTCAGCCCTTGCGGATTTGAATGACGATACGGCTTGGTCCTCTGCAATGGGCTCTCTGACGCCCTCGGCCATCAATCGTGCCCTGCGCTCTTGAAACACGCGTCCGACGCCGGCGATGTGCGCGCACGGGTCGAAGGCGGTTGCGATCGTGAGGCCGGCCGATTTGAGATCCTCAGAATCAAGCTGTGCCATGCCGATCCGGACAGTTTGGCCTGCCACCACAGCTTCACTCGCCAGCGCGATCGCTTCAGGTTTGGAATCGGCCAGGACCCTGATCGGCCGTTTGCCAGCGATGGTCACAAGCAAGAGCTCGGACGCGCTCGCCTGGCGCATGATCGCGGCAACGGGTCTTGTCAGATCTGACGGTGCGCAACGCGCAATCAACGTCGTGATGTCGAGGGCCTCCATCAGAACCTCACCCGTGTGCTGATGCCATCTGGTCCGGTGACGTCGATGAAATTGGGTTGGGCGCGATGGCGGACCGCCTGGATGTCGTACGGTTGACAAGCGTCGTCCGTGCGATCGCATTCGCGAACTGTCTTGCTCGAGACGCAAGCCGGCTGAGCTGAACCATCGCGCCCAAGCTCACGCAGGACGTAGCCGTCCTGGCATGGTTCGTATGGATCGTACCCGACGGATGATGTGCTCGATCCGGCGCCCGCACAGGTCGGGAAGGCCCCTCCCCGCTTGAGATGCTGCCAAAGCCGCGTCACCGGTGAAACGCATGCGGCGTACTGCGTCGGCCCGCCCGGATTGGCGAGGCATAGCAGGACGGTGCAGCCCCAATTATCGGCGCGCGCGACACTGATCGACATGCAGGCGACTCCGCCGGCGAGAACCATCATCCGGAGCATGCGGACCCTCCCGAGATCGGTCACGCCGCAAGCGGGAGCGGCATCTTGACCGGAAGGACCGGCCCGGTCAGTCCGCCATTGCGTCGGATCGCATCGAGCGCGCGCTCCTCGATCGGCAGCAATCCGGCAAGAGCATTTGTCGCTCCGATCCGCTGTGGCGCGCCCAGACGCTGAAGGGTCCACCCTGCCCTTCGCAAGATGCGCTCCATGCGGAGATCGGTGACCGTCGCGATCGACGACAAGCCTCGCGCGTCGCCCCATTCCAGCATCGCCGCAAAGAGCATGAATGTCGCTTGCCGTAGCCCGCCATCCGTCGTGGTGTCGGTTAATTCGGTATCGACACAAAAGCGCGAGCTTTCCGCGATGAGGTCTGAGCAAGGCGCAACTCCGCCATCCAGCAGTTCCGGGAACGTGTTTGCCAGCATGTTGGGGCCCGTCGTCGGCAACATCCGCACGCAACCCAACACAGAGCCCCGATCGGCGACGACCAGATAGGTCGCATCCAGCGTATCGTAGCGATCCATCTCGAGATTGCCTGTGGTCGAGACCGACCAGTCGAGCCGGTCCTTGAACACCTTTCGGCGCAGGCGATGCATGCCCATCAGCAACGAGAGATTGGCGCCATATCCGGCGCGGCTCAGTTCGACGACTTGCATGGCCAGCCTTTCGAATCGCGTTGATCTGGAGGCCAATCAAACAGAGGCAGCCAATCGGCGAACCTGTCGGATGTGACAGGGTGTTTCTGGATTCCCTCTAAAGTTGTGGCCGTGTTCTCGCCGCATCTTTGAAGCAAAGGCCGGTTCTATCGAGTGGAAAAGGGTCATCGGGCGCGTGAAGCAAGGCGCCGCAATCAGCGGGGGATGGGATGAAATCGGTAGAGATGGCGTATCAAGAACTGGTCGATGGCCTGCATTCATCGGTTGGCGAAATTGAGTTTCGGCGCGTGGGCCAACGCGTCGCCGAGAGCATGGGCTTCCGGTACTTCGCCTATCTCGGCTTTGGTGACGCCGATCCGGTTTTGATCTCGTCTTATCCCAAGCGATGGAGCGAGCATTATTTTGCCGAAGGCTACCAGGACGTCGATCCCGTCGTGGCCTTTGCCAAAAGCAAACGCTCCACGATGCAGTGGACGCGCGAAGCCACCCGTCAGTTTCTGTCAACGGCGGTCGGATTCCAGGCCATCGGGGCGGAGTAAAAGCAGGCCAGTGGCGGCGCCGGAGGACGATATGCAAAGGGCCCCGATCGGGGCCCTTTGCATATCGTCGCGTTCGTTTCTGATCAGCCTCCGGTTAT
>NZ_JAUYTP010000066.1 GCF_030695125.1 Allobosea sp. | reverse complement strand
TCACTAATAGGGGTTGATATGATACCCGTGAGTCGCGAGGGAAAATTTCATTTTTTTTATAAAAAAAATAATTTTATTTTTTTGATAAAAAAATTATAAAATATTTTATGAAAAAATGATAAAATTATTTTATAAAAAAATATCATAAAATTTCTATAAAAAATATAGAAAATTTTATGATTATTTTTATGATAGACTTTTTGTGCCTGTGTGTGATAGAGTGTGCCTGTGATGGGTTGAGGCTACAGAATTTTGATTGGAGGTCTCACTGGGAAAAAATAAAAAATCTTTTATCAGCGCGTATACTATTGGTCTTTCCATATTTGGACCCCATGAACGCCCTGAGCCGGACAGACAGCTGGACACACTACATGTTTTTTCTGAGGGGAGATAAAAATAAAAATATAATAAAAAAGTAATAGAAAGTCCTTCTTCTTATAGCTACATATAACAGAGGCACCCTTTAACGGCTATTAGTGGGAGGCCAGAAAAGCCTGTGTGTAAGCCTTTCGGCTTGAGTGGCACAGTGGCTCCACTCACAACAACATGTAGTGTGTCCAGCCATCTGACCAGACTCGGGGGTGATAGGGATAGAGCGAACACAAAAAATACAAAAGAAAGTAGTTATATGTAAATTTTTTGTGTTCGCTCTATCCCTATCACCCATAACCATCGCCTAGCGTCGATGGACGACACGCTCTGCGTTGTCGAGAAATTATTTTATAATTTTTTTTATTCAAAAAAATTATAAAATAATTTCTAAGAAAACTTCTTCGAAATTTTCTATAATTTTTTTAAGAAAAAAAATTATAACGAAAAGAGTGTTTTTTATGAAATTTTCATGAAAAAATTATGGCGCACTTTTTTTTTAAGAAAAAAAAATAAAAAAATGAGCAACTAGAGTGCTCCCCTAGAGCGCTCAGCCCTCCCCAGAGGTGTGCATTTTCTTTGAAAAAGGCCCTGTGGAGGCCCTTTTTGACCTAGTTTGGGGGGGGTACCCCCTGTTAATAATAAAATTAGTTGCTAAATATGACTGAAATTTTGCCTACCCTAAAATATAGTGTTTTTTGAAGGTATTAAAAATGCAGATTTTTCGTGTTTTTTG
>NZ_JAUYTP010000065.1 GCF_030695125.1 Allobosea sp. | reverse complement strand
CTGCCAGCGCACCAGTGCCTCGACGCCTACGATTTTCCCGCTGCTCAGGTCGATTTGCGGCTGGTAATGCAGGCGCAGCTCCTGCTGGTCCAGCGCACGGCGCAGATCGGCCTCCAGCGCCAGGCGCGCACGCGATCGGCGGGTCATTTCCGGCGAAAAGAAACGCAGGATCCCGCGCCCCTGGGCCTTGGCCTGATGTAGCGCTGCGTCGGCGCTGCTTTGCAGGTTGGCCGCATCGCGGCCATCGTTCGGATACAGCGCAATGCCGATGCTGGCGCCGATGTAAATCATGTTGTCGTCGATCGGGAAAGGCTCGCCCAGCGCGTCGATCATGCGCTGGGCGACCAGGTCGATACCCGACAGGCTCGCTGCATGGTCGACGATGATGTAGAACTCATCGCCACCGATGCGGGCGATTTCGCTGTTATCCGGCAACAGGCCCTGCAGGCGCTTGCTGACCTCGATCAGCAGCCGGTCGCCCAGCGTGTGGCCGAGGCTCTCGTTGATGGCCTTGAAATTGTCGAGATCGAGAAACAGCAACGCGAACTGGGTCCGGCTGCGTTCGGCATTGAGGACGGCCTGCGCCAGCAGCTGGGCGAACAGGGCGCGATTTGGCAGCCCGGTCAGCGGGTCGCGATGCGCGAAGAAGTCCAGTTTCTGCTCGGCGCGCTGGCGGTCGGTGATGTCGCGCAGCGAACCGCGCAGCCCGATCGGCTGGCCCGCTGCATCAAACACCGGCTTGCACACATGCTCGATCCAGCGCTCGCTGCCGTCGCGGGCACTAATGCGGAACAGGTGCGGACCCGGGGCGGTGCCGGCCGCAGCCGCGGAACGATGCGCCTTCCAGCCGGCCAGATCGTCGGGATGGATGATTTTTTCCATCAGCCCCGAATCGACGAAGAAATCGGCCGGCGCATAGCCCGATACATCGCGACAGGCCGGCGACACATACAGATAGCTGCTATCCGGCGCCACCCAGTATTCCCAGTTGGGCGAATAGTCGGCAAGGATGCGGTATTTTTCCTCGCTCTGTTCCAACAGGGCGGTGCGCTGAGCGACCAGGTCTTCGAGGAAATTGCGCAGCCGGGAAAGCTCGAGCTGGGTGCGCACCCGCGCACGCACCTCATCGACGTCGAAGGGCTTGGTGATGTAGTCGGCCGCGCCGATGCTGAAGCCCCGGACTTTGTCCTCGGTGGCGTCGACCACGGTGACGAAAATCACCGGGATGCGATTGCCCCTGGGCGAAGCCTTGATGCGCCGACACACTTCGTAGCCGTCCATCTCCGGCATCATGATGTCGAGCAGCACGAGGTCGGGCGGGCTCTCGCCCTCGATCAACTCGAGCGCCTTGGCGCCGGAGCGGGCAACCAGGATGCGGTAATCGTCCTTGAGCGCCTCCAGCAGCTCATGGATGTTCTGCGGCACGTCATCGACCACCAGCAGCGACGGCGGGCGATCCGGATCGCTGTCCTGCGACACGTCGAACAGCACCGGATTCCTGCGATAACGCTGCAGCTCGAGCTGGGTGCGCACGCGCATGTGCAGCAGTTCCGGGTTGATCGGCTTGGTGATGTAGTCGGCCACGCCCAGCTGGAGACCGCGCGCCTCGTCGGCCGCCTCAGCCAACGCCGTCACGAAAATGACCGGAATGTCGGCGGTGGCCGGATTGGATTTGAGATGCGCCAACACCGAGTAGCCGTCCATGCCCGGCATCTTGATGTCGAGCAGAATGAGGTCGGGATACGGCTGCTGGCGCGCCAGATCGAGCGCCTTCTCGCCGCTGGTGGCGGCGGCGATCACATAGTCGTCGCGCAGCACGCTCATCAGCACATGCAGGTTCTCGTTGACGTCATCGACGATGAGGATGCGAGGGCGGCTGGCAACGGCTTCGGTCATATCGGGTGGCTCAGGTTGTATGCGTCAGTCGGCCCAGCAGCACAGTGAGCTGCGCGCGCGCTTCATCGATGGCGAAGACATCGACCTGCGCGGCGAGCGCATCAATGTCCGCCGCCAGGGGCGTTCCGTCAACACCGGCACGCAAGGCCACCAGCAGTGGCTCGGCAGAGCCAAGGTCGTCCTGCAGCGCGTGCAACAGCTGCGCCAATTGCTCGCGCACCTGATCGGGCGCCAGGGGTGCGACAGCGGACGCGCGTGCCGGCGTCGTCGGCAGGCTGTCAATGTCGCGCATCACCGCCTCCAGCAGCGACTGCGCCGCATCCAGAGCGGCGGCGTCGGGCAGCGTGTCCTGCTTCAGCTCGGCATCGATCATGCTCACGCATGCATACAATGCCGTGGCGCCGATATTGCCGGTCACGCCCTTGAGCGCGTGGCAGAACTCCTGTGCCTGCTGCGTCTGCGCGTCCGTCGTTAACTGTCGCAGTGTCCCCACCGCATTGGCATAGTGCTCGCGAAAGCGCCGCAACTGCTTGTAATACGCCTCCAGCTTGCCGCCGATGCGGCGCACCCCTTCGCTCGCATCGAGACTGGACAGTGCCAGCAGCTCGGGCGGCAAGCTGCCTGGCCGCGATGCGGGCTGCACCTGGCCGGCCCGCTCCGCCGGCACCTTTATCCACTTTGCCAGCGCCGCCACCAGCCGCTCCGGCGCCACCGGCTTGGTGATATGGTCGTTCATGCCGGCGGCCTGGCTCTTTTCGGCATCCTGCGCCATCGCCAGCGCCGTCATCGCGATGATGGGCAGGCGGGCGTAGCGTTCGCCGCCCGGTGCGTGCGCCAGCGCGCGGATGCGGCGGGCCGCCTCAAGACCATCCATGACCGGCATCTGGATATCCATCAGCACGCCGTCGTAGATCTGCCGCTGCACCTGTTCGACCGCTTCCTGGCCGTTGATGGCCTGATCGACCTTGATGCCCTCGCTGCGCAACAGCTCGGTGGCGAATTCGCGGTTGATGTCGTTGTCCTCGACCAGCAGCATGCGCGCGCCGGCGAGCTGGGCGCGGGCGCCGTCATCCGGGATGCCGTGCTGCGGGCGATTGCCATTGAGAATGCGGCCCCGCCCCAGTACCGAGAGGAGGGTGTCGAGCAGCGTCGACGGCGACACCGGCTTGATCAGAAAACCATCCACGCCGGCCTGTTCGGCCAGACGGATCACGTCCTCGCGGCCGTAGGCGGTCACCATCACCACCTTGGGCTGCTGCGCGATGGCGGAATCCAGGTGGATGCGCTGGGTCGCCTCGTCGCCGTTCATGCCGGGCATGCGCCAGTCCATCAACACCAGGTCGTAAGGGTGGGCAGAGGCCGCTTCGAGCGTGGCCAGCGCGGCCGGCCCGCTCGCCGCGGTGACGACGTCGAGGTGAAAGAAGCGCAGCATGTCGGCGAGGATTTCGCGCGACACCTCGTTGTCGTCCACCACCAGCACGCGGATGCCCTTGAGCAG
>NZ_JAUYTP010000057.1 GCF_030695125.1 Allobosea sp. | reverse complement strand
GCGATGGCACCGCAATCGCGTCCTGCTGCGAAGGGTGTGGCTGTCGTGCGAGTCCGTGTCGGCAAACGGCACGGTGCTTTGGTGCTCGACGATACTATGGCGAGCAGCCAAGGTTTCGCGCGCGTCGCATTCGATAACGGTTCGGTTGAGGATGCCAGCGTGACCGCGCTTCGGATCGAAGCGGTTCTCATCGGCTGACACTGCGAGACCAGCGGCTCGCCCAGAGTGTGGTTTGAACCACACTGCGTCGTTCCAGGGGCGGTCTCATTTCCTAAGCCAGCGACAGCATCGTCGGTTTGCTGTGGGCTGCCGACGGCGCTCGTGACACGCCCCTTCTCGAATCGTTAACTGAGGTGGATTGTTGAGAGTCTTTGGTTGAGTTTCTAGTGCAGGATAGGCTTGCCGCCAGCGAATTATTACGCCAGTTTGGCGTGGCGACGCGCTTCGGCGCGTCGCTGGTTTTGGGTGCGGTGAGAGGGCGTCACGATGCCGACGTTGACGTTGAGGGTTTCGGAGGAGTTGGCGCTTCAGTTCGCGGCCTTAGCGGCGACTGAGGGCGGCAAGTCGGCGTTGATCCGGAGGCTGCTTGAGAGCGCAGTCGGTGCGCCGGAATCGAAGCGAGCGCCGGTCGCGGTCGGTACGCCGCAGAAGGTGACCGTGCGCTTCCGCGAGAGCGAGCTGCGTCAGGTTGGTGAGATGGCTACTGTGCGCGGGATGACGCGGACGCAGTGGATCACGTCGCTGGTTCGGTCGCGTCTTGGCGCGCCAGCGCAGCAGTCGGAGGGCGAGCGGGAGGCACTGCGGACGATTGCTCGGGAGCTCAGTCGGATCGGAGGCAACATCAATCAGATCGCTCGTGCAGCCAACCGTAGCGAGCTCGATCCAGGGGCCGACAGTTGGAAGGTGCTGAGCGAGGCCCAAGGCGCGCTTCAGGCGCTACAGGGCGAATTGAAAGAGGTTCTGGATCGAACCAGCACCTATTGGGAAGGCCGATGATGAGCGGGAAGCATGCCAAAGAGCTTCTCGATGATCTTCCGCCGATCTCCTACGTCTGGCGGACGCCGGTACGCCGGCCGCGTGTGTCCGAGGCCGACATTCCAGACCCAGTCGCGCCTCAGCGGGTCACGCCGGCGATGCGGGCGCGGCTTGAACGAATCGTGGGCCGGGCGCCGGAGGTGATGGTGAAGATCACCGGACGGACCAAGGACGCCGGACATCTTAAATCTCATCTCGAATACATCATGCGCAATGGCGAACTGACGGCGGAGACCGAGCAGGGTTCGTTGATGCAGGGCCGAGAGGGTCTCAGGGATCTCCAGCTACGCTGGACGGACGACGCGGTGCTGGACGACAAGCGCCGCCGCGATGGCAGCGTGTCGGTCAACGTCATCCTGTCGATGCCGCCGGGCACCGATCCGATCGCGGTGAAAGACGCCGTGCGGGCGTTTGCTATCGGGACGTTCGAAGCGAACCACGACTATGTCTTCGTGCAGCACCTCGATGATAAGCACCCGCATGTGCATCTGACGGTGCGCTCGCAGGGCTACAACGGAAAGCGCCTGAACCCCCGAAAGGCCGATCTGGCGACCTGGCGCGAGCGGTTTGCCGGCGAGCTACGGCTACGCGGCGTCGCGGCCGAGGCCACGCCGCGGCGGACGCGGGGGAAGGTGCGCAAGCACGACAAGGGGACGGTGGTGGCGCTGCGTCGGCGCGGTGTGGTCCCGGACACCGACAAGGGGGCTCGGGACGATGTCGTTCGAGCGGCGAAGGGTGGCGGCTCGGGTTCGCGGCCTTGGGAGGCTAAGGCTCGAGAACGGCAGGCCAAGATCCGGGCACAATACCTGGCTCATGCCAAGGATTTGGAAAAGACCGGGAAGGGTAGTGATCGTGCGCTTGCGATCAAGGTGCGGGAATTTGTGGCGAAGATGCCCGATCCGGAAACGCGCCGTGAGCATCTGCTCCGGGAATTGGCAGCCGCTGCGCAACGCAAACGCACCGACCCGGCACGAGGCGAAGGTAAGCGCGAACCGGGGAAACCTCGTGGCGAGCGGTAGGTGTGGATTAAATCATCGTTCGAGGCTGCGCGCGCGATCTTCTTGGCAAGATGCGCGCTTGAGTTGCTGTGTGAAAGGGAAGTGTGAACTTCATAGGTCGTTGATCATAGCGTGGCGACACCTAAAATCTAGAGAATTCAGCACCCATTTCAGGCGACGAGGGCTTCATCGCCACGAGAAGTTGGCCGCCCGCGCGGTTCCTCATCGAGCCGGCACAGTTTTGGACTGGCCGCTCTACAAGTGGCTTCGTCGTCCGGCTAGGCTCCAGTCGAGAAGCCCGGATAGACGTAGGCCCGACGGATCACCTCGCAGTCGGCTTCGCTGACCCCGCAGATGCGGGCGGTCGCGTACCATTCGCGGGCCACGACTTCGGTCATCTCATCGACGAGCGCTTTCGCCTCATCGGGAGCGAGCAGAAACCGGCGGCATTCGCTCAGCAGGTTCGCCGCGTTGGCGAAGCGGCCTTGGGCACCACAGGCCATGGCAAGGTCGCGCCGTTCTTCGCCGATCGAAGGCGTCGGCGTGAGGTCGTAGGCCGGCGAAAGGCGCCAGCCGGAGCCTGGTGCAATAGCCGCGTGGTTGCGCGGGTGATCGTCGATGTTGGAGACGAGGGCGTTGAACACCATCCTGCGGAACAGCTCGCGCGCGTCGTCGGCAGGGCGCTCGCTGATCCGGCGCAGGGTCTCGACCAGCAGCACATAGGACCAGCGCGCCCGCCCCTCGGGCGTCTCGTCGGTCTCCAGCAGGGTCAGCGCGCTGACCATCCGGGCGCGGGCGTAGCCGTCATTGACGCGCGTACGGTCGAACCGCTTGACCAGCAGCACGTCGCGACCGCCGATGCTGGCAATCTGCGACTCGGCTGTTTGCAGGCCGCATTGGCGGGCAAGCCTAATCGTGGCGTGCTCGACCCGCGCCATGTTCCAGCGGTCGTCCGTGCGGTTGAACTTGGCCAGCCAGAGCACATCCTCGCTCTCGACCACCACCTTGGGCCGGGCGCCGCCCATAGAGGTGCCGAGCAGCAGCAGCTCCTCGACCTGCGCGGCGTCTCGAGGCGGTGCGTCCGCGAGCAGCGCGTCGGCGAGCGACTGCAGCTTTTCCAGATCCCAGGTCTTGTTGAAGTCTCGCGCTGGCGCGGGTGGCTCGACGCCGAGGCCAAAACCCAGGGCACCGGCGCGATCATCCGGCGAGTGCAGCAGGTAGTCGAGCTCGCCCATCTGCCCAAGGCCGGCGTGCTTTTCGATCACCCAGCGGCCCCAGTAGTCCGGCCCGGCGTCCCGGAGCGCGCCGAAGACACCATTCAGGCGGACCGTGTCATAGCTGGCGCGACCAAGGCGCAACTCGACCGGATCGATCTCGACGGCATCGGCACGCTCCCGATAGCGCCGGCCGTAGACAAACAGACCCGTGGTGACACCATTCCGGTTGGCCCTAAGCTCGAAGCGCCCGGCGGTGACCGCCACCGTGGCGCCCGGGAGCGTGATGTAGACATAGGCTTCCGGCATGGGCGCCCTCAGAAGTCGTCATCGAGGGGCTGGGGCGTGCTGGCGTTGCGGCGCTCGCGCAGGCTCGCCAAGCGCAGGCCTTCGTCGTCCGTGGCGGGATCGGCGAGCGACCCCAGGCGCTCGACCAGGCCGTAGGACCACAGCAGGGCGGTATAGATGGCGATGCTGGTGGACGGCTTGCCGTGCTCGGCCTCGCCGACCACCTCTCGGCTAGCGCCGATGCGCTTGGCGACATCGGCAAGGGTGATATTCCGGCGCAGGCGCGCCGTGCGCAGGTTCGCGCCCAGGCGCTTCAAGGCCGTCTCCACCTCATAGGGCGGGGTGCTTAACAGGTGACCGCGACCCATTAGGAGTTCCTCCACGGTCCATTATATGTCGGCTATAGCCGACAAAATCAAGTTATATGTCGATTTTAACCGACAATTTTGATGCCTAGTCCCAATTTCTATGCCGGTTGGCGTAGCGTCTAGAACCGACATCGGCGGTTGGGAGGAACATATCCTGGGCCGAATTTCCCACGCTTGGAGGCTGCCCAACTGCGAAAATGCCTTCTTCCCCAGTTCACGTGTCTACCATGAGGGGCCGCGTTCCTTCGACGCTCCGATGATGCCTTGCTTTTCCACCATCTATCCCGCTCGTGGCGTTGACGCCAAACGATGAAGGGATGGCGATCCGGAGTATAAACTTCCGCTGAATCTCGACTAGCGCATGGGAGACGCCTCCGTGCTGGCCGGCCTGATCACCGGCGAAGCACACGTCCTCGTGTTCTGACACGCACAGGCCCTCCGGAATGAAAGACGTCTCTCGCGCGTTGACCTCCATATGACGTCGCAATGGAGGAATGATGCGAACGCTCCAACTGGCCGTGTTCGGCCTATTCACGATTGGTTCAGCGGCCCACGCGACCGAAACGCCAAGACCATCCACGATCAACGCCGCAGGCATCGCCGCCACCGACATGAAAGCCTTCAGCGAGGCAATGGATCGGTCGATGGCGCGCATGCATGAGGGCATGGCCGCCGCCAAACCGACCGGCGACCCCGACCGCGACTTTGCGACGATGATGATCCCACATCACCAGGGCGCGGTCGAGATGGCTGAGATCCAACTGCGCTTCGGCCGCGAGGAGCGCCTGCGCCGTCTCGCCCAGGGAATCATCGTCGAACAGCGGCAGGAAATCGCCGTGATGCAGGCGATCCTGGACGAAAAACCCGCCACTCCGGCCAATGCCGCAGGCGCCTCGGCATCCGCGCACGGCCATCACGACCACAAGGAGATGAAACGATGATCACGCGCCTCGCAGCCCTGCTGCTGCTCTCGACAGCTATTCCTGCCTTCGCCGGCCAGGCGCCCGGTCGCGCCGACGTGCCCGATATCGCGATCAGCAAAAGCGACCGCTTTTACACCTCCGACCAGTTCTCCAACACGGTCTCTGTGATCGACCCGTCGCAGAACAAGCTTTTGGGCGTGATCAAGCTCGGCGAGCCGACGCCGGCGAACCTCAGCCCGCTCTATCGTGGCCAGGTGCTGGTTCACGGCATGGGCTTCTCGCCTGACCACAAGACGCTCGCGGTGATCTCGATCGGCTCCAATTCCGTGAGCTTCATTGATACCGAGACCAATGCCGTGAAGCACACGGCCTATGTCGGCCGTTCGCCGCACGAAGCCTTCTTCCGGCCAGACGGCAAGGAAGTCTGGGTCAGCATTCGCGGCGAGGACTACATCCAGGTGCTCGACGGTGAGAATTTTGCGCCGACGACACGGATCAAGGTGCCCAACGGCCCGGGCATGACGATCTTCTCGCCCGATGGCCGCTATGGCTATGTCTGCTCCAGCTTCAGCCCCGAGACGGTCGTGATCGACACAGGGACCAAGAAGATCGTCGGCAGCATGAAGCAGGACAGCCCGTTCTGCCCCGATATCGCAGCCACGCCTGACGGTGCACAGGTCTGGCTGACGCTGAAGGACATCGGCAAGACGATGGTGTTCAACGCCAAGCCGCCGTTCCAGTCGCTCAAGGTGCTCGATACCGGCCCGATCACGAACCACGTCAACATCGTCCGCAACGGCAAGGAGCAGTTCGCCTATGTCACGGTCGGCGGGCTGAACCTGATCAAGGTCTTCCGCACCGACGGTTTCGAGCAGGTCGCCAGCATCCCTGTTGGCGCCTTGCCCCATGGCCTATGGCCGTCAGGCGACGGGACACGCGTCTACGTTGGGCTGGAGAATGCCGATGCGGCAGCCGTGATCGACACCGCCAGCAACAAAGTCATCGAGACGATCCCGCTCGGACAAGCGCCCCAAGGCGTCGCCTATGTTCCCAACGCGGTGACCAAGGGCGACGGCATGGCCAATCTCCAGCCGCTCTCGGCCGCCGCGGGGTCTACCCAGCTTTCACTCGCAAGCGCGGACGGCAAGGGCGCTACGCAGGTGACGCTGTTCAACCAGGGGCTCGTTCAGATGCTGCAGGCTGCCGTCACCGGCCTTGAGCCGAAGCAGCCCTATGTGCTGGCGCTGGCTGCCAGCGCGACCGGCGATGGCGTCGTACAGCCGCTCGCCGCTTTCATGAGCAACCCCGCCGGCGCGGCGATTGTCAACGCGGTCGGACCGATCCGGCAGGTCGTCAGCGAGGTTGCGGCCATTCAGAGGCGCTACCTCGTCATCGTAGAGGGCATGGCTGACAAGCCCGGCAAGCCGGTGCAGATCCAAAAGCCGTGAGGGTCATCCAATCGTTCGCCTGATTCGATTAATTCGACAAGAACGATCCGTTGGATAAATATGCTAGACGACGCGATCCTCTCCTCAAGGACATCCGGATGGATGAGCCGAGAGGAGAGGATCATGACGATGACCACATTCAGAATGCCGATCGCCGAAGCCCGAACGATCGGCAAAGTGCCTCGCAGCGACACGACAGTGCAGCGCGCCAAGCAGCATCATCGTCTGCGCGCGACTGGCGTCCATCCCTATGCCATCGGCATCGCACTGGCAGGATATGCCTGGCTGATCGTGCTGGCCTGGGCAGCCTTCGCCGGCGGGCCCAGCACATTGCTTCTCGTCATCGTCACCACGATCAGCCTGATGTATTTCGGGCTTCTGGTCGGAGGCGGCGCTCTGTCCAGGAACATGACGCCCGAGCGCGAAACCGAGCGAAGCTTCCATGAGTTCCTGGACGGCGACGTCGACATCGCGACAGGACGCGTCAGTGGACGCGACGCGCTGCTCCAAATCACGGCGCTGCCGATCGCCGCAGCCATGGGCGGAACAGCAATCGTCCTGATCGCCATCTTTGCCTGACGAGCGCAGCGAAGAAACCGGCTTGCGACAGAGGCGCCTCAGGGCGCCTTTTTGCCGTCACCGCCGAACTGTTTCAGATAGGCGATGAGATCCGCGACCTTGGCTGCATCCTTCAGCCCCGGATAGATCATCTTGGTCCCGGGCACCTTCGCCTTAGGGTCTCTGATGTACTCCGAGAACGTCTCGTCGCTCCAGGAGATGCCAGAGGCCTTCATCGCGGCGCTATAGCTGTAGCCGTCGAGCGTTCCAGCCTGACGGCCGATCATACCGTTCAAAATGGGACCGACGGTGTTCTTCGCGGTCTCGCCGACCTGGTGGCAGGCGCGACATTGCGCAAAGAGCTTTTCGCCGGCGGCGGCGTCCTGAGCGCGTGCCGACGACAAGCAACAGGCGGCCAGCGCCGCGGCGAGGAGGATGCGTTTCATCGTAATGGCTTTCGTCGTCAGGGTTTAGGCGCGAAGGGGCTGACCCAGCCACCTGCCTGGGCCGGGGCCTTGGTCGGGTAGGCCTGCGCGAGATAGTCGAGCAGCACCTTGCGCGTCTCGGCGTCGGGCGCCGGCATGGCGTGCTTCTCGGTCATCCAGCTCAACGTCTCGTCCCACCGTCCGCGGTCCATGCCCTGCCGGCCGACGACCTGGAAGGAATGACAGCCGACGCAATAGCCGAAGGTCTCTTCGCGGCCGGCAAAATCCGGCAGCGATTCAGGCGTCTCCTCTACCGTGGTCGGCGCCTGCGCCGAGGCGGTCGAGGAGACTGCCGCAAGGAGCAGAGTGCTCAGAACGGCGGCCGCTGCTGCGGCCGCCAAATGGTTGATCCTGATCGCCATGCGGTCAGCCCACCAAGACGGCGATGCGGTGAAGCGGGTTCGAGCCGTAGCCCTGCGGGTTCCAGTTGGTCGCGACATGGGGCTGCGCCACGCCACGCGAGTCCGTGGCGCGGACCCAGACCTCGAAATAGCCGTCGCTCGGCAAAGCCACGGTGCCGACCCATCGGACCCAGTCGTAGCGGTTCTTCGGCTTGGCCATCGAAACCATCTGCCAGCGCTGGCCGGCATCGACGGAGACTTCCACCTTCTGGATGTCGTGGTCGCCGGCCCAGGCCGCACCGCGCAGCGGCACCTGACGCGTGCCGGCGTCAAGCCGCGTGCCGTTGGCGGGCGCGGTGATGATCGAGCGCACCGGCATCGAGGTCATGTCGGCGAAGTTGGTCTTGCCATCGGCATTCGAGCCCGGCACGAGCGGGATCGTCGGCAGGCGATAGGAGGTGCCGCCCATCCCCTGGCCGTCATGGGGATCCTTGCGGACGAGCACGCGCGTCAGCCATTTCGATGACAGCGACGCCGGCCAGCCCGGCACGACCAGGCGTAGCGGCCCGCCATGGATATGCGGCAAGGGCTCTCCGTTCATGGCCCAGACCAGCATCGAATGCGGCTCCATAGCCTTCTCGATCGGCATGCCTCGCGAGATCGCGTCCTTGCCGGCATCGCCGGAGAGATGCGGATCGGCGCCGTAATGGCCGGTGAATTTCGCGCCGTCCTTGAGGCCTGCCGCCTTCAGCACGTCGGCGAGCCTGACGCCGGTCCACTCGGCGCAGCCGGCGCCGCCATTGGTCCACTGGTTGCCGCGTCCCGGCGGCTGGAAGAAGGAGCGGCCATTGCCGCCGCACTCCAGAACCATCCGCATCGTCTGCGGGGCGAAGCGCGACTTCAACTCGGCGACGGTCAGCGTCAGCGGCTTGTCGACCTCGCCCTCGACCTTGAAGCTCCAGGCGTCGCCCTGCTTATTTTCCTCGGCGATCTGGCCGTTGTTGCGGACGAAGAATTTTCCGATCGGCGTGGTGTCGTCGTCGAGCAGGCGCTCCGGCGTCTCGGCCACGAGAGGCCGGTCGCCGAGCAGGACGAGACCCTTGTCCTTACCGGGATAATCGAAAGGCTGCGGACCCTTGGGCGCGGCGCCAGCGGCGGGCGCGCCCTGAGCGGAAGCTGCCGAGGTCAGGCCCGCGGCGCCGCTCCCGAGCGGCAGGCCAAGGCCGGCGGCTGCCCCGAGCGAGGCAAGGCTGCCACCGAGCAGCAATCCGCGGCGAGATGGCTGGCGGCCTATCGGCCGAGTTGCGCCGTCATTGTCGGGCGATGGTGCTGCGGCATCCCGCAGTTGTGCTTCGTTGAGCATGGCGTTTCTCCCGAGGACATGTTCCTCATGGGAGACGACGCAGGACGATGCCGTTTTATTCCCGGACCCATAAAAATCTAAGGCCTCAACCCGTGCAGGCGGAGCCGGCGGCCCTGGCCTCGTCCAGTGCGGCGATGTGCTCGCGGGGCGGCAGGCGCTCGCTCTGGGTCAGGCGCGCCACCAGCGCTGCGATCCGATCAAGACGCAGGGCATCGATGCCGCGCCCGAGCAGCGCATAATCCGTCTCGTTTGCACTCCAGGATCGGATCGACAATCCCTCCCGATCCTGCGCGACCGGATGCGGCAGCGAGGGGCCGCGATGCGGCGCGATCCACAAGCCGATCCGGCAGCCATTGGGCCCGACATAACCGGCCAGCATGCCGCCGCCCCGGCGGATGGCCGGATCGAGCGACAGATGGACGAGCGTCAGCGAAGCGAGCGCCAGGTCCGGCAGCTGGCCGGCGCTGGCCCCGGCCATCTCCACCTGAAGCCGGCCACTCCGATCGGCACCCGCGTCAGCGAGCCAGGCGCGATGCGCGGCCACGGCCGCCGAAAGCGGCGGCGCATCCGGCGTCGCCATGCCAACCATCCAGATCGCGGCGCCCAGGCCAACGGCGAGGGAAAGGGATGCGGCCAGCGCTGCAACCCGTGCGGACAGGGGCCGCCGTCGCTGCGGCAGTCGCAGCGCCGGCGCGCCGATCTCCGGAGCCAGGCTGCGCGTCGTGGCCCGCAGACGCGAGAGGCTTGCAACGCGTGCGGCAAGATCGGGATCGCGCGCGACGGCAGCGGCGATGTCGGCGGCGGCATCGGGCGCGAGCTCGTCGTCGACGTAGGCGTTGAGCGCCTCCCAGGTCATCGTCGGGTTGCCGGTCATGGTCTCGTCTTCATCTCGCATGGCGCCGTCCTGCTGAGATCGGCGTGACGTTTCGCCCCTCGATCAGGCTCAGCATCGCCAGACGCGCGCGGCTGAGGCGGCTCATCACCGTGCCCACTGGCAGATCGAGGACTTCCGCCGCCTCGGCATAGCGGAACCCTGCCAGATCGACCAGTTCGATGATCTCGCGATGCGCCGGGTCGATTCGTTCCAATGCCTGTCTGACAGTGATCTCGGCGATCAGTCGGTCGTCGCAGTCCCAAACCGTAGCTCCCCAGGCTTCTGCCGCACTGTCGTCAGCGCGCACCGAAGACCGGCGGTGATCGTCGATCCAGCAATTGCGCAGGACCTTGAACAGCCAGGCCCGCGCCTGCGACGGTTCTGTCGGAATAGCCGGGCTGGCGAGAGCCTTGCTCGCGCATGACTGCAGCAGATCGCCTGCGGCGTCACGGCTGCCGCTCAGCCTGACAGCATAGCCGAACAGCCGCTGCCAGTTATCCCGAAGTGCCAGTTCGATCGTCTTGCGCAGGATCGTGTCTCGCTTCGCCGGCCGAAGGTCGCAGGGTTTCCGGGTCGGCATCATGGCAGCCAGCGCGCGCTCCGTCATCAGCGACCAAGAGCGCGCCAGATGCCGCGCGTGTGCCCGTGTTCAACTCGACACGATCATTCGCTTTTATCGAACGAACTGAGAATGATTAGTCGTTGGATGGGCCAATCATGGTGCTTCATTCTCCTGTGACCCAATCGCAGCCGATCAGGCCAGGACCAACCGATGTCGCCGAACACCGTCAACACCGCCTCCCGCAATCTGGCTTTAGACGCCGGCGGCAAGCTGCTCGCCATCCTGCCGGGCCTGGCGCTCTGCCTCGCCGTGACCGGTGCAGCGTTTGCGCTGGAGCACATCGAGGAGCGCCTGTTCGATCGCGCCTGGCTGGAAGCGCTGGTACTGGCGATCCTGATCGGGACCGCAGTGCGGACGGCATGGGCGCCTGGATCGGCATGGCGCAGGGGTATCACATTCTCGGCCAAGACGCTGCTGGAGGTCGCGGTCGTCCTGCTGGGCGCCTCGCTCAGCGCCGCCACGATCATCGCCGCAGGGCCCGGCCTGCTGCTGGGCATCGCCGGCATCGTCACCGTCGCCATCGCCCTGAGCTACGGCATCGCCCGCGCCTTGAGCCTGCCGCGCCGGCTGGCGATCCTGATCGCCTGCGGCAACTCGATCTGCGGCAACTCGGCCATTGCAGCGGTCGCGCCCGTCATCGGCGCCGATGGCGACGACGTCGCCTCCTCGATCGCCTTCACGGCCGTCCTCGGCGTCCTCGTCGTCCTGGGCCTGCCGCTGCTAATCCCGGCGCTCGGCCTGAGCGCGACCCAGTTCGGCATCCTGTCGGGCCTCACGGTCTATGCGGTGCCGCAGGTCATAGCCGCGACGGCTCCGGCAGGCGTCGTGGCCGTCCATATCGGCACGCTGGTCAAGCTCGTGCGCGTGCTGATGCTCGGGCCGGTCGTCCTCGTCCTGTCGATGCTGACCAGCCGTCTGCGCGAGGACAGCGACGAGCTAGCTCCTCACGTCACGGCCGGCGACCGTCCGATGCCGAACCGGGTGCCCGTCCACCATCTGGTGCCGTGGTTCATCGTCGCGTTTCTCGTCATGGCCGCGTTCCGCTCTGCAGGCCTGATCCCGGCGATCGCGCTGCCGTGGATCGCGACTGTCGCCAATCTGCTGACCGTCGTCTCCATGGCGGCGCTCGGGCTCGGCGTCGACATCCGTACGGTCGCCAAGGCCGGTCCACGTGTTATCGCGGCCGTCACGCTCTCGCTGATCGTGCTGGCCGCCATCAGCTACGCTTTGATCAGGCTGCTCGGGGTCGCCTGACCGGAGCGGCGAACTTCATACGCTTCCTCGCGTCTCGCCGCCTGCCTCGATCAGCGCGTAAAACGCTCGTGCCGCCTGCGTGAGGTGGCGTTCCTTATGACGCAGGGCCAGGAAATCGCGATGCCTCAGCGCGAACCCGGGCTGGCCATCCCGGACCATGACGTC
Source organism: Allobosea sp. (assembly GCF_030695125.1). Lineage (GTDB taxonomy): Bacteria > Pseudomonadota > Alphaproteobacteria > Rhizobiales > Beijerinckiaceae > Allobosea. Next base: position 21,745 of record NZ_JAUYTP010000057.1, on the reverse strand, counting down.
AACCGCGATCAGCGCGCCAGAGCGCAGGCCCGCCTCCGCCACCAGACGTGAGATCAGGGTCGCGCCGCCGCCCGCGGCGACGGCCGAGCACACGGCCTCGTTCGAGGGCAGCTCCAGTGCGATCGTCAGGCGGTCCAATGTGAGACCCGCTCCAGCGAGCGCTTGTTCAAACAATGCGCGCGTACCTGAACCGGGCTCTCGCAACACCCAGGGCGTCGCTGACAACTCACTCGCATCAACGCAGCCAGGCTCCGCCCAGCCGTGCTCTCGACCCACGACAAGAACCATCTCGTCGGCGCCGACCATCTCGATGGCAAGATGAGGATCATCGATCCGTCCCTCGACAAAGCCGAGATCGGCCGCGCCGTCATGGATCGTAGCCGCGATCGTTTCGGTGTTGCCGATCGTCAGACTTAGCGCGATTCCGGGATGGCGCTCCTGATAGCGCTGCATCAGCGGCGGCAGCCAGTAGTTCGCCACCGTCTGGCTGGCTGCGAGCGCCAGCGTCCCGCGCTTCAGCCCGGCAAGATCGGCAAGGACGGTCTCGGCCAAAGCCGCGCGCGAAAGCACAGCACGCGCTTCCACCAGAAAGATCTGCCCTGCCTTGGTCAGCACGATGCGCCGCCCGACCCTGTCGAACAGCTTTACGGCGTGACGCGTCTCGAGCGCGGTGATCGCAGCGCTCGTCGCCGACTGGGTCAGGTTCAGCTCGCGCGCGCCTTGCGTGACATGCTCGCGCTGGGCAACGGCGACAAAGATCCTGAGCTGTTCAAGGGTCATGGCGGCAGAACCTAACCCAGCTTGCCGTTGTCGGACGGCTTATTCTCGTCCTGCGCCGCGAAGACGTTATGGGCGTAGGCGTCGAGGATCGCCTCCGACCTGGTCAACCGCTCTGCGGCCTCCTCAGCCCGTTGCGCCTTGTAGAAGTCGAGTTTCTGAATCTTGGCGATCCACGTCTTGAACTTGGTTAGCTCCTGCTCGTTCTCCTCCAGCTCGGCGAAGGTGAAGTGCTTGACGCGGGTCTCCTCGGCGATCTCCGCCTCGAAGGCGATGCACTTCTCGATGAACTCCTTGTACTCGTCGTCGCGGTCGGCGTTGAACCGGGCGATGATCTTCTCCTGCTGCTTCTGGTCGAGACCGACCGTCGCCAGCAGCAGCGCCTCGCCCTCCGCCTCGGCGATCTCGTTCTCGACAACCTTGAGACGACGGAGATGGTCGTCGGTCTTGGGCAGCACGCAGACGCCGCCCTGCAGATAGACGGCGCCCATGCCTTTGAGCTTCCGCCAGATCGAGACGCGCTTTCGTGCGGGCTCGGCCGGGACCTTGTAGGTCAGCAGCAACCATTCCAACGCAGACATGGAACCTCTTGATTGTTACGGTCGTTACAAATACAAAGCGATGATCGCCGCTTGATCTAAAATCCATTGTGACACCTGGGAACCGAGATGGCCAGCATGTCCGTGCCGTACGACACACCGCCGCTGCCGTCAGTGATCATGAGGGGCCTCTACCTCGGCGTGATCGGCATCGTCGCGGGCTCCACCCTGATCGGGTTCCGGATCGATGGCTCAATCGAGAGCATCGGACATCCGGCTCTCATCCTGCTTCTCGCGGCCATCCTGGTCGTGGGTCTGCATCTGGCACCTCCGCCATCGTCCTGAACACTGAAAGGGATCGGCCATGATGACCTGGGCGACTGCCGCGCCTGCGATTTCCGCCACGTTCCTCGCCTCGATCGTCGAGGTGGTCGAGGCCTTCACCATCGTGCTCGCCGTCGGGACCGTCCAAGGTTGGCGACCTGCCTTGGCCGGCACCGCCGCCGGGCTCGGCGTTCTCGGTCTTCTGGTGCTCGCGCTTGGGCCGGTGCTCGACAAGGTCCCGATCCAAAGCCTGCAGCTCGTAATCGGCATCTTGCTGCTGCTCTTCGGCCTTCGCTGGCTGCGGAAAGCGATCCTGCGGGCGGCGGGCATCATCGCACTTCATGACGAGGAGCAGGCCTTCGCAAAGGAGACGTCGCTCCTGCAAGACGCCGCGCGCAAGCGCATCTCCCATCTCGACTGGATTGCAGGGCTGGCGGCCTTCAAGGCCGTGGTGCTGGAGGGAGTCGAGGTTGTCTTCATCGTCATCGCGGTCGGCGCCGGGCGCGGCCTGCTCTGGCCTGCGGCTCTGGGGGCGCTCGCCGCCTGCATTCTCGTCCTGGTGATCGGCATAGCCGTTCACAAGCCACTCTCCCGAGTGCCGGAAAACACCCTGAAGTTCGGCGTAGGCGTCATGCTGTCGGCCTTCGGAGTGTTCTGGACCGGCGAGGGACTTGGGGTGGAATGGCCCGGTCACGACGCGGCCATTCTCGTGCTGGCCGCGATTTTCCTGTCAGCCGGGCTCGCCTTGATCTCGCTCGCCCGCCGCCCCGTGGAGATCGCCCGATGACCGTGTTACGCCTCATCTTTGACGAGTTCGTCGGTCTGTTCGTGGACGACGAGCAACTCGCTCTCTCAATTCTGGCGGTCGTGGCCGGCTGCTGGCTTGTGGTTCACTACGTTCACGACAACTCGATCACCATTGGGCTCCTACTCCTGTTCGGATGTCTCGGTGTCCTGATGGCCAGCGTGGTGAAGGGTGCAAGGCGATAGGTCGAAGATGGCGGACACGAGAGGCACGCGCGCCGTTGCTCCCAACCGGCCATATGCGGTGCCTTTGATCCTGACCGGCACCGCGGCTGTCGTGAGCTTCGCGATCCTAGCTGCTGATTCCGAGGGATGTCGCCCCCTTGTTCCGAGATTAATCCGCCCCCGGATTCCGAGATGATGCCGCCCCCTGTCGGGCGGTAAGATCGCGGGTCCTCTGCTGGCTTAGGCTTGCTCCTTTTGGCGTGTCCGAGGGGAGCGATTGATGTCGGCGGAGAGGGTGAGCATGCGGCGCGTCCGCGAGATTTTGCGATATCGGTTCGAGCAGGGGCTCGGCCACAAGGCGATCTCGGTGCGCGTCGGCGCGGCGCCCTCGACAGTGCGCGAGACGCTACGGAGTGCAAGTGCGGCGGGGCTGTTCTCGCTGCTGGAATCGGGCCGCTGCGACATGATCGAGCCCGTCACGAACCTTCCGGCCCGCGCGCTGCGCGGCGACTTCACGCCGATACCTGCGTTCCATGCGCCTGTCTATGTCGACCCTGAAGCCGAATTCGACGGTACAAAAGCCGGAGGATCTGAACGCGTAGAACATCCGCTTCGCCACGCTCCAGGGCACCTCGCAGCTCGCCGTGGCGCGGCGTACCTTCCCGAAGGCGCAGTTCGCCTCCTTCCCCTCGGCGACGGACGCCATCAACGAGGTCGCGTCGGGCCGCGCCGACGCCACCGTGCAGTCCTCGTCAAGCATCGTGCGGGCGCTGGATGCCGGAGCGCGCATCAAGCTGCTGCCGACCGGCGCCCTCTATCTCGAAAGCGTCAGCTTCTTCATGCGCCAGGGCGAGGCGCGTCGCGATATTCGGTGACGAACGCCTCGATGCGATCGTTGAAATCGTAGTCCGCGTCGAGCTTGTTGACGGCGTCCCGGTAGGCCTCGCCTGCCAACGCCTTGACCTCGATCGGCGTCAGGGTGTGGACGGACGCGCGCAGCGAGTCCCAGTAGGCTGCCAAACGGCCCAGCGCCGCCTGGAAACAGTCCTTAGCCTCGCGGGCGCTCTTGGTGCGCAGCGAGATGTAGACCTTGTCGGAGATGGTGACGGTGACGGGGTCGCCGGCGATCGGCAGCGTCACGGCACGGCCGCGCGCGACCTCTCGGAGCTCGTTCGGCACCCGAACGTTGAGGTAGTAGGATCCCGACTTGGTAGCGAAGGGACGGGGCATCGCGAGGGCCATGTGTGAAACCGCTGTGTGAAAGCGGATAGCCGATAAGCCCTTATAAAACCGTAACTCTTTGTCCTGCTGAGGAAAAAGCGTTGTGCCCAGGAGAGGACCCGAACCTACCGGTCAGTCCCAATCTCATGAAAAACAAGGGAAATTCCGGCGGAGCCCCAACCATTGAGTGGGAACAATGATTGAGAGCATATAAGGGCCAAAATAGCAGGTCCAAGGGGACTTACAACAGGGTCGTGGCCTTTTACGCCGGCTAATGCCGATCGTACCCGCATTGGCTGTGGTCCGCCAGCGCCTCGATGATGGCGCAGTCGCAGGCCGTGACTCCGCCAGAGCAGGCTGCAGCGATGCGTTCCAATTCCTTCTCCAGCGAGCGGAGCCGCGCGATCTTGTGGCGCACCTCGTCGAGATGGGCGACCGAAATCGCGTGGGCCTCGTCGCATGCCATGCCGGGGTTGTCGGACAGCCTTAGTAGGGCGCGGATGCCGTCGACGGGAAAACCGAGGTCGCGGGCATGCTTGATAAAGGCGAGCCGCTCGACATGGGCGCGGCCATAGCGGCGCTGGTTGCCCTCTGAGCGCTCTGGCTGCGGAAGAAGCCCGACCTGCTCGTAATAGCGGATCGTCTCAACCTTCACGCCGGTCCGGTCCGAGAGCGATCCGATCGGCATGACGCGCGCGAGATTTTTTGCGTCCATCTCATTTTACCTCTTGAACCTGAAGTGGCTAGAGATCGTATGTGGGTTGTCTCACAGCGCCTGCAAGCGGAGACGACTATGACAGCGACCTCGGACACCAAGCTCCAGAACCTGAGCTGGAAGGTCGGCGGGATGGATTGTGCGAGCTGCGCGGCGACGATCCACGGCGCCGTGGAGCGCCTGCCCGGAGTCAGCGACGTCAAGCTCTCGGTCATGTCGGAAACGCTGGCGCTTGCGCTCGACGAGAGCCAGACCAAGCGCGAAGCGATCGAGAAGCGCGTCGCAGGCCTCGGTTACATCTTGACGGTGCTGGTGGCGAAGGCGACGCCGGTCCCGGAGCCGGCAGCCACGTGCGGCTGCAGCCATCCCCATAAGCCGGCGGACGCGACGACCACGGCCGGGATCCAACGCAGCCCGGAGCCCTTGAGCTGGAAGGTCGGCGGCATGGATTGTCCAGGCTGCGCTGCGACCATTCGTGGTGCGCTCGAGCGCTTGCCTGGCGTCAGCGACGTCAAGCTCTCGGTAATGTCTGAAACCCTGACGCTCGCGCTCGACGAGACCCAGACGAAGCGCGACGCAGTCGAGAAGCGCATCGCCAGCCTCGGCTTCACCACCGCCGTGGTTGCGCCGAAGACGCAAGCGTCGAGCCCCGCAGCCGGTAATCGTCGCGAGCATGAAGATCATGCCGGGCATGATCATGCGGTTCATAGCCATTCTCATGACCATGATGGACACGCCGCCAGGCAAGGGACGGCCGACACGGTCGGCAAACAGGCCGTCGACACCGGGCACGGCCTGCCGGGCCATGTCCATGAAGCGACCCCGGACGGCGTGTCCTGGTACCAGACCAATAAGGGCCGTCTCGTGCTGACGACGGGCGCGCTGCTCGGTGCGGCCTGGGCCACCAGCCTGGTCTGGCCCGCCGCCGCGCACTGGGCGTTCATCGCGGCCTGCGTGATCGGCATCGTCCCCGTGGCGCGCAAGGCCTATGCGGCCGCCAGCGCCGGCATGCCCTTCACCATCGAGATGCTGATGACGATCGCCGCCACCGGCGCGCTGGTCATCGGCGCGGCCGAGGAAGCGGCTCTGGTCGTGTTCCTCTTCGCGGTCGGAGAAGTGCTGGAGGGAGTCGCAGCAGACAAGGCGCGGGCCTCGATCCGCGCGCTTGGCGAGCTCGTGCCCAAGACCGCCATTATCGAGGAAAACGGCGAAACCCGCACGGTCGATGCTGCGGCGCTCAACATCGGTCAGACCGTGCTGGTGCGCCCGGGCGACCGCATCCCGGCCGATGGCGAGATCACGGATGGCGTCTCCGGCATCGACGAGAGCCCGGTCACCGGCGAGTCGGTTCCCAAGACCAAGGGCATCGGCGAGCCGGTCTTCGCCGGCTCGGTCAACAGCGAGGCGGCGCTGCGGGTGCGCGTGACCAAGGCTGCCGAGGACAATACGATCGCGCGCATCATCCGGCTGGTCGAGGAGGCACAGGAGGCGCGCGCGCCGACCGAACGCTTCATCGACCGGTTTTCGCGGGTCTACATGCCGGCCATCGTCGGTCTTGCCGTGCTCGTCGCGATCGTGCCGCCCTTGCTGCTCGGGGCCGAGTGGTCGGTCTGGATCTACCGGGCCCTGGCGCTGCTGCTGATCGGCTGCCCCTGCGCGCTGGTCATCTCGGTGCCGGCCTCGATCGCCGCCTCGCTCTCCACCGGCGCACGCCAGGGCCTGCTGATGAAGGGCGGCGTCGTCATCGAGGCTGCCGCGAAGACCGGCGTCGTCGCCTTCGACAAGACCGGCACGCTCACGCAGGGCCGCCCGCGCGTCACGGAGGTCGTCGCGCTGGCACGGACCGAACGGGAGGTCGTAGAACTCGCGGCCTCCGTCGAGACCGGATCGAGCCACCCGCTGGCGCTGGCGATCATCGAGCGCGCCAAGGGACATGCGATCCCGGTGCGCAATGCCACCGAGGCGAAGGCCATCGCCGGGCAGGGCGTCACCGGTACGCTGGACGGAGCCACAATCTTCGTCGGGGCGCCGCGCCACGCGCTCTCGCGAGCCAACTTCGACGACCAGGCGAAGGCGGCCGTCGAGCAGTTGGAGACCGCCGGCAAGACCGTCGCAGCCGTGATCGCGGACGGCGTCCTCGCCGGCTTGATCGCTATGCGGGACGAACCGCGCGAGGACGCCGCCGCCGGCATAGCCGAGTTGAAGGCGATGGGGATCCGCTCGCTGATGCTGACCGGCGACAACGCCCGCACGGGGGCGGCCATCGCCGGCTCGCTGGGCATGGAGCACAAGGCCGAGTTGATGCCGGAGGACAAGGTCACCGCGATCAAGGCGCTGTCAGCCGAGGCCTCTGTCATGATGATCGGCGACGGCATCAATGACGCGCCGGCGCTCGCCGCCGCCGGCATCGGTGTGGCGATGGGCTCGGGCACCGACGTCGCACTGGAAACCGCCGACGCGGCGATCCTGAAGAGCCGGGTCCGGGACGTCGCAGCCATGATCAGGCTTGCGCGGGCGACGATGGGCAACATCCGGGTCAACATCGCCATCGCACTCGGGCTGAAAGCCGTGTTCCTCGTCACCACGGTGTTCGGCTACACCGGCCTCTGGGTCGCGATCCTGGCCGATACCGGCGCCACGGTCATTGTGACGGCCAACGCGCTGCGGCTGCTGCGCTTCAACGCCGGCCGCGTCGGCTGAGCGGAAGGAACGCGCCATGTCCGGCATGGAGATCGCCAGCTACTTGATGACCGTCGTCTACGTCATCAGCTTCCTCGCCATGTCGGCCATCCTCGCCAGGGAAGCGGGACGGCCGGTCTGGCTCTTCGGCAAAGGCCGCGAGAAGCAGGCGCTGTCGGCCACGCTGTTCCGCCTCGCCTTCGCCGGCGCGGTGATCTGGCCCATCGTACTGGCGCTGGTCGGCAATCCTATCAAGGCCGACCCGCTCCAACGCACACTCGACGGCCCGTGGGTCGATGTCCTGGGCCATCTTCTTGTCGTAGTCGGAGCCTGCCTCGCGATCCTGTCCCAGCGGCATATGGGCGCCTCCTGGCGCATCGGTGCGGCGGAGGGCGAGCTCGGCCCGATCGTCGACAACGGCCCGTTCGCGATCTCGCGCAACCCGGTCTTCGTCGGCCAGGCCCTGCTCTTCGTCGGGCTTTTCCTCGTGCTGCCCAGCCTCATTCAGGGTGCGCTGACGCTCGCGCTCCTGGTCGCCATCGTCCTCCAGGTCCGCATCGAGGAACGCGTCCTCGTGCGAAGCCTCGGCCAGCCCTATCGCGACTATCAGCAGCGGGTGCGGCGTTGGCTCGGGACCCGCACCACCCCGGAAAGCACGACGCCATGACGTTGCAGAAGCGGCTCGGAGAAGTCCTTGGTTGGGCGGTCGCCGCCGCGGCGCTGGACCAGCTCTCGAAATGGCTGATCCTCACATATGTGATGGCGCCGCCGCGCGTCATCGAGATCGCGCCGTTCCTCAATCTGCGCCTCGGCTTCAACTACGGCGTCAGCTTCGGGATCGGCCGCGACACGCTGGAGGCGTGGCCGGGCATGCTGGCCGCGTTCAAGGTCGTCGTCGCCATCGGCCTCATGGTCTGGGCCGTCAGAAGCCGGATCCGGCTCGAGCGGGTCGGTCTGGCGCTGGTTGCGGGTGGTGCGCTCGGCAATGCGCAGGACCGCTGGCGTCAGGGCGCCGTCACGGACTTCATCGACCTTCACTGGGGCGATTGGCACTGGCCGACTTTCAACGGCGCCGACATCGCGATCTCGGCGGGTGTCGGGCTGATGCTGCTGGCCGCTCTTGCCGACTATCGCAAGGCCCGCTCCGAGGCCGCATCCCCACAGCCCAATGTCTCTCCAGGCGCGCAAGGAGACCGATCATGAGGCGGATCAGACAATGGATCGAGGCGGCTTCCGCCGCCGAGACCAAGCCCTTTGCGCTGCTCTCGGGCGCAGCGGCCTGGCGCCTTGGGGGCCTGGGCGTGCTGATCGGGGCTGGTCTGCTCGCCATGGGGCAGATCCATCCCGAGCCGGTGGCGCAGCGTGGCGGCGTCGCCGTGATCCATCCCTGGGCCAAGGGATCGGCGCTGAAGGGCGACCAGTTCCCATTCTACGCGACCTTCGCCAACAGCGGCGCTCGCCCGGATCGACTCCTCAAGATCGAAACGGCCGCAGCCCACCACGCCATCCTGAAGGCTCTGGACACCAAGACCGGCATCGTCCGTCCCGTGGAGCTCGACGAACTCGCCCTGCCGGCGAATGGCAGGGTGTCGCTCAGGCCAGGAACACATCAGATCACGCTGGTCGGCCTCTACACCAAGGTCGAGCCCGGCAGCTTCATCCCGGTGACCTTCGTCTTCGAGCGCGCCGGCCGCCTCTCGGCCGACATCCGGGTCGAGAACCTCGGCGAACCCGAGCACAAAGATCACATCTGAGCGCCTGTTCTACTCAGTAGGCGTTCATGGGGAGTTTCACGATGGCGACAGGGCACTCGCACGGCGCGGCTCCGACAGGCACCGCGGCCGGCAGGCACAAGAGCCGGCTGGCGATGGCGCTGGGCCTGACCACGGCGTTCATGGTCGCTGAGGTCGTCGGCGGGCTCTGGACCGGTAGCCTCGCGCTCTTGGCGGATGCGGCCCACATGCTGACCGATGCCGGCGGCCTGGCCCTGGCGCTGATCGCGATCCGCTTCGCCGAGCGTCCCGCTACGCCGGAGAAGACATTCGGCTATGTCCGCGCCGAGGTGCTCTCGGCGCTGACCAACGCCGTCGTCCTCCTGCTCCTGACGGTCTACATCCTCTACGAGGCGTACCAGCGCTTCCAGAACCCGCCGGAGATCATCGGCGGTCCGATGCTGGTCGTCGCGGTCGTGGGTCTCGGTGTCAACCTCGTCAGCATGAAGCTGCTCTCGGGAGGATCGTCCGAGAGCCTGAACGTCAAGGGCGCGTATTTCGAGGTCCTGAGCGACATGCTGGGTTCGCTCGGCGTCATCGTCGCGGCCATCGTCGTCCTGCTCACCGGCTGGACGATCGTCGATCCGATCGTCGGCGCGGGCATCGGCCTGTTCATCGTGCCGCGCACCTGGAGCCTACTGAAGCAGGCCGTACACATCCTGCTTGAGGGTACGCCGCCGGAGGTCGATCTGAAGCTTCTACAGGCAAAGCTCGCCGACCTCCCCGGCGTCGTCGCCGTCGACGACCTGCATGTTTGGACCATCACGTCTGGGCTGGACGCGATGAGCTGCCATCTGGTGATCGACGACATGACGAAGTCGGCCGGCATTCTCACGGCTGCAAGCGGCGTCATGCGATCGGAATTCGGGCTGACCCACACGACGATCCAGATCGAGGATGGCGAGATCAGAGCCGCCGAGGGACACGTGACCCCCCTGTAGGTCCAGCGCGGCCTTTTTTACTGACATAGGCCAAAAGGCGCGGGGGGAAGAACGGCCGAGAAAGAACCGCGCTTGCGCGCAGGTGGTCAGGGGCGCGGCGATGATGCCGGGGCGCCAGAGGCGTGCGCCTTGGGGTCGGTCTGATGGCGGCGGTCTTCCACCTCGCGCATCCTCACCACGCTGACCGCGTAGAACAGGACCGCGAGTGCGACCAGGGCGATGGCCAGAGCGCCATTGCGCGATTTCATGATGCCCTGCCTACGAGAATTGTCATGGCGCCTGTGGCGGCGAGCGCACGGCCAGCGCCTTCGACTGCAGCGAAACGGTCCATGGCGAAAGCCTTCCTTAAGGTTGATGAGGTGGCAAGAAATATCAATGAATTCTGAATCTTAGGCCTATAATTCAGGGGCCTAATTTCGCGTGAATTCAACGCGTCCTCGCTAGAAACGCTCTCAACGACATGGAGAGCGTCATGAAAAAAAGGCAGAGCGTTATCGCCGCGATAGTCCTCGCTATCGCGACTTCGACCCTGGTCACGCCAGCCTTCGCGTCCGGCAATACCGACCTTGCCCATCTCCACGCCGGCCAATCCTCGCGCACGCCGATCGGCTGGTCGCAGTTCTGCGACGACAACCCGACCGACTGCCGGACGCCGCGCTCGGCGCAGACTGTCATGCGCCTCGACGACCGGGCCTGGAGTGAACTCCTGACCGTCAACCTCAAGTTCAACCAGGCGATCGAGCCGGTCACGGACCAGGACCAGTTCGGCGTCATCGAGAACTGGGACTATGCGAAGACCGACAAGGGCGACTGCGAGGACTACGTCCTCGAGAAGCGGCGCGAACTGATCAAGCGCGGCTGGCCCCTCTCGGCGCTGCTGATCACCGTGGTGATCGACAAGGAGGGCGGCGGCCACGCCGTTCTCACCGTCGTCACCGACCGCGGCGAGTTCGTCCTCGACAACCAGACCGACAAGGTCCTGCCTTGGTCGAAATCGGGCCTGACCTTCATTCGGCGACAGTCGCCGGACAACCAGAACGCTTGGCAGGATCTCGGGCGCTTCCTGGGTCGTCCGGACGTCGTCACTGCCGCGCTCAAGGGGTCTCGCTAGCATCGCGGCTCACCGCGTGATCAGCGCCCTGCCAGCAGCGGCGCAAGGATCTTGTCGAACTCGTCGATCGTCAGAGCGCCCGTCCGCTTCTCGCCGTTGACGAAGAATGTCGGTGTAGAGTTCACGCCGAATTCCTTGTTCGCGCGCTCCTGGATCTGGCGGACCGCCCGGAACAGGTCCTCTCGCTGGAGACAGGCATTCACCTTCTCCTCGCTGAATCCGGCCTGCTTCATCGTCTGGGTTAGAGCATCAAGCGGCTTTTGGGCATGAGCCCAGCCCTCCTGCGTCCTGTAGAGCATGTCGACGATCGGATACCATTTCGCCTCATCGCCGCAGCGCGCCAGCATGAAACCTGCCGCCGAAAGCGGGTCGAGCGGAAACTCGCGCGCGATGAAGCGGACCTTGCCGGTATCAACGTACTTCGCCTTGAACGCCGGCCACGTGTTGGTATGGAAGTTCATGCAGTGATGGCAGGTGAGCGAGGCGTACTCGATCACCGTGACCGGCGCATCAGCTGCCCCGAAGACCTTCTCCGGGAGCGGGCCGGGCTCCAGCAGTTTGGCGGCAAGGGCGGGCTGGGCATTCGCCGATCGGCCGATGACGCTGGTGGCGAAGAGACCGGCAGAGAGTCGAAGCAGCGTGCGACGTGCGAACATGAAAAATCTCCCTTGGCGGTTTGATCGCACCTGAAGTGGCTTGAGGTTCAAGCGCATCCGAGCACAGAAGTCCTCAATGTGATGCGACTGGGCGTCGCAGCTCAGTAGCTCCTTCGGCGAACGGAATCGGATACGACGGGTGCGATCGCCGCCATGTACAAGATCGCTCGATGGACAACCTCACCCTTTTCGGCCTCTTCGCCGTGACGCTCATGCTAGCCACCTACGCGTTCGAAGAGCGCAGCCACTGGTTCGTTCTAGGCTTCGCTGTCGCCTGTGCGCTCGGGTCAGTGTACGGCTTCCTGCAGGGCGCCTGGCCATTCGGCGTCGTGGAGGCGATCTGGTCGGTTGTCGCGCTCCGGCGCTGGTGGACCAGACGTCCGGGCTCAGGGCGGACGCCGCAAATTTTCTCTTGAACCTCAAGTGGCATCAGGTTGTAGCAAGCCGTTAACTGTCCTTTTTGACGATTTGTCAGCTTCGTTCGCGCAAAAATTCTCGCATGTTCTCACCCATCCGAATCTCGACCTTGCGAATTGCACTCGGGCTCGTGCTTGGCGCGCTCGCCCTCTCGGGCTGCGTCACTGGCGAGGGTGACGATCGGCATCTTCAACCGCTCCCCGCACGGCTGGTCTCGGAGATGTCCGGCAAGGGCATGAGCCAGGGCGATCCCATCCTAGTTCGGATCTTCAAAAAAGAGAGCGAGCTTGAGGTCTGGAAGCGCGACCGCAGCGGGCAGTACGCCCTGCTCAAGACCTACCCGATGTGCCGCTGGTCGGGCCAACTTGGCCCGAAGAAGCGCGAGGGCGACCGACAGGCGCCGGAGGGGTTCTACACGGTGACCGCGGACCTGATGAACCCGCGCTCGCAGTTCTACCTGTCCTTCAACCTCGGCTACCCCAACCCACTAGAGAAGTCGCAGGGCGCCACCGGCTCGGCGCTTATGGTCCACGGCGCCTGCACCTCGGCAGGCTGCTTCGCCATGACCGACGACGGCGTCACCGAGATCTACGGTCTGGCGCGCGAGGCCTTCGCCGGGGGGCAGCGCAGCTTCCAGGTCCAGGCGCTGCCGTTCCGGATGACGCCCGAGAATATGGCGCGGCACCGCAACAACGCCCATTTCGCCTTCTGGAAAAACCTGAAGGAAGGCTCGGACCACTTCGAGGCAACGAAGCAGCCACCCCGGCTTGCGGCCTGTGGTCGCCGCTACGTGTTCAACGCCAAGGAGGGGGCGGGACCATTCTCGCCGGCTGAGGCGTGCCCGACCTACGACATCGCCCCGGAGGTGCAGCCCTTGGTGTCGCAGCGCCAGGCGCGCGACGAGGCCCGGTTCGCCGAGCTGATCGGGAGCGGCACGCCGGCGATGAGCTACGCGCATCTGGACGGCGGCATGCACCAGAGTTTCCGGGCGATGCTCAAGAGCCTCGGACCAGAGCGCATGCAGCCCATGGTCGCCGGTAAAGTCGAGATTAGCCGGCCTGACGCCGCGCTCGCCGATCCCTTCGGCGGAGACGACGCTCCCGGCCGAACGGACACGACCGGCTCTCTCGCAATTCGTTGACCGGACCCCAATTCGTGTTTCGCCGAGCCGACGACAGCCTGCATGTTGTGGAGCAATATGGGATCTGAGGGGTCAAGGCCGTCCTGCGGCTGAAAGCCTGCTGCGGACTAGCCTTGCGTCAGCGCTTCAGGTCGCGGCGCTCCACCTTGGCCAGAGGACGCCCGTACAGCACGAGTCTATGCCCGGTCAGCTCGAAACCCAGCTCCCTCGCGACCAGCGCCTGTAGCCGTTCGATCTCTTCCGACCTGAACTCAATGACTGCGCCGCTCTCGGTGTCGATCAAATGATCGTGGTGGACGTCCGATGCGGGCTCGATCCGGACGCGTCCGCCCGCGAAGCTGTGCCGCTCGACGAGCCCCGTGGCAGCGAAGACCTTCAGCGTGCGGTAGACGGTCGATAACGATATGCCGGGATCTATGGCCGCGACCCGCCGATAGATCTCAGTAACGTCCGGATGATCGTCGGCCTTGGCGACCACATCGGCGATGATGCGGCGAGGGCCCGTGATGCGCTGGCCCGCCTCGCGGCAGTGCTCGATCAACACGTCGGCTGCGTCGGACATGAATTCCTCCCTAGCCTCCTTTAATGGGAATCATTCGCAAATGCATTGACAATCGGACATGCATCCATAATCTGCTTTTGCAAATCAGTTGCATCTTAGGGGCGGCGAATGCTGGACAAGGTCGAGGGTGCGGAAACCGGCTGGCGCAAATCGCGCGGCGAGCCGTCGTTGCTCGACGTGTTCCGCAGCATCGAGTTCAAGCCTGGCGCGACATCCTGGCGGAAATTTCTTGCCTTCTTCGGCCCGGGCTACCTTGTCGCCGTCGGATATATGGACCCCGGCAACTGGGCGACCTCGCTCGCCGGCGGAGCCCAGTTCGGCTACACGCTGCTCTTCGTCGCGCTGGTCTCCAACATCATGGCGATCATCCTGCAGGCGCTCTGCGCCAGGCTTGCCGTCGCCACCGGCCGGGACCTCGCCCAGGCCTGCCGTGACGCCTATCCCCGTGCCATCGCCTGGCCGCTCTGGGCGCTGGCCGAGCTCGCAATTTGCGCGACCGACCTCGCCGAGGTCATCGGCACCGCGATCGCGCTCAACCTGCTCTTCGGCATGCCGCTCGAGATCGGCGTCGTCGTCACCGCGCTCGACGTCTTCGTGATCCTCTGGCTACAGAACAAGGGATTCCGTTGGATCGAGGCCTTCATCATCACGCTACTGGGCGTGATCGCGCTGTGCTTCGGCGTGCAGATCGCTCTCGCCGATCCCGATTGGGGGCAGGTGATCCGGGGCTTTGCGCCAACCACCGAGATTATCACCAATCCGCAGATGCTCTACCTTGCGCTGGGCATCATCGGTGCGACCGTGATGCCCCACAACCTCTATCTGCATTCGGGCATCGTGCAGACGCGAGCCTTTGGCGAGACGCTGCCCGAGAAGCGCGACGCCCTGAAATGGGCCACCGTCGACTCCACCGTCGCTCTGATGTTCGCGCTGCTGGTCAACGCCTCGATCCTGATCCTGGCAGCGGCGACCTTCCACAAGACGGGCCAGAACGACGTCGCCGAACTCGGTCGGGCGCATGAGCTGCTAGCGCCTCTGCTGGGCCTGTCGATTGCGCCGACGCTCTTCGCCATCGCGCTGTTGTGCTGTGGACTGAACTCGACCGTGACCGCCACCATGGCCGGCCAGATCGTTATGGAGGGCTTCCTCGACATCAAGTTGCCGGCCTGGGTGCGCCGCCTCGTCACCCGCCTCGTCGCGATCATCCCGGCGATCCTGGTGACCTGGATTTACGGTGCCGGCGAGACCGGCAAGCTCCTGATCCTGAGCCAGGTCGTGCTGGGACTTCAGCTCCCCTTCGCGATCGTGCCACTGGTCATGTTCACGGCATCCAGGAGCAAGATGGGCGAGATGGTCGCGCCGAGATGGCTGACCATCATCGCTGCGATGATCGCGGCGATCATCATCGCGCTGAACATGAAGCTGCTCTTCGATTTGGCGACAGGCTGAGCCCGGTCACGCGATGTCGCATTGCGGGGCTGTTCGAGCCTCGCTATGCCAGCTCCGTGACCATGCGCTCGACCAGAACCGTTGTCGTCCGGGCGCTGCTCGCGCTGACACTCGCCTATGTCCTGATCCTGCAGGGGCTGTTGGGCAGCGCCTCGGCCAGCGCGCAAATCGCCAGCGCCAGTTCGATATCCGGACTGATGCAGACGCTGTGCTCCGGCGCCCACGTTCCAGACGCAGCGCCGACCGACGACGACGGCCACCATGGCACGGCGCAGTCGTCGTGTTGCACCTGGGGTGCCACGCTCGCGCTCGACCCGATCGTCCCGCCGACAGGCCCGTCAGCTCCCTTTCCCTATCGCGCTCGGATAAGCCAGGCTGTTGCGTTCGGACAGATGACGCAGGTGGCGATCCTGTTCCGGGTCGCGACCACTCAAGGATCGCGAGCGCCACCCGGCCTCGACGCGTGACACGAGCGCCGGCCCAAGCCGGTATCATCACCTGTTCGAGGATCCATTCCATGACGCGATCAGCAATCGGCGCCCTCGGCGTCGCCTTGTCCCTTGCCGCTTTTGCGACCATTCCTGCCCGTGCCCACGACTATTCCGTCGGTCCGTTGAAGATCACCCATCCCTGGGCCAGGGCGACACCGCCGGCCGCCAAGGTCGGCGGCGGCTATCTCGGCATCGAGAATACCGGACCGACGCCGGACCGACTCATCGGAGGCTCGACCGAAGCTGCCGCCCGCGTCGAGATCCATGAGAGCAGTCTCACCGACGGCATCATGCGGATGCGCGAGAAGACGGACGGCATCGTCATCCCAACGGGCCAGAAGGTGGAGTTCAAGCCCAGTGGCCTGCACTTGATGCTCGTGGAGCTCAAGGCCCCCCTGAAGCAGGGCGACAAGGTCAAGGCGACGCTACTGTTCGAGCGGGCTGGATCCGTGACGGTTGAATTCCAGATCCAAGGCGTGGGCGCGCCGCAGCCGGCGCCAGCTGAGCACGCCGGACACTGAGGCGCGTCATGTCGATTCTGAAATGGATCCGCTACGGCGCCTGGGCCGGCGTCGTTGTCGTGGCCTTCGTCGGCGCCGCCGTCATGCTGGGATGGTGGCGGGTCGACGGCCCCGGCCGGCCGCTGCCTGATAGCGCGGCCATGCAGGGCCTGCCGGCGATCGGCGGGCCGTTCGCGCTTGTCGACCACACCGGCAAGACGGTGACCGACGCCGACTATCGCGGCAAGCCCATGGCTGTGTTCTTCGGCTTCACCCACTGCCCGGAGGTCTGCCCGACGACCCTGGTGCAGTTGGCCAACATGACCAGGCAGATCGGCGCCGCGGCGGACCGGCTGCAGATCCTGCTGGTCACGGTCGATCCCGAGCGCGATACACCCGAGCAGCTGGCGCTCTACCTCCAGTCATTCGATCCGCGCGTGGTCGGCCTGACCGGCTCTCGCGCGCAGGTCGATGCGGCCCTCGCCGCTTACAAGGCCTACGCCAAGAAGATCCCGACTGACAACGGCTACACCATGGACCATTCGGCCTCGGTCTATCTGATGAGGGCCGATGGCAGCTTCCGGACCATGATCGACTATCACGAGGACGATGGCTCGGCGCTGGACAAGATCCGCCTGGTGCTCCGATGAACCTTGGCAGGCGCCGGCTCGTCTTCTCCGCCGCAGCACTCACCCTCATCATCGCAGCGGCATCCGGGATCTTCGTCGCCACACGACGAAACGTGCCGTCGTCGCCGGTCCTGTCCGGGCTGGCATTCCAGACCGCCGACGGACGTGAGCTGATGGGGGCGGCGTTCCAGGGCCGCTTCGTCCTGTTGAACGTCTGGGCGACATGGTGCCCGCCCTGCGTCAAGGAGATGCCCTCGCTTGACCGGCTTCAGGCAATGAAGGGCGACAGTTCGTTCGAGGTCGTGGCGCTGTCGATCGATCGACAGGGATTGGAAGTCGTCGCGCCTTTCTTCAAGCGGATGGGCCTCTCCAACCTCGCGATCTATCTTGATCGCGAGGCCCGGAGCATGCCGGCGCTGAGGATCACCGGACTGCCCACCACCGTCCTCATCGATCCGTCCGGGCGCGAAGTCGCCCGCTGGCCAGGTGCGCGGGAATGGGACGAGCGCTCGACGGAGTCGGAGATCGAAGAGCATATCGCCAAGGCCGGAAAGTCGACGCGATGACCACAGTACGTGTGAGCGGGGACGGTCAACAGAGCGCGAGCGGGCCGCATCGCAATTGCTCATCTCCTCTCGGCTGGGCTAATCATACAGTCATGATGTCAACCGGCAGATTACGGGATACGGGGCGAGGCCTCCTGGTCGCCGCCTGCGGACTCGTGCTCATGTTCCAGCTGATGGCCAGCGCGCTTGCGGGGAGCACGCATCTCGCCGTCAAGTTCGACGCAGGCGAGATTTCCCTCGCGGAGATCTGCGGTACCGCCCTGGATTCGCAGCGTGATCGGGCGCCTCATATCGAAAGCGTCAACACGTGCTGCGTCTGGGCGAAGTCGGTCGCTCTTGCACCGCTGACGCCTCCGCCACCGGCCTGTCTACTCCCGGAACGCGCCGAACACGCCCTGGCGATCTTCGTCCATGGCGTGCAGACATCGCTCGCGTCCAGTCTGCAAGGGCCGCCACAGGCCACGGGACCACCGCGCCGCAGCTGAAGGGCGAGCCTTCCCTGCGGCCCGCGGCATCGTTGCGCGCAAGCCCTTCACGGCAGATCCGAGACGCCGGCCGTGAGCGAGCACACATCGCCCATGCGAGTCCGCGCGACATGACAATCCCGTTTTCGAGGCCCGAGATTGATCGGACCAGTGTTCAGATCCAGACGGCTCGCACTGTCGCTCGTCGCCATGACGCTTACGGCAGCCCTCTCCTATGCCGTCGTCGCCGATAGGACGCCGCGACCGCGCAACGCCGACGCGCTCATGTTCCAGCGGCTCGACGGCAGCGCCTCCGGCCTCGCGAGCTTTCGTGGCCAGGCCGTTCTTCTGGCCGTCTGGGCGACGTGGTGCTGGTCCTGTCGCGAGGAGATGCCTGCGCTTGCGAGGCTCCATCGCAGCCTGGACGGTCGGCCTCCTGCCGTGCTCGCGCTCTCCCTCGATCGCGACGGCGCAGAAGTCGTCGAGCCGCTCTTGGCGCAGCTGAACGTCAAGGACCTGCCGGTCTACCTCGATCCGACGGGCGCGTCGGTGGGTCGGCTGTCGATCTCCGGGCTGCCCACCACGATTCTGTTCGGCCCCGACGGCTCCGAGCGGGGTCGCTGGTTCGGCGTGCGAGCCTGGGATGAGAAGCCGATGATCGACGAGATCGCGGCCCTTCTCGCCGGCGCCCCGCAAAGGAGCGCACGCTGATGGACATCGCTGGTATCGGCATATGGGCGGCGCTCGCGGCCGGCGCGGTCTCGTTCCTGTCGCCTTGCGTCCTGCCGCTCGTCCCTGGCTACGTCTCGTATATCGCAGGCGGCGCGGCTACGGCCGGCGGCCTGCCTTCGCGATCCTCGTCGCGGCTCAACGCCCTCGTGATGAGCGTCTGTTTCGTGCTCGGCTTCTCGACAGTCTTCGTGCTGCTCGGCGCAGGCGCGAGCGCGCTCAGCCACCTCCTTCTCGCCTATCGCTACGAAGCCGGCATCCTCGGCGGCGCGATCATCTTCATCTTTGGCGTCTTCACGACGGGGCTGGTGCGCTTTGCCTGGCTCGAACGCGAGCTTCGCCTGCATGTGCCGATCGAAGGCGGACGGCCCATGGGAGCCTATCTCCTCGGTCTTGCCTTCGCCTTCGGCTGGACGCCCTGCATCGGCCCGGTTCTGGGCGCCATCCTGACCGTCAGCGCGACGTCGACCTCGGCATCGAGCGGCGTCGCTCTGCTGAGCGTCTACTCGCTCGGGCTCGCGATCCCCTTCCTCCTGACGGCGCTGTTCGCCGACGGCATGACGGCGAGGCTGCGCCGACTGCGCGGCGTCGGTCGCAGCCTGCAGATCGTGGCGGGCGGCATCATGCTCCTGATGGGCCTCGCCATGATGTCGGGCCAGCTCTCGACCATGGCGTTCTGGCTTCTCGAAACCTTCCCCTTCCTCGCGAAAATCGGATGAAAGGCTCTCATTCCCACATGACCAACAATGCTACCGCCGCCAGCGGACACGACCGCTGGCTCTATCTCTTCGTCGCCTGGATCATCGCAGTCGCAGCGAGCCTGGCCGCGCTCTTCATCGGCGAGGTCGTCGGCCAGGCTCCCTGCAGCCTGTGCTGGCATCAGCGCGCCTTCATGTTCCCGCTCGCGGTCTTGCTCGCCGTGGCCAGCTTCCGGGGCGACACAGGAATATGGCGCTATGGCCTTCCCCTGGCCGCCATCGGCATGGCGATCGCGGCGTTCCACAGCCTCCTCTACGCCGGCCTGATCCCCGAAGGCATTCAGCCCTGCTCGCAGGGACCCTCCTGTGCCAGCGCCGACATGACGATCCTGGGCATGCTGCCCTTGCCTTACCTGTCTCTCGCAGCCTTCGCCGCGATCGCCATCGCGCTCATCGGCTCCAGAACAAAGGCCGCGTCATGAACCGCCGTGTGATCGTTGTCCTCACCGGCGTCTTCGCCCTCGCGATCTTCTCCGGCGCCACCCTCTTCCATCGGAACGAACAGACCAAACGGGCTCAAGCCATTGCGGCCTCGCGCGCCGAGGCGCTCGTCCGCGATCATTCGCCCGTCATCGGCCCTGCGAGTGCTCCGGTCACAATCGTCGAGTTCTTCGATCCGTCCTGCGAGGCCTGCCGCGCCTTCTATCCGCCGCTCAAGCAGATCCTGGCCCTGTTCCCGAACGATGCGCGGCTTGTGATCCGGTACGCGGCGTTCCACGAGGGGTCGGACGACGCGGTCAAGATCCTCGAAGCGGCTCGGCTTCAGGGCAAGTTCGAGCCCGTCCTCGCAGCGCTTCTGGAGTTCCAGCCGGAATGGGCGGACCACGACAAGCCCGACCTAGAGAAGGCCTGGGCGCGTGCGAAGGACGCTGGTCTCGACATCGAGATGGGCAAGCGCGACGTGGCCCGGCCGGAATTCCAGATGACTCTGGACAAGGATGGGGCGGACGCAAAAGCGCTCGAGGTGAGCAGAACGCCGACCTTCTTCGTGAACGGGCAGCCCCTCACAGAATTCGGTCCGCGCCCACTTTACGAGTTGGTCAAGCGCGAGGTCGAAAAGGCGCGCAAATAGGCCGTCGGCCTATTGACTAGACGAGTGGCGCAGCCTGCGATCGTGGCGCTCGTCGAGCCGCGATCTCGCAATTTGCTCAATGCTTGTTATGCAATCCATGAGCGCCAGATCCTGCGGGCGTACCGGCATAGCCGCGCAGAAGATCGTATTGTGCGATCTGTTCACTGGAAAGGACGGCCGCGGTCTCGATATGGGCGGCGAGATGGACTGCCCTCAGAGCTCCCTGCGTGACGCCGATCCGTTCTGTCAGCGCCCGCAGGCGCTGGCCGTTGATCGTCCGCGCAACGAAGCCTGCGTCCAGTTCGCGCTCAAGGCCGAGTAGGTCTTCTCCGACCGCCTTCGCCTCTGCGCTCATACGGGTCATGATCGCCTTCAGCGCCTGCCGTTGCTCGTCCGACAGCTTGAGCGGCTCGGCCAGTTCGAGGCCATGCATGGGGCCTGGATATCGGTTGAGTTCGGCAGCCTTGGCGAGCCCCATTCCGCGGCCTTGAGTTAGGTCATCGATATCCTTGGTCGACAGCGCCTTGATCTCCCGGCCCTGCTCGCCGGCATAGGGGCTGGGCATCTGCGCTTTTGCCGGCCAGGCCGGCGTGACGCTTGCCGAAATCAGGAAGAGCGCGGCTGTGAGGGCGATATGGATCATAGGGGTTCTCCTTTGAACCCAACCTGCCAGAGACCCGCATCGCCCTGACATGATCGCGATCATGTCAGGGCGATGCGGCCTGCCTTCCGTTCGATCGCACCCTCGGATTCGAGCCGCGCCAGCGTCCGGTAGAAGGCTTCGGGCGTCAGGCCGATCGCACTAGCGATCTCCCGCAGCGAGCCGCCGAAAGCGACGGTGCGCCCGTCGTCGCCGGCTTCCGCAACAAGGAAGGCGAGCACCCGCTCGCGCGCCGAGCGGATGTCGCGCAGCGTCAACCGCGAGCGCAGCATCATCACCTGCCGGGCGAGATCGGCAGTCAGGTCGAACCGCGCCGGCGCATCGTCGTTCAGCCGGGCGAGGCAGGCGGCCCTGGGAAAACACGCGACCACGGCGTCGCTGAGCGCAATGGCGTCGCAATGGTAGCGCGCGGCGAAAAGCGAGGCCTCGGCGAAGCGCTCTCCCGGCCCTGCCGTGAACAATGCGGATTCCGATTCATTCCGGCCGGGTATTCCGATTTGAAGCCGGCCACCGTTCCGATCTGATGTCGGCCACCATTCCGATTTGAAGCCGGCCGGGGTTCCGATCAATCTCCGGCCGGTTTTCGGAGAGTTTGGCGTTTT
>NZ_JAUYTP010000056.1 GCF_030695125.1 Allobosea sp. | reverse complement strand
AAAACGCCAAACTCTCCGAAAACCGGCCGGAGATTGATCGGAACCCCGGCCGGCTTCAAATCGGAATGGTGGCCGACATCAGATCGGAACGGTGGCCGGCTTCAAATCGGAATACCCGGCCGGAATGAATCGGAATCCGCAACCTGTTCCACCCAGCATGCGCAAGACGGTCCAGTTCTGCGCTCTCAGCTGCAAGGATGGCGCATCACATGCCCAACCTGCGACGGGCTGCTCCACGACCCTGACGGATTGGAGTCACAGTTGTCGCCGAACCTTATGTGGGGCGCCGCCTCGAGAGGTGAGCGACTCCTGCACCGCGAAGCGCACGACGGGTCGCGGCACTGGATCTCTCCAGCAGTCGTTGCCAGGTTGCTTCTGGTGCCCCGCTTCGTTCGCTGGGGACCAGACAAGGGAGACTATCGGCGGGCGCGTCTACTGGGGCTCGTCATCCCAGAGTTCGACCGGATTGCCATGGAGGAGCCGAGCAACATCGCCAACTCCGGCAAGCCCATCCTGCCGCTCCATCTGCGCCCGTTCCTCCTCGCCGGCGTGGCGGTCGTTCTGGAGAGCGGACCGGAAATGCTCGACCTGCTTCGCAGGCACGCCATCGGCGTCCGACGCGAACTGTTCGATGCCTTCGCAGCAGAAGCCATCGCTCAATGGGTCAGCGTGCGTGCTCATTCACAGAAGCAGCTTATTTGAGAATGAGCACCCGCCCATTCTCATGATTAAATGCTCAACCCAGTTCGGAAGCGGCCATTCTTACATTTAACTGCAAAGCGACAACCACGTCGACGTCAAAGTCATCGCGGTGAAGCGCTGGTAGTTCGCTGGCTAGATATTTGAGGGCAGGGATTGGACGTGGATTCAATCCGATGGCAATGTGGAGCTTCACGTTCCGAACGGAGTTCTCTCGATGAGCGACCAAGACCAGGCGCCAGCACCAACTCCTCAGCCAGCCAGCCCAGCGCCCGAACCGTCAGCGCCGCCGCGTCCGTTTACGCCCGCGCCGCTCGCAGACCTCGGCACAAAATCCGAATACATCCCGCCCGAGCCAACGATTGAGATTTCAGAAGGCTAGCGCTTGGATAAACGGTGCGAGTGCAGCCACTCCAACTGCGGTGAGGAAGGTAGCTACGGCCAGGCCGCGCGCGTCTCTGAGATCTTTGGCCATCTCGTCCGCGCCGCCTTTAGTGATCTTGTCGGTTGTAGCGACCTGGTTCAAGTACTCCTGAATCAGCCATGCCTCGTCCCAACCTTCGCGAAATACCTGCAGCCAGAAAGTCGAGTTTCGCCCGGCAAAATCAAGGTTCCGGCTCTTCATCACTGCCAGACACCAGCAAGCGACCGCGATGAAGCCCACCGCCAGCGTCATAAGGGCGAAGAAGGCCGACACCATGAACGGACGATGATCACCTTCAATAAATACCTTGCCACCAATGATGAAGGCGCCTGATCCGGTGGCTACTGATAACGTGACCGAGAAGCCGAGAAGCGTCATCGCCTGTCGATCGATCGCATAAACTAGATCGAGTATCGCTTTCTGGCGCTGACGAACATCGTCGAGCGCGAATTTGGCTAGGTCTGAGAGCTTTCCAAATTCGGCAGTACTCATAGCAAGCACCAATCCCCAGCCATTGCCATCTGACACCTTACGGCGCTGTCAGCTCTCCGGTCGAGGTGTTCGCGCCCTTGGTCGAGCCATACTGACTGATGCAAATCCCGAAGATGGTGTCCACACTGAGTTAGAACGCCGCGCTGCAAGCTGCGCGGCCGCGCGGCCCAACGGTTGGCGACGGTTGGACCGTTGTGGGCGGTTGCGAGTTCGCGCCGTATGAAGCCAAGGTCGAGCCAGTGTCGCAGCAGCATGCCAAGGCGTTCAAGCGCGAACCAGATCGCCAACCGCTACTTTCCTGGCAATGGGCACGAAGGCCAGGGCGGCAATCGTCAGGACGGCGACCAGTGCCCAGGCTTCGTTGATCGACTGCACCAGGGCCGCCTTCTCCACCAGCGGCTGAAGCAGCGCTTGCGCCTGCGCGTCGAGCGTACCTGGCGGCCGCGCTGCCATCAGTTCCGGCGGCACGCCGATAAACCTCGCCGTCTCGACGTCGCCAGCCTGCAGCCGTGCCGCGATCGTCGTGCCGTGCACGGGCGAGCGGCTGTAGATGACGGTGTCGATCAGGGCGAGACCGATCGCGCCGCCCAAGTTGCGCATCAGGTTGAACAGGCCGCTGGCATCGGGCACGCGCTCCTCGGGCAACTGACCCAATGCGAGGCGCGTCGGCGGCAGAAGGCAAAACATGATGGCCAGGCACCGGATCACTTGCGGCGCTGGCTGGTAATGACGCCACCGTCTGGCGCTGAACACTCGGCAACCCGAGTTGCAAAACACCTATTTGAGAGCCATGTTCGATCAATCAATCGGAGGGCGCGACTTTGGGTTACGTTGAAATGAGCGGTCAGGTTGATGTCTTTCAGTATTGGCCGCACGGCGCATCCGACGTCGATACACTTAAATTCATCCCCGACATGACCTCCGCTACTTTCTTCTCGGATAGTGCGCCGGTGAATATCAGCACCTTTCTCGAGCGAGGCGGCACCTTCCAGCCAGACGACAACAAGCCGGGCGAAGTGCGGTTCAAACCGATCCTTCGAAAGGCCGGTGGCGCATCATTTTCAGTGCGACTTCAGGGGATCGATGCTCCTGAAACCCATTACTCACCCAACTACCGCGAAGGCATGTTCGACGGAGACTACGGCACATGGATTGCAAAGCACGTCGCGCGACAGATCTCCTACCGACAGCCATACGGTAAGCTCTCGACTGACTTCTTCGCCAATAGTTTGCGATCGAAGCTTGGCGTTGGAGCCTTCAATAAGAGCAGTTCTGCGGTGTTCGTTCCTGCGAAGCTTAAGATTTTTGCCGATGGCATCAATGGAGCCGCCGACGTCTATGGTCGCATCGTGGGATATGTAACACTTTCACAGAATGGGCACGATGTTGTCTTAAACGATCTCGCTCTGTTGGAGGGCTTCGCATTCTGCTCGTTCTACGGCAGTATGACAGTGAACGAAATGCAGCGCCTGCTGGATCTCTACGCGACGCATGGCTCCGACGGCGGAAGGCGGTCGCAGCTTCGCAGCAATGTTTCGAACGAGTTGCGCGATTTCGAGCCGGGGCTTCACACATCGAGATCGATGCGAGATACGGATCAGGACGACAACGGAGCGAATTCAATTCGTGGCACGGATTCCTTCCGTTCTAAATGCTTTGATCCCAAGCTTTATCGCCGTTGCGTCGATTGGGTAGGACGTAGAGAAGCCTTGGGCGAGCCAGCGACGCTCCTCGACTACATGCGCAGCAATGACGAGGAGGTCGTCATGCTAGCCGATTTCATAGCTGCCAACGGCGATTGGTCGATCGCGAGGAAACTGTCGATGGGTTCGCTTGTCGGACCGGACGGCGCATTTCGTTACAAGCCGGGCGATGTAGTTTTCGAAGCCCGGCCGGTGACGATTGTCGATGAGCAAACGCGGCCACTTCCAGCCAGCTTCCGGACGCCCTACCCATGACAGAGTGATGCCAAGTTCGATGACAGCTACAGCTTCTCGGCAATCTGCTTCAAGTTGTTCGAGGCAATTCTGATCTGAGCCGGTACATTCGGAATCTCTGCGAGAAGCGCCGCTTCGTTAGCAAGCTCGCGTGAGCGTTCAGCCGCGACGGTCCGGGCAATGCGGGCAGGAGTCGGAAGAGTGACATGACGGGTCAATCCAAACGACGCGCCAGCGCGGGAGCCATCGGATCGGCCGGACGGCAAGAGCGCCAAGCCCTCCCCTAAGGGTTTGATCACCGTCGTCATCGCGTTGATGGCTGCGTCGCAGAACGATGCAGCGACTGGACCTGCCGGGCCTTCAGCGAAAGCGTGCTGCAGCAGCCTCATTATGAGTGAATAGACATCGTCGAACAAATCGCCAAGTCGGCTCGCCAATGGGTCGGTGATGAGGTTCACTCGCCCCTCGATGTTCCAGTCGCCGCGGATCCTCGGCACCGGGTTCTTGAGCACGGGGCGCGCGGGCTCAAATTGCGGGTCGATCGTTCTCTCGTCCAGGTACGCGTTCAGTGTTCGCTGGAATACCGCGAAATGCGAGTCCCCGCGGT
This sequence comes from Allobosea sp., assembly GCF_030695125.1. Lineage (GTDB taxonomy): Bacteria > Pseudomonadota > Alphaproteobacteria > Rhizobiales > Beijerinckiaceae > Allobosea. Next base: position 19,169 of record NZ_JAUYTP010000056.1, on the reverse strand, counting down.
CGATGTCGGTGCCTTCGCCCTGTTCTGTGATCAGGTCGATCGCGGCGATCGCTGACTGTCTGCCACTGATAGGGATGAGGTCCGGAAAATGAGTGATCTCCGGCCCCATCTGTCCGACGCCTGGGAAAAACAGCTCGTTCTCGGGCAAGGCAATGATCTGGTCGCGGATTAGCCCATAAAGTTCGCCGACTGATTTGTACCGCGCCGGCGCATCGTCGTTGCTTTGACTGGTCGGGAAAGGTTCCAATTGGTCGGCAGGCGTTTCGTACGCGATGAACCTGCGGAGAGCGGATGCGCCGAAGGGCTCAAGCGCCAGCGGGAGATCAAAGCCGTAGTAAGTGCGCTTCTGGGGAAAGTTTGGACGAAGGTAATAGGGCTCACCGCCGACTGCAGCGAGAAGGTTCCACGCTTGCGCGAGATGGAGCATTTCTTCCGCCGCGACCATGTAAATTTCAGACGCCCACAATCTGGCGGACTGAAGCTGCTTCCAAGTTAATCCCCCCTCGTTCACGTCCTGTTTGATAGAAAAGGCCGAAAACAAATACGAACACGCTAGGCCGTGCTCCAACTCGCAGGCTTCGGTGAGCAAACTAAGCAGGCGTGAGCGACTGGGCTGCGTCAAATCAAGGGCCTTTTCGCAAATATATGGAGATCTTCTCGGCGGCCCTCAGCGCGAGTGCCGCTACCGTGAGCGTCGGATTGGCGGTGCCACCGGTCGGGAATACCGAAGCCCCCACAACGAACATGTTGTCGTGATCGTGTACGCGACAATCCCGATCCACAACCGAGGATCTTGGATCAGTTCCCATTCGCGTTGTGCCGATGATATGTCCGGCGCCAGAATACGTCCCCGCCGGCTGGGGAATGCGATCGGTGTTGTTGTTTGGAACGTTCAGGCGATCGAAGATGTCGTTGATAAGTTTGGACGCCTGCTCGAAAGCAAGAAGATTGTAGGCGTCCAGCCTTGTTGTCAGCTTGCTTCGCGGAATGCCGAAAGCGTCAAGTTCGTCATGCTTCAACTCGACCCGGTTTTCCTGACTTGGAAGCATTTCGGTGGAGTAGCTCACTCGAAATTGGCGCGTCAGACGATCTCCGAGCGCGGTGCGCAGATGCGAACCTATGAGCCCTTGGGCTAGCTTCTGCTCGAGGGACTTGTAAGGCGTTTCCACCCTGCCCATTCCGTCATTGCCAATCGACAAGCGAAACGCTGCATATGACGATCGAAATGCGCCGTCGCGAAACGTATCGACCCCGACCGTGGTCGGTGGACCTCGAAAGGGGAATAGACGCTCCGGGACTATAGCGGCCATCTGACCTTGTAGGTGGTCCATCAGGTTGCGCCCAACCTGATCGCTGCGATTTGCGACACCGGCCGGTGCCGTGTCCCCATCGGCCGATGCGAGGAGAAGGCGAGGCGTCTCGATCGCATGAGCTGCGATCACATACAGATTCGCTTTGAGCTGGCGCAGCTGTCTCTTACCTTGATCGTCCCATTGTGTGTACCGCAAACCGCTGATGCGGCCGGTGGCGCGGTCAAGCTCGATCTTTGTAACGACAGCCTGAGCACGCAACTCCGCGCCGCAACGCACAGCCTTCGCGACATGAACTGTCGCATCATACTTCGCCCCGATTGGGCAGAGCGGCACGCACGAGGAGTTTCCGGCGCAAGCCGGACGGCCGTCATAAGGTCTTGAGTTACGCGCCTGCGGCGTCGTGGAAAGAGTGACCGCGGTGTCGAGGAAGTCGAGCCCTCGGACAGCCTTTGCAACGACGAGATCGCCATAGGCTGGCCAGATTTTGCTCATCGGAAAGGGGCGACTACGATGTGCGCCGTGCAAACCGTTGAGTTCATTATGGTCGCCCGCGACGCCGAGCTCGGTTTCGGCGTCGCAATACCAACGCTCGAGTTCATTGTAATCGATCGGCCAATCCACCCCGACACCGTACAGCGATTTCAGTCGAAAGTCGGCCGGCAGGTGTCGGGGCATGTTGCCGAGCATATGCCACGTCGATCCCCCCACGCGCCGGAGGTAGCCGCTCTTAAAGGGCGTCTCCTTATTGACCTGGAAGTAGCCCTGGTCGGAATGTGTTTCGGCGTGCAAGTTTGGGTCTGACGCAATCTCGCTGCAGCTTCGGTCACATTGCACCGATGAGGCGAGCCTGAAGCAGGTCGATCTTTCCACGGCCGTACATCTGACGTTTGACGAGCTTGAGCTTCGTGATTTGGCCTTCGGTCTGCCCGTTCGACCAAGGCGATGTGACGGCGGCGCGAACGGCCGCTTCGTCCTTTCTGACGCCGCTGCAGAACGACGCCACGAGGCTGTCGGCGGCGCGCTCCATCCATAACGGCATGCCAGCGACAGTCCTGGTACGGATCATCTGATGGAAGTCCAAGATGATTTCGCGGGCCTTCACGAGCTGCGGCAGGCCGGTTTCTATGGCTGCGATGAGAACAGTCTCTGCCTTTGAGAGCTTGTCGCGCCCATTCGTCATGAAGCGAGCGATGGTCCGGGCGGAGGGGATGCGGGCAAGGGTGCCGGCATCGGCCTTTTCGGCACGCCGCCGCCGCGTCGCCCACTCGGACACAACTCTCGCACTGCCGCGGAAGCCGCGCACCCGCATCGAGCGCCAAAGCGCTGAGGAATTGCGCTTTCCGGCATCCCACTGTGCGTCGAGCCAAGGCAGCTGTTCCTCCAGGGAACTCTGCCGTGTCCGGAAGACTTCGGAACGCTGACCGCGGACGATGCGGCGCACCGTATCCCGCGCCAGGCAGGTGCGCTTGACGATCTGCTTGATCGGCACGCCATCGCTAAACATAGCCATGACAGCAGCATTGGTCTCTTCCCGGCGCTGGTACCCTTCATATTGCAGGCGCTCCGCGGACGTCAGGAGAGCGGGATTGATGACCGTGGCGCCGATAACGGAGCGGATCTGACGCATGGATTTGCGAACCGCTTCCAGAAAGGCACGGCTGGCATTCTCCATCAGATGCCAGCGATCGGCGACCTGCTCTGCGGAGGGCAACGCTTTTGCCGCTGCTTCGCCATATCCGCCGCCGCGGTCGCGAGCGACGACGGTTATCGACGAATGGCGGCGCAGCCACGCCTCGGATGTCGCAGGCTCCCTGTCGGGCAGGAGCGTCACGGTCCGTCGTCGTTCGAGGTCGCAGACGATCGTGCCGTACCGGTGATTGCGCCGCCATGCGAAGTCGTCGATGCCGATCACGGTCAACGTCTCCGATGGCACCTGCGCTTTGCGCCTGACCACGCGCAGCAGCGTGTCATTGCTGACCGGGACCATCAGCCGCCTGGCGAAGCCCGCCGCCGGACGACCGCCAAGCGCCAGGCCAAGATGATGAACGATCAGTTCCAGTCGCCCTGTCCGGCGCGACATCGGAGCCAGCACATCATCACCAAATCGCTCGGCGAAGATGCGACGGCCGCACAGCACGGCATCGCACCAGAAGCGCCGAGCCAGAACTTCGAGCTCGACGCGCCGGCCTGAAATCGGGAGGTCAGAGGCCCGACGCGCGTATTGGCTCTGGACGCGTTGTGAGCGGACCCCGCAAGACGGACACGCGCCCGAAGACGCTGTTGCACGAACCGTGACGACGGCACGATCCCCGTCGATCTCCGACCGGACGACGGCAAAGCAAGGCGGTACGAGGCTGGACGGGCGAACTCCGTGCTGCATTGCGCTGATTCCTTCTGGAAAACAGCGCCAGATCACCGCTTATCTGCAGCGAGATTGAGTCAGACCCAAGATTGGACGCCGATCGGGGGGCAATATTGCGCGCCGTTTGACAGTGATCGTTGCAGAACTGGCAGGCACGCGCTTCTCCGCCGTTCCGGTAACCGGGCCATAACTGGCGCGGCGGCGAAACCGGAGTTTTCCGTCAGGGATGCCGCGCGCCGAAGTGACTCCCCTTGTCGCCGAGGTCTGACACCATTGCTAGGCGAAATCCCTGCACGGTCGAACCGTGACGCGGTTCGTCGCTCTCCAAGCCGGCGAGTTTGGGCGGGACAACATCCTAACTCGTCATCACCAAGACCGTGCAGTCCTAGGAACGAGGACAGACGGCCCCGCCAACGGCAGAGCCTAAAGGCGGGTCACGACACTCCCACCAGGCCCGATCGCGGCGACGGCCGTGGGTCTAGTGCCCCCGGGGCCGGCAAACTGAAGCACACGATCCGTATCGATGGGCTGCGTGACGGTTTGGAGGCTCATTGTGATGAGGCGCGCGTTTGATGCCTCCGCGATCCTTTCGATCGCCGCGACGGCCAGACCCACGAGCAGCACGGCGACCGCAGCGATCCCCGCGACGGGGGGCACGAGCCGCGCCGGCTTCGGAGCCACCACGGCTGTCGCCTCGACGATGCCGAGACGCTGCAAGGAGCGGTAGGTCGGCAGCTCCCGAACGGGCACGCGTTCGCCGTCGCAGGGATGGAGAAGCTCAGCCACGGCTCCGGCCACCACGCTCTTCAGTGGTCGGGGGTCCTGCAACGGCCCCTCAGCGGTCAATCCTGCTGCGGCGGCGCTGGCGATGGCCAACATGAGGACCGCGTGGTTGTTCGAGATCCTGCGCTCCCAACCAGCCCCGGGAAGAAATTCACGAAGCGTGACGGTGAACCGGTCCAACTCCGTCTCCGATGGCAGCAGCGCTGCGGCCCATTGCAGCGTCAACGGTTCGCCGGCCTCGTCGCGGACCAGGCCCCACCGATGTTCCTCGTTGAGAAGCGCAAGATTGAAGAGCTGCTCTGCCGACGCCGCACGCATCGAGTCCGCGCGAGCCGCGATCAAGGCCGCCGCACCCTCGGCGATCTGATAGACGCCAGAGCGGACGCGCTGCGCGAATTGCTCAAAGCGATCCACCGCGCGCCGGAAGGCCAAGGCGCAGGATTGGCGGACCTCCTCCCGCGTGCGTCCGCCGAGGCAGGCCATCGCGCGAGGTATCGCATCCCACTGCAGATCCCCTTCGACGTAGGCGGCCATCGCGTAATTCCACCCGCTTCCGGCGTCGCTGCCTTCGGGGAGTTCACGAACCAGCAAGACGAAGCCCTCGAGCGTGATCGGCGCGCCGCCGTTCGCGAGCTCCTCGCTCAGCCGTTCGTAGGTCTCGCGCCAGAACACCTCGCGGACGATCGCATCGCGCGGCAAGCCGAGGATCTCGGCCGAGATCGGGATCATTTGCAGGCGGGTTTTGCTCTGCTGGTTGCCCTTGCCGGCGACCGCGCGGCCGATGGCCTTTTCGTCCAGCCGGAGGTCGTCGAGGCTCGTGTTTGCCGCGAGCTCAAGCATTCCGGCCTGTGTCCAGCCGCGCTTGCGCCCGATCGCGACCCCAATGACTTCGGTGTGAAGACGTCTTGCCACGGTGGCCTCCAGAACATGGGTTCACGCGGGATCTGGCATCGGCCTTGCGCCGATCGCCATACCAAAATCGGAAATTTTGGGTGGTAAGACCGCCATTTCCAGCTCACTCCCGTAAATGGAGGTTGTGCCCTCCACCATGAAGCGACGCTGAACGACGGTCGCGGCTAACGAATCGCATTCGGGAGCCCCGTCGTGACGACATTCGACAGATTCCGCCGCAACATCGTCAATTCCGTGGCCGAGATGTTGGCGCGCGGGCCAGGCCAAGCTGCGACGCTCGAAGCTCACGCCAGGCGGCGAATTCTGGTGATCGGCGGCGGCCCGGTGGGGCTTGCCTTCGCCGCATCTCTTCATGAGTTGGCTGGCGATCGCGTGGCAGTTACGGTCGCGGACGGCCGGTGGGCGTCCGAAGGTCGCGGCGTACGCTGGCGGAACCCCGCCGAGGGCGTCAATCGCCGCCAGCAGGTGGTGACGATCCAGTCCCTGGTTTTCTCGCGTCTCCCCGCCGCGGTCCGCGCGGCGATGTTTCCCGACGGGGGCTATGGCGAGATTTGGCCCACAGGCCGGGAGTCGCCCGCGAGCCTGGGCTATCCGAGAAACGTTCGCATTCGCGATCTCGAGGATCGTCTCCTGTCGCTGGCTCAATCGCAACGGCTCCGTCTGCTTCCCGAGCAGATCAATGCGACCGAGCTTTCCCTTCGCGATTGGGATCTCGTCGTCATCGCCGATGGCGCCAATTCCCGAACGCGCGACCATTTCTCGGCGGCGTTCGGACAGCCTGATGCGACCCCTTACAGCCTGCACGGCCGCCAGGTCGTCGACACGGTGCTGGGCTTACGCGCGCGCTCGAGGATGTCGAGCGCGTCGAGCGTCATCATGACCATTTTGCAGCAGCGCTTCCTGTTCAATGGCCTGCCCGACGGTCAAGGACTTCTCTACATGCGTCTCACCGACGAGGAGGCAGCCGAGGTTCGTGGGCGTGCGCCGGGTGAGCATGAATTCCGGCCCTGCATCCAGTCGAACCCATGCCTGGTGACCTGGGGCGCGGACCGCCCGCGCGGACCCTTCGTCTGCACCAAGCGCGGATCGGAGTTCGTCCCGGCGACCGATCCGGCCTCCTTCCTGTGGCCGCGCGCGCTCGAGGGGCTGAAGCTCTTCGGCATGCCGGCGGACACGCTTGACGCGATCACCGCCTTCCCCCTCGCCATGACCCGCCGCGCCGCCTTCAGCGCAGAGATCACGCCGACGGGCGCCCAGCATCGGGTCTTCGGCGCGCTGATCGGCGACGCCGCGGGCGTGACGCATTTTTGGCCTGGACGCGGACTAAACCGCGGCCTGTCTTCGGCCTATGCTCTGGCCGTCGTGGTCAGCCGTCTCGATCCGGCTAGCAATCTGCGGAGCGCGGACCTCGCCGAATTCGAGGGCGTCATGGCACAGCTCCAGAGCCGCCATCAGGACCGGGCCTGGCGGGCGATGGTGCAGCTTCAGGCCGGGCAGGTGACGCCCGTCAAAGCGATCATCGGCGGGGCGATTACCGGCCAGCGGGCTGGCCGCCAAACCCTCCTGCGCGAGATGCAGATTCGCGCCGCCAACCTCGCCGCCGGCCTCAAAGATCGGCTTCCGTCGCCTCCTGCGCTCTCAGAATTGTTCGAGGCCTTCGACCTGGTCGACGACGAAACCCTCGCCGTAATCGCGGTGACTGGCGCCTGGGAGACCCTCGGTTCCGGAGGAGGCGAGATCGATGTCGATGCAATCCTGCGGGTCTTGCCAACCACGACCGGGACGGCGGATTTAGCGCGACGTCACGCATGCTCGCTATCATTACGCACGTAGGGCGTGGCGTGTCCTTCGCCCTAAACGCCGAAATAGTTGCCCAACATCGTCTTCCTCCCAGGTCAACGTGACCGAGAGGTCAATGGCAGGGAGACGTTGCGCAACGTTTGACCTACAATCGAAGCCCGTGGTGGCGTGCGGTTACCTTGCCGGTGGCGATCGGCAACGCGGTGACTACACCTTCCGATTCTCGGCCTCGATCGTCCTCAGCTTCTTGTTGTGGAACCGCGCGTTTTCCCTACCACGCGCGAGCTGCTCCGGCGTCGAGACGAACACCGACAGGACGTGGTCCCACTGGCCAAGCCCTTCCAGGTCGAACCGCACCTCGATCGCGAGTTTCTGGTTTGTCAGGTCGAACGACGGCACCTCGACGCGGTCGATCCGATTCACCGCCAAGAAGGGCGTCGACGGGCCGTCCCGGCCTTCCTTGAAACGCGGGATGCAGGACAGCCGGATCATCTCCATCATCGCCAGGCGTCCGAACCACGGCGAGCCCCTGTAGCGCCAATAGAGGTCGGATAGGTCGCTGCCTTGGCCGAGATCGGCGAACCAGGTGCCCAGGGCCATACCCAAGACGGTTTCGAAATGTTGGATGTAGGCCTCCAGCCCGTGGAGAAGGCGCCCATCCTCGCGGGACATGGTCGAAAGACTTGCGGCGGCGTCTCGGCGCGGAACCTGATCCTGGAGACGGAACTGCACTTCGTAGGCCTGCCCGACGCGCTCGACGATAGGCGGGTCGGCGAGCAATCCTCCGAAACCGAGCTCGTTCAAGAGCACGTAGCGCCGCTCGGGCAGCCATGTGCCGAAGTCACGGTTCAACGACCAGAGATCGCGTCCCGATCCGCTGACGAAGTGGGACAGGCGGACCCGCGTCCCATCCGGGCCGGAGTGGACTATGCTGCCCACGGCGACGATGTCCCGGCCGATGGAGATAAGGTCGCCCTCGGCGTCGGAACCCGATCCCTCGATGCGCCGCGAGCCTTCGTGCTCTCGCTTCATCCTCCTGAGGTGGTCCGCGGTGAAGCGCTTCTCGTCCCGGTCGATCAGGACGCCGCAAGACGCACACAGCCATATCCCGTTGTCGATGTGAGACCGTTCCTCGGGCGTCATCGTCGGGTCGTAGCGGCGCGCTCCCGGCCCGGGCGCGGCGGAACAGATGTGGGCCGCGACGCCGATCATCGTCACGGCGTCGGGCGCCTCGTCGCTAGGCCCGACCGTGGAGAGCTTGCAAGACGAGCAGACGTAACTGGCGCGCAAAGCAAGGTCGAGCTTCGTCCGGGCGCTGAAGTCGTTCCGCGTTTTCGTCATTCGGTTTGCGCGCCCTGCGGATCATGTCAACCGCGAGGTTATACCAGCCGACGCACATGCCAACCGGCGGCGGCTTCTTAGAACCCGGCGAGCGCGAAGCGCCGGGGGATAGGTGCGACAACTGCCACATTTCGGCCCGTGTCGTGGTGAGCATGACGCCGAACCGACGAGGGCGCCATGACCGATTCGCTCCGATGGATGAAAGACTTGGACGTCGCCGGTCAGGCCTTGCAGCCGTTGCGCGACATTCAGCGCCTCGCGGACCCCTACTCGGAGATCCGGCGCCAGATCGACGTCGAGAGCAAGATGCTGACGACGCTTCGGCGGGAGGAAGCGTGGCGCAAATCGTTCGCCGACATGGACCAGTCCAGTGCGCTGGCCAAGCTGAACGACCAGTGGGAGCGTCAGCGCAAATTGATGGAAGGTCCTTTCGAACAGGCGCGCCGCCTCGGCGTTGTCGGTCTTGGAATGCCCGATATCCTCCGGGGCGGCTTGACGGCAATGCAGCTCTCTGAGATCCCTCATACGGTCGCATTCCGCCTTCCGCAGATCGACGAGATCGGAAGCTTGGCTCGCCGGGCCGCGGAAGCGGCCGAACTGACGCGGCGAGCCTTCGCGACGACTGCATTGGAAGCGGAGATGGCCCGGATGCATGAGCCGTGGCTCCGCGTCGGCGCCGAGGCGGCCTCCGCACGCGGCTTCGCCGGGATCCTCGCCATTGGCCACGGTCTCGCCGAGCGGGTTCCCTTCGGCGGCAGTCTCGGCGCGAAGCTTCGCGGCGACCTTGGGGACTGGCGCGATGTGGCCTTGCCGACCGCGGATCGATGGCTCGACCCCGGTGCTCGGTCGGCGTTCTATGTGGAGCGCGGCTTCGATCCGAATCTGACGGACTTCACTCCCGCCGCGTTCGAGGCGAGCCTGCGGATCGCCGGACTCTGCCAGGACGGGCCGGCCTCTCTCGATGAGGACGAGGACCATGACCGGGCGAGGGAGGCCTTCGACAGGTTGCGGCTCTTCGAGGCCGAGGTACGACTCTTCCTGGACCGCGTGATGCGGGAAGCTTTCGGCGATGACTGGATGCGGCATCGACTGCCGCCGACCATGCTGGAGCAATGGCGGGCGAAGCGCGACAAGGCGAAGGCCTCCGGTCGGACCGAGGCCCCGCTGATCCACTACGCCGACTTCGCCGACTACCAGATGATCATCGAGCGCTCCGACAACTGGAAGGCGGTGTTCAAGGGCATCTTCCGGCGCCAGGAGGACATGAGAGAGTCGTTCCAGCGGCTGTATCCGATCCGGATCGCGACGATGCATGCCCGGGCCGTCACCCAGGACGACGAGCTCCTACTGGTGGTGGAAACGCGGCGCGTTCTGAAGGCGATCGGCGCGGCAAACTGATGCGCCCGACGGGGTGGGGCGCTTCTTGCCGACATGAGAAAGGCCGTCATTGATTACATGATGCCCCAGGCCCGATAGCGTTTCCGTCCCGTGAGTTCGCGCGGCAAGCTGCCGCCGAGTTGCTTCAGCATGGCCTCGACCGCCTGCGGCGAGACCTGCAGGCGCGCCGCCGCGAGCTGCACGGAGACCAGCGGGGACGCGACGAACAGGTCAGCCAGCTCCGCCAGCTTCGAATTCCCCCTTCGGCCCTCACATTTTCGCAGCATCACGGTCCGCGCCAGCGACAGCCGATCGAGATCGGCCTGCCCGAACGCGGCCGCCTCAGTGAGCGCGCCGAGCAGCCCCGCGATCCGGACGCTGAGGGCCAAATGCGGGCTCCAGCGAAACTTTCCCCGCCTCAGCCCGAGCCCGAGCGTCGGCAGATGCGCGTCCGCCAACCCCCGCTGCCGCAACACCGTGGCCGCAAACGCAAAGCCGAGCTCGCCGGCGCGTTCGGACGGCTCGAGCCAAAGCCAGGCATCGAGCGCCAGTGCGGCAGCAAGGGTCGCCGGCAGCCCCCTGCCCTCCTCCAGGACGCTTTGCCAGAGCGCGAACCGCCCGGCGGTGTCATAGCCGGGATCGCGCAGGGTCAGGCTTTTGCGGCCCGCGTCGGAGGACAGATCGTTCCAGGCGTCGAGCTTTTTGCGCGCGCGCGCCAAGAGCGCGTCGATTGCGGCGAAGGCCGGGTCGTCGGAATCGTCCGCGTCCTCCCGGTCGAGCTCATCCTCATCGGCTTGGTCATCGTCCTCTTCAGGATCGATCCGGTCCCAGGGTGCGGCGACCTGTTTCGGGGCCATCGCGGTCGTCACCCCCCTCTCCGTCGGGTCCGGCTCTGCCGGTCCCTCCATGCCGAGCCGCAGCCGAAGGGCACTGGTGCCCAGGATCTCGGCCGGCTCGCGCCGGGCCAGGCGCCGGCGCTCCTCGAGCATGGCGGCAGCGCGCGTGATGTCGCGGGTCGGGCTGCGCACATCCATGCCGGCATCGTGCAGGACGAGATCCTCGAGCGGGCACAGGCCGCCGGTGAGCCCGATCAGGGCCTGGGCCTCAAAAGCGTGGCCGCGCTGGCGAACCCCCTCGGCCAGGACAGGCTCGGCGCGGGCCAAACGCTCGTCAAAACGGGCGAGCGCGATCGCCGCGGCCTCGGCGGCGGCAACGCAGTCGCAAACCAGGGCCTGGCGCCCAGCGCGCGAGAGATCGTAACTGATTGACTTCATCATACTTACTCTATCATAGCCAAGCGAAATAGATATTCATTTGTTTCACATCGACACCTGTGAGCGTCCGTCCATCACTATCGATAATTACCTCTTATCGATAGTGATGGACAGGCGATCGGAAATCGGCGATTCTGGCGCTCCAGAACGTCGCCAGCGCCGTCAGCCGGGCTTCCGGTCGACGAAATCGGCCCTCGCGATCTGCACCAGGAGCGCCCGTGACATCGATATCCATGCTCTCGGCCGAGACCGAAACGCGGCGGGCCCTGCAGCTCGACGCGCTTGCCGGCATTCTGCCGATGGAGCGCCGCGACAAGCTCGCCACCATCCTCACCGACGACGACATCGCGACGCTTCGGCACCTGGCGAAAGAGGGCATGGGTGAGAACTCGCTGCGCGCGCTCGCCTCGGATCTGGCCTATCTCGAGGCCTGGTCGATCGCAGCGACGGGCTCACCCCTGCCCTGGCCCGCGCCGGAAGCGCTGGCGTTGAAGTTCGTCGCCCACCACCTCTGGGATCCAGCGCGGCGCGCGGAGGACGCCGCCCATGGCATGCCGGCCGACGTCGAGTTTTCCCTGCGCGCCGAAGACCATCTGCGCAGCGACGGGCCCCATGCGAGCTCCACCGTCAAACGGCGCCTGGCTCACTGGGCGACGCTGCATCGCTGGAAGGGCCTTGAGAGCCCGCTCGGCACATCGGCGATCCGCACCAGCGTGCGCCTGGCGGTCAGGGCTAGCGCAAAACCGCGCCGGCGCAAGAGTAAGCGCGCTGTGACGCGCGACATCCTGGACCGGCTGATCGCGACCTGCCAGAGCGACCGTCTCGCCGACAGCCGCGATCTCGCCATCCTGCTCGTCGCCTTCGCCTCGGGCGGACGCCGGCGCAGCGAGGTGGCGCGGCTGCGGCTCGAGCAACTGAGCGAGGAAGGCGATGTCCCACTTGATCCCGATGATCCAAAGTCGCCTCGCCTGCCCTGCATGGCGATCGCGCTTGGCCGAACGAAGACGACACAATCGGACGAAGATGCGCGCGTGCTGCTGATCGGCGCACCGGTCGCGGCCCTGCGCGAGTGGATCGAGCGGGCCGACATCAAGAAAGGGGCGGTGTTTCGGGCAATCGACCGCTGGGAGGCGATCGACGATTGGCCACTCACGCCACAGGCCGTGAATCTCATCCTGAAGCGCCGATGCGCTATGGCGGGCCTAGATCCGGGAGAGTTCTCGGCTCACGGCCTGAGATCAGGCTATCTGACCGAGGCAGCCCGTAACGGCGTCGCACTGCCCGCGGCGATGCGCCAGTCGCAGCACCGGTCGGTTCAGCAGGCTTCGCGGTACTATAACGACGCCGATCAGGCGCTCGGGAAGGCTGCAAGACTGGCGATCTGAGGCGCCACCCCTTCGCAAACGGCGGCGACCGGCTGACAGATGAGCGTTGGGGCTGGAGCCCCTCTCCTGCGCCGATCGTTGCGGAGAGGATCAGGCCGATGCTTTGGCTCGCGCCGTTTTCGCGCGAGGTGCCGGCTTCGGCGCGGAGCCGACCGCAGCCTTGCGGCCCAGCCCCATCGACTTGGCGAGCGCGGAGCGCGCTTCGGCATAGGCCGGAGCGACCATCGGGTAGTCCGTAGGCAGGCCCCACTTTACGCGGTACTGTTCAGGCGACAGGCCATAGGACGTGTTGAGGTGCCGCTTCAGGGATTTGAACTTCTTGCCGTCTTCCAGGCAGATGATCGCATCTGGCGTGACCGACTTTCGAATCGGGACAGCTGGATTCAGGGCGGCAGCCGGAGCAGGCGCCGGCTGCGAGCCAAGCCCGGCAAGCGCCGAATAGGTGCTCGCGATCAAGCCGACGAGTTCGGCCGGCTGAACGTTATTGTTCGAGACATAGGCAGAAACAATCGAGGTCGTCAGCTCAAGAAGCTCGGGATTGTTTTTGATTTCGGGCATTCTTCTCTCCGAGTCCGCCGAGTGTTCTGGGCTATTTCCTTAAACTTCGGATATCCATAATATCGAGCAAGGTCTACCCAAAATTCGGCTTGCAAGACCCAATAGCAGGGCAAAATCGGAGCGATGATCGCGCCTGGTCCTGCATCTCAACTGTATCGAATTTAGATCAGGCGACGGTGTCGGCCAGATCCTTGGCAACCTTGAACTTGACGACGGTCTTTGCGGGCACGTCGATCATCGCGCCTGTCGAAGGATTGCGGGCCTGGCGCGCATCGCGCTTGGCGACTGACAGCTTGCCGATACCGCCAAGTGTGACGTCGCCGCCCTCCTTCAGGGTCTTCGATGCGACCTCGGCAAGGGACGCCAGGACAGCGCCAACATCTGTTTTGGATTTGCCAGTGCCTTCGGCGACCGCTGCAATGAGTTCGTTCTTGGTCATTGGAAATCTCGCTGATTCAGGGGGAAAGCGCGCTCCGAATATCTGAAACTGGCCAGAGGGCAAGCATTCACGCGATTATGCCGGATCGCAATCGACGGTCCCTACCCCTCGCAGTCCTATTCCGCATAGGCCGCAGTCAGCGAAGTCGGTAGCCTCGCGCCACCTTACGAGTCAGCCAAACGTCGAGCGATTCAACGGCGGCAGCATGATCGGCGTGAAGATCGAGGCGGCGCCGCCCATTGGCTCCGATGCGCCCCCATTCGCGGATCAAAGCCGTGTCGCCAAACAACGTCGGTTCGATCGCCAGCACATAGAAGCGCGCCATGTTGCAGCCCTCGTCCCGGCGCTCCAGCACCAGCATCTGCAGTTTAACCGTGGTGGTCTCGCGCGCGACATCCATGCACGACATCTCGCGCGCCGTGACAGGATCGGTCCAACGCAAAGCCTGAATCGATCAGCCCGCATTGATTCAGACCGGTGATACATCGCCAATATCGGCGCCGAGCTTGCGACGCTTTCTCCAGGGCAAGCGGTTTCGGCGACATCCCCGAAGGTTTCCGTGCGAGACGCCCAGGCTACCTCTCGCACCCAGGTCAGCGTCATTCTCACCAAAGCAGCGGGACGGCAGGCTGTGAAACAGTCTATCCTCGTCGCGCTGGCCGCCTCACCCGCGGCGCGCGATCACTGCAATATCTCGAAGGCTCCCGAATGAATGAAAAATCGAAGCAGCGTATCGATGCCGATAACGCGTTTCTGAGGACGCAGACGCAATCGATGGTGCGCGATCGCATCCTGTCCGAAAGCGATACGATCGCCCAGACCAGAGACGCCAATACGGCCCGGCTGAGAGAATTGCGCCTGCAGAAGGAGACGCAAGCGCGCGATGCTGCAGCAGCAATTCCGCCCAAGCCTGTTCCTCAAAAACGCCCAAAGCACGATTGAAACGACGCTATCGACCTCCTCGCCAACCGAACCGAGACCCTTTCCCGAGACTGCCCCTTCAGCGCGACCCTTCTCCAAGGGAGGCCGGCCCGCCAGCACGCAAGGCCGAACAGCCTGATCCACGCCGTCACGCTCGCTTCTTGTCGCGCTTGCGGCTGCCGATCAGTGCCATCAGCATCGGCCCGAGCGAGAATTCGCCGGCCTCGGCCCTTCGCGTCAGTCCCCGCAGATAGCCGCCAGCGCTGCTAATCGCCTCACCGCGCTGCAGGATAGCCGCCACGACGATCGAAGCCTGAACCTCACCCATGATGCCCGTCGCCTCGTTCCAGGCGCTCGGGCTGATGCCCAACATCGGTCGCACCACCGCGGCCGTTGCCAGGAAGTCTCGCCAGTTCGCGATACCGCCCCTGGAATAATCGATCAGGTCGGGACAGGCGTCTAAAACCATCCCAAGAGGGAACATCCCCTCCGGCACCCGCTTCGGTTCCGGCACGATCTCCAAACCGCCTCCCCTGCTTTCTGGAAAGCGCGGTTCAAGATCAATAGGGGAGTCTGGATTTGAATTCTGTATGTGACGCTCAATATGAGACTCATTGCCGCTCATATTTTGAGTTTTAATATGAGTTTCCAGCAGGTTGAGGATCTCGTCGGCAAGCAGCGAGAGTTCCTCAGCAATCGGTTCCAGTGCCAGGCGCGTTGGACTGCGCGGAATCCGCGCCATGATGCCTCGATAAAGGCCGTGGATCTCAGCCCAGTCGGCCGGGCCGCGCCCGGCTTGCTGTGTGGGGACGCTCTCTTCGAGACCCGTCGCGATCATCTTGGCGATGTCGCGCCGGCAGATCGTGATACGCTCTTTGACCAGGCGCAAAGCCCGTGCTTCCGCCTCGACCTCGTCCGCCAGCGCTTCGAATTCTTCCGCCCGCACCACGAGCGGGGCCAGGTCGAAGCCGAAGGCGAACTCGATCTCCCCTCCCCTGCCCTTGCGGGCGTAGCGCTTCCAATTGGGTCTGTCGCGTCTGACGATCAACCCAGCGTCGACCAGAGCCGCCAAATGGCGCCTGAGCGTCGCCATCGGCATGCCGTGCGCCCGTAGCCCGAGTTGGTGGTTCGAGGGGAAGACGATCAACCCCTCGCCCGTGAGGACGGTTTCCGGGTGGAAGGACAGCAGCGCATCCAGGACAGCCAAGGCGCGCTCAGGTACGCCGAGCGCGTTCTTGGCCGTGCAGATCGCTCGGAAGATATTCCATTTGTGGACCGCTTTTTCAGGCGGCCGCGTTTTCGCGCTGGCCTGGCTTGCTACATGGGCAAGCGTCAGCGACCGCCGCCCAAAAGGCGTCGTCGAGAGTCGTGGTTCCATGATCCTTGCCTCGTTTAGGGCAAAGGAAATTGGCTCGCCGAAACGGCGCTGAATCTCACTAGAGACTCTTGACGGTGATTCGTGGAAGTGCGATTCTGTGTTTGCTTAGGACACAGAGAAGGGCTTCCGGAACGTCGTTTCGGGGGCCTTTTTCTTTTGCGGGCTAATCTCCGTTTGTGGTTGCACTCGCCCGACGCCTGAAATCATCGTACAGACGATCCAGATTATCGGACAAATAACGGCCGAACGCTTTGGCATCCGGTCCTTTGGCCTTGATGGCCAAAGTGAATTTTCGCCCCTCCGCCAGCATCTCCGCCGCGACGGCACCGTCGTGCGGTGCCCAACTTTGCCTGTCAGGCTCGCTGCGGCTGCGGCTCTGTTTCGTCTTCAGGCGGCGTTCGACCGCAGCGAAACGCTCTTCGGTGGGCAGTTCAGCAAAGCCTTCGCCTTCGATCACGGCGATAGCCGCATCGTAATGCGATGGGCGTTCGAGCAGGAGCTTCAACTCATACCAGCGATCGCGGCCGATGCCCTTCGCTGGTCCGATTGCCCGCAGCACCTTTTCTGGAAGGCCCGCGACGGCGAGCATCTTCGAAAGGGTAGACCGGTCCAGGGCAAGAGCGGTCATGACGATGGCGTTGTCATCGTCATAACGCAGCTTCGCCAATTCGGAGGCATACAACGCCTTCTCGATGAAGGAGAGATTCGCGCGGGCCGAATTCTCCTGACCCTGGGCAACGACATGTTCCCGGTCCTTCATCTCCTTGATGACGGCCCGGACCTTGCGGCCCAGCAGCTTGGCTACTTTCAGGCGACGGTGGCCGAAGACCACCATATAGCGCTCGCTCGAGGCCGGGTGAGGGCGCACCAGAATCGGGCTGTCCTGTCCGCGCGCGCGGATAGCTTCCAGGATCTCGTTAAAATCCTGCTCGTTCTCCTCGAGACGATCTTTGATGAAGGAGGGATCGACGCTATCGGGATCGAGTTCGACTATGGGCTCGCCTTCCATGAGCCTGTCGGCGCGTGCCGTGATCTCGTTAAGAGAATTCAGGAAGGATTTCGACGCACCCTTGACCGCATAGTCGAGTGCGGGCTGCTCCTCGGAAGGCGTATCCTTGGCCAGCAAGTTTGCGAAAGGATTTTTACGAGCCACTCCGCAGCCTCCTCATCGGGCGCATGCCGTTGAAATAGAAGCCGTTTTCAACCGTTTTTACGGCGGTCAACATTACAGCCGCCCCCATGCCTGATGAATGAGCCCTTGCACTTCGAAATTGACCGCATCCATGCACTCGATCGCGCGGTCATATGTCTCACGCGTGAAGTTCGCGCGCTCCACCTCATAGAGCGTCTGCTTCGTCAAACCGGCATCCGAGATCGCGGTCGATTTCACCATCTGGGCCTTCAGCATTTCCGCCGCGAGCATGCTCTGCATGAGGCCGAGCATCTCAACCTGCGGCACGTCCGTCGGCTCGAAGCGGGTGATGAGATAGCGCAGCCAGTCCATGCGAACCTCGGCGCCGGCGTCCTTGATGGTCTTGGCGATATTCCCGAGCATCAGCAGGAATTGGCTCATGGACATCAGATCCAGCATCTGCGGATGAACTGTGATGAGCACAGATGTCGCGGCGATTAGCGCCGTCAGCGTCAGGTAGCCGAGCTGGGGCGGGCAATCGACGACGACGACATCATAGGAGGAATCGACCTCCTTGAGCGCATTGCCGAAGCGCGTGAAGAAGCGCTTGCCCTCCGCAGAATTCTGCATCGCCAAGGGCGTGTCGTATTCGTATTCCTGAAGCTCAAGATTTGCAGGAATAACATCCAGTGACGGAAAATTCGTCGGCAGGATAACGTCCCGAATAGACTTGCGCTGATCGTCGTAGCGGATCGCGTCATAAAGCGACGGGTTCTTGTCGAGTTCCGGCTGAAATCCATACAACGCCGACAATGAAGCCTGCGGATCGAGGTCGACGGCTAGGACCCTATGCCCAGTCAGGGCGAGGTGCTGCGCCAGATGCGCCGCCGTAGTGGTCTTGCCTGAGCCGCCCTTGAAGTTAACGACAGCGATGACCTGCAATTTCTCACCCGGCTTACGGTGAGGGACGTATTTTTTGACCTCAGACCGGCCGTTCTTGTCGAGATATTGCCGCAGCTCAAGCATTTGCTCAGCGGTATAGAAGCGGCGCCCGCCGGCCCCGGTCGAAGGCTCCGGCCCCTTACCTTCGAGATGCAGGCGCTTGAGATTGTTGGGACTGACGCCAAGATAGTGGGCGACCTCCGCCATGGGGAACCGCCTCAGCGTTTTCTGGGCGTTGGGCGGAAATTTCTCCAGGCGAAGTTGATTAAGCTTGCGCGAGATCTCTGCGCCCTGTTGGAGAATTTTATCGTCGAACTCGAACGGAGCGAGAGCGTTCATATTTCGGATGCCAGACCAAATAGCGCCAATTCGGCATCTTTTGCCGATTTGGCGCCAGTATGTCCGATTCTCTCGCTCGCACAACAAAAATGAGGTTAACAGAATCTTAATGCGCAAGCCTGCGCAGCGGCGCGAACGCAAACTGGCTTTTGAGTTCCTCTAGCAAAATCAGCATACTAGGAGCATGCTGATCCGCCTTTGTGCTCCATTAACCCGCTGTGAAAAGCCGTTGATCACCATGCCGCAGACGTGAGCTTTTCCGAAAAATATTTCCGACTCAGTCGCTGATAGCCACCAGATCCGCAATCCAGCGGCATAGCGCGTCTCATGTCAGGATATCGTCCTTCCGCGAAGAGCAATCGCGACGGCCTGCGGCAGCGTATCAGCGCCGAGGCACGCCCGCGCATTATCGAGATGAAACTTCACCGCCCGCGGCGTGATGCCCAA
Organism: Allobosea sp.; assembly: GCF_030695125.1. Classification (GTDB taxonomy): domain Bacteria; phylum Pseudomonadota; class Alphaproteobacteria; order Rhizobiales; family Beijerinckiaceae; genus Allobosea. The sequence continues at coordinate 466 of NZ_JAUYTP010000056.1, read as the reverse complement.
GATCATCGCGGTGGCTTCCATTGATTTGCCGCGAGACGCCCACGCGAGACATTCCCGCTCGCGCTGGGTCAGTGGAACAGCCTCATTGCGTGACGAGCCCAGCGCCAGTTTCGCATCCGCGTGCGCATGAAACGTCAGCCCGATCAGTTGAACGATATCGTTTGCTTCCGTGACCATCTTCCCATGCGCTGTGCTGACCTCGTCAACTGCGAAGGTGAAGGCGGCGAACCGATTGAAGCCACCGGCGATCGCGACGGAGACGCCATGGCGAATGCCAAACTCGTCGGCGTCGTCAAAGAGACGCTTCTGGGCGCGCAGCGGAAACTTGTGTAGGGCGGTGACAAAACCAACCAGTGGAGCGCCGGTGATTGTGCTGGTTCGGGCGGCGTAAAACCCGTCCACTGGATAGGCTGGTCCCTTTTGGGGTTGGCGGGGATGTTCGCTGTGGAGGTCTACGCGGCGGTTC
>NZ_JAUYTP010000055.1 GCF_030695125.1 Allobosea sp. | reverse complement strand
GGTTGCGGATGGGCCGCAATCGGCACCGCCGGCCGCCTCGTCGGGCACTTCTACATCCACAACGGCGACGAGTCAGGCTTCGTCTGCGAACGCGTCTGACTTCTTCAACAGCCTGCTAGAGCCTGGCAGACGAGGGCGAAGACGAAGGGCTTAGAGATGCTCTGGATCGAGAACTGATGCTCGACATCGCCGATGCCGTGGATCGAGCCGTCGACGCCGGCCATACAGATGGCGAAGAGCTTGGGCCGCACCGAGGCGAGAGCAGGGATGTAATCGGCGACGACCCCGTCATCGAGGTCCCGGTAGCGGGCGTGGGCTTCCATCAGCAGCGCGTCGATCTGAGGATCTGGCGGCAGACGTCCCGTCGAGACGAGGGCGTCGCTGGAGGTCTCGTCGCTGTGAAATCGCTTATCCATCTGACCCCACCCGCCCTGATCGCGTGGAACGCTAGCGAGACATTGGCCGCATTTCCAGCGGCGAATAGGGCATGGGGAAGGCCACTGGGCGCAAGGGCCCGGTCAGATATGTCGGGGGCGAACGTCACGCTTCCGGGCGTCGCCAGACATAGATCATCACGCCGATCATAACGGCGCCCACCACTGCCTGAAGAGTATGCATCCGGCGAGGGCCACGGGCTGACGGCGAGCGGCGTCTGGTGAGACGGCCGTCTGATTAAGCTGCGCTGTGGTGCTCAACCGTGGTGCGGCGCCAGTGCCAAGGCAGTAGAACGGCGAGCTGGTTCTGTTGCGTCGCCGCGATGCGGGCGAGCGCGCTCGGCGAGCCAGGCCTGCGGGTCGACGTCGTTCAGTTTCGCGGTGGTGATGAGCGTCGCCATGATGGCGGCACGATCGGCGCCGCGGTCGGAGCCGGCAAAGAGCCAAGCTTTCCGGCCGAGTGCAAAGCCGCGCAGGCTGCGCTCGGCGGCATTGTTAAAGGGCATGCTGCTTTCGGCACCACTGCCCGATGGATGCAACCGCCCTGAAGAGGGTATTGGGGATCGCCGGGATAGGGGTTCCGGGAGCATGAAACGGCGGCAGGCCGACCTGACCATGAGCTGCGAGCTCGAGTTGTTACGTGGCCGCCCCTACGACTTGCCCGGCTGCGCTGCGAGCGCGGATCCGTAGATGTCGTGCAAGCCCGCTGGCTCCCTTGGATAACAGGAGAATCAGCATGCGTATCGTGGGCATGGATATCCATCGGTCGTTCGCTCAGGTGGCGATCCTGGAAAACGGACAGATCACCCGGGAGTTTCGGGTTGATCTTGTCCAAGGGCCGTTGGTGAACTTTGCCAAGACGCTCGACCTGGAGGACGAGGTCGTCATCGAGGCAACCGGCAATAGTGCCGCCGTCGAGCGGTTGATGCGGCCCCACGTCAAGCGTGTCGCTGTAGCCAACTCGCGCCTGGTGAGAGCGATCGCGTATGCGCGGGTCAAAACGGACAAGATCGATGCCGCCATTCTGGCCCGCCTGCACGCGGCGGGCTTCCTGCCCGAGGTCTGGGTGGCTGACGAGGACACTCTGAGCCGGAGGCGCCGGATTGCTGAGCGAATGGGCGTCCTTGAACAGGTGGTCCGAACGAAAGGACGCATCCAAGCGATCCTGAATTCCAACTTGATCCCGAGATACAGCGGGCATCTCTTTGGCAAGGCTGGACGCAATTGGCTCGACAGCTTGGCGCTGCCCGATGAGGAACGTGCCATGCTCGGGCGCCTGATTATTGAGCTCGAGCGTGTCTCCACCCAAATGGCGCATCTCGACAGAGCGTTGGCGCAGCAGGCGCTTGACGATCCGCGTGCCCGGCAGCTGATGACAATTCCTGGGATAAGCTCGGTCGTCGCGACCACGGTTCTGGCCTCGATTGGCGATGTGTCGCGCTTCCCGACGCCGCAGAAGCTGAGCAGCTACTTCGGGTTGACTCCCAAGGTGCGTCAGTCTGGTGACCAACCGGCACGCCACGGACGCATCTCCAAGCAGGGTAATGGCGATGCCCGCAAGATGCTCGTGGAGGCGGCCTGGTCGGCGAAGACGGCGCCTGGTCCACTCCGGGCATTCTTTGTTCGGATCCAGCACAAGCGGGGCGCTGCCGCGGCCGCCGTGGCGACAGCTCGCAAGCTGGCCGTAATGATCTGGCATGTGTTGTCGGGAGGCTCGGAGTACATCTTTGCCCGACCGGCCTTCACCGCGATGAAGCTCCGAAAAGTCGCTTTGAAGGCGGGTGCGCCACGCGAGTATGGCAAAGCTGGGCCCGGTCGTGACTACTGGATCAAAGAAATCCGGCACAAGGAAATGGACTACGTCGAGCGCGTCGAACGAGCTTACGAGCGAATGGTCGAGGCATGGCGGGAAAAGCCGAGGAAATCTGCAGCCGGATGAGATTTGGGGCTTCTCAACACCATCCGTCGTCAGGCAGATGCGACCGTCATCGAGGAAGCCGGCGAAGCGGCTCCAGCGCTTGAGCATATAGTCGATCGGCTTGGCGACCGACGACGAACGCGACAGCATGGCGCGCTTCTCCTGCAGCCACGCGTGCACGTCGTCGACGAGCGGCCTGGACTGCTCCTGCCGGATGCGCCGACGGTCCTCGGCGCTCAAGCCGTTTATTTTGCGCTCGATTTCGAACAGAGCGTCGATACGCGTCACCGCTTCCAGCCCAATCGGCGAGACGGGCGCGGCGGATGGCCCGCGCCGCGCCGAGGCCGCGATGTCGGCGAGTTCGAAGAAGCCGCAGCGTGCGTGGGCCCAACAGAGCGCCGAGGTGACCGCTCCCGCCTTGCGCGCCGGATCATAGAGGCCGTTGTAGCCGCCATAAGCATCGGCCTGCAGAATGCCCCGCCAGCCTTTGAGGTGATCATCGGGATGCTCGTGCCTGCGATCACGCGAGGCGTAGTAAAGCGCCGCCGGCGGATCGGCGCCGCCGAACGGCCTGTCGTCGCGCACATAGGTCCAGATCCGGCCCGTGTCGGTCTTGCCCTTGGCCAGGATCGGCACCGTGGTGTCGTCGGCGTGCAAGCGCTGCGCCGCCATGACTTGCCGGGCGATCAACTCATGCAGCGGCTTCAGCGCTACCGTGGCCGCGCCGACCTGGTCGGCCAGCGTCGAGACGGAGAGGTCGATGCCTTCGCGGCCGTAGCGCTCGCTCTGGCGGTTGAGCGGTTGATGCTGGCCGAACTTCTCGAACAGCACCATGGCCAGCAGCTTCGGCCCCACGAAGGCGCAGCGCTTGGCTCGACAAGCATCGCACGCCGCCAAGCCAGCAATTGCGAGCGCGCGATCCCGTGCCGCCGCGCCGTCGCTGAGATCTGGCGCGGACTAGCCATGCTTTCCAGCACGATCCGCTCCTTATCGCCCTCGCTCCAGCGGCGACGACGCCCCGTCTCGACCACGTCGAGGCGATTCAAGACGCTGTCAGTATGGCTGTCCATACTGACAGCGCTCAACGATTTGCATCACCCCGCGCAAGGCGGCCCACGCCGGACGCGTACCCTGAAGAGGGCAGGACGAGGTTTCCAGGAAGATCAGCGAATAGCTATATTGGGATGTATGACGGCACGCTCCTCGAACCCGAAGTCCGAAACTGCGTCGAGGGTGCCGATCTGGTGCTCGATATCGGTGCCCCGCTCACCGACTTCAACAGCGTTGCCTTCACCGCCCGGCTCGACCCGGCCAGGACGATCACCATCGGCCATCGTCGTGTGACAATCGGCTCTACGACCTATGACAACCTGGAGATCGGCGATGTCCGCGGCGCTCGCTGCCCGGCTGGCGCGGCGTGACTGGACGCGACGCAAGCCCGGCACGCTCGGCCCGGCATCGGAGGACGGGGCCTCACCGCTCGATGCCGCCGCGCTCTATCCGCGCTGGGCGGATTTCCTGGCCGAAGGCGACATCCTGATCGCTGAAACCGGGACCGCCTCGATGGGGATGGGTTTTGCTTGGCTGCCCCGGAGGGCGAGCTTCCACAACCCGACTTTGTGGGGTTCGATCGGTTGGGCGACGCCGGCGGCGGTCGGAGCGGCGGTCGCCGCACCCGAAAGGCGGACGGTACTGTTCACCGGCGAGGGCTCGCACCAGCTCACTTGCCAATGTTCCGGAGCGGACAGGTGTTGAGCCCAAACATCGAATAAAGCGGGCAGGTTTGGAAAAGGCCGGTTGACAGTGGGACTAGACCAATCAATCCCCACCAACGCGCCGCACCTTCGACGATAAAGATCAGAGATATCAGGAGCAACCCAACGACGATCCGCAGCAGGCGATCGATCCCTCCTACATTCTTGGTCATGATCCATTCTCCTCTGGCTTGTGGCCACATCGGGTCCGGTCCGGGTTGCCCCTTGAAGGAAATTCTCACCCTATCATTGCTCGAGACAACCATCTCGCTCTCTGATCTGGAGCAAGCATAAGATACAGGAAGCTCGACCGTGGCGAAGTCGAACATACCCTCCAACCGTTTGGCCTACCCCGCCGCCGGCTCGTTGAACTGATCGAAGGCTCGCAGCGCGTCAGCCGCGTACATGAGCGCAGGGCCCCCGCCCATATAGACCGACATCGCGGCGATCTCGGCGACTTCCTGCCGCGTCGCGCCAAGACCGACCAGTGCCTTGCTGTGAAATCCGATGCAGCCGTCACAGCGCTGCGTGATGCCGATCGCGAGAGCCACCAGCTCCTTGGTCTTCTTGTCGAGGGCACCGTCGGCACCGGCTGCCTTCGACAGGGCATAAAAGGCCTGCATGGCATCAGGTTGCAGCTTCCTGATCTCGCTGCTGTAGGCCGAAATATCCCTAGTGATGGCGCGATAATCTTTGCTCACAACCCGCTCCTGACCGGCCTCTTCTCACTTTTCAATCTTATAATATAAGAGAAATACAAAATGTGAAGCGGACACCACGATGGATTTGATGCAGATCATGCCTGACAAGGCCGAAATGGTGGCCGGGTTCCTCAAGGGATTGGCCAATCCAAGCCGGCTTCTGATTCTTTGCACGCTAACCCAGGGCGAAAGGAGCGTTACGGAGTTGATAGCAGCGACCGGCGTGCCCCAAACCTCGATGTCTCAGCACCTTTCCAAGCTGAAGACCGAGGGTATCGTCGAATTCCGCCGCGAGCACCGGACCCTGTACTATTCCATTGGCCAGCCTGTCGTGACTGAAATCATGACAACGCTTTACGAGCATTTTTGCGCCGGCGAGGCGTGACAAGGCGGAGCATAATGCTGGCGCGCGCTGCTCCTCTGAGCAAAATGCCTGACATCCTGGGGACAATGACCAGGACAGGGCACGAGGAGGGGTACGTCGCCGGCATCCTGAGACTTGGCAAGCAAGCGTTCGCAGAGATCCGATCCACCCGGTGATGTGCGATATGTCCGTAGGATCTACGCAAGACGACCGTCGCGCAGGGTGAATTTTCGGTCGAACCGATCGAGTATCTTTTCATCGTGGGTGACGACGATGACGGCGGCGTCCTGCTCGACGGCGACCTTGCGGAGCAGATCCATCACGATTCCCGCGCGTTTCGAGTCGAGTGCGGCCGTCGGCTCGTCGGCGAGAATGATGCGTGGCCGATTGGCCAGAGCGCGCGCGATGGCAACGCGCTGCGCCTCGCCCCCCGACAGCTTGGCGGGCATCGCGTTCCGGCGGTGCCCGACCTCGAGATAGTCGAGCAGTTCGACCGCCCGGGCCCGGGCGGCAACCGCTTCTTCCCCGGCCAGCTGCAGTACGAGAGCCACGTTGTCGGTCGCGTCGAGGAACGGGATGAGATTGTGGAACTGGAAGATGAAGCCGATATTGTGGAGCCTGAGCTGCCTGAGATTGGACTTCAACCATTGCCCCTCGCTCAACACCGTCTCGCCGTCGAACGCCATCGAGCCGGAGGACGCCTCGAGGATGCAGCCGATGATGTTGAGGAGCGTCGTCTTCCCGGAACCGGAAGGGCCAAGCAAGGCGACGACCTGGCGCGGATAGACGTCCAGGCTCACATCGCGAAGCGCATCCACGCGCGTCTCGCCTTCGCCAAAATGCTTGGAGATGCGGTCGCATCGAACGAGCGGATGATCTGCCATCGTGCCGGCCATCGCTCAGCTTCCCAATGCGGTTGCGGGGTCGACCCGAAGCGCCGCTCGAACCCCGAGCCCGCTCGCCATCAGGCACACGGCGACCACGACGAGACCGAGCGTGAGTATGTTGTCGACTTCAAGAATCACACGGCGCGGAAAGTAGTCGCTGACGCTCGCGATCAGTGTGGCACCAATGGAAAATCCGATGAGCCCCAGCGCCAGCGCCTGCTGAACGATCATGCCGACGATGGTCCGATCCGGGGCGCCGATCAGCTTCAGGGTGGCGATCTGCTTCGTCTTCTCCATGGTCATCGTGTAGATGATCAGCGCGATGATCACGGCGGATACGACGAGCAGGAGCGACGTGAAGAGCCCGATCTGACGCCTGGCGCGATCGACCAGGGAGCGGATCAGGATCTGTTCCTGAGCCTCCTGGGTGATCGCAGCCTGGTGTTTCCAGCGACGAACTGTTTCGGCCACCGCTTCCGGCGAGGCATTGGGCTGCAACCTTGCGACGACAGCGTTCACGGTGTCGCGGCTGCCTCCGACGGCACCGCGCGCCTGCTGGATGCGCGCCGCCGACGGAGCAAGGTCAAACTGTAGCTTCTGGGCATCTGACAACGTGATATAGACGGCAGGATCACCACCGGAGCTGACTTGGTGGCGCGTCAATCCCACGACTGAAAACGTGTTCCGGCCAACGCGAAGGCGATCCCCAAGCGCGAGGCCGGTGCTTTGATCGGCCACCATCTCATAGTGGCTGCGGGCGATACCCCGCCCTGCAAGGATCTCCGGCGGCCCTCCCGGCCGCGTCGGCTCGTAACCGATGACATAGAGCCTGAGCTTGGCGGCCATATGTTCGGTTTCGACCGTCTGATAGGTGATGCCGCCAGCCGACTCGACGCCGGCGATGCGCGCGACGGCCTCTCGGACGTCGCCGGGAATGCGCGAGGCTTCGGCGAAGGGGCCACGCGTGTTGGCCTCGACGATCCATAAATCGACGGCGGGGGCCCGAGCGATGGTCAGCGCATCGACGACAAGCCCGCGATAGATGCCGATCATGGCCAGCACGACACCGAGCAGCAGTCCGAGCCCGATGCAGGTCAGGATGAAGCGCCCGAAGCCGTGCCGTATGTCGCGATAGGCGAGGTTCACAGCCCCTTGCCCTCGCTGATCCGCGCCGTACGCCCGACCTGCCAGCCTGGCGCAACGCGCATTACCACGCGCGCGCGCTCTGGCACCCCGCCGACGATCTCGAGACGAGAATCCTCCGTGCGGTGCCGGAACCTGACGAGCCGGCGGTTCAGCCGGCCATCCTCGACCGTCCAGACCGTGCCTTCGTGGCCGTTGTAGCCGTGAACAGCTGCCTCCGGAATCAGGAGCGCCTCGGCGAGGGTGGCAGCCGTGATCAGAAACTCGACCTGCTCTCCCAGGAATACGCGGGCGGGCGGGTTGTCGCCCCTGATGAAGACGCGACGCTCCTCGGTGCTGCGATCACTTTCAAGGCCGATGCGGGCCACCTTGCCGGTGAAGACGTCCTGCGGGCGGGAACGCAAGCGGGCCTGCACCCGCTGGCCCTCCGCGATAAAGCCGGCACGCGCCTCGTCGACATAGGCAAGGCCCCAGTAGCTGTCGTTTGCGATCAGGGTGAAGATCGGATCACCGGCCTTGACGACCGTGCCCAGTTCCTTGTGCCGTTCGATGACTATCGCATCATAGGGAGCCGTCAATGTCCGGTGTCCCAGCAGTGTTTCTTCGAACTGGACTTGCGCCCGAGCATCCGCCAGTTGCGCCCTGCTGCTCGCGACCTCGCTTTCGGTAACGGTGACGTCCGCCTTCGCAACGGCCTCGTCCCGGGCGGACTCTTCAGCTGACTGCTCCGACACGACGCTACGTCCGGCGAGCTCCTGCCTACGCCGGTTGGCAACCTGCCTTTGCGCCAGAACGGCACGCGTCTTCTCCAGATTCGCCTCCGCGCGTGCGATGTTGACTTCGGCGATCTGGAGCGCGGCGCGTGCCTTTGCCACCTTGGCCTGCTGCTCGCCCAAGCTGAGCCGGGCCAGGACCTGCCCCTTGCGGACATGGTCGCCATGATCTGCATGGAGTTCCACTAGCGCAGCTCCAGCCTCGAAGCCGACTTTGGACATCACGCGGGCCTCGACCGTGCCCAGACCGAATACACGGACCGGGACATCACGCTCGGGCATGACTACTTCAACTTCGACCGGACGGTTGCGGTAGACGACGCTGGCGCCAAAAAGCACGCTGATGACCGCCACGCCAGCAAGAGCGCGCCGGACGGTTCGCCGGCCGAAGATGCTTGTCTGCTTCGGCTTCGTCGCGTTCAGACTGCCGACGATTCCCGGCTGGTTGGATGGCACATCCATGCTGTTCAGGCTCCGTAGCGACTATACACGTCGCATTGCGACCGTTGGGGTTCAGCCGGCCCCTGCCGGAGACGTAGTGTCAAAAGCCAGCCTCCGCGCTTAGCCGGAGGCGATCGTCGCCGGCAGGTTCATGAAGATCACGTAGGTTGCAACGGTCAGGATGAGCGCGGCGAAGATGCGGTTCAGTGTGGCCTTGCCCGCTGAGAGGCGCGTCGCCAGCAGCATGCCGAGAATGCCGCCCAGGACGCCGCCGGAGATAAACTGCCCCGCGATGACCCAATCGACGAGGCCGCTGCGGGCATAGTTCAGGGCCGTCGCCAGCCCGAAGGTTCCCACCCCGAGCAAAGAGGAGCCGATGGCGTTGATCATCGGCATGCCGGTGGCGATGACGAGCGCCGGCACGATGAGGAAGCCGCCGCCGATGCCGAAGAAGCCGGACGCCATGCCTGTCGCAAGTGCCGCGGCGGCGGTGAGCACACATGTGCGCCGGTCGACCGGCCGCTCCTCGCCGCGGCCGACGCCGCGCGGCCGCAGCATCAGCACCCCGACGACGACCATCAACGCGCCGAAGAGCAGGAGAAGGCGGGTTCCGTCGACGACGAGGCCAAGGCTCGAACCGAGCAGGGCGCCAAGCGTGCCCACCGCCGCGAAGACGGCCGCGCAAAGCCAGCGCACATGGCCCTTCCGGGCATGGGCGAGCAGGTTGGCATAGGCGTTGATCGAGACAGCGAGCGCGCCGGTGCCGATCGCCACGTGCGGGTTGGCGACGCCGACGACATAGAGCAGCAGCGGCGTGGCCAGGATCGAGCCGCCGCCGCCGACCAGCCCGAGGCTGAAGCCCACGAGGCCGCCGGAGGCGAGCGCCAGGACGAGGGTCGATGTCATCGCGGCAGCATCCCCACGATGACCCGGTCGTGCAGCATCATCCCCGCCGCCATCGCCGCGACGAACAGCAAGACCGGGACGAGGCCCATCGACAGGGCAGAGACCGCCGGGCCCGGGCAGAAGCCGGCGAGCCCCCATCCGGCTCCGAACAGTGCGGAGCCCGCCACCAGCCGCCCGTCGATCTCCGTCTTCTCCGGCAGGTGGAAACTATCGTCGAGCAGGGGGCGCGACAGGCGGCGTTGCAGCATGACGCCCGGTACCGCCACGAGCACAGCGCCGCCGAGCACGAAGGCCAGGCTCGGGTCCCAATGCCCGCTGGCGAGATTGAGGAAGCCGAGCACGCGCGCCGGATCGAGCATTCCGGAGAGCGACAGGCCGAAGCCGAAGAGCGCGCCGGCGAGGAGCGCAACGACGATACGCAGGGCCGCGAGACGCTTCACCGCAGGAACTCCATCAGCGTCGCCATGGCGACCCCCGCGAGGAGGAAGGTCGCGGTCGCGGCAAACGAACGTTTCGAAAAGCGGGCGAGGCCGAGGATGCCGTGACCCGAGGTGCAGCCCGAGCCCATGCGCGTGCCGATGCCGACGGCGAGCCCGGCCGCGAGGACCAGGGGCCAGGAGGCAGCGATGGTCACGGACGGGAAGCTCCCGAAGGCCAACCTGTAGAGCGGCGGGCCGCTGATGAGCCCGATGACGAAAGCCGCATTTAACAGGACCTGCCCGCCGCCGAGCAAACTGCCGACGATGCCGCTGATGCCGGCGATCCGCCCGTCCAGCAGCAGCAGCACGACGGCGGAGAGGCCGAGCAACATGCCGCCGATTAGGGAAGGCCAATAGGCGCTCATAGGTGCTGCTCCTGTTCGCAATAGATGGCGTAGAGGGCTTCGATCAGGCGCGCGGCCTTCTCTTCGCTCAGGCGGTAGAAGATCTGCTTGGCCTCGCGGCGCGTGGTGACGACCCCGGCTTCACGCAGCGCGCCGAGCTGCTGCGACAATGTCGGCTGACGAATGCCCAGCCGCTCCTCGAGCTCGCCCACGGCGTATTCCCCCTCGGCGAGGGCGCAGGCGAGCCGGAGACGGGCTGGATGCGACAATGTCTTGAGCAAGGCGGCAACCTCGCCGGCGCGCGCCTCCATCTCCGCCGGCGGCATCTTGCGGGTCATTGCGGCGGCCATCACCACGCAGCCCCCGAGAGCGCATCGAGCGGAAATTTGAGATACCGCCTGCCGTTGGCTTCGGGCTCCGGCAGCCGCCCGCCGCGGATGTTGACCTGGAGCGCATGCAGGATCAACTTCGGCATCGGCAGGGTGCGGTCGCGCGCTTCCCGCAGCGCGACAAAACGCTCCTCCGTCATATCGACGATGTGCGGATTTGCGCGCTTCTGCTCGCCCACCGTGCTCTCCCATCTGGCAGCGCGCCCGCCAGGCTCGTAGTCGTGCCCGGTGAACAGGCGCGTCTCGTCCGGCAGGGCCAGGATCGCCTGGATCGACGCCCACAGGGCCTTGGCGCTACCGCCCGGAAAATCCCCGCGCGCCGTGCCGGAATCCGGCATGAAGATCGTATCGTGCACGAATGCCGCATCGCCGATCACATAGGTCACGGAGGCAAGGGTATGGCCGGGCGAGAACATCACGCGCCCCATGAGCTCGCCGACCTTGAAGCTGTCGCCCTCGTCAAACAGCCGGTCCCATTGCGAGCCGTCAGTCGTCAGGTCTGGCCAGTTGTAGAGATCCTGCCAGAGCTTCTGGACATCCGTAACGCGCGCGCCGATGGCTGTCGGGGCACCTGTCTTCTGCTTGAGATAGTGAGCGGCCGAGAAGTGATCGGCATGGGGATGGGTGTCGAGGATCCACTCCACGGTCAGCCCCTCGCGCGCCACATAGGCGAGGATCTCGTCGGCCTGATGCGTAGCGGTCGCCCCGGATTTCTCATCGAACTCATAGACCGGGTCGATGATCGCGCAGCGCCGCGTCTTCGGATCGGTGACGACATACTGGATGCTAAGGGTGCGCGGCTCGTAGAAGCCCTTCACCTGCGGCGCCCGGGCCGCATTCCGGGCAAGCCATTGCACCGCGCCCGAGAGATCGAAACCGCGCTCGCGACCGAAGGCCTCGACCTCGCCGGGCTTCTTGCGGCCGTCCAGTACCTCGCCCAACGCATGTAACGTCAATGAACGCGTGCCACTGCGGCAATGGGCGTAGACACGCCCCTTGGCCCCCGACACCGCCTCCTGGAAGGCGCGAATATCGGCCTCGGTGATCGTCGTCGCCGTCACGGGGATGAAGCGATAGGCCAGGCCGGCCTGCTCGAGAATAGCCTTCTCGGCGGCGCTGCCTGGCTGGCCCAGCTCCTCGCCATCGGGACGGTTGTTGATGATGGTGGCGAAGTCGCCAGCCGCAAGTACGGAGAGCGTCTCCTGGCTCGGCTGGTCGGCCACCGTCAGCCGGTCGTCGATCTTCACGGCGGTCATCGTGAGCATCCTCTCGATTAGGAATCACTATATTATTGCATATATTGTATATCGACGGAAAACAAGCGCAAATCGCGACCTCGACCGTACTCAAGTGCCTGTGCAGGTGCCCAGGGAAGCGGCAGCCACGCCCTTTCGTGACGATTAGCGCGGGACATGGTTGAGCGGACCAGCCGCGAACAGGGCTCCGACCGCCCGAGGCAGGATGGTTTCGCCCTCGCGGTTGAGGAACAACGTGTCGAGTCCGAACCGCCGCGCAAGCTCCGCCCCATCCCCGGAACCAAGGACCATCAGCGCAGTCGCCCAGGCGTCGGCTTCGGCGCAGGTCCGGGCCACCACGGTGACCGAGGCCGGCGACCTCGTCAGGGGCGCGCCACGGCGCGGGTCCATCGTATGCGACAGACGGCGACCTCCGACGTCCACCCAGTGTCGATAGTCGCCCGAGGTGGCCACCGCAGCATCCTGCAGAACAAGCACCGAATGCGGCGTACGGGAGGCGGGGTCGGGTTTCTCGACGGCGATCGTCCACGGCTCGCCATCGGGACGCAGGCCAAGGGCCCGCATCTCGCCGTCGATGCCGACCAGCCCGCAGGTGATGCCGAAGCCGCGCAGCGTCTCCGCCAGCCGGTCGACGCCATAGCCCTTTGCGATGCCATTGAGGTCTAGGACGATGGGAGCCCTCTTGCGCGCCTCGCCGCCCTCCACATTCAACTCCAGCACCTCGTATGCGGCCTGTCGCGGGATTTCGAGCGCCTTGCGGATCAGGGCCCGGTCGGCCACGGACGGGCCGAACCCCCAGGCGCTCACGACATCGCCCATGCCTATGTCGAAGGCACCAGCCGAGGAGCGGCCGATTTCGAGCGCGAGTTCCAGCACCGTCATCAGCCGCTCGGGGACACCGACCCATCGCCCCACCGGGGCGGTATTGAGACGCATCAGATCGCTATCCGGCTTCCAGCCGGACATCTGCTCGTCCACCTCGTCCACCGCAGCCTGAAGCGCGCTGCGAACCGGTGCCGGGTCGAAGGCTCCGGTCGTGAAGAACAGCGCGGACCAGCGCGTGTCCATGGTGGGCCCGCTCAACGCCTGGCGGTCCGGATCAGAAGACATCTTCGACATAACGTCCCTCCGCGCGGAGCAGCGTCGGCGTCAGCCCGGTGGGGGCGAGAATCTCGGCGAGCACCGCGGAGACACCGGCTGCCATCTCGCGCCCGCCGCACACCATGACCCGCGCACCTTTGCGAACCATGCGGGCGATCTCGACGCCCTCCCCGCGCAGCGCATCCTGCACATAGCTGGGCTGCCGCGTGCGCGAACAGGCCGTGTCGAGCCGCTGTAGCTGTCCGTTCCGCCGCCAGCCCTCCAGCTCCTCGCCATAGAGAAAGTCGCTGTCGGGATGCCGCATGCCGAAGAACAGGCGGATGGGGCGGCGCCGGGCATTGGCCCTGATGAAACCCGCCAGCGGCCCGATACCCGTTCCGGCCCCGACGAGGATGAGGGGCGCAGCGTCGCAGCCGGCATGGAAGCCGGAGTTCTGCCGCAAGAAGGCGTTGACCGTATCGCCCGGCTGCAGCTCGAAGAGCTGGCCAGTGCACAGGCCGGCGGGGTGCTTTCTGACGACGATCTCGATGAAACCGTCCCGGCACCCGGATGCCAGCGAGTAGAAGCGGGGAACGGCAGAGCCCTGCGGCAGGACACCGAGGAGATCACCGGCCACGAAGCGCCCGAAACCGTGGCCAGTGAGCCGCAGCCAGAATGGCGACTCCGGCAGGGCAAAGCGCAGAATGGCGGTCGGCGCCTGCACCTCGGCGCCATAATCGCGGCGTGAAACCAGCGTCAGCGGGAAGGCTGCCGGCTGGACCGGCTGGTGGACAAGTTCCAGCTGCACCCCCATCGCCGCACCCAGCAACCGGCCCCATCCGGCGAAATCCTGCGGCGACTGGCGGTTTACCGTCTTGAACGGCACCAGCGTGCGCCAGCCCCCCGCCTCCGCCACATCGGCAACGGCCTGCGCAAAAGCGCAATATCCGGGAAAGCTGCGATCGCCGAAGCCGAGAACCGCCAGCGCGACCGAAGGGGTCGCAGGCAGAGATTTCAGCCGGTCAAGGAATCCGCGTGCCGAAGCAGGCGCAGCGCCGTCGCCATAGGTCGCGGACAGGACCAGGATGCGCCGCGCCCGCCGATAACGGGCCGGCTCGAAGGACAACATCGGCGCGGCGTGAACTGTCTGACCAGCGGCGGAGAGCGCCGCATGCAGCGCCGCGGCGAATCCCCATGTGCTGCCGCCCTCGGACCCGACGAGCAAGATCGTCTCGGCTCGTCCGGCGGCGACATTGCCGCGAATGCGCGGACGAGCACGCCAGCCTGCAAACCACAGGACGAAACCCGTCCCAGCCATCACGGGTACGCTGAGCGCCATCAAGCCGAGGACCAGGCCCAGGGCAGCGGCGCCCCGCCCGGTGTGCAACATGTCGATGGTCTCCGAGACGCGCTGCCATGCGCTCGGGTCGCTCCAGGCCAATAGCGCTCCGGTTCCCTGGTCGAGATGACCGGTGCCGCGGTCCGTCTTGAGCGTGAAGACATCGGTTGCATCGGCCGGATCGGGAAAGGCCAGGCTGCGCAGCTCGGAAACCGGTGTCCGCTTCAGGATATCCATGCCTGCGACGGGCATCCCTGTCCGGCCACTTCTCTCGACCTCCGTCACGGGCGATGGCCCGTCGGGCAGGAGGTCGAAGGTCGAGGCCGTCATCCACAAGGCCGTGGTGGAAGACAAGAGCAGGCCGGCGACAGCGATGCGCGCGAGCTCGACATGCAGGCGCGCCGCGAACGGTCCGCGCAACGCCGAGAACCAGCGCCGCCAGCCTCCTGCACGCCGCGCGACGAGCACAGCGCCGGAAACAGTCAGCAACAGCATGGCGGCAGCATCGGCCGCCATCGCCATGCGGCCAACGTCTCCGAAAAAGAGCGAGCGATGCAGTCGGGTCAACCAGCGCTCGAAGGGGTTCGGATCGGCGGAGGCGATCTCCCGCCCTGTCGCGGGATCTATGACCGCTGCCCGCGGCACGCCGTTATCGGACCAGTAGGCGCTAATCCGGCCCGAAGGCCTCCGCCTGATCTGCTCAACCTCGGGATGAACCGCCTGGATGCGCTCGGCCAGCTCAGCGGTCGAAAGCGCATCCGCCTGCACCGAGGAGAGGCGTTCGACGACCGGGAATATCGAGAGAACCGCACCGCTCAGGCTGAGCACCAGCAGCAGAAGGCCGGCTACAAGACCAGGCCAGCGATGAACAAGGCGGATCATGCCGGCCACCACTCAGAACGCATAAGCCAGGCTCGAGACGTAGCGCCGGCCACGAACCGGCGTTTTCGCGCCCGCGGTCGTCAGCGGAACTGCGACCTCGTTCGGACTGTCGCGCATGTCTTCCACGGCAGCATCGACATGCAGGGTATAGCCTGCATCGAAGAGCGCATCGGCGAGATCAAGCGAAACCTCGAGCGTGCGGCCCGCGCCGACACTGGCGCCGGTGATGCCGTTGATCTCGGCAGGGTTGCCGCCCGTAGCGCGATGCCAGCCCGACAGGTGCGAATAGTATTTCGACTTGCGGCCGGCCACCCACAGGCTGCCGGCATAGGCCCCTTGAGCATTCGTGAGATAGATCGCGAGATAGGCACCGTCGCCGCCATAATTGGCCAGCGTGGTGGTGAGCTTGAGCGGTCGTGCCTGGGCAAGATTTGGCAGCGTGAGCGCCGCGGCCAACGCGACGGCCGGGATGATCTTCTTCATGGTAGCTGGACCTCCTTTGCCCGGCACCGAGAACGGCATGTTCCCGCCGGTGAGCATTGAGCCGCACCGGCGAAGCCAGTGCCCCGCCGTCCGGCACGATCAATCTGGGACCACGCGCTGACGGCCTCCTGACGCGGTGACGGTTTCGGCTTCAGTCGGACGTCAGGAAGAGCCGGGATCGTGTAAAAATGCCGCGCCTCTCCGGCCCTCCCCGCCTCAACCGATGCAGGCAGGGCGGGATAGGCGGAGGGCGCGGGCCGCCTGCCTTCTCAGCGTAGGCTCATCCGCCGCAGCGTCCCGTCGCGCAGAACGAAATGGTGCCAGATCGCCATCAGGGCGTGCAAGCCGGCGAGGATCAGGATGAAGGTGCCGCCATTCTCGTGAAGCTCGGCGATCAGGCCGGGACGTTCCTGCACAGGCGCCGCGATGGAGGGTAGGTGCAGGCCGAGGAAGGAGACGGACACGCCCATGCGCGAGGCGGCGTACCAGCCGGTGATCGGCAAGGCGATCAGCAGCAGATAGAGCAGCCCGTGGCCGATTTTGGCGCCGATAGCGAGCCAGCCATGCTGCGGGCCGCTATCGGGCACAGGCTCCACCAGCCGCAGGATCAGCCGCGGAACGATTAGAACTAGGACCGCAAGGCCCAGCCAGAAATGCAGCATCGGCGGATTCCGGACCACCTCCCGGCCGCCTTCCGCCGTCAGCCATGCGCCGAGCACGGCGAGGGCCGCTACCCAGTGAATGGCGACCAGAGGTTTCGAGTAGCGCGCGGTGGCGACGGACATGGCCATTTCTCCTGCGTTGGACGGAGGGGTGCAGCGTCGCGGGACAGGGAGGCCCCGCCCGCTTATTTCACCGTGGCTTTCGGCGGCTCGCTGCGGTCGAACAGGGGTTTCGGAGACGCCGGTCCGGACGGATCGGCCGTGCCGGTGGCGGCGGACGAGCGCCGTTCAGAACGGTGGCCGCCGTCGCTGCGGGTCCTGCGCTTGATCTTGACGATCGCCAGAGTGGCGGGATCGATCTTCGCCTTGAACGGTTGCCCGGTCTCGTCGGTGCCTCTGATCTGGTAGCAACCGTCGTCGATCCTGAGCCGGTCCACCTGCCAGCCCCGTGCCTGCGCCATCGCCTGCACGGCCTCGCGGGGCTGCCACCGCCCCAGGGGGACGTCGCACTCGTCATCAGCGATCGCAGCACCTGATCCTGCGACGGCAAGGAGCAGCAGGCCCGCGACGAACGGGTTCACCATGGCATTTGTCCCTGATCAGCGTTCCCAGGCCGGAATGATGGCAATCTTTCCTGACGCGCAGCTGAAGCTTGAAGGGCCCGCCCTTCAGCAGGCTGACAGGTTCCGCAGGCAACTGGTCTCGGACAGATGGGATTGCGCCTTCATGAGAGTTCTTCTGATAGAGGACGACACGATCCTCGGGGCCGCGGTGCGTGACCACATCGTCGGCGACAACCATTCGGTGGATTGGGTCGGCCGCCTCGATCGAGCCGCCGAGCATCTCGACAGCGCCGCCTATGATCTGGTCCTGCTGGATCTGATGCTTCCCGATGGTCGGGGGGTCGCGTTCCTGCGCGAGCTGCGCCGGAAGGGATCCGTCACGCCGGTCATCATCCTGACCGCGCTGGACCAAATCTCCGACCGCATCGACGGGCTCAATGCGGGCGCAGACGACTACATGACCAAGCCGTTCGACCTTTCGGAACTGACCGCACGGTTGAACGCAGTGGCGCGCCGCTACAGCGGCAATCCCAACCCGCTCGTCGAGATCGGCCGCCTGCAGATCGATCTGGCGGCGCGGACGATCATGAAGGGCGGGCGGCTCATCGACCTGACCGCGCGCGAATGGGCGCTTTTCGAGGCCTTCGTCCAGCGCCCCGGCCAGGTGATGTCCAAGGCCCAGCTGGAAGACCGGCTCTATGCCTTCGGTGCCGGGGTGGAAAGCAACACGATCGAGGTCCATGTCAGCCGCCTGCGCAAGAAGCTCGGCCCCGATGTCGTCCACACCGTAAGAGGTATCGGCTACCGGCTGGGAAGCGCGCGATGATCGCGCCGAAAAGCCTGCAATGGCGCCTGTCGATCTGGCTGGGCTTGGGTATCGCGCTGGTCTGGGCGGTGGCCGCTGCGGTGACCGCGCAGAATCTGCGCCACGAGATGGACGAGGTCTTCGACAGCGCGCTCGCGGAAACCGGGCAGCGCCTGCTGCCGCTGGCCGTGCGCGACATCGTCGGGCGCGACAGCGACGACGCAGCCAGCCAGAGCGTCGCGACGATGCGCGAGCACGACGAGCACTTCACCTATGTGGTGCGGAACGCCGAAGGTGAGCTGCTGCTGCGCTCGCACAGAGCGGACCCGGCGATCTTTCCGCCGTTCAGCGGCATGGGCTTCTCCGATACGCCGAGCCACCGTCTCTATTCGGATGCCGCGCTACAGGGCACGATCACGATCACCGTCGCCGAGCCGCAAGCCCGCCGCCGCGCCGTGGCATGGGACGTGCTCGTCGGTCTGGCCCGCCCGCTCGCCCTGATCGTTCCGATCAGCCTGATCGGCATATGGGCGGTCGTGCGCCTGTCGACGACGAGCCTGCGGCGCTTCCGCTCCGAAATTGAGGTTCGGGGCACCGGCGACTTGACTGCGGTTGCTGCCAGCGACCTGCCCTCGGAAATCCGGCCAGTCGAACAGGCAGTGAACCAGTTGCTGGAACGACTCAGGCGCGCTCTGGAGGCCGAGCGC
Source organism: Allobosea sp. (assembly GCF_030695125.1). Taxonomy (GTDB): domain Bacteria; phylum Pseudomonadota; class Alphaproteobacteria; order Rhizobiales; family Beijerinckiaceae; genus Allobosea. Next base: position 9,456 of record NZ_JAUYTP010000055.1, on the reverse strand, counting down.
AGCTTTGCCGCCAACTCCGCACATGAATTGCGCACACCGGTGGCAGCTGCGCTGGCACAGGCGCAGAGACTGATCATCGAAACGACCGACGCTGGCGCTCGCAAGCGCGCTCGCGACATTGAAGCCGCGTTGCGACGACTCTCCGGCCTCTCGGAAAAGCTGATGCAGCTGGCAAGGGCGGAAGGAGGCCGCCTCCATGGTGCCGAGGCAGTCGACACCTGCATCATACTCCGGATGGTCGTAGGCGAACTGAGCTCCAACGCAAGCGGTGCCGGGCGGATCGAACTGGTCCTGCCCGGTGACCCGGTGCCTGCCCGGATCGATCCGGATGCGTTCGCGATCCTGACGCGGAACCTGATCGAGAATGCGCTGAAGCACGGCTCGCGGACCGAGCCGGTCCGCGTGACACTGTCGATGGACGGCCTGCTGCGCGTCGCCAATGCCGGGCCGGCCGTGCCGCAGGGTCTGCTCGCCCGCCTGCTCGGCCCGTTCGAGCGCGGCCGCACGCAGGCGAAAGGCGCCGGGCTCGGGCTGGCCATCGCGAAGGCGATCGCCACCGGTACCGGCAGCAGCCTCGAACTGATCTCCCCGAGAGAGGGACACGAAGACGGCTTCGAAGCGCGGCTCCGGATCGGCCGGCTGGGCTGACCCCGTCACCCGCGCCGCGAGAAGCCGGTCTCCGGCACCGCCGCTACACCGTCGCAGCGCGACGGCTCCGCGGCGGTGCCGATGCCGGTCCGGATCAGGCCTCGGCCCCGGCCAGCCTGCCGTTCCGGGCGATGATCCTGCCGCGCTTGACGACGGTCCGCTCGGCGGGGCGCACCATGACGGCCTCGGCCAGATTTTCGCCGGGCAGGATCACCAGATCGGCAAAGCAGCCGACGGAAAGCCCATAATTCGCGAGTGGACTGCGCCCGGTCCGTTAGACACCGCCGACCTATCCTTGTCGCTCGGCCTGTTCCGGGGTTCTATATTCGAGAGCGGAGTGGATCCGCCGGCGATTATAGTAGCCTTCGATATACGCGAACAGGTCTCGCCGTGCATCCTCGCGCGTTGCCCATTGCCGCTGGTGAGCGAGCTCAACCTTGAGCATGTGGAAGAAGCTTTCCATGGGCGCATTTTAGCACGTCACGCTCCATACGTGTGCGGTCCAGTTCGCGCTTCAGCCGTGCGATCTCCGCCGCCTGGTCGGCAGGAGTCGGCAGTGGCGACGTGCCTGGCGTCGCCACACGCGAGCGCGGTGGACCACCGTGAATCACCGCTCGCCAGTTACGCAGCACTGACGGTGAAATGCCCACCTCTGTCGCCACCTGCATCAGTGGCCAGCCACTGCTCTCCAGCAGGGCAACTGCCTCTCGTTTGAACTCGGGAGAAAACTCCCTTCTCGGCTTCGGCATTGAAACACCTCCCATGCCCTTTCGGGCATAGCAAAGGTGTCCACTGAATCGAGGGATCATCACGAGCCCCATCACCTTCGCGCCGCCATGGGTGCAGACATCGAGCGCGAGCTCGATCTCCTCGTCGCAGCGGAAATTGTTGCGCAGGCTCACGAGCATCGCCCGTTCCAGCACGTCGCACATGCCATAGGGGCTCCAGCTGTCGCGGACGCCGTCCGAGCCGCCACCGATCACGAGGCCCGCCTTGGCGCAGGCCACGACCCATGGAGCCGGCGAGGCGGCCGGGGCGGTGGTGACCAGCGACAAGTCACGCTGTGCCACCATCGGTAATCGGCGCTTGCGTGAGAGGGCGCAGTTTGATGGCGAGAAGCTGCAGACGCGGCCTCAGACTTTAGAAGCGCGAGGTGCGCAGCAGTGCCTGATCGGGTTGCAGCGACCGAACCTCAGTTCATCGCATCGCAAACAGCTCTTGATGAAACCTCTCCTCCACGGGCAGACCTTGCGCGGCAAAATCCTTGCGCAAGGCCTCGCCGAAACGTGCCGGGCCGCAAAACCAGAAGCTGGCTGCGCGCCATTCCGGTACAGCCATCCGGATACGGTCGCCCGACAGGCGCCCGTCCCGTGCGTCGACCAGGGTATGCAGGCGGATATTCGCGGCCGAAGCGTCTGCCTTCAGCTTGGCAAGCGCTGTCTCATCGTAGTCGGCGGTCGTATGAAACAGGTCGATGGCGGGTGACGGCTGGTTCGGCTTTGCCTGTCGCTCCAGCGCCATGTGCTTCATGCCGGCAATGAACGGCGTGATGCCGATGCCGCCGCCGATCCAGACCTGTCGGGGCTGGCTGTTGTCGAAGTCGAAACAGCCGTACGGACCTTCGATCTTGACGTCTTGTCCGACATGCAGCTCCTCGCGCAGCCGGTTGGTGTGGTCGCCCAGTTCCTTGGTGACGAAGGTGATCCTGCGATCAATGTCGTTCCAGCTTGAGGCGATGGTGTAGGGGTGTGGACCTTCGGAACCATCCGATGTTGCGAAGGCGAACTGCCCCGGCTTGTGGCCACGCCAGCCCTGCGGCACCTCGATCTCGGTCTCAAGCGTGCGCACACCAGGAAAGTATTGGAGCGAAACAATCTTCCCCTCAACCTGCCGGTCCGCGCCGACGCGACGCAGCAGGATGACAATCGCGGCATAGTTGCCCGAGACAAGGAGCAACGCCATCACCACGCCAAGCGGCGACGCCCAGGAGCTGAACTCAAGCAGCACGACCGTGTGAAACGCCAGCACCAGATAGGTAACGGCTAACAGGCGGTGGGTCTTGTAGAAGAACCGGTACGGAAAATACTTGATCAGCGCCAATACGATCAGCAGTACGCTGGCATAGAAGGCCCACTCGCCAATCCCTTCCGCGGTACCGCGCAGGCTCATGAAAAGTGCCTGGACCGGGTTTTCGAACAGTGATCTCTCACCGCGCACCGGAGGTGCCAGCCAGCCCCAGCCTACCGCCCATTTCGGTCCCTGACTCCAGAGCCAGTGGACCACGGAAACGACGAGGGCAGCGATACCGAGCCACTTGTGCAGCCGGTACATTTTGTCTAGTCCACCGAACCAACGCTCGGGCCAGCGGGGCCGCAGCGCCAGGATCATCGCGACGCTCATCGCCCCCATGGCAATGACACCGCTGTACTGGACCATCGCATTGCGCAGGGCGAAGAAGCCGGTCGACCGCAACACCGAAGGGGCCGTGAGAAACCAGAGAACCGTTAACAGGGCCAGCGTTCCCCACAAGGTACGCTTGATATTTCGCATGCTGCCGTCATCCCTCGGTGTTCAGCGCGATCGACCACATAGATTCGTCTCCTGTATGCACACAGATCTGCTTTGTCGTTGACTTGCCACAAGGATGGCGCAGCAACTTCTCCTCCTTTTCGGCCTCTCCTCCTTGGGTGGTCAGCGGACCGTCCGTCTTGCCGGCGCGCTACTGTTGCGGCGAGGCAAAACCAGGCCAGGTTCCGACGAAGCCGATCCCGACACTGCCGAGATCAGCGCCCAATCGGTCGGCCCTGAAGTTCCGACAAGTCCTTGAGCTCGGAGCCTCCTTGTCTTTTCGAAGCACGGTGGAATACCGAGGCCGGAGTGTAAGCGTCGTCCTCAGGCCACGTCCCTGAGAGCGGCCTGAGCGGGATATGCCCATGGCAGCAGTTCATCGATGCGGCTGTTGGGATGGCCGCTTACGATCCTGGCGATGACATCGGCGAGATAGGCGTGCGGCTTGACGCCGTTGAGCTTTGCGGTTTCGACGAGCGAGGCGATGACGGCCCAATGCTCCGCGCCGCCGTCGGAGCCAGCGAAGAGCGCGTTCTTCCTCGTCAGGGCCAACGGCCGGATCGAGCGCTCGACGGTGTTGGAGTCGATTTCGACGTGACCGTCATCGAGGAAGAGGCTCAAGCCCTGCCAACGCGAGAGCGCATAGCGCATAGCGGATCGCCTCGGCGAGCTTCGTCTTCTGGCTGATCAGGCTGAGCTTCTGGCGCAGCCATGGCTCCATGGCCTCGAGGAGCGGCCTGCTCTTTTTTTGGCGCGCCACCCGACGTGCATCGGCATCATGGCCACGGATCGCAGCTTCGATGCGGTAGAGCTCGGCGATGCGCTGGAAGGCTTCGCTGGCGATCGGAGCGGGGCCGGACTGAGCGAGCTCGTATAAGCGTCGCCGCACATGCGACCAGCACAGGGCCAGGCGAACCTCGCCGCGTTCGGCCAGCACCTTGTAGCCGCCGTAGCCGTCGACCTGGAGGATACCGCGGAAGCCGGCGAGATGAGTGATCGGCCGTTCCGCCTTGCGGTCGGGAGCATAGACATAGACGACGCCGGGTGGATCGGCGCCACCCCAGGGTCGGTCATCGCGGGCATAAGCCCAGAGCTGGCCCGTCTTCGTCCGGCCCCGGCCTGGATCGAGCACGGGCGCCGTGGTCTCGTCCGCGAACAGCTTGGGCGAGCTCTTCAGCGCCGCCAGCATCCGTTCATGCACGGGCCGCAACAGGAAGGCGGCGCGCCCGACCCAGTCGGCCAGCGTCGAGCGATCGAGCACGACGCCCTGGCGCGCATAGATCTGGGCCTGACGATACAGCGGCAGATGATCGGCGTACTTCGAGACCTGCACTTGGGCGACCATCGCCTCGGTCGGGATCCCGCCCTCGATCAACCGGGCCGGGGCCGGAGCCTGCACCACAACGTCTTCGCAGGACCGGCAGGCATATTTCGGGCGGCGCAGCACGAGCACCCGGAACTGGGCCGGCACGATGTCGAGGCGCTCGGCCACATCCTCTCCGATGCGATGGAGCTTGCCGGAACAGCAAGGACAGACATCGCTCTCGATGTCGACCATCATCTCGATCCGCGGCAGATGCGGTGGCAGCGCGCCGCGGTTCGCGCGGCGCTGGCGCCCCCGGGCTGCCTTCTCGGCCGGCGCTGTCTCCTCGGACGCCGCGAACTCGGCGGCTTCGACCTGCTCGGCCTCTTCCAGCCCCAGCAGAAGCTGGTCCTCGGGCAAGGCCTCGGCCCGGCGGCCAAAGCGATGCCGCTGCAACTCCGTGATGATCTGGCGCAGGCGCTCGATCTCCGCTTCCCGCGCGATCAGCATCGCCTGAAGCGTCTCGGGGGCACGGGGAAGCTCTGGCGGGAGCGAGGCCATCACGCCGATTCAATCATATTCGTCAGATGCTTGCGAGCGCTTTCAACTCGCAGCGACCGGTGCCGCCCCCCGCCGCGGTTCATGGACCCGGCGCCAGTCCAATCCTTCAAACAGGGCCTGAAGCTGGGCCGCCGTCAGCCGCAGGGCTCCGTCCTCGATCTTGGGCCAGCGGAACTCGCCATCCTCCAGGCGTTTCGAGACCAGAACCACGCCGGTACCGCCCCAGAACACCAGCTTTACCCGGTCGGGACGCTTGGCGCGGAACACGTAGACCGTGCCGGAGAACGGGTCGGTGCCCATCGACTCGCCACCAGCGCGGCCAGGCCCTCGACGCCCTTGCGGAAGTCGGCCGGCTTCGTCGCGACCATGACGCGGACCGCGCCGGTCGGGCCGATCACGATCTGGTCTTTCAACGCGCCAAGCACCGCCGCGATCGTGGCAGGTGAGGCCCCGTTCTCGATCGTCACCCTGACACCCGCGACGTCGATCTCTATGGCTGCCGCGCGGCGCTGCCGAGAGCGTCGCTTCGAGCTTGACGATGGCGCCGGCCGCTCCGGTGCGACGGCAGATTCCGACGTGATCACCGCCGGCACAAACACGGGCATCGCTTTAGTGGCCTTGCGGATCTCGCGCCGCCAGGTGAACAATTGCTGCGGCGACAAGGCATGGCGGCGGGCAACGGCGCTCACCGCCGCGCCCGGCTCGAAGCTCTCCGCCACAATCCGCGCTTTGTCCTCGGCAGACCAGTCCCGCCGGCGCCCCGCGCCCGTGAAGACCTCGAACCGTCGAACCGGATCGTCGATCTCGACGCTCGATTTAAGCGTAAGCTCTGAAATCGTCATATGTCCAAGCCCTCCAGGCTCGGAACATCAACGTTCATGCACCAGTCCGAAAGGTGGGAACGGGGCGACGCTTACGATCCGATCGCCCGGCCGAACTGCAACCCATATTCCTTGAGCATCGATCGGACCTGATTTTCGAGATCGCGGCGGATGGCATCCAACCTCGCTCGTGCAACCAGCACGGAACGGGTCGCCTGGCTCTCGCCACTCTTGACCTTGACCTCCCGATACCAGCCGACGCGGACCAGTCCGACCAGGCCGCGGGCATCGTTTTCGTCGCTCTTGTTCATTCGAACCGACAGCACCGCCTTCGCATGACGAGCGTCAATGCAGACGACAGGCAGACCCACTCGCCGGAGTTCGTGCCATAACCAACTGGACATCGCACCAGTCTCGAAGCCGATCCTCTCGGCGTGTGGCGCACGTTTGCGAAGCCACTCCGCCAGCGCGCCGGGATCGGACTTGCTTTTCCCTGGAACACAATCTTTCTAGCATCATCGACGATGCAGATGCTGGTCTCCTTCTGCGACACATCCAGCCCGACATAGTGCTTCACGATGATCTCCTTCCCGATCCTCTTCGGCCGTGGCCGTCGATGATGTCTTCACAAAAGGAGCAACGACAGCATGGAGTTGACCCGGTTTTGTGGACCCCCTTGAAGTCATATCCAGGAGTGTCCGATGCCGCGTTTTCGAGCTGCGTATCCGCCGGAGTTCCGGCGGCAGATAGTCGAGTTGGGCCGATCCGGGCGAACGCCTGAAGAGCTGCAGCGGGAGTTCGAGCCAACGGCGCAATCCATCGCGAACTGGTTCCGTCAAGCTGATCGCGACGCCGGCAAGCGCAGTGACGGTGCGACAGAATCGCAGCGCCGCCCTGCAGGCCGTGTTGGACCGCGAAGCAACGGGCTAAATGCAGACGGGAAGTCGACCCAAAGCGACAACTATCGATGCTTCTCTTCGCTTATGGTGGCTCCGCGTACATGGCTTGATCGAGAACGCTGCGCCGCAGCCCCCAATTCTCGCATCAGCTGCTCGCGCAGCGTTTCGGGGGCAGGCATTTTTGCCACGAATTCCCGCACCTTCATCGCGAGAGCCCGATCGCTTCCCTTCCCAGTCTGCTCGAGCTCTTTGGCATGAGCCAGGTACTGAGCCCGGATCTTGGCCTGGCGTTCGCGAGCCTTCGCCTCCCACGGTCGTGAACCCGACGCGCCACCCTTCGCAACTCGAACCACGTCCTCCCGTGCGCCTTTATCGGTATCGGGAACGACGCCGCGACGCCTGAGCGCCACCACTGTTCCCTTGTCGTGCTTGCGCACCTTCCCCCTCGTCCGCCGCGGCGTTGCCTCGGCTGCGACCCCGCGCAGGCGAAGCTCCTGCGCAAAGCGCTCCCGCCAGGTCGCCAGATCGGCCTTTCGGGGGTTCAGGCGCTTCCCGTTATAGCCGTGCGAGCGAACCGTCAGATGCACATGCGGATGCTTGTCATCGAGATGCTGCACGAAGACATAGTCGTGGTTGGCTTCGAACGTCTCGATCGCGAACGCGCGCACGGCATCCTTCACCGCGATCGGATCGGTCCCCGGCGGCATCGACAAAATGATGTTCACCGACACGCTGCCATCACGGCGGCGCTTGTCGTCGAGCGCCGTGTCTTCGGTCCAGCGCGACTGGAGATCCTTGAGACCCTCCCGGCCCTGCATCAGAGATCCCTGCTCGGTCTCGGCAGTCAGCTCGCCATTGCGCATGATGTATTCGAGATGCGATTTGAGATGCCCTGCATCCTTGGTCCGCCCGGTGATCTTGACCATCACCTCCGCCGCACGTCCCACGATCCGCTCGAGCCGCGCACGCATCGCCGGCGTGACGCGCTGCGGCGCGACAGGATCGGGAATGTCGGTCTCGGACACGCGCGGCCGGCGCACCGGCGTCCGCCAGACATACGAGATTGGTGGCAGGTCATCGAGTGGCTCTTGAGCGCCCTTTCCGCTCATCAGCGGCCCTCCCAATAGGTGCTGGTCCGTTCCAGCACATCCTTCAACTCGCCCTGGAGTGCCTCCAGTGCCACACGCGCATCATCCAGTCCGGACTTAGAGCCTCCCACCGCGCCGCCCTCGCCTCCGTTCGCAGCCCGCGCAATCTGATTGATGTTGCCGCCGATCCGATTGAGTTCGCGTGCGATCGCTCGCAGCGCCTCGCGCTCACCGTCTGACTGCTGCGCCGGAGCGCCCAGCCGCGACCGCACCAGCGACGTGATCCATTGCGTGCGCGTCATCCCGCGCGCCGCCGCCATCTCGCCAATCTGAGCCAGTTCGCTTTCGCGGAAACGCACCGTCACCTTCTGCGGCGCACCGACCGCAACAGGTGCGCGCTTCGAACCGGGAGCGCCGACAGCGCTCTCGAGCAGCCGGCGGATCAGCGCCGACTTGCCGCCCTCAGTCGCGGCCAGCGAGGCGAACTGAAGCGCCAACTCGTCTGAAACCCGCAACGTCAGCGTCGGCATCAGGGCGCTCCTCCGCAGCGAGATCCATCGACGCGCCATAGCGCGTCGCCACGTCAAACTGGCGTAATAATTCGCTGGCGGCAAGCCTATCCTGCACTAGAACCCAATCCAAAGACTCTCAACAATCCACCTTGCTTAACGATTCGAGAAGAGGCGTGTCACAAGCGCCATCGGCAGCCCACAGCAAACCGACGATGCTGTTGCTGGCTAGGAAATGAGACCGCCCCTGGAACGACGCAGTGTGGTTCAAACCACACTCTGGGCGAGGCGCTGGTCTCGCAGTGTCAGCCGATGAGAACCGCTTCGATTCGAAGCGCGGTCACGCTGGCATCCTCAACCGAACCGTCGTCGAATGCGACGCTCGCAAAGCCTTCGCTGCTCGCCATAGTATCGTCGAGCACCAAAGCACCGTGCCGTTTGCCGACACGGACTCGCACGACAGCCACACCCTTCGCAGCAGGACGCGATTGCGGTGCCATCGCTGCTGGAGCGCGCGCACTCCGGTCAGGTCGACGACTGGGCTCGGTGCTCTCCATCGACCCAACCGGCTCGTCGGCCTTCGCATCGATCGCTCCTGGCGGCGTGCCGGATCGGACCGTCGCCGCGAACTCTCTCGCTTGAGCGTCGGTGACGACCGTGCGGTGCTCGACCGCGCGCTCGACCTCGTTCGGCTCATGCCGCCAGGCCTGATAGAGTTCGTAGACCGCGCGGATCGAACTCGTTGCCAGCATCTCCTGCAGGAACGGCGGCATCTTCGGGACCGCGCCATAGCGCGAAACCCAGTCGCGAGGTTTACCCAGACGCCGCGCGATCTCGGTCTGCTTCTCACCCGCATCCAGGCGCGCCGTGATGAAGCGCGCGATCTCGTTCGCCTTCAGATCATCGCGCTGGATGTTCTCGTGTCAACGGCGGTCGGATTCCAGGCCATCGGGGCGGAGTAAAAGCAGGCCAGTGGCGGCGCCGGAGGACGATATGCAAAGGGCCCCGATCGGGGCCCTTTGCATATCGTCGCGTTCGTTTCTGATCAGCCTCCGGTTA
>NZ_JAUYTP010000047.1 GCF_030695125.1 Allobosea sp. | reverse complement strand
GCGCAGATAGACCGTCTCGCGCTTGGCGTTGGGCAGTTCGATGCCGATCGCGTTCTTGCCGGGAATCACCGCCACGCGCGCCGAGATCGCGCTCATCGAACGGGCAATGTCGTCGGCCAGCGAAATCACGCGGGAGGATTTCGTGCCCGGAGCCGGCTCCAGTTCGTAGAGCGTCACCACCGGGCCGGGGCGGACCTGCGTGATCTCGCCGCGGACGCCAAAATCCTCCAGCACGCCTTCGAGCAGCGTCGCGTTCTGCTCGAGCGCATCGGTCGAGATCGCCGTGGCAGGCAGCTTCTTGGGCTCGCCGAGATAGGTCAGCGGCGGCAGCTCGAACGCCTCGCGATCGAGCAGCGAGGGTTGCGCCTCGCGCTGGATGCGCTTGCCGGGCTTGGGGGCAGGCGAGGGCGCGGTCACGCGCGGCGCATTGAGGTCGCGCAGATCGAGCGGCTCGTCCTCGTCCAGCGCGAAGGGCGGGTCGAGATCGGGCTGGGGCGTGCGGGCGCCGCGCACCGGTGGCAGCGGGGCGGGATCGAAGGGCGGAACCGTCGGGCGGATGCCGGGTTCGCGCCGATGGCCGTCATTGAATTGCGGCTCGCGGCGGACCCGGCCGGCAGCCGGCGCCATGTCGCCGCCCTGGCGGCCTGCCGCCTGGGCGGCTGCGGCCGGGGGCTGCGGCAGACGCCGCAGGATCATGCCGCGCAGCGCCATCGCGCCATGGGCGAGCCAGCCGACGAGAATCACGGCGATGCCGGGCTCGTCGTCGCGCCTGTCCTCGCTGTCCGACCAGGATTCGTCGGCATCCTCGCCATCGGCGATCGGGTCCTCGTCGCCGACGAAGCCAAAGCCCGCGGCGGCCGTGACGGCGAGGATGGCGACGCCCGCATAGAGGAAACCGACCAGACCGCCGACGGCGTTGCCGGCGAGACCGGCGAGGTTGCGGGTGCCGAACAACAGCCCGTCGCCGATGACGCCGCCCATGCCGGTGGGCAAGGGCCAGCGTGGCGTTGCCGGCAGCGCGCTGCCGACGGCGGCGGTCGCGGCGATGCCGACGACCCAGAGGCCGAGCTTGAGCGCGCCGCGGTCGAAGAGATGGAACCGGACCAGCCTGAGCGACCAGATCAGCGGCGGAAACAGCAGCGCGATGACGCCGAGCCCGATCAGCTGCATCATCAGATCGGCGACCATGGCGCCCGGCCGGCCGAGCCAGTTCCGGACCGCGCCGCTGGTGGCGTTGTTGAGGCTGGGATCGTCGACCGACCAGGTCGCGAGGGACACTGCCACGGCCGCCATCAGCGCCAGCACCACCAGCCCGGTGATCTCGCTGGCGCGGCGCGACAGGAACTCCCGCACCGGGTCGGGCAGGCGGTCCATCAGCGAGGTCGAGCGTCGGATCGTGCGCATGCGGGCTAAGCCGTCATCCCAAGGGGCGTGGGCCGCAACATCGGCCGGTCTGCGATACGTTAGGAAGGTGAGGTTAAGACCCGCTTAACCTTGGCGTCAGCGCCCTCATGCAGACGCCCACCCCTGAGCCCGATGACGGTTGCACCAAGCAAAAATCCCCGGCGGTCGCCCGCCGGGGATCGTGTTGGATCGTGTATCGAAGACCGAGGTCTCAGGGGTGGTAGGCACGCTCGCCATGCTCGGCGATGTCGAGGCCTTCACGCTCGGCATCGGGAGCCACGCGCAGGCCGACGACGACATCGACGATCTTGAAGAGGATCAGCGACCCGACGCCGCTGAAGATCAGCGTGAACAGCACCGCCTTGATCTGGGCCATGAAGGCCGTGCCGAACTCATAGGTGCCGACCGCGAGCTCGCCGGGCTTCGAGACATAGTCCGGGATGCCCGCGCCGCCGAGATCGACATTGACGAGGATGCCGGTCGCCAGCGCGCCGAGGATGCCGCCGACGCAGTGGATGCCGAAGACGTCGAGCGAGTCGTCATAGCCGAGCGCGTTCTTGACCGTCGAGCAGAACACGAAGCAGACGGTTCCGGAGATCAGGCCGAGCATGATGCAGCCCATCGGACCGGCGAAGCCGGCGGCCGGGGTGACGGCGACGAGGCCGGCGACCGCGCCCGAAACCATCCCCAGCAGGGACGGCTTGCCCTTGATCGCCCATTCGACGAACAGCCAGGCGACGGCGGCTGCAGCGGTGGCGACGAAGGTGTTGACCATGGCCAGAGCCGCGGTGCCGTTGGCCTCGAGGTTCGAGCCGGCATTGAAGCCGAACCAGCCGACCCAGAGCAGGGCGCCACCGATCAGGGTCATCGTCAGCGAGTGCGGAGCCATCAGCTCCTTGCCGTAGCCGATGCGCTTGCCGAGCAGGATGCAGCCGACCAGACCGGCGATGCCCGCATTGATGTGCACCACGGTGCCGCCGGCGAAGTCGAGCGCACCCCATTTGAAGAGCATGCCCGCATCGGCGTTGACGGCGTCGAGCGCGGCCTGCGCTGCGGCCTTGCCTTCCGCGGGCGCCTCAGCCAGCGCCTTGGCGGCGTTGCCGACGAGATCGGGGCCGCCCCAGTACCAGACCATGTGGGCCATCGGGAAATAGATGAAGGTCACCCAGAGAACGGTGAAGAGCAGCAGCGCCGAGAACTTCATGCGCTCGGCGAAGGCGCCGACGATGAGGGCCGGCGTGATGCAGGCGAAGGTCATCTGGAAGGCCAGATAGACATATTCCGGGATCACGACGCCGTTGGAGAAGGTGGCGACGGTGGTGGTGGCGTCGACGCCGCGCAGGAAGGCCTTGGAGAAGCCGCCGACATAGTCGTTCAAGCCGCCGCCATTGGTGAAGGCGAGCGAGTAGCCGTAGATCACCCAGAGCAGAGAGACGATGCTGACGATGGCGAAAACCTGCGTCAGGACCGAGAGCATGTTCTTGCTGCGGACGAGGCCGCCATAGAACAGGGCGAGGCCCGGGATCGTCATGAGGAAGACCAGGACGGTCGAGCTCATCATGAAGGCGACGTCACCCTTGTTGGGGACGGGGGTGGCGGGGGTCTGCGCGAGTGCGCCGCCGGCAGCGGCAAGCGCCAGCGCGACGAGCCCGACCCGGCTGATGGTCTTGAAATTCATCTTTGAAAACTCCTCGGAAGGATCGCGGGTCATCAGAGGGCGTCGCCGTCGGTCTCGCCGGTGCGGATGCGCACGGCCTTCTCGATCGACGACACGAAAATCTTGCCGTCGCCGATCTGGCCGGTGCGGGCGGCTGCCGTGATCGCCTCGATCACCTTTCCAACGAGTTCGTCGGACACGGCGACTTCGATCTTGATCTTCGGCAGGAAGCTCACGGCGTATTCGGCGCCACGGTAGATCTCGGTATGGCCCTTCTGGCGGCCATAACCTTTCACCTCTGTCACGGTCAGGCCGTGCACGCCGATGGCGGTGAGCCCGTCGCGCACCTCCTCCAGCTTGAACGGCTTGATGATAGCCATCACGATCTTCATTGTTGGGTTTCCCCGTTCCGCCGCCCGGAAGTCAGCCCCGGCGATCCTGTTGCGCCTCGCGCGCTTGTCATCGCAGCGCGTCGGGAGGTCCCAATTCAAGGCGCGTGCCAACTGGCGTTCGAGGCATGCGCGAAGATGCAGCAAACGGAAAAACCCGCGACCGGATGTGATTCCGGTGCGGGCAGGCTGCTCAGAGGTTAGGCGACTGGCTAATTGGTAGGCGTTTGCCTAAAACGTCGTCACGCGCGATCGGGGCGCGGTCGCACGAGGCCCTCCTGGGCGACGGATGCGACGAGGTTGCCGCGTCGGTCGAAGATGAGCCCACGCGAAAATCCGCGTGCTCCCGAGGTCGAGGGGCTGTCCTGCGCGTAAAGCAGCCATTCGTCGGCGCGGAACGGCCGGTGGAACCACAGCGCATGATCGAGGCTGGCCGCCTGGATCTTCGGATCGAACACGGTCGTGCCATGGGCGATCAGGCTCGAATCCAGCAGCATCAGATCCGAGGCATAGGCCAGCACCGCCTGATGCACGGCCGGGTCGTCGGGCAAGGGCTGCATCGCCCTGATCCAGACGTGGAACCTGGGCTCCATCGCCTCGCCGGTGCCGGCATAACGGGCGACCTCGACCGGGCGGATCTCGATGGGCCGTTCGCGCTCGTAATAGGCGCGCACGGCCTTGGGCATGTTGGGGAGGATGCCGCGGTTCATCGCATCGCGATCGGGCAGATCCTCCGGCATCGGCACGTTGGGCATCGGCATTTGATGGTCATAGCCCGCCTCCTCGACCTGGAAGGACGCCGACATGGCGAAGATCGCCTCCCCCTTCTGGATCGCCAGCACGCGCCGGGTGGTGAAGGAGCGGCCGTCGCGCAGGCGGTCGACCTCGTAGATGATCGGAATCTCGGGGTCGCCGCCGAGCAGGAAATAGGCGTGCAGGGAATGAGGCTGGCGCCCCTCCACGGTCTTGCAGGCGGCATAGAGCGATTGCGCGATGACCTGGCCGCCGAAGACCCGCGGCCAGCCCACCTTGGGGCTGCGACCCCGGAACAGATTGCGTTCGAGCGGCTCGAGGTCGAGGATCGACATCAAGGAGTCGCTGATCTGGGACATGGTCGAAACGGCTCTGCTGACGGACGGGTTGACGGTCGAGCCGGCTTGGGCACACAGGACCGGCCGGTTTCCGCCGCATCAGCACCGACCCGTCCCGGATCGTCAAGCGGGGTGCGCGCCTCAGGTCACGCATCGCCGAGGAGGACAGAAACAGCATGGCCGTTCAAACGCAGCCGCGCGAGGCGATCGTCATTGCCGGTGGCGGCATTGCCGGGTTGACGCTCGCGCTCGCCCTCAAGCGGGCGATGGGTCCGAGCTTTGCGATCACCGTTGCCGATCCGGCCCTGGCTGGCCCCGAGCGCGCCGACAACCGGGCCTATGCGGTCGCCGCGGCGGCGCAGGCGATGCTGCAGACGCTCGGGATCTGGGATGCGATCGCCGCCAGCGCGCAGCCGATGACGGAGATGGTCATTTCCGACAGCCGCAGCGGCGACGTCGTGCGCCCGGTGTTCCTGACCTTCGACGGGGAGGTCGAGCCCGGCCAGCCCTTCGCGCATATGGTGGAGAGCGCGGCGCTTATCGCGGCTCTGACCGAGGCCTGTCGGGAGACGGGCGTCGCGCTGCGCGGCGAGGGCGTCGTGCAATACGCTGCCGACGACGGCGGCGGCACCGCCACCCTGACGAGCGGCGCGGTGATGGCGGTCCGGCTTCTGGTCGCGGCCGACGGCGCGCGCTCGAAACTGCGCGAGCAGGCCGGGATTGGCTGGGTCGGCTGGGATTACCGGCAAGCGGGGCTCGTCGCCACGATCGGGCATGAGAGGCCCCATGACGGCCGCGCCGTCGAGCATTTCCTGCCCTCGGGGCCGTTCGCGATCCTGCCGCTGCGCGATGGCGGCCGCCTCGGGTACCGCTCCTCGATCGTCTGGAGCGAGCGCACCGAGAACCTGCAGGCGCTGCTTTCGCTCGACGAGGACGGCATGCTGGCCGAGATCGAGCGCCGCTTCGGCCTCGAACTCGGCGAGATCGCACTGGAGAGCCCGGTTTCGGCGCATCCGCTCAGCTTCGGTGTCGCCAGGCGGTTCGTGGCCCCGCGGCTGGCGCTGCTCGGCGACGCCGCCCATGTGATCCATCCGATCGCGGGCCAGGGCCTCAACCTCGGCCTGAAGGACGTTGCCGCGCTGGCCGAAACGATCGTCGATGCGGCGCGCCTCGGGCTCGATCCGGGGAGCGAGGACGTGCTGGACGGCTATGAGCGGGCGCGCCGCTTCGATACGGTGGCGATGGGGGCCGTCACCGACGGCCTGAACCGGCTGTTTTCGAACGATGCCACGCCGATCCGGCTGGCGCGCGACCTCGGGCTCGGGCTCGTCGACCGCCTGCCGGGGCTGAAGCGCTTCTTCATCCGCGAGGCGGCGGGCATGGCGGGCGCGCCGCCACGGCTGCTGCGGGGCGAGGGGCTTTGAGCCAACTCGTACCGGGCAGGAAACGCGCGGTCATCCCGGGCTTGGCCCGGGATCCAACATCGAGCGCCGTCGAGCCTTAGGATGGATCCCGGATCAGCGCGGCTTCGCCGCTTGTCCGGGATGACGGTCGTGTTTCCCGTGAAACATGGTTGGGTCCAAGCGCTGCTCATCCCTCCAGCGGGCGCGCCTCTTCCGGCAGCATGATCGGGATGCCGTCGCGGATCGGGTATGCGAGCCTGGCAGCGCGGCTGACCAGCTCCTGCCGCGCGGCGTCGTATTCGAGCGTCGTCTTGGTCAGCGGGCAGACCAGGATTTCCAGCAGCTTGGGGTCGATGCGCGTGGTGGTTTCGGTGGCGAGTTCGGTCATCGGGTTTCCATGGGCTGTGCCGGTTCGGTGGATTTGAGCGTTCAGGTCGTCTTGCGGGGCAGGTCGGCCAGCATCCCGGCCGCCACCATCAGTTTCGGGAGCGACAGGCCCGAGGCGGTGATCGCCTGGACCGTGCTGCGGGTGCGATCGACATCGCTCTTTCGCTCTTCGAGCCAGCTGTCCAGCCGGCCGGTCGCGCCCTGGCCGGACGCGATCTCCCGCGTCAGGCCCGCTTGCGCGTCGGACAGGGTCTCGATCGCGCGTTCGCGGGCGAGGCGCTCATAATCATCCGTCGCCGGCACCGCGGCGGCGGCCGCGGCCAGCGCGGAGAGGCCGAATACCGCGTCGACGCCGAAATGGATCGATGCGACCTCGGCGAGGTCGCGTTTCGCCTGGTCGGCGATATCGACGATGTCGGTGGCCTGGGCCAGCGCCGGCAGGCTGGCGATGCGTGTCGCCAGAGCGGCCGGCACGCCCTCCGAGGTCAGCACGGCGATGCGCGCGTGCTGCGCCTGCGCCGCGGCGTCGGGCAACAGCCCGTCGAGCGCCGAAGCCAGCGTCGCGACGCCGGCCTTGTAATGGGCGACGGTCGGCTCGATCGTTCCCGGCTTCGCCACGCCGCGGCGGAGAAACCAGCGCATGCGATCGCTGACCAGCTCCTGGACGGCGGCGTAGAGGCCGAGCTGGATCTTGCCGGGCAGCTTCGCATCGAGCGCGTCGATCTCGCCGTTGAGCGCCATCAGGTCGAAGGAATCGCGGGCGATGGCATAGGCTGCGGCGATCGCGGGCACCTCCGCATGGGTCAGGGCCGAGAGCACGGGCACGAGCGCCGGGCCGCCGCGGTTGACGATGGCGTTGGCGAGCTGCGTCGCGACGATTTCGCGGCGCAGCTTGTGGCCGGCGATCTCGGGCGCATAGCGCTCGCGGAGCGCAGCCGGGAAATACCGGATCAGTTCGCTGTTGAGGTAGCGGTCGTCGGGCACGTCCGATTCCAGCAGCGCGTCGTGCAAGGCGAGCTTGGCATAGGCGATGAGCACCGCCATTTCCGGGCGCGTCAGGCCTTCGCCACGCTTTTCGCGCTCGGCCAGCACGGCATCGCTGGGCAGATATTCGACGCTGCGGTCGAGCCGCCCTTGGGTCTCGAGCGTCTGCATCAGATAGCGCAGCCCTGGCGTCGCGGCCTGGCCCTGGGCCTCCGTCAGCGAAAGGGCGAGCGTCTGCAGATAGTTGTTGCGCAGGACGAGCAGGCCGACCTCGTCGGTCATCTGAGCCAGCAGCGCATTGCGCGCCTCTTCCGGCAGGCGGCCATCCTTCACCGGCGCGGCCAGCGCGATCTTGATGTTGACCTCGACGTCGGAGGTGTTGACGCCGGCGGAGTTGTCGATCGCATCGGTGTTGAGACGCACGCCAGCCCGTGCCGCCTCGATGCGGCCACGCTGGGTCGCGCCGAGATTGGCACCCTCGCCGATCACGCGCGCGCCGATCTCACCGCCGCTGATGCGAATCGCGTCATTGGCGCGGTCACCGACCTGCGCATCGCTCTCGTCGGAGGCGCGGATATAGGTGCCGATGCCGCCGAACCAGAGCAGATCGACCTTCGCCTTCAGGATCGCGGTCATCAGCTCCGGGGGGGAGACCTCGGCCTTTGACAGACCCAGGAGGGTCTGGACGGCTGCTGAGAGCGGAATGCTCTTGGCCTGGCGGGAGAACACCCCGCCGCCGGCCGAGATCAGGCTCTTGTCGTAGTCCTGCCAGGAGGAGCGGGGCAGGTCGAACAGGCGCTGCCGCTCGGCCAGCGACTTTGCCGTGTCGGGATCGGGATCGAGAAAGATGTCGCGGTGGTCGAAAGCGGCGACCAGCTTGATCGTCGGCGAGAGCAGCATGCCGTTGCCGAAGACGTCTCCCGACATGTCGCCGACGCCCGCCACGGTGAAGGGCGTGGTCTGGATGTCGATGTCGATCTCGCGGAAATGCCGCTTCACCGCCTCCCAGGCGCCGCGGGCGGTGATGCCCATCTTCTTGTGGTCGTAGCCCTGGCTTCCACCCGAGGCGAAGGCGTCGCCGAGCCAGTGGTGCTTTTCCAGCGAGAGCGCGTTGGCGGTGTCGGAGAAGGTTGCGGTGCCCTTGTCGGCGGCGACGACGAGATAGGGGTCGTCGCCGTCATGGCGCACGGTGTCGGCCGGCGGAATCACCGTCTCGCCATCGAGATTGTCTGTGAGCTCCAGCAAGGTGCGCACGAAGATGCGGTAGCTCTCGGTCCCTTCCGCGAACCAGGCCGCCCGGTCCGAGGCCGGCGGCAGATGCTTGGGCACGAAGCCGCCCTTGGCGCCGACGGGCACGATCACCGCGTTCTTGACCTGCTGCGCCTTGACCAGCCCGAGCACCTCGGTGCGGAAATCCTGTGGCCGGTCGGACCAGCGCAGGCCGCCACGGGCGACCTTGCCGAAGCGCAGATGGATGCCCTCGACGCGGGGCGAATAGACGAAGATCTCGTAGAGCGGGCGCGGCAGCGGCAGCGAATCGACCCTCGCGCAGTCGTATTTGATCGAGATCGTGCCGCGCGGCTGCCCGTCGGGGCCGATCTGGAAGAAGTTGGTCCGCAGGGCGGCATCGATCAGGTTGACGAGGCGGCGCAGGATGCGGTCCTCGTCGAGGCTGGTGACCGCGTCGAGCGCGGTCTCGATCGCCCGGCGCTCGGCGTCGCTCTTCGCGGTACGCTCGGCTTCGCTCAGGCGCGGATCGAATTTGGCGACGAAGAGGGCGACAAGCCGCGAGGCGATGCCGGCATGGCGCGTCAGCGCATCGGCGATGTAACCCTGCGCATAGGGCGCGCCGATCTGGCGCAGATAGCGCCCGAGCGCGCGCAGGAGCGAGGCCTCCCGCCAGGCGAGGCCCGCCGCCAGCACGAGCTGATCGAAGCGGTCGGATTCGGCGAGCCCCCGGAACTGCGCCATCAGCGCGGCCTCGATCAGCGGATCGAGCCGTGCGAGGTCGATCTCGCCGTCGTCGGCGCGTTCGAGCGTCATGTCGTGGAGCCAGACGCGCGTCGTATCCGTGGCCTCGCCGGCGGCCGGCTGCGGCGTGATGTTGTAGGTCCGCTCGTTGACGACGCGGAAACCCATGTTTTCCAGTACGGGGACGCGGGCCGAGAGCGAGATCGCGACGCCGCGCGAAAACACCTTGAGGTTGGCGCGGGTCGCGGGATCGCCCTCGCGGCGGTAGAGGTTGACGGCGCGGGCGCGCTCCGGCGTCAGCTTCTGGAGGACGTCGATGTCGCGAAGCGTCTCGGCGGGCGAGAAGCGATCACGATAGGCCGCGCCGAAAGCCTCGGCATAGCGCTCCGCCAGGGCGCGGGCGGCGGGGCCGGAGCGCTCGCTGTCGAGAGCGTCCTTCAGCCCGTCGCTCCAGGTGCGGACGATCGCGGTGATGCCGGCTTCGAGCGTGGCGCGGTCGACCTTGGGCGTTTTGCCCTCGTCGCGGCCGATGATGTAATGGGTGC
Organism: Allobosea sp.; assembly: GCF_030695125.1. Classification (GTDB taxonomy): domain Bacteria; phylum Pseudomonadota; class Alphaproteobacteria; order Rhizobiales; family Beijerinckiaceae; genus Allobosea. The sequence continues at coordinate 47,862 of NZ_JAUYTP010000047.1, read as the reverse complement.
GGGCGAGCGGCCCCTCGGGATATGCCGGATAGGCCGCCGAGATGCGGCCCTGATAGAGGCCGGCCAGGAATTCGCCGACGCGACGGCGCACGCGGGTGTCGTAGCGATCCTTGGGAATGAAGACGAGGATCGAGACGAAGCGGTCGAATTCATCGACGCGTGCCAGCGCGCGGATCCGCGGCCTCTCGGTGAGCTGGAGGATCGACAGCGCGAAACTCTCCAGCGTGGCGGCGTCGATCTGGAAGAGTTCGTCGCGCGGATAGGCGTCGAGCACATTGTAAAGCGCCCGGCCGGAATAGCTCGCGGGATCGAAGCCGATGTTACGGGCGACGCGGGCGACCTTCAAACGCAGATAGGGAATCTCGAGCGCGCTGCCGGTATAGGCGTTCGCAGTCAGGAGCCCGACGATGCGCAACTCGCCGTCGAGCCGCCCCTCGGGGGTGAAGAGCTTGACGCCGACATAGTCGAGATGGACGCGGCGGTGGACGCGGCTCTTGACGTTGGCCTTGGTGATGATCAGGGCCTGCGGCTTGGCGAGGAAGGCCCGAATCTCGGGCGTGACGGCGACCATCTCGCGGTTCTTGCGCAGGATCTTGACCGCGGGGTCGCGCAGGATGCCGAGGCCCGAGCCCTCGATCGGATCGGCGGCGGCATCGCCATTGGGGAAGCGGTAGGCGCGGATACCGAGCAGGGTGAAGTTGTCGCCGGCGATCCATTCGAGGAACTGCAGCGCCTCGGTGACTTCATCCTCCGGCAAGGGGGGCGGGTTGCCGCGATAGGCTTGGATCACCTCGGTGATTCGGCCGCGCATCGCCGCCCAATCCTCGACCGCCAGCCCGACATCGGCATAGACGCGTTCCAGCCCGGCGCAGAGCCGGTCGCGGGCCTCGGGCGAATCAATTCGCTCGAGATGGATCTGGATCAGGCTCTCGCGGCGGGTGCCTTCCGGAGCGCGGCCGGCGGCTTCGCCGGCCAGTGACAAAAACGCACCGTCGGCGCCGCGCGCGACCGCGAGGATCGGATGCGCCACGAGGCGGGGCTCGTAGCCCTGCTCGGCCAGTTCGGCGAGCGTCGAATCGAGCAGGAACGGCTTGTTCTCGTTGACGACCTCGAGGATCGTGAGTTGGTGCTCGCGGTCCAGGCTGCTGAAGGCGTCGTCCCGGAAGCGGAGATTGATGGCTTGGGGGCTGCGGGGCGCCTGAAGATGCTCGTAGGCGGAGGCCGCAGCGCGAGCCAGCATGTCGGCCGGCAGGGCCTCGAGGTCCTCGGCGACGGCACGTCCGTAAAGCAGGCGGGGAAAGTCGGGCGGCATCGCCCCGGGCAGGCCTGCGGCGGCGGTCTCGATTGCGGAAACAGCCGCAGCCGTCGCATTGGTCACGCGCTTGCCCATGGTCCACCCCTGTTATTTTGCCCCAGCGATGACATAGGCTGGGACGCCTTTCAATTGCGGCGCGCAGCGGGGCGAAGACCCGGGCGACACGACAGGACATCCATGATGGTCAAACATGACAAACCGAAGCCCGGAGAGAGGCCAGCGCCGCAGGATGTCGATCCGCCGGCCATGGCGCTCGATCTCCCGCAAGGGCTTCTCTCGGCCGAGAACCAGGCCTATTTCGACAAATGTCTTGAAAAGCTCGGCTTCGTCCCGAACGTGCTGGTCGCCTATGCCCATGACGACGCCAAGCTCTCGGCCTTCGCCGCCTTCTACAACGACCTGATGCTGGCCCCGTCGGGCCTGTCGAAGCTGGAACGCGAGATGATCGCGGTCGCGGTCTCCAGTGTGAACCGCTGCTATTACTGCCTGACGGCCCATGGCGCGGCCGTGCGCCAGCTCTCGCAGGACCCCGTGCTGGGCGAGCTGATGGCGATGAATCATCGCGCGGCCGACCTGTCGGTTCGCCACCGCGCCATGCTGGACTTCGCGGTCAAGCTGACCGAGACGCCGCATCTGGTTGGCGAGGACGACCGGGCCAGGCTGCGGGGCGCCGGTTTCGGGGAGCGCGACCTGTGGGACGTCGCGGCGGTCGCGGCCTTCTTCAACATGTCGAACCGCATGGCCTCGGCGGTCGATATGCGTCCCAATGTCGAGTACCACCGACAGGCACGCTGAGGCGTGCGGGCACAAAGAAAAACGGCCGGCGCAGGGCGCCAGCCGCTGAGTTGGCCTCGACTGAGTGGCCCAGCCTCACCAGATCCACGGGGGGCTGGGGGGCTGACAAACCGAAGACCGATAAGACCGGGCCGTCGAGACAACTTCGCTATTTAACCCAAGCAACGGGGCGGTCGCTTGGCCGGATCGCGGCGAGAATGCGGCGGCTTTGACGAAGCCGTGATGTCCGTCCGGACGGCGGCGTGTTCGCCTGCCGGACCGGGAAAGCGACCTCGCCCGGATTGCTTGCCAGCACAGCATCGCGAGCGCATCATCGCGTGCCAAACAGCAAGGCGGCCCCGCGCGGTCGCCGGTCGGGAGGCATCATGAGCGAGAGCGACACGCCGCCATCGCAGCCGATGGGCGGGATCATTCCCTTCCCCGGTGCGGTCAAGCCGGCTGCGGTCACCTTCGACCGTCGTGAATTGTCGGAGCTGCTCAATCTCTACGGCCGCATGGTGGCCGCCGGTGAATGGCGCGACTACGCCATCGACTTCCTCAAGGATCAGGCACAGTTCTCGGTCTATCGCCGCTCGTCGGAGGTGCCGCTCTACCGAATCGTCAAGACACCGGCGCTGGCCAAGCGGCAGGGCGCCTATTCGGTGGTCGCCGCGACGGGGCTGGTGCTGAAGCGCGGCGCCGAGTTGTCCCGCGTGCTGCGCGTGCTCGACAAGAAGCTGAGCGTCGTCGGCTGAATTTTCCGACATTGCGAGCGCAGCGAAGAAATCCAGAAGGACTCGCTCTACGGCTCTGGATTGCTTCGCTGCGCTCGCAATGACGAGTCGGGCTCACGTTCATGGTGGCGTCGCGCTGCCCTCTCCCAAATCCTTCTGCATCAGCATCTGGTCGAGCCAGCGGCCATGCTTGAAGCCGACTTTTTCCGCGACGCCGATCAGGCGGAAGCCGGCCCGCTCGTGCAGCCGCCGCGAGCCGACGGAGGCGCCGGTCCCGTCGCCGATCACCGCGATTATCTGGCGGAAGCCCTCGGCCGTGCAGGCCTCTATCAGCGCGGCCAGCAAGGCACTGCCGATGCCGGCGCCCTGGGCGTCCGGCGCAATGTAGATCGAGTTCTCGACCGTCGAGCGATAGGCCGGACGGGGCCGGTAGGCGCTGGCATAGGCATAACCGAGCAACAGGTCGTCGCGCTGCGCCACGAGATAGGGATACCCGCCGGCCAGGATCGCTTCAAGCCGTCGCAGCATCTCGGCCTCGTCGGGCGCGTCGAGCTCCCAGGAGGCGGTGCCGTTGCGCACGGCGTCGCCATAGATCGCCGCGATGGCAGGAATGTCGGCGGGGGTGGCCGGGCGGATTGACGGCAGCATCATGCGCCGATCATCGCCATTCACACCCAAAAGAAAAGCCCCGGCCTTGCGACCGGGGCTCGTTGTCTGTGCATGTCCCACCCGGGTGAGGGGTGGGACCGCTGATCACTCCTGCTTGCTGCCGAACAGCGAGAGCAGCATCTGGAACATGTTGATGAAGTTCAGGTAGAGCGACAGAGCGCCGTTCACCGAGAGCTTCGCGGCCTCCTCCGGGTTCATGTCGGAGTAGAGGTACATCTCCTTCAGACGCTGGGTGTCCCAGGCGGTCAGGCCGGCGAAGACCAGCACGCCGATCGCCGAGACGGCGAAGGACAGGGCGCTGGACTGCAGGAACAGGTTCACCAGCGATGCGATCACCAGGCCGATCAGGCCCATGATCAGGAACGAACCCATCGCCGACAGCGACTTCTTGGTGGTGTAGCCGTAGAGGCTCAGCGCACCGAAGGTCGCGGCGGTGATGAAGAACACCTTGGTGATCGATTCACCCGTGTAGACCACGAAGATCGACGACAGCGACACGCCCATCACCGCCGCGAAGGCGAAGAACATGGCACGCGCGGACGAGGAGCTCATGCTCTCCGCCTTGAACGAGAAGAACAGGATGAAGGCGAGCGGCGCCAGCATCACGACCCATTTCAGCGGGCTGGTGTAGAGGGCGGTGCCGAGCGGGGTCAGCGCCGTGACCTTGCCGGTCGGCGAGACGCCGGCGATCGCCAGCATGGAGATGCCGATCGCGGCGAGGCCGGTGATGGCCAGGCCGATCGACATGTTGTTGTAGACGCCGAGCATGAACGAGCGCAGGCCCTGATCCATCTCGACGGCGCTGGTCTGCTGGGCGCGGCCGGCACCCCAGACTGGAGCATTGCGGTCGAAGTTGCTCATCGAGCGAGTTTCCCCTGACAGTGATTCCGAAGACGGCCATCGCGTCCGGCGATGCCCTGTCGTCGCACACAACCGTGGCGATGAACGGAATATGAGGGCGTTCGCCGGTTCTTACAAGGGGCCTTCATGGTTAAAAGCGGAGCCCCATAGAAACGCGACGCCCCATCCATGCAAAGTTACGCCCCTGTAATGTCTAGCGTGAGTCCTTTTCAGCTAGTCATCACAAATTCCGCAGATGAGAAGCTGGCGCTTTCGATAGTATTTTTAGCGTGCCAGTGAGCCCGAACAGGACAGTGACGCCGACAGCCGCAGTCGCGGCCAGTAACGCCCCGGTGGGGTCATTGACGAATTCGATCTTCATCACTTGCGTGACGACGCCCCAGCCCGCCAGAGCGCCTGCGACAACGCCGAACAGCGCCGAGACGAGGCCGATCGCGGCGTATTCAAGGGCGTACGACGAAAGTATGAAACGGCGTGTCGCGCCCAGCGTCTTCAGGATCATCGCGTCGTAAAGTCGCGCGCGCTGGCCGGCCGCCAGCGCACCGCCCAGGACGAGCAGGCTCGCGGCGATGGCGAGGCCCGATGCGCCGCGAATGGCGGTGGCGAGCTGGCCGACGATGGTGTTGACCGCCTCCAGCGCGTCCTTGACCCGGACGGTGGTCACGGTCGGGAACTCGACCGCCAGCCGGCGCAACAGGGTGGCGTCGGTGCCCCCGGCCGGGCCGTCGGCGGGTGTGATGGTGGCGAGATTGGTGTGCGGCGCGCCGGCGAAGGCGTTGGGAGAGAACAGCATCACGAAATTGATGCCGAGCGAGCGCCACTCGATCGCCCGCAGATTGGCGACGCGGGCTGTGATGGTCCGGCCGAGCACGTTGACGGTCAGGGTATCGCCGATCTTGAGCCCGATGCCGGCGGCGTTCTGCGCATCGAAGGAGACCAGCGGCTCTCCGCTGTAATCGGCCGGCCACCATTCGCCAGCCGAGACGCGCGACCCCTCGGGAATCGTCTGCGAATAGGTGATGCCGCGGTCGCCGTCGAGGATCCAGGCCGATTGCTCGGAGGCCTTGATGTCCTCGGCGCGGACGCCGTTGATCGAGACGATACGCCCGCGCATCATTGGCACGCGCGCCAGCGTCGCGCCCGGACGCTCCTCTTTCAGCACGGCATCGAAGCGGGCGGCGTCGGCATTGGGGATGTCGAGGAAGAAGAAGCTCGGCGCCTTCTCCGGCAGGGACTGTGTCAGCTGTCGGGTCAGGCTGGTGTCGATGAAGGCGAGCGCCGAGAGCAAGGCGACGCCCAGGCCCAGCGAAAGCACGAGCGACGGCGTCAGTGCGCCCGGCCGGTAGCTGTTGGCCAGCGCCATGCGCAGCGAGGGGTTCCGGGGCCTCGGCAGCGCCCGGGCGAGCGCCATCAGCCCCCAGGAGACGCCACGCAGCAGCAGGAAGATGCCGGTCATCACGGCCATGTAGATGAGCGCGATGCGCCGGTCATAGGCAAAGGCGAGCGCGACGCCGACGAGCCCGGCCAGCGCCAGCAGGCAGATCGCGATGTAGATCGCCCGCGGCCGGCGGGCGTCGGGCTCGATCTGGTCCCGAAACAGGGCCGAAACCGGCACGTCATGGGCCCGGCCGAGCGGCAGGATGGCGAAGACGAGCGCCGTCAGCAGGCCGTAAAGTGCGGCGACGCCGAGTTCGCCGGGCGCCAGGGTCGGCTCGAAGGGAACGGGCAGGACGGATTTCAATGCGGCGCCCAGCGCGAAGGGCGCGGCGGCGCCCAGAGCCAGGCCGATGGCGGTGCCGAGCGCCGCGACCAGCATCACTTCGGTGAGGTGGATCGCGACGACGCGGCCGCCGGTGGCGCCGACGGCCTTCATCGTGGCGAAGTCGAGCTTCTTGGCCTCGACGAAGCGGCGCACCGCATTGGCGACGCCGACGCCGCCGACCAGCAAGGCGGTGAGGCCGACCAGCGTCAGGAACTGTGTAAAACGTTCGAGATTGCGCTGGAAGCCGGGATTGGCGTTGGCGCGGGAGCGGATCTCCCAGCCGGCATCGCGCTGCTGCGCGCCGGCATCCGCGATCAGCGCGGCGAGGTCGGCATTGCTTGCGGCTTGCGGCGGCAGGGCGACGCGGTAGGTCCAGCGCACGAGGCTGCCGGGCTGGAGCAGGCCGGTCGCGCGCAGCGCCTCCTGCGAGATCAGGAGCCTCGGGCCGAAGCCGACGCCGGCTGCGATCTTGTCGGGTTCGGAGACGAGGTTGGCGCGCAGCTGCACGCGGGCGGAGCCGACGAGGACGACGTCGCCGGGCTTCAGATCGAGCCGGCCGAACAGGACGGGGTCGGCGACGGCGCCGAAGACGCCGTCTTTCACCGCCAGCAGCTCCGCGACGGGCGCATTCGGCTCGGCGACGAGTTCGCCGATACCGGGATAGCCGGAATCCACGGCCTTGATCTCGACGAGGGCGGCGCCCTTGTCGCCGGCATTGGCCATGCCGCGCATCGTGGCGATGGTCGAGACCGTGCCGCGGCCGGTCAGGAAAGCCAGTTCCTGCGGTGTCGCCTCGCGGTGGATCAGCCCGAAGGCGGCATCTCCGCCGAGGATGCGCCGGCCCTCGCGGGAGAGGCCCTCGGTCAGGCCGCGCGAGGCGGAGGCGACGGCGGCGATGGTCATGACGCCCAGCGCCAGGCAGGCGATGAAGACGCCGAAACCGCGCAGGCCCCCGCGCAGATCGCGCCAGGCGAGGCGGAAGGCCAGCGCGGCGCCAGCGGCGCGCGACGGCGGCTTCGGGAGGGGCTTGACCGTTCCGTGCATGATCAGGCCACCGCCGTCGCGGCGTCGGCCTGGGCCTGCGTCTCGATGCGCCCGGCACGCAGGCGCACCGTGCGGTCGCAGAGCGCGGCCAGCGAGAGGTCATGCGTGACGAGCACCAGTGTCGCGCCGCGTTCGCGCCGCAGGGCGAAGATCAGATCGACGATCGAGCGGCCGGTGGTTTCGTCGAGATTGCCGGTCGGTTCGTCGGCGACGAGGATGGCGGGGTCTGGAGCCACCGCCCTGGCGATGGCGACGCGCTGCTGTTCGCCGCCCGAGAGCTGGGCCGGGTAATGGTCCATGCGGTCGCCGAGGCCGACATTGCGCAGCTCGGCTTCGGCCCGGACGAAGGCATCGCCGGCGCCGGCGAGTTCGAGCGGCAAAGCGACGTTCTCGCGCGCCGTCATCGTCGGGACGAGGTGGAAGGACTGGAAGACGATGCCGATATGGCGGCCGCGGAAGACGGCGAGCCCGTCCTCGTCGAGCTTGCCGAGATCCTGGCCGGCGACCTTGACGATGCCGCTGTCGGGCCGCTCCAGGCCGGCCATCGTCATCAGCAGGGTCGACTTGCCGGAGCCCGAAGGGCCGACCAGCCCGGTCGCCTGTCCGGCGGCCAGCGACAAAGAAACACCCTTGAGGATATGGACGCGGGCGGCCGCACGCCCCAAACTAAGCTCGACATCCTGCAATTCGATCGCCGGCTGATCCGTCGGTGGGACGCGCGTATCGCTCATCATCCAATGATCCTGACTTCGATATCCATTACCGACCCTGCTCGCACGCAAACGCGGCCCGAGCAGGGCAAGCCGTCATGTCGTCCCCTAAAGCGGCGATATGGGCGCTGCCTGGCGCTTGTCCAATCTCTCTGCGCCGCTTTTCTGCTCTGTCTCACCGTGCTGCCGATCGCGACCATGGCCCAGACGTCCCCCCCGAGCCCCAGCCTCCCTGGCGCGCGCACGCTGAAACTCGTCGCGCTCGGCGACAGTTTGACAGCCGGCTACAACCTGCCGGCCAGTGCGGCCTTTCCGCCGGTTCTGGAACGGGCCCTGCGCGAGAAGGGCCATTCTGTCGAGATCGTGAACGCCGGCGTCTCCGGCGACACCGTCCAGGGCGGGCTCGATCGGGTCGACTGGTCGGTGCCGGACGGCACGGATGGCGTCATCCTCGAGCTCGGCGCCAACGACGCGCTGCGGGGGCTCGATCCGGCGACGACGCGTAAGGGCCTGGAAGCGATCATCACCCGGCTGAAGGCGCGGGGCATCCCGGTGCTGCTCGCCGGCATGTATGCCCCGCGCAATCTCGGCACGGAGTATGCAGCGCGCTTCGACAGCATCTATCCCGAGCTTGCGAAGGCGCATGGGCTGGTGCTCTACCCGTTCTTCCTGGAGGGCATTGCGGGCGACCGTGTGCTCAACCAGCCCGATCTGCTCCACCCCACGGCCGAGGGCGTTCGCGTCATCGTCCGCAACATCCTGCCGACGGTCGAGCGCTTCCTCGCGACGCTGCCGCCCAAGTCCTGACCCTCCCGCGGGCCGTCGCGCCCGTCGGACCGCCTTCCCCCATCTGCTCGACGCGCGCCCATCGCCCGCCGCTTCCGGAGTTGCTTCGCCATGGAATACCGCCGTCTCGGCCGCACCGATCTCCAGGTCTCGGTGATCTGCCTGGGAACCATGACCTATGGCGAGCAGAACACCGAGGCCGAGGGCCATGCGCAGATGGATTACGCGCTCGACCAGGGCGTGAACTTCTTCGACACGGCGGAGCTCTACTCGATCCCGCCCAAGGCGGAGACGCAGGGCTCGACGGAGCGGATCCTCGGCAGCTGGTTCAAGGCGCGCGGCAATCGCGACAAGGTCATCCTCGCCTCGAAAATCTGCGGGCGCGGCGCCAACACCTGGTTCCGCGACGACAAGAGCCCGACGCGTGTCACGCGCAAGCAGATCCGCGAGGCGGTCGAGAAGAGCCTCAAGCGGCTGCAGACGGACTATATCGACCTCTACCAGATCCATTTTCCCGAGCGGCCGATGCCTTGGGGCTCGAACCCGACGCGCTTCTCCAAGGCCGCCTTCGAACGCCCCGCGGACGAGACGCCGATCGCCGAGCAGCTCGACGCCTTCGCGGAGATCGTGAAGGAGGGCAAGATCCGGCATCTCGGCCTCTCCAATGAGAGCGCCTGGGGCACGATGAGCTTCGTGCGCGACGCCGAGACCCGCGGCGGGCCGCGCGTGCAGTCGATCCAGAATTCCTACAACCTGCTCAACCGCACCTTCGAGACGGCGCTGGCGGAGATCGCGATCCGCGAGGATGTCGGGCTGCTCGCCTATTCGCCGCTCGGCCAGGGCTTCCTGACCGGCAAATATCTCGACGGTGCCCGTCCCGCCGGTGCGCGCACGACGCTGTTCGACCGCGGTCAGCGCTACCAGACGCCGGGCGCGGAGGACGCGATCAAGCGCTACATGGCGCTGGCGCGCGACAACGGGCTCGACCCGGCGCAGATGGCGCTCGCCTTCGTGAACACCCGCGCCTTCGTCACCGCCAACATCATCGGCGCGACCTCGATGGAGCAGCTCAAGACCGACATCGCCTCGATCGCGGTCAAACTGTCGCCGGAGCTCGAGGCCGGCATCGACGCGATCCACCAGCTCGTCGGCAATCCCTGCCCCTGATCCGGGCTCGATCGAGGCGCTGCCCTGTCGGGCAGCGCCTGCCCGGCATTTCGTCTCGCCAGAGTCACAAAAAACTGGCACTGATTCGGACATGCCGAGGCTGTTCACAGCGCTTGAGATTCCCGCCGAGGTTGCCTCGGCGTTGACGCTGCACCGGGGCGGACTGGCCGGGGCGCGCTGGATCGATCCGGCCGATTATCACATCACGCTGCGCTTCCTGGGCGATGTCGACCGGCGCACGGCCAATGATCTCGACGAATTCCTCGGCGATATCCGCAGCTACCCGTTCGAGGTGACGCTCGATTCGCTGGGCACCTTCGGCGGCGACAAGCCGCGTTCGGTGTTCGCGCGGGTTCAACCGAATGCGCGGCTCACCGAGCTTCAGGGCGATCTGGAGCGGCTGATGCGCAAGCTCGGCCTGCCGGCGGAGAGCCGCAAATTCGTGCCGCATGTCACGCTGGCGCGGCTGCGCGATACGGCGCCGGCCGATGTGGCGCATTATCTCAGCCTGCACCCGATCGTGCGGCCAATCAGCTTCACAGCGCGGCGTCTCGCCTTGATGTCGTCGCGCGATTCGGTCGGCGGTGGGCCTTATGTGCTGGAGGCGGCCTATCCGCTGGGGCCGTCCTATCCCAACCGGCCGTTGCGGGGCGAGTTCCAGCGGAGATGAGCATGCCCAAGCGACTGGGGCCCGAGGCCCGCAACGAAGCGCTGACGATCCTGACCGGCTGGAAGCTGGCCGAGGGGCGCGAGGCCATCGTCAAGCGCTTCGTCTTCCGCGATTTCAACGAAGCCTTCGGCTGGATGACGCGCGTCGCGCTGCTGGCGGAGGCCATGGGTCATCACCCCGAATGGTCCAACATCTATCGCACCGTCGACGTCACGCTCGCCACGCATGATGCCGGCGGCCTGACCGAGCTCGACGTCAAGCTCGCCCGCGCCATGGATGCGCTGGGGAGCTGATCGTACTGGTCACGGAGCTGCGACGGGTCGCACCCAGCCGCAAGCCCTGAGCGCCGCCTCCATATGGGACGGCGGCGGCGCCTCGATCCGGATCGGCGGCTTCTTGCGATAGAGCGGCACGGTGATGGCGCGCGCGTGCAACTGCAGCCCCGGCCCGCCCTCGCGCGGTGCGTCGCCATAGATCTCGTCGCCGAGCATCGGCCAGCCCGAGGCGGCGCAATGGACGCGCAACTGATGGGTGCGGCCGGTCAGCGGTTCGAGTTCGAGCCAGGCGAGCGGGCCGGCTTCGTTCTGCCCTCGCCCCATCACCCGCCAGCGCGTCTGCGAGGGCAGGCCGTCGGGATCGACCTTCATCCACCAGCCACGGTCGGGTGCGCGCTTGCCCAGCGGCAGATCGATCAGCCCTTCGTCGCTTTCAGGGGCGCCCTGGACGATCGCCCAGTAGCTCTTGGCGATGGCGCCGTCGCGGAACATCTGGTTCAGCTCGGCCATGGCGCGCGGGTGGCGGCCGAGGATCAGGCAACCCGAGGTGTCCTTGTCGAGACGGTGCGCGGCTTCGGGCCGGCGCGGCAGGCCGAAGCGCAGCGCGTCGAGATGGTCGGTGAGGACGGGGATGACCCGGCGCTTGGCCTGGGGGCCGCGATGCGAGGGCAGGCCTGCGGGCTTGTCGATGACCAGCATCATCGCGTCGCGATAGAGCAGCGGGAAGGGCAGCGGCGGCTCGTCGCGCGGCGATCCGGAGGGGTGCGCGCCCGGGCTCGCTTGCGAAATTTCTGGTCGGTCGGGCGTGGTCATGGCATTGCGCTAGCGAAGGCCAACCTGCCGCGCAAGCACGCGCCGCTCCGCGGCGAGGCCACGGGAAGAATGATGAGCGAGAACGAACCGAAGAAGCGCGGCTTCTTGTCGAGATTGTTTGGCCTCGAGCCGGAGCCCGAGACGCCGCAATCCCAGGCGTCCGCGTCGCCCCCGACGGAGGTGCCGCCCGAAGCGCCGCTCGCGGACGCCCCCATCGCGCCCGAGCTGTTGACCGGCGAGGCCGGGCCGCTGCCGATCGCGATGCCGGAGCCGGCACCAGTCCAGGCTGCGCCCATACTGGCTGCGCCGATCGTCGCTGCGCCCGAGCCCAAGCGGAGCTGGTGGCGGCGCCTGACGGAGGGCCTGTCGCGGACCTCCTCGGCGCTGACGACGGGGATCACCGACCTCTTCACCAAGCGCAAGCTCGATTCCGCCACGCTCGAAGATCTCGAGGACATCCTGATCCAGGCCGATCTCGGCCTGGCGACCGCCGCGCGCGTCGCCAAGGCAGTCGGCGAGGGGCGCTACGACAAGCAGATCGAGCCCTCCGAGGTGAAGGCGATCCTGGCGCGCGAGGTCGAGGCGATCCTGAACCCGGTGGCGCAGCCGCTGGTGATCGACGCCACCAAAAAGCCGTTCGTGATCCTGATGGTCGGCGTCAACGGCTCGGGCAAGACGACGACGATCGGCAAGCTCGCGGCGAAATTCCGGGCCGAGGGCAAATCCGTGATGCTGGCGGCCGGCGACACCTTCCGCGCCGCTGCGATCGAGCAGCTGAAGGTCTGGGGCGAGCGCACGGGAGCGGAGGTCATCTCGGGCAACCAGGGAGCCGACGCGTCGGGGCTCGCCTTCGAGGCGCTGCAGAAGGCGAAGGCCGCCGGTACGGATGTGCTGTTGGTCGACACCGCCGGGCGGCTGCAGAACAAGACGGGGCTGATGGACGAACTCGCCAAGGTGGTCCGCGTCATCCGCAAGCTCGATCCGGAGGCTCCCCACGCGGCGTTGCTCGTGCTCGACGCCACTGTCGGGCAGAACGCGCTGAGCCAGGTCGAGGCCTTCGGCGATACGGCCGGCGTCACTGGGCTGGTGATGACCAAGCTCGACGGCACGGCGCGCGGTGGCATTCTGGTGGCGCTGGCGGCCAGGTTCGGCCTGCCGGTGCATTTCATCGGCGTCGGCGAGGGCGTCGAGGATCTCGAGCCCTTCTCGGCGCGCGATTTTGCCCGCGCGGTGTCGGGATTGGATGAAGCGGCGTGACGCTGAAGATCACAGACAGGACGGAACGAAACACGATGACCGACATGGCGCAGCCCCCGGCGGGCAAGGGCAAGTCCATCAACCCCCTGCTCAAGCTCGCGCTGGAATTCGGGCCGCTGGCGATCTTCTTCTTCGCCAATTCCTATGGCGACCGGCTTTTCGGCGTCGCGCCCGACCGGCGCATCTTCGTCGCGACGGGCATCTTCGTCGTCGCCTCGCTGGTGGCGCTGGCGGTCTCGCGCATTCTGATGGGCTACCTGCCGCGCATGGCGATGGTGAACGCCGTGGTCGTGACGGTGTTCGGCGGGCTGACGATCGCGCTGGACGACGCCTTCTTCATCAAGGTCAAGCCGACGATCGTGAACACGCTGTTCGGCTGCGTGCTGCTGGGGGGGCTTTATTTCGGGCGCTCGCTTCTGGCGCTGGTGCTGGAATCGGTGATGCAGCTCGACGAGGAGGGCTGGCGCAAGCTGACCCTGCGCTGGGGTCTGTTCTTCTTCGTGCTGGCGGCACTGAACGAGATCGTCTGGCGCACGCAGACCCAGGATTTCTGGGTCGCCTTCAAGGTCTGGGGCGTGATGCCGCTGACCATGGCGTTTGCGCTGGCGCAGACGCCGCTGATCCTCAAGCACGAGATCAAGCCGGCGAAGGCGAGCGAGTAACAGCCTCGTTGTGCGGCCTTGCCATTTGGCGGCATCATCATCATCTTTAGCCAAATGGCGGAGGATGGCTGATGGCCCTGCTGGAGATCGATACCGCGACGCGCGGCTTCGCGCCCGAACCCATCACCGACGACGAGGCGGCGGCGATGTTTCGGGCCGCGGTCAACCTGTTCCGGCTCTGGCGGCTGACGGATGAACAGGCTGCAACGCTGCTCGATATGCCCCCGCGCAGCTATGGCCGCTGGAAGGCCGGGCAGATCGGCCGCATCTCGCGGGACGGCAAGGCCAGACTCTCGAACCTGATGGGCATCCACAAGGCGCTGCGGATCATCTTCCGCGAGCCCCAGCGCGGCTATGACTGGATCCATGCTGCGAACGCGGTCTTCGCCGGGCGCTCGGCGCTGCAGGTGATGCTCGGTGGCAACCTCACCGACCTGATGCGGGTGCGGCGCTATCTCGACGACGAGCGGGGCGGCTGGTGATCGACCCCGGCGGCTTGCCGGTCACGGCGGTCCACTGGCGCGGGGCGGTGCGGATCATCCGCAGTCTCTTCCCGCCGATCGACCTGTTCGAGGACATCGCCGACCCGGCCGACTGGCCGCTGCTGCTCTCGGCCGAGCAGAAGACCAATCCGCGCCTGATGGAAACGATTGGCCAGCTCGACCTTGTGCCGCCCGAGCGGCGGGTGGCGGGGCCGGGTGCGACCTGGCTGATGGCGCCCTTCACCCATGTCAGCAGGGACCGCCCGAGCCGCTTCTCGGCCGGCACCTTCGGCGTGCTCTATGCGGGGGAGAGCTTCGAGACGGCGCTGTTCGAGACGGTGCATCACCATGCCCGCTTCATGGCGGCGACGCGCCAGCCGCCGGGCTGGACCTCGCAGTTCAGGGAAATCCGGCTCGAAATCTCGGCGCGGCTGCATGATCTGCGGGGATCGAGGCCGGAGTTCGCGGCGGCCCTCGAGCCGGATGACTATGCCGCGAGCCAGGCGCTGGGGGCGGCGCTGCGCGCGGCCGGCTCGGAGGGCGTGGTCTATCCCAGCGTGCGGCATGTGGGCGGGCAATGCGTCGGGCTGTTCTATCCGGACGGGGCCTCGCAGCCGGTGCAGGGCCGCCATCTCGACTATCACTGGAATGGCGAGCGCGTGGACCTTTATCGGGATCTCAGTGCCGGCAGGATCTACCGGATCGTACAGGCGTAGCGGCTTCGGTGATCACATCCCGCTGTTGCGCATCTGCGTGACCTTGTAGGGCTCGCCCCTGGCATCATACGTCGTCCATTCTCCGATCTGCTGGCCCTTTTGGAAATGGCCTGAGCGAAGTTTGGTCCCATCCTTGCGGAACCACTCCCAGTAGCCGGTCGGGACATCGTCGACGGTCTGGCCCCTCGCCCAGAGGCTGCCATCCTTGTGGAGCTTTTCGAACGGGATCGCGTCGGCCATGGCGGCCCTCCCTACTTCGCTGCCATCCTCAGCGCGCCGTCGAGCCGGATCGATGAGCCGTTGAGCATGTCGTTGTCGATGATGCTCTTCACCAGCGCTGCATACTCGGCCGGTTTGCCCAGCCGCGAGGGGTGCGGGACGGAGACGGCCAGCGATGCGCGCGCCTCCTCGGGCAGGCCGTCGAACATCGGCGTCTCGAACAGGCCGGGCATGATCGTCATGACACGGATGCCATAGGCCGCCAGTTCCCGCGCGATCGGCAGCGTCATGCCGGCGACGCCGGCCTTTGACGCGGCATAGGCGGCCTGCCCGATCTGGCCGTCCTGTGCGGCGATCGAGGCGGTGCAGATGAAGACGCCGCGGCCGCCATCGGCGGTGACGGGGTCGAGTGCGGCCAGCGCTGCTGCCGATTTCGCGATCATCCGGAAGGTCCCGGTGAGGTTGATCGCGAGCGCCTTCTCGAACAGCGCGCTGTCATGGGCGATCAGCTCGCCGGTCTCGCGCTTCTTCGAGACCATGCGGCGTCCCGGGGCGATGCCGGCGCAGTTGACCACGATGCGGGCGACCCCCTGGGCGGCGCGGGCCGTTGCCAGGGCAGCATCGACGGAGGTCTCGCTGGTGACGTCGCAGGCGACGAAGAGGCCGCCGATCTCGGCAGCAATCGCCTCGCCGCGCTCGGCATTGAGGTCGAACAGCGCGACCTTGGCGCCCTGGCCCGCCAGCATGCGCGCTGTCGCCTCGCCGAGGCCGGACGCGCCGCCGGTGACGATGGCGGCGACGGAGGAATCGAGCTGCATCGGCTTGTCCTGTCGTGGATGGCGACATCCGAGGCTAAGGGGTCGCCCGGGCGCGTCCAAGCCGGTTTCTTTGCACGCCCCGTTCGGCAGACCACTTGTGCGAGGTTTCCCGCAGGGCCACATCTTTCGACAGGGCGCAGACATCTCCCACAAGAGGATGATCGCGCTGTTCACCACGCGCCCTGAGGAGGGGCACCATGAGCGACGGTTTCACCTCCCGCTTCACCGAGGAGGAAATGGCGGCGATCCGCAAGAGCCTGCGCGACGAGGCTCGCTTCGGTTCGGAGTTCCTCGGCCGGCTGAAGCGCGTGGCCAAGCGCATCCCCTTCGCGGAGGATCTGCTGGCGGCGTGGTTTTGCGCGCGCGATCCCGTGACGCCGCGTCGCGTGCGGCTGACGCTGCTGGCCGCGCTCGGCTATTTCGTGCTGCCGGTCGACGCGCTGCCCGACATCATGCCTATCCTCGGCTTCACCGACGATGCAGCGGTGATCGCGGCCGCGCTGGCGGCTGTCGCCAGTTCGATCACGCCCGGGCACCGCGAGAAGGCCCAACAGGCGATGGCGGAGCTTTGAGGCTCCGTCACAGCGTCAGGACAACTTTGCCCTTGGCCTTGCGGTCGCCGATCAGCGCATAGGCCTCGACCCAGCGTTCGAGCGGGATCTCGGCATGGACATGGGCGCGGATACAGCCGTCCGCCGCCCAGGCGAGCAGTTTTTCCATGTTGGCGCGCTGGGCTTCCGGGTCGCGCCGGACGAAATCGCCCCAGAACACGCCGCGCAGGTCGCAGCCCTTCAGCAGCAGCAGGTTGAGCGGAATCCGGGGGATGGCCCCGCCCGCGAAACCCACGACGAGATAGCGCCCCTCCCAGGCCATGGAGCGCAGCGCGGGCTCGGCGAGGTCGCCGCCGACGGTGTCGTAGAGCACATCGACGCCGCGTCCCTCGGTCAGCCGGCGCAAGCCCGCCCGGATATCCTCCAGCGCATAGTCGATCGCCTCCTGCGCACCGTGCTCGCGGGCAAGCGCCAGCTTTTCGGCCGAGGAGGCGCAGGCGATGACGCGCGCGCCGAGCAGGGCGCCGATCTCGACGGCGGCGAGACCCGCTCCGCCCGCCGCGCCGAGGATGGCCAGCGTCTCGCCCTCCTTCAGCCCGGCGCGCTGGATCAGGCCGTGCATCGCCGTGCCATAGGTGACGAACAACCCCGCCGCCTGCGCATCGCTCAGGCCGTCGGGCACCCGAACGGCATTGTCGGCGGGGATCACGACGCGCTCGCGGGCGGCGCCGTAGCCGAGCCAGGCGGCGACGCGCTCGCCGATGCGCCAGCCGGTGACGCCCTCGCCGAGCGCCGCGACCGTACCCGCGCATTCGGCCGACGGCGAGAACGGCAAGTCCGGCTTGGTCTGGTAGCGATTCTCGATGATCAGCGTGTCGAAGAAGTTCAGCGCCGCGGCCTTGACCGCAATGGCGATCTCGCCCGGGCCCGGCTGCGGTGCGGCCATGTCGCGGATGACCAGCCCCTCGGCCGGGCCGTGGCTTTCGCAGAGCAGTGCCTTCATCGTTGTCCACCTGTCGCAGAACCGGCCGGGAGCTCGCGGCGCTCGGCGCTTCGCCGCGACTGTGCCATGCGTCCCAAGCCAGCGAAACGTCCCAACCCGCCCCCGGCATTCGCATTTTCGCCAGGATCGTGGCACTCTAGTGATCCTGCCTGCACCCGCGTGTCCTCAACGGCTGGTAAAGGCAGTGTTAAGATTTTTAATGATTGATGGCGGCCATGATCAGTTCGTTTCTCCGTGCCGGCGTTCCCGCCACGCCCCGTTTCACCGTCGCACTGGCCGTCCTGGCCGCCTGCTCCGGTCTCGCTCTCGCGCCGCTGTCCGCCTCGGCGCAGCAGCAACGGCCACGCCCTGCGCCGGCTGCTGCTACGCCTGCCGCTGCCGGACAAGGGCAGGCGATGCTGCTGGAAACGGCGGGCAAATGGCAGGCTTTCTCCTCGCAGCAGGGTCGCGCCAAGGTCTGCTACGCCTTGTCGAAGGCCGAGAGCCGGCTGCCGGCGAACCTAAGGGATGTCGAAGGGCTGCTCTTCGTCGCGACGCGGCCTGCCGAGGGCGTGCGCAACGAGATCAGCTTCGTGATGAATTTCGACCTCAAGGAAGATGTCGAGCATCAGGCGATCATCGGCTCCGAGCGTTATGCGCTCGTGGCCAAGGGCCAGAACATGTGGCTCAAGAATCCGGCCGAGGAACCGCGCATGCTCGATTCGCTGCGCAAGGGCGCCGGTCTCGAGATCAAGGGCACCTCCAAGCGCGGCAACCCGACAGCCGACAAATATTCGCTGTCGGGTATGAGCCAGGCGGTCAAGCGCGCCGAAGAGGCGTGCAGGTAAGTCGGGTCGGCCTTTCAGCGCCATGACCTTTGCTGCTCCCGGAGGAACCCCGTCAGGGGCAGATGCCGGGGATGACGGCAAGGTGAAGCCGGTGCGATTTCGCGGCTCGGCGTTCTCGTGCTATGAGCCGCAGCCATTCGGGCCCGTGACGCCCGACCCGAGCCAGAGTTCCGATGACCTTGTCCGTTCTTGAACCCGCCGCGACAGCGGCCGAACCCGTTTTGCAGCGCCTGTCGCTGGTCGGCCGCACGCGCGCCGGGCTGGCCGAGGCGCTGGCCGAGATCGGGATCCCCGAGAAGGAACGGCGCATGCGCGTCGGCCAGCTCTGGAACTGGATCTATCATTACGGCGTGCGCGACTTCGCGGAGATGACCACGATCGGCAAGGGGTTGCGCGGGGCGCTGGCCGAGCGCTTCACGCTCGACCTGCCGGAGGTGACGGCCGAGCAGATCTCGACCGACGGCACCCGCAAATGGCTGATCCGCATGGCCCCCACGGGCCCGCGCGACCGCGGCGCCGAGATCGAATGCGTCTACATCCCCGAGGTCGATCGCGGCACGCTCTGCGTCTCCAGCCAGGTCGGCTGCACGCTGACCTGCACCTTCTGTCATACCGGCACGCAGCGCTTGGTCCGCAACCTCACCACCGAGGAGATCGTCGCGCAGCTGATGGTGGCGCGCGACCGGCTCGGCGACTTCCCCAACCGCAGCGCGCCGGGCGGCGCCTTCGTGCCCAAGGATGGCGGGCGCTTCGTCTCCAACATCGTCTTCATGGGCATGGGCGAGCCGCTCTACAATTTCGACGGCGTGCGCGATGCCATCGACGTCATCTCCGACAATGAGGGGCTGTCGCTGGGTCGCCGCCGCATCACCGTGTCGACCTCGGGCGTCGTGCCGCAGATCGGCCCGCTCGGCCACGAGATGGGCACGATGCTGGCGATCTCGCTGCATGCGGTGCGCGACGACCTGCGCAACGAGTTGGTGCCGCTGAACAAGAAGTACCCGATCGCGGAGCTGATGGAGGCCTGCCGGACCTATCCGGGGCTGACCAACGCCAAGCGCATCACGTTCGAATACGTCATGCTCAAGGGCGTCAACGACAGCGACGCCGAGGCGCGCGATCTGGTCCGGCTGCTCAAGGGCATTCCGGCCAAGATCAACCTGATCCCGTTCAACCCCTGGCCCGGCACCAAATACGAATGCTCGGACTGGGACCGGATCGAGCGTTTTTCCGAGATCGTCTTCCGCGCCGGCTATGCCTCGCCGGTCCGCACGCCGCGCGGACGCGACATCCTGGCCGCCTGCGGCCAGCTCAAGAGCGAGACCGAGAAGCTCTCGGCCCGGGCGCGGCTGATGCTCGACCAGGACGATGCGGCCGCGGCCGCGGTGGCCCGCTGATTCGCCATGCTGCGCTGGCTTTTGCTGATTCCGTTTGCGCTGGTGATGGCGATGGCGGCCGGGCTCGTCGCGATGATGGCGGCGAGCGTCGTCTCGCCGGGGCTGGCGCTGTTGATCGGCGGCGGCTTCGAGCGCTTGCTCGACGCGCTGTTCGGGCTGGCGGACATGGGCATCGACCCCGGTCCGACCGCGCAGGCCGCCTTCGTGCTGCTCGGGCGGCTGGGTTTTGCGATCATCGTCGCGCCGGTCGTGCTGGTCGCCGTCGCCTGCGAGCTGTTCTCCCTGCGCAGCGGCCTGATCCAGAGCGGGTTGACCGGGCTGCTCTCGGCGCTGCTGCCATTGGGCATGCTGGGCCTGGCGCGCACGCCGAGCGGCGCCGAGGTCCAGGTCATCGGCGCGTTGGTGCTGGTGGGGGCTGCGGCCGGGTTCGTCTACTGGCTGATCGCTGGCCGCAGTGCGGGTGGCGAGCGGCGGATCCCAGATGCGAGTGGCTGACCCTGACATCTCGCCCGAGTTCCCATATATTCGGGTTATGAAACGCGACGACGTCCTGGCTCTGCTGAAGTCTGTAGAGCCTGCGCTGCGAGCGCAGGGCGTCGCAGCCTTGTATCTGTTTGGATCCCACGCCCGCGACGAGGCCCGCCCCGAGAGCGATATCGACGTCCTCGTTGATTTTCAGTCGGAGCGCGGCGTTGGGCTGAGCGAGTACATGGCGCCATATCATGTGCTGGAACGGGCTTTCCCAGGCGTCGATATCGGCTACGGCACGCGCGATGGTCTCGTCGCGCATTACAAGCCTCACATCGAAACGAGCGCCGTGCGCGTCTTCTGATGATGTCGGCCAAGCTGCCACAGGTTCGTCTCAGACACATCATCGACAGCATCGATGGCATTGTGGAGGCGACGGCGGGCCTCGAGGCGTCCGAGATCACGGGGAGCTTCGTTCTGATGCGCGCCTTGGAGCGCTCCGTTCAGATCATCTCGGAAGCTTGCAAGGAATTGCCTGCCGAGCTGCGGGCGTCCGAACCGGCCATGCCCTGGAGCGACATCATCGGCATCGGAAACATCCTTCGGCACGAGTACCATCGCGTGCGTGACGAGACGCTCTTGGACATTCTCGTGGTCCACCTCCCGGCCCTGAGGCGCGTCGCCACGACGATATTGCAGCGGCTGGAGCCCGGCCCGTCGTAAGGCTAATCCCCGATTGCAACACCCTCCCGGCGCCCATCCGCTCCCCCGACGAAGCCTTCCGGCATCTTGACGATGGCCTGGATGCCCGAGGTCATCTCGAGCAGGCGGACCTCGTGGCCCTTTGCCTCCAGCGCCGCCTTCCAGGCCTCGGCTTCGGTACCCTTCTCCAGCTCGGTCGGGCCGTTGCGGCTGCCGAAATTGCCGAGATCGACGGCGGCCTGCGGGTCCATCTTCCAGTCGAGCAGGGCGACCAGCGTCCTGGCGACATAACCGATGATCTGGCTGCCGCCGGGCGAGCCGACGACGGCATAGAGCCGACCGAAGGCGTCGAAGACCAGGGTGGGCGCCATCGAGGAGCGCGGGCGCTTGCCCGGCTCGACGCGGTTGGCGACCGGCTTGCCGTCCTCCTCGGCCACGAAGGAGAAATCGGTCAGCTCGTTGTTGAGCAGGAATCCGCCCGCCGTCATCAGCCGCGCGCCGAAGCTGTCCTCGATGGTGGTGGTCATCGACACCGCGTTGCCCTGCGCATCGACGACCGAGATGTGGCTGGTTCCGTTCTCGATGCCCTCCGAGGGGGCCAGCAGCTGCGCCCGCTTGTTGGGCGGCTCGCCGGCTTTCGCACGCCCCATCGAGCGTTCAGGGCTGATCAGACTGGCACGCGCGCGGATGTAGTCGCGGTCGATCAGCCCCGCCGTGGGCACGCCGACGAAGGCGGGATCGGCGAGATAGAGGTTGCGGTCGGCGAAGGCGAGGCGCCCGGCTTCCGAAAACCAGTGTGCGGTCTCGGCTCCAGGTCCCATCCGGGCGAGATCGCGGGTTTCCAGCATCCCCAGCATTTGCTGGATCGCCACCGCGCCCGAACTGGGCGGACCCATGCCGCAGAGGCGCCAGATTCGGTAGGCGCCGCAGACGGGCTCGCGCTCCTCGACGCGGTAGGCGGCGAGATCGGCTGCCGTCATGTCGCCGGGATTGGTCGCGTGGCCGGTGACCGTCGCGACGATGTCGCGCGCGATCTCGCCCTCGTAGAAGGCGACCGCTCCGCGCGCGGCCAGCGCACGCAGCGTCGCGGCGAAGGCGGGGTTGCGAAGGGTCGTGCCGATCGCCTTCGCCTGGCCGTCCGCGTCGTAGAAATAGGCGGCGGCGCGGGCGTCCTTCGCCAGATTCTTTTCGCCGGACAAAAGCCCGTTCAGGCGCGGCGAGATCGCAAAACCGTCCTCCGCCAGCTTGATTGCCGGGGCGAGAACCTGTGCCCAGGGCAGCTTTCCCCAGCGGCGATGCGCCTCCTCCAGCAGCTTCAGCGTGCCGGGCACGCCGACCGAGCGGCCACCGACCACCGCCTCGACGAAGCGCAACGGCTTGCCGTCCGGCCCGATGAAGCGGTCGGGCTTCGCCGCGGCGGGCGCGGTCTCACGGCCATCCAGCGTGACCAGACGCTTCTGCGCCTCGTCCCAGTGCAGCAGGAAGGCGCCGCCACCGAGGCCGGAGCTCTGCGGCTCGACAAGATTGAGCACGAGCTGGACCGCGATGGCGGCATCGACCGCGCTGCCGCCATCGCGCAGGATCTCGCGCCCCGCGGCGGCGGCCAGCGGATTGGCGGCGGCCACCATGAAGCGCTGGGCGGTGGCGGTGGCTTTCGCGACCTTGCCCGTCGCCGCCTCTGGCGCCGGGGCGAGCGGCTGAGCCGTGGCCGGCGCAACCATAAAGAGGAGCAGGGCGCAGGCCAGAATGCGGGGGCGGTGGCCGGGAAAAAGGGGCATGGGGCGATCATCCGCTGACGGGTGCTGCCGCCAGCCTAGCGCAAGCGGGCGACCGCGACATCTCCTCGCGTCGCTTGGAGTGCTGCCCTGCCGCGGCTAAGGTCGGCACATCTTCGTTTCCCGATCGTGCCAAGGGGGCCCGGCATGTCGCTTTCGTCCGTCTCGAATCTCCGCCGGCCTTTTGCCGTCGCCGCCATGGCCTTGCTCGGGCTGGTCCTGGCCGGCTGCGGCGTCAACAACGTGCCGACGCTGGAAGAAAAGGCCAAGGCGAGCTGGGGCGAGGTGCAGAATCAGTATCAGCGCCGCGCCGACCTGATTCCCAACCTCGTCGAGACGGTGAAGGGCTTCGCCGCGCAGGAGCGCGAGGTGCTGACCGCCGTCATCGAGGCGCGCGCCAAGGCGAGCCAGGTCAAGGTCGATGCGTCGACGATCACCGATCCGGCCCGGTTCAAGGAGTTCCAGGATGCGCAGAACCAGCTGAGCGGGGCGCTGGGGCGGCTGCTGGTCACGGTCGAGCGCTATCCGGAGCTGAAGTCGAACCAGAACTTCCTCGCCCTGCAATCGCAGCTCGAGGGCACGGAGAACCGCGTCGCCGTGGCCCGGCGCGATTACATCCAGGCGGTGCAGGCCTTCAACACCGAGATCCGCACCTTTCCGGGCGTGATCTGGGCGCGGCTGTTCTGGGGCGCCAAGGCGATGGAGAGCTTTGCCGCGACGGCGGGGGCGGAGCGGCCGCCGGCGGTGAAGTTCTGAGGGCGTTCGACAGGTCCGGGCCATGCTGCTGACCCAGCCGTCATGCTCGGGCTCGACCCGAGCATCTCTTGGGCGAGATTCTCGGGTCTTCGCTTCGCTGCGCCCGCGAATGACGGCTGTGTGCCTCGCTCTGCTGACGGCCTTGTTCGGTTCGCTCGCACTGGCCGCCGAGCCGTCCTACCCCGCGCTCTCGGGCCGCATCGTCGATGGCGCCAACCTGCTCGCGCCGGATGCCCGCCAACGCATCGAGGCCAAGCTCAAGGCGCATGAAGACAAGACCTCCGACCAGCTCGTGGTCGCGACCGTGCCGTCGCTGCAGGATGTCACCATCGAGGATTTCGCCAACGGGCTGTTCCGTTTCTGGAAGCTCGGCCAGGCCAAGACCAACAATGGCGCCCTGTTGCTGGTGGCGCCCAGCGAGCGCAAGGTCCGCATCGAGGTCGGCTACGGGCTGGAGGGGGCGCTCACCGATGCCCTGTCCAAGGTCATCATCACCACGGCGGTCGCACCGAAGTTCAAGACGGGTGATTTCACCGGCGGCATCGAGGCGGGTGTCGATGCGATCCTGACCATTCTCGCCGGCGATGCCGAGGAATGGCAGCGGCGGGCGAGCGTGCGCAGCGACGAAACATCCTTGGTCGACATCATCGCGATGGTGGTCATGATGGCACTGGTCCTGATCATCGTCGCTGCCTTCATCCGGGAGTTTGGCGGCACCGATGCGTCGCGCCGACACCGCCTGCGTAACGGGCGCTGGGTGACACTGCCGCAAAGTTCCGGCTGGAGCACGGGTTCGGGCGGAGGCTGGAGCTCGGGGTCCGGTGGGGGCTCGGATTCGAGTGGCGGCTTCTCCGGGGGCGGCGGATCTTCGGGCGGCGGCGGGGCTTCGGGAGACTGGTGATGGACGAGCAGGACCGGAATGCGATCGCGGAAGCCGTGCGACAGGCCGAGGGCGTCACGGCCGGCGAGATCGTCGTCGTCATCGACCATGCGGCGGCGAGCTATCGCACCGTGCCGGTGGTGATGGCGCTGACATTGGCGCTGTTCGTGCCCTGGCCGCTTCTGGCGATGACGGCGACGAGCGCGCCGCGGATCTTCCTGATCCAGCTGATCTGCGCGGTGCTGCTGCTGGGGACGCTGCTCTGGTATGGGCGCGGGGGCCGCTTCGTGCCGGGTTTCATCAAGCGCCGGCGCGCGCATGAGGTGGCGCTGCGCGAATTCACCGCGAGGGGCCTGACACGGACCCGGCAGCGCACCGGTGTCCTGCTCTACGTCGCACTGCAGGAACGCTATGCCGAGATCCTGGTCGATACGGGCCTCGACGGAAAGGTCGACCAGGCCGTGTGGGACGGGATCGTCGAGGCGACGTTGACTTCAGCCCGGGAGGATCGGCTGCGGGATGGGCTGATCGAGGCCGTGCGGGCGGTCGGCGCGGTGCTGGCGAATCACGCTCCGCGCAGCGCAGACGACGGGGACGAACTGCCCAACAACGTCGTGATCCTCTGAGGAGGATGGTTCAGCGCGGGCTGCGTGCCGCGCCCAGGATGGCGCCCGGCATCATGCCGTATTTCCCCGGCTGGTCGGCCTGGACGAGCACCACATAGCCGTCCGCCTCGGGGGCCTGTGTCGCCGCGAGCGGCGCCGTCAACACGGTCTTGCTGCCGTCCCAGTCGCCGATCCGCGTCATGCTGCGCACGACATTGGCGTAGGATACGGTCTTGCCCTGGTTCTCGCCGCGCACGATCGGCACCGTGACCAGCCGCGTCGTCGCCAGCACCCAGACACCGGCCTGGCGCGTCGAGGGCTCGTTCAGCGGTGCGAGACTGACCTGAAGCGAACCGGCCTCTTCCTTGACCGAGACCCTGGCGACGAAGCCTGTGCCGGGAGGGTTCTGCCCGGCGCGTTCGATCTCGGCCCTGTCGGAACCGACGACATGGGCCGCGCCGTTGATGACCGCCTGGGGCGTATAGACCTGCCCGTCGCCGCGCGCCTTGGCATAGACCTTCTGGCGCTTGGCGAAGCTGTCCTTGCCCAGCGTGTCCTTCCAGCCGAGATAATCCCAATAGGTGACCGGCAGGGTCAGCGCGATCAGACCAGGCTGCTTGGCCAGTTCGACGAACAGCGCATCCGCCGGAGGGCAGGACGAGCAACCCTGGCTGGTGAAAAGCTCGATCACCGCTTTTGGCGGGTTGGAATCCTCGGCACGCGCCATCGCACCGCTGACGATCAGCAGGGCGGCGGTGGCCGAAAAGAGGTGCGCGAGACGGGTCATGGCTTGAACTCGACGAGACTGTACATCTCAGGCGTTACCAAAGCGCCCCATTCGTCTCACTTGGAAATCACGTTGCCTTGAAAACAGGGATGGGCGCAACCGACACGCCCGCCCCTGCGGCCCCCGCCGCGATCATGTTCGGGCGCCAGCGCCGGTGCATCCAGAGCCATTGCTCGGGGTGTTCGCGCACCCAGCCCTCGACGACGGCCGTCATCATCGCCATGGCGCCCTGGACGTCGATCTCGCCGGCGGCGTCGCGCGGCAGGTCGAGCGGGGGCGTCAGCTCCAGCTTGAAGCGCTGGTTGGGCAGACGGATGACGCGCACGCCATGGACGGGGCATTCGAACCGGCGGGCGAATTTGCCCATGATGGGGTTTGTCAGCGCCGGGCGCCCCATGAAGGGCACGATGACGCCCCGGGTGAAGTGCTGGTCGATGAGCATGCCGAGGTGGCCATCGCGCTCGAGCACGCCCTGCATGGCGAAGGCGGCGCCCTGTTTGGCGGCCGCGAGTCCGCCCATGGCGCCAGAGCGGATCTCGTGGACGACCGCGGCAATGGCCGGGTCGTTCGGCGCGCGGAAGACGGCGGTGGTGTCGAGATCGTAGGCCTGGGCGCAGATCGCGGGCAGTTCCCAATTGGCGAGATGCGCCGAGAAGATCAGCCCGGGCTTCGCGTCGTCCTTGAGTCCGACGAAATGCTCGATACCCGCAACCTCGACGCGCGAGAACGCGTCCGGGTTGAGGTAGTCGTAATCGAACAGCGTCTTCAGATGGGCGTATTCGGCGGCGGTGCGGCCGAGATTCTCCCAGGCGCCGCGCGCGATCCGGCGAACCTCCGGTTCGGCCATATCGGGAAAGGCGGCGCGGATATTGGCCAGCGCGACGCGGTTGACCGGGATCAGCGGGCTCGCCGTGCGCAGGAGCCAGCCGCCGAGGTCGCTCGATCGTTCCGGCCCGAGCAGGCGCAGGAAGGCGAACAGGGCCCGGATCAGGCCGATCATCACCGCGGCGCCGGCGCGTGCGGCGAGTGTCTTCAATCGTCTCAAGACCGGCCCGGCCCTTCTTGACCCCATGCCTGCAAGGCCGGGCTGAAGCCGCGATTTGCGTCAGGAACGCGGTTTCGTCAAGTTTCCAGCACCTTGAAGGTGCGCCACAGCTGCCGTGCGACCGGCCTCAGAAGGTGACGACGACCTTGCCGAAGACCTGGCGGCCTTCCAGCCGCGCCAGCCCCTTCTCGAAATCCTCGAGCGGAAACACCGAATCGATCACCGGCTTCATGCCGGCGGCCATCTTGTCCAGCGACTGGCGGATGTTCTCGATCCGGCAGCCGAAGGAGCCGGTGATGCGGTATTGCTGCTGGAAGAGCTGCATCAGGTTGATCGTGGCCGACGCGCCCGAGGTCGCGCCGCAGGTGACGAGCCTGCCGCCGCGCTTCAGGCAGAGCAGCGAGCCGTTCCAGGTGTCGGCGCCGACATGCTCGAAGACGACGTCGACGCCCTTGCGCTTGGTGAGCTGGCGGATTTCGCCCTCGAAGCGCTCTGTCTTGTAGTTGACGACGTAGTCGGCGCCGAGCTCCTTGGCCTTGCGGCCCTTCTCGTCGTCGCCGACGGTGGTGTAGACGGTGCAGCCGATCGCCTTGGCCATCAGGATCGCGGCCGTGCCGATGCCGGAACCGCCGGCGTGGACGAGGACGGATTCGCCGGGTTCGAGCTTGGCATTGTCGAACAGCATGTGCTGCACCGTGCCGAAGCCGATCGGCGCGCAGGCGGCGTCCTCGAAGGAGACACCCTCGGGCGCCTTGACGACGAGGCGGGCCGCCTTGTTCAGGTACTCGCGGGCGAAACCGTCGATATGGAAGCCCATGATGCCGGCGACATTCTCGCAGAGATTGTCGCGGCCCTCGCGGCAGGCCTTGCAGTGGCCGCAGGTCTCGGCGCCATAGGCGGTGACGGTGTCGCCGACGGCGAGACCGGTGACGCCCTCGCCGACGCAGAGGATCTCACCCGAGGCCTCGACGCCGGCCGCCTGGGGCATCTTGCGCTTGGCGAAGGCCATGCCGCGAAAGCCCCAGACGTCGAGATAGTTCAGCGCCACGGCGCGAATGCGGATCTGGACCTCGCCGGCGGCGGGAAGCGGCGGCGGGTCGATCTCCTCGAGACGGAGGTCGCGGTCGCCGTGGAGTTGAAGTGAACGCATGATGAGGTCAATCTTTCAAAGATGGTCGGGCCAGGCTCTCGAGGTGTGGAACACGGCCAGGATTTCGATGCGACCGTCGCGGACGCGATAGGGAAGGATATAGGGAAAGCCCGACAGGACGAGTTCGCGTGTCCCGTCCACTCTCCCCGGACGCCCGATCTCCGGATGCTCGGCCAAGACCGCGGCCCTGGCTTCCATCGCGGCGACCATTGCGGATGCTGCGGCGGGACTTTCTTGACCGACGAACGCGAAAGCCTGGTCGATTTCACGCAGGGCGCGGCGGGTCCAGACGATCTTCACGCCGGCTGAGCCCGGTATTTCGTAAAGACGGCCTCCACATCTTCGTCACTGGCAAACTCGCCGCGGTCGGCCTCGGCGATGCCGTCCTTGATCCTGGCGATCTGCCAGGCGTTACGTTCGAGATAATCCTCGATCGCTTTGGCGGCGAGCCAACTGCGCGAGCGGTCGGTATCGGCGGCAAGCGCGTCGAGCTTCGCCAGCATCTGGTCATCGAGGCGAATCGTGAAAGCAGCCGTCATGGCGGTTCACTCCGGTTCGGATCGAACCAAAATAGGTCGCGTCTCGCGAAAAGTCGATTCTCAGCGGTGGACGCCGAGCTGCGCGGTCACGCCACCGTCGATCGGAATGACCGTGCCGGTGATGTAGGCGGCCGGTTCGCTCATCAGGAAGGCGGCGAGTCCGCCGACCTCGTCGGGTCGGGCGAAGCGCCCGGCCGGGATCTGCGCCTGCATCTTGTCGCGATAGGCGGCATAGGGCGCCATCATGTCGGTGTCGACGAAGCCGGGCGCGATGATGTTGACGGTGACACCGCGCTTGCCGGTCTCGACGGCGAGCGTCTTCGCATAGGAGATCAGCGCGCCCTTGGAGGCGGCATAAGCCGCGTTGCCGGGATTGCCGCGCAACGCCGCGACCGAGCCGATGGCGACGATGCGCCCCACGCGGGCGCGGATCATGGCGCGCATCAGGCTCTTGGCGAGGCGGGTGAAGGCCCAGAAATTGACCTGCATGGCGGCTTCCGCCTTGTCCTGCACCATCATCGCGGCCAACGAATCATAGGGTTGGCCGGCATTGTGGACGAGGCCGAAATAGCTCTCGCTTTCGCGGTCCTCGCAGAAGGCGTCCAGCGCCGCCTTGTCGGAAAGGTCGAGCGGCAAGGCCTGGATGGCGCGGCCGGGATGCGCGGCGGCGATCTCGGCGGCGAGCGCCTGCGCCTGCTCCGCCGAGGAGCGGTAGGTGAAGTCGACATCGTGACCGGCCGCGGCGAGCGCCCGGACGATGGCCGCGCCGACGCCCTTGGCGCCGCCGGTGACGAGAACTTTTGTCATGAGCGGGCGGGCTCCGCGGTCAGGACGAGGCTGGTGTTCTGCCCGCCGAAGCCGAAGGAGTTCGACAACACCGTCCGCACGCGGGCGTCGCGGGCGAAGTTCGGGACGACGTCGAGCGCGATCGCGGGATCGGGCGTGGTGTAATTGATCGTCGGTGGGATGCGGCCCTTGGCGATCGTCAGGAAGGAGATCACCGCCTCGACCGCGCCGGCCGCCGTCAGGGTATGGCCGATCATCGACTTGTTGGAGGACATCGGCAGGCGCGCCATGCGCTCGCCGAAGACGGCGGCGCAGCTCATCGCCTCCATCTTGTCGTTCTCGGGCGTCGAGGTGCCATGGGCGTTGATGTAATCGACATCGTCGGGCGCCAGGCCGGCGTCCGCCAGCGCATCCTGCATCGCGAGGATGGCGGGCTTGCCGTCCGGGCTGGAGCGGGTGCGGTGGAAGCCGTCGCCGCGCTCGCCGCAGCCGGCGACGATACCGAGGATGGTCGCCCCGCGCGCCAGGGCGTGGTCGTAGTCCTCCAGAACCAGCGCGCCCGCGCCTTCGCCCATGACGAAGCCGTCGCGGTTCTTGGAGAAGGGCTTGGCGGCGGCTTGCGGCGGGTCGTTCTGGGTCGAGAGCGCCGAGAGCAGCGAGAAGCGGATCAGCGCTTCGGCGTGGATCGAGCCGTCGGTGCCGATGCAGAGCGCGGCTTGCGTGTCGCCGCGCCGGATCGCCTCGACGCCCATCTGGATCGCGGTGGCGCCCGAGGAACAGGCCGTCGAGAGCGAGATCGGCGAGCCCCTGGTGCCGAAGGCGTCGGCGACATGGTCGGCGACCGCACCGAACAGGAACAGCTCGTGCTTGGCCTTGTGCTTCAGCGTCGCCGCTTCGCGCAAAAGCCCGTCGTAGTCGACATCGCCCTCGATCGACGCGGCGAGCTCCTGCTTCTGCGGCCATTCCATCTCGACCGGCGGCACGGCCATGAAGAGTTCGCCGGGGAAATCGCCGGGTTGACCGATCCCGCTCTGGCCGACGGCCTCTTCGGCAGCAAGCATGGCAAGCTTTTCCGAGAGTTCGGGGGCTGAAAACGGGCGATCGAACAGGAAATCAACGGTGCCGCCGATGGTGGTGCGCAGCCCCTGCGTCGGGAAGCGCTCGATGGCGTGGATACCCGAGCGGCCGGCCGTGAGGGCCTCCCAATTGGCGTCCTTGCCCTGGCCAAGCGAGGTGACGATGCCCAGGCCGGTGACGGCGACGATCGGACGGCCCTTGGAGTCGCGGTGTGTGTTGCTCATGGCTTCACCTTCACGCCTTGACCAGATGGGCGGCGCCCTCGCCGCGCCAATGGCCGGCGCCGGTGACGACGGCCTCTTTCGCCTGTCCCGCCGACAGGGCGGCGGCCGCGAGCGCGACCGAGATGGGGAAGGCTGCTTCCAGCGCGTGGCCGAGGAGATCGCCGGTGGCGATGCGGCGGGCCTGCGGCAGGCCGGAGAGGGCCGCTGCCTCCTCGCCCGTGATGCCGGCGGCGCCGGTCGCCGCCGACATGGCGAGGACGTCGGGCGATATCGCCCCGAACCCGCCGATCAGCGCCCGCAAGGTCGCCTCGACGGCGCCGAGCGTGCGCTTCGAGCGGGCGGCGACGACTTTGTCGAGCCTGGCGTGGATGGCGGCGCCACGGGCCGCGGCGCGTTCAGCCGATTCCAGCACCAGGAAGGCCGAGGCGCTGCCCGTGACGATGCCGGGCGCCGCTTCACGCTCAAATACCGGCGCGAAATCGCCCTTGCGCAGATAGCCGCCGAGTTCGAGCAGCAGCAGCATGTCGCGGCGCTCGGCATTGTAGGAGCCGCCGACCAGCATGATCTCGGTTTGGCCGGAGGCGATGCGGGCATGGGCGGTGCGGACCGCGTCGACCCCGGCCTGCTCCTCGCCCATGAAGGTGCGCGAGGCGCCGGTGATGCCGTGGACGATGCCGATGTTGCCCGCGAGCAGGTTGGACAGCTGCGCCAGGAACAGGGTCGGACGCAGATCGCCCATCAGCCGCTCGTTGAGATAGGCGCCGGGCGCGTTGGCGGAGCGCAGCCCTGTGAGGATCGCGCCATCGACGGCATGATCGCGCTCGCCGCCGCCCGCTGCGACGATGACCTGCAGCAGGCTCTTGGTCTCGACGTCGTCCTTGATCCCGGCGCCGTCGAGCGCAAGGCCGGCCGCATAGACGCCCAGCCGCTGCCAGGGCTCCATCTGGCGCTGGTCGGATTTCTTGGGGATCTGCCGGTCGAGTTCGAGCGCTTTCAGCGGATGGACCGGGTAGGGCGCGAAGCTCGTGGTATCGACGACCGGAGCCATGTGGCCGGCGAGCGCTGCCGCATGGGTCTCGATGCCTTCCCCGAGGCTGGAAGCGAGTCCGATACCGGTGATGACGACGCCGCGCTGCATGATCAGGCCTGTTCCGGCGTCAGGCCGATGGCGGCGAGGCGCGCCTCCATCAGGCTGCGCATGTCGGCGGGAAAGGGCATCAGGCGGAACCGCAGCTCCGCATCGCAGATCGGCTTGCCGTCGATCGCGATCTTCGCCTTGGTGGCGGCATAGCCCGAGCCCTCGATGACGAGTTCGGCCGTGATGTCGAGCACGGCATTGGGCTCGACGAAGGTGCGGAAGCGCGCCTTGTCGACCGTCATCAGGAAGGGCATCTGCGTCATGCCGTTCAGGGCCAGCAGCAGATAGCCCGAGGCCTGCGCCATCGTCTCGGTGAGCAGGACGCCGGGCACGAGCGGATGGCCGGGGAAATGGCCCTCGAAGACGGGGCTGGCATTCGCGGCCGGCACGGTCGAGCGTGTCGTGATCCGCTTCTCGCCCGGCTCGAAGGCGACGACGCTGTCGATCATGTCGAAATATTCGAGGCGCATGCGCTTCCGATCGTCGGTAACGGGGCGTCGAAGCCGGCTCCGACGCGGTTCTGCTCTAAACCCTGAGCCGGCACGGCTCAAGCCGGCGCCCGTCGCCAAAACAGGACGGCCCCCATGCGGGCTTGCAGACGATTCGTCCGCGCACCGGTATGGGGGCCGTGAGGGCGCCGGTGATGAAGCTCAGGCCGCCTTGGCGGCGACCAGATCGTCGATGCGCTTGCAGAGGTTTTCGAGCACGAAGTACTGCTCGGCCGGGGCCTTGCCCTCGTTGACTTCCTGCGTCCACTGTTCGAGCGGCAGCTTGATGCCGAAGGCCTTGTCGATCGCGAAGGCGATGTCGAGGAAGGCGAGCGAGTCGATGCCGAGATCCTCGATGGCGTGGCTCTCGGGCGTGATCTTCTCGCGCGGAATGTCGCAGGTCTCCGAAATGATTCCGGCGACCGTCTCGAACGTGGCGGACATGCGGGTGCTCCCGTCGTGATGATGAAGGCGGACGACATCCGGGCGCGGGTGTTAGCCCTGCGCCTGCCCCAAGCCCCCCGCCAAAGGATGACTGTGACGCCCCCATACACCGGGGGGCGGGAGAGGACAACCTTACCGGCAGCCAAGCACCAATGGCCAGGCAAGCCCGGCCATCTCCAGAAACAAGTCCCTGTTCTGCCTGCGGTTGGGGCCGCTCCTGCAGCGGCCCCAACGCAGGCCCGTCTGGTCTTACGCGGCGATGCCGCGCAGGACGTAGTGCAGGATGCCGGCGTTCTTGAAGTAGTCGATCTCGTCCAGCGTATCGATGCGGCACAGGATCGGCACATTCTTCACCGTGCCGTCGGCATAGGTGATCTCGGCCTCGAGCATCTGGCGCGGCTTCACCGTGGCCAGGCCCTTGATCGAGACGGTCTCGTCGCCCTTGAGGTCGAGCGAGGCCCAGCTGGTGCCCTCGACGAAGGTGAAGGGCACCACGCCCATGCCGACGAGGTTCGAGCGGTGGATGCGCTCGAAGCTCTGCGCGATCACGGCCTTGACGCCGAGCAGGTTGGTACCCTTCGCGGCCCAGTCGCGCGAGGAACCGTTGCCGTATTCGACGCCGGCGAAGACGACCAGCGGCACCTTCTCCGCCTGGTAGCGCATCGAGGCGTCGTAGATCGGCAGCTCTTCCTTGCTGGGATAGTGGATCGTGTAGCCGCCCTCGCGCCCATTGGGGCCCATCATGTGGTTGCGAATGCGGATATTGGCGAAGGTGCCGCGCATCATCACCTCGTGATTGCCGCGCCGCGTGCCGTACTGGTTGAAGTCGGCGACCGCGACGCCATGCTCGGAGAGATAGGCGCCGGCGGGCGAGGCGGCCTTGATCGAACCGGCCGGAGAGATGTGGTCGGTGGTGATCTTGTCGCCGAAGAGACCGAGGATACGGGCGCCCTTGATGTCGGTGACCGGGGTCGGCGTCTTGCTGATGCCCTGGAAATAGGGCGGGTTCTGGACGTAGGTCGAGGCGTCCTCCCAGGCATAGGTCTGGCTTTCCGGGGTCTTCACCGCCTGCCAATGGGCGTCGCCCTTGAAGACGTCAGCGTATTTCGCCTCGAAGATGGCGCGGGTGACGTTCTTGGCGATGAAGCTCTGGATCTCCTTGTTGGAGGGCCAGATGTCCTTGAGGAAGACCGGCTTGCCGTCCGAGCCCAGGCCCAGCGGCTCGGTGGTCAGGTCCATCTGGACCGAACCGGCGAGGGCGTAAGCCACGACCAGCGGCGGCGAGGCGAGATAGTTCGCCTGCACGTCGGGGGAGACGCGGCCCTCGAAATTGCGGTTGCCGGAGATCACGGCGCCCGCGATCAGGCCCTGTTCGTTGATGGCCTTCGAGATCGGCGCCGGCAAGGGGCCGGAATTGCCGATGCAGGTTGTGCAGCCGAAGCCGACCAGGTTGAAGCCGAGCTTGTCGAGATCGGCCTGGAGGCCGGCCTTGGCGAGATATTCGGCGACCACCTGCGAGCCGGGCGCCAGCGAGGTCTTGACCCAGGGCTTGACGGTCAGACCCTTGGCAACCGCGTTGCGGGCGAGCAGGCCCGCCGCCATCAGCACGGAGGGGTTGGAGGTGTTGGTGCAGGAGGTGATGGCGGCAATGACGACGTCGCCATGGCCGAGATCGAAATCCTTACCCTCGACCGGCACGCGGCGGGCGATCTCGCCGCCCTTCTTGTATTCGGTGTCCATCGCCGCCTTGAAGCCCTTGGCGACGCCATTCAGGTCGATGCGGCCTTCGGGACGCTTGGGGCCGGCCATCGAGGGCTGGACGGTCGAGAGATCGAGCTCGAGCGTGTCGGTGAAGACCGGATCGGCGGTCTCGATCGTGGCGAACAGGCCTTGCGCCTTGCTGTAGGCCTCGACCAGGGCGATCCGGTCGGTGCTGCGGCCGGTCGTGGTGAGGTATTCCAGCGTTTCGGCATCGACCGGGAAGAAGCCGCAGGTCGCGCCGTATTCTGGGCCCATATTGGCAATGGTGGCCCGGTCGGCCAGCGTCAGGTTGTAGAGGCCGGGGCCGAAGAACTCGACGAACTTGCCGACGACGCCCTTCTTGCGCAGCATCTGCGTGACGGTGAGCACGAGGTCGGTGGCGGTGATGCCTTCCTTCAGCGCGCCGGTCAGCTTGAAGCCGATGACCTCGGGCAGCAGCATCGACTGCGGCTGGCCGAGCATGGCGGCTTCAGCCTCGATGCCGCCGACGCCCCAGCCGAGCACGGCCAGGCCGTTGACCATGGTGGTGTGCGAATCGGTGCCGACGACGGTGTCGGGATAGGCCATCTCGACCTCGACGCCGTCGATGGTCTCCTTACGTGTCCAGACCGTCTGGGCGAGGTATTCGAGATTGACCTGGTGGCAGATGCCGGTGCCGGGCGGGACGACGCGGAAATTGTCGAAGGCGCCCTGGCCCCATTTCAGGAAGCGGTAGCGCTCGCCATTGCGCTCATATTCGAGCTCGACGTTCTGCGAGAGCGCCTTGGGCGTGCCGAACTCGTCGACGATGACCGAGTGGTCGATGACGAGATCGACGGGCACCAGCGGGTTGATCTTGGCCGGGTCGCCGCCCAGCGCGACGACGCCGTCACGCATCGCGGCGAGGTCGACGACGGCGGGGACGCCGGTGAAGTCCTGCATCAGCACACGGGCGGGACGGAAGCCGATTTCCTTGCCGGCGGTGCCCTTGTCGGTCAGCCAGGCGACGAAACCCTCGATGTCGGCCTTGAAGACCGAGCGGCCATCCTCGAAGCGCAGCAGGTTCTCCAGCAGCACCTTCATGGAGAAGGGCAGCTTCGAGATGCCGGCCAAGCCGTTCTGCTCGGCCAGCGGCAGCGAGTAATACTCATAGGTCTTGGCGCCGACGGTGAGCGTCTGGCGGCATTTGAAGGAGTCGAGCGAAGCCATGCGGGCTGATCCTGATCAAGGGGTTGCGGTCGCGAGCCGACAGACACCTTGCGGGATTGCCGGATCGAAGGCCTATTGCGCATGTCGCGCGCGCCGCCCCGGGAGTGCCCGAGCCCCGCGCCGGATCGGCGTGCGGCGTAGCCACGGGCTCTATAGAGCAATTCCAAGAAGCCCGCTACATGAACGAAGCGCGTTCTTGCGCGATCCTGACGCTCCGGAAGATGCCTGTCGCTTGACCCCCTCATCCGATCCGATCCTGACCCTGGAGGCCGACGCGCTGACCTGCCGCCGTGGCGGCCGGCTGATCTTCGCCGATCTTTCGTTCCGGCTGCGCTCGGGCGAGGCAATCGCGCTGACGGGGCGCAACGGCGCCGGCAAGTCGAGCCTGCTGGCGATGCTGTGCGGGCAGCTGCGGCCGGAGGCCGGGACGATTCGTGTTGAGGGCGCTCCCGATGTGGCGCCCGTCGAGCTCAGCCATGTGGTGGGGCATCGCGACGGGCTGAAAACCGCGCTGAGCGCGCATGAAAACCTCGCCTTTGCCCAGGCGCTGCTGGGAGACGCCGCGCTTTCGCCGGCCGAGGCGCTGGCGAAGGTAGGCCTGCCGCATGTCGCGGCTCTGCCGGTGGGATATCTCTCGGCCGGGCAGCGGCGCCGCGTCGCCCTGGCGCGGCTCCTGGTGGCGCGGCGGCCGTTCTGGCTGCTCGACGAGCCGATGTCGGCGCTCGACACCGCCGCGCAGGCGATGCTGAGCGGGTTGATGCGCGAGCATCTGGCACAGGGCGGAGCGATCCTGGCCGCGACGCATGGCCCGCTCGGGCTGGACGGCGTGCGCGAAGTGAAGATCGGGCCATGACCCGCGCCTTCCTCGCCATCCTGAAGCGCGATCTCGCGCTCGCCTCGCGAGCCGGGGGCGGGGGCGAACTCGCGCTCGTCTTCTTCCTTACGATCGTCGTGCTGGTGCCCTTCGCGCTGGGGCCGGACCTGAACCTTTTGTCGCGGATCGGACCCGCCATCCTGTGGCTCGGTGCGCTGCTGTCGATGCTGATCGGGCTCGACCGGCTGTTCCAGGGCGATGAGGAGGATGGTTCGCTCGATCTGATCCGCGCGTCCGTGCTGCCGCTGGAACTCGCCGTGCTGGCCAAGGGGCTGGCGCATTGGCTGACGACGGGCCTGCCGCTGGCGCTGGCGGCGCCGTTGCTCGGGCTCCTCGTCGCATTGCCGGGCGAGGCGATGCTGCCGGTCGCGGCGACGCTGCTCGTCGGCACACCGGCGCTCAGCTTCATCGGCGCCGGCGCGGCGGCGCTGACCGCAGGCCTGCGGCGGGGCGGGCTGATTCTGCCCGTGCTGGTCGCGCCCCTGACGGTGCCGGTGCTGATCTTCGGTGTTTCGGCGTCGAATGCGGCCCTGGGCGGGACCATTCCCTTCGCGACCCCGTTCCTGATCCTGTGTGCGCTGTCTCTGGCGGCGATCGTCGTCGGGACGCTGGCGGCGGCGGCGGCTTTGCGGCAGAGCGGGTGAACCGTTGGGGCTGCGACCCCATGCATGGGGGTGTCCGCATTGTCGCGGCCCGAGGCGGTTGCTACATGCTGACGCGACCAATGAAGAAGAGAGGCCACGCGCCGCGCCATGGCTAGCCTGATCGACCTGGCCAATCCGACGCGCTTCATGCGCTATTCGGCCGTGCTCCTGCCCTGGGTGGCCGGCATTGCAGGGGTTTTGCTGGTCGTGGGCTTTTATCTCGCCTGGTTCGTGGCCCCGGCCGACTACCAGCAGGGCGAGACCATCCGGATCATGTTCGTGCATGTGCCGGCCGCCTGGCTCGCCATGATGTTCTACACGATGATGACGCTCTCGGCGCTCGGCACGCTGGTCTGGCGCCATCCGCTCGCCGATGTCGCGCAGAAGGCCGCCGCGCCGATCGGCGCCGCCTTCGCCCTGATCTGCCTGCTGACCGGCGCGTTCTGGGGCAAGCCGATGTGGGGCACCTATTGGGTCTGGGATGCGCGGCTGACCTCGATGCTGGTGCTGCTGCTGATCTATCTCGGCATCATGGCGCTCTGGCGCACGCTGGACGAGCCGTCCCAGGCCGGGCGCGCGGTGGCGATTCTGACGCTGGTCGGCTTCGTCAACGTGCCGATCATCAAGTTCTCGGTCGATTGGTGGAACACGCTGCATCAGCCGGCCTCGGTGCTGCGGCTCGACGGTCCGACGATCCACGCCTCCATGCTCTGGCCGCTGCTGATCCTGGCGGTCGGGTTCACCGGCCTCGCGCTGGTGCTGCATCTGGTCGCGATGCGGGCCGAAATCATGCGGCGCCGGGTGCGTACGCTGACGATCCTGGAAGCGGAGCGGCTAGACCGGCTCTCGGCCGAGAGCGCGCCGGCATGAGCGGGGCACGATCATGAGCGATCTCGGGCCGCATGCCGGCTTCATCCTCGCGTCCTATGCCGCGGTCACGGTTGTGCTGGGCGGGCTGATCCTTTCGATCCTGCTCGACCACCGGGCGCAGACACGGGCACTCGCCGAGCTGGAGCAGCGCGGCATCGGCCGTCGTTCCGATCGGAGCCGTTCATGAGCGAGAGCGAGCACGTTCGGGTGGATGGGCCCGCGGAGGCCGCCCCGCGCCGCCGTTCGCCGCTTCTGTTCCTGCTGCCGCTGCTGCTGTTTGGTGCGCTCGCAGTGGTTTTCCTGGTTGGGCTGTTCGCGGGCGATGCGAGCAAGGTGCCCTCGGCGCTGATCGGTAAGCCCGCGCCGGCGATCACGCTGACCGCGCTGGAGGGCCTGCAGCGGGATGGCCGACCGGTGCCGACGCTGGCGATGGGCGATCTTGCGGCCGGACGGGCCACCATCGTCAACGTCTTCGCCAGTTGGTGCGCGCCCTGCCGGGTCGAGCATCCCTTCCTTGTCGCGATGGCGGAGTCGCCGGCCGTCAAGGCGGGCCGGGTCGCGGTCGTCGGCATCAACTACAAGGACGAAGCGGAGAACGCCCGGCGTTTCCTGGGAGCGCTCGGCAACCCTTATTCGGCCGTCGGCGTCGACCGCACGGGCCGCGCCGCGATCGAATGGGGCGTCTATGGCGTGCCGGAGACGTTTCTGATCGGGCCCGATGGGCGCATCCTGGAGAAGCATGTCGGCCCGCTCGATGCGCAGAGCGCCGGCAAGATGCTGGCGCGGGCGATGACGGGGCGGTGAGGTAAGCGCGTCATGCTCGGGCTGGTCCCGCGCATCTCAGGACGCGAAGCCATCGGTGCTTCCTTCCGGCCTGAGATTCTCGGGTCTGCGCTTCGCTTCGCCCGAGGATGACGGCCCTATGCCGCCTTCTTCCCGCCCATCAGGCTTTCGAACATCCCGCGCCCATCGGTGCCGCCGGTCAGCGAATCGATCAGGTTTTCGGGGTGCGGCATCAGGCCCAGCACGTTGAAGCCAGGCGAATAGATGCCGGCGATGCCGTTCAGCGAGCCGTTGGGGTTGGCGGCCGCCGTGACGTTTCCCTGCGCATCGCAGTAGCGGAAGGCGACCAGCCCCTCGCCCTCGAGCCGCGCCAGGGTTTCGGCGTCCGCGATGTAGTTGCCCTCGCCATGGGCGATGCAGACATCGACGACCTGACCCTTGGCATAGGCCGATGTGTAGGGCGTGTCGGCGCGCTCGACCGTGAGGTACTGGCGACGGCAGACGAATTTCAGATCGGCGTTGCGCATCAGGATGCCAGGCAGGAGCCCGGCCTCGCAGGCGATCTGGAAGCCGTTGCAGATGCCCAGCACGAAGCCGCCGCGGGCGGCGTGGGCCCGGGTCGCGTCCATGATGTTGGCGCGGCCGGCGATGGCGCCGGTGCGCAGATAGTCGCCATAGGAGAAGCCGCCGGGCAGCACGACGAGATCGGTGCCATCAGGCAGCTCGCTGTCGGCATGCCAGATGTGGGCGACGCTGGCGCCCGCCTGCTTCAGCGCCTTGGCGACGTCGCCGTCACGGTTGGAGCCGGGAAAGGTGATGACGGCGGCTTTCATCGGATCACGCCCCGATCTCGACGCGGTAGTTCTCGATCACGGTGTTCGCGAGCAGCTTGTCGCAGGCGGTCTTCAGCGCGGCTTCGGCGGCCGCCTTGTCTGAGCCCGACAGCTCGATGTCGAAGACCTTGCCCTGGCGGACCGAGCCAACACCGTCGATGCCGAGGGACTTCAGCGCCCCCTCGATCGCCTTGCCCTGCGGATCGAGCACGCCGGTCTTGAGGGTGACGGTGACGCGGGCTTTCATGGGGCTCTCCGGACGGGCTTGATCGGGCTGCCTTAACCGCGAATCGAGGCCGGCTCAACCGTTGCGCGCCGTTTCACGTGAATCAGCGGCTGCGCCATGCGGCCACCGCATCGCGGCGCGCCGTCGCGGCGTCGGCGGAGACCGCCAGCGCGACCAGCAGGCGTTCGGCCTCACGACCATGCAGGATGGCCGTCGTGGCGCTCTTGCCGGAGCCGTCGCTGGCGGCAATCTCGACGAGCAGGCCGGCGACGCCTTCGGCCTCGAAGCGCGAGACGCTTGTGGTGCTCTTGGGCGGCCCTTTCGGTCGCGCCGTCTTGCGCGTGCGGGCTTCGTCGGCGGGCGGCTTGGAGAAGAGACTGGCGAGCCGGGCCGGATCCGCGTTCAACGCCTGCTCGATTCGGGCAGCCTCGTCGCCGGAGAAGGCAATAACCGAGGCGAAACCCTGTTGCGTGCAGCTCGCGCGCGGGCAGAACACCATCGTCCTGGCCTCGAGACCGTCGTTCAGAACCCAGGAGCCGATCGGCAGGGGTTCCCAACCCTGGGAGGCCGGCAGTTCGGCGATGCCGAAGCCGAACCGCCCCGCGCAGGCTGAAAGCAGCAGCGCGCCGCAAAGCACCGCGGACACGACATGGAAACGGGAGCGCGAACGCTCCCGTTTCAAGATCGAAGACCTGCTGGTGCCGAAGCCCATGCGGGAGGCTGGCTTACTGGACGAGGCGCGGGCCGGCCGGACCGACCTTCTCGTTCTCGCCGAGGATCCCGAGGCGGCGGGCCACTTCGGTGTAAGCCTCGATCAGGCCGCCCATGTCGCGGCGGAAGCGATCCTTGTCGAGCTTGTCCTTGGACTTGACGTCCCAGAGCCGGCAGGAATCGGGGCTGATCTCGTCGGCGACGACGATGCGCATCATCTCGCCCTCCCAGAGACGGCCGCATTCCATCTTGAAATCGACGAGACGGATGCCGGCGCCGAGGAAGAGGCCGGAGAGGAAGTCGTTGACGCGGATGGCGAGCGCCATGATGTCGTCGATTTCCTGGGGCGTCGCCCAGCCGAAGGCGGTGATGTGCTCTTCGGAGACCATCGGATCGCCCAGCGCATCATTCTTGTAATAGAACTCGATGATCGAGCGCGGCAGCTGCGTGCCCTCCTCGAGCCCGAGGCGGGTCGAGAGCGAGCCGGCGGCGACGTTGCGCACGACGACTTCGAGCGGAATGATCTCGACCTCGCGGATGAGCTGCTCGCGCATGTTCAGCCGGCGGATGAAATGCGTGGGGACGCCGATGTCGTTCAGGTTGGAGAAGATGTGCTCGCAGATGCGGTTGTTGAGCACACCCTTGCCGTCGATCACTTCATGCTTCTTGGCGTTGAAGGCGGTGGCGTCATCCTTGAAGTGCTGGATCAGTGTTCCCGGCTCGGGACCCTCATAGAGGACCTTCGCCTTGCCTTCGTAGATGCGACGGCGGCGATTCATTGGGA
This sequence comes from Allobosea sp., assembly GCF_030695125.1. Lineage (GTDB taxonomy): Bacteria > Pseudomonadota > Alphaproteobacteria > Rhizobiales > Beijerinckiaceae > Allobosea. Next base: position 6,812 of record NZ_JAUYTP010000047.1, on the reverse strand, counting down.
TATACCGTGGCTTGAGGAAATCCAAAGGTCGGCCTTTCTCTGGACGCGGGTTGCCCCGCGGCGGGATCTGGGCCCCTGATCAGCCGATCCTGCACGAATCCGTGCTGATTCCGACCAGGTTGGAATCAGCGTAGACCGCGCTGCCGGCCGGCTCAATGCGCCGGCGGCCGCGAGGGCCACCGTAGCGCCCGCTATATGGGCCTTCTGCACCGCAAACGCAACAAACCGGTCCGAGGCGCGCCCAAAGCCACGCCTTGGCGGGACGGTTTGATTCCGGGCTGGTCGTGTTCGCCCGGGCACCCTATATGGCTGCCAAGCTCGCTTTCCGCGCCCGCGTCGGGCCCGCTTTTTCACAAGAGGACAAAACGCATGTCGACCTTCGATCAGCGCAAGGATGCCTTCGAGAACAAGTTCGCCCACGACGAAGAGCTGCGTTTCAAGGCGACGGCGCGGCGCAACAAGCTGCTCGGGCTGTGGGCTGCGGAGAAGCTCGGCAAGGCCGGTCCCGATGCGGATGTCTACGCCAAGTCGGTGGTCGTGGCCGATTTCGAGGAGGCCGGCGACGAGGATGTGGTGCGCAAGGTCACCGGCGACTTCGCCGCTGCCGGCGTGTCGGTCGCCGATGCGGAGCTTCGGCGCGTGATGGCGGAGTTGCTGATCCGTGCGGCCGAGGAAATCCAGGCCGGCCGCTGACGCTCAGCTTGAGCAGAAGGGGTCCCGGGCCAATTGCGGCCCCTGACTTTCAAAAACGCAGGGCGAGAATGAAGCGGGCGCATGGGCGCCCGTTTGCATTTCCAGCCTTGCCCGGTCCAACGTGGCGCAGCCGCCCGCCGCATCAAGAGCGGGCCTGCAACGGATGAAACGCGCCATGCTCCCATCGACCGTCCTGTCGTCTCTCGCCGACCGTCTCGCCAAGGGCGACAGCATCGTCTCGGCCTGGTGCGGCCTGCCCGATCCCGCGATCGCCGGCGTGCTGGCGCGCGAAGCATTCGACGCGATCACGCTCGACATGCAGCACGGGCCGATCACGTTGGGAGACGTCATCGCGGCAATCCCGCTGATCAATGCCGCCGGCAAGCCGGCGCTGGCGCGGATCCCCGTCGGCGAATTCCAGAATGTCTCGAAACTCTTCGATTCCGGCGTCTCCGGCGTCATCGCCCCGATGATCAACACCATGGCCGACGCGCGCAGTTTCGCAGCCGCGTCGAAATATCCGCCGATGGGCGAGCGCAGCTGGGGCAGCTATGGCGGGCTCGCGGCCTCCGGGCTCGACCAGAACGGCTATCTGCGCGAGGCCAACCGCTTCTCGCTCTCCTTCGCGATGATCGAGACGCGCGAGGCGATGGCGATTCTCGACGACATCCTGGCGCTGGAGGGCATCGACGCCGTCTTCGTCGGCCCGTCCGATCTCTCGATCGCGCTCTCGGGCGGCCGCGAGGTCAATGCCTTGTCGGCCGAGGTCGACGAAGCGATACGCCATATCATCGCGCGGGCCTCTGCCGTGGGGAAGCCGGTCGCGATCTACGCGCAGTCGGCCGAGCGGGCGAAAGCCTTCCTCGATATGGGCGCGAAGCTCGTGACCGTGATGAGCGACACCGCCTTCCTGCGCAGCGCCGCCCAGTCCGCGCTGAAAATCCTGTCGCGCTGAGGCCTGCGATAGCGCTCAGGCATCGATCCCCTCGCGCGATTTGAGCGTGGCATAATAGGCCCAGAGCAACCGGGCCGCCACGCCGCGCCAGGGTCGCCAGGCCTCGGCCAGGGCCTCCAGCTCGGCGGCCCTGGGGCGCGCGGGCAGATCGAAGGCGACGCGCGCGGCTTCCTGGATCGCCAGATCGCCCGGCGCGAAGCCGTCGCGGTGGTGCAGGCAAAACAGCAGATAGATGTCGGCCGTCCACGGACCGATGCCCGAGATGGCCGTCATCAGGGCGTGGACCTGCTCCGGCGTCGCGTCGTCGAGGGCCTCGAACGCCAGTCGCCCTTCGGCGAGCGCGGCGGCAGTGGCGCGCAAGGTGCGCTGCTTGGGGCGCGACAGGCCCGACAACCGCATCTCCTCGTCGCTTGCCGCCAGAATGCGCTCCGGCGTCAGCGGCGCCAGCACCGTCTCGACGCGGGCCCAGACGGCACGCGCGCTGGCGACCGAGAGCTGCTGCGAGACGATGATGGCCGCGAGCCCGGGAAAACCGCCCTCGCGCCGGCGCAGCGGCGGCAGCCCCGTGCGCGCGATGATCGCAGTCCAGCGCGGGTCGAGCGCAGACAGCATGGTCATGCCCTGTTCGAGATCGGCGTCGCCGGTGATCTTGTGCATCATGCGTCCCGCTAGCCGGTTCCGATGCCTGTTGGCGTCAGCAGTGTCCGCGCTTGGCCGGTCTCGCGGCTTGGCCCTGCCCGCCTCCGACTCTAGACAAGAGCCATGCTCCCGTCCTCTCCCGCACTTGCGCAGCCCGTCTTCCGTTTCGCGCCGAGCCCGAACGGCCGGCTGCATCTCGGCCATGCGCTGTCGGCGCTGACCAATCAGCATTTTGCGGCAGCGATGGGCGGGCGCCTGCTGCTGCGGATCGAGGATATCGACCGGCAACGCTGCACGCCCGCGCTGGAGCAGGCGCTGCACGAGGATCTCGCCTGGCTCGGCCTTACCTTCGCGCCGCAGGTCAGGCGCCAGTCGGAGCATTTCGACGATTATGCCGCGACGCTCGACGAACTGCGTCGGCATGGACTGCTCTATCCCTGCTTCGGCTCGCGGGAGGCGGTGCGGGCGGCGGTTTGCGCGCAAGAGGCCGCCTCCGGCCGGCCCTGGCCGGTCGATCCGGATGGGGTGGCGCTTTATCCGGGGATGGGCCGCGCCCTCGACAAGGCGGAGGCGCAGGCCCGCATGGCGGCGGGCGAGCCGCATGTGCTGCGTCTCGACATGGGGCGGGCCCTGGCGATGGCGGCGGCCGGGCTGAGCTACCGCGTCTTCGATGCCAGCGGCTCGTCGCAGATCGTCGCGGCGCAGCCGGCGCGCTGGGGCGATGTCGTGCTGGCGCGCAAGGATGTTCCCGCCAGCTATCATCTCTGCGTGGTCGTCGATGACGCCCTGCAAGGCGTCACGCATGTCGTGCGGGGGCGCGATCTCGAGGCGGCGACCGACATCCATGTCCTGCTGCAGCGGCTTCTGGGCCTGCCGACCCCGCTCTACCATTTCCATGAGCTCTTGCTGGACGAAGCCGGGCGCAAGCTCGCCAAAAGCCGCCAGTCGGAGAGCCTGGCCGATCTGCGGATGCGCGGCCTCACCGCCGCGGCGCTGAGGCGCCAACTGGGCTTTGCCTGAGGGGCGCTGTCAGCCGACGCCGAGCCAGGTCAGCCAGGCGGCGGTCGTGAACAGCGACAGCAGCGTCGAGAGCGTGATCGCGCTCGAGGCATCGGCGACGCCCTGGCGATAGCGCTCGGCGAAGAGATAGGCGTTGATCCCGCAGGGGCAGGCGGCGAACAACACGGCGACGCCGGCCCAGTGAGCCGGCATGTCGAAGACCTTCGTCGCAAGCAGATAGACGATCAGCGGGTGAAGCCCGAGCTTGAGGGCGCTGAGGGCGGCGGGAAGCCCGAGGCCCGATTCCAGCCCGTAGCGGCGCATGGCGATGCCGAGGCTGATCAGCGCGCAGGGAACGGCGGCGGCCGAGATCAGGTCTATCAGCGTCCAGAACGGTTCCGGCAGGGTGCCGACGATGGGGCGGGCCAGCACGCCCAGAATGATCCCGATGATGATCGGATGGGTGAAGAGCCGCCGCAGCATCATCGGGACCGAGGCGCTGCGGCCCTCAGCGAGCAGGGTCGCGGCCGTCATGGTCACCGGCAGATGGACCGCCAGCAGCAGCCCGAGCGGCACTGCGCCGGCCTCGCCATAGGCCTTCAGGATCATCGGTACGCCGACGAAGACCGTGTTGGATTGCGCCGCGGCAAAGCCCGAGACGACGAGCTCGGGGCCCTTGCGCGCGAACAGGCGGCTCGCGATCAGCATCGCCAGCGCCCAGACGATCGCCAGACCGGTGAAATAGGCGATCCAGTAGCCCCAGGGCTGGGCCTGCGGGATTTCCGCCTTGGCCAGCGTCCTGAACAGCAGGCAGGGCACCGCCAGCACGAAGACGAAGTCGGACAGGCCCTCGCCGGTGCTCTCGCGCAGGAGTTTCGACCAGCGCGCCAGGTAGCCCAGCGCGATCAGGCCGAAGACGGGCAGGACGACGAGCAGAGCGGCGAGCATGGTGCGACACCGGCGGGGGCAGGAGGGACAGGTTCCTGCCGGTGTGGCCTCGCGGGGTGGAAGTCAAGCGATCCGTGCAGGCGCGAGACGCGCAAGAACCGCCGTCATGCGCTCAGCGCAGTTGTGCGACCGCTCCGCCGGCCCGCTCGATCAGACCCTGGATCTCGTCGCGCTGACGCTTGTACTCCGCCAGGGTCGTGCCCTGCAGCTCGCGGCCGCGCGGCACGCGGATCTTCATCGGATTGACGAAATTGCCGTTGACCAGAACCTCGTAATGCAGATGCGGGCCGGTCGAGAGACCGGTCGAGCCGAGATAGCCGATCACCTGCCCCTGCCGCACCTTGACGCCGGGCGCGATGCCCTTGGCGAAGGCGGATTGGTGCGAATAGGTCGTGACATAGCCATTGGCGTGCTGGAGTTCGATGCGCCGGCCATAGCCTGAATCCCATTCCGCCTTGATCACGGTGCCGTTGCCGGCGGCGAGGATCGGCGTGCCGATCCGGTTGGACCAGTCGATGCCGGTGTGCATCTTCGAATAGCGCATGATCGGGTGGTAGCGCATGCCGAAGCCCGAGCGCATCTCGCCTTCGGCGATCGGCTTGCGCAGCAGGAACTTCTTCAGCGATTTGCCGTCGTCGTCGAAGTAATCGATCAGCCCGTCTTCCGGGGCCTGATAGCGGAAGACGCGGCGCGTCTCGCCGCCGATGGTGAGGGAGGCCGACAGGATCTCCGCCCGCTCGCCCTCGTCCTCCTCGGTGAAGATCACCTCGAGAGTGTCGCCGCCGCGGACGCGCTGCTGGAAATCGAGATCATAGGAGAAGATGCGGACGAGTTCGTCGATCAGCGGCCGCGGCAGATCGTGACGCATGCCGGTTTCGTAGAGGCTCTCATAGAGCCGGGCGCCGCCGCCTTCATCGTCCTCGTCATCCTCGTCGTCGACCTTGCGCTGCGGGCGCTGCGGGCCGACGACGTCCTGCTTGGGCAGGACGACGGAGACGAAGGCGCCCCTGTCGTTGACGGCGACGGTGCCGTCGGGAAGGCCGTTGGTCATCAAGGAAACGCGGACGATCTGGCGGGCGTCGCCGGGATTGAGGCCCGGGGCATAGAGGGCCTGCAGAACCTGACCGTCGGGCAGCGGCGCGGTCCGCACCCGGCCGCCAAAGGCCTGCATCATCGCCCGGATCTGGTCGGGGGACGCCCCGGCCGCCCGCATCACCTGCTCGAAATTCTCGCCGCGCTTGGCCAGTAGCAGCTTTTCCTCGACGAGCGGCTCGCGGCTGGCGGCGATCGGCGTCTTGGGCGCATTGGTGACGTTCTCGGGCACGACGCGGACCTCGATGCCCGAGAAGCGGGTATCGGTCGACGGCGCATAGGACAGAAGGTCCTGGGCCGGCGCGGGCGCGTTGCCGAGCGTCCGGCTCAGCATCAGCTGCGGCGGAATCGGGAGGGCGCGCTGACGGCCGGCGCTGGCGAGGTTGGCCCGCTCCTCCTCGATCTGCGTGATGACCTCCGCGTCGCCGAGCTGCGGCTTACCCGCCGGTACCACGACATCGGCGAGGTCACGCTTGACGATGGTGACGTCGGCGTCCGGCAGTTCAAGAATCGGCTCGGCGTAGCGCTCGTTGGGCTGGCCACCTTCGGCGAAAAGCCGCAACGGATTGAAGGGCGGAATGTTGGTCGCGTAGACGCCCGTCGTCAGGGAGAGGCTGGAGGCCAGCCTGACGAAGGGCCGCACGCGGATGACCTCGCGATTGCCGACCCGCTGCGACATCGGCGCCCGCACCGAATGGCGCGCCGCCATCACCGGCTGATCGGCGACCAGCTTGTCGGCCTTGCGGGCCCCGCCGCCATCGCCCGCGGCCGAGGAGGCCCGCGCGGTCACGGCCTCGGGCTGTTCGGGAATGCCGGTGTCGCCGCGCATCGCCACCAGGATCGCGGCGCCGAGAAGCGCCGCGCCACAGGAGCCGACGAGCGCACAGGCCGCCAGCCAGCGCAGCGAGACACCGCGTCGATCGAGCGGCTGCTGGCTGGCGCCCTCGGGCTGGATTGGCGGTTCGATTCCGAGATCGACCAAAAGCGCCGCTGCCTCGGGGGCGAGCGGTTCGGCCGGCAGGGTGAACTCGGGATGGGCGTTCATCGTGAGTGGTCTGGCGATCCTGAGACGACGACCCCGGGCAAGTGGCCCGGGAGGACTCTGAGTGAACGAAACCCGCGAACAGGGCCCTGGGGGCGCCCCTCACAGCGAGAGGCGGCGCGGGAACCATGCCCGCGTCGCCGGCCGGAATCAATCCGCCCGGCCTGGAAGGTGGCTTTGCCGGGCGAATGCGGCTGTTTGCGGGCGACCCTCGCGCGCCGCGTACGCGCGCGCGCGAACATAATGTCGGGCCGGCCGGGAACGCGGGTGTTTGCGACGCGTCCGGCCGGACTGTCGAAAAACTTTCAAAAAGCGTGTTGACAGTTTGCGGGGGTGGCGCCTATAAACCGCACATCGAGACGGCGCCGCCGCTGAGCGGCGCCTCTTCTGCGCTCCACTAGGACGTTAGGCCTTGTAGCCGAGAGATCGGTTGCTTCGCCGTCT
>NZ_JAUYTP010000041.1 GCF_030695125.1 Allobosea sp. | reverse complement strand
TTGGCACGGGTGGGGTGTCGTCGATCTTCAACCTGAAGGCTTCGAACACGGTCAACCTGCGAACCGGGCTGCGGAACGTCATCAACCAGACCGCAGACGCTGCAATCGTCGCGCAGGGGGACAGCACGGATCGTGCTAAGGGCGCCGGCCTCGGAACGGATTTCCAGAACGGCTGGTTGCCGCAACTGGCGCGACTTCTGCGGTCCAACGGCTTCGTGCCCTATGCCACATGGGACAGTCTGATCGGCACGGGTAATATGATCCCCGGCGACGATCGATGGGCGTCCACCGGGACGACGACCACGCCCGCCAGCATCGGGGGATCCATGTGGCAGGCCGACGCCAGCGGCGAGGGGCTGACCTTCACGCCGGTAGAGCCTAAGAACGCCTATGGCCTGCTGCACTTCGATAACAATTCGATGCGGTTCAATGCCCGCGTCAACGCCGAGACGCCTCTGGTGGTGGACGGCACGACTGGCACGCGCTTTGCGCTGCTGACGACGACTTCTCCCGGGCCGCACGTCATCACGATCGCCTGGGAGGCCTCGGCGGTCCGGTTCATGGGCATCGATGCCTATGACAGCGCCGTCAAGCAGTTGAAGTTCTGGAATGCCAGCGTCTCGGGCGCGCGGCTGGAAGCCTTCTTCAACGAGACGCAGCAATACGCCGCCGGCTCTATGAGCAAGTTCCTGTCGGGCGTGGCGTGTTGCGCTATCGGCGGGTGCGGCAAGAATGAGATGCGCATCCCGAAGACGACCGACCCTGATGTCTTCACGACCCCGGCCGAGTATGCGACGAACCTCGCCACCTGGGTCGACAATTGGCGGTTCAGTGGAACGTGCGACCCGTTGCTGCACACGCCGGTCCCCGATGCCGATGACGGTTCGTTCGCCTACCCGCTGTCCGACTACATCGCCAAGATCTACGAGGTTGCGCTGGTGAAGGACGTGCCGGTCGTGCGCGTGAATGAGGCGCTGGGCGGAAGCTGGGCGATCGGCAA
>NZ_JAUYTP010000040.1 GCF_030695125.1 Allobosea sp. | reverse complement strand
GAGGGCCGGTACGAGTACCTGCCGAAGAAGGGGGTCTCCTTCGTCGTCAGCGCGGAGCAACTGGTGCGACGGCTCGTCTCGCTGGTGCCGCCTGCGAAGACGCACCTCACCAGCTTCCACGGAGTCTACGCCCCGCACGCTTCCCTTCGCCCGCTGGTGACGGCGCCGCCACCGAAGCCTGCGCCTGCAGCGCCTGTCTCGAGCAAGAAGCGTCGCCGGCCGAGCCGCAGACTGGACTGGGCCAGCCTGCACCAGCACACCTTCGGGGTGGATGTCCTGAGCTGCCCCTGTGGCGGCCGCCGTCGCATCATCGCCATCCACTCCACGCGCAAGGCGGCCGAGGAGCGCCTCACCCAGCTCGGCCATCACCTGTTGCCGCGACGGCTGCTCCCGCCTGCCACCGCTCAGCCCACCCTGGCGCTGGCTGGCTGAGGCTGAAGTCTCGTCGCGCCCGCGGGCTCCGCCTCGGCCCACGTCTGTCTGCCGCCTGACACGCTGACCCGCCGCGCCGGTCCGGCCCTCTCCTCAGCGAACTCTCTGCGTCCAGGTCCGCCGGCTCGGCACTCGACCCTGTGCCCCGTTTCCTGCTTTGTTCTTCCTTTCGGTCTTCCTCCGTGATGATGCACAGCTGGCTTTCCTTCTTGTGCGCACGTCGATGCCACGCTTCTCCATGGTCTGATCGGCGCTCGAGCGGCCTTCAAGCCGCCTGTGTGACGTCGTTCAGGTAGGCTCCTCGTTCATGACGCCATTGACGATCTCGCTGGTGCTGCTCGCGGCAAAGCCGGTTCCTCAACGGTTCTGTGAGGCCTTCACGACGGCGGCGCGCAAAGCGCCCACCTACCAGGAGGCGGTGATCGCGGCGGTCATTGCAGTCGATGCCCGCGGAGACTGGCTGGCAACGCTCGAGGCGATGATAGCGACGGTCCCCTCCGCTCACGTCTCGATCATGCAGGGCGCGGCGAAGGAGCACGGCGAGGTGTTCGTGTGCCCGGCGTTCGAGTTCCCATCAGGGAAGCCTGCCGGGAAGCCGACGCTGAAGGCGTTTTCCGTCTCGGGGCTCGCCGCGGACTCGAAGGGAGCGTTTGCGCTGACGTGTCCGCCGTCGGGTTGTGAGCTTCACGCCCTGACCCGGACCGGCTCCAGGCTCATCGTCAGCGGGCTCGGCAACCCTTCCCGGGGGGACGACGATACCGGTGATCTCCGGCGAGTCGGCGACGAGCTCATCGTCGCGCTCGAGAGCGAGATCGTTTCGGTGCAGCCGTCGGGAGCAGCGGTGAAGAAGCTCGCGACCGGCCTGACGAGGCCTCATCACGTCATCGTCGAGCAGGACCGGCTGCTCTTTGCTGCGGGCACCACCATCAACGCGGTGAGCCGCGGGGGAGGACCCATCAAGACCCTCTTCGCCGGAAAAGCGCTGGTCATGGGAAGCCCGGAGCCCGTCTGGTTCAGCGAGTCGGCAGGGACCGTGGCCTTCATCACCTGGCAGGGCCCGCTGCTCTCCGCGAAGGCCGACGGCGAGGCGCGCATCATCGGGTCGCCGCTGGGCGGTGACGTCGATTCTCCCGCGGGGCTGGGCGGCGTCCTCTACAGCAGGGGCCGCAGTGGCCAGTTGGTGCGTCTGGATCCCGCGACGGGCAAACAGACCGCTGTCACCACGAAGAAGCTCGAGTTCGGAAATCTCGTCTCGAATGATCGCGAGCTGCTGGCCATCACGCAGGAGGCCGACTGGCGAGCGCCTCAGTCGATCATCGCCTGGCGACCCGGTGAACCTGAGTTCGTGGTCCTCGTGCGCGGGGCCACTGCACGTCTCCTGGCGGCGACCGACACCGACGTCTTCTGGTTCGACGAGCGCCAAGGTGCGGTGATGTCAGCGCCACGAAAGTGAGGGAGTTGGGCGCATGTCTCGTCTCGCCGATTGGCGTGCGAAACTGCCGCATCAGGCCGGGCGATGAGGTCTGGTGATCTCGCCACGCTCGGCGTCTGACTCGAGGTACCCGATGCCGTCCTGGTTTCGTGGAGGTCTGTTCCTGTGCGTCGGAGTGGTGCTCACGCTGGTGAGCCTCATTCAGCTCACCTCGGCGTGGCGGTTGGGGCGCGACGGACTCCGCGCACAAGGCGAGGTCATCGAGCTGAACGCTGGCCCGGCCCACCCGCAGGTTCGTTTCACGACGGCGACCGGAGCGACGGTGAGCTACCCGCAGGGCGGCCTGGTGACACAGCACGTCGGTGACCAGGTGACCGTGCTCTACGATTCCGCCAACCCGCACGATGCGGTGTTGGATACGGTGGCGGCGCGGTACGGCTTTGCCATTCTCGACACAGTGCTCGCACTGGTATTTCTCGGTGTGAGCGTGGTCGACCTTCGACGTCGACTGCCGCTCCGCTGAGAGGGTCGCGAGGTTGTCTCGCTCGTTGAGGCTCGGCAGCAGAATGCTCAGCGTCGCCACCGACGCATCCCCAGTCTCCTGCTTTCTTCTTCTTCTCCGTCTTGACCTCGCGCGCTCACTGAGCAGCTGACGTTCAGCTCGAGCTGAGGCTCTCGATCTTGGTCTCTTCGGGCTTGGTGCTGCGCGTTCGCTCGCCCTGGTACGTCACGCCCACGGGGATCGGCCCGAGGTCGACGCCACCGTTGTACACTTGGCCGTTCTTCTCGTAGCTGCGAGAGACCGTCTCGACGGTTGGCTTCTGAGGCTGATTCTCGGGCTGCTGCAGGCGCACCTTGGTTTCGTACTCGCGCACCACGCTCTTGCCCTCCTCCAGGCCACCGATCCGCGTCTCGCCGGTCACCTTGATGGTGACCTCATGCGCGTTCTGGCTGACGTCCTGGCCCAAGGACGGGTCCCTCTCGACTGCCGCGGGATCAACGCCCGCAGGCACCTTCACCACCCGCTTCTGTTCGATCTCGACTTGTCCGGTGGCAACGTCGCCCGTGTCCACCTTCGCCACACCCGGCACCGACACCGTTCCCTTGCCCGTCAGCGTGCCAGTCGTCTTGGTGATGTATTCGATGCTGTCGACGACGGGCTTCCCGTTGGCGTCCGTCTCGACGGTGCCGTCGTCCTTGGTCTTGTAGTTGTACTTGATCGACTGGCGGGCCTCTCCCTTGGCCTCGACGTTGGTCGCCACCACGCCCTTGGGATCCGGGAAGTTCACGTTGCCGCCCGTGCTCACCTTGGCCGCATACTCGGAAGAGGTGCGGTGAGCGTCGAGCCACTGCCGGTCTTCTTCGGAGCGCGGCCCGTTTCGCACGAGGTCTGCGCCGCGCCTGGCGTCGGCCTGCGACGTGAATTGGTACTCCGACACACTCTCGCCGCTCGCTGCAACTTCACCTTCGACGGGCATCGTCTTCGACCCCACGCCCACTTTGGCTCCGCCTTCGGTGGCGTCGGTCAGCTTCCACGTCGTGTCGCCCGTTCGCTCCAGCGTCGTACCGCCACCGCCTTCCAGGCCGATCTTGGCAGCCTTCACGGTGGCATTGACGCCGGTCTTGTCGGTGACGACCATCTTCTCGCCGACCTGAAGGGAATCGGCGCTCTTGACGATCGGGTCGCTGTTCCGAATCAGCTCGGTGCGCTCGCGCTCCTCGATCTGCCGTGCGTAGTCCCCCTGGGGAACGATGTTGCCGTCGGCGTCTCGGCGGCCCATGGTGTCGGAGTACTCGTCTCCAGTGAGGAGCGCGGCCTTGATGGGGTTGCTCTTCTCGAAGACGTCGCGGAACCGATCCGCTGGCTGTACGCTTGCCCCCGCTTGAGCGCCCAGGGTGATGGGCTTCTCGGTCTGTTGCGCGGCGGTCGAGGCGCTCACCTGCGCACTCATGCCGGCTGAGGCGCTGGCCCCCTTGGGTTGGAAGGTGTCGACAGGCTTTTGCGATTGCTTCGCCTGCTGGGCTGCGGCTCGCTTCTGCGCCTCCACTGCGCGCCGCGCTGCTGCCTCAGCTGCTCGCTTCTGCGCCTGCGCCGCCTGCTGCGCTGCCCCGGCTGACGCGCCCAGACTGCCTCTGACTCCACCCGAACGAGTGCTCATACCTGGAGGATACGGGCAGGCACTCAACCGTGCAGGTTGGCGCTCTCAATCTGGTTTGGTCCGCAAATTCGATGGCTTGAATCTTGACCCGAATGAAGGATTCCGCCCTCGTCAAAGGCCTCACGGCGCCGCTCTGGGCCCTCGCACGCAACGTCGGCACTCGACCCTGCGCCTGTGTTCTTCTGTCCGTCTGGCCCAACACGTGGTGGTGAAGGCAGAGGCCCGCTCATGGAGCGAGCGGGCTCGTCAGCGCGGAGCAACTGGTGCGACGGCTCGTTTCGCTGGTGCCGCCTGCGAAGACGCACCTCACCAGCTTCCACGGAGTCTACGCCCCGCACGCTGCCCTTCGCCCGCTGGTGACGGCGCCGCCACCGATGCCTGCGCCTGCAGCGCCTGCCTCGAGCAAGAAGCGTCGCCGGCCGAGCCGCAGACTGGACTGGGCCAGCCTGCACCAGCACCTGCGCTACCCCTGTGGCGGCCGCCGTCGCATCATCGCCATCCACTCCACGCGCAAGGCGGCCGAGGAGCGCCTCACCCAGCTCGGCCATCACCTCCCGCCGCGCCGGCTCCTCCCGCCTGCCACCGCTCAGCCCACCCTGCCGCTGGCTGGCTGAGGCTGAAGTCTCGTCGCGCCCGCGGGCTCCGCCTCGGCCCACGTCTGTCTGCCGCCTGGCGCGCTCCACCCTCCGCGCCGGTCCGACCCTCTCCTCAGCGAACTCTCTGCGCCCACGCCCGCCAGCTTGGCACTCGACCCGTCGCCCCGTTTCCTGCTTTGTTGTTCTCCCCCGTTTTCCCACATGCGCAATCCTGGCTGGTCCACGCGTCGGGGAGATGGTTCGTAGAATGTCTGTTCTGTTAACAGCCCCTCGCTCAAGACGCCTCCGCCTCGCCTACGGGCGGCCGCAGGTGAGCGTGAAGGTCCAATCGGTGTTACCCAGGTTGCTGCAGTCTGGATCAACCGTGACGCGTATGCGCGAGGAGCTGCACGCGTAGCGCATGCTCATCGACGACACCACGCGCCCGGTGCCAACGCAGCCAGTCGCCACCTGGGACTGACTATTCACCGTGCCGCCATCGGCACAAGCGAGAATCAAGTTGTCTGGCACGAAGTAAGTATCTCGGTGAAAATCGAAGAATCCGGACGTGCGGCCCATCTCGATCAAGAACGAAGCCGGATCATTCGACCCATCACGCCGTTGAAACCCGCACGGCAGCGCTGGCGGTGGGGGCGGATGTTGCACGATGAACGTGAGCTCGTTGAGCGTGCCGATGATGTCGTAACGATCGACGGCACCGCCTCGCACTACGCAGCGCTCGCCCAAGATCAAGCCCGTGAGTGTTTGCTCTTTGCGAAACTCGACAGGATAGCTTGAGGCGGAGAACGAGAAAGAGCGGTAGCCCGACCTATCGCAATTGATCGTTCCACTCATGGACTTCAACCCGTCGTCATCCCGAGCAGACGCACGAAAGGTGGCCTGGCTCGCCGAGAGCCTAACCACCGAGATGCCACCATGTGGCCTTGCGTTGACCGTCACATTCTGTATCGTAATTTTCGATTGCCCAATGGCATCTGTGCACACCAAGCGGAAGGTGTGTGGCCCGACGGTCGTCTGAAAGGGCGCCCCGTTGCTAAACCAGCTACCGCCGGGCTCACTCACGGACCTGCTGAAGATGACCTGATTGTCCAAGAACACCTCGACCTTATTAGCGATCCCGGTGACGGCATCTCGCGACATGAATGATGCGTTCCCCGTCGCCGGCATGATGGGCTTCTATTTCTGAAGTCAGAGGGTTACCGCGCACGTCGCCTCAGCTGCTGAAGCGGCTCGAGGTGAGGCTGGTGCGTGCGGTGTGGAGGTGGCAGCGGCGTGAGGCGCGGAGGAGGGGCGTGACGGCGCCGCTGCGAGGAGGCGCTGTCGTCTTCACGCAGTGGTTCGGCTCGATGTTGCAACTGACGCCGCACCTGCACGTGCTGCTGCCGGAGGCGCAGTGGAGGACGACGTCGTCGGGAGCGCAACACAGCAG
>NZ_JAUYTP010000028.1 GCF_030695125.1 Allobosea sp. | reverse complement strand
TGGCCTGCTGCCGGTTTCGTGGACGGTCAGTTAAGCTAATCCCACCTTCATTTCGAACTCGGCCGGGCTGAGATAGCCGATGGCCGAGTGCCTGCGGATCGTGTTGTAGAACCTCTCGACGTAGTCGAACACATCTGCCCTGGCCGCGTCGCGCGTCCGATAGACCTTGGCCCTGATCCGCTCGGTTTTCAGGGAGGAGAAGAAGCTCTCCATGGCGGCGTTGTCCCAGACATTGCCGGACCGGCTCATCGAGCAGGTGACCCCGTTCTCGGCCAGCAGTTCCTGGAAGTGCTGGCTGGTGTATTGGCTGCCCTGATCCGAGTGGTGCAGCAGGGCGTCCGGCTTGCCACGGCGCCAGATCGCCATGATGAGCGCGTCGGTCACGAGCGCTGCCGTCATTTCCGCCTTCATCGACCAGCCGACAACACGCCGTGAGAACAGATCGATCACGGCAGCCACGTAAAGCCAGCCTTCCGCCGTCCAGACATAGGTGAAGTCGGCGATCCAGCGCTGGTTCGGCCGGGTCGCAGTAAACTGACGATCGAGGACGTTGGGCGCGATGACCGAGGTCAGTCGTGCTCCCTCGTCCTTCGGACGGCCACGACGCCGGGGACGCGCCCGCAAGGCCTGCATCCGCATCAGGCGCTCGATCTTGTGCAAGCCGCAAGAGACGCCGTCAGCCAGGACATCACGCCAGACACGGCGAGCGCCATAGGTCCGGTCGCTCGCCTTGAAGCTCGCACAGACCTTGGCGCCAACCACCTCGTCGTCCACGGAGCGCTGGCTCGGCGAGCGCGTCAACCAGGCATGGAACCCGGAGCGGGAGACATCCAGCGCTTCGCAAAGCCATGCCACCGGCCAGATGCTCCGGTGCCTCGCGCTGAAAGCGAACCTCATATTGCTTCCCTCGCGAAGTAGGCTGCGGCCTTTTTTAGGATGTCGCGCTCCGCCTTGAGCTTGACGACCTCACGCCGCAACCGCTCGATCTCGAGCTGCTCGGGCTTCACATGACCAGGTCCGGGAAAGGCCTGCGCCGGATCGGCGGCAAACTCCTTCACCCATTTGCGCAGCACGTTCTCGTGGACATCCAAGTCCCGAGCCGCCTGCGCGACGCTCACACCGCGATCCTTGATCAGGCGAACCGCCTCGATCTTGAACTCACGCCCAAATCGTCTTCGCTGCATCTGCCACCTCCGGCTTCATGAAACACCCAATCTCGGTGTCCACGAAACCGGCAGCAGGCCAGAGTCCGGCGGGCCGAATTGGCACTTGCTCCAGGTGCGAGAATTGCGAAGTGACTGAGGGATGAAGAACGATACGAGACGGACAGCTCTGAAGAGAGAGGCACAGTGTTGCCTCGATTGTCGGTCGAGTTCCGCAATCTGACATCCGACGCCGGCTTCGCTCAGTTCCCAGCAGCAGGGTTCTGTCGACGCGAGCAATTCAGCCCGACCTGTGCAAGCGCGCCAGTTCCGCCAAGAACCTGCCGGAAAACGAGTGGCTCTTTGCCGGTCGGCTAACTTAGCGCAGCGGCTCCCCCTCCCCGCAGGCCGTCCATCGGATTCGCGGGCGGTCCTCGAAAGTCGATAGCAGCGACGACCTATCTGCCCTTGATCGTCGCACGAGGTGATGGGTGCGCTTGGAATAGACGACTGGCGTTGAGGGCGCGAACCGCAGCTGTCAGGCGACCCTGCGAGGGTTTAGAACGTCGCGCAGGTGATCGCCGACCATGTTGATCGCCACCACGGTCGCGAGCAGGGCGAGACCGGGATAGAAGCTGATCCAGAACTTGCCGGACAGCATGTACTGGTAGCCATTGGCGATCAGCATTCCCAGGCTCGGCTCGGTCACCGGAACGCCCAGTCCGAGGAACGACAGGGTCGCCTCCAGTGCGATGGCGCGCGCGATCTGGACGGTTGCGATGACCATCAGGGGCGGCAGGCAATTCGGCAGCAGGTGCCGGAACAGGATCCGCATCGGCCGCGCGCCCATCGCGAGCGCCGCCTCGATGTACTCCTTGCGGCTTTCGATCAGCGCGCTGGCCCGGGCCGTGCGGGCATAGGTTGCCCATTCGACGATCACCAGCGCGAGGACGACATTGGCGATGCCCTTGCCCAGAAAGGCGAGGATCATCAGCGCGATCAGGATCGTCGGAAAGGAGAGCTGCAGATCGACCAGCCGCATCAGCGCTGTCTCGATCCGCCCGCCTGCATAGGCCGCGAACAGGCCCAGCGTGGTGCCGACGGCTGCCGCCAGCAGAGCCGAACAGATGCCGACCGCGAGCGAGATCCGCAGGCCGTAGAGGATGGCCGAGAGCATGTCCCGGCCCTGGTCGTCCGTGCCGAGCCAGTAGGTCATCCCGGTGCCCGAGACGGAGCCCGGCGGCAGCCGTCCCTCCAGGATGTCGAGCTGCATCAGGTCATAGGGGTTCTGCGGCGAGATCCAGGGCGCCAGCAGCGCAGCCAGCGCGATCGCGGCAAAGACGACGAGGCCGCCCATCGCGAGCTTCGACGACGCGAAGGCCCGCATGAAGCGCCGCGCGGGCGTCGCGCGCGGCGGGGGGGCGATCTCCGGTATCGATGCGGGTGCCGTCATTTGCCCAGCCTCACCCGGGGGTCGAGCGCCGTGTAGAGGCAGTCGACCAGCAGATTGATGACCACGAACATCAAGACGATGATCATGAGATAGGCGACGATCATCGGGCGGTCGAGCACGTGGATGCTGTCGATGATCAGCTTGCCCATGCCGGGCCAGGCAAAGATCGTTTCCGTCACCACCGAGAAGGCGATCACCGAGCCGAACTCGAGCCCGATGATGGTGACGACGGGTATCATGATGTTTTTCAGCAGATGCCGAAAGATCACGCTGCTCTCGGGCAGCCCCTTGGCGCGCGCCGTGCGGATGTAATCCTGCGGGATGACCTCGCGGGTCTCGGCCCGCACCAGCCGCATGACCAGCGAGATCTTGAAGAGCGCGAGATTGAGCGCCGGCAGCACCAGATGCTGCAGGCCGTCGAGCGTCAGGAACGACCAGCCGATGCCCAGCAGCTGGCGTGTCTCGCCGCGCCCCCCCGAAGGCAGCCAGCCGAGCTGCACCGCAAAGACCATGATCAGCAGCAGGCCGACCCAGAAGCCCGGCAGCGAGAAGCCCAGGATCGAGCCGGTCATGATCACGCGCGCCATCGGCGCATTCGGCTTCAGTCCGGCATAGAGGCCGAGCGGGATGCCGATGACGGTCGACAGGAGCATGGCGCAGAGGGCGAGTTCGAGCGTCGCCGGCATGCGCTGGAGAATGACCTTCAGGGCCGGCTCGTTGTAGACGAAGCTCCGGCCGAGATCGCCATGAAGGGCACCGTGCAGGAACGACAGGTACTGCGCCCAGAGCGGACGATCGAGACCAAACGCCGCGATCGCCCGCAACCGCTCCGCCTGGTCGGCATCGGGGGAGATCAGCACCTCGACGGGATCGCCGATGACGCTGACGCCGATGAACACGATCAGCGTCATCGCCAGCATGACGAAGACGGCCTGGAGCAGTCGCTGAAGGAACCAGCCGGTCATGGCGTCCCGCTACCTCCCGATCTTGTAGCCGGAGGCTTCCAGGTCGAAGCTCTCGCCGACGCTCCGGCTCAGGTCGCTCTTCTTGATCCGTTGCGTGGGGGTTTTCGGGAATTCCTCGATCGCCTCGATATAGCGCGGAATCTGGAAATACGGCATCCGCGACTCGCACCAGCGGATCAGGTCGAGCGGTGCAGGCTCGCGCCCTGGCGTCGCACGAATGAAGAGCTTCAGGTCGTCGTCGCCCATCTCGCTGGGCACGCCGATCAACGCGCATTCCTCGATGTCGTCATGGGTCAGGACGATGCGCTCCACCTCCCAGGCCGAGATGTTGACGCCGCGCCGCCGGACGCTGTCCTTCTTGCGCCCGGAGTAGAAAAGGAAGCCGTCCTCGTCCTTGCGGGCGAGGTCGCCGGTCGAAAACCAGCCGTCCTTGACCAGAGCGGCGCCAGCCTCCTCCATGCGGAAATAGCCCTTGAACGCCAGGCCGGGCTCCAGCGGACGCACGACGATCTCGCCCGGCTCGCCCACCCCGACCTCGACGCCCTCATCGTCCAGCAGACGCACCTCGTAGAACGGCAGCGGGCGACCGCAGGAGCCCAGCCGCCCTTCGGGGTTGATGGTTACGAAGGTCGTCATCTCCGACAGGCCGTAGCCCTCATAGAGAGAGACCCCGAAGCGCTCCTCGAAGGCGCGCCAGACGTCCAGCGGGCAGCCGCCGCCCCAGGCCATGCGGACCTTATGGTCGCGGTCGCGCGGGCTTGCGGGCTGCTTGAGTAGCAGCGGCAGGACGCCGCCGAGATAGTGGATATGCGTCACCTCGAAGCGGCGGACCTGATCCCAGAACTGCGAGGCGCTGAACTTGTCGACCATGGCCAGCGTGATCGGCTCCATCAGCGCCGCGATCAGCACCGCGACGCCAGCGCCATGATGCAGCGGCTCCCAGAGCAGGAAGACGTCGCCGGCAGTCGCCCCCGTCAGCGCCAGCGTCCCCATCGGTCCGGCACGAAGGCTGCGATCGGTCTTGAGGACGCCCTTGGGCTCGCCAGTGGTGCCGGAGCTCGGCGTGATCGCGATGATGTCGTCCGCCTCGACGATTATCGGCGGCGGCAGCGGGCTGCCGGCCTCGACCAGTGCCGACAGGCTCCCTGCCCCATCGCGACCCCGCCAAAACACTGACAATCCGGGCGACCTCTCGACGATCGGCGCCAGCGCTTCGGCATAGGCCTCGTCGGCGATCAGGGCATGCGGTTCGAAGCGATCGAAAACGAAGTCGAGCGCCGCGGCCTTGAGATGAACATTGACCGGAATGCGGACGAGGCCCGCCTTGGCCAGGGCGAAGATGACGACCACGTGGTCGGGGTGGCTCGGCAGCATCACCGCGACGCGGTCGCCCTTCTGGAGCCCCGACGCCAGCAACGCATTCGCCACACGGTTGATGCGCTCGTCGAGCTGGCCGATGGTCCAGCTCTCATTCTCGAAACGGCAATAGACATGCCCCGGGTCCCGGGCCGCGCGCGCATTCCAGAGCTGTGCGATCGTGATGGCGTTGGTCTGCATGAGGCGGTCCGTGCTGACGGGCGGGTCGCGAGCAGATGCTCGCTCGCCGATATCGATATACAATAACAATAATTGGATTTTGATAGTGGATTGCGATCCTGTCAAGCGGCGGGGCTGATCGCCCGTTGACAGCCTGCACGGCCATTTATAATAAATGTTATTATATTGCAATATCAACTGAGCGGAGCGCATGGCCGATATCGAACTCGATCGCCGCGAGGGAGTCGCCATCGTGGCGATCAATCGTCCCGCCAAGCGCAATGCCCTGAACGCCGCCGCGTGGCAGGCCCTGGGCGACAGCTTTACCGCGCTGAGATCCGATCCCGCGATCCGCGCCATCATCCTGACCGGCCGCGGCGGAGCCTTCTGCGCCGGCGACGAGATCGGCGCCTTTGCAGCCGTTCGTGACGATCCGCCGGCCCGACAGGCCTATTGGGATTCGATCATGGCCTGCTATGCCGCCGTCTCGGCCTCGCTGGTCCCGGTCATTGCCGCCGTCAGCGGGCCGTGCGTCGGTGGTGGCTGCACGCTGGCGCTGCGGGCTGATTTCCGGATCGCGGACGCGACGGCGCGATTCGGCGTGCCGCCAGCCAAGCTCGGCCTGGTCTATCCGGCCGACAGCACGCAATTGCTGGTCGCGACGGCCGGCATCACCATGGCCAGACGCATGCTCTACACCGGTGAACTCATCGACGCGGGCTCGGCTCAGCACTGTGGCCTGGTCTCGGAGGTGGTCGAGGGCGACGTCGTCGAGGCGGCCCTGCGCATGGCGCAACCGATCATCGCCAACGCTCCCATTTCGATCCGGGCGTCCAAGCTCGCCTGCGATGCGCTGCTGCAGGGCCGCCTCGCCGACGTGGCCGGAGAGATCGCCGCGCTGTCTGATCTGGCCGACCGCAGCGACGACTATCGCGAAGGCTCGCGCGCCTTCGCCGAGAAGCGCAAACCCGTCTTCACCGGCCGCTAGCGCCGATATCAGCAGGACGACACGATGGCCGTCATCACCGTGCCCGACGATGCGAACGTCTACGCCGCCCTGATCGGCGGCGCGCGCGATCCGAAGCGCATCTTCATGGAGAACGCGGATGGTCGCGTTGTCCGTTATGGGGATGTGCCCGGCATCACCGCACGCTACGCCGATCTGCTGGCGAGCGAAGGGGTTGCAAAGGGCGATTTCGTCGCAGGCATTCTCGAGAAGTCGCCCGAAGCGGTTCTGCTCTACCTCGCCGTCTGCCGCCTCGGCGCCGTCTACGTCCCCGTGCACATCGGCCTGACCGATAGTGAGGTCAGTCAGATCCTCGGCGACGCGCGGCCCAAACTCGTCATCTGCGATCCGAGCCGGCACGCTGTCGCAAGTGGCGCGGGCTGTTGCGTCCTGACGCTCGATTCCGGCGGAGCAGGCACCCTCGCCGAACGCAGTGCGACGATGCCCGGCGGGAGCCCGCTCCAGACGGTCGCGCCATCCGACCCGAACGCGATGGTTTACACCTCCGGCACGACCGGGCGGCCCAAGGGCGCCCTGCTCTCGGCTGGAGCCGTGATTTGGAATGCGCGCGCTCTGGCGTCCTGCTGGGGGATCACCGAGGCCGACACGCTGCTGCACGCCAACCCGATGGCCTATGGGCTGTTCGGGACGACGACGCCTGCGCTGGCGGGCGGAGCGTCGATGATCCTGCTGCCGAAATTCGAGACCGAGAGCGTGCTGACCCAGCTTCCGCGCGCGACGATCTTTGCAGGCGTACCGACCTATTACAGCCGGCTGATGGCCGATCCCCGGTTCAACCAAGGCCTGTGCAGCGCGATGCGGCTGTTCGTGACGGGCTCGGCCCCGATGCGTCCCGACGCGTTCGAGGCGTTCGCGGCGCGAACCGGTCATCGCCTGCTCGACCGCTATGGCCTCACCGAAGTCCTGATCGCGACGTCGAACCGGCTCGACGACGTTCGCCAGCCCGACAGCTCAGGGCTGCCGCTGCCGGGATTGGAGATCCGCATCGTCGACGAGCAGGGCGGGGTCGTGCCGGCGGGGACCGTCGGCATGATCGAACTGCGCCAGCCCTATCCGTTCCTCGGCTACTGGCAGGATCCCGCCAAGACCGCCGCATCTTTCCGCGACGGCTGGTTCCGCACCGGCGATTTCGGGCGCCGGGACGTGGAGGGTTACGTCAGCGTGCTCGGGCGTGGCGCCGACCTGATCATCTCGGGCGGGCTCAACGTCTATCCCAAGGAGGTCGAGGCGGCCGTCAATGCGCTGGACGGCGTGGCCGAATGCGCCGTGATCGGCATCCCCCATGTGGACTTTGGTGAAGCCGTCATGGCCGTCGTTCAGCTGACGCCTGCGGCTGCGGATTTCGATCCGCGCGCCGCGATCGATACTCTCAAGCGCTCGCTGGCTGGATACAAGGTGCCCAAGCGGATCGAGGTCATCTCCGAAATGCCGCGCAACACCTTGGGAAAGATACAGAAAAATCTCCTCAAACAGCGTTTCGAGAATCAGTTCCGGGGCTGACTGACCGGGTTTGAGACGCAGCGCAAAAATGGTAACGCTGCGCCCCATCGACAGGAAAGCAAGAAGGCGCAATGCCGGACGCAACGACGAACGCAAGCCCGGGCCTGCCGCCGCAGAATGCCGGCCCCATGGTCGGGGAGATCGACGAACGTCTGTTCGTCGCCTCGGTCGGTAAGGCAATGAAGGTCTTGGAGACCTTCGACAAGACGACGGCAAGCCTGAGCCTGTCCGACATCGCGATCCGCACCGGGCTCGGCCGCAGCGCCTCGCAGCGCTTCATCTACACGCTCGAACGGCTCGGCTATCTCGACCGGGACGACCAGACCAAGCGCTACACCCTGGCCAAGAAGGTCTTCCGCTTCGCCCAAAGCGTCGTCTCGTCCAACACCGCGCTGGATGCCGCCTACCCGGCCATGCGCGAACTGGCCGAGCGCACGCGCGAGACGATCTCCTGGGTCGAGGTCGATCGCGCCGACATCGTCATCATCGCCACCATCGCGAGCACCCACATCTCCTCGATCAACCTGCCGGTCGGCACCCGATTCCCGGCGCTGTCCTCGTCTTCCGGTCAGGTCCTGCTCGGGCATTCCGCACCAGCCCATATCGAAAAGGTCTGGAACGCCTCGCATGAATCGGTCCCCGGTCGCACGCGGGCGAAGGACGCCGCCGAGATGATGCGCATTCTCGAAGCGGTCAAAGCCGAGGGTTTCGCCGTCACCGAGAAAAGCATGGAGCAGGGGTCGATCTCGGTCTCGGCCGCCGTGCATGACCGAGCCGGCCGTGCGGTCGGCGCGATCAATCTGTCGACGCTGACGACCCGCTATGAGCGCCCGGCGGCGATCCGGGATCTGGCGCCGCTGGTTATCGCCGCCGCCGCACGCGCAACCGAGACACTCAGCGCCTGATCATTGCTCACCGATGCCTGACGGGCGAGCCGCCGCGGCTCCCCTCGCCTGCGCACGCCCGTTCATCGCAGTCACGGCCGCAGGACGCAGACACGCTGCAGCCCCCGCACGGTCGCGAGCCTTGACAGCCAAAAGAAATTGTCTTCAAATATTAGTTATTACAATACAATAAAACAGGGGATGATCATGGCTTCTTTGCTGACGACCCGCCTGCGTATGTCGCTTCTGCTCGGTGCGGCGGCTTTCACGATGAGCCTGAACGCGGCCCATGCGGAAAAACTGACCATCGGGCTGGGCGGATCGGTCAATTCGCTCGACCCGCATTTCTATTCCACGACGCCCAACAATCTCGTCGCCTTCCACATGTTCGATCGGCTGGTCGATCGCGCGGCCGACGGTAAGCTGGCGCCGGGGCTGGCGACCGCGTGGCGCTCCGTGTCGCCGACTGTCTGGGAATTCACCCTGCGCGAGGGCGTGACCTGGCATGACGGCAAGCCCTTCACGGCCGACGATGTCGCCTTCACGCTGAAGCGGGCGCTCGATGTGCCCAACAATCTCGGCGGGTTCGCCGGCATCATCCGGCCGATCACCGGCGTCGAGGTCACAGGCCCGCATCTGATCCGCCTGACGACCACCACGCCGATCCCGAACCTGCCGAGCGACCTGACGCGCCTGGCCATCGTCTCGCGCCATGCAGGCCAGGATGCGACCACGGCCGACTACAACAGCGGCAAGGCGGCCATCGGGACGGGCCCCTTCAAGTTCTCGGGCTATACGCCGGGCGAGCGCATCGAGTTCGTCCGCAACGACAGCTGGTGGGGCAAGAAGAGCGACTGGACGAGCGTAACGCTGCGGCTGATCCCGAACGTCGCCGTCCGGACCGCGGCTCTGCTCGCGGGCGACATCGACGTGATCGACTCGCCCTCCGCCAGCGATCTGCCGCGCCTGCAGGCGTCGGACAAGGTCAAGGTCGCGGAGGTGGCCGGCATGCGGGTCAACTACGTCGTGCCGATGATCCAGCCGGCGCCGGATGCGCCTGCGATCCTCGACAAGAAGGGGGCGAAGATCGAGCCGTCGCCGCTGACGAACCAGAAGGTCCGCGAGGCGCTCTCGCTGGCGATCAACCGCGTCGGTATCGCCGACCGCGTCGTGCTGGGCACCGCGACCCCGACCGGCCAGTGGCTGCCGGCAGGCATCCTCGGGCATGACTCCAAGACTCCGGTGCCGGCCTACGACATGCAGAAGGCCAAGAAGCTCCTGACCGAGGCCGGCTTTCCGGACGGCTTCAAGCTGACGCTGTCCACGGCCAATGACCGGACGCCCTACAGCGTCGAGGTCGCCCAAGCGCTGGCGCAGATGTGGAGCCGCATCGGCGTCGAGGTCGCTATCGATGCGATGCCCTTCAGCGTCTACTCCTCGCGCGGCGCCAAGAGCCAGTTCGCAGCCTATCTCGGAAGCTGGAGCAACAACTCCATGGAGGGAACGGGCCTGCTGCGCGACCTGCTGGCGACCCGCAGCCAGGCGACCGGCTGGGGCCTGTACAACTGGGCCCAGTATTCCAATCCCGCGCTCGATGCCCTGACGGCGGCGGCGATCGGCGAGGTCGACGAGGCCAAGCGCGAGAAGCTGGTGCTGGATGCCGTCAAGCTCGTCTCCGGCGACGTCTCGATCATCCCGCTCTATCACTTCAAGAACATCTGGGCGACGCGCGGCACGCTGCGCTACGATCCCCGGATCGACGAACTGACGCTGGCGACGGACGTCCATCGCACGGCCAAATGACAGCCGAAACGGCCGTTGACGACGGTGTCAACGGCCTTTGCTCCTTGAGACGAAGGATCCGGTTCGCGGTCTGCGGTCTGCTCGTCTCGCGACGCGCGCTGCCGGAATGCCGATCGTCGCTCAGGGCGTCGCGATCAGCCGATCGCGCAATTGCTGCAGGTCATCGCAAACAGCCTCGAGATCGCCGACGGCAAATCCGTTTTCGAGCGCCGGATGCTGGGCCACGAGACGGTCGCGCAGGATCCCGGTAAAACGCACCAGGCCGTCCTGGCCAATGGTCATGCCGCTTTGCGTCTCGAACGATGCGTTCCAGGCGATGGCCTCGGCCTCGCCGAGCCCCGGCGGCAGGTCAAGCGCGAGCTCACCTTGCGAAAGCCGTACCGGGTACCCGCCCGGCAGGCCGTTGGGGCCCGGCACATGGCCCGACCAGTCCCGGCCGGCGGCCATGGCGAGCAGCATCGGCACGCCGCTCGCGCCGGAGATCTCGATGACCGGCTCGGGCGTCAGCTGGATGTCGGCGAAACGGTCAAAGACGTCCTCGACCTCAACGCCGTCGATCCAGACGCGCGGCGCCCGGCCCGATCGCAGCTCCGGCGGCTGACGCCAGGCGGCCAGATTCTGGTAATGCGCGAGAACCTTGATGGCGGCTCCGCGCGGGACGCTGGCCGAGCCCGCGAAGACATTCGACAGGATCGCGACATTGCCCATGCCGCAGGCGACCCGATAGCCCTGCGCCGTGATCAGCCCATTGACGACATCGGGAAAGCTGCAGTTGATCAAGGTCACGGGCTGGCTGCGCCGCGCGATCGCAGCCGCGACGCGCGAGCTGATCAGCGCCTGGAACACGGCCGTTGCACTCAGCCCCCCCTCCGCCACCAGCCGCGTCCAGGCGTTGCCTGTCTGGGCGATGATCTGGGAGGTCTGGATCGAAGCCGCCTGCACGAGGATGCCCGGATTGGTCGCGGCGAGCAGTTGGTCGGACGCATCAGGCGCAAGGAGATCCACCGCATGGGCGGTGAAGCGCGCCTTGCTGCCGAACATGGCGGCCCGGGCGTTCGCCGCCGTGCGTAGCCAATTCAGCCGGCTGCGGTTTCGCCCGGCGATGACGACCTCGACCGGCTCGGTTGCCACGGCGGCGATGTCGAAGGCGATGCGGGCGGCAAAGGAACCGGTGCCCGAAATCAGGATGTCGCAGGAGCTCATGTCAGCGGGACCATCGCCAGTGCCGCGCGGTCCCAGGCGTCATCGAGCCGGGGCGAGAGCTTGTGCTTCATGATGCGCTGGCTGGCCGTGCGCTCGAACTCGTCGACGAAGGCGATGTAGCGCGGGTTCTGGTAGGGCGCGAGGCGGGCTGCGAGCCAGTCCGAGAGCGCCGCCTCGTCGATCCTGGCGCCCGCGCGCGGCTTGACGAAGAGCTTGATGTCCTGCTCGCCGACATCCGACGCGACGCCGATCATGGCGCAGTCCTCGATGTCCTCGTGCTCGGCCGCGACATGCTCGACCTCCCAGGCCGAGACGTTCTCGCCCTTGCAGCGAACGCTGTCGGTCATGCGGCCGTGGAAGAAGAGGTTGCCGGCCTCGTCCCAGGAGCCGAGATCGCCGGTGTGGAGCGCGCCGCCGCGCAGCGCCTTGGCGGTCGCCTCGGGATTGTCGAGATAGCCGGGGAAGATCGCGCCGGGGATATCGGTCTCGACCACGATCTCGCCGCGCTCGGCCGTCGCGACCGGCGTACCGTCCGTCCGCAGCAGCCTGACCGTGAACCACGGCATCGGCTTGCCTACAGATCCGACGACGCCGTTGTCGTTGCAGGTGGTGATGCTGGAGGCTTCCGTCATGCCGTAGCATTCGCGGATTTCGATGCCGAACCGATCGCGAAACAGCGGCCAGATGTCGGCCGGGCAGCCGCCGCCCCAGGAAATCCGAACGCCATGACTGCGGTCGAGCAGGCTCTCGGGCTGCTTCAGCAGGATCTGCAGGATGCCGCCGAGATGGTGGATATGGGTCGCGCCCTCGGCCTTGACCTGGCTCCAGAAGCGGCTGGCGCTGAAGCGGTCGACCATGGCGAGCGTCACGTCGCGGATCATCGGCAGCGGCAGCAGCTGCGCCCCGCCGATGTGATAGAGCGGCTCCCAGACGAAGAAGACCTCGCCGGGCTTCGCGGCCGAGACGCGCCCGACGCCCTCGGCAGCCAGCCGCAACATGCGGTGCGAGACGACCACGCCCTTGGGCCGTCCCGTCGTGCCGGAGGTGTACATGATCGCGAAGACGTCGTCGGGCGCGGGCGCGGGCTCCGCGAATGCAACCGGCTCGGCCAGAATGCGGTCGAGTTCGGGGCCCCGGCGCAGCAGCGGCGGCGCGCCAGCCCCCGCCAGCGCCTCCGTAACCAGCGTCGCGAGATCCTCGTCCGCAACGACGAGCTTCGGTTGCGAATGGGTCAGCAGATAGCGCAGCCCCTCGCCGCGCTGCTGGGCGTTCACCGGAACCCAGGCCACCCCCGCCCGCGCCAGGCCGAAGACGACGGCGATGGCCGCGACGGAATTGCGCATCATCACCGCGACGCGGTCTCCCGGCTGCAGGCCCCGCGCCCGCAGATGCGCGGCGAAGGCCGAGGAACTGCGCTCGATCTCGCCATAGGTGACGGGCTCGCCGCAATAGCGGGCGTAGATCTTTTCGGGGTCGCGGGCGGCGCACCGCGTCAGGAGATCGACAAAGCCGGCATCGTCGGTGGGAGTCATGGTCGGTCGTTCGGTTCGCGCGATGTCAGGAGGCGGAAGAGGACGAGGAGCGGAAGCGTTCGGCCAGCAGCAGCATCACCGTCACCACGACGAAGACGACCACGGACACCGCCGCAAGCGTCGGGTTGAGCTGGAGGATCATGTCGTCCCACATCTGCTTGGGCAATGTCGTCTTGACGCCGCCGCTGATGAAGATCGCGATGGTCAGCTCGTCGAAGGAGGTGATGAAGGCGAACAGGAAGGCCGCGACGAGACCGCCCTTGACGAGGGGGATGGTGACGCCGGTCAGCGTCTTCAGCCGGTTGGCCCCCAGCGTCGCCGCTGCCTGGTCGAGCCTCTGGTCGTAGCCCTTGAGGACGGCTGCCATGGTGACCAGCGTGAAGGGGATGGCGAGCACGGTGTGGCCGATGATCAGGCCGAGATCGGTCGCCACCAGCCCGATGCGGGCGAACAGGTAGAAAAGCCCCACCGCGATCACGATGCGCGGCACGATCATCGGCGCGAGGAAGAAGGCGAAGATCAGCCCGCTCCAGCGCGTGCGGCTGTTGGCCAGCGCCAGCGCGGTGAAGCCGCCGATGGCGGTCGCCGCGATGGCCGTCGCGAAGGCGACCAGGAAGGAGCGGATCGTCGCCTGGATCCAGAGCGGGGATTCGAAATAGGTCCGGAACCAGGTCAGCCCATAGCCGGGCGGCGGGAATTCGAGGAATTGCGAGGAGGTGAAGGCCAGCGGGATGACCAGCAGCGTCGGCAGCACGAGGAAACCGATCACGAGCCAGGCGAAGGCCGGCAGGATGAGCCCGCTGCCGCGCCGCCCGAGCAGGGTCTGCGCGAGACGCGACAGGGTGCCTGCGATGCGGGCAAGCACGGCGAGAATAGCCAGGCCGAGATCGCGGATCCGCCCCGTGCCGACCTGCGCCGCGCCGCCGGCGATGGTCGAGATTCCGAAAACCCGATCATAGACCCAGCAGGAGATCAGCGCCGCCGCCAGCATCATCGCGGCGAGCGCACCCGCGAAGGGCCAGTTCAGCAATTCCTGCACCTGCGTGATGATCAACTGCGCCAGCATCGTCTCGCGACGCCCGCCAAGGAAGGCGGGCACGATGAAGAAGCCCAGCGAGGAGATGAAGACCAGCAGCCCCGCCGCTGCGACGCCGGGCAAAGACAGCTTGAAATAGACCAGCCAGAAGGCATGCGCCGGCGAGGCGCCGAGCGTCTGCGCCGCCTGGACGAGCCGTCGGTCGATGCCCGCCATGACCGGTAGCATCGTCATCACCGCCAGCGGCACCATGGCGTGGACCATGCCGACCATGACGCCGAATTCGTTGTGCAGCAGCGGCAGCGGCTGATCGACGACACCGGAGCCCATCGCCAGCGAATTGATGATGCCACTGCGGCCGAGCACGATCATCCAGGCGAAGGTCTTGACGAGGTAGCTCGTCCAGAACGGCACCATGACGAAGAGCAGCATGCGGCCGCGATACATGTCGGGCAGGCGCGACAGCCAATAGGCCAGTGGATAGCCGATCAGCAGCGAATACAGGGCGGTATAGCCGGCGATGCGGAAGGTGATTCCGAGCACGCGCAGATAGACGTCGGTCGCGGCGATCCGCTGATAGGTGGCGATCGAGGGCTTGCCGCTGTCGGGATCGAACAGGCTCAGGCCTAAAAGCTGCGCCACCGGCCAGACGAAGAAGACGGCCAAAAACAGCAGGCCGGGCACGGCGAGCCAGAGCGCACCGAAGCGGAAGGCACGCGTCTCCCGCGCTTGGGAAGGAGCCGCGACGGCGCTCATGCGACGAGCACCGCGCGGTCGCGGGCCCAGCCGGCGACGATCTGCTCCTGAAGGCCGGGCACGGTATCGTCGGGGCCGAGTCGCAGGACCAGTTGGCCGCCATCGGCCAGCGTTGCGATGATGCGGGTTTCGGAGCCGGCATAGACGATTTCGCTGACGCGGCCGGTGACGGCGTTCCCGTCGGGCGCGCCGATCTTCAGATGCTCGGGTCGGATCACGAGCGCGGGCTCCGCGCCTGGGCTCGCGGCATTCTGCGGGAGCGCGAAGCGGCCATGGGCCGTCTCGAGCGAGCCATTGCCGTCCCAGCGGCCGCGGAAGATGTTGGAGATGCCGATGAAGTCGGCGGCGAAGGCGGTCCGGGGCCGCTCATAGATCTCGCGCGGCGTGCCGAGCTGTTCGATCCTGGCGTGGTTCATCAGGCAGATCCGGTCGGAGAGCGCCAGCGCCTCCTCCTGATCATGCGTGACGTAGACGATGGTGGCGCCGCTCTCGCGGTGCAGCCGCTTGATCTCGATCTGCATGTGCTCGCGCAGCTTCTTGTCGAGCGCGCCGAGCGGTTCGTCCATCAGGATGATCGAGGGCTGGTAGACGAAGCAGCGGGCGAGCGCGACGCGCTGTTGCTGGCCGCCGGAGAGTTCGCGCGGGAAGCGTTTCGCCAGCTGGCCGAGATGGACCATGGCGAGTGCGGCCTCGACGCGCTGACCGATCTCGGCCGAGGGCCGCCTGCGCATTTTCAAGGGAAAGGCGATGTTCTCGGCGACGGTCAGATGCGGGAACA
This sequence comes from Allobosea sp., assembly GCF_030695125.1. Taxonomy (GTDB): domain Bacteria; phylum Pseudomonadota; class Alphaproteobacteria; order Rhizobiales; family Beijerinckiaceae; genus Allobosea. Next base: position 93,530 of record NZ_JAUYTP010000028.1, on the reverse strand, counting down.
ACGCATAGTGCTGGAAGACGAGGCCGATGTCGCGCTGGTGGACCGGCATGTGCGACTGGTCGCGCCCATCGATCACCACCCTGCCCTCGCTCGCCTCGACCAGACCGCAGATCAGCTGAAGCAAGGTTGTCTTGCCGGAGCCCGAAGGCCCCAGCAAGGTGAGGAACTCGCCCTCGGCGACGCTGAGCGAGCTCGGCTCGAGGGCCGTGGTCGCGCCATAGCGCTTGCACAGCCCTTCGATGACCAGCTTGCTCTTCGTCGCCGCGGCGGCGGGCATGTCGGTCCCTATCGTCATCGCGATCAGGTCAGGAGCCAGGAGTTGAACCGCTCCGAGACCTTGGCGCGGTTGGCGCTCCACCACGCTTCGTCGGCGATCGTCATCTGCTTCAGGTTTTCCGGAGAGGTCGGCAGGACCTTGGCGCGCTCGGCGGGAATCGTCTGGTACGCGTCGAGATTGGTCGGGCCATAGGCCAGGATCTCGGTGAAGAGGGCCTGGGCCTTCGGGTCCGAACAGAAGCGCACGAACTGGCGGGAGACTTCGGCCTTCGGGCCGCCCTTCGGCAGGGCCCAGCCCTCGATCGAATAGAGGCCCTGGTTCCAGACGATCTTCGCGGGCGTGCCACCATCGATCGCCGCCTGCAGGCGGGCATTCCAGCCCGGCAGCATGTCGACCTCGCCGCTCTGGAGAAGCTGCGTCGACTGGGCGCCGCCAGTCCACCAGACCGCGACATGGGGCTTGATCTTGTCGAGGACCTTGAAGGCGCGGTCGACATCGAGCGGATAGAGCTTGTCGAGCGGCACGCCGTCGGCGAGCAGCGCCTGCTCGAGCGTATCGATCGGGTTCTTGCGCAGCGCGCGCCGGCCCGGGAACTTCTCGACATTGAAGAAGTCGGCCCAGCTCGCGGGCGCCGTCTTCACACGGTCGGTGCGATAGGCAAAGACCGTCGAATAGACATCCGTGCCCATGAACAGCGGCGAGATCGCCTCCGGCATCAGCTTGGGCACGTCGGCATGGGTGAAGCCGATCGGATCGAGCAGGCCCTGGCCGGCGAGGATGTCGCGCGCCGAGAGCGTCAGCGTGCAGACGTCCCAGGTATAGGATTTGGTCTCGACCATCGCCTTGAACTGGGCGGTCGGCTCGGCCTCGCGGGCGACGTTGACGACCTTGTTGCCGGTCGCCTTCTCGAAGGGATCGTAGAAGGCCTTGCGGAACGCCGGCCCGAAGGGACCGCCGGGATCGGCGACGATGATCTGCGTCGCGGCGCTGGCACGCCCGATCAGGGCCGGCGCCAGCATTGCGCCGGCGGCGACACCGCCGGCCAGTTGCAGAAGGTGGCGCCGGTTGGGCTTGTTCATCATGCTGCTGGTCATCGTTCTCTCCCGTTCACGCGGTTTTCCGCGTTTTCCCCATGGTCGTCCGGTCGTCTCGCTTCAGGCGCTCTTCTTGGCGGCGCGCTTGGCGAGGAACTCCTCCATCATCCGCGCCGGCTCGCCGGTCGCGTAGGCCTCGCGCTGGTTGCGGATGCCGGCGGCCAGGCAGTCGCGGAAGCCGGCCTCGGTCACCTCGCGGAAGCGGGCGCGGTTGAGCCGCATCGCGACCGGCGGCTTGCCGGCGAGCTCGGTGGCGAGTTCCAGCGCGGCCGCCATCACCTGCTCCTGCGGCACGAGCCGGTTGATCACGCCGATGCGGAAGCACTCCTCGGCATCCATCATCCGCCCGGTCAGGGTCAGGTCGATGGTGCGGCCGAGCCCGATCAGCTCGCGCATGATCCAGGGGCCGGTGGTCGAGGCGATGCCGGAGTTGATCTCGGGCTGGCCCATGGTGACGCCAGGATGGCCGACGCGCAGGTCGCACAGCAGCGACACCTGGAAGGCCGATCCGGCCGCGACGCCGTTGAGCGCGGCCACGATCGGCTTCGAGAGCGAGCGGATCCGGTCATACATGCGCTCCCACTCGCCGATCCACAGCTCGGCCCGGTCGGGATCGAAGGTCTTGGTCTCGTTGAGATCCTGCCCGGCGCCGAAGGCGCGGTCGCCCGCGCCGGTGAGGATGATGGCGCGCACGGCCGCGTCGGCCTCCAGCTCGTCCAGCGCCTCGACGAGGCGGGCCCGCATCGGCGCATTCCAGGCGTTCAGCTTGTCCGGGCGGTTCAGGATCAGGATCCCGACCGCGCCGCGCACCTCGCTGAGGATGAAGTCCTTCATGGCACTCTCCGATGCACTATTATCGATATGCGATAAGTTCTATTGAATGATCGGCGCGAATGACCGATCTTGTCAAGGCCGCAGGCCGCAGCCATTGATCGCCGCAGGAGAACCATCGATGTCCGAGACGAGCGAGCGCAGCGGCGCCAGCCTCAAGAGCGAGCGGCCGGTGCGCGGCAAGGGCGACCAGGGCGGCCGATCCAGCGCGCTGATGGTCAACTCGGTGGAGAAGGCTTTCCGCGTGCTCTCGGCCTTTGGCCGCCAGCATCAGACGCTCAATCTCTCCCAGGTCGCCTCGGAAACGGGGATGGATCTCAGCGCGGCGCAGCGTTTCACCCATACGCTGACGCAGCTCGGCTACCTCCACAAGGACGCCGAAACCAAGCGCTTCGAGCTCACGGCCAAGACGCTCGATCTCGGCTATCACTTCATCCGCAGCAGCCGCCTCGTCGACCGGGCGATGCCCTATCTGATGCACCTCAGCAAGGAGACCGAGGAAACCGTCAATCTGACGATGCGGGAGGGCACGGAGATCATCTTCGTCTCGCGTTTCCTCAGCCGGCACGTCCTGAACACCGACGTCATCATCGGCACGCGCATGCCGGCCTATTGCACGGCGCCGGGCATCGCGATGCTGTCGCGCCTGCCGGAGGACGAGGCGATGGCGGTGATCGACGCCTCCGACCTCAAGGCCTACACCCCGTCCACGACCTGGCAGCGCGACGCGCTCCGGGAGAAGATTCGCCAGGCGGCCGCGCAGGGCTTCGCCACCGCCTTCGAGGAGGTCTATCTCGGGGACGCCTCGATCGCCGCGCCCATCCTCGACCATCGCGGCCGTCCGGAAGGGGCGGTCAATGTCGCGGCCTCCTGCTCGCGCTACAGCCGCGAGGAGGTCGTCGCCCGCTTCTCATCCCTGATCATCGCCGCCGCCCACGCGATCTCGCGGGTCTGATCGTCTCGACGCGCATGATCCGGCATGCCGGCATCGCTTGACAGAGCCCTCGGCCACCTTACCAATATACACATGACTTTATCGCATTGCGGTAGTTGGGTGTCGTCATGAGCACTGACGGCGCCCAGTTCATGCGCGTCGCCACGCGTCGCGGGGCCGCGATCGCTGTGGAGTTCGACGGCCTGCCCCTGGCCGCGACGGAGGGCGACAGCATCCTGGCCGTCCTGCTGACCAACGGCCTGATCCTGCGCCGCCACGAGTTCGGGAGCGAGCCGCGTTCGGGCTTCTGCCTGATGGGCGCCTGCCAGGATTGCTGGGTCTGGAGCGTGCAGGGCGGCAGGTTGCGTGCCTGCACGACGCCGGTCGCGGACGGTATGATCCTCGCCAGCCAGCCGCCAGCCGGTCCCCATGAGTAGCATCGTCATCGTCGGGGCCGGGCCGGCCGGTATCGCGGCGGCCGAATTGCTCTGCAGCCACGGACACCGGCCCGTCGTGATCGACGAGGGCGAGCGCGCCGGCGGCCAGGGTTATCGCCGCCCCTCGCCCGATCTCGCGCTCGACATGCACGCTCTGATGGGCAGCGAGGCCGGCCGCTACGAGGCGCTGCACCGCCGCTTCGCCGCCCTGGCGGAGCACATCGACTACCGCCCGCGCACACTGGTCTGGGCGATCGAGGGGCGCACGCTGCATCTCCTATATGACGGGCGGGCGGAGACGATCGAGGCCGATCAGCTGCTGCTGGCGACAGGAGCCATGGACCGGGTGGCACCATTGCCCGGATGGACTCTGCCGGGGGTCTTCACCCTGGGCGGGGCCCAGGTCGCGCTCAAGGATCAGGGCTGCCTGATCGGCCGGCGCGTCGCCTTCCTCGGCTCCTCGCCCCTCCTGCTGCTCGCCGCCAAGCAATATCGGCAGATGGGCGGCACCGTCGCCGTCATCGCGGACACGACGGGCCTCGCCGCGAAGGCAACGGCGCTGCCGGGACTTCTGGCCTCGCCACGCACGCTGCTGCGCGGGCTCGGCGGCATGGCTGGCGCGCTGCGCGCCGGCACGCCCCTCCTGCACGGCGTCACCCCGCTCGCGATCGCGGGGAACGGCCATGTCCAGTCCCTGCTGCTGCGCGATGCGGCAGGGCGCGAACGCCGCTTCACCTGCGATGCGGTGGCGCTGGGCTACGGCCTCAAGCCCGAAACCCAGCTCGCCGATCTCGCTGGGGCCCGCTTCGTCTATGACGAGGCGTTCCGGCTCTTCCTGCCGGAGACGGATGCCTTCGGCCGGGCGCGCCCCGGCCTCTATCTCGCCGGGGACGGCGCCAGCATCGGCGGGGCCGACGCGGCCGAGGCCAGCGGCGCCCTCGCCGCCCATGCGATCCTGGCCGATCTCGGCGGAGCACCCGCTGCTGCTGAGGTCCGGACGCTGACGCGCAAGCTGGCCAGGCTGCGCGGCTTCCAGCGCAGCTTGGCGCGGGCCTTTGCCTGGCCGGCTTCCCAGATCCGGGCCCTGCCCGACGACACGCTGTTGTGCCGCTGCGAATCCGTCACCATCGGCACGGTGCGCGCGGCCATGGCGCAGGCGCTGGGCCCGATCGAAGTCAACCGCGTCAAGGCGATGACGCGCTGCGGCATGGGACGCTGCCAGGGCCGCGTCTGCGGGCCGGCCCTCCAGGAAATCGTGGCCGGAGCGTCCGGCCAGGACGGGGCTGGCGCCGGCCGCCTGCGTGGTCAGGCTCCGGTCAAGCCGATCGCCCTCTCCGCCGCCGGGGAGTCGACGCCATGAGCCGCGCGAGCACCGACGTCGCGATCATCGGCGGCGGTCTGATCGGTGTCTGGACGGCCTTCTTCCTGGCGCGGCGCGGCCAGAGTGTGACGCTGTTCGAGAAGGGCGTGGTCGGCGCCCAGTCGAGCGGCACGAATTTCGGCAATCTGCGGCTGCAGGGCCGCTTTCCCGGCCAGTATCCCCTGTCGTTGCGCTCGCATGCGCTGTGGGAGGATTTCGAGGCGCTGATCGGCGAGGGCTGCGAATTCGCGCAGACGGGCCATCTCTATTGTGCCTTCGACTCCGACGAGGCGGCACGGCTCGAAGCCTATGCGCAGGTCTCCCAGTCGCACGGCCTGGCCATCGAACGGCTCGCGCCGAGCGATCTACGCCGGCGCTTCCCCTGGCTGAGCGAACGGGCGATCGCCGCCACCTTCTGCGCGCGCGACGCAACCGCCAACCCGCGGCTGGCAACGCCGGCCGTGGCGCGTGCGGCGCTGCGGCAGGGCGTGGAGATCCGCGAGAATGCTCCCGTCACGGCTGTCACCCGGCAAGGCGACGGCTTCAGGATCACCACCGCCGACGGGCGCGGGCTGAGCTGCGCGGCACTCGTCAACGCGGCCGGCGCCTGGGCCGTCCAGATGGCGGAGTGCTTCGGGGAGACGGCGCCGGTCTTCGCGGCAGGGCCGCCGCAATTCGTCACCGAACCGATGCCGATGGTGTTCGCGCCTTCGCTCCAGACGATCGACGGCTCCGTCATCGCCCGCCAAACCGAGCGCGGCAATGTCATCCTCGCGGGCTACCCGCGCACGGCGGCCGATGCGGTGGCAAACCGTGCGCCGGTGCCGCCGGCCAAGACGCTGGCTGCCATGCGTGCGCTCGCAGGACTCGTGCCGGCCCTCGCGCAGGCGCATGTGATCCGCGTCTGGTCCGGCATCGAGGGCTATCTGCCCGACATGATCCCGGTGATCGGGAGGAGCGACACCACGCCGGGCCTGTTCCACGCCTTCGGCTTCTGCGGCCATGGCTTCCAGATCGGCCCCGGCGTCGGGCTTTGCCTGAGCGAAATGATCCTCGACGGATCGACACCCACCCCACTTGAAGACTTCGCGATCGGACGGTTCCGGACGCCCGCTGTGGTGAGCGAAAAATTCCAGAAGGAGTTTGACCGCCCCAGCGACATGGGGATCGAGCGATCGGCCGAAAAAGGGCGAGCGATCGGTTGAGGCGAGCTCGTGGCAGGCCGGCCAACTCACAGTTCCCAGGCGGGCTTGAGCGTTAGGTACTGGCCCACCGCGCTCCCCGATCAATCGAGAACGGACAGTCGAAGATCACCGTTCGAATGTAGGCTTGTCAGCATGGGTCGAATGGCAGCTATCGGCCCATCTCGCCCGGACCGGCATCAGGCGTCTCCGGCGCCTTGCGCGATCGGCGGCCGGTGACATCTGCTTTCGGGCAAAGACCCCATATACGGAACTTGCGCAGCCCGTTGAAACCGTCAATGGCGCTGCTGGACTGCGATCAGGTTGTCCCGATGTGGCTGGCGCTCAACCAGACCAGATTTGACCCGGCCTCGCCGCCGGGAAACGCTTCGACGGGATATCCCGGGCTGCTAGCGCGCGGCCAAGATCGAGAGCCGGCTGGTCGACCGCCTCGTCTGTCAGCTGGAACGTCCCCCAGTGGAATCCGAGAGCCTGTTTGGCGCGCAGCAGCTGGAAGGCGCGGACCGCATCGTCCGGGTTCATGTGCTGCTCCGCCATGAACCAGCGCGGCTCATAAGCACCGATCGGCAGAAGTGCGAGATCGATCCGCCCATGCCGGGCGGCGATGCCGGTGAAGATCCGTCCGTCGCCAAAGCCTGTATCGCCGGCGAAGTAGACGGTCCGGCCACGCGCCTCGATCACGAAACCTGCCCATAGTGCATGGTTGCGATCGTTGAGCGTGCGCGCCGACCAGTGCTGGGCCGGGACGGCGCTGACCGTTGCGCCGGGGACCAGAACAGTGCGCTCTCCCCAGTCTAGCGTCGTCACCGCGATCGCAGGATCGCGCGCCTTGATGATCGCATCATTGCCGAGCGGTGCGACGATATGGGGTCGGTCCCGACGCCAGAGACGCTCGATCGTCGGCAGGTCTAGATGGTCGTAATGGTTGTGCGAGATCAGGACCGCATCGATCCGGGGAAGATCGTCGAAGGCAATGCCTGGAGGATTGTAGCGGCGTGGGCCGACGTTCGGGAAGGGACTTGCACGCTCCGACCAGACCGGATCGGTGAGGATCGATAGACCACCGATCTGGAGAAGGAAGGTCGCATGCCCTACGAGAATCGCCCGCATTCCGACCGGCGCGAGGCCTAGCGGGCGTGCGCCTGCGAAAGGGCTCGGATAGGGATAGGGCCAGTTCTGCCTGGCACCGGTCAGGCGCCATTTCAGCACATCGCCCAAGCCCCGGGGCTCCGCCCTGCGATCGGGATTAAAGAAGCGCGTACCGTCGAAATGGTCGCTGAGCGGGCCCGAATAGTAGAATGTTCTGCCGGCTGGACCACGCGTCTCGGCGGACTGAGCCCGCCCTGCGCCAAGAATGCTGCCGATCATTCCGAGGGCTAGGCGTCCGCCCCCTCGCCTGGTCCAACCCACAAATCGCCTCTCTCATGAACCTCGTCATAGACGATGATGGCAACGGACAAGTCGCGAGACCAGCCCCACACGGCATGCCTCACAGCATTGCGAAGGCCGCGCGACGCGCAGATCATCAAGCACCAGAAGCAGGAAATCGCCGAGATGCGCGGGTGGCATGATGCCGCCACCCTCGGCACCTGTCCGGAGACGACGCAGGGAGGCGGCTAGATATGAAACCCGGACAGCATCAGCGTTGGCGCGCCTTTCTCGGGACCAGGGGCATCGCCAGTTCCTGTGCCATGAGGGGGCTGACGGATCGCAGCGCCGGGGCGTCACCCGTCCACGGCAAGCCTGCAGCCTCCGAAGCCGGACCGCGTCGCGACGCCAAGACCTTCGCGGCGCCAAGAACCCTCCGGCTCCCATTGCCGTGCATCTGAAAGGTCGCGCCATGACGATCCTACGACGCTTTGTCCTCCTTGCCGGCGTTTTCGCAGTCGCTTTCGCCGCGTCCGCGGTCCATGCCCAGCCCGACCGTGCGCCTGCGGACGTCCAGAAGAGCTATGATCGGTTCATCACAGCCTTCCGCGCCGCTCTGAAGGCCGACGACTCCGCCGCCGTCGCCGAGCTGACGCTGTTTCCGTTCTACTGGGACGAGATGCGGGACGCGGCTTATTTCCGCAAGACCATCTACGCCAAGGTCTTCACACGGAAAGCGCGGGCCTGCATCGCGCGCGGCAGGGGCGTTTATGCACGCGACGGCCTGGGCAAGGACAATTTCACGATGATCTGCGGCGAGGACCTGTTCCTCTTCACCGGAACACCAGACGGCTTCCGCTTCTCCGAGGTCGGCGTGAATGATTGATGGGTGAGCCGGTCGCCCGCTTCCCGTGCAGATCCGAACGCCGGCCTTGGCGCGGCCGGGACAATCGGCGCCTCACTCTCGCGTGCTGAGGCTCAATCGAGCTCACGAGCCGCGACGCCGCGATTGACGCGCTGAGCATCCCGAGAGAAGCTCGACCGCGCCGGGCGCGCGATCCGGCGGGCCCGGCCTTCCAGTCGGCGGAAGGGAGGATCGCAGGTCATGCGGAATGTCCTCTTCGGTCTCGCAATTGCGACGACCTGCGCTTCAGTCCCTGCCAGGGCCGTCCCTGCCATCGAAGCGCTGCCTGGCGTGATCGGGCAGACCAAGGGCGACCGCGCCTGCTATCTCAGGGTCTATGACGCCGCGCATCTGGCGGCCAATCCCAGGCAGCGCACGACGAGCCTGCGGATCTCTTTCAGGCGCGAGAACTGGCCAGATGCCGCGCCCGAGGCCGGTTCCCAGAACCGCATCCGGATCGAGGCGGCACGGCGCGGGGTGAAGGAGCCACTGCGCGCCATCGGCGACTGCCGCTACCGTGCGGACGCCAATCAGGACGTGCAGGGCCGGCGACGCATCCGGAGCGCGCCCGTCGCTCCCGGTATCGTCTGCAGCATCAAGGGCGACGCGACCGACGAGGAATCGGGGACCGAGCCGGTGCTGGTCGTCAGCGGCGACGTTCTCACCATGCACATGCAGGACTCGCTCCCGATGCGGCGCAATCGCCAGCTGTCCGACGGGCCGAGCCAGGAGATCGCGTTCGCCGGCGCGGACGCCGTATTCCGGCTGCAGCGCATCGCCGACCGCGACTGCGACGCACTCGATGCGGCGATCGTCGCAGAGTGAACCGGCGGCCTTTGATCCGATTCTGAGACGTCGATCGAGCAGGAATGAGGTGAAGCCCATGAGTGAACAGGCCGGCCCGCCACGCACGAACTGGATCGTTTACGTCTGCGCAAGCCTCTACCTGTCCGGCCAGGCGCTCTGGCGCTTCTTCGCCCGCGCCGGCGAGTGGCCGCCCCGCAGCGTCATGCTGCTGGAGCTGGCTGTCGATGTCGGCATGTCGGCGGCGGCGATCGCCCTCTATGTCCAGCTCAATCGGCAGTTTCCCGATGACGACCGCCGGCGGCCCTTCGCCGTCGTCCTGCTGGTGATGCTGATCGTCGCGATCCTCACGATCTTCGTGATCCGCTTCTCCAGCGACGTGGGCTGGTGGACGGGACACCGCCGCAACTGGAATGATTGAAGCTGGCATCGAGAGGTGCCGCCCGAGCCCCGATCCGGAAGATTGACGACATGCGACGGCTTCTGGGGATGATCGCGCTTGTGGCCCAGTTCGGCGCAGGCTCCGCATGGTCGCAGGACCGCATGGTGACTCTCGTGCGGTCCACGCTTGCATGCACGAGCTGGGCGGCATGGCGTGAGTCCGTGCAGGCCTCGCTCACGCCCACGGGCGCCAGGATGAGCCGGCACTGCCCGATCCGCATCGCGGCCGGCAGCAGGGTCATCGTCGTGGACGACGATGCCGGCCACGGTGCCGCCGAGGTTCGGCGGGGTGGCCAGACGTGGTTCGTGGATGGCGACAAACTGAAGTGAGCCTTGCCGGGAAAGGCGCTCGGCGCAAGACTGCCGCAGGCTCAGCTCCGCTGGAGGACGCGCGATGAAGGACACGCGTTTCATGGCTCGGATCGGCGCCCTGGCTGCCGCGTGCCTGCTGCTGGCGGCTCCGGCACAGGCGCAATCCGTGCCCCCATCCGACGATGTGCGTCTCGCGCCCTGCATGGATCGCCAGCGTCCGGCTGCAGAGCGGGCTCGCCTGTGCCGGGCGCTTGGCGATACGGCCGAAGTACCCGTCGCGCTCCGGCGCCAGGCCAGGGAGGCCGAAGCGCGTGCGTTGCTCGAAGCGTCCGATTGGGACGGGTTGCTACGGGCGGCGGATGCGCTTCTGGTCGCGGACCCGGCTGACCGGCTCGGCCACGCGATGCGGGGGCACACCTATCTCTACCGGCAGGGGCCGGGTGACGCCGAGCGCGCGCGCGACGCCTACACCGAGGGCATGAAGCACGCACCGAACGCTTACCTCTTCCCCAACAACCGGGGCATCGCCCGCAGCATGCTGGGCGACGCCGACGGTGCGCTGGCGGACCACAGCCTGGCGCTGTCGCTGCAGGGCGATTACGGGCCCGCGCTGCTGGCCCGCAGCCGTTTGCTCAATGCGCGCGGCGACCATGCCGCCGCCCTGAAGGATATCGAGGCCGGCCTAAAGCCCGCTCCTGACAGCATTCCATTGCTCGACGAGCAGTCGCGTGCGCTCGTCGGCCTCGGTCGCCAGCGCGAGGCGATCACGGCCCTGGACAAGGTGACGTCGCTCGCGCCGCAACGGCCGCTGTTGCACTTTCGCAGGGGGCTGATCAGGGCGGAGCTTGGCGACAATGACGGGGCCATCGCGGATTTCACACGCGAGATCGCGGTCAGCCCTGAGCTACCCGGCGCCTATGTCCAACGCGGCCGCCTGCGCCTCGATGTGAAGAAGGACGATGCCGGCGCCCGCGCGGATTACGACAAGGCTATCGCGGTCGCGCCCGCTTTCGCCATGGGCTGGTCGCACCGATCACGGGCCCGGCTCATGGCCGGCGACGTGCCGGGTGCGGAGGTGGACGCGATTCAGGCTCTGAAGCTGGACCCCAGGGATCCGATTGCAAAACTCACGCTGGCGGGGCTGGCTGACATGAGGGGCGCTCCTGAGGAGTCCGTGAAGCTGCTGGACGAGGTGCTGGCGGTCCAGCCCGCCGTCGTCGAGGTTCGCCTCGAGCAGATCGCGCTCCTGATGCGCCTCAATCGCGACGAAGACGCCCTGCGCTCGGTGCGCGCGGGCCACGCGCTCGCGCGCGCAAACCTCGACCTCATCGATATCGAAGCCGCGCTGCTTTTGCGCCTCCGCCGGATCCCCGAAGGCAAGGCTGTGCTCGATCGGGCGATCGCGGACGGCCATCGGCGCGCGTCGATCCATGCCAACCGGGCGGCCTTCGCGGTCTATCTGCGCGACTTCAGCCTGGCACAAGGCGATGTCGCCGCCGCGCTGGCGCTTGAACCGGGCCATCTGGCGGCCAACGCCTTGTCGGGACTTCTCGCCGTCCGCGCCAGGGACTGGAGGAAGGCCGAGGCCACCGCAGGGGTCGCTCTGGCCTCAGATCCCGACCATGGCATGGCTCTGGCCGTGAAGGCTGAGGTGCTGCGCCAGCAGGGAAAGACGGCGGAGGCCGACCGGGTCCTCGCCATGGCGCGGCGGAAGGATCCGCGCTTCACGGACCTCGTCAGGATGATCCAGGAGCGATGAAGTCCTGCGCTCGGACGCGTGACCGTCCCACCGTCTGGGAACTGCTGCTGGCTCCGCACCCAGACGATCGGCGATCGGGCTCATCGTGGCTTCACGCCGTTCCGAATCTTGACGAACCGGGCCGGCAGATCAGACCTCGCTGGCGGAAAGTGACCGACCATGAACAGAGCGGAGCCCCCCTGCGCCAGCGCCCAGGCGACGCCGGCCACGGTCGTGGTCTTGCCGGGAGGCGTCCGCGTGAAAACGACGGTGGCGGCCGGGCCTTGCGGCGTCGGCTCGACCTTCTGCGTCAGGATCGTCGCGCCCGGATAGCGCTCGCGGAGGAGCGCCGCCATCTTCGGCAGATGGCGCGTTGCGTCGAAGCGCTCGCGCGTCGTGATCGGATAGAGGGAGAGTATCGCGAAGGGCTGGTCCGTCGCCGCGTCCATCAGGTCGCCCGGCCCGTCGGTCAGGACGACGACGCTGTTGGCGACGATGCTGACGACCCGCATGCCCGCCAGTTCCGTGAGGCGGAAGGGCAGGTCGCCGAGGCGCTGCTCCGGGCTGCGTCTCGTCTCGGTTACACTGAGCAGCGAGGCCCGGATGGCGGCGGCGTCAGGATGCGCCGCGGCGTCCGGCACATACATGAGGGCCATGACGTTGCCGCCATCGCCCTCGACCACCATGAGGTAGGCGAGCAATGCCCGTTGCGTCATCCGCATCCTGATGAGCGCGGCGGGACGCCCGGCCGCAGTGAGCGGCTCGACCTGCTCCACGCGGCTTTCATTCCGTGTCCCTGCATGCAGCACTTCGCCGATCTTGTAGGATTCCTGTGCGTCGATGCGCTCCTTCGGCTGTTCAATGAGCATGATCGCCGCGCCGTTCGGATGCCTGATCATCGCGGGCGATGTGCCATCGAGAGCAAACTCCGCCGGGGGGACGATCGACCAGCTCGTGCCCGGAAACCGCACTGAGGCCAGGTGGGGGACCGACACTGGGCGAGCCGCGGCTTCGGCGATCCTGTCGGTGACGCTCAGCAGCGCGGCGCGGATGGCACTCAGGTCGATGTCCGTGGCCGCATCCGGCACTGTCAGCGTCACGCCGACGTTTTGGCGCCCCCCTTCCACGATGAGGCTGTAGGCCAACGCCTTCTGCTGCGTCATACGCGCGATGGCCAGGAACGCCGGCCGGCCGCCGGCCATGACGGCCTCGACGGATTCGAGCCGTCCCTCGTCATGCGTGCCAGCCGCCGTGAGGGCGCCGATCGCGCCGAAGCTCGCCTGCGTCAGGGGCTGCTTCGCAAACTCGACGAGGGCGATGTGCGCGCCGCTGCGATGACGCAACACGGGCCAGGGCGGACTTGATTGCACGAAACCAGGCGGTGGCGCCAACCACCAGCCCGAGCCCGGGAACTGCATCAGGGCCGTCTGCTCCGCTGCTGGGCGGTCGGAGGGCTGCTGCGCAGTCGCGGGCTTGGCCGCCGCCAAGCTGATCGCAATTGCGCCTCCCAGGCAATGGATCGCTATCAGAACGAGGCGCATCCTTGATCACCTCCGGTCGAAGGCAAGGATCGTGCGGCGTGTTCGGGACGGCGTCAATTGGCATGGCCAGGCAGCGATTCATGCGACCAACGGGACACTCCCGATCAAGAATTCCGGCTGCCAACCGATCCACGATCCGCCTGACGAGGCGCCACCAAGGCACTCCGGCCAGTCGTGAATATCAGCTTCGGAGTATAGCCTCGATTTCAGGACGTGGCGCATTGGCCCTCCGGGTAGCCCGGCAGTTCATGGCGCTCGGGCGCCGACTCGACGATGAGCCACGGCCCAGCGCGCTGCCCTGCATGTCAGACATGCTGCCGTTCGTCGGCGAGGGCCCTCGTCATGCCGAACTCTGGCTCGCTTCAGCTCGAGCTCATCACGGGTTCACGCTGGGCGCCATGACCGGACGCCTCTTCGCCGATTTCGTCGCCACTGGAACGAGGTTCATCGACGCGCAGCCGTTCCGACCCGGCCGATTCTGACCGCAGCCATGCTTGACCCCGTTCAAGCTCGCTCGCGCATGTGTCTGGTCGCGCTCCTCATCGCGCCATGTACAAGCCGATTCGTATCACTGGCTGGTGATGCCTTGGCCGCGTTATTGCGTAGACTGGAGGACCGGCAGGGTGTCGGAATCGCAAGCCATGGCGTGGCGGGTGTTGGGGGACGTGTCGAGAATGGCCTATGACGTGATCGTCGTCGGGATCGGCGGCATGGGAAGCGCCGCCGCCTGGCATCTCGCCCGGCGGGGCGTGAAGGTTCTCGGTCTCGAACGCTTCGACATCCCCCACAGCATGGGCTCGTCGCACGGCATCAGCCGGATCATCCGCATGCCCTATTACGAGGACCCGGCCTACGTCCCTCTGCTGCGGCGCGCCTATGAGCTTTGGGGCGAGATCGAAGCGGCGACCGGCGAGGAGCTGCTGGTCATCACCGGGTCGATCGATGCCAGCCCGGAGGATGACGCGCTGTTTCAGGGGGCCTTGAATTCGGCCCGCCTGCACGAACTGCCCCATGAGGTTTTGACCGGCGATCAGGTCAATGCACGTTACCCCGGCTATCGCCTGCCGTCATCGCATCGCGCGGTGTTTCAGGCGCGTGGCGGGCTGATCGCCAGCGAGCGGGCGATCGTGGCGCATGTTCGCGCCGCCCAGTCGCATGGCGCGGAGATCCATGCCCGCGAGGCCGTGCTCGGCTGGGAGGCGAAACCCAATGGCGACGGGGTGCTGGTGACGACCGATCGCGGCCGCTACGAGGCCGCGCGGCTGGTGCTGACTGCCGGAGCCTGGATCGGCGACCTCGAACCCTCTCTCCGGGCCGTTGCGGTGCCCGAAAGGCAGGTTCTGGCCTGGCTTCAGCCCGCGAAGCCGGAGCTGTTCGCGCTCGATCGCTTCCCGGTCTTCAATTTGCAGGTCGATGAGGGCCGCTATTACGGCTTTCCGATCTACGAGGTGCCCGGTTTCAAGTTCGGCCGCTATCACCACCGCGGCGAAACCAGCCGTGCCGACGATGTCAGGCGCGAGCCGGACGCGGAGGACGAGCGCCTCCTGCGGGATTTCAGCCAGCGCTATTTCCCTGATGGCAGCGGCCCGACCATGGCGCTGCGGAGCTGCATGTTCACCAACACCCCCGACGAGCATTTCATTCTCGACCGCCACCCCGCCCATGAACAGGTCGTGCTGGTCTCGCCCTGCTCGGGGCATGGCTACAAGTTCTGCAGCGTGATCGGGGAGATCGTCGCCGATCTCGCCAGCGGAGACGGCACGACCCGGCACGACATCGGATTCCTGCGCCTGGCGCGGACGGCGCTGGCTGCCCCTCATGCATGATGGCCTCGATGTCGCGCCACGCGGCGGCCTGCGCCTGGGCATCGATATCGGCGGCACCTTCACCGATTTCGCGCTGGTGGATTCGCTGGGCTCGCGGGTCGGCGTCCACAAGCAACTGACGACGCCGCGTGATCCCTCCCACGCCGTGCTCGAAGGCACGCTCGCGATCTGCCAGGCCGTCGGCTGCTCCCTGTCCGAGCTCGTCGAGATCGTCCACGGCACGACGCTGGTCACCAATGCCCTGATCGAGCGTCGCGGCGACCGCACCGGCATGCTCGTCACGCAAGGCTTCCGCGACCTCTTCGATATCGGCCGCGAGCAGCGCTACGACCTGTTCGATCTGCGGCTGCGTTACGCAGAACCGATCGTCGAGCGAGGGTTGCGGGCCGACATTCCCGAGCGACTGAAACATGACGGCTCCGTGCTCGTGCCGCTGGACGAGGAAGCCGTCGCTGCGCAGACGCGCCGGCTGGTCGAGGACGAGCGGATCGAGGCGCTGGCGATCTGTTTCCTCCACGCGCATGTCGACGACCGTCACGAACGCCGCGCCCGCGAGATTGCAGGGGCGCTCTATCCGGCGCTGCACATCTCCCATTCGGCCGATGTCTTCCCCTATCCGCGCGAATTCGAGCGCTGGACCACGACCTGCGCCAACGCCTATTCGCAGCCGCTGGTCGACCGCTATCTCTCCCGGCTGGAGACGGGCCTGGCCGAGGCCGGCTTCCTGGGGCGGCTCTGGATCATGGCGTCGAGCGGCGGTCTCATGAACCTCGACATGGCCCGGCGCTATCCGGTGAAGCTGCTGGAATCGGGCCCCGCCGCCGGTGTGCTCGTCGCGGCCCGGATTGGCACGGCGGTCGCGGGAGGCGACCTGCTCTCCTTCGATCTCGGCGGCACGACCGCCAAGGGGGCTCTGATCCGCAAGGGCAGGCCGTTTCGCGCCTATTCCTTCGAGGCGGCACACGCTTACGAGTATCGCAGCGGCAGCGGCCTCCCGCTGCAGATCCCCGTCCTCGACATGACCGAGATCGGGACCGGGGGCGGCAGCCTGGTTGCGCCCGATGCGCTCGGCCGGCTCAGGGTCGGCCCGCGCAGCGCCGGCGCCGAACCCGGGCCTGTGTCTTATGGCCGTGGCGGCAAGACCGCGACGTTGACCGATGCCAATCTCCTGCTCGGCTACCTCCATCCCGACAGCTTTCTCGGCGGCACCATGACGCTGGATCTCGACGCCGCGGCTGAGGCCTATCGCGAGCAGATCGGCGTGCCGCTGGGCGTCGATGCGCTGCGCGCCGCCTGGGGGGCGCATGACATGGCCAATGAGGACATTGCGCGGGCCTTCCGCATGCACGCCACCGAACGCGGCTTCGACTATCGCGGCTGCGCCATGGTCGCCTTTGGCGGCGGCGGACCGCTGCATGCGGCGCGGATCGCCCGCAAGCTGCGGGTGCCACGCGTGATCTTTCCGCGGGGAGCCGGCGTCATGTCGGCTTTCGGAATGCTGTCGGGCGCGCAGTCCTTCGAGACGGTGCGGGCTTTCCGGCGCGGGCTCGACGCGGTCGAGGAGAGCGAGCTCCAGGCCCTTCTCGCGGATCTCGATGCCGAGGCTGCGGCGCCGCTCGGCTCCGGCGGAGCCACGCACTGGCACCGGCGCTTCGACATGCGCTATCGCGGCCAGCACTACGACATCGAGGTCGAGCTTCCCGAGGCCTGCGGGGACCTCCGCGAGGCGCTGCGGATGCGTTTCATCGAGCGCTACCGCGAGATCTTCCACACCAGTCTCGATGAGCCGATCGAGATCGTCGGGTGCAAGGTCGAGGCGAGCGCTGCGGCTTCCCAGAGTTTCTCGACCAGCCCGGAGGACGAAAACGACGGCGGCGAGGCGATGACGGGCCATCGTCAGGCCTATTTCCCGGCCGCCGGTGGCCTTGTCGACTGCGCCGTCCTGGCGCGCTCGCGGCTGCGGCCAGGCATGGTCGTGGACGGGCCGGCCCTGGTCGAGGAACCCGAATCGACGATCCTGCTCGACGCCGGTGACCGCGCTACGGTGCATGGCGACATGAGCCTCGTTGCGGAGATCGCGACCCCATGACGAGCCCTGTCGCGGCATCCCGCCGAACCCTCGATCCGATCGACCTCGCCATCGCCTGGGACAGGCTGATCTCGATCACCGACGAAGGCGCGGCGGCCCTGATCCGCACCTCCTTCTCGATGCTGGTGCGCGAGGGCTTCGATCTCTCGGTGATGATCTTCGACACGCGCGGCCGGCTGATCGCGCAGAGCCGCAAATGCATCCCCGTCTTCATCGGCACGGCGCCGGTGACGATGGCGCATATGCTCAAGCGGTTTCCGCCGCAGACGCTGGCGCCGGGGGATGTCGTCGCGTCCAACGACCCCGTCATCGGCACGGGCCATATGTTCGACCTCGCCCTGATGAAGCCGATCTTCCGGGGCGGGCGCATCGTCGCCTATGCCATGAGCATAACGCATCTGCCCGATATCGGCGGCATGGGCTTCTCCGCCGCCGCGACCGAAATCTACCATGAGGGTCTGCGGCTGCCGATCTGGAAGCTCTTCGCGGCGGGCCAGCGCGACGAGACGCTGATCGAGCTGATCAAGCTGAATGTCCGGGTGCCCGAGCAGGTGCTGGGCGACATCATGGCGAGCGTGAGCTGCCTCGAGGTCGTCGACCGGCAGCTCGGCGAGTTCCTGTCCGAAGCGGGGCTCGCCGATGTCGACGAGCTCGCCGTTTCGATCATCGACCAGACCGAGGCCGCCGTCAGGGCAGCGCTGGCCGCGATTCCCGATGGCGCCTACCGCAACGAGGTCGAGGTCGAGGCCTTCGGCGACATCCGTCGGCTCGTCTGCCGGATCGACAAGCGCGGCAGCGCGGCGGCGATCGACTTCGCCGGAACCGGCCCCTGCGTCGGCGCCGGCATCAATGTGCCGCTGTCCTATACGCGCTCGATGGCGCTCTACACGCTGAAATGCATCACCGCGCCCAGGCTGCCCAACAATGACGGCGCCACCGTGCCGATCTCGATCAGCGCGCCCGTGGGCTGCCTGCTCAATGCCGTGCCGCCGGCACCGTCGGCCGGGCGGCATGTGATCGGCCATTTCATCCCCCCGCTGATCTTCGGCGCGCTGGCCGAGGTCGTGCCGGACCGGGTGATGGCGGGCAGCGGGCTGATCGACTTCATCACCCTGCAGGGCCGCCGGCCGGACGGCTCGGGCATGACCACGACGTTCTGCGCGGCGGGCGGCTTCGGCGCATTGAGCGATCTCGACGGCCAGCCGACGACGCCGGGCTCGTCGAATATGGGCGGCATGTCGGCGGAGCTGTTCGAGCCCGAGAGCGGACTGACCGTCGAGCGCAAGAGCTTGCGGCCGGATTCGGGCGGGGCAGGCGCCTATCGCGGCGGCCCCGGCCAGGAGATCGTGCTGCGCAATGACAGCGGCTTTCCGGTCAGCGTCTTCTCCATGGCCAACCGCACCCAGTTTCCGGCGCAGGGCTTCGCCGGCGGGCAGCCGGGCGCCTGCCGCGAACATCTGGTCAATGGCGAGACGATCTCGCCGCAGGGGCGGCATGAGCTCGCGCCGGGCGACCGCCTGACGCTGCGCGAGGCCGGCGGCGCCGGCTTCGGCAACCCGCAAGCGCGGCCGGCGAGCAAGATCACGGATGATCTCAGGCGGGGCTACGCCACGCCGGAGGGGGCCGCTCGCGCTTATGGGCCGGACTGGCCGCGTCGCGGGACGTAACCGCTTTGGTCGCAGCCGGCACGGCGGCGCAGGATCGCGATGATCCGTGATGCCGAGCAACGGCTGCGCTTCACGCTCTGGTCCTCGCGATGGACCAGAACGACATTCAGACTGGATCAACCCAGAGGGACAACGTCACCGGCTATGCCGTCATGACGTTATGGCCACTGACAATACGTCTGCTTCGAGCTGCACAGCAGACATTCAATTCTGTCAACGCCGAGGTCCGGTATGGGCCAGCGCCGGAAGCTGACCATCTCGGATGCCGCCAAAAGGTCGGTTCCCATCGCCATGTTAGCAGCGCGGCACCCTGTTGCGGTCGTACTTCGCCTTAACTGCGGCACTTTCTGTTTAAGCACTCTCAAACGGCGATCTCTATATTTCAGAGACTTATCAAGCGATTGAATTGCGAGTGCGGCAAACTTCGGTTTCCCCTAGACCTCGCGCCCGCCGACCGCCATGCAGGTGGCGGTGAGCATGGCGCAGAGCTTCTCGGCTCCGTCCCGGACCGCGAAGACCTCGGCGAGCGCAAGCGTCAGCGTCCGCCCGGCCTTGACCACCCTGCCCCGCGCGATGAGCCTCTCGCCGACAGCGGGCGCCAGCAGGTTGATCTTGAACTCGGCGGTCAGCACGCCCGCCCCTGCCGGCATCCGCGTCAGCGCCGCATAGCCGCAGGCGGAATCGGCGATGGCCGCGACCGCACCGGCATGGACGAAACCATGCTGCTGCGAAACGAGCGGCCCGACCGGCAGTTCGATCTCGACCTCGCCCGGCGCCACGCGCAGGAGCCGCGCGCCCAGCGTCGTCATGAAGCCCTGCTTGTCGAAGCTCTCGGCGACGCGGCGGCCGATTTCGGTGTCGGAAGGCGCTTCAGCCATCGTCAGGATCCCTCAGGCGGCGCGCACGGCATCGTGCCGGGAGACATGGGCGATCGCCGCACGCAGATCCGCCAGGCCCGCGCCGGCCGCGACGCAGTGCTCGGCGAGATGGCGGCGGAACTGGCGCGCGCCCGGCCGGCCTGGGAACAGCCCGACGAGATGGCGGGTGAAGGCATGCAGCCGCCCGCCGGCCTCGAGATGACGCGCGAGATGCGGCTCCAGCGCCTCCAGCATGGCGAAGGCGTCCGCCACCGGCGCCTCCTCGCCGAAGAGCAGCGGATCGACGCGCAGCAGGATCTCCGGGTTCTGGTAGGCCTCGCGGCCGACCATGACGCCGTCGAGATGCACGAGATGGCCCGCCCACTCCTCCGGGGCGCGGATGCCGCCATTGATCGCCACCGGCAGCGCGGGATGGGCCGCCTTGAGGCGGTAGGCGCGGTCATAGTCGAGCGGCGGGATCTCGCGGTTCTCCTTGGGCGAGAGCCCCTGCAGCCAGGCCTTGCGGGCATGGACGATCAGCGCATCGACGCCCGCCGCCGTCACCACCTGGGTGAGCGCGTCGAGCGCCGCTTCCGGGTCCTGATCGTCGACGCCGATGCGGCATTTCACCGTGACGGGGATCGCGACCGCCGCCTTCATCGCCGCGACGCAGTCGCCGACGAGCGCCGGCTCGCGCATCAGGCAGGCGCCGAAAGCCCCGCCCTGGACGCGGTCGGAGGGGCAGCCGCAGTTGAGGTTGATCTCGTCATAGCCGAACTCGGCGCCGATCCGGGCGGCCTGCGCCAGCAGGGCGGGATCGTTGCCGCCGAGCTGCAGCGCGACCGGATGCTCGACCGCGTCGAAGCCGATCAGCCGCGGGCGGTCACCCCGGATCACCGCCTGCGCGGTCACCATCTCCGTGTAGAGCCGGGCGCGGCGCGACATCAGGCGGTGGATGACGCGGCAATGCCGGTCGGTCCAGTCCATCATCGGCGCGACGGAAAAGCGCAGCAGTTCGGGCGAAAGGGCGGTCATGGCGGCTGACTAGCGGAAAATGCGGCGCGATGCACCTGTGGCGACCGCCCGCAGGATCAGGCCGCGACCAGCCCCAGCGCCCGCTCGATCCGCGAGCAGGCGCCGCGGGCCTTGGCTCTCTCATAGCAGCGCTTCAGGCGGCCGGTCGCATAGGCGCGCAGCACGATGGCGTGGACATAGCTCTTGCGGACCACAGCCGGCGTGTTGACCAGTCGCTCGGAGATGGCCCGCATGATGTCGGCGAGTTGCCGCTTTTTGCCCGTTTCGGTCGCGACCACCTCGCCCGCCAGCAGCAGTTCGGCCGCAGCCGCGTTGGCGGCGAGCATTCGCAGGTCCTTGGCGCTGACCGGCAGGCCGCTGACGCGCTTGAGATAGGCGTTGATCTCGCTCGCCCTGACCTCGGCGATCTCGCCGTCCTCGCGCACATATTGCAGCAGGCGCTTTCCCGGAAGCGTCATGATCCGCGTCAACGCCCGCACCAGCGCCGGATCGGCATGGGCGCAGGCGATCTGCTTACCGCTCTTGCCCTTGAAGGAGAGCTCGACACGCCCGCCGGTGATGGTGACGTGGCGCTTGAGCAGGGTCGAGGCGCCGTGGCTGCCATTGGTCTTCGCATAAGTCTCGTTGCCGACGCGGATATGGCAGCGGTCGATGATCGCCGCCGCGCAGGCGAGCGCCTTGTCGCGGCTGAGACGCCGGTCCTTGAGATCGCGGGCGATCGCCGCGCGCAGCTTCGGCAGCGCGTCGAGCAGGCATTTCAGGCGCTTCAGCTTGCGCCGCTCGCGCACCTTCTCCCAGCCGGGATGATAGCGGTGCTGCACGCGGCCAGCCTCGTCATGACCAACCGCCTGGAGATGGGCGCGGGGATCGGCCGCGATGCGGACATCGGCATAGGCCGGCGGGATGGCGAGCGAGCGGATGCGGGCGAGCGTCGCCGCGTCGGTGACGCGGTTGCCGTCGCTATCGCGATAGGTGAAGCCCTTGCCGGCACGGTGGCGGGTGATCGAAAGGTCCGGGGCCTTGGCGCGCTTCAGACGGACTGAAGCCTCATCCTTTTCTAGCAACGCCATGGCACCGTTCCCGATCGCAACGGCTCTACAATCGGCGCGGACGGCGAAAGTTCCGGCTGGAACCGGGAGCCTCAGCCGAGCAGGCGCTGATCGGCGAGATGGACGAGCCGGCCGCCGGCGATGGTCGCGACGATGCGGGGATGGGGTCCCTCCTCGACGAGGACGAGATCGGCGCGCTTGCCCGGCGCGATGACGCCACGGTCGTGGAGGCCGAGCGCGTGGGCCGGCGCGCGCGAGACCAGCGCCCAGGCTTCGGCGAATGAGGCCGCGCCGCGGCGCGCCAGCAGGAACGGCGCCAGCGCCAGCGCCGGATAGTAATAGTCCGAGGCCAGAATGGTGCAGAGCCCGGCCCGCACCATCTCCTCGGCGCTCGGACAGCCCGTATGCGAACCGCCGCGCACGACATTCGGCGCGCCGAAGACGATCGCCTCGCCGTGGGTTGCCGCCTCGCGGGCGGTCGCCTCGTCGATCGGGAATTCGGCGACGGCTACGCCCAGCGAGCGGTACCAGGCGCGCATGGCGGGCGTCATGTCGTCATGGGAGAACATCGGCACACCAGCCGCGCGCGCCGCCGCGGCGAGCCGCGCGATCGAGCCCTCGACATCGCCCTTGCGGGCATAGACGGTCTCGACCAGCGCCATGAAGGCCTCCGTCGAGAGGCCTGTCCGCTCCACCATCTTGCCGATCTTGTCGGGTCGATGCCTCGTCTTCAGCGTGCCCTCGGTGTGGTCGTTGAAAGCGAGTACGCCGACGCGGCCCTCCGCCAGCCAGGCGAGGATCTGCGGCTCGGCCTCGAGGTTGAAGGTCTCATGGCGGAGATGAAAGCGGGTATCGGCGTCCAGTTCCGGCTGCAGCCGCGCGATCGCATCGGCCAAAGCCCGGGCAGTCTCCGCCCCGCGCAGGCCCGGCTCCCAGGACCAGGTGACGCCGTGAAAGGCGGTGGTGATGCCATTGGCGAGCAGGGCACGGTCGGCATCCCTCAAAGCGAGGTCGATGTCGAAGGCGACGCGCGGCCGCGGCATGATGTGGCGCTCGAAAGCGTCGCCGTGGCAATCGACGAGCCCAGGCAGGACGAGGAGACCGGTCGCATCGAGCCTGAGAGCGCCCGCGCGCGGCGCGGTGTCGAAGGCCGCGATCATGCCATCTTCAAGCGTGATGTCGCGGCGCTCGAGGCCCTCGCCCAGGATATCGCCGCCCGTAATCGAAATCGCCACGTCCATCTCCCTGCCGCGATCGAAGGGTGCGGCCGACCGCGCATGGAATCCCGGCATGACGGCAGCATGACAGGGCCCGTCACCGAACCGTCAAGCAGCCGTCACCTGCGCGTCGCATGCCGGCCCTAGCGGCAGAGTCCCAGGGAACGGGAGGACACCCCATGTTGAAGCCCATCGCCGTCGCGCTGCTCGCCGCAGCGGCCGCCTTCGTCACGCCTACCGCCCAGGCGCAGGACGCGATCCGCTTCGCCGTCACCGACATTGACGGTGCGGAATCGCTGCAGCGCGAATTCGGCCCATTCAAGGCCGCCTTCGAGAAGGTCGCCGACGTCAAGGTGCAGTTCTTCGCGGTTTCGGGCCGCACGGCCGCGGTCGAGGCGATGGCCGCCGGCCAGATCGACTTCGTCCTGACCGGTCCGGCCGAGTATGTCGTGTTCAAGGCCCGCACCCAGGCGGTTCCGGTGGTCGGCTGGCAGCGCCCGGACTATTTCAGCCAGGTCGCGGTCCTGGCGACCGGGCCGATCAAGAGCGTCGCCGATCTCAAGGGCAAGACGATCTCCTTCGGCGAGATCGGCTCGACCTCGCAGCATCTCGGGCCCGCGCAGGCGCTCGCTGATTTCGGCCTGAAGTACAATGTCGACTACAAGCCGATCTTCGTGAAGCGCAACGTCGCAGTCGAGGCGATGAAGCGTGGCGACATCGCCGCCATCGGCCTCAACCTCACCCATCTCCAGCGCATCCGCGAGAGCGACACCAAAACCGGCTTCACCGTGGTGGCGCGCGGCCGCGACCTGCCCAACGACGTGATGATCGCCAGCCCCAAGGTGAAGCCCGAGATCGTCGCCAAGGTGCGCAAGGCCTTCCTCGACCATGGCACGGAGCTGATGAAGGCGGTCGTCACCGGCACCGACGACAACCGGAAATTCACCGGCGGCGTCTTCCTGCCCGAGGTCAAGGACAGCGACTACGATTATGTCCGCTCGATCTACGCCACGATCGGCATCACCGAATTCAACAAGTTCATCGAGTGATGACATCCTCGCCCGCCACCGGGTCATTACCGACGGGGGCGCCAGCCCCCGTCATCGCCATCGACAGCCTGCGCAAGAGTTTCGGGCCCCGCACTATCATCGAGAAGCTCGACCTGTCCGTGCCCGCCGGTGAATCGCTCGCCCTGATCGGCGCGAACGGGACCGGCAAATCGACGCTGCTGCGGATGATCGTCCGGCTGGCGGAAGCCGACCAGGGCCGGCTGAGCGTGCTCGGCGAGACGGTCGGCGATCTCAGCGGATCTGCGCTGAAGCGCTTCCGGGCGCGGGTCGGCGTCGTCTTCCAGAAGCATAATCTCGTCGCGCGGCTCAGCGCGCTCTCCAATGTCGTGCATGGCGTGCAGGCGCGTCGCTCAGGGCCGCGCACATGGGCGCAGTCGCTCGCGCCGGCCGCGGTGCGCGACGAGGCGATGGCCTGTCTCGAAGCCGTCGGGCTGGCCGACAAGGCGCTGCAGCGGGCCGATTCCCTCTCGGGCGGGCAGTCGCAGCGCGTCGCCATCGCGCGCATGCTGATGCAGCGGCCCGAACTCGTTCTCGCCGACGAGCCCGATGCGAGCCTCGACCCCCGCGCGGGCCGCGAGATCATGGAGCTGTTGTGCAGGCTGACGCGCGACAAGGGGCTGACCCTGGTCTTCGTCTCGCACCACATGGCGCATGCGCTGCGCTTCTCCGACCGCATCGTCGGGCTGGGCGGCGGCACGGTCGCGCTCGACCGCAGGGCCGGGCATTGCACCGAGGCCGAACTCGCCGCCTTCTTCGAGGAGCCGGGCGACGGTGCCGAGCCTCAAGAGGAGCCGGCCCGCGCGCCGGCGACGGTGTTCGCATGAGCCTGCCTCAGACCGCGCGGACGACCTTCGCCGTCGACCGCTTCGAACGTCCGAGCGCCGTCGCTTTCATCGGCGGTTTCCTGGCGCTGGCGCTGGTGATCTGGTCGTTCAGCGGCTCGGAGCTGTCAGCCGAGAAGCTGATCCGCGGCATCCCCTATATGGGCAACATCCTGAGCCGGATGTTCCCGCCGGACCTCAGCCGCATCGAACAGATCTTCTGGTCGCTGGCGACGACCTTCCAGATGGCGGTGTCGGGTTGCGTGCTCGGCCTGATCCTGAGCTTTCCGCTGGCGATCCTCGCCGCCGACGGGCTCTCGCCACATCCGATCGTGCGGACGCTTGCGCGCGGGCTGATCGCCTTCTTCCGGACGGTGCCGGATCTGATCTGGGCGCTGTTCTTCGTCATTGCCGTAGGCCTGGGGCCCGCAGCCGGCGTGCTGGCGCTGATGATCGACACGATCGGCTATGCAGGGCGCTTTTTTGCCGAGGCGATGGAGGAAACCGACAAGGGCCCGCGCGAGGCGCTCTCGACGATCGGGGCGAGCAAGACCGGGCTGATCTTCTCGGCGGTCGTGCCCAATGCGATGCCGTCCTTCATCGCGACCTCGCTGTTTTGCGTGGAGAAGGCGACGCGGGCTTCGGTCGTGCTCGGGCTGGTCGGCGCCGGCGGCATCGGCGTCGAGCTCAAGGTCGCCTTCGACCTGTTCGACTACGACACCGCACTGACCATCATCCTGGCCGTGTTCGCGCTGGTGGTCGCGGTCGAGCAGATTGGCGGCTGGCTGCGGCGCCGGATCATCTGACGCCGAAGGCCGGATCCCGCCTGATCCTGCCGCCCCCCGGGGTGGCAGGATGCTCACATTGCTAGCTGGCGAGGATGGCGACGCCCGCTAGCGCCAGCCCGCCGCCGGCGACGCGGGCGAGCAGCGGCGCGCGCGCCGCCAGCAGGCCGGCCAGCGCGAGGCCGGCACCGTGCAGGGCGGCGGTCGCCAGCACGAAGCCGAGCGCATAGCCGAGCCCGCTCGACCCTTGCGGCAGTTCGGCGCCATGGGCATGGCCGTGGAAGATGGCGAAGATCGCGCAGGCGGCCGCGCCCGCCGCCAGCGGCGGCGTCGCCCGCAGCGCGATCGCCAGGCCCAGCACGACGACGGAAACGGCGATGCCGATCTCGACGCCGGGCAAAGCGGCCCCGGACATGCCCCAGAGGCCGGAGAGAACCATCATGCCGACGAAGGCGAGCGGATAGGCGAAGCGCGCCCGCCCGCCGGTGAGCCCGGCCCAAAGACCGACCGCGACCATGGCAAGCACGTGGTCGACGCCGAAGAGCGGATGCAGGAGGCCGGCGCCGAAGCCATGCACGGCGCCGACGCCCGTATGCGCCAGCGCGGGCCCGGCGAGCGCAGACGCGATCACCACGAGCCCCATTCGTTTCGCCATTGCGCGCATCGCCGTCTCCCTTGCACGTCCGTCACGCCGCCGAAGCGGCGCGCAGGCCACCCGCCGTCTCGATGAAGTCGATCACGACATCGACGCCCTCGCCCGCCTTCGTGTTGGTGAAGGCGAAGGGGCGCTTGCCGCGCATCAGCTTCGAATCCCGCTCCATGACTGCAAGATCCGCGCCGACATGGGGGGCGAGATCGGTCTTGTTGATGACCAGCAGGTCGGAGCGGGTGATGCCGGGGCCGCCCTTGCGCGGGATCTTCTCGCCGGCCGCGACGTCGATCACGTAGATCGTCAGATCCGCCAACTCCGGCGAGAAGGTCGCGGCAAGATTATCGCCGCCGGATTCGATCAGGATCATGTCGAGGTTCGGGAACTTGCCGCGCATCTCCTCGACGGCGGCGAGGTTGATCGAGCAGTCCTCGCGAATCGCGGTGTGCGGGCAGCCGCCGGTCTCGACGCCCATGATGCGCTCCTGCGGCAGCGCGCCCGCCACCGTCAGAAGCCGGGCATCCTCCTTGGTGTAGATGTCATTGGTGATGGCGCAGATGTCGTAGGTGTCGCGCATGCGCTTGCAGAGCACCTCCATCAGCGCGGTCTTGCCGGAGCCGACGGGGCCGCCGATTCCGACGCGAAGGGGGCCGTGAGGAGAGCGCGACATGGGGAGGAATCCTTATATCTCAAACGGCAGCGTAGCCGGCCGGTGCGGCGAGGCAAAGCGCAGTGCGGAAGCAACTCTTGCGCCGTGCTGGAATCCATTGGCTCTCAGCGCAATCATTCCCTCGCCGTCATTCCGGGCCAGCGAAGCGCAGACCCGGAATCCATCATAGGGCACCGGCGGCACTCTAGGATCGATTCCGGAGCGGCGCCGCTTGGCGGCTTGTCCGGAATGACGGCGCGGTTGAACGGCCGAGGGACCATCTGATCGCGTGACTGACCTTTAATGGGGCGCTCACGAGCGGAACAGCCGGGAATACTGCGTCTCGTGGCGCAGCGAGGCGAGGTCGGAGCGGTAGCAGCAGCCGCCGAGATCCTCCAGCGTCGCCGGGCCGGCCTCGGCGGCGGCCGCGCGCACGGCAAGCATCAGTGCGGCGGTCAACTTCTGCCCGTCGGTCTGCCCGACGATGCCGAGCCGGACCGAGGCCGAGACCAGATTGGCGACGAAGGCCAGCCCATAGGCCTCCAGCGACGCATCGAGCGGCAGGCCGTGGCCCGCGCTCGCCGTCGCGACGGCAACGGGATAGGCAACGTCGCCCGGGCAGACCCGCTTGAGGCGTTCGATGGCGTCGCAGGGCCAGGCGGCGCGCAAAGCCGCGACGAAAGCATTGCCCTGCGTCACCGTCTCCAGCCGGCGCTCGGCGGAGTTTGCCAGCGCCAGCGCCAGTTCGGCGATCTCGGTCAGCGCCGCGTCGTCCCCCGCCTCGATTGCCCGCAACGTGCAGGCGAAGAGGATCAGATCGTTGCGCAGCGACCCTTGCGAGACCAGCGCGTCGAGCCAGTCGTGCAGGGACTGCGCATCATGCAGGTCACCGCTTTCGAAAGCCCATTCCAGGCCATGCGAATAGGCGAAGGCGCCGACCGGAAAGGACGGCGACAGCCAGATCATCAGGGGCAGATGCGCCGCCATGGCTGTGGCGATCAGTGATCGTGCGTATGGCCCTTGGGGCCGTGCTCGGCGCCGTGCTTGTGGCCATGGTCGTGAGGCGCATGATCGTGGCCGCAGCCGCAGGCGTCGCCCGCCGCGTGGCTGTGGGATTCCGCATGGCTGTGGGCGTGGGCCTTGTCGCCATGGGCGTGCGCTTCGGCATGACCATGGGCATGCGCCGCGTGATCATGCCCGTGATGGTCATGAGAGTGATCATGATGGGCGTGATCATGATGGCCATGAGCATGGCTGGGATGATCGCAATTGGCGTGGTCGTGGTCGTAGGCGCCACGCTCGGGCTGGAACGGCCGCATCACGGCGCTCATCGCGCAGCCCTGCCCGCGCACCATCTCGGCCAGGACATGGTCGTTCTCGATGTAGATCGCGTCTGCCGTGATCTCGGCGGGGGTGTGGCGGTTGCCGATATGCCAGGCGACCCGCATCAGCCGCAGCGGATTCTCGGCGCGGATCTCGAGCAGGCTCTGCGGCGCCGCCTTCACCAGTACGAGACGGCCATCCTCCAGCTTGACGGCGTCGCCATCGCCGATCGCGGTGGCCTTGTCGAGATCGAGCAGGATTCCAAGCCCACCATCGGCCTTGAGCGCGAGGCGGCGGCGGTTGCGGTCGTCATGGTCGAGCGTCAGCGTATCGACGACGCGGTCTTGCCTGACGGCGGCCTTGCGAACGACGGAGGTGGCGCGAAGCATGATGAGGACGTCCGTAAGAAAAGCGTGGATCAGAGGCGGTCGATCGACCGCGGTTCGACCACTTCGATCACCGCCGGCGTCGTGACGCAAGCCCTCACCGTCTCCAGAAAGGCCAGCATGTGCGAGGAGCGCATGTGGCGGTCGATATCGGCGCGCGTCTCCCAGCTTTCATAGGACACGAAGCGGCAGGGCTGGGTCAGGCTCTCGTGGATTTCATAAGCGAGGCATCCGGTCTCGCGGCGCGTGGCTTCGATACAATGCCCGGCGGCGGCGACGAAGGGCTCCCACGCCTCGGGGCGGACCTCGATGCGGGCAATCACGAGAAAAGGGTCAGACAAACAGCAGGCTCCGAAGCGCAACGGACGTGAAGGTCGTTTACGCGATGGAGCGGCGGGCGGATGCAGGACGGCTCAGGGAAAGCCCGCGCCGATCTGCGACAGCGAGCGCTCGATCGGCTTCGCCCAGCCCTCGCGGCCGCGAGCGCTCGCATCGGCCATGGCATCTGCGAAGGCAAAGGGGGCGGACTCCCGCAGCGCCGCGACCAGCGCCGCCGCCTGGGCTAGATCCTTGCGGCTCTTGGCCACTTCGTGAGCCCCGCCGGATGCGCTGCACATCGTCTTAGTAGCACGATGATCATCCGTGCTACTAAGACGGTCTCAATGTCAGACGCCTTCAGTCGGAGCGCGTCCGATCCGGCAGGCTGTCAACCGCCTCGTCCGCGCCTTGGTCGCGACCGAGCACGCCTTCGCGCAAAACCTTGGTCGCGGCATCGGCCTTCTGGTCCGGTGCCGTCGCCAGGGGCTGCGTTTCAGCCGTCGCCGTCAGACCGATGTCTTCAGGCTTTTTGCCATCATTGCGGGCAGTGGCGGCGAAGGTGGCGAGCGCTTCGGGCTGTTGTCCTGCAGCTTTGGTGTCGTCGGCCATGGCGAACCTCCCTGTTCTGGCAGGGACAAAACGCCGGGCCCGCGCAGGCTGTTCCGCCCGCGATCCGTCTCGCTCAGAACAGGAAATACCGCTGGGCCAGCGGCAGTTCCTTTGCGGGCTCGCAGACCAGCAATTCGCCGTCGGCGACGACCGCATAGGTCTCCGGGTCGATCTGGATGTCGGGCGTGGCGTCGTTGTGGATCATGCTCTTCTTCGAGATGCCGCCGCGCACGTTCTCGACCGCGACCATCTCCTTCTCGGTGCCGAGCCGGTTGCGCAGGCCGTTGGCCATCGCCGCCTGCGAGACGAAGACCAGCGAGGTCGAGGTCACGGCCTTGCCGAAGGCGCCAAACATCGGGCGGTAATGCACCGGCTGCGGCGTCGGGATCGAGGCGTTGGGGTCGCCCATCGGCGCGGCGGCGATCATGCCGCCCTTGATGATCAGATCCGGCTTGGTCGCGAAGAAGGCCGGCGACCAGATGACGATGTCAGCGAGCTTGCCGATCGCGATCGAGCCGATATGGCGGGATATGCCATGCGCGATGGCCGGGTTGATCGTGTATTTCGCAACATAGCGCTTGGCGCGGAAATTGTCGGCGCCGGTGCCGACGTCCTGCGCCAGCGTGCCGCGCTGGACCTTCATCTTGTGCGCGGTCTGCCAGGTGCGGGTGATGACCTCGCCGACGCGGCCCATGGCCTGGCTGTCGGAGGACATCATCGAGAGCGCGCCGAGATCGTGCAGGATGTCCTCGGCGGCGATCGTCTCCTTACGGATGCGGCTCTCGGCGAAGGCGAGATCCTCCGGGATCGAGGGCGACAGGTGATGGCAGACCATCAGCATGTCGAGATGCTCGTCGAGCGTGTTGACGGTGAAGGGCCGCGTCGGATTGGTCGATGACGGCAGGACGTTGGGCAGGCCTGCGACCTTCATGATGTCGGGTGCGTGGCCGCCACCCGCCCCTTCCGTGTGGAAGGCGTGGATGGTGCGGCCCTTGAAGGCGGCGATCGTGTCCTCGACGAAGCCGCTCTCGTTGAGCGTGTCGGTGTGGATCATCACCTGCACGTCGTAGTCGTCGGCGACGGAGAGGCAGTTGTCGATCGCGGCGGGCGTCGTGCCCCAGTCCTCGTGCAGCTTCATCGCGCAGGCGCCGGCCTCGACCATCTCGATCAGGGCGCCGGGCAGCGCCGCATTGCCCTTGCCGGCGAAGGCGAGGTTCATCGGGAAGGCGTCGGCGGCCTTGATCATCTGGCCGAGATGCCAGGGGCCGGGCGTGCAGGTCGTCGCCAGCGTGCCGTGCGCGGGGCCGGTGCCGCCGCCGAGCATGGTGGTGAGCCCGCTCATCAGCGCGTCCTCGATCTGCTGCGGGCAGATGTAGTGGATATGGCTGTCAAAGCCGCCGGCGGTCACGATCTTGCCTTCGCCGGCGATGACCTCGGTGCCGGGGCCGACGATGATCGTCTCGGTCGGGTCGAAATTGCCGAAGCCGCTCTGGATGTCGGGATTGCCGGCCTTGCCGATGGCGCAGATTCGCCCGGCACGGATGCCGATGTCCGCCTTGACGATGCCCCAGTGGTCGAGGATCAGCGCGTTGGTGATGACCGTGTCCACCGCGCCGTCGGCGTTGCGGACCTGGCTCTGGCCCATGCCGTCGCGGATGACCTTGCCGCCGCCGAACTTCACCTCCTCGCCATAGGTGGTGAAATCCTTCTCGACCTTGATGACGAGCTCGGTGTCGCCGAGGCGCACCGTGTCGCCGGTGGTGGGGCCGAACATCGCGGCATAGGCATTGCGGGGGTAATTGAAGGGCATGGCAGCCTCAGTTCGGGATGGGCGAGAACAGGGACGAAATGGCGACGGCCTTCCGGTCGAAGGACAGTGTGGTCGTGCAGCCGGATGCAAGATTCGTCGCGCCGATCAGGCAGTCAGGGAACTGAGCCTTGCTCTTCTCGAAGGCCTCGATCGCCTGTTCGACGAGTTCAGGCCGCTGGACGACAAATTCCGGAGCCTCGAGGACATGACGCAAGCGCGTGACGATCTCCTGCCGTGAGCGCTTGTAGGTTCGTTCCAGTGTCCAGGCGAACTCGCTGAGAACGACATGATTGACAAACAACGGCTCATCGACGGCCTGATCAAGCAGTCGTTCGACTGCGTCCGTCTGGACCTGATTGGTTAGATCGACCGTCCGCAGCAGAATATTGGTATCGATGCCGCGCATCAGTTGCCCGACCGAACGCGCTGTTCCTGCTCGTCCATCGCTGCAGCGACGGCATCGTCAATATCTGCCTGCGTCAGATCCCGCCCCAAGGTCAGCGGAGGCAAGGTGGCGCGCAACTCGCGAATGCTTCGCCGGCGTCTCGGAGCAACGTTGAGTTGCTTGTCATCCGTCAGTTCAAAGCGCAGCTCGTCGCCGGGCCTCAGATCGAGGGCCTGCCGGATCTCCGCAGGCAGCGTGAACTGGCCCTTCGAGGTCATCGTCGTCGTCAGCTTGAGCACCATGACGCATACTCCATTGCGAAGGCGCCTTACATTACCAGAAAGTAAGGAGCTTCACAATTTCCCCATCACCTCCTGGCGGAAACCATAGACCTCGCGCTTGCCGGCGAGCGCCACCAGCCTGACCTCGCGGGTCTGGCCCGGCTCGAAGCGCACCGCCGTTCCGGCAGGGATGTCGAGGCGGAAGCCGCGCGCCTTGTCGCGCTCGAAGCGCAGCGCCGGGTTGGCCTCGAAGAAATGGTAATGCGAGCCGATCTGGATCGGCCGGTCGCCGGTATTGGAGACGCTCAGCGACAGGCTTTCACGTCCCTCGTTCATGATCAGGTCCCCCGGCAGGGTCGTGACCTCGCCGGGCTTCATCGCATCAGAAGCGCCGCGGATCGGCTCATGGACCGTGACGAGCTTGGTGCCGTCGGGAAAGGTCGCCTCGACCTGGACGTCGTGGATCAAGGCGGCGATGCCGTCCATGACCTGGTCGGCGCGCACCACATGGGCGCCGGCCTGCATCAGGTCGGCGACGGATCGGCCGTCGCGCGCACCCTCGACGACGAAGTCGGTGATCAGCGCGACGGCCTCGGGGTAGTTCAGCTTGACGCCGCGCTCAAGTCGTCTGCGGGCCACGATGGCGGCCATGGCGACGAGCAGCTTGTCCTTTTCGCGCGGCGTCAGATTCATTTCTTGCCCTTCTCTTCGTCCTCGTCGGAGCCGTCCTCGGAAGCCTCGTCACCGGCCTCCTCATCCTCGGCGTCCTCGTCTTCTTCGTCTTCGTCCTCGACGCCGAAATCGGCGTATTCATAGGCGAAGACGATCTCGCCGGTGGCCGGATCGAAAGCGCTTGAGGTGGAATCCTCGAACGCCTCGATCAGCATTTCGGCGTCGTCGGGTCCGTCGACGTCGAAGCGGCGCACCGCGTCCTCGCCCTCGCCGCTCAGCGCCAGTTCGATCGCCCAGCCCCGCGCGCCGGTGTCATAGATGCATTTCAGACCCTGGATCGCCAGCATGATGCTCTCCTCAAGTTGACCAGGTGCGCGGCAGCGCACGGCCGGTCAGATGCCGCAGCAGCGTGACGAGCACGCGACGCAGCGCCTGGGCATCGGGCGAGAGCAGGCGGATCAGGAGCAGATCGGAGACGATCCCGGCGCCGATCTCGACCGCGCCCTGGAGTTCGCCGGCCGCCAGCGCCCGGATCTGCTCCAACCGCTCGGCCAGATCCGGACCGGCCGCGACGATCGTGGCGGCGGCGCGGGCGCCGGCGCCGATCGCCGGTCGCGCCAACCGCTCCGCGATCGCGCCCTCCAGCCGGACATCTTCGGCGAAGACGAGCTTTCCCCCGCGGCGGATGCGCCAGCGGTCCCGCAAGGCGCCGCGCTGCATCGTCTCGCCCATCGCGCTGCGCCCGAAAAAGACGCTTTCGCAAGCGACCAGCCGGGCATCGGGGGCGAGATCGAGGGCGAGATGGCGGGCCAGTCTCGCGCCGGAAAACAGGATCGTTTCCTGCGGCAGCCAGGCGAGGCTCGCCCCGGAAGCCACCGACAACCGGGTGTCGATGCGGGTGTCGGCGCCCTGGCTGCGGTAGATCTTTTCCGCCGCCTGGGTGGTGACGATCGCATCGCTGCCGGGCCCGAGTTCGATCTCGACGCTCATCGCGTCACCGCCGGCCATGCCGCCGCCGGTGTTGATCAGCACGGCTTCGCTGGTCGCGTCGAAGGTCGTCGGGAAACGGGCGCGGTAGCCGCCCGACTCGGCGACGTCGAGGCGGTGGGTCTGCCCGCCGACCCGCCCGAAGCGCAGGCGCACGCCGCCTGACGCACGGACATAGGCCGGAAGCAGCGGCTCATGGGCTGCCGGAACGGGCGGCGCGTACATGGACAATCCCGACACGAGGAACGACACCTATCTTCCGCGCGTCCGTTTATCGGGCAAGAGCCTGCGCGTCTCGGTCTGCCTCAATTTAAGGCATTCCTCCTGCGCGAACCGCCGATCAGCCGGCGGCGTCCAGGAAGGCCATCACCTCCGCGCGCCGCGGTGCGCCGGAGCGCCCGCCGAAGCGGGTGCATTTGATCGCGGCCGCGGCGGAGGCGAAGCGGATCGCGGCGCGCGCGCCCTGCCCTTCCGCCAGCGCCAGCGTGAAGGCGCCGTGCCAGACATCGCCCGCGCCCAGCGTATCGACGGTGTCGACTGCGAAGGCCGGCAGGTGAAC
Organism: Allobosea sp.; assembly: GCF_030695125.1. Classification (GTDB taxonomy): domain Bacteria; phylum Pseudomonadota; class Alphaproteobacteria; order Rhizobiales; family Beijerinckiaceae; genus Allobosea. The sequence continues at coordinate 59,243 of NZ_JAUYTP010000028.1, read as the reverse complement.
GACCGTGCCATCTTCGACAAAGAGCACGCCGTCCTTGCCGAGCGTGACGGCGAGCCAGGTCGGAACGCCCTGCGCCAGCCGCGCGAGCCCGACCCGCGGATCGGCCTCTCCCGACAGTTCGGCCAGCGCCTGCGCGCTGAAGGCGACATGGCTCGCGGTGGTGACCAGATCGGGATGGGGCGGCTTGCGGTCGCCGTCGAGAACGCCGGGCACACCGGCCGCCCGCGCCAACTGCAGCGCGGCGAGCGCGCCCTCACCCCAGCGCGTGTCCGCGAGCACGGCGCCGACGCCCTGCGGCAGCTCGCGCGGAAGCCAATCGGCCTCCTCCGGCATCTGCGGGTCCGAATAGGAAATGATCATGCGCTCGCCCTGCGCATCGACGAGTATTGCCGAAACCGGCGAGCGCAGATCGGGAAAGCGGCAGGCGAAGCGCGTATCGACACCCTCGCCCGCCAGATCGGCGACGATCTGGTCTCCCGTGAGATCATCGGCCAGGCGCGTCGCCAGCCAGCAGCGACCACCGAGCCGGGCGATCGCGACTGAGGCGTTGCCGGCGCAGCCACCGCCGACCACGGCGAGCCCCTTCGAGCGGTATTTCTCGCCGCGGGTGGGAAGGCTCTCGACGCTGTAGACATAATCCAGCGTCGAGATGCCGAGACAGAAGACGCCGGTCATCAGGCCTCGTCGAGCCCCGCAGCGGCCTTGCCGAGGATGGCCAACTCCGCCCGGACTGCAATACCGATCGCCTCCTCCTCCGAGCACGCGCAAAGCTCGGCCAAGCGCGCGACGGAGTCGAGTATGGCGGGATCATCGACGAAAATCGGTTCTTCAAGATTCATGCCGTGACCCTCTCACAGATGAGCGTCAGCCGCCACTATCCGGGCTCACCAGACCCCGGTGTTGGCCATGCTCGCCCAGGGTTCCGCCGGGGGCTTCGCATCGCCCTTCTGGAGCAGTTCGATCGAGATGTTGTCGGGCGAGCGGATGAAGGCCATGTTGCCGTCGCGCGGCGGACGGTTGATCGTGACCCCGGCCTTCATCAGCGCCTCGCAGGTGGCGTAGATGTCGTCCACTTCATAGGCGAGATGGCCGAAGTTGCGCCCGCCCGTGTAGGTTTCGGGATCCCAGTTGTAGGTCAGCTCCAGCGTCGGCCGGCCACGCGACCCGGTCGCCTTGACGGCGTCGAGATCGTCGGGCGCCGCCAGAAACACCAGCGTGAAACGGCCCTTCTCGGACTCGATCCGGCGCGTCTCGACCAGGCCGAACTTGGTCACGTAGAAATCGAGCGCGGCGTCGAGATCGGTGACGCGGACCATGGTGTGGAGATAGCGCATGTCGGTAGTCCTCTCTGGCCGGCCTTGAGGAGCCGGGCTCGTGATGGCGGGGTCCGTCGGTCGGGACCGGGTTGATCCTACCGCTGAATCGGGCGAAAGCATCGCCGCTCACGAACACAGTTCCAAGACGCATGAGCATGACGCCGAAAGTGGGGCCGGTCTTCGGACGACGCCACGCTTCCCACGTCGACCCAATCGCAGGACAGGCCATGAGCACGATGCAGGACGGCCGCGGCGACGCCCCTATTCGCGCCACCCCGGCCCAGATGGCGCAGATCAAGCAGCGCGCCGCATTGCTTTCTGTGATGGCGACGCTGCTGTTGACCGGCGCGAAGTTCATCGGCGCGATCCTGTCGGGCTCGCTGGCCTTGCTCACGGACGCGCTCCAGGGCCTGATCGACATCGGCTCGACGCTGTTCACCTGGTTTGCCGTGCGCGTGTCGGACAAGCCGGCCGATGACGAGCATCATTACGGCCATGGCAAGGTCGAGGCTCTGGCCGCGCTGGTCGAGACCGCGATCCTGTTCACGCTGGCCGGCGCGATCCTGTGGGAGGCCGGCAACCGGCTTTGGACGGGCCTGATCGATCACGTCCAGGTCACCCCGATCGTCATCGGCATCATGCTCATGTCGATGATCGTGGACGCCATCCGCTGGCGCTCGCTGACGCGCGTGGCGAAGGAAACCGGATCCGAGGCGCTGGCGGCTGAGGCGACGCATTTTTCCACCGATTTCGTCGGCTCCACGCTGGTGCTGCTGGGGCTGATCGGAGTCTGGTACGGCATCGCGCGGGCCGACACGGTGGCGGCCTTCTCGATTGCCGCCTTCACGGCGCTGTCGGCCTACCGGCTGGGCCGGCGCACCATCGACACGCTGCTCGATGCAGCGCCCAAGGGGGTCAGCGAACGCCTGCGCGAGGCCGCCGAGGCGGTTCCCGGCGTTGTCGGCGTGAACTGGCTCAAGGTCCGGCCGACGGGCGGCCGCGTGCTCGGCGAGATCGGCATCAACGTATCGCGCACCCTGCCGCTGGAGCGGGTCGCGACGATCCGCGAGGTGCTGGCGAGCGAGTTGCAGCGCATCGAGCCCGGCGCCGAGATCGCAGTGACGACCGACCCGGTGCAGGTCGACGACGAGACGGCGCTCGAGCGCGTCCTGCTGATCGCGCTGAAGCTCAAGATCCCGGTGCATCACGTCTCGGTCCACACCATCGGACCCCGGCTCTCGGTCAGCCTCGACATGGAGGTCGAGGCCAGGCTGCCGCTGGGCCAGGCGCATGAGATCGCGACGCGGCTGGAGGCGGCGATCCGCGACGAGTTCGGCGGCGAGACCGAGGTCGAGACGCATATCGAGCCGATGGAAACCGGCGCGCCGGCCGGCCACGACGCCGCCTGGGACACGGTCGAGGATATCGGCAAGGCGCTGGCCACCGAGACCGCGAAGCTCGATGGACCGATCCACGACATCCACAATGTCAGGGTTCGCCAGACCCTGAACGGCCTGGTGGTCAACTACCATTGCCGCGTCGACCCCACGCTCGACGTCGCCTCGGTCCACGCCGCCGTCGACCAGATCGAACGGGCGGTCCGGATCGCGCGGCCGCAGGTCTGCCGGCTGGTCAGCCATGCCGAGCCGACGATCGCGGACGTCGCGCGCTAGCGACAATCGCGTCCCTTTCAGCCCATCGGCCGGCGAGCTACAGACAACCGACGCCCGCTAGCCTGTCACGATCTTTTCGTCTGCTTTTCCAGAGTCCGTCATGCGCTCCGAAGACAATCCGCTGATCCGCCTCGAGGATTACCGCCCCTCGGACTGGCTGATCGACACGGTCGATCTCGACATCAGCCTGCATCCGACCAAGACGCGCATCCGCGCGCAGCTCGGCCTGCGGCCGAACCCGGCCGGCCGCCCGGGCGCGCCGCTCATCCTCGACGGCGACGAGCTGAAGCTGGTGGCGCTGCGGCTCGACGGCCTGCTGATCGACGAGGCGGCCTACAGCGCCACCCCGCAACAGCTGACGCTGCATGCGCCGCCCGCACGCCGCTTCACGCTGATGATCGACACCGAGATCAACCCCTCGGCCAACACCAAGCTGATGGGGCTCTACCTCTCCTCCCATGTCTATTGCACCCAGTGCGAGGCGGACGGCTTTCGCCGGATCAGCTATTTCCTGGATCGGCCCGACGTGATGTCGGTCTACACGGTGCGGCTGGAAGCCAGGAAGCTGATCGCGCCGGTGCTGCTCTCCAACGGCAACCTCGTCGCCTCCGGCGAGGTGCCCGGCGGCGAACGCCATTTCGCCGTCTGGCACGATCCCCACCCCAAGCCCGCCTATCTCTTCGCGCTGGTCGGCGGCGCGCTCGACCATGTCCGCCAGAGCTATGTGACGGCCGAGGGTCGCCCGGTGGAGCTCGCCGTCTATGTCGAGCCCGGCAAGGCCGACCGCGCCGGCTGGGCGATGGACTGCCTGGTGCGCTGCATGCGCTGGGACGAGCGCGTCTTCGGCCGCAACTACGATCTCGACATGTTCAACGTCGTCGCCGTCTCGGACTTCAACATGGGCGCGATGGAGAACAAGGGCCTCAACATCTTCAATGACAAATACGTGCTGGCCGACCCGCAGACCGCGAGCGATGGCGACTATGCCTCGATCGAGGCGATCATCGCGCATGAGTATTTCCACAACTGGACCGGCAACCGCATCACCTGCCGCGACTGGTTCCAGCTCTGCCTGAAGGAGGGCCTCACCGTCTTCCGCGACCAGGAATTCTCGGCCGACGAGCGCTCGCGCCCGGTGAAGCGCATCGCCGATGTGCGGACCCTGCGCACGACCCAGTTCTCCGAGGATGCGGGGCCGCTGGCGCATCCCGTGCGGCCGCGCGCCTACAAGGAGATCAACAACTTCTACACGCCGACCGTCTACGAGAAGGGCGCGGAGGTGATCCGCATGCTCAAGCTCCTGGTGGGCGAGGCCGCCTTCCGCGCCGGCATGGACCTCTATTTCGAGCGCTGCGACGGAACGGCGGCGACGATCGAGGATTTCCTCGCCTGCTTCGCGGAGACCTCGGGCCACGACCTGACGCATTTCGCACGCTGGTACGAGCAGGCGGGCACGCCGACCATCGTCGCGTCGGGCCGCTATGACGCGGCCGCCTCGACCTACACGCTCGACCTCGCCCAGACGACGGCGCCGACGCCGGGCCAGCCCGACAAGCAGACTGTCGTGCTGCCGGTCGCGCTCGGCCTCGTCGGGGCAAACGGCGACCTGCCGCTCAAGACGACCTCGGCCGCCTATGCCGGCGACGGACTGATCGTGTTCGACGAGGCCTCGCTCTCGGTGACCTTCAGCGAGATCGAGGAGGCGCCGACCCCTTCGCTGCTGCGCGGCTTTTCGGCGCCGGTGCGCCTCGAACTCGATCTCGGCGACGCCGAACTGCTGCGGCTGTTCTCCGCCGACAGCGACCCGTTCAACCGCTGGCAGGCCTGGCAGACCGTCGCCAGCCGGGCCCTGATCGAGGCCGGCCGCGATCCGGCGCGGCGCGGCGCGCTGCTTTCGACGGCCGGCGCGCTGGCAGAGGTCCTCGACGGGTTCCTGCACAGCCAGGCGCCCGCCGACCCGGCTTTCGCGGCGCAGGTGCTGCGGCTGCCCAGCCAGGGCGATATCGCCCGCGAGATCGGCCGCGACGTCGATCCCGACGCGATCCACGCCGCCCATCGCGGGCTCTCCACCGAGATCGGCCGGCTGATCGCGCCGCAGCTTCTGGCGCTGCGCGACACCCTGACGGGAGCGGCGCGCTATAGCCCCGACGCGGCCTCGGCCGGCCGGCGCGCCCTGCGCAACGAGGCGCTGGGCCTCCTCGCACTGGCCTCGCCCGAGACCGGCGCCCGCCTGGCCGAAGCCCAGTTCGCGGGCAGCGACAACCTGACCGACCGGCTGGCGGCGCTCGCCGCGATGACGCTGATCCCCGGCGAGGCCCGCGAGGAGTTGATCGCGCGCTTCGCCAGAACCTATGCAGCCGAACCGCTGGTGCTCGACAAATGGCTGATGGCGCAGGCGCTGATCCCCGAAAGCGGCACACTCGACCGCGTCCGGGGCCTGATGCAGCATCCGGCGTTCTCGCTCGGCAACCCCAACCGGGTTCGGGGGCTGATCGGCGGCTTTGCCGCCAACCTCACCCAGTTCAACCGCACCGACGGCGAGGGCTACGCCTTCCTGGCCGATATCGTGATCGCGCTCGACCGCACCAATCCGCAGGTCGCCTCGCGTCTGCTCGCCTCGTTCAAGAGCTGGCGCATGCTCGAGCCCGGCCGCCGGGCGCTGGCAGAGGCGAAACTGGCCATGGTCGCCAACACCCCGAACCTGTCGCGCGACGTCGCCGACATCGCCGAACGCACACTGGCCTGAAAGGTTAACGACGACCTGTCGAGAAGGTTAACGTTTCATTACCCGCACAAGATTCAATCACGCGAGCGATACAACCCAGGGATGAATTCGACACCGTAGATTCAACTCAAGGCTAGACAAATCAGGCCCCACGGATTCAACTAAAAGTGATTCGCGGGGATGCGGCACGTCTCCCGATCTACTGACGGCAAGGTATCCGAAGGGGGACGGGCATGACGCGTGCCAACGCGGGCTGCGCATCTGTGCGCGCAGATTCGATTCTGGGTGTCGCTAGGTCACTGACACATCCGCTGTATCAGCGTTTCGCCAATCTCGAGCCGACGCTCCGGGCCGTCATCCCCGGCCTCGTCGCTGTGTTCATCATCATCCTGGCGGCAGGCGCTGCGCTGCAGACCACCGCAATGCGCGACGACGTGCTGGCGGATGCAGCCGGCGACATCGATCTCGTCTCGTCCCTGCTCGCCCGCGAGATCGACAACGCCACGCTGAAGGGCGTCGCGCCGACCTTCGCGCTGACGACACTGGCCACCCGCCACCTCTCCGCCCATGGCCGCATCGTCCATGTCAGCGCCGAAGACGGGCATGTCGTCGCCAGCGAACCGGCCATCGGCCAGACGCGGCGCACGCTGGTGGATTTCCTCGGCCAGTCACAGCCCCTGACCGCATTCGCAGACCGCGCCGGCGTCATGCGCATCACCCTGCCCGACGGGGTCGAGGCGCTGGCGACCGTCCGCAACCTCGCCGCCCCGCTGGGGCAGGTGGCGGTGCTGCAGCCGATCTCGCGTGCGCTTTCGATCTGGCAGCAGCGCCGCGGCGCACTCGCCATTCTGTTCGCCGCCGCCGGCCTCGTGCTGACCGCGATCACCATCGGCTTCATCGTGCAGTCGCGCCGGGCCCGGGCCGCCGACGAGGATTGCGACTGCATCCGCGAACGCATCGACACCGCCCTCAACCGCGGCCATTGCGGGCTGTGGGACTGGGATCTGGCGCGGGGCCGGATCTACTGGTCCGATTCGATGTACGCCATGCTCGGCTATGATCGCGCCGGACAGTACATGTCCTTCGGTGAGGTCAGCAGCTTCGTTCACCGCGAGGATGTCGATCTCTATGCGCTGGCCGACGCGATCAGCCGCGGCGAGGCCACCCATCTCGACCAGGAATTCCGCGTCCGCGACAGCCTCGGCAACTGGATCTGGATCAAGGCCCGCGCCGAGCTCGTCACCGATCGCCGCACCAATGCCAAGCATCTCGTCGGCATCGTCGTGGACATCTCCGAGCAGCGCCGCATGGCCGAGCGCACGGCCACCTCGGACGCCCGCCTGCGCGACGCCGTCGAGGCGATCTCGGAAGCCTTCGTGCTGTGGGACGCCGACAACCGCCTCGTGCTCTGCAACGCCAAGTACCAGCAATTGCACAAGCTGCCGGCGGAGCTGGCCCAGGCCGGCGCCAGCCATGACGCGATCATGCGGTCGAGCGCCCAGCCCAGCATCGACCGCGAGCCGATGCGCTCGCTGCGCGCCGACGACGGATCGTCCTCCTATGAGGCGCGCCTTTCGGATGGCCGCTGGCTCCAGATCAACGGCCGCCGCACCAAGGATGGCGGCTCGGTCTCGGTCGGCACCGACATCACCAAGCTGAAGCAGCAGGAAGAGCGGCTGACCCAGTCCGAGCACCAGCTCCTGATGCATGTCACCGATCTCAAGGCCTCGCGCCAGAAGCTCGAGGCGCAAGCGCAGCAGCTCGCCGACATGGCAGAGCGCTATCTCGAACAGAAGGCCGCGGCCGAAAGCGCCAACCGGGCCAAATCGGAGTTCCTGGCCAATATGAGCCATGAGCTGCGCACGCCGCTGAACGCCATCATCGGCTTCTCCGAGGTCATGCAGAACAATATGTTCGGGCCGCTCTGCGAGAAATACACCGACTATGTCCGCGATATCCGCTTCAGCGGCGGCTATCTGCTCGATTTCGTCGAGGACATCCTCAACATGTCGCGGCTGGAATCGGGCAAGGTCTCGCTGGAGAAGGCCGACATCGCGCTCGGGCTCGTCATCGAGGAGGCGGTGCGCAAGACCCAGGACGAGATCGACCGCAAGCGCCTCGCGCTCACCATCGACGGGCCGCGCGATACCCATCTCGAAGCCGACCCGCACGCGCTCTACCAGATTCTCGGCAATCTGCTCGACAACGCCGTGAAGTTCACGCCCGAGGAAGGCCAGATCGCCATCCGGATCCGCCAGGTCCCGGGCGCGCTGAACATCTTCGTCGAGGACACCGGCATCGGCATCCCCAAGGACAAGATCGACCGCATCGGCCGGCCCTTCGAGCAGGTCGAGGGCGATCTCACTCGCAGCTACAAGGGCTCGGGGCTGGGCCTCGCCATCGCCCGCTCGCTGACCGAGCTGCATGGCGGCTCGCTGCGCCTGCGCTCGGCCGTCGGCGCCGGCACGATCGTGATGGTCCATCTCCCGCTCGGCAGCGCCGGCCGGATCACCGCCCAGGCGGCCTGAGCACCCGCGCCAACGGTCCTTTCGCGGTCACGCGGAACGGGCGGCCGTCAGGATGCGGGTGAAGATGGCGCGGACGCCGGTTCTGACCTCGTCGAGCTCCGCTTTCAGCACCTTGGCGTCCGGGCGGCCGACGGCGGTGGCGATGCGCTTCATCACGCGGGCTGGGACGGCGGCCGGATCGAACGCCTCCTCGACGGTGAAGCGCTGCCAGAGCTGAACATCGCCGATCAAGCTCGCCGCCTCCCCCAGTGCCGCCGCATCGACGTCGGCGAGAAGGCCGGCCTCCCTCGCCGCCGCGAAGACGGAGGCCGTGTCGCGCACCAGCAGGCCGGGATGATCGCTGGCATGGGCTAGCACGAGGAACTGGGCGAGGAAATCGAGATCGGTCAGCCCGCCGAGCGCGAGCTTGAGATCCCAGGCGTTCGTCTCGCCCTTCTCCTGCGCGATCAGCGCCCGCATCTGCGCGACCGCGGCGGCGACCTTCGCGGGCTTGCGCCGACGGGTCAGGATCGCCCGGATCGAGGCTTCGGCCCGTTGCCCCAGTTCGGGGTCGCCGGCGACGACGCGGGCGCGGGTCAAAGCCATCTCCTCCCAGATCTCGGCCTCCCCGCCATGATAGGCCTCGAAGCCGGAAAACTGGGTCGCGGCCGGGCTCTTGTTGCCCGACGGGCGCAGCCGCATGTCGACCTGGTAGAGCGCGCCGCGCCGCGTCGGGACCGTCATCGCCGCGACGAGGCGCTGGGTGAAGCGCACATGCCAGGTCACGGGATCGAGGCTGCGTCGGCCGTTGCTGGCTTCCGCCTCCTCGGGCCGATCGTAGAGCAGCATCACATCGAGATCGGACGACGGCGTCAGCTCGCCGGCGCCGAGCCGGCCAAGCCCGATGACCACGCTCTGGGCGCCCTCGATAACGCCGTGATCGGCGGCAAACGCCGCGCGCGTGTCGGCGAAGGCGACGCGCAGGCAGGCTTCCGCGACCGCGCAGTAGGCCTGGGCTGCTCCCAGCGCCGGATAGACGCCCGAGAGCAGTCGCGCGCCGACCAGGAAGTTCTCCTGCCGCGCCGCGTCGCGCAGACGGTCGAGCCCGTCCTCGACGCTGGGCGGGGGCGAGCCGACGACGCTGCGGATGCGGCGGGTCAGCGCATCGCAATCGAGCGTGGCCTGGCCGAAGGCGGGGTCGATCACACCGTCGAGGACATGGGGATGGATCTCCGCCACCTTCGCCAGACGCGGCGCACTGCCGAGAATGTCGGCGAAGAGGGTCAGCAGCGAATCCTGCGATCGCAGCAGGGTCAGGAGTTCGACCGCCGCCGGCATCCGCACGAAGGCATTGTCGAGATGGGCGAGCGCGCCGTCGGGATCGGCGGTGCGGCCGAGTGCGACCAGCAGCGCCGGGGTCAGCTCGGTCAGAACCTCCCGGGCGCGCGTGCTGGTGACGGCGGCGCGGCGGCCGAAATGCCAGCCGCGCACCGTCTCGGCGGCGATCTTCGGCGTGCGGAAGCCGAGCTTCTGCAGCGTCTCCAGCGTGTCGGGATCGAGTTCCACCCCGGTGAAGCTGAGCGTGCCGGCCTCGCTGGCGAGGCTCGGCCCCTCCTCGAAGAGCAGCGCGTAATGACCCTCGACGCGCCTGGCATGGGCGGTCAGCGCCTTGCCGAAGGCCGCGGTCGAGGGGTAGCCGCAGAAGCGCGCGAAGGCCTCCAGATCGGCGGCCGCTTTCGGCAGCGTCTGCGTCTGTTCGTCATGGCGCATCTGCAGGCGGTGCTCGATCGTGCGAAGCCAGCGATAGGATTCCGCCAGTTCGTCGCGCGCCTGCGGCGTGATCCAGCCCTCGCTGGTCAGTTCGGCGAGCATCTCGATGGTGCGCGGGCCGCGCAGGGTTGTGCGCCGCCCGCCGAAGACGAGCTGCTGCGTCTGCACGAAGAACTCGATCTCGCGGATGCCGCCGCGCCCGAGCTTCACATTATGACCGGCGACCGCGATGGTCTCATGGCCCTTCACGGTCTGGATCTGCCGCTTCATCGCGTGGATGTCGGCGATCGCGGCGAAGTCGAAATATTTGCGCCAGATGAAGGGGGCGAGGTCCTTCAGGAAGCGCTGACCCAGCGCGAGATCGCCCGCCACGGGGCGCGCCTTGATCATCGCCGCGCGTTCCCAGTTCTGGCCCACCGTCTCGTAATAGGCATAGGCCGAGGGCAAGGGCACCGCGACATGTGTGGAGGCGGGGTCCGGCCGCAGGCGCAGATCGACGCGGAAGACGTAGCCGTCGGGCGTGCGCTCCTGGATGATACGGGCGATCTGCTGGGTCAGCTTGACGTAGAAGCTCGTCGGCTCGGCGACGCCGGCGATTTCGGCCGCCTCGGGATCGAAGAAGACGACGATGTCGATGTCCGAGGAGTAGTTCAGCTCGCCCGCGCCGTGCTTGCCGAGCGCGAGCACGACGAGGCCGGAGCCCTCCCCCGGCGCGGCCGGGTTTTCCAGGCGGATGCGGCCGAGATCGGCGGCCTGGCGCAGGACATGCTCGCTGGCGAGTTTCACCGCGCTGTCGGCAGTGGCGGTGAGCGCCGCCGTGACGGTCTCGACGCTCCAGACGCCGCCGATATCGGCCAGCGCGATCAGGAGCGCCATCGTCCGCCGGAAGCGGCGCAGCAGGCGCATCAGCTCGGCGGTATCGGTCGCCGCCGCGCCCCGCTCGGCGATGTCAGCGAGCAGCGCGTCGCGATGCGCCTCGGGATCCTGCGTGAGACAGGCCAGCAGCGCGGCAGGGTCCTGCCGCATGATCTGGGTGAGAAAGGGCGCATGGGCGACGATGCCGGCCACGAGCGCGGCGGAGCGGGGATGCTCGGCGAGATGCGCGGCCAGAGCCTGGGCTGCCGCCTCGTCATGCAGGCGCTCGATCAGGTCCCTGGCGATGACGCTCGCGGCACGGGCGCGCGCCGGGAGAACCGGCGCTGCCACCAGCCTGTCACAGAGCCGTCCTGTCATGCCGCGTCCCCCTTCAGAGCGAAGGGACGCCAACAGGGTTCGGGGCGCCTGTCGAGCCGGGACGTGCTGTGGAGGCCATCATGTCCACAGGCTTGGGTTCGTTCGCCGCGGGATCGGCGGCCTTCGGCAGCGCGGCCGGCAGGGCGATGACGACGCGCAGGCCCGGTGCATTGTCCTCCAGCCGCAACTGGCCGCCATGCAGGCGCACGACACCGGCGGCAAGCGACAGCCCCAGGCCGAAACCCGGCTTGCTGCGGCTGGCATCGAGCCGGACGAAGCGGTCGAGAACGCGGGCGCGGTCCTCCTCGGGAATGCCGGCGCCATGGTCGGCGACCGACAGCAGGACGTCGCCCTCGCCACGCTGGGCGGATACCGTCACCACGGCCCGGCCGCCTTTGGCCGGCTCGCCGTATTTCAGCGCGTTGTCGATGAGGTTCGCCAGCGCCTGGCCGATCAGTTCGCGGTTACCCGCGACGCGCAGTCCGGGCTCGACCTGGGTGACGAGCGATAGCCCCGCCTCCTCGGCCAGCGGCTCGTAGAGCTCGGCCATGCCGGAGACGATCTCGGAGAGATCGACCTGGTCCATGCTGTCCTGGATGCGGCCCGTCTCGAGCCGCGCGATCATCAGGAGCGCATTGAAGACGCGGATCAGGTTGTCGGCCTCGTCGATCGAACCGTCGAGCGCGGCGCGCAACTCGTCGGGCGAACTCGCCGTGCGCAGCGCCTCCTCGGCGCGGTTGCGCAAGCGCGTCAGCGGCGTCTTGAGGTCATGGGCGATGTTGTCGGAAACCTGCTGCATGCCGGCCATCAGCTCGCCGATCCGCTCCAGCATGGCATTGAGGTTGAGGGCGAGCCGGTCGAGCTCGTCGCCCGTGCCCGAGATGGCGAGACGGCCCTTGAGGTCCCCGGCCATGATCGACTGGGCGGTGCCGGTCATGTCGTCGATGCGCTTGAGCACGCGCCGCGCCACGAACCAGCTCGCCAGGCAGCCGAGCACGAAGACCACGAGCAGGGACCACCCCGCGGCGCGGCGGATGACAATGCCAAGCCGTTCGCGCTCCTCGACATCGCGGCCGACCAGCAGGCGGAACCCGTTCGGCAGCATGAAGATGCGCACGATGGCCCGGCTCGGCCTGTCGACCAGATCGCTGGAGCGGGCATATTCGATCTCGGCCTCGCCGGGACGATCGAGCGTGCCGGGCGGCAGCGCCTCGACATTGCCGGCGATGCGCTCGCCGATCGGGCTGGTGACGAGATAGAGCGAGGCGCCCGGCGCCCCCGAGCGCCGCTCGATGACATTGACCAGCCGCCTGATGCCGCCGAGCCGCTGCTGCTCCGCCAGCCCCTGGATCTCGGCGTCGATGGTCGAGCGGATCTGGTCGTCGAGCAGGCGCTTGGCGTTCCAGGCGACATAGCCGAGCAATACACCGGCAAAAAGCGCGAAGACGACGAGATAGACCGCCGTCAGCTTGAACGCCGTCGTCCGGAACAGGTTCGGCAAAAAGCGCTGTGCGGGCCGCGGCGACGCGCCCGCCGCGGGATCAGCGTTGCGTGTCACGGACCATGTATCCCGCGCCGCGGATGGTGTGGATCATCGGATGCTCGAAGCCCTTGTCGACCTTGGCGCGCAGCCGGCTGACATGCACGTCGATGACGTTGGTCTGGGGGTCAAAATGATAATCCCAGACATGTTCCAGCAGCATGGTGCGGGTGACCACCTGGCCGGCATGCTTCATCAGATATTCGAGCAGCCGGAATTCGCGCGGCTGCAGCAAGATCTCGGTGCCCCCGCGGGTGACGCGATGGGCCAGGCGGTCGAGATCGAGATCGCCGACGCGGTAGGTCGTGGGCTCGGAGGCTGGCGCGCCGCGGCGGCGGGCGAGAACCTCGACGCGGGCGAGCAGTTCGGAAAAGGCGTAGGGCTTGGGCAGGTAGTCGTCGCCGCCGGCGCGAAGGCCCTTCACGCGGTCGTCGACCTGGGCCAGGGCAGAGAGGATCAGGGCGGGCGTCGCATCCTTCTGCTCGCGCAGCGAGCGGATCAGCGAGAGGCCGTCGAGACGCGGCAGCATGCGGTCGACGACGAGCACGTCATAGCCGCCGCCCTCGGCCATCGCATAGCCTTCGAGCCCGTCCCCGGCATGATCGGCGACATGGCCGGCCTCGCGGAAGGCCTTGGTCAGATAGGCCGCGGCCTCAGCATCATCTTCGACGATCAGCAGTCTCATGACGTGACCCTAGCCCATTCGACGCGAAAACGGCAGGCCGGACGATACGCATCCGGCCTGCCGCGGTGAAGGCTGGCCTCCCGGCGTGGGGGCGACTGCTGCCGGAAGAACACGCGCCTTGCCTTGTCCGCGACGCCGACCCGAGAGGGGCGGCATCCCGGCTGTGAGGTTCGAGATCAGGCAGCCGGCTGGCGGCCGACCTCGAAGCTGATCTCGCGCTCCTTGCCGTCGCGCCAGACCGTGATCTTGGCCTTGGAGCCCGGTGCGTAGGTCGCGATCTTGCGAGACAGATCGCGGGCATCCTTGATCACCTGGCCATCGACCGAGAGGATCGTATCGCCGCGCCGGATACCGGCCTTGGCGGCGGGGCCGTCCTTCTCGGCGGCGGCGACGAGGGCGCCGTGGGGCTCCTTCAGGCCGATCGCGTCGGCCACCTCGCTGGTGACCGGCTGGATCTGGACGCCGATGAAGCCGCGCGAGACCTTGCCGTCCTTCTTCAGCGCCGCGACGACCTGCTCGACCGTCGAGGCGGGAACCGCGAAGGCGATGCCGACATTCCCGCCCGAGGGCGAGAAGATCGCGGTGTTGACGCCCACGACCTCGCCCTTCTGGTTAAAGGTCGGCCCGCCCGAATTGCCGCGGTTCACGGCCGCGTCGATCTGCAGGAAGTCGTCATAGGGACCCGAGCCGATGTCGCGGCCCTGCGCCGAGACGATGCCGGCCGTGACCGTGCCGCCCAAACCGAAGGGGTTGCCGACCGCCAGCACCCAGTCGCCGATGCGCGGCTTGCCCGGAGCGAGCTGCACGAATGGGTAGCTGCCGCTCTCGGTGACCTTGAGCAAGGCGAGATCGGTGCGCGGATCGGTGCCGATGACCTTGGCGTTCAGCGTTTTGCCGTCGTCGGTGACCAGCTGGACCTCGGCGGCCTTGTCGACGACGTGGTTGTTGGTCACCACATAGCCGTCCTGGCTGACGAAGAAGCCCGAGCCCTGCGACATGCCCTGGCGCGGCTGCGGCCGGCCGGGATTGGCGCCGCGCGGCATCTGCTGCTCGAAGAAGCGGCGCAGGCCGGGCGGCAGATCGTCGAGGCTGCCCTGGCCGTCGTCGTCCTGCGCGCCGTCGATCTTCTGCTTGACGCGGACGGAGACGACGGCGGGCTTCACCTTCTCGACCATGTCGGCGAAGGAGGGAAGCTGGGTCTGGACGCCCGAGAGCTGGATCGGCTGGGCAAAAGCGGGGTGGTCGAACTTCAGGGCGCCGTCGGCGAGGCCGGCCGCAAGGCCGATGCCGAGGGTGGCCGCACCGGCGAGCAGCGCGGCGCGCTTCAGGATGGACCGGGAGGGGGTGGTCTGGGTCGTCATGGCGAGAACCTCGAAATCAGCGGCAGGGCCTTCCCTGCTCGTGACGAGGACCATGGCGGGCGCCGCCTTACGCCGATTTCGCCCGAAGATGACGATTTCGTAAGGTAACGAAATGTTTCCGAGGCGGCAGCTTGGGTTCAGGACAGCCTGGGTTCAGGGAGCCTCGTCGCCCAGCAGGCGCGCGAGCCGCCGGCGCTCCTCCTCCGATAGCGGGGCGGCGCTCGACGGCGCAGGCATCGCCCGGCCCCGGCGCCACATGAACCCCAGCGCCGCCAGCAGGATCAGGAAGGGCGCGACCCAGAGCATCACCGTCCTGACGTTGAACGGGGGCCGCAGCAGGACGAAATCGCCGTAGCGGGCGACGACGAAATCGCGCACGGCGGTGTCGCTGTCACCGGCGACGAGCCGCTCGCGCACCAGCACGCGCAGATCCTTGGCGAGCGGCGCGTCGGAATCGTCGATCGACTGGTTCTGGCAGACGAGGCAGCGCAGCTCCGAGGAGATCGCGCGGGCGCGCTGCTCCATCGCCGCATCGGGCAGGATCTCGCCAGGCTGGACGGCCGCCGCCGGCGCGATCGAGGCGGCACTGAGCAGGACGGCCAGAAGCAGGCGTGACAGGAGCCGGCGAGACGAGGCGGCGCGGCGCATCGCGTTCACTCCGCCGGCTGCACGGCTGCGGACTGGGCCGGCGCGCTGCGACGCGGCGCGCCCAGCCGGAAGCGCCGGTCGGTCAGCGACAGCGCCCCGCCCAGCGACATCACGATCGCGCCGATCCAGATCAGCAGGATCAGCGGCTTGTCATAGAGCCTGACCGCGATGGCGCCATCGCCCTGCGGTTCGCCGAGCGCGACATAGGCCTGGCTCAAGCCGTCGGTCCGGATGCCGGCCTCCGTGGTCGGCATCGCCCGGGCTGTGTAGATCCGCTTGGCCGCCTCCATCGGCGCCAGTTCGCGGTTGCCCGAGAAGACCTGGAAACGCGCGACCTCGGCCGTGAAATTCGGCCCCTTGCGGGGCAGGATCGATTCCAGCACGACGGTGTAGCGGCCGCTGGTCAGGCGCTCGCCGGGCTTCAGCACGCCGATCCCTTCCGTGCTCCAGGCGACGGCGGCAATACCGATCACGCTCAGCCCGACGCCGGCATGGGCGAGCGCCGTGCCCCAGGCCGAACGCGGCAGCCCCTTGGCGCGGGACAGCACAGCCGACCAGCCGCTGGCCCGGGTGACGATCCGCTCGCCGAGATCGAAGAAGGCCCCGGCCACCAGGAAGACGCCGAGCCCGATCCCGAGCGGGGCCAGCACGGGACCGCCCCAGGTCATCGCGATCGTCGCCAGCGCCACCAAGATCCCCAGACCGAAGGCGGCGAAATTCCGCTGCGCCGCGCCAAGCAGATCGCCGCGCTTCCAGGCGAGCGACTGGCCCAAGGGCAGCACCAGCAGTAGCGGCACCAGCACGGGAATGAAGGTGGCGTTGAAGAAGGGCGGACCGACCGAGATCTTGTCGCCGGTCACCATCTCGAGCACGAGCGGATAGAGCGTGCCGATGAAGACCGTCGCGCAGGCGGTCGCGATGAAGACGTTGTTGACGACGAGCGCACCTTCGCGAGAGACCGGCGCGAACAGGCCGCCCTGACGCAGCAGCGGCGCACGCCAGGCGAACAGGGCCAGTGAACCGCCGACGAAGAAGACCAGGATCATCAGGATGAAAAGCCCGCGGGCCGGGTCGGTCGCGAAGGAGTGCACCGAGGTCAGCACGCCGGAGCGGACGATGAAGGTCCCCAGCAGCGAGAGCGAGAAAGTCAGGATCGCGAGCAGGATCGTCCAGACCTTGAGCGCGTCGCGCTTCTCCATCACCACCGTGGAGTGGATCAGCGCGGTGCCGGCCAGCCAGGGCATCAGCGAGGCGTTCTCGACCGGGTCCCAGAACCACCAGCCGCCCCAGCCCAGCTCGTAATAGGCCCAGTAGGAGCCCATCGCGATGCCCAGCGTCAGGAAGACCCAGGCGAGCAGCGTCCAGGGCCGCACGGCCCGGGCCCAGACCGCGTCGATGCGCCCGTCGATCAGAGCCGCGACGGCAAAGGCATAGGTGATCGAGAACCCGACATAGCCGACATAGAGCAGCGGCGGATGAATCGCGAGGCCGAGATCCTGGAGGATCGGGTTGAGATCCTGGCCCTCTGCCGGGGCCGGGATCATCCGGCGGAAAGGGTTCGACGTCAGCAGGGTGAAGGCCAGGAAGGCGACCGTGACCATGCCCTGGACCGCCAGCGTGCCGGCGCGCAGCCGCAACGGCAAGGAGCGACGCGAGAGCGCGACCAGAGCGCCAAACAGCGTCAGGATCAGCACCCAGAGCAGCATGGAGCCTTCGTGATTGCCCCAGACGGAGGTGAGTTTGTAGATCAGCGGCTGTGCGGAGTGAGAATTGGCGACGACATTCTCGACCGAGAAGTCCGAGCGCACATAGGAAATGACCAGCGCGGTGAAGGACACCGACACGAGCAGGAAGCAGGTGATGGCCGCCGCCGACCCGACGCTCGCCAGCGCCCGGTCATGGCGCGCGACGCCCCAGAGCGGCACGAGCGACTGCACGACGGCGACGCCCAGCGCGAGAGCGAGTGCGAAATGGCCGATTTCGACGATCATGAGCGCCTCAAGGGGAAGCCTGCGGGGCTGGCTTGGCCTGCGGCGCGGATGCGCCGGCTTCACCGGGCTGCCAATGGCCCTGCTTTTTCAGCGTGTCGGCCACCTCGCGGGGCATGTAATTCTCGTCATGCTTGGCGAGGACGGTGTCGGCGCGGAACTGGTTGCCACCCTGGAAGACGCCCTCGGTGACGACACCCTGGCCCTCGCGAAACAGGTCGGGCAGCAGGCCCTCATAAGTCACCTTCATCGCGGTACGGCTGTCGGTGATCGTGAAGGCGACACGCTGGCCGGGTCCGCGAGCCACGGAGCCCTCCTCGACCAGGCCACCCAGGCGCATGCGCGTGCCGGGAGCCACGCCCTTCTCGGCGATCTCGGTGGGACCGTAGAAGAACACGATCGTATCGCGCAGCGCGAACAGGACGAGGCCGGCGGCCAGGCAGAGCACGCCGCCAGCCGCACCGATCAGCACGAGGCGCCGCTGCTTGCGGGTCATCCGGCGCTTGGCGACCATGGGCCGCGCGGGTTCGACAGCGGTCACGGCGCGGTCTCCTTGAGCGCGAGTTCGACGGCGAGTGCGTCCAGCGCGGCGCGTGCCGCCGCTTCCTGCGACAGGCGATCCCGTGCGGTGACGAGCGCAGCGCGAGCGGCCGCCCTGTCGCCGAGCACGACCTGCGAACGGATCAGGCGCGTCCATTCGGGCAGCGTGCCGCCCCCGGCCTTCAGGCGCTCGGCCAGGCCGTCGACCATGGCGCGGATCGCCGCCTGCTGCTCGGCCGGCGGCAAGGCGGCGACGCCGCCGCCGGCGGCCTCGGCCTCGAGGCGGGCCAGACGCTGCCTGACGGCCTGAGTCCAGGGCATGTCGGGCCCGGCGTCTTCCAGCAGCGCGCGCAGGGCCAGGATCGCACCCGGCGCATCGCCATCCTGCTCCTTGCCGATGGCGAGGAAGAAGCGGGCGCGCGGGTTCTTCGGGTCGAGGCGGAGCGCCTCGACCATGCTGTCGCGGGCCGCGGCCGTGACGACTCCACCGGCAGCGAGCGAACGCGCCTCGCCGAGCCCCGCATGCGCCTCGGAACTCGCCTCGCCATGACGGATCGCCGCGGCGAAGGCGTTTGCGGCCTCGTCGTAGCGGGCCTGGCGCAGGTAGACCGGCGCGATGACGGACCAGCCCTTTCCGTCGGACGGGTTGGCGGCGAGATGCGTCTCGATGCGCGCCAGGGCCAGGGCGAAATCCTGCCGCGCCGGGTCAGCCTGGAGGCGGGCCGAGAGCGGCTGGTCGGGATTGCCCGGCGAGCCATAGGCGCCATAGACCAGAAGCGCGAGCAGCGGCACGCACGACAGCGCGAGCGCCGAACTGGCGCGGCGTCGGCGCAGCGAGGCTTCGGTCTCGCCCGACGGCCCGACTTCGTCGCTCGACGACCGCAGCAACCGCCGCGCCGCTTCGGCGCGCGCGGACTCCGCCTCGACCGGCCCGATCAGCCGGCGCGCCATGTCCCGCTCGATCTCACCGAGCTGCGAGCGGTACAGGCTGGTCGCGTCGGCGCCATCGGCGAAGGCGGTGGCCCGGTCGCGGCCGAGCGGCCAGAGCAGGGCGAAAACCGCCGCCCCCGTCAAAGCCGCAAAGATAATCCAGATCAGCATGCAAAGCTCTTAGCCAAAGATCGGCTCCGCTTCATGTCCGAATATGGCGACAAAGGGTCACGCGCACGCATCTTTGGTCAGACCGACGGCAGGGCGAGGCGAGCCTGCAGCCCCCCCAGCGGCGAGCGGCGCAGGGACAATTCTCCGCCATAGAGCTTGGCGAGATCGACCACGATCGACAACCCCAGTCCCGAACCGGGCGTCGCCTCGTCGAGGCGCCGCCCGCGCTTGAGCACGTCGGCCTGCGCGTCGTCGGGCAGGCCGGGCCCATCGTCGTCGATCAGCAGAACCATCCGGCCCGGCTTGTCGCCCGGCGTCTTCTCCAACGAAACCGTGACCGTCGCATCGGCCCATTTGAAGGCGTTGTCGAGCAGATTGCCAAGCATTTCCTCAAGATCCTGCCTGTCGCCGCGGAACCGCAGACTCGCCGGCACATCATGCCCACCGACGATGCCCTTGCCCTGCGAGATCTTGGTGAAGGTCCGGATCAGGGCGTCGAGGGAAGGCGCAACCTCGGTGACGCCGCCCAGTGCGCCCGACAGCGCCGCGGCCCGGGCCCGGTCGAGATAGTACTGAACCTGGTCGCGCATGATCGCGGCCTGCGTCTTGACGGTCTGCGGCAACGGGCCCTCGCCGGCTTCGGCCTCGTTCATCATCACGCTGAGCGGGGTCTTGAGGGCGTGGGCGAGATTGCCGACCTGCGTGCGGGCGCGATCGAGGATTTCGTGGTTGGCGTCGATGAGGAGGTTCAGTTCGCCCGCCAGCGGCGCAAGATCGGGCGGATACTCGCCGACGATGCGCGGCGTCTCGCCGGTGCGCACCATCCCGACGGCGGCGCCCAGGCGCACCAGGGGGCGCAGGCCGAAGCGGACCTGCACGATGGTGGAGGCGACGAGGGCGAGCCCCAGCAGCAGGAAGGTCATGGTCAAGGCGAGGCGGAAATCGCGGATATCGGCGTCGATCTCGTCGGAGGGGGCCGCAACCGCGACCGTGAAGCGCCCATCCTCGCCGACATCGATCTCGCGCTCGAGGATCCGCAGGGAGCGATCGTCGGGACCGGAAATGTAGCTTTCGCGGATGCCGCGCGCATTGGGAGCGATCGGCTGGTCGAGGAGCTTGGGCAGTTGCCCGCCGACGAGCGAGCGCGAGGCACGAATGCTCGGCCGCTCGCCATCGAGGCGGATGATCTGCCAGTACCAGCCCGACAGCGGCAGGTCGAAGCGCGGCTCGCCGAGGTCGCCGATGGCCTGCCTCTCGGTCTCCGGCGGGGCGGCGAGATCGGCGATCAGTTCCTTGATGTAGACACTGAGCCGCTCGTCGAAGCCGCGCTCAGCCGAGCGGCGGTAGAAGGTGGTCAGGCCGAAGCCCGCCAGCATCAGCACGAGCGCGCAGCAGACCGCCGCCGAGATGAAGAGCCGCGCGCCGAGCGAGTAGCGATGCGACCGGAAAGGCATCGGTCGCCATCAGACCTTGGCGGGAGCGGCGCAGATATAGCCGAGGCCGCGCACGGTCTCGATCACCTCGACCCCGAGCTTCTTGCGCAGGCGCCCGACGAAGACCTCGATCGTGTTCGAGTCGCGGTCGAAATCCTGGTCGTAGAGGTGCTCGACAAGCTCGGTGCGGGAGACGACCCGGCCCTGATGGTGCATCAGATAGGCCAGCAGCCGGTATTCATGCGAGGTCAGCTTGACCGGGTTGCCGTCGACGACGACGCGGCTCGCACGCGTGTCGAGCCTGACGGGACCGCAGACCAGCTCGGAGGTCGCATGCCCGGCGGCGCGGCGCAGCAGGGCCCGCACCCGCGCCAGCAGCTCCTCGACATGAAACGGCTTGGTGACGTAGTCGTCGGCGCCGGCATCGAAGCCGCCGACCTTGTCGCTCCAGCGGTCGCGCGCGGTCAGGATCAGGACCGGCATCGTCTTCCCGGCGCGGCGCCAGCCCTGCAGCACGGCAACGCCGTCGACCTTGGGCAGGCCGAGATCGAGAATGACCGCGTCATAGGGCTCGGTCTCGCCGAGATACAGGCCCTCCTCACCATCGAAGGCCTTGTCGACGGCATAGCCGGCATTCTCCAGCGCGGTGACGATCTGGCGGTTGAGGTCCTTGTCGTCCTCGACGACGAGCAATCTCACGGCGGGCAGCTCCTGTTGGCGGTGTTATGGCTGAGGCGATCAGCGAATCGTGCCGACCTTGCCCGACTGGCCCTCGAGCGTCACGCGGGCGACGCGACCATCGCGCTTCAGCGTCGTCACCACATAAACATAGTCGTCACCCTGCCGACAGAGCCGGATGCGCACGACTTCGCCGGGCGCCGCCTGGCGGGCATGGCGCGAGGCCAGCGCCGGCTGGATCACCCGCCCGTCGGCGACCATGTCGCGCGTTTCGTCGGCCGACAGGCAGGACATGGGGTCCTGGCTGTCGATCGTCACGATCGGCAGCGGGGCGACCAGGAGCGACAAGGCAAAGAGCGTTTCGACGGGCATGATCGACATCGGCTAATCCCGCATGCATGAACGCGCCATGAATGCTGCCACGCCGACAATATGTCAGCGGACCGGGATGCGTCCAAGCCATTCATCGCCGGGGCCGGCCACGGCGCTGATCTGGGCGATCACAATCTCGATTTCGGCCTGGGCCGCACCGAAATCCGCCAGTTCCAGCGCCGCTGGATAGGTCCAGGCCGGCGTCGTGGTGGTGGTTTTCCGCCATTGCGCCGCACCCGTCCGGATCGCGACCTCATAGCGCTCCGTCTCCTCGCCCAGCGGCACCTCGGCGAGCTCCCAGGAATCGCCATCGATGCGGGTGCGCCGGATCCAGCTGAGCGCAACGCTGTCGGCGGTCCGGAGCGCTCTGGGATGCACCGGGGACAGCGGCCGCAGCGCGGCGACGCCGGCGGTCGCGACGATCTCGGCCATCGACGGATCGCCGAGATCGCGCTGCACGGGACCGATGCGATAGCGCCGCTGCTGTCCGAGATCGGCGAGATCGTCGCTGAGCGTCACGGCGGCCCCGTCCAGCACCACCACACGTGAGCCCGCCGGCAGGCTGCGCGCCGCCGCCGCTTCCGAGCCGCCGAGGCCGCGCAGCAGACCCGACAGCCGGAAGTGCCGCGGGCCGATCAGTTCGGCTTGCGCGGCTGTCACGATCTCCACCGTGCCGTCGGCGTCGATCAGCGCCAGGGCGTTGGCGCCCGCCAGCGCCGCCTCGGCGGGGACGGAGGACAGGCTGCCGCCGCGCAGGCGGACATCGAGCACTGAACGGACATCGCTGCGCCAGACCGGGCCGGGTGGCAGGACGGTCAGCGTCTCGCCGACGATCGAGGGCGCCTCGATCAGGCGCAGCAGGTCGAACTGCCCGGCGCCATCGGCCTGCCAGACCGCCAGCGCGCCAGGCCAGGGCTGCGCGAACGCCGCCAGCGACAGAAGCGGCGGCGGCTGTGTCCGCACGATCGGCAGGGACAGCGGGACGACCAGCGGGCGGCCCGGCAAGGCAGGGGCGGTTCGCGGCGGCCGCGGCAGGCTCGGCACACCGCTGCTGCGGTAGATCGCCGGCTCGACGGCACGCGCGCTCGCCTTGCGGCTCGGGCCGTCATCGATGCGCGTCAGCCGAAAGAGCCGTTCCGCGCCGTCGATCGGCAGGGTGACGACATCGCCGGGTTCGAGATCGAGGCAGCGCGGCGACAGTTCGAGGTCCAGTGTCTCGCGGCCCGCCCAGACCTCCTGGAGACGCTGATCGGCGAGGCGCTGGCCCTCCGCCGGGCGGGTCACGATGGCGGTTTCGACCCCAATCTCGCGGCGGGCCGCACCGGCCAGCCGCCGCGAGCGGGCTGCGGCGGTGCGATAGTCGCTCTCGGCGTCGGCAAAGCCCAGCCGCAGCTCGAGCGGAAGCTCGCTTTCCTGCCCCCGGCGCAGCGCAAACGGGTTGCCGTCGCGGTCGGCCACGAGATCGTCCGCGCTCAGGCGGCGCGCAACATCGCCCGCGCGGCCCCGAAAGACCAAGCGACCCGCACTCATCGTCGCGTCGAACCCGAAGGCCTGCCCGAGCGGCTCGAGCGCCTGCCGGGCCGAGAGCGGCCGGTCGAGAACATAGCCGTCGAGGAAGCCGTCGACCGCGATCAAATCGGCCGCCGGCAGGCCGAAATCGGCCAAGACCCGGCGCAGCAGCCGATCGACCGGGGCGCCCTCGATGCGGCCGTTGATCCAGTGGCCGGTGTCGTAGGCAGCGCCGTCGGCCCAGATGCCGCCGAGATCGGGAAAGGCCGGGAACGGCCGGGCATCAAAGCTCCAGACGAAAATATGGGCCGGATCGACCATGCGGATGCCGGTGCCCGGATGGACCGGGTTGCGCGCGGCCTCGAAACCCTCGCGCGCGGGGTCGAAGCCGGAGATGATCGCCTCAAGCCCGCGCGTCTGGACCAGATCGTCGCGCGCCCCGCTGGAGAAATAGGGATATCCGCTCTCGGCGGACTTCGCGTCGGGAAAGACGTTTGGCGCGTTGGCGCCCTTGTCGACGGCGGGGATGCCGATCTCGGTCAGCCAGATCGGCTTGGCCCCAGGCACGAAGGCGGTCGCGCCGGTCTCGACGCCGCCGAGGCGCTCGACATGGGTATTGCTCCACCAGCCGACGAGATCCTTGGGGCGGAATATCCAGGGCTTGCCATAATCACCATCGGTAATCGGCAGGCGCGTCTGCGCGAGCCTGCCGTTCGCATCGGCATAATACCAGCCGTGCGCCTCGCCGGAATTCAGGCGACCGCGGAGATAGCCGAGATCAGCAGGCCCACTGGCGAGGGCGGTGTCGGCGTGGTCGGTGGTGTCGCGCCAGTCGGAGAGCGGCGGATAGAAATCGATGCCGATTGCGCCGATCGCCGGCGAGGCCCAGAGCGCGTCGAGCGGAAAGGTCACGTCCTGCCCGCCATTGCGGACATGGGCGCCGTATTCGGTCCAGTCGGCGGCATAGGTCAGGGTGGCCGAGGGCAGCAGCGTCGCGACCTCCGCGGCGAGATCGACGAGCCCATCGACCATCGGATAGCCCGCCGCACCGCGCACCCGCGTCAGGCCGGGCAGTTCCGAGCCGAGCACGAAGCCGGCGACCCCGCCGGCCGCCTGCGCGAGCGCGGCATGGTGCAGGACGAAACGGCTATAGCTCCACTCATCGGGCTTGGCGCAAGCGATCTGCTCGCCGGCCAGCGATATGTCCGAAGCGGACACCGTGCCCAGCAGCGCCGCGATCTGCGTCTCAGCCGTGGACGTGCCGTCGACGCTGCCCGGGCTGCCGGGAGCCGGGTCGCAGGTGATGCGGCCGCGCCAGGGGTAGCGCGGCTGGCCGATCGACCCCGTTACCGGATCGGCCAGCGTGTTGCCGGCGGGGATGTCCATCATCACGAAGGGATAGAGCACGACCTCCAGGCCATAATCGTCGCGCAGGCGCCGGATCAGGCGGATCACGCTCTCGTCCGACGGCGTCCCGCCGAAGGCCGGGCGGCCTTCAACCTCGCTGACGACGCGCGCCGTTGCGCGGGAAAGCCCCGCCACCGCCCATTCGGCCCCGGTCGTCGGTTTTTGGGCGAGCTCGACGCGCGGCGACAGGGTGCAGGAGCCCGCCCGCAGATCGTCGCCGAACCAGGCCACGACCAGCGCGACGCGGCGCAGGTCCGGGCACAGCGCGACGAGGTGGCCGAGTGCGGTGTCGACATCGGCGCCGCCATAGAGCTGGTGTCGGCTCAGGCTCTCGGTGACACCGGGCTCGGGTTCGTGGCTGATGCTGCGCGTCTCATAGACGAATTCGCTGGCGCCCGGGATCAGCGTCACAGCCCGGATCATGCCGCCGAGCCCTTCGACGGCGCGTACGACCTCGAAGGCGAACTGCGGCACGCGGTTGCCATAGTCGCCCAGGGGAAAGCGCTCGAACACGACATAGGCGAGGCTGCGATAGGCCGGCGCCGCGCCCGCCTCCTTGGCTGCGATCAGCGGATCGAGATCCTGCGTCTCGTCTCCCTGGTGGACGCGCAGGGTGACGGTGGTGACGTCGAGCTCGCGGCCATCGACCCAGATGCGCCGGACGAAGGCGATCCGCCCCTCGCAGAGGCCGATCGCGAGATTGGCGAAGTAGCTATAGGTCGTCTCGACGGTTTTCTGCTTCGGGCTGCCCTTGCCGCCGCTCTTGGAGCGCGTCACCGTGACCTTGATCTCCTCCTCGAAGCGCGTCGCCCAGATCAATTGTCCGCCGATCCGGGCGCGGCCATAAACGCGCGGGATCGCGGCGCCCTCGCTGGAGGCGAGCCCGTCGATCTCGGTCAGGCGCGGCCCTTCGACCGTCTTCGTGCCGGCGCCGCCGCCGAGCAGGGATTGGTCGATCTGCGCCCCGGCGATGCCGCCGATCGCCTGGCCGATCACCGCGCCGATCGGGCCGCCCAGCGCCGTGCCGAGCGCGCTGCCCGCGACCTGCAGAAGAAGCGTCGCCATCAGTCGGTCACTCCGGGAAAGGAAAAGGCGTGGCTCTGATGCCGCCGCCACCAAAGCGAGAAGGCGACCTCGGCGACCTGCGCGCCGTCATGGGCGTGGATGATCCGGTCCGGCGCACTCAGAATGGCGCAGTGCTTGGCCGGCAGATGCGCCCGCCAGCGGAACAGCAGCACGTCGCCGGGCTGCTCCCGCCCCGGCGCGACTGGCACCAAATGGCGCAGCGCCGCTGCCGCTAGCGTCTCCATGCCGAGGCTCTCCGCCCAACTCGGCGAATAGGGCGGCGGTATCTCGGGCTCGTCCCCGCAGAGATCGCGCCAGACGCCGCGGACGAGGCCGAGGCAGTCGCATCCGACCCCGCGAAGCGAGGCCTGGTGATGATAGGGCGTACCCAGCCACAGCGTGGCGGCCTCGACGATGGCGGCGCGGTTGAGAGGCGCGTTCATCGAAACAGGCTCCCGCCGTCGAGACCGCCATCGCCAGGTTTGACACCGCCGATGATGAAATCGTTACCGGGGATGTGCGGGAAGCCGCGGAAGTTGATTCCATTGCCGAATTTGGCCTGGCAGGTGGCGAACCTCTTGTCGCAGCCGGGCGTCGCGAGAAACGTATCTGTGAAACGAACAATCACATGGCAATGGCAGGGCGTAGGCGGGATTATCCGGGATTAGGCGGGATCAGCCGGAAAATCGTGCGATCTCAAAGGGCTGTCCGGGCGTCGACAAGGCTGGTGGCAGTTTTCATTGCCATTTGATTGTTCGTTGAAAATGGGGCCCGAAAGCCGGGAAACCCGAAAGCCGGAAATCGGGGCCGCCGCTAAGTCGTTGAAATATCGTCTGGCCGGCCTCTCGAAGTGGGACGATTTTCGCCAGTGCGCCGGCCGAGCATCCCACTTTGCCTAAGTCGGTGAAAAATCGACCGAATCGCGCCTCAGGCCGGTGGTTGGCCGATTTGGGAAGTGGGATGCGAAAATGGGCTCACCAGGGCCTCCAGCCCGCGATGAACGACCAGCAGAAGATCGCGACCGCCAGCATCAGGATGGCGGCGACAAGCAGGCCATGACGGCTCGGCGGCGGGTCGAACGGATCGTCGTCGTTCACCAAGCCTCCTTCCCGCCGGTCATCATCGCGATCCCCGTGCGCATCGCCAGCGCGCGCCGCTCCAGCTCGCGGGCGTCGGGCCGGTCGATATGGAGATAGTCGAGGTCGACAGGCAGGTCGATGCGCTTTCCGCCGAAGTCCGTGGCGAAGGCATCGGCGATCTCCGGCCGGCAGAAGCACCAGCGCATGGTCTGCATGCCGCCGGTCGTCTCGTGGCTGTGCGCCGAGGCCCAGCGGTACAGGATGGACATCGCGCTCCCGAGCGGCGTCACCATCTCGACCTGGAAGGGATGCGACCGGTCGCGATGCCGGTCCGTCCTCTCGCCTTTTCGCCTGCCCATCAGCCACGCTCTCCTGACTCGCCGCGTCAGTCGCGTTCTTGTTTCGTTCTCCGGTCGGCGTCAATCTGTTTCCAGCCCCGGCGTTGAGATCGGGGCGCAAACAGGAGAGCGTCGTCATGAGTAAGGCCCGCCCGCAAAGAGAGACCGTCGAGAACCTGACCTATTTCGTCGTCCAGACCTTCGCCGCCGTGAAGGGCTCCAGGACCAAGATCAGCGCCGAGCCCGCGATGGAGGCCCGCGACCACGACCATGCGATGCGCCTGTTCGAGCGCTACAGGCCGATCCGCGCCGGCGTCGTCGCCTTCCGGCGCACCGGCGACCCGAAGACGGGCGACTGGGAGGACGGCGTCATCCTCGCCCGCCACGGCCTGGTCTCGGCCGAGGTCGACGCGATGGCCGCCGCCGACGATAGCGAGGCCGATTCCTGGGATCTCGGCGCGGCTGATTTCAAGGCGGCTTGAAAGCTCAAGGCGAAGGCCGCCACCCGATGGCGGCCTTCGTCAAACGAAAACCAAAAGGGCCTTTCGTGACCGTGCCGGTGACACTGCCTCCGCATGCAACCGACGCAAAGGCGGTGAAATCACTGCATTGGCGAAGCGCCCTACGCAAATCTTCCCGGTTGAGTGTTTTGGACTCGATCGAGACGCTTCCCTGAGCGCCCGCCGAGCACAGGACCTGGCTGTCTGTGGCGGCCCCGAAGCGGCAACCCGTTATCGTGACGGATTGCCCGACCATGTCGTCGCGGTCGACGAGGAAATCGATCACATCGACTGTCCTCGACTGGGCGACGGCGCGCTCGGCGCTGCCCGCGCCCAAAGCCACTGCGAGCGCGACAACGGCGGCAGCTGGTGCCGCTCCTTTTCCGAAGACCCCGAGAACACCGCCAGCCAGCGCCAGTGCCATGAAGATGGCTACCAAGGTTCCCCCCAGGACAGCGCCCGCCAAAGAACAGACGATTAAAAGAAATGCAGGCCACCGCGACGTCGCCGTGATGCAGACGGCGCCCAGAACAATCGTCAAAAACGAGAAAGCAACCCCGCCCCATCCAAGCATAACCACTGTATCGGCACCCTTGGCCTCGAAAGCAGACGCGGTACCGCCGATCAATAAAGTGAATATGGCGGCAATGACTGCAAAAACGCCAGCAATCAAAGCAATAATTCCGCCAGCTTTCCGCATGGCATCCTCCCTAAATTTCACCACCGGCCCAAACCACCTTGCCCGCCACGCGCAACGCCTCGGCATCGGGCGGCGCCAGCGTCTCGGAAGCATATCTCTCATTGTCGCTGATCAGCACGACCGCGTTCTGCCAGCCGACCGCAATTCGCTTGATCCTGACATTCGGCCCGTCGATCAGCACATAAATGCCATCGGTGCGGGCATGCCGCGACCGGATGTCCACGAGGACGATCGCGCCGTCCATGATCGTCGGCTCCATGCTGTCGCCGCGGCTTCCGAGGAACCGGGCGTGCTGCTCGGGCAGCCCCATCCGCTGCAGCCAGGCCCGGGGGAACGGCAGCTTCGAGAGCTCGAACGGCCGGGCGTTCTCATAGCCGGGGCCGGCCGAGGCGATGACGTCGAGCAGCGGCACCCAGACGACATCGTGGTCGTGATCATCGTCTGCATGCCGATGGGCCAAAGCGCCATCGCCGGCATCGGGCGCGCCGCCGAACGCCAACCAGTCGACCGAGCGACCGGCAGCCTTGGCCAGAATCGCCGCTTGCCGAAAAGGCAGCTTGGCCTTGCCCTTTTTCCATTTGGAAATCTGCTGAGCGGAGTTCCCGGTCAATTCGGAGGCCGCGTTCAACGATCCCAGCCCGTCGAGAACGTCTGAAAAGCGCTCCAGGAGCCCGGAATCAAGCTCTTCGGCGTCATCATTTTCCGATTGCATCGACATGGCGCTTGCATACGTCCAAAAAGATAGTTACGGTAGCGTTCGTTACTCCAAAGGTTAACAGACCGCGGCTCCAGCCGCCAATCGGATAGCCAGCATGCACGAAGCAGACATCCTAGCCGCCGTTCGGAAGTCACGGTTCCGCTTTTTGCCGTCGATCGCGGAGGCCTATGGCGTGACCGACGTCGCCCTTCGCGCCGCCTTCAAGCGGCCTCAGCTCGGCGCCGAGAGGGCCTTCTCCAAGGCGCTCAACATCCCGCTGCATGTCCTTTGGCCCGACAGGTGGTCGGCTTCTGGGGAGCGTCTCGTCCGCCGCGGTCGCGCGCGCATCAAGTCGAGGGCCGCCTGATGAACCTCCTCGCCGCCCTCACGGCCGGGTCGCCGCTGTTCATGGCCGAGCTGGCCACGATCGATGTCAGCGACCGCCTGCGCCCCGTCACCCCCGAGAACGCGCAGCTGACGGCCGCCTCGATCAGCGAGATCGGCCAGATCCAGCCGATCGTGGTGCGCGTCCACCCGTCCGGCAACGGGCTGAAACTGGTCGCAGGCGGCCGCCGCTGCGCCGCCACGGCGCTGCTCGAACGCGAGCACATCGCCGCCGTCCTCGTCGAGTGCTCCGACGACGAAGCGCGCATGATCGAGATCGACGAGAACCTGGCCCGCGAGGAGCTGAGCCCGCTCGATCGCGCCTTCTTCCTCGCCGAGCGCAAGCGCGTCTACGAAACCCTCAATCCCGATGCCGGACACGGCAAGGCGAAGAAGCCGAAGACCGAAAAAGGAAAAGTCGCAAACATTGCGACTTTTGCTCGCTTCTCGAAGGACGCAGCCAGAGCCACCGGCCTGAGCGAGCGTTCGGTTCAGCTCGCTTGCTCCCTCGCTGCCGCTCTTTCCCCCGACGCCGTCGCCCTGATCCGGGGCACGAAGCTCGCCGACAACCAGGCGCAGCTGCAGGCTCTCGCGGCGCTCGATCCGGCCGATCAGGTCACGGTCGCCCGCGAGATCGCCGAGGGCCGGGCCTCCAACGTCGCCAAGGCCCGCGTCAGCGCGGGCTTCGTGCCCGCCGGCGGCGCCGTGCGGGCCGAGGATGGGCCGCTCGTCAAGCTGGAGGCCCTGCTGGCGCGGATGTCGCCCGGCCAGCTGCGCGACGCGCTGGTCATGGTCCAGGCCAAGGTCGCGGCCGCCGATGCCGCGCAGAAGCCCGCCCGCGCCAAGAAGGGCGGTGCGGCATGAGTGCGATCCCGACCAAAACCCTGAGAGCCCGCCTGGATGTCGTCCTAGCGACAGTAAATGGCGATATTCCTCCGTTTCAGGACTGGGTGGAGATCGAGAATTTCGACTTCGACCAGGTCGACCAACTGCTTGCGGCTGCGATCATTCAGGCGCTGCCGGAGCGGGACCTTTCAACCGCCCTGATCTGGCTTGGCTATGCCTTCCGCGACCGCCTGACGGAGGCGCGCGATGGCCTCGTAGCCGGCTCTTCTGACGCTGCAACGCTTCTCGCCCAAACGCGCCAAGTTCAGCAAGCCGCGCTGAACTCATCCGTCCTCAAGGTTCGAGGCCGGACAGCATGAAGTGCAACGCTTCGATCGTAGCCTTGTCGCCTATGTCGCTGAGCGGATGCGGCCTCATTTGCCCGCGCACTTTGTGGGCCCAGTCGAGGGCGTTCTCCTTGATGGTCGCGACCATTTCGCGGCCGCGCGGCTCCTCGCTCAACACGGCCAAGGTGATCGCCAGGGTCGCCTTTATCGCCGCGATTTCCCCGTTCAGGCGAAATTCCTGCTCGTCCGTCATTCCCGCTTCCTCCGGTGGGGTGGTTCGCATCTCCCATCATGGAGGAGGAGCGCGCGGCGGGGCAAACAGCCCCCCAGCCGGCCCCGCCGCGCGTCGCCCCATCGAGGTCCGCCCATGAAAATGTGGCTCACCTCCGCCGAACTCGCCGACCTCGCGCTGCCCGGCCTGCCGGCGACCAAGCGCAACATCAACCTGCTCGCCGAGCGCGAGGACTGGGCGCGCTTTGCCGCGCTCTGCCGGCCCCGGGCCGGTCGCGGTGGCGGGGTCGAGTATCATGTCAGCCTGCTGCCGATCGCCGCCCGCGTGGCCTATCTCGGCGCGCAGGCCGAAGGCGCGGCCGACGCGAACCAGGCCGCGGCCGAGGCGATCCAGGCGGCGCCCGAGCCCGCCGCCGGCACGGGCCGGGCCGCGACGCTGCAGCTCGACGCGCGGCTCGCCGTGCTGGGCGCGCTCAGGGGCTTCATCCGGATGTCGGGGCTGAAACAGACGGTCGCGGTCGCCACCTTCGTCGATCTCTACAATCTCGGCCGCATCGAGACACCCGCCTGGGCTGCGGCCATCGTCGGCCGCCTCTCGACCCGCACCGTCCTGCGCTGGCTGTCGGCCTCCCGCGAGGGCGGGACGGCGCGGCTGGCGGTCGACAAGGGCGCCGGCCGGCGCGGCCAGGGCGTGCTGGATGCCGCCTTCGACGGCGAGATCAAGCATTTCGCGCTCGCCGTCCATTCGATGAACGACCTCTACACGGCCCGGCACATCTTCGCCGCGGTCAAGGGCGAGTTCGGCGCGCGGCTGGCGGCGGCCGGGCTGCCGCTGCCGGGCCTGCGCGCCTTCGAGATCCGGATGAAGGCCTGGCGCCAGGAATGCGCCGCCGGCCTGCTCAGGATGATGGATCCCGACGGCTTCCGCTCGAAGATGCGGGTCTCGGGCTCCTACGCGCATATGGCGCCGCATCTCAACGCGCTCTGGCAGATCGACGCCTCGCCGGTCGATGCGCTCTGCATCGACGGCCGCCATTCGATCTATGTCTGCATCGACATCTGGTCGCGCCGCATCAGCCTGTTCGTGTCGAAGACCCCGCGCTCGATCGCCGTGCAGATGCTGATGCGCAAGGCGATCCTCGCCTGGGGCGTGCCCGACGCGGTGAAGACCGACAACGGCTCGGACTTCGTGGCGCGGGCCACGGTCCGCCTGTTCGACCGTCTCGGCATCGAGGCGATCCGCTCCAACGCCTTCTCGCCCTGGGAGAAGGGTGTGGTCGAGCGCAACATCCGCACCTTCCAGACCGATTGCGCGCGCATGCTGACCGGCTTCGTCGGGCACGACGTCGCCCAGCGCAAGAAGATCGAGGGCCGCAAGGCCTTCTCCCAGCGCCTCGGCCAGGACAACGACGCCTTCAACGTCACCATGACCGGCGAGGATCTCCAGGCCATCTGCGACCAGTGGGCGGACGGCATCTACGCCCATCACGAGCATGGCGGCATCGGCAGGATGACGCCGTTCGCCCGCGCCGCCTCCTCGACCCGCATGATCCGCACCGTCGACGCGGAAGCGCTCGCCGTCCTGCTGATGCAGGCGCCTTCCGGCGACGGCTACCGCACCGTGTCCAAGCAGGGCGTCCGCATCGGCGAGTTCCACTACCAGCCGATGGGAATCCTTCCCGGCGAGCGCGTCTTCGTCACGCTCGACCCCGCCGACAAGGGCACGATCTGGCTCTTTGCCGACGAGGCCTGCGACCGCCCGCTCGGCAAGGCGGTCAACGCCCAGCTCGCCGGCATCGACCCGGCCGCGCTGCAGGCCGAGCGCGCGGCCCTGCAGGCCCGCATGGTCGAGGAGCAGGTGGCACAGGCCAAGGCGATGGTGCGAGCCAAGCGCGTCACCGACCGCACCGTGCTCGACCACCGGCTCGCCCAGGCCGCGCAGGCCTCAGGCAACCTCGTCGCCTTCCCGGCGCGCTCCGAGATCCACTCGACGCCGGCGCTCGATGCCGGCCTGGAGATTGCGGCGATGCGCCGGGGCGAGGCGCCGATGGCGGCGCCGCTGTCGGCCAGCGATGCGGCCCTGATGGCGCAGCTCGAGGCCGAGCAGGCCGCGCCCGCGCCGCCGCATCAGGCGCCACGCCCATCCAATGTCCGCCCCCTGCGCGATCGCGAGACGCCCCAGCAGCGCTACCGCCGCTGGCTCGAGCTGCATGCGCGGCTGGAGGCCGGAGAGCCGGTCACGCCCGAGCAGGCGGCCTTCTATGGCGGCTTCGCCGGCAGCAGCGAGAAGCGCGGGCTGGACGGGCTCTACGAGGAATTTGGCGAGGCGGCGTTGCGTTAGGCCGACCAAAAAAAGAGCCCCGCCGAAGCGGGGCCATCGAAGTGATTGCGAGGGACATGATGAACGTCACGACACCTGAAATCAAGACAGACGGCTTCCAGCGTCCGGCCTCGCTGGCCCTGCTGAAGAACGTCGTCGCCATGGTCGGGCTGGTGCAGCGGCTCAACGACCGCGGCTCGCACATGCCGGGCTTCGGCGTGGTCCATGGCTTCTCCGGCTATGGCAAGACCTATTCGGCCGTCTTCGCCCAGAACAAGACCGGCGGCCCGCGCATCGAGATCGGCGACAGCTGGACCAAGAAGACGCTGGTCCGCGCCATCCTGAAGGAACTCGGCGTCCGCGAGCCCAAGGGCACGGTCGCCGACCTGACCGAGCAGGCGATCATCCGCCTGGCCGAGCCCAACCACCCGCCGCTCTTCATCGACGAGGCCGACAAGCTCGTCGACAAGGGCATGATCGAGCTGGTTCGCGAGATCCAGGAGGGCGCGCAGCTGCCGATCGTGCTGATCGGCGAGGAGCTGCTGCCGCAGAAACTGATGAAGATCGAGCGCGTCCACAACCGCGTGCTCGACTGGGTCGCCGCCCAGCCCTGCGACCTGGAGGACACCCGCAAGCTCGCGGCGATGTTCTGCCCCGCGCTTTCGATCGACGACGCCACGCTGGACGCCATGCGCCGGGCCTCGGACGGCCGCGCGCGGCGCATCGTCACCAACCTCTACAAGGCCCGGGAGTTCGCCGCCACGCGCGGGCTCCAGGCGCTGGAGGCCGGCGGCCTCGTCCCCGAATTCTTCACCGGCACGCCGCCGGCGCGCTCCGCCCGCAGGAGCGCCTGATGAAACAGGGACAATCGGGGCCCCTCAGCGGCGGCAGGCACTACTGGGCGATGATCCGCAAGGTCGCCGCCGAGCATGACGGCCTGTTCACGGTCAGCCAGGTCTTCGGCTGGACCGGCGGCGTCACCCGCCCGGCCGTGACCAACTATGTCCTGGCCCTGCTCGCCGACGGCCATGTCGATCTCGCCGCGACGCGGTACTGGGGCGGCCGTTGCGAGAAGACCTATCGCCTTCTCCGTCAGGGCGCCGCGGCGCCGAAGCTGAGCCGTCTGCACAATGAGCAGGCCATCCGCCGCCAGCAGCTCTGGCGGGCCATGCGCGCGCTCCAGAGCTTCACCATCCGCGAACTCGCCTGCGCCGCCTCGACCGAGGAGGCCCCGATCAGCGACGCGGTGGCTCAGAACTATCTCTGGTGGCTGCGCCGCGCCGGCTATGTCGCCCTGATCGGGCGCGCCGGGACGGTCGGGCACTACCAGCTGCTGCGCCGCATGAACACCGGCCCCTATGCCCCCATCGTGAGGCATCGCCAGCAGGCCGTGGTCGATCGCAACAACGACGAGGTCGTTAACCTTAACGGCGCGCAGACCAAGGGATGGGCGGCATGAACCGCGGACCCGTCCCCGGCTCGGCCGGCAAGCTCGACGCGCTGGCCAAGGCCATGCGCGCCTGGGGGGAGAACGCCCCGGCCGAGATCATCGTCCTGGCGCAGGCCTGCAAGGCGCAGACCTCGCGCGCCGTCGCCAAACGCCTCGGCTACTCCGACGCCGTCATCAGCCATGTGCTCGGCAACAAATACCCCGGCGACGTCGCCAAGGTGCTGGCCACCATCCGCGGCGCCCTGATGGGCGAGACGGTGCTCTGCCCGATCCTCGGCGACATCGGCCGGGACCGCTGCTTCCGCGAGCAGGCGACGCCCTTCGCCGCCACGAACTCGACCCGCGCCCGGCTCTCCCACGCCTGCAAGACCTGCCCCAACCGCCAGCAGAAGGACTCCGCCTGATGATCTCCTCCGGCTTCAAACTGATTTTCGCGACCATGGCGATGCTCGGGCCCTTCGGCGCCGGGGCGATGCGCGCCTATGTCGTCCATGCCGAGATCTACGTCTTCTTCCTGCTCGGCGGCGTTCTGCTCGGGCTGGTCGGGCTGTTCGGCTTCGCCTCGATCGAGCGCGACGAGCTGGCGGCGCATCGGCGCCACCTGCAGGGGGAGCGCTGATCTCATGGAAACCCCGAACCAGACCCTGGCCCCGAAGGCCCTGTCGGCTGATCTGCGCGAGCTGCGCGACCTGATGCGCAAATATGTCGGCTCGCACATGCGCCCCTCGATCGACGCCTGCCGCGAGCTCTATGTCGCGCTCAACGTCATGGCCGAGAAGGCCGACGCGTTGGAGGTCCGCGCCACGGTCGCCGACGACCTCGAGGCGGTGGCGCGCGATCTCGACCTGGTCGCGAGCGCCAAGGCCCCGCCCGCGCTTCAAAAGGCGTTGAAGCGCCATCAGCGCGCCCTGCAGGCGCAGCTCGACCGCGAGGACGAGGGCCACGACCGTGGCCTCGCCCAGCTCTCGGCGCCGATCGGCGAAAGTAACGTCGTCACCTTCCCGGTGGTGCCGCGTCCCGCGATCTCGCGGCAGGACTGCCAGGGCGACCACTGTCAGGGCGAAGGCGGAGACGCGGCATGAGCCGGCTCCTCGACCAGCAGCGCCAGATCGCGGCCAGCTCCGGCCTGCGCCGCGCGCTCGACGGCCCGACGCTCGACGAGCGCGCCGACGCCATCCTCAGCCGGATCGAGAGTCCGACCGGCTTCGGCCTCGACATGGATCTCCGCCACCTGGCCGGCCAGGTGAAGCGCCAGAGCGCCTTGCCGCGCGACGCCGGCCGGGACGGCCGCTTCCTGCTCAACCTGGAGCATGCCCTGCGCGACCTCGCGCTGCGGCCGCACGCCGCGACGGGAGCGGCGTCATGAGCGAGCGCCTGACGTCGCTCGCCGCGATCCTCGCCGCCGTCGAACTGGCGACGACGGTGACCAAGCGCGAGATCCTCTCGGAGCGCCGCCAGCCCGACGTCGTCGAGGCGCGCTTCACCGTCTGGTGGCTGGCCTCGAAGCTGACCCTGCTCAGCATGCCGGCGATCGGCGAGGCCACGAACCGCAACCACTCCACCGTCGGCCACGGCATCCGCCAGGCCGAGGCGCAGCGCGCCTGCGACCCCGATTATCGCGCCGCCACCGACGCCCTGCTGGCGACGCTCCACGCCGCCGAAAACAACGCCGCGATCAGGCTGGCGCAGCCGGTCGATCCGCTCGCCACCGCGCGCCGGATCCTCTGGTCGCCCCAGCGCGAGGCCGTGCGCGTCAGTGTCAGCGAGGTCATCGCCATGGCCCAGCTCGTCGTTTCGCTCACCGCCCCCACCGAACCCGACCCTTCAGAACCCGCACTCCAGGAGAGCCATCATGCAGCCTGACACCGCCACGCCCGCCATCGCCACGGCCACCGTCGAGATCGACGGCAAGTCCTATATGCGCAACGCCAAGGGCGCTCTCATGCCGATCGAGCTGGTCAAGCCGGCCGACAAGCTGGAGGACGAGACGGTCCGCAAAGTCACCGGCTTCGCGGTCGAACTCGCGGCCCAGATCGCCCGCTTCAAGGCGCACACCTTCGCCGATCTCAACGCCTTCCAGGCCTTGCTGGAGCAGGAGTACGGCGCGCGCGCCGGCGGCGAGAAGGGCAACGTCACCTTCCAGAGCTATGACGGGCTCTACAAGGTCCAGGTCCAGATCGCCGACCAGATCGAGTTCGGGCCGCAGCTCCAGGAAGCCAAGAAGCTGATCGACGAGTGCCTCGTCGAGTGGGGCGCCGAGAGCCGCCCCGAGATCCGCGCGCTGGTGAACCGCGTCTTCAACGTCGAGAAGGCCGGCCAGATCAACAAGGCCGAGCTGTTCTCGCTGCTGCGCATGGACATCGAGGACGAGCGCTGGAAGCGCGGCATGGTCGCGATCCGCGACGCCATCCGCGTCACCGGCACCAAGGAATACGTCCGCTTCTACAAGCGCGCCCGGCCGCAGGATCGCTTCGAGCCGGTCGTCATCGACCTCGCGGCCGCGTGAGGTGTGACATGGCAAGCACCCTCATGGTGGACATCGAGACGGCCGTCATTGCCGTCGAATTGGCCGGAGCCGGCAGCGACTTCGCTGACCTGATCAACGAGGTCGCGTCCGTCCAGGAGGCGAACGGCTACCTCCTTTCCGATCACGAGATGACGTTCTTCCGGCAGTATCTGGATGAGGGCGGGCGCGCGCTCCTGTGCCAGCTCGCCACCGCGCTCGATGCGGAGGCTGCCTGACATGAGCGTCCTCCTCTCCAAGGCCCGCTCCGGGCAGTGCCGCTGGATCGTCTGCGACGACACCGGCGATCGGCGCGACCTCTTCGGCGGCCGCCGCGTCTGCGGCGCGGCCGTGAGCTTCCCGACCAGCTACTGCCTGGGCCACCGCCTGGTCGTCTACCAGCGCACGCCCCGCGCCTCGGGGCCACCGCAGGACTTCACCGTCCAGCGCCGCGCGCCCGAGCCCGAAACCCAACCCGAGCTGACGGAGATCTTCGGATGAGCCTGCGCCCCATCTCGATCGACGACTTCGCCGCCGACGTCCCGCGCCGCCACGTCGACGCGTGCGGGCCGGCTCCCCAGCTGCAGTGGCTCGACATCGCCACCCTGGTCGTCGACCCCGCCTATCAGCGCGACATCACCGCCCAGGGGCGGCGCAACGTGAAGCGCATCGCCGAGCTGTTTGACTGGCGCTACTTCTCGCCGGTGATCGTCGCGCCGATCGCGGGCGGCCGCTATGCCGTCGTCGATGGCCAGCATCGGGCGACCGCCGCCCTGCTCGTCGGCCATGCGTCCGTGCCCTGCCAGGTCATCATGGCGGCGCCCGGCGAGCAGGCGAAGGCCTTCACCGCCGTCAACGGCACCGTCACCCGCGTTCACAGCATGGCGATGCACAAGGCTGCGGTCGCGGCCGGCGACGCGATGGCCCGCGAGGTCGAGCGCGTCGCCAAGGCGGGCGGGGCGAAGGTGCTGGCCTATCCGGTGCCCGAGCTGAAGCAGGCGCCGGGCCAGACCATGGCGATCGGCGCGCTGCGCGACCTGATCCAGGAATATGGCGCCGAGCCCACCATTGTCGGGTTGCGCGCCGTCACCGAGACCAAGAACGCCGTCAGGGGGGGGCTGACGGCTCCGATCGTCAAATCCGTCGGCCGCCTGGCCGCGATGTGGTTGATCCAGGGGCGGGAGCCGGCCGCCTTCATCGCGGCGATCGGCGACATCGTGCTGATCCGCGAAGCGGACAAGGCCGCGCGAGATGACCGCGAGCCGAACGAGTCGATCGCCAACGCCCTCGTCCGCCGGCTGTCTCCCCGCCTCGGGCTCGCGAAGCCCGGCCTGATCAAGGTGCCGGTATGACCGCGCCCCGCTTCACCTTCGATCGTCTCGCCGCGGCCGCCGAGCGCGAGGTCGCGTTCCGCCGGCGCGTCTACGCCCACCGCGTCAGCGTCGGCAAAATGAGCCAGGCCAAGGCCAGCGAGGAGATCGCGCTGATGCAGGCGATCGCCGAGCATCTGCGCGACCAGGCGCAGCGCGACAGCCTGTTCGGAGGCGCGGGCTGATGGTCGCCTATTCCTTCAACAAGCGCTTCGCGGAGGCCATCGCCAGCGGCCACCCGGCGACCGGCATCGTCAAGCGCCAGACCATCCGCGCCCCGCGCAAGCGCCATGCGAGGCCCGGCGAGCTGCTGCAGCTCTACCAGGGCATGCGGACCAAGCACTGCGCCCGCATCGTTCCCGACCAGCTCTGCACGACTGTCCGGCCGGTGCGACTGTGGATCGCCCGCGGTTATGTCCAGCTGCTCGACACCGGCGAGGCCTTCGGCACGGCCGCCATGCTGGACGATTTCGCCCGCGCTGACGGCTTCCTCCACTGGGACGACATGCAGGCGTTCTGGAAAGCAGCCCATGAACAGGCGGCCGACCCCGACATGGCGTTCGAGGGCGTGATGATCTGCTGGGAGCCGCGCCCATGACCGCGCCCTCCATCCCGCTCGTGCAGCAGATCGAGGAGGTCCGGTTCTCGGTCGTGCGCCAGCGCAGCCTCCTGAACGGCGCCGCGATCCGCGAGCTGCGCAAGCCCGCCATCGCCGAGCACGGCCTGGAGCGGCTGGAGGCCGCCGTGCGGACGATGGAGACGCTCAACCGCAACGCCGACGAGATCCGCGCCTTCCTGAAGCTGCCGGCCGAGCTGCGCCGGGCCGCGCTGGAATGGGCGAAGGCCACGCTCGCCGCCACCGGAGCGCCCGCGCCATGATGGGCCTCACGCCCCGCCAGGCCGATTGCCTGCGCGTCATCCGCGAGCGGCTGGCGCAGTCGGGCGTGCCGCCGACCTATGACGAAATGTGCCTGCAGCTGGGCATGGCCTCGAAGAGCAACGTCGCCCGGCTGGTCGATGCCCTGGTCGAGCGCGGCCATCTGCGCCGGATCCCAAACCATGCCCGCGGCCTGGCGCTGACCAGCGAGTTCGGCCGCAAGGCCGAGGCCGGCCTCGCCCGCCTCGAGGAGCGCACCGGCGCCCCGCGCGCCGAGCTGATCAGCCGCGCCGTCGAGGCGTTCGTCGCCCGGGAGACAGGGACATGAGGGTGCTCGTCGCCTGCGAACGGTCGGGAATCGTGCGCCGCGCCTTTGCCGCGCTCGGACATGATGCGTGGTCTTGCGACCTGGCGCCGGCCGAGGACGGCAGCAATCGTCATGTCGTCGGAGACGCCCGCGATCTGCTCGGTGACGGCTGGGATCTGCTGATCGTTGCCCACCCGCCTTGCACGCGGCTCTGCAACTCCGGTGTGCGCTGGCTCGCTAAGCCCCCGCCGGGTCGCAGCCGCGAGGACATGTGGGCCGAGCTGGACGAGGGCGCGGCCCTGTTTTCGACATTCTGGAACGCGCCGATCGAGCGCATCTGCGTCGAGAACCCGATCATGCATCGGCATGCCAAAGCGCGCATCGTCGACTATGCGCGCCCGGCTCAGATCGTCCAGCCGTGGTGGTTCGGCGAGCCGGTGTTCAAGGGCACGGGGCTGTATCTGCGCCGACTTCCTGAACTTCGGCCGACCAATCGGCTCAATCCGCCGGCGCCAGGAACGGCCGAACACAAGGCCTGGTCGACGGTCCACCGTTCGTCAGGCTGGAACCCTGATCGGGCGCGGGAGCGTTCACGCTTCTTCGTCGGCATCGCGGAGGCCATGGCCGGACAGTGGGGTGACCTGGACGGCCTGGCGCCATTCCAGCGCGAGCTTTTCGAGGTGACGGCATGACCCAGCCCAGCTTCGCCTTCTCGCCGGCCGTTGCGGCGCAGCGTTCCGAGCCGCACGACTCCCTCGACTTCTTCCCGACGCCGCCCTGGGCGACGCGGGCCTTCATCGCCCATGTCGCCTATCCGGTCCTCGGCGTGCGGACGGACGACATCGTCCTGGAGCCGGCCTGCGGCGAGGGGCACATGGCCGAGCCGCTGCGCGAGGCCTATCCGCTGACGATCGCCAGCGACATCCACCCCTATGGCTATGGCGAGGTCTTCGACTTCACCGAAGCCGGCCCCAATCGCGGCGCCTGCGACTGGATCTTCACGAACCCGCCCTTCAACCGCGCCGTCGAGTTCGCCCGCATGGCGCTGTCGCTCGCCCGGCGTGGCGTCGCCCTGCTCGTCAGGACGCAGTGGCTGCATTCGGGCGAGCGCGACGATCTCTTCCGCGAACATGCCCCCTTCGTCATCGCCTATTATGTCGAGCGCGTGCCGATGCACCGCGGCGAGTGGAAGCCCAGGGGCTCCACCGCCACCGACTATTGCTGGGTCTGCTGGAAGCGCGGCGCCGATCCGCGCCCACCGCTCTGGATCCCGCCCGGACAGCGCAAGGCGCTGACCAGGCCCGATGACGCCGCCCGCTTCGCCAAGCCGGTGGCGGCCCCGCTGTTCGAGGCCGGAGCGTGATGATGCCGCGCGCTCACCGCCCAGCCCCGTCCGACGCCGGCGCCATCTCGGCGCTGCTGCTGCGCGGCGAGCTGGCGAAGCTCGATGCCGAGCGCGAGCGGCTGAAGGCGGTCATCGCCAGCGTCAAGCCGCGCCGTTCGACGATCGTTGAAACCCGTTTGAAGCAGCTCACCTGCCAGCGCGTGAAGCTGGTCGCAGGCCTGGCGAGGATGACGCGATGAGCCACCCCGCCATGCTCGCCAAGATCCACATCGCCCGCAAGGAGCTCGGGCTCCAGGAGGCGGAGTACCGCGCTTTGCTGCAGCGCGTCGGCAAGGTCGGGAGCGCGAAGGATCTGTCGGACCGGGCGGCGGCAGCCGTCATCGCCGAGTTCAGGCGGCTGGGCTGGGCGCCCCGCGAGTCGAAGCGCCCGCCGGCCGAGCGCGCCGACATCCGCAAGATCTACGCGCTCTGGGGCGCGCTTCATGCCGGCCATCTGGACCGCGAGGCGCTGCGGGCCTGGGTCAAGCGCCGCTTCGAGGTCTCGGCGCCGGAGTTCCTCAAGCCGACCCAGGCGCGCGAGGCGATCGAGCAGCTCAAGGCCTGGAACCGCCGGGTGAACCAAACCAGCGAAACGGACGCGTCATGCTGAAGATCACCGACCATGCCCTGGTGCGTTTCCTCGACCGCTCCGGCGCCGCCGAGATCGAGGCGCTCAGGCTCACGCTGGCGCATTCGCTGGAGCGGGCGCGGCTGGGGGCGCAGCGCGCCGGCATCGTCGACTACGTCATCATCGCCGACGGCCTGCGCTACGTCGTCAAGGACGACGCGCTGGTCACCGTGCTCGATGCCGACATGGTCGCCGGGCGGAGGCGCCCGCGCCGATGAACAGGCTGCCGCCCGCGACCGAGGACGTGGCCGCGCTCGTCGATCTGATCGGCGAGGAGGCGGCGCTGCGCCTGCTGGAAGCCAAGGGCGGCACGCGGGTCTATTGCTCCGAAGCGGATGAGGGCCGGGTGCTGGCGGAGATCGTGGGGCTTGACGCGGCGGCCGCGATGCGCAGGAAATACGGCGGGACCCGGATCAAGCTCCCCGTCGGCCGGCAGTGGCGTGTTCTCTGCTACAAGGCGATGGGGTTGAGCCGGCCGAAGATCGCGCTGCGCGCCGGCTGTTCGGAGACGACGGTCGACGACATCGTCAAGCGCCACGGGCGCCCGGCCTCCACCCAGCTCGATCTCTTCGCCGGAACGGGCTGAGGCCCCGGTCTCGGGGCCTGTTGGCTCCAGCCCCATCCGCGCATCTTCGGCCGAACCTCCGGACCACGCGTCCGGCGTCCCCCCCGGAGATCCGCCATGC
Source organism: Allobosea sp. (assembly GCF_030695125.1). GTDB lineage: Bacteria > Pseudomonadota > Alphaproteobacteria > Rhizobiales > Beijerinckiaceae > Allobosea. Next base: position 17,066 of record NZ_JAUYTP010000028.1, on the reverse strand, counting down.
AGCTCACCCAGGCTTCGCTGAAGCGCCTCGAAGGCGTCCACCCCGATCTCGTCAAGGTCGTGAAGCGGGCCGCCGAGATCACGGCGCAGCCCTTCCAGATCACCGAGGGCCTGCGCACCCTGTCGCGTCAGCGCGAGCTGGTGAGGAAGGGCGCCTCGCGGACGCTGAAGTCGCGCCACATCGCCGCGCCCAACGGCCTCGGCCACGCCATCGATGTCGTCGCGATGATCGGCGGGCGGGTCTCCTGGGAGGTGCCGCTCTATCACCGGATCGCCGATGCGTTCAAACGCGCCGCCCGCGAGATGGGCGTGCCGCTGGAATGGGGCGGCGACTGGGCGAGCTTCTTCGACGGGCCGCACTTCCAGCTGCCCTGGGCGACATATCCCGGCGTTCATTCGGTCAAGGATGCGCCGATGCCGCAGCCGACGCCGCGCGAGCTGGCGACCCTGGTGCCGGGCTCCAGGGGCGATGCCGTCAAGGCGCTGCAGGACAACCTCAACCGGCTCGGCTTCTCGGCCGGCAAGCCCGACGGCGATTTCGGCCCCCGGACCCGCGCCGCCGTGCAGGCCGCCTCCGCGACGCTGACGGGCAAGGAAACCGACATCGTGACGGTGGCGCTGGCGGAGACCATCCGCAAGGCTGCAGCCAAAGCCTCCGCGCGGGAGGCCTGAGCGATGGGCGAGGACAATCGCTCCTTCCTGCAGGATGCTGCCGACAAGCTGGCGGCCGATGATCGCGATGGGTGCGGCGCTCCCCCGCTCTGGCTCGTGGCCATCCTCGTGATGGCCGCTGCGCTCGTCATCTGGCTCTCGCCGGCCCGCGCCCATGAATTCTACCCCTGGGAATGCTGCTCCGACCGCGACTGCTGGCCGACCGGCACCGGCCGCGACGCCAGGGAGCCCGACCCGGTCGCCGGCCCCGGCGGCTGGCGGCTCTCCGACGGCACCATCGTCCCCTACGCCGCGGCCCGGCCCTCGCCGGATGGCCGCTTCCATGTCTGCCGCAGCGGCGGGTCGCTGTCGGGCGCGCTGATCGTGCCCGGCGGGCGCCCGCCCTGCATCTGGGTTCCCCCGAGCGGCACTTGAGAGAAGGTCCCCCCATGTTTCCTCGCATCGTCTTTGCCGGCCTCGTCGTCGCCTGTCTCCCTCTCGCCTTCATCGCCGGCGCCGCCCCCGCCTCTGCCGCCGAGGCGGTCGCGCCCGGCTGGCTCGATCTCCTGAAGCCCTGGTGGGACATGGCGATGGAATGGACGATCCTGGGGATCGTCGGCCTGGTCGCGGCGGGCTTCCGGCGCTGGTTCAGGATGGACCTGGAGGAGCGCCACCGCCGCACCCTCCACCAGGCCCTGACCACCGGCGCCGAGGCCGCCTATGCCCGGCTGAGGAGCTGGGCGGGCGAGCGCCTGCCCCCCGCCGAGGTCGAGCAGCGCCTGCTGGCCACGACCATCGGCCACGCCCAGGCCGGCGCCGCCGATGCGGTCGCGCATTTCGGCCTGAACCCCGCCGATCCGCGCCTGATCAACCTGGCGCTGGCCAAGCTGAAGCAGGCGGCGCCCGTCAGCGACCTCAAGGGCTGGTCGCTGCTGCCGGCGGGCGGGCCGGCCGGGACGCTGCAGGGCGCGCCGATGCAGACCGCCGACTGACGCCGGAGCTTATGCCGTGAACGCCTTCGACTGGACCCATGTGGTCACCCTGATCAAGGACATCTGGTGGATCCTGTCGATCCCGCTGGGCACGGCCGGGCTGGTCGGCATGTTCTATCTGCGCAGCCAGTTCCCGACCAAGCAGCAGCACGACGACCAGACCAAGGTGCTGCAGGGCTCGATCGCGAACCTGTCGGACCGTGTCGTCGCCAACGAGCGCCAGATCGAGACGCGCGTCGCCAAGATCGAGGGCGATCTCAGACAGCTGCCCAACCGCCAGGAGGTCCAGGCGCTGGGCGAGCGCATCGGCCGGGTCGAGAAGGAGGTCGCCACCTCCGTCGAGACGATCCGCGGCGTCGAGAAGACGGTGACCAAGATCGACACCACGCTCGGCCTGATCCTGAAGCACATGCTGGAGAAGAGCCCGTGAGGACGCGCCCATGAGTTCGCTCGCCGAAACCTTCGCCCGGGACCGCCGCCTCGTCATCCTGCGCCTGCTCTCCGAGCAGGACGGCTACGCGCTCTCGGCCAACATGCTGACCAAGGCCGTCCGGCAGATGCGCCACAGCGTCTATGACGACACGATCGCCGCCGATCTGGTGATGCTCGAGCAGCACGCCCTGATCCAGCGCGACGAGGAGCGCCACGGCCAGAAGACGATCGTGGTGGCCACGCTGACCCGGCTCGGCCAGGACGTCGCCGGCGGCCGCCCGCACCCGATCGTCGACCAGCCCTCGCCGAAATTCTGATGGCCAGGCGCCCTTCCTCGATCGACCGGATGGAGCCCGAGGTCCGCGACTGGATCGGGCGCCTGCGCGACCAGGGCCGCACGCTCGACGAGATCATCAGCAAGCTGCGCGAGCTCGACGTTGCCGCGCTGCCCTCGCGCACGGCGCTGCACCGCCATCTCCAGAAGGCCGACGCGATCGCCGATCGCCTGCGCAAGAGCCGCGCCGTCGCCGACGTCATCGTCCGGCGGCTCGGCGACGCGCAGCCCGACAAGGCGACCCGCCTCAACATCGAGCTGATGCACCAGGCCGTCTTCGACATGCTCTCGACCCAGAGCGAGGACGGCGAGCCCGTCACGCTGGAGCCGATGCAGGTCATGCTGATCGCCAAGGCGCTGGACCATCTCGGCAAGGCCTCGAAGGACGACGTCGCCCGCACCATCACGATCGAGAAGCGCGCCGCCGACAAGGCCCGCGCGGCCGCGCTGAAGGAGGCCGAGGCCGCCGTCGCCAAGCATGGCGGCTCGGGCGCCCTGACGCCGGAGCTTCAACAGGCCTTCAAGGCCATGCTGTTTGGCCAGCGCGATGGCTGAGGCCGGGATACTGATGGCGGCGGCGAGCGACGTCGCCGCCCGGCCGACGCGGGACGAATGGCTCGCGATCCGCAACCGCCAGGGCCGCGCCACCTCGGCCGACTGGCGGAAGGCCGCGCCGCTGCTCGGCTACCAGCGCGCGATCGCGATCGCCTGCGAGCAGTACGACGTCGTCTTCGTCGAGAAGTCCCGCCGCACCGGCGCCACCTGGGGCGCGGCGGCCGACGCCGTGCTGCGCTCGGCCGCGCCCCGCAGCGGCGGCGGCATGGACACGCTCTACATGGGCACCAGCCACGACATGGCGAAGGAGTTCATCGACGCGGCCGCCAACTGGGCGCAGCTGCTCGAGCATGTCTGCAGCGGCATCGGCGAGACCCTGTTCGACGACGGCTCCGACAACGGCATCAAGGCACTGAAGATCGACTTCGCCTCGGGCTTCTCGATCGTGGCGCTGTCCTCGAAGCCGCGCAGCCTGCGTGGCCGCCAGGGCTTCGCGATCCTCGACGAGGCCGCCTTCGTCGACAACCTGCCCGAGCTGCTCAAGGCCGCCATGGCGTTCCTGATGTGGGGCGGCAAGGTCCTGGTGATCTCGACCCACAACGGCGCCGACAACGCCTTCAACCAGGTCATCACCGACATCCGCGCCGGCCGCGCGAATTACGGCCTGGTGCGCTTCGACCTCGACGACGCGCTGCGCGACGGCCTGTTCGAGCGCATGTGCCTGATCAACGCCCACAAGCACGGGGAGTGGTCGGCGGAGAAGGAGGCCGACTGGCGCGAGAAGCTGATCGCCGATTATCGCGAGGCCGCCGACGAGGAACTCTACTGCATCCCCAGCCAGGGTTCCGGCGCCTGGCTGCCGGGCCCGCTGATCGAGGCGCGGATGCATGACGCGCCGGTGCTGCGGCTCTCCTTTCCCGACAGCTTCACCATGGAGGCCGAGCATGTCCGCCGCGCCGAGGTACAGCGCTGGATCGAGGACGAGCTGGCGCCGGTCATGCGAACCACGCTCGACCCCGCCCTGCAGTCCGGCTTCGGCATGGACATCGGCCGCTATCGCGACCTGTCGGTGATCTGCCCCATGCAGATCGGCCGGACGATGCGCCGCACCGTGCCCTTCCTCGTCGAGCTCGCCCGCGTGCCGTTCCAGCAGCAGGAGCAGATCCGCGACGCGGTGGTGCGCGGCCTGCCGCGCTTCATCGGCGGCCGCACCGACGCCACGGGGCTCGGCGCGAGCCTGGCGGAATCGGGCACGCAGCGCTTCGGCGAGGCCATGGTCGGGGTGAAGTTCTCGACCGAGTGGTATCGCGTCGAGATGCCGCCGGTGAAGGCGGCCTTCGAGGACGACATGATCAGCGTGCCGCGCGACGCCGAGATCGCGGCGGATCTGCGCGCCTTCAAGATCGTGCGGGGCATCGCGACGCTGCCCAGCCTGCGCACAGCCGCCGCCGCCGGGGGAACCCGCCATGGCGACGCCGGCATCGCCATCGTGCTGGCCTACAGCGCCACGCGCCAGCCGATCGCCAGCTATGGCTACACCCCCGTCGGGCCCGCCGGCGGCGCGGAGGCGGGGATGAGCCCGTTTGCCGACGCCTCCCAGGGCGCCTTCCTTCCCTCTCTGCGAGGACGCCTGTGATGCCGCGGCTTTCCAAGATCCTCGGCCCCGATGGCGAGCGGGTCGATCTCGACCATCTCTTCGGCGATCCCGTCGCGGCCCCCCAGCTCTACGGCTACCGGCAGGCGACGTCGGTGCAGCATGTCGACGGCCTGACGCCCTGGCGGCTGGCGGCGATCCATCGCGCCGCCGCCATGGGCGAGCCGCAGGCCTGGCTCGAGCTGGCCGAGGACATCGAGGAGCGCGACCCGCACTACCTCGCCGTGCTCGGCACGCGCCGGCGTTCGGTGACGCAGCTGCCGCAGACCGTCGAGGCGGCCAGCGACGACGCGCAGCATGTCGCCCATGCCGATTTCATCCGCGACTGGCTGAAGGAGGGCGTGCTCGACGACGTGCTGTTCGATGCGCTGGACGCGATCGGCAAGGGCTTCTCCGTCATCGAGATCGAATGGTCGACGACGCCGCGCATGGTCGTGCCCGCGGCGCTGCACTTCCGGCCGCAGCGCTGGTTCACCTTCGACCGCGCCGACGGCGAGACGCCGCTGCTGCGCGAGGGCGCGACCGGCCAGCCGCTCTCGCCGCACAAGTTCATGGTCCACCGCCACAAGGCCAAGAGCGGGCTCACCATCCGCTCGGGGCTGGCGCGGGTCGCGGCCTGGTCGTGGATGATGAAGGCCTTCACCAGCAGGGACTGGCAGGTCTTCGTCCAGAACTACGGCGCGCCGATGCGGGTCGGCCGCTACGACACCAGCGCCACCGACGCCGACAAGGCCGTGCTGGCGCGCGCCGTCTTCGACATCGCCGGCGACGCGGCGGCGATCATCCCCAAGGGCATGGAGATCGAGTTCGTCGGCCTCAAGGACACCGCCAAGGGTGCCGAGGCCTATGAGCGCCGCTGCGACTGGCTCGACCGCCAGGTCTCCAAGCTCGTGCTCGGCCAGACCACGACGACGGATGCCGTCTCCGGCGGGCATGCGGTCGCCCAGGAGCACCGCCTCGTCCAGGAGGACATCGAGCGCTCGGATGCGCGGATGCTCTCGACCACGATCAAGCGCCAGCTCGTGCGCCAGATCATCGCCTTCAATTTCGGGCCGCAGCAGGCCTATCCCGAGTTCAAGATCGGCCGGCCCGACGAGGTGCCGCTGAAGGACGTCGTCGACGCCCTGCACAAGCTCGGCCCGCTCGGGCTGCGGGTGGAGGCCAGCCAGATGCGCGACCGGCTCGGCTTCTCGGAGCCTGCCGCCAAGACGACCGACGGGCTGGAGCCCGAGATCATCGGCGGGCGGCCGCCGCCCCCCGAGCCTGCGCCGCCCCCCGAGCCCGCCTTGCCGGGACTGGGCGCGGCGCCCAAGCCCGCCGCGCCGGCCGGGCTCGACCTGATGCGCCAGCTCGTCTCGCGCCATGCCAGCGCGCCCGAGCCCGACCTGGTCGAGGGGCTGACCGCCGCGCTCGCGCAGGACGCCGCCGGCGCGATGGGCGGGCTGACCGCGCAGATCCGCGCGGCGTTCGATGCAGCCGCCGACCTCAACGATCTCGCCGACCGGCTGTCGCGGATGAACCTCGATCCCAGGGCGCTGGCCGACGCGATGGGGCGGGGCCTGGCGCTCGCCCATCTCAGCGGCCGGGCGGCGCTTCTCGACGAGCTGGGCGGCGAGCGCGATGCCGGGTGACGCCGGGCAGCGAGCCCACGCGGGCGAACGCCGCCTGCGCGCGCTCCCGCCGTTTGAAAAACGGTTTCAAGGAATTTTCCGCAGCATGGGGGCGGCGGCCGCTCGCGGGCCTGTACGGGCTTCCCTGAGGCTCGGCCCCTGGAGGGCGCGATGACCGACTTCGCCACCGTCACCCGCGCGCTCGATCTGCCCTTCGACGAGGCCATCGCCTATCTGCGCGAGAAGCTCTCCGTCACCTCCACGACCTGGACCGATGTCTGGCAGAAGGCCAACGCCAAGGCCTTCACCGTCGCCGGCGCCACCACCGATGCGCTGGTCGAGGATTTCCGGCGCGAGGTGATGCGCGCGCTCGAATCCGGCACGACGCTCAGTGAGTTCCGCCGGGGCTTCGACGCGATCGTCGAGAAGCATGGCTGGGAGCATGTCGGCAAGCCGGGCTGGCGGGCGCGGGTGATCTACGAGACCAATCTCTCGATGGCCTATTCGGCCGGGCGCTATGTCCAGCAGACGGAACCCGAGACGCTGGCCGCCTTCCCGTACTGGCAATATGTCCACTCCGGCGCCCGGCACCCGCGCAAGCAGCATCTCGCCTGGAACGGCACCGTGCTGCGCGCGGACGATTCCTTCTGGGACTGGGCCTATCCGCCCAATGGCTGGGGCTGCGGCTGCCGGGTGCGGCCGGTCTCAGAAGGCGGCCTGCGCCGCCAGGGCCGGACCGGCGTCGACATCGCGCCGGAGCGGATCCCGACCACGACCGTCAACAAGCGCACCGGCGAGGTCCTGAAGGGCAGCGAGGGCGTCGATCCCGGCTTCGACTACAATCCCGGCAAGGTGTGGAAGAACGCAAGCCCCGGCGCCGTTCCCGGGCTTGGCGGATGAGCGGCGCCGTCCTCATCACCCGGATGGACTGGAGCGACGCGCGGGCCGCCTTCGGCCGGCTCGAGCGCGCGATCGCCGACACGACGCCGATCATGGGCGCGATCGGCACCGGGCTGGTCGCGAGCACGCAGGACCGGATGGATGCCGGCCAGGACCCCGAAGGCGCGGCCTTCGCGGCGCTGAACCCGCTCTACGCTTCGGCCAAGCGCGGGCCCGGCATCCTGCGCGAGAGCGGCATGCGCGGCGGCCTGCAGGGCTCGATCACGCGGCGCGCCGGCCGCGACCAGGTCGAGGTCGGCACCAACAAGATCTACGGCGCCATCCACCAGTATGGCGGCGTGATCACGGCCAAGGGCGGCGGCAAGCTCGCCTTCCGGATGGGCGGCCGGCTGATCAAGACCGCGTCGGTGACCATTCCCGCGCGGCCCTATCTCGGCATCTCCCGCGACGACCAGGTCATGATCCTGGACGTCGTCGAGGGCGCCCTTGATCGCGCGGTCGGTTCCGGGGCATCATCGGGTGGCCGGCGCTGAAGCGCTTCGCCCCGCCGGCGACCCCGACCCCCCCACGCCATGCCCTGAGGCCCTGAGATCGGGGCCTGTCTGCGGCGCGCCGCTCCCGCCAGATTGGCGGGGATGACGACGATTTCCTCCCTTCACTTCCAGATCCCGGCCGGACAGGCGCCCGAATGGGTCCACCTGACGCCGGCCGGGACTTTTTCCGGAGTGGACGGGCGCGGGCCCTTCACGCTGCAGGACGCAGCCGCCGTCATCACCGCCTCGATGGCCGCCGGGAAGCTGCCGATCGACGAGAACCATTCGACCGACAAGGCCGCGCCCGAGGGGCGCCCGGCGCCGGCGCGCGGCTGGATCGTCGAGATGCAGCTGCGCGACGACGGGCTCTGGGGCCGGGTCGACTGGACCGCGACCGGCAAGCGCCTGGTCGAGGAGCATGAATATCGCGGGATCTCGCCGGTCTTCGTCAGCGAGACGGCCGGCGGCAAGGTCGTGAGGATCCTGCGCGCGGCGCTGACCAACGATCCCAACCTCACCCTGACCACCCTTCATTCAAGGACGCCCGACATGGATTTCCTCGCAAAGCTGCGCACGGCGCTGGGCCTCAAGGCCGATGCGGCCGAAGACGCCGTGCTGACCGCCGTCACCAGCCACGCCGCGATCGCGGCCGCCCAGGACAAGCTGCTCGATGCGGCGGGGCTGAAGGGCGACGCTCGCCAGCTCGACCTCGTGTCGCATGTGACGACGCTGGCGGCCGACGCCGCGAAGCTCGGCGCGATCTCGGTTCACTTCAAATCGGCTGGGCTCGATCTCGCCAAGCTGTCGCCCAAGGATCTGGAGACCCACCTCCAGGCGCGCGGCGACAGCGACGCCGCCGAGCTGCGCCAGACCAACATCTCCCTGCAGAGCCGGCTGACGGCGCTCGAGCAGTCGACCTCCCGCGACAAGGCCGAGGCCTTCATCGACGGCGCGATCCGCAGCGGCAAGCCGCTGCTGGCGATGCGCGACCATTATGTCGCCCGCCACCAGAAGGACCCCGCCGGCGTCGAGAAGGAGGTCGATGCGCTGCCCTCGATCCATGACGGCGGCGTGCGCCGGCCGCCGCCCGACGGCGCGCTCTCGCTCCACGCGACCACCGCCGAGGTCATCGCCGCGGCCGACCGGCACATCGCCGAGCAGAAGAAGAACGGAACCGTGATCTCGTCCACCGACGCGATCCTGCATGTCACCGGGAGACGCTGAGATGAACTCGCCGACGCTGATCAAGACCTATGTGGCCGGTGCGGCGATCCGCGCCCGCCGCTTCGCCGTCGCCGGCGCGTCCGACGGCGCCATGATCGAGGCCACCGGCCCGACGACGCTGATCCTGGGCGTGTTCGAGAAGCTCGACGGCGCCTCGGGCGGCCGGGTCGACGTCGTCCATGCCGGCATCACCGAGATCCTGCTCGGCGGCACGGTGACGCGCGGCCAGCCGCTGACCTCGGACGCCGCCGGCGCGGCGGTCGTGGCGGCTCCTTCCGCCGGCGTCAACAACCGCATCGGCGCGTTCGCGCTCGAATCGGGCGTCGCCGGCGACATCATTCCCGCGCTCGTCCAGCCCTGCCTGATGCAGGGCTGACCCTGAACGGGGCGCCCGCCCGGCGCCCCGGCCCCACATCCTCCGATCGACGCTTCGCCTCGAGACAACTCTGGAGCCACCCATGTCGACCACCCGCCCCTTCGTCGTCGATGCCGCGCTCTCGGCGATCGCGATCAAGTTCTCCAATCCCGACGTCAACCTGATCGCCGACATGGTGCTGCCGCGCGTGCCGGTCGGCGGCGAGAAGTTCAAATGGCTGAAGTTCCCGGTCGAGGATTCCTTCACCGTCCCCTCGACGCTGGTCGGCCGCAAGGGCCGCCCCAACCAGATCGAGGTCGGCGCGACCGAGGAAGACTCGTCCGTGCTCGATTACGGCCTGGACGATCTCGTGCCCAATTCCGACGTCGACGCGGCGCGCCAGCAGCGCGAGGCCGGCTTCTCGACCTATGACCCCGAGGCGCGGGCGACCGAGGTCCTGACCGACCTGGTGCTGCTCGACCGCGAGATCCGCGTCGCCGCGACCGTCTTCAACCTCAACACCTATGCCGCCGCCAACCGGGTCACGCTGTCGGGGACGTCGCAGTTCTCCGACATCGCCAATTCGGACCCGATCGGCGTGATCAACGGCGCGCTCGACGCCACGCTGGTGATGCGCCCCAACAAGATGGTCATTGGCCAGCTCGCCTGGACGCGGCTGCGCTCGCACCCCCACATCGTCAACGCCGTCAAGGGCGGCAACCTCAACCGCGGCAACGCCACGCGCGAGCAGGTCGCCGAGCTGTTCGAGCTGCAGGAGGTCCTGGTCGGCTCGTCCTTCGTCAACACCGCCCGCAAGGGCCAGGCGGCGACGATGAACCGGGTCTGGGGCAAGCACATCTCGCTGATGTACCAGAACGGCGTCGCCGGCCCCGATGCCGGCATGACCTTCGGCTACACCGCCCAGTACGGCTCCCGCATCGCCGGGCGCATCCCCGACAGCAATATCGGCCTGCAGGGTGGCGCGGCGATCCGCGTCGGCGAGCGCGTCCGCGAGATCATCGCGGCGCCGGCCGTCGCCTACTTCATCCAGAACGCCGTCGCCTGAGGCGCGGCGCCGGCCTTACCGCACAGCCCCGCGCACCCGGCGCGGGGTTTCGGAGAGCGCCTTCAAGCGGCTTTGAAAGGACCACGACCATGGCCAAGCAGACCTACCCCGTCCTGTCCAACCTGCTGCATGACGGCACCGAATATGGCCCGGCGGGCAAGCCCGCGATCACGCTCGATGAGGCCGAGGCGCAGGCCCTGGTCGACGCCGGCGTGCTCGGCGAGGGCAAGCCCGCCAAGGAGCCCGCGAAAGAGCCGGCCAAGTAGCTCGCCGCCGACAAGGCCGACTGAGACGAGACGCCCCGGCGGATCCGGGCACAGGCGGGTGGGACCGTCCGAAGGGTGGGATGCCCTTCATCACCGGCAGGAACAACGATGCCCTACGCCACCGCCCAGGACATGATCGGCCGCTTCGGCGAGACGGAGATGCTGCGGCTCTCCTCCGTCGACGGCGATCTGCCGGAGACGGTGAACGCTGCCCCCGTGGCGCAGGCGATCGCCGATGCCGACGCCATCATCGACAGCTATCTGCGCAAGCGCCACGGCGTTCCGCTCTCGCCCGTCCCCCAGGTCATCACGCGGGCCTCCTGCATCCTGGCTCGCTACGAGCTGAGCGTCGGCGGCGATCGCGAGCCGCCCGACCAGGTCAAGGAAGGCCGCAAAGACACCATCGCCTGGCTCGCCAAGATCGCCGACGGCAGCGTCACGCTGGAGGGCACCACGCCGATCGTCGCGACCTCGGCCGCGATGACGCAGGACCGCCAGCGCATGTATGGCCGCCACGGGGAGGACGGGCTGTGACCGCCGCGCTCGATCCCGTCGGTGCGGCTTTTGCTGCCGTCCAGGCGCGGCTGCAGACGTTCTTCCTGCCCGCGAAATGGGACTTTCACATCGTCGCCGACCCGATGTCGGCCGACGAGTTCAAGGCGATCGTGCGGAAGACGCCGCTGCTCGCGCTGGGCTGGCGCCAGTTCAACCCGACCGACCAGAAGGTCGGCCGGCGCTTCCAGGGTAATCTGGGCCTGCGGCTCACGATCGTCGTCAAGCACCCGCTCGACGCCGGCAAGCGCTTCATGGGCGACGCCAGAGGCCCCGGCCTGTTCCCGGCGATGTCGGGCGCGATCGCGCTGCTGAACGGCTTCACGAAGCCAGATCTCGGCACCTTCTCGGTGACGGCCTGCGCCCAGGCCTATGCCGAGGGCTACAGCGACGCGAACATGGCGATCGCCACGCTCGACCTCGCCTCGACGATCGTCGTCGGCGACGTCACCGGCGATTACGCCGCCGCGCCGGACTTCCTCTCCATGCTCTCGACCTTCGAACCCTGGCCGTCCGGCCAGGCCGTCGACGGTCCCTACGATGTGAGGCCCACATGAGCGACCGCAAGTTCCTGAAAGCCGCCGAGGGCCGGACCGTTCGCCAGGAGGACACCGGCGAGATCTGGCCGACGGAGGGCGCCTATGCCGAGAACACCCGGTTCATCCGCCGCCGCCTCGCCGATGGCGATCTCGTCGTGGCCAAGCCCGACAAGCCGGCCAAAGCGCCGGGCGAAACCAAGTAAGGAGCGGCCGCGATGATCAATTTCGACCAGATCCCGTATGACTGGCGCACGCCTGGCACCTATGTCGAGGTGCATCCGAACTATCGCCGCCGAGGCCTGATCCCGTTCCCCGCCAAGGCCATCATCATCACGCAGAAGCTGGCGAGCGGGACCGCAATCGTCGGCCAGAAATACGAGATCACCCGGCCCGAGGACGCCACCGTGCTGTTTGGCGCGGGCTCGGTCGGCCAGCAGATGGTCCGGGCCTGGAAGAAGGCCAACAAGACGAACCAGGTCTTCGCGCTCGCGCTCGCCGATGACGGCGCCGGCGTCAAGGCGACCAAGACGCTGACCTTCACCGGCGCCGGCGGCGGGACTATCCCGATCTACGTCAAGAACCGTCGCGTCCGCTACAAGGCGACGGCGTCGATGACCCCGACGCAGCATGCGGCGGCCGCGATTGCCGCCATCAACGCCGATGCCGACATGCCGGTCGTCGCGACCGCAGCGGTCGGCGTCGTGACGCTGACGGCCAAGCATGCCGGCGAGGTTGGCAACCATATCGACGTCCGCACCGCCAAGACGCCCGAGGACGTGCTGCCGGGCACGCTCGCCATCGCGATCGCCGACGGCACCGCCGGCACCGGCAATCCCGACCTGCAGGACGCGCTGGATGCGATCGTCAACGACTGGTTCACCGACTTCGTCGTTGCCTGGGACGATGCAGCCAATCTGGAGCTCCTGCAGGACGAGCTCGCCACCCGCTTCACCGCCATGGGCAAGAAGGACGGACGCGCCTTCGTCGGCTCGCGCGGCACCTATGGCCAGCTCACCACCAAGGGCGGCCTGACCAACTCGCCGCTTATCTCGATCATCGGCGCCAAGCGGGCCTATGACGCGCCCTGGGAATGGGCGGCCAAAGCCGGTGGCGTCGCGATGTTCCACCTGACCAACGATCCTGCACGCCAGCTGCGCTCGCTCGAACTGCCGGGGCTGACCGCGCCCGACGAGGTCGATTGCTTCGACGAGACCGAGCGCGACCTCCTGCTGCGCGCAGGCATCTCGACCTGGTTGCGCCTGGACGACGGCACCGTGGTGCTGGAGCGCGTGATCACGACCTACAAGCAGACCTCGCTCGGCGTGCTCGACGACGCCTGGCTCGACATCACGATCCCCGCGACGATGTCGCGGATCCGCTACGACTGGGCGGCCTACGTCACCCAGGTCTATCCGCGCCACAAGCTCGCCGACGACGACAGCGTCGCCGCAAACAACAACGACGCGGTGGCGACGCCGCGCCGGATGCATGGCAGCTGGGGCGCGCGCTGCAAGCTCTACGAGCGCCAGGCCTGGATCGAGAAGGCGAGCGAGACGGTCGCGCGCAGCGTCTTCGAGCGCGACGTCAGCAACCGCAACCGCATGAACAGCCAGCAGCCCGTCATCGTCATCGGCAACCTGATGAACCTGATGTCGCGGCTGGAATTCGAGGTCTGATAGGCCGTCTCAACCGGCGCTTCAACGCGCCTTGAAAGGAGCTTCCCGTGACGCAGACGCTCGGTGTCATCGACATCGTCTGGAAAGGACGAAACGTCCCGGTCGAGAAGGGCGCCAAGCTCAAGCTCGGCGGGATGAAGAACAACGGCGTGGTCTATGGCCGCAAGGTCGGCCGCGCCCAGGAGTTTGAGGCTTCGGAGATCGAAGCGGTCACCAACCTCGAACGCGGCCAGCGCATGTCCGACCTCTACACGTCGGAAGAGGGAGAGCTGCAGGTCCAGTGCGACACCGGCCAGACCTACACCTTCCCCGACGCCTTCCTGACCGACAACCGCGAGATGACCGGCGGCGAGGGCGGAAAGATCCCGCTCAAATGGATGGCCGGCGACTACGAGGAGATCGTCTCGTGAAGCCGCAGCCCAGCACGCTCGTGATCGACGAGACCGAGGACGAGGCCACTGGCGCCCAGGCGGCGACCGGCGCGGCCGTCGTCATCGAGGACGAGGGCGAGGACAAGAAGACGAAGCTGCCCGCCCGCGCGGTCCGCAACGAGGACGGCACCATCACGCTGCCGCTGCTCGTGCCGGTGACGCTGACGGTGAAGAATGCGCGCGGAACCAAGGAAGAGCGCTACGACGAGATCGTCTTCCACGAGATGACCGGGCTCGACCTGCGCCTCGTCGCCCAGGCGCCGGCCGAGAAGCAGACGATCGTGGCGATGGCGCGCGCCGCGAAGATCTCGACCCAGCGCATGGACGCGCTGTTCGACCAGCTCAAGGCAAAGGACGTCACGGCCGCCACCGCCGTGATCTCGTTTCTCAACGAGTGAGTGGCCCGACGACTGGCACCTGATCGTCGGCTCCGTCGCCCGCTACTATGGCGGCGGCTTCGACCGGGCTGAAAGGCTGACGCTCCCCGAACTGCGCTGGTGGTTCAACATCTCAGCCGAGCTGGAGCGCCGGGCGAAAGAGGCGGCCGAGGCCGCCAGGAGCTGAGACCCGGCGAGGACGAAAGACGATGGCCAATCGCGACATGAAGGTCTCCGTCCTCGTCCAGCTGGTCGACCGGCTGACGGCGCCGCTGCGGGGCATGACGCGGGGCATCGCCGGCGTCGCCAACCGCATCGGGGATCTCGGCCGGCGCATCGGGCTGATCGGCTCGGCGCTCGCCGCCCTGTCCTTCATGGCGCCGATCCAGCAGGCGGCCGCCTGGGACGCGCAGCTGCGCGACATCGCCATCACCGCGGGCAAGACCGGCGGCGCGGTAGAGACCATGATCGGCGACATCGGCAAGCGCTATGAGAAGCTCGCCCTGGAGACCGGCCAGCGCTCGATGGATCTCGCCAAGGGCGCGCAGACGCTGGTCGCCTCGGGCATGGATGCCGGGCTGATCGACAAGCTGATGCCGACGATCGGCCGCGTCGCCACCGCCGCCAACGCCACGATCGAGGACACCGCCAAGACGGCGTTCGCGCTGAGCGACGCGCTGAAGGTCGCCCCCGACCAGATGGAAGCGGCGCTCGCCAAGCTCGTCACCGCCGGCAAGCTCGGCCGCTTCGAGTTCAAGAACATGGCGGCCGAGTTTCCGGGCCTGACCGCGCAGATGGCGAAGTTCGGCATCACTGGGATGGAGGCGGTCGAGACGCTGGGCGCCTCCCTGCAGATCGCCATGCTCGGTACGGCAAACCCCTCGGAAGCGGCGACGAACCTCACCAACTTCCTGACCAAGATCAACGCGCCCGAGGCGATCAAGAAGTTCGAGAAGGAGCTGAAGGTCGACGTCACCGGCGTGATGACGGACGCCGCCGCCAAGGGCATCAACCCGATCGAGGCCGTGCTGGAGAAGATGTCCAGCAAGCTCGCGCCGCAGCAGGCCGAGATCGACAAGATCATGAAGAAGGCCGGCATCAGCGACAAGCAGCGCGAGGAGCAGATCAAGACGCTGCTCGCCGGCACCAAGGTCGGCAAGCTGTATGCGGACATGCAGGTGCTCGGCTTCGTCCTGCCCTTCCTGCAGAACCGCGAGAAGTATCTGGCGTTCCGGAAGGAGATCGCGGCGTCCGGCGTCGACGTCATCGCCAACGACTTCTCCAGCCGCATGCGCGGGCTCGCCCAGAGCCTCCAGATGTTCGGCGAGCTGGGCACGCAGGCGATGCGCCGCATCGGAATCGCCTTCGCCTCCAACCTGCCGGCGGCCAACCGGGCGCTGACCTCGCTGCTGCAATGGGTCTCGGCGATCGACGCCAAATGGCCGGGCCTGATCGACGGCGTGCTGTCCTGGACCGGCGGGCTGCTGGCGCTGGGCGCCGGCATCGCGGTGCTGACGCCGGTGCTCTCGGCCCTGGTCGGCACGCTCGGCCTGATCCTGTCTCCGCTGCTGCTGCTGGCCACGCCGATCGGCGCCGCGGTTGCCGGTTTTGCCGCGCTGGCGGCCGCGGCCACCTATCTCTGGCTGAACTGGTCGACGGTCGCTCCGCAGATCACGGCGCTGTGGGACAGCGTGACGGCGGCGATCGCCGCCAAGCTGGCCGAGATCGTCACCTCCTTCCAGCAGTTCCCGGCCTATATCGTCGCGACCTTCGCGCCGCTGGCGTCCACGCTGCAGCAGGCCGGCATGGCCGCCATCCAGAGCCTGTGGGACGGCATGACGACGAAGTTCGGCGAGTTGCTCGGCTGGATCCAGGGCATTCCCGCTCGCATCCTGGCGGCGATCGGCAGCATCGACCTGTCCAATGTCATCAAATGGCCGACGCTGCCCAACTGGCTCGGCGGCAGCAAGCCCGCAGCCCCCGGCGGCACATCCGTCCCCGGCACCATGGACGGCTTCAATCCCACCTCGGCGCCGTGGGGCGTCGGCGGCCAGTCCGGCTTCACCCGCACCGCCGGCGGCCCGGCCGCCAACAGCAACGTCCAGGTCGGCGGGCGCATCGTCGTCGAGGCGGCCGAGGGCACGCGCATCGTCAACGTCCAGTCGGAAAACCCCGCCGTGCCGGTGACGCCGAACCGCGGCAGCATGCTGGGCAGAGCATGACCATGCGGTCCGAAGAAAGGTCTGCCTGATGAGCCTGTTCGACGACGCCGACGGCCTGCTGCCCGGCCTGATGCCGGCGGCCTGGCGTGGCCGGCGCTTCTGGATGGTCAACGCCCAGCATTCGGTCGGCCGGCGGATCCAGCAGGTGCTCTTCCCCGGGCTCGACCTGAAGACCCATGACGATGCCGGCCCGCTCGACGGCCCGTTCCGGATCTCGGGCCTCGTCATCGGCGACGACTATGTCGAGCAGGCGAAGGCGCTGCATACGGCCTTCCGCCAGGCCGGACCGGCCACGCTGCTCCATCCCTGGTGGGGGCCGGTCCGCTGCGTGCTGTTTCGCCCCGCCAGCATCGAGTTCGACGTCAAGGAGCTGCGCGTCGCCCGGATCGATGCCGAGTTCGACCCGGTCGGTCCCGGCCTGCCGGTCGTCGCCACCTTCACCGGCGCCCTGTCGGCGCTGGTGGGCCTGGGCACGGCCGCGACCGCGCTGTCGCGATTCGCGCTCGGCGCCACCCCGGTCGCCGCCGCCATCCAGGGCCGGGCGGTCGCCGCGGTCGCCACCAGCCTGTCGATCGCCGAGGCCTGGAGCGGCCGCGCGCCGCGCTCGGCGCGGCTGGCGCCTTCCCTGGCGAGCGCGCGGCAGGCGCTGGCCGCCGCGACCGCGCTGCCGGGCCGCGCACATGCCGCCGCGGCGCTCG
>NZ_JAUYTP010000024.1 GCF_030695125.1 Allobosea sp. | reverse complement strand
TGAGGACATCAGCAGATCTCTGTTTTATTGTTGCCCGCGCAGACGCAGCGCATTGCCGACCACGCTGACCGACGACAGACTCATCGCCGCGGCCGCAATCACCGGCGACAGCACCAGCCCGAAGAAGGGATAGAGGATACCGGCCGCGACCGGCACGCCGAGGGCGTTGTAGAGGAAAGCGAAGGCCAGGTTCTGGCGCATGTTGCCGACCGTTGCGACGGAGAGCAGACGGGCGCGGGCGATGCCGCGCAGGTCGCCCTTGACCAGCGTCAACTGGGCGCTGTTCATCGCGACGTCGGTGCCGGTACCCATGGCGATGCCGACATCCGCCTTGGCCAAAGCCGGG
Source organism: Allobosea sp. (assembly GCF_030695125.1). Classification (GTDB taxonomy): domain Bacteria; phylum Pseudomonadota; class Alphaproteobacteria; order Rhizobiales; family Beijerinckiaceae; genus Allobosea. The sequence goes on along the minus strand of NZ_JAUYTP010000024.1, from coordinate 5,900 downwards.
GCATCGTTGATGCCATCGCCGGCCATCGCGACGATCCGCCCTTCGCGCTGCAGGCGTTCGACCAGCGCCAGTTTGTCGGCCGGCTTGACCTCGCCGTGCACTTCGTCGATGCCTAGGCTGGCACCGACCGCCCGGGCGGTGGTCAGGCCGTCGCCGGTGGCCATCACGATGCGCAGCCCGGCCTGGCGCAGGATGGTCAGGGCTTCCTGGGTGCTCGCCTTGATTGGGTCGGCGACCGCCAGCAAACCGAGCAGGCGGCCGTCGGCCGCCAGATGCATGACGCTGGCCCCGCTTTGGCGCAGGGTTTCCGCTTCCTTGCCAAGGGCGTCGATATCGATACCGTCCTCGGCCATCAGCGCCCCATTGCCGAGGGCCAGGCGCTGGCCGCCGACCGTTCCGCGTACGCCGATGCCGCTGGCCGATTCGAACTGCTCGGCCTTGTCGAGGGCCAGCCCGCGTTCCCGGGCGGCGCGGACGATGGCGTCGGCCAGCGGATGCTCGCTGCCCTGGTCAAGGCTGGCCGCCAGGCGCAACACTTCGTCCTCGGCGATGCCGGGTGCAGCTAGCACGCGTTCGAAGGCCGGCCGCCCTTCGGTCAGCGTGCCGGTCTTGTCGACAATCAGCGTGTCCACCTCGCGCAGCCGCTCGATGGCCGCCGCGTCGCGGAACAGGATGCCCTGGGTCGCCGCCTGACCGGTGGCGACCATGATGGACATCGGCGTCGCCAGCCCGAGGGCGCAGGGGCAGGCGATGATCAGTACCGAGACGCCGTTGATCAGGCCGAAGACCCAGCCCTGCTCGCCACCGAAAAAGCCCCAGGCGAAGAAACTGATTACGGCGATGGCGACCACGACGACGACGAAATAGCCGGCGACAACGTCGGCCAGTCGCTGCAACGGCGCCTTCGAGCGCTGGGCCTGGGCGACCATCTGGACGATCTGGGCGAGCATGGTCTGGGCACCGACCTTCTCGGCACGGATGACCAGGCTGCCGGCGGTGTTCATGGTGGCACCGATCACTTTGTCGCCGGGGCGTTTCGTTACAGGCAGCGGCTCGCCAGTGAGCATCGCCTCATCGACGGCGCTCGAACCTTCGATCACCGCGCCATCGACCGGAACCTTCTCGCCAGGCCGTACGCGCAGCATGTCGCCGAGATGGACATGAGTCAGCGGCACATCCTCCTCTATTCCGTCCGGGTTAATGCGGCGGGCCGTCTTCGGAGAGAGGCCGAGCAGCGACCTGATGGCGGCCGAGGTTTGCGAACGGGCGCGCAGTTCCAGCATCTGGCCAAGGAGGGTCAGGGAAATGATGACCGCCGCTGCCTCGAAATAGACGCCGATGCGGCCGTGGGCAACGAATGATTGGGGAAACAGGCCGGGGGCCAGCGCCGCTACGACGCTATAACCGAAAGCAGCGCCGGTTCCGAGGCTGATCAGTGTCCACATGTTCGGGCTGCGGTGGACCATCGACTGCCAGCCGCGGATGAAAAACGGCGCCCCGGCCCACAGCACGATGGGCAGGCTGAGCAGCAGTTCGGCCCAGGTCCGGACCAGAGGCGGCAAGCCTTCCAGCCGGTGGCCGGCCATCGCCAGGACGACCACGATAATGGTCAGTGGCAGGCTGGCCCAGAAACGGCGGTGGAAGTCCCGATATTCGGCGTTGTCCTCGTCCTTATCGAAATCGGGCAGCAGCGGTTCGAGGGCCATGCCGCACTTGGGGCAGGTGCCGGGGCCGATCTGCCGGATTTCCGGGTGCATTGGGCAGGTGTATTCGGCATCCGGAATGGCGGGCTCCGCCGCCTGCGGAGCAAGGTAACGCGCCGGTTCCGCGTCGAATTTCGTTTTGCATTTGGCGCTGCAAAAGCGGTAGTTGACGCCGTCCAGATCCGTCGCGTGGGGGGATTCCGGTTTGACGGTCATGCCGCAGACGGGGTCGATGAAGATACCCGACGTGGCTTTCAAGACCGACGACGAATGGCTGTGATGTTCACCTGAGTGTTCGCTGTCCATGGCTACTCCCCTTTAATCAAAAAAATCACAATTACGCGATTTGCTCAAAGTTAATCCAGCCGCCCCATGGGCCAATATCGAAAAAAATAGGCCTTGCTCTGCAGCAAGGCCGTTAGCAACGGTCGCGCAGGAGAGAAAGCCGACCGCAAAAGGTATCCAGCTAAAGTTGCACAGGCTCCAGCCAGATTTTTCCTCATGACTACTTTCTATTTAGTCGATACCGACCTTGCGCTGCTCGCTGCGCACATAGGCCGTGATGTGTGCCACGTCGTCGGGTGTTACCTGCGGCACCGGCGCCATGTCGCCGAATTTCCAGTGATGGGCGCGCACGCCGTTCTTCACGGCGAGTTGGAAAGCGGCATCGGCATGGTGCGAGGGCTCATAGATGCGGTTCAGGAGAGGCGGCCCCTTATCCGAACCTTTCAAGTTCGTACCGTGACAGGCCGCGCAATGTTTCGCGAATAGCGTCTTGCCGGCTACCGGATTGGGCATCAGGCCGGGGCTGGGTTTGGGCACCTGCCAGCCTTGGGCTTGCACCGACAGGCTGATCAATGCCATCAGCCCCGCGGCGAACTGTCGCCTACGAATTCTGTTCATTGCTTCCTTCTGCCTTGCCGTGACCGCCATGTCCACCGTGACCGAAGAAGTGCATCAACGGACAAAGCAGAAGGAGCAAATAAATCCACCGTCCGGCTACGTGCTCCCAATGCTCGCGAATGATGAAGAACCCTAGGATGACCGCGATCATGGCAACGACGACCGCGCCACGAGACCGATACCACGGCTCGGCGTGATGATGTGCAGATTCTGCTTTCATGAGCGGACTCCTTGTACTTGATAGACACCGGATGAAGCGGTAGAACAGCAAATGAGCGGGCGGGTTGTCGTGCCTTGCTTGGCAGCCCATTGCCGCTGACAAGGGAAGCGGATCACCAGCAGTGAACCGCTTCCCTACAGGAACCGATTAGTGGGAATGACCAGCGTGCGAGTCGTTTCCGGAGCCGCCCGCATATCCACTACCGGCACACCCGCCCAGCAACAGTCCGACTACCGTCACAGCAACCACCAAGAGCTTCTTCGACATCACGTTCTCCTTGCGTTGAAAATATTCATTCCTCGATACCCCGATTCAGGCGCCATTGCTTGACCAGCGCGTAGATCGCCGGAATCACCGCGAGGGTCAGTACCGTCGAGGAAATCATGCCGCCAACCATCGGCGCGGCGATGCGGCTCATCACTTCCGAGCCTGTGCCGGTGCCCCACATGATCGGCAACAGGCCGGCCATGATCGCCACCACCGTCATCATTTTCGGCCGGACGCGCTCGACGGCGCCTTCCATGATTGCCTCGTAAAGATCGGTCAGGCCAGGAACCTGACCCTCGGCGCGCCGCTTGGTCTTCAATTCCTCCCAAGCGTGATCGAGATAGATCAGCATGATGACGCCGGTCTCGGCCGCGACGCCGGCCAGCGCAATGAAGCCGACCGCCACGGCGACCGACAGATTGTAGCCGAGCCACCACATCAACCAGATGCCGCCAACCAGCGCGAAAGGCACCGAGAGCATGACGATCAGCGTCTCGGTAATGCGCTTGAAGTTGAGATAGAGCAGCAGGAAAATCGAGAGCAGCGTTACCGGGATGACGATCTTCATTTTCTCGATGGCCCGTTCCATGTATTCGAACTGGCCGCTCCAGGTCACGTAATAGCCCGGCGGGAACTTGACCTGTTCGGCAACCGCCTTCTTGGCGTCGGCGACATAACTGCCGATGTCGCGGTCGCGGATGTCGACATAGATATAGGCTGAGAGCAGGGCGTTTTCGGTGCGGATGCTGGGCGCGCCCTTGGCGACGACGACCTTGGCCAATTGCCCAAGCGGAATCATCGCCCCGTCCATGGTCGGGATCAGCACCTCGCGGGCGATCTGCTGCGGATCGGAGCGTAGTTCGCGCGGATAGCGGATGGTGACGCCGAAACGCTCGCGGCCCTCGACCGTGGTGGTGACCATCTCGCCGCCCAGCGCGGTGCCGATGACATCCTGCAGGTCGCCGACGGCCAGGCCGTAGCGCGCCAGTTGCTCGCGGTCGGGCTCGATGTTGAGATAGAAGCCGCCGGTGATCCGCTCGGCGAACGCACTGGTCGTGCCGGGCACGGCTTTGACCACAGCCTCGATTTCCTTGGCCACTTTTTCCATCTCGCCGAGATCCTTGCCGAACACCTTGATGCCGATCGGCGTGCGAATGCCGGTGGACAGCATGTCGATGCGCGCCTTGATCGGCATCGTCCAGGCATTGGCGACGCCGGGAAATTGCAGCGCCTTGTCGAGTTCGGCGATCAACTTGTCGGTGGTCAGGCCCGGGCGCCATTCGGCTTCCGGCTTCAGGTTGATCACCGTCTCGAACATCTCGGTCGGCGCCGGATCGGTCGCCGTGTTGGCGCGCCCGGCCTTGCCATAAACTGAAGCGACCTCGGGGAAACTCTTGATGATCTTGTTCTGCGTCTGCATCAGCTCGGCCGCCTTGGTGATCGACATGCCGGGCAGTGAAGCCGGCATGTAGAGCAGCGTTCCCTCGTTGAGCGTCGGCATGAACTCCGAGCCGAGCTGAGAGGCTGGGTAGATTGAGGCCACCAAGGCAACGACGGCAGCAACGATGGTCATTTTCTTCCAGCGCATGACGCCGGCGATGATCGGCCGATAGACCCAGATCAGAAAACGATTCACCGGATTCTTCGATTCCGGCATGACCTTGCCGCGGATGAACAGCATCATCAGGACCGGCACCAGCGTCACCGAAAGCAGCGCCGCGCCGGCCATCGAGAAGGTCTTGGTGAAGGCCAGCGGCGAGAACAGCCGCCCCTCCTGGCCTTCCAGGGCGAACACCGGGAGGAAGGAAACCGTGATGATGAGCAGCGAGAAGAACAGCGCCGGCCCGACTTCCTTGCAGGCGGCGAGCATGGCATCGGCGCGCTCGGCTTTGGTGTGCTCCTCGGGCAGGCGCTCCAGGTGCTTGTGGGCGTTCTCGATCATCACGATGGCGGCGTCGATCATGGCGCCGATGGCGATGGCGATGCCGCCCAGGCTCATCAGATTGGAGTTCATGCCCAGCGAGCGCATGGCGATGAAGGCGATCAGCACGCCGACCGGCAGCATCAGGATGGCAACCAGGGCGCTGCGCACATGCATCAGGAAAACGATGCAGACCAGCGCGACGATGGCCGCTTCTTCGAGCAGCGTCCGCTTCAGCGTGTCGATGGCGCGGTGTATCAGTTCGGAACGGTCGTACACCGTCTGCACGGTGACGCCCTCGGGCAAGCCGGGGCCGATTTCGTCGATCTTGGCTTTCAGGTTGTGGATGACTTCCAGCGCGTTGGCCCCGTAGCGCGCCATGGCGATGCCCGACACCACCTCGCCTTCGCCATTCAGCTCGGTCAGGCCGCGCCGCTCGTCCGGCGCCAGTTCGACGCGCGCGATGTCGCGGATCAGCACCGGCGTTCCCTTGTCGCTCTTGACGACCAGCGTTTCGAGGTCACCCTTGCCGCGCAGATAGCCCTTGCCGCGCACCATGTACTCGGTTTCGGCCATCTCGACGACGCGGCCGCCGACGTCGCGATTGGAGTCGCGAATGACCTGCGCCACCTTCATCAGCGGGATGCCGTAGGCGCGCAGCTTGACCGGGTCGACCGTAACCTGATAGGTCTGCACGAAACCGCCGATCGAAGCGACTTCGGCCACACCGTGCGCCTTGGTCAGCTGGTAGCGCAGATACCAGTCCTGGATGGTGCGCAGTTCGGCCAGTGTCTTGTCCTTGGCGAGCAGCGCGTATGGATAGACCCAGCCGACCCCCGTGGCGTCCGGCCCGAGCGAGGGCGTGACGCCTTTAGGCATACGGCTG
>NZ_JAUYTP010000023.1 GCF_030695125.1 Allobosea sp. | reverse complement strand
GCGCCGGCGATAGCGGCCGCGGCTTCGCCGTCGTCGCGACCGAGGTGCGCAGCCTGGCCAAGCGCTCGGCCGATGCCTCCAACGACGTCAAGAAGCTGGTCGAGGCCGCTCATGGCGACGTCAAGGTCGGTGTCGGCTTGGTCGAGGAGACCGCCCAGATGTTCGAGGCGATCGTCTCCTCCGTGAACGACCTGACGGGGCTGATGAACGGCATCTCGCAGACGGCCAAGAACCAGGCCAGCGACGTCTCGGCGATCAACACCGAGATCGACGGCATCGGCTCGATGGCGCATCAGAACGCGGCGCTGGTCGAGGAGACCAATGCGGCGCTGGCCCTGACCGACGAGCAGACCCGCGCGCTGAGCGAACACATCGCCCGCTTCCGCTTCCGCGAGGGGCATGGCTCCGACAAGGGCCATGCTGCGCAAAAGGGGCACGGACCCGATGCGGGAGACGCTATCGCCGCTGCGGCCTGAGCGCGGCGCCGCCGGCCGTCTCCCGACGCCGATCACCGACCTCCAGGCCCCGCCGTCCCCCGACGGCGGGGCCTTTCGTTGTATCGGCACAGCCCTTTCGGGGAGAACCGTGAGGCGCGGGCGTGCGCCGGTCCCTGCGTTGCCGGGGGCGCCGGCGCCGGCCTTGCGGCCGCGCGCGCCGTGAAAAGCCGAGGCCTCCGTTCCGCGCAAACGGGCTGCAGAAGCGAGAAAAACCGAGCCATATTCCCTAACGGAAGCTGAATCGGCCCCCAAGCCGACTGATTCAAAAGAATCCGCACGCTTAAATGTTCTTTAAGCGCACCTGGCCAATTGATCCCTTGGACAAGGGTCCCGCCCAATGACAGTTGAGGCGCGGAGCGGTTCGGGGGCTCGTCTTTTCGATTGCCGGATAGTGCGGCACGGATGGCAGGTCTTGCTTTTGGCGGGCTCCGCAGAGCCTTCCGAAGGCTTCGCACCAGCTTCGTCGTCCAACGTGTCTCGTTGTATTCGGAGAGCGATCGATGACGAAGGCCAATAAGCCAGCCCGCCAGCGCACACCCGCCAGGTTCGGCATCGCCGCGCGGATCTACGCCGCGGTGGGGCTGATGACGGGCCTGACCATGGTGGCTTCGGCGGTGGGGTGGCTTTCCTTCGGCCAGGTCGATCAGACGGTTCAGGACATGGCCGGCAAGAAGATGCCGATGGTCGAGCTCGCCCTCGAACTCTCCCAGGCGGCAACGCAGTCGACCGCGCTGGCGCCGCGCTTCATGGATGTCGAAAACGTCCAGCAGCGCGCGTTGCTGACCAATGAGCTCGACCGGATCGAGGCGCGCCAGTTCGATCTCATCCGCCGGATCGCCACCCTCAGCGGCCTCGACATGAAGGCGACCCAGGGCTCGGTCGACGAGCTGTCGCGCACCATCAACGAGATCAACGACCTCACCGGCACGCGCATGCGCAATGCCGCGGCCATGGCGGCCTTGCTCGAGAACCTCAGCAAGTCCGGCCGGGTCTTCAGCGGCGTGGTCGGCTCCGAAGCCGACGAGGCGCGCTTCAACGTCACGATGGGCATCGAGAGCATCAAGGGACTGTCGGGCGAGGCGCTCGACGGCGCCATGAAGACCCTGAACGATCGGGACTTCCCGATCTATGATTTCGCCCGCAAGCTCGAAGTTCAGGTCAACGAGCTCATGGGCATGTTGCGCGAGACGTCGCAGACGCCGGACAAGGCCCGTCTCGACATCGCCCGGGAGCGTTTCAAGGCGACCGCAACCCGGGTCCGGATGGAACTGCAGGCAGCCGAGAACGTCGCGCCGAACCCCTTCCGCAACCAGGTCGTCGAGGGTGTCATCGCGATCGGCGAAGGCCGCAACGGCATCGTCGAGATGCGGGATCGCGATCTCACGACGCTGGCGGAGATCGCGGCGACCTTGAAGACGGTCGACAGCGCTGCCGTCAAGCTGCGCGCCCAGGTCGACAAGCTGGTGACCACCGCCCGCTCCGAGTCGATCGCGGCCAGCACCTCGACGGCGACACTGATCAATCAGAGCGAAGCGTGGCTGGGCGCGATCGGTATCGGCTCGCTGCTGATCGCATTGTCGCTGTCGCTGCTCTATGTCCGCCCTGCGATCATCGGGCGCCTGAACCGGCTCTGGGCGGCGACGCGTGCGATTGCCGACGGCGCGCTGGAGACGGTGGTCGACACCAAGGGCAACGACGAGATCTCCGACATCTCGAAGAGCGTGCTGCTCTTCCGCGACAACGCGGTGGCGCTGCGCGCCGCCGAGGCCGCCAAGATCGAGGACGATGCGGCGGCCCTGCAGCAGCGTCGCGAGATGATGGCGGAACTCGGCGCCGCCTTCGGCGAGGTCGTGGCCGCCGCCGCGGCCGGCGATTTCAGCCGCCGCGTCCAGGCGAATTTCGCCGACGCGGAGCTGAACGCACTCGCCGGCTCGGTCAACGCACTGCTGGAGACGGTGCAGGGCGGCCTGTCCGAGACCTGCGACGTGCTCGCCGAGCTCTCGGCGGGGCATCTTTCGACCCGCATCGAGGGGCTGTATCAGGGCGCCTTCGCGGAGCTGAAGAACGGCACCAATGCGCTGGCCCACGAGTTCGAGAGCACGCTGGCCAAGCTCTCGGAGACGGTCGCCGCCGTGCGCAGCGCCACCTCGGAGATTCTCGACGGCGTCACCGACCTGGCCGAGCGCACGAGCGAGGAGAGCAACGCCGTCTCGATGGCGACCAACCAGCTCGGCGCCTTCGCCGGCACGGTGAAGAAGACGGCGTCGGAAGCCGCCCAGGCCACCGGCATGGCCGAGGGCGCCGAAAGCCAGGCGCAGCAGGGCGAGAAGGTCGTCGCATCTGCGCTCGAGGCGATGCAGCGCATTCGTACCTCCTCGAACAAGATCTCCGAGGTCATCGCGATGATCGACGAGATCGCCTTCCAGACCAATCTCCTGGCGCTGAACGCGGCCGTCGAGGCGGCGCGGGCTGGCGACAGCGGGCGCGGCTTCGCGGTCGTCGCGACCGAGGTCCGCAGCCTGGCCAAGCGCTCGGCCGACGCCTCCAACGACGTCAAGAAGCTGGTCGAGGCGGCCCATGGCGACGTCAAGGTCGGTGTCGGCCTGGTCGAGGAGACCGCCCAGATGTTCGAGGCGATCGTCTCCTCCGTGAACGACCTGACCGGGCTGATGAACGGCATCTCGCAGACGGCCAAGAGCCAGGCCAGCGACGTTTCCTCGATCAATGCCGAGATCGACGGCATCGGCACCATGGCGCACCAGAACGCGGCGCTGGTCGAGGAGACCAATGCGGCGCTGGCCCTGACCGACGAGCAGACCCGCGCACTGAGCGAGCATATCGCCCGCTTCCGCTTCCGCGAGGGCCATGGCTCCGACAAGGGCCACGACATCGCCGCTGCGGCCTGAACTCGGCACGGCCTGCCACCCACGGGCCGGCTGCTGACCAGACGTCCCTGCGAGGGCCCCGGCGTCATATGACGGCGGGGCCTTTGCTTTGAGGCGGCGGCTGGGCCTGCGCGATCCGCGCCGATCCCGGCCCGAGACCGCTTGCCCGAGCGGCGGCGGCGATGCTACGCGGAATGCGGGCCGGTAGCTCAATGGTTAGAGCTCGCTGCTCATAACAGCGCCGGTGCCGGTTCGAGTCCGGCCCGGCCCACCATTTCGTTTCAGATCAATGCCTTAGCCAGAGGATTGTGCCGGTGGGACATTCTGGTGAGGCATTCTCGTGTTCAACCCGGCCTATCTGCAGCGTTCGAAAAGCGGCATCTTCTACCTTCGTTGGCCGATTCCCCGGCGGCTTCATCCGGCGAATAAGCCGAGCACGCTGAGAATTTCGTTGAAGACCCGAGACCCGAAAGCGGCGTTAGGCATCTCTCGATCCATCAGCCGGTCAGCAGACCGATTGATCGAGACGGGATCAAAGGCAGGTATGCGCTATGACGAGATCCGATCGCGTTTGAAGGCGCACTTCCAGGGCCGGTTCGATCAGCGTGCAGAGACCATCGCAGAATCGGGCCGCTTGACCGATGGCGACAAGGCGGCTCTGGCCAATGGCCGCGACTTGCCGGAAATGGCGATCACTCCGGAGAAGATCGCGGAATTCATAGCTCTGTATGAGCTCAACATAGAGCCCGGATCCGAGCAGTACGACTGGCTCAAAAACGAGTTCGGAGCTTCGTACAGCAGCTTCTGTAACGCGATTCTAGACCATGATGCAGCGCTAGACTCGTATGGGTTTGGCATCCAGGTTCCTCAGACTGTCGGTGAGCTACAGACAGCGGCGACGTTGATGACCGTAGGTGCTTTGGGGCACGCCTACGAAGCAGAGAAGAAACTCGCTGGTCAGTGGGTCGCAAAGACCGAGCTTGAGAAGGCTGACCACATCGAACTGCTGCGCGAAATCCTTGGCGCTGAAACAGATATAGCTAGAATTGGTCCAGCTGAGGCAAAGCGGGTTAAGGATACGCTGGTCAGGTATCCCAAAAATAAATCTAAGAATCCAAAGACAAGGAAGCTCTCTCTGAGCGAAAGCCTGCTTGTCGAAGGCGTTGAAAGGCTACATCCGACAACGATCAACAAATATCTCCAGACGTATAGCGACATGTTCGAATGGGCAAGGCGGAATGGATTTGTCGACAAGAACGTATTCTCTGGTCTGACGATTAGGCATCTGCGGAAACGAAAAGAGGGCCAGCGCGAGGATTACTCCGTTCAGCAAATCGCCTCGATCATTGTAGCTGTTACGGCTAATGAGAGCGGCCTAGTTCACAAACCATATCAGAAATGGGGGCCGCTGATTGGTATCTATACGGGCGCTCGGCTGAATGAGATCGCCCAGCTTCATTTGAAGGATATTCGTGTGGCCTGCTGCCGGTTTCGTGGACGGTCAGTTAAGCTAATCCCACCTTCATTTCGAACTCGGCCGGGCTGAGATAGCCGATGGCCGAGTGCCTGCGGATCGTGTTGTAGAACCTCTCGACGTAGTCGAACACATCTGCCC
>NZ_JAUYTP010000022.1 GCF_030695125.1 Allobosea sp. | reverse complement strand
GGGCAGATGTGTTCGACTACGTCGAGAGGTTCTACAACACGATCCGCAGGCACTCGGCCATCGGCTATCTCAGCCCGGCCGAGTTCGAAATGAAGGTGGGATTAGCTTAACTGACCGTCCACGAAACCGGCAGCAGGCCACGGCGAGGTGGAGCTGCTGGCGGTAGATCCTAACGGACGCCGAAACCAAGCACAGTCTTTCCGAATGTACCGAAGCCACGAGGTGGTTGAGATTTATGTCCTTGGCCGTGTGGCCAAACACGCGTCCGGCCCGGCGGATATGGCCCACCGCTGCCCGGCCGTAGTTTTTTAGCCTCTTCGCAAAGTTCTCGTTTCCCACCCGTTACTCCACACCCTTTAGCCGTTAGTCCATGCACACCTTGCGTTAGTCCATGCATACATGGCCTGCGCATCTCGCTGATAGACCGCCTGTATGGACTTGAACGGATCGAAAGCCTCAGGCTCCAACAGCCAGAACTCGACGCTGCCCGCGGACTGTTCACGGGCCTGTCTCCATATAAGTCGTCGCTAATCAGGAGCAGCACCAACAGCAACCGATGGCGACCCCTGCTCATCTGCCGCCAGCAGTGCTGCGCCATGATCTCGTGACGGAGGAGCGGGAGCGAGCGCACCGGACTGCAACGCCGCTGCGATCAGGCTGATCGGAAAACCTGCATGGTCAAAGCGGGGCGCCTGCTTATCATCGTCAGACCCACCCTGCTGCCCAGTTGGCTCCAGGTTAGAAATCGCGACAACGGGGGCGGCGGCCTCTGCCGTCAAGTCGGCGAGGAGCGCGAGATGATCGAGGGCCGGGACCATAGCACCATCCCCGCGCGGCAACGCCGCCTTCGCGAAGCTTGAATGACCCCGCATCGTAACGGGCTCGGATGAGTGCGAAGTCTCCACGATCGGCCTGCCGGTGATGGACTGACCGCAAGTTTCCTCGCCGGCGGTAAGGACGTCATGGGGCATGTCAGCCGGCCCGCCAGCCTCAGCAGCTGAATGCGTCAACTGGCCCACCTCCGACAGCTTGCCAGCAATCGGCTCATCCGACCGGGACGCCTGATCGTCGGGCAGTTCACCCGAGCTGACATTCGCACTCTCGACCGGACGCTCACGGGGAAGGTATTCCTCGCCCAGGGCCTTCAATCTGGCCCGTTCAGTCGGGTCGGCGAGCCTGGCGACAAGGTCTCTCACCGCGCCCACTGTCAGGCCAAGGTCAGCAAAGAGAGCGGCGCCTCCGCTCACTTTCATAGCCGCCGCGAAGTTACAAACGCTAGCCTTGGCGAGGACCGAGGCTCGACGCCGCAGCGCGGACCGCTCAGCTACTCCCCGCTCAAATGTGATGGCCATCAGTTCGCTCCGGAATGTTCCCGAAAAGGGTCCGGGCGAATCCAGATATCGTCAATCCTCACCCGTCGAATAAATCGACGATTTCTCCGCAGACGCCACTTTCAGTGATTTTTCACGTGGATAGGCCATCGGCAATGGCCCAGCGCATGACGTCTGAAAGAAGCCCCGAGGATCAGCGTTTCATTCAATCTTGCGAAGCGCGTGCTGTACGATGCGATCTAGTGCCCCGCTTGCGCGATATCACTGACGACGACCGTTCGTAGAGCACCTCTGAACAGCTGCCAAAAGCGCGTCCACATCGATTGGCAGCTCAAGCATGTCGATCGTTCGCTTCAGGTTCTGGACATGGATCGCCTTTGTATACCTGCCCCGCTCAGACCTTCGAGCCGGACCTTCGTGACCGGTCAGCTCTTCGATAAAAGCGCTCTTGGCCGAGGTGTTTTCCAACCTGGTCGTAAATGAATGCCTGAAGCGGTGAAGGCCCCCCTCCACGCCGGGACCGAAAAACTTCATCGCCTGCTGGTAATGCCCAAATCGCCGTCCCAGCGCCGCTCCAAAAGCTTCCGAGGCGTTCGAATTCGAAAGCTCCGGGAACAGCTGGTCATCCCCATCGCGACCGAGGATGCATGCCTCCAGGAATCCGAGCCTGAGAATATCGCGATGCAAGGGCAGGATCCGACGGCTGCCCTCGTCCTCGAACCCATCGTCGGCCTTGAGCGTCAGATCGACCGCATTGAGGTTCAGTACCCAGACCCCCTCGATCTGGACGAAGTGTCGAACGCGAACCTGGGCCAGCTCCTCGCGCCGTGCACCCTGATAGGCCGCCAGCAGCGGCGCCCAGTAGAGACTGTCCCGCCTGATGTAATCGCCTGGCTGCGTCAAAATGCGTTCCGATTTCCGACCCATCCAGACCGGGCTGCTGAACATGGCGCGAAACTCGTCATCGGTGTACTCGTTGCGCTCACCGCGTCCTCCGCGCCCCTTTTTCTTCGGTTTGACGTACAGACCCGAAAACATCTTTGCAGGGTCGATGCTCAGCCGCCCTTGATCAAACAACCAGACAAAATAGGACTTCAAAGTCGACATGTGTTTGTTCAGCGTCTCCGCCGACACGCGCACGGCCTTGGGCGTCTCGGACTGTGCCAGGCGGATCAGGTCTTCAGCCGGCGTGTCTGCATAAGCCGGCGCTCGGCTGTAATCAGCTGGCAGCTGGAGAAACACGGATCTGAATTTCGCCAGCTCCGCTTTCGTCACGTCGGAAGGCGAGACCTGGCCAATGATCCAGAGCCAGATACGCAAGGTGGCCGTCAGTTCGGGCCGACGTGAACGTTTCCACTGCCGGGTCAAGTCGATCTTGTCGCGCACGAAGTCAGCCCAGCTGGCCTCAAACGTCTCCCCATCTTCGACAGTTTCGCTCTGCGTGCGAGCCGGCGAACTCGGCCTCGAGGCTGGATCAGTCTTGGCTTGAGCCGCCGGAGCAGCGGGTGGCGCCCCCGCCATGCTGTTCAAGTCATCCATAGGTACGCCCGCCAAAGACAGCGCGGCTGCAATGGCTTCGAGATCGCCCTGCCCTATGGCATCGATCTGACGCTGTCCTTCCGCGTAGGCCTTGAGGACGGCCGCCGTCAGCGCCGCCCGGACGTGAGGCGGTGTGTTGTCGCTTACCCCCGCGTGATGCAGCCCGGCCTGGATGATCGGGCCGAGTTCGAGGCGTTCCGGTTCGAACCCTGCAAGAGCGCGCTTGATCCGCGCATCCAGCGTCTGCGTCTTCAACCACATGGCCATGCGCAGCATGAGGTCGACCGCGAGGCCTTCTTCTCCCTTCATCTCCTTTTCGGTGATGATGATGCGGCCCTCGGTGACGAGCCGACTAGCGATTTCGGCCAGCCACCTGTTCTTCCAGGCATCGATGCCCTGCTGCGCTTTGGCGACGTCCATCGTTGTGCCCAGTTCGACGAAAAGCTGTTCGGCATCGACCCGCATGAGCCGAGCACGCCGCAAAGCCTCGCGCCGATCGATTCGACCAAGTGTCAATCGAAGGTCGCTGCGATTGATGAAAGCCGCAAGCTTCGAGGGGATCCGAACCCGGAACCTCCAGCCGTCACCGTGGCGTTCGAGGAAAGTGTTGTGCCCACGCATGTGCCCAGCCCTGTGGCAAACTGGGGGCCCAGATTCCAACCGACTGCGCTAACATGCTGATTTGATGGAGAAAGCCACGTGAGTGGCTGGGGGACTAGGATTCGAACCTAGACAACCAGAGTCAGAGTCTGGGGTCCTACCGTTAGACGATCCCCCAATGGCCGTGGCGCGTGTCGCGCTCGCCTTTGGTGTCGCGGGGTCTAATCAAAGCTTCGCCGAATGGCAAGCCCCGAATGCGGGCGTCGGGATCAGCCCTTGCTCGCCGATGCGAAGCCCTCTCCGGAGGGCTTGCGGCGTGGGCAGGGGCCGCCCCCCGCGGCCATCCCGGGGGGCGGACCGCAGCCGGCGGCTCGAATGGGAGCCGGCCCGAGCGCCGGTCGGGACTTCAGCCCGTGCTCAGCGTCCGCCGCACCGCGTCGCGCCAGCCGGCGATCTTGCGGCTGCGCTCGCTGGCGGCCATGCCGGGCGTGAAGCGCCGCTCCAGCCGCCAGAGATCGGCGAAGCGGGCCGGCTCGGGCAGAAGCCCGGCGTCGAGCCCGGCGAGATAGGCCGCGCCCAGCGCCGTGGTCTCGCGCAGGCTCGGCCGGTCGACGGGCAAGTCGAGCAGGTCTGCGAGGCGCTGCATCGTCCAGTCGGAGGCCGCCATGCCGCCATCGACCCGCAGCACCGAGCGCGCCCCCTGCCCGGCCCCGCCCGCGGCCTTCGCCCAGTCGGCATGCATCGCCTCGATCAGATCCAGCGTCTGGTAGCAGACGCTTTCCAGCGTGGCCCTGGCGAATTCGCGCGGGCCGCTGTTGCGGGTCAGCCCGAAGATCGCGCCCCGCGCATCGGCGTCCCAATGCGGCGCGCCGAGCCCGACGAAGGCCGGAACCAGATAGACCTCCTGCGTCGGGTCGGCGGCGCGCGCCAGCGGGCCGGTCTCGGCGGCGTCCTGGATGAGGCCGAGCCCGTCGCGCAGCCATTGCACGGCGGCGCCTGCGATGAAGATCGAGCCCTCCAGCGCGTAGGTCCGCCGGCCCTCGAGCTGATAGGCGATCGTGCTGAGCAGCCGGTGCTGCGAGGCGACCGGCGTCGCGCCGGTGTTGAGCAGGGCAAAGCAGCCGGTGCCATAGGTCGATTTCACCATGCCGGGCGAAAAACAGGCCTGGCCGATCGTCGCCGCCTGCTGGTCGCCGGCGATGCCGCGCACCGGAATGGCGGCGCCGAACAGCTCCGGCGCGGTCTGCCCGAACAGCCCGGCGCAATCCTTCACCTCCGGCAGCAGCGCCGCGGGAATGTCGAACAGGGCGAGCAGGTCTTCATCCCAGACGCCGCGATGAATGTCGAAGATCAGGCTGCGCGAGGCGTTGGTCGCATCGGTGGCATGCACGGCCCCGCCGGTCAGCCGCCAGAGCAGGAATGAGTCGACCGTGCCGAAGGCGAGTTCGCCCGCTTCCGCCCGCCGCCGCGCGCCCGGCACATTGTCGAGCAACCAGGCGATCTTCGTGGCCGAGAAATAAGGGTCGATGCGCAGGCCGGTTCGCGCCGCGACCAGCCCCTCATGGCCGGCGGCGACGAGCGCGGCGCAGGCCGGGGCGGTGCGCCGGTCCTGCCAGACGATGGCGCGGTGAATGGCGCGCCCGGTCTTGCGGTCCCAGATCAGCGTGGTTTCGCGCTGGTTGGTGATGCCGATCGCGGCGATTGCCCCGGCGTCGAGCCCGGCCCTGGCGAGCGCCTCGCGGCAGGTCGACAGCACGCTCTCCCAGATGTCCTCGGGCTCGTGCTCGACCCAGCCCGACGCCGGAAAATGCTGCGCGAACTCGCGCTGCGCGCTGGCGACGAGGTTGAGCCCCGAATCGAAGACCAGCGCGCGCGAGGACGTCGTGCCCTGGTCGATCGCGAGGATATGACGTGCGCCGGCCATGGCGGCCTCCTTCCCTGCTCAGACGGCCTTCAGTACCGGGCCCATGGCCGCGGACACTGGCCGAAGGTCGCCCGCCGGGGCAAGGGGCGGTGACGACGGCGCGAGGCCGGCAAAACCGGCCGCGAACACGGGCTGCGACACCGCGACCGCGAAACCTCCACCGGTGATCGCAGCGCGGCGGCATGTTCCGCTTGGCACTATGCTCCTGCTCTTGTTACGCTTTGATTCCAAAGAGGCAGCCGGGGTTTCGCCCGGCTCGGCCGCAACGATTTCAGCCTCGTCGCGGAGGTCGGTGCGGCAGGCCAGAGGAACGGGCACAGTGACGGTCGAGGACCGGCAGGAGCGGGATATCGCGGCAGCGATGGTTCCGCAGTTTCACGGCGTCGACCCCGATCTGGGCGGCGCCGCGACCCGTGCCGATTCGCAACCGCGGCTGGCCGTGGGCCGCCCGCCGGCGGCGCCCGTCCCGCCCTGGACCGAGCCCGCTGCGCCCGAGCTCGCCCGGGCGGCGCCGACGACCTATGCCGCGCTCGATCTTGGCACCAACAACTGCCGCCTGCTGATCGCGCGGCCAGCCCAGCACGGCTTCCGCGTCGTCGATGCGTTTTCGCGGATCGTCCGACTCGGCGAGGGGCTGGCGGCCAGCAGCCGGCTTTGCGACGCGGCGATGGATCGCGCCGTCGAGGCGCTGAAGATCTGCCGCGGCAAGATGCTCCACCGCAACGTCAGCCGCGCCAGGCTGGTGACGACGGAGGCCTGCCGCGCCGCGATCAACGGCTCGGAGTTCGTTCGCCGCGTCGCCGCCGAGGCGGAGCTCGAGCTCGAGATTATCGACCAGCGCACCGAAGCCGCGCTGGCCGTCTCCGGCTGCGCGGCGCTGGCGGACCCCACCGCCGAGGGCGTCATCGTCTTCGACATCGGCGGCGGTTCGACCGAGATCGTCTGGATGGGCGGGCGCGCCGAGGCGCGAGACCCCGCCGCGCGTATCCGCGAATGGGCCTCGCTGCCGATCGGGGTGGTCACGGTGGCCGAGCGCTATGGCGGCATAGATGTCGGCCGCAGCCTGTTCGAGACCATGGTCGAGGATTGCGCCCGGGAGCTTGCCCCCTTTGCCCAGAAGGCGGCCGCCGCGCGCAACGCGCGCAATTTCCACCTGCTCGGCACCTCGGGCACGGTGACGACGGTGGCGGGAATCCATCTTGGCCTCGCCCGCTACGACCGCCGCGAGGTCGATGGATTGTGGATGCGGCAGGAGGAGATTCTCGCCGTCATCGACCGGCTCGTCGAAATGGACTATGCAGCCCGTGCGGCCAATGCCTGCATCGGCCGCGAGCGTGCCGATCTCGTCCTGGCCGGCTGCGCCATCTTCGAGGCGATCCGCCGCGCCTTTCCGAGCGAACGGGTGCGGATCGCCGATCGCGGCCTGCGCGAGGGCATCCTGCTCCGGATGATGCATGAGGACCGCGCCTGGTGGCGCCGGAGATGACATGACGCTTGCGATACAGCCCGCCTCTGCCCGAACGGTTCAGGCATGAGCACCGTCAAATCGGGCGGCAAGTCAGCCGGCAGGAGCGTTGGCAAGACCGGCGGCAAGACCAAAACCAAGCCGGTCTCGCGGATCCCGGGCAAGCCCGCGCCACGAACCGCCGTCAAGACGGCAGCGCCGTCGGCTGCCATGACGGCCGGCGCCGGCGTCGGGACGGCCGTGAAGGCCGCTGCCAATACCGGCAGCAAGACGGCGGGCAAGGTGGTCGGCGTCGCCGGCAAGTCGGGCGGCGCCCGCGACATGCGCGTCAAGGTCAAGAAGGCCGGCAAGCTCAAGCACTCCTCGCAGCTCTGGCTCGAGCGCCAGCTCAACGACCCTTACGTCAAGCGGGCCCGCGAGATGGGCTATCGCTCGCGCGCCGCCTTCAAGATCGAGGAGATGGACGACCGCTTCAAATTCCTGAAATCGGGACAGAAGCTGATCGATCTCGGCTGCGCGCCGGGCGGCTGGTGCCAGATCGCGGCGATGCGCGTCGGGCTGGAGAAGGGCAAGGGCCGGATCGTCGGCATCGACCTCCTGCCGGTCGATCCGATTCCCGGGGTCGACCTGATCGAGATGGATTTCATGGCCGAGGAAGCCCCTGCCCTGCTGACGCAGCGGCTGGGCGGGCGCGCCGATGGCGTGATGTCGGACATGGCGGCCAACACCACCGGCCACAAGAAGACCGACCACCTCAAGATCATCGCGCTCGCCGAAGCCGCGCTGGAGTTCACCCACACCATCCTGGCGCCCGGCGGGTTTTTCCTCGCCAAGCTCTTCCAGGGCGGCGAGAGCGCCGAACTGCTGGCGCAGCTCAAGCGCGACTTCACGACGGTGCGCAACCTCAAGCCCGGCGCAAGCCGCTCGGATTCCTCGGAGCTCTACGTGCTGGCGACGGGGTTCCGGCGCAAGGCGGATGCGCCAGAGGATCAGGGGGAGGGTTGACGGTCCGCCCCCGGCGCTCACAGCAATCGCGCTGCCCTGCCCTGAGCCTTCAACAGCGTGACGGCCTTCCGATCGAACGACACGTACATCTCGCCGCCGAGCCACTCGCCCTCATGGCAGATGGCTCCATCGGCGAAATCGCTCCCGGCATCAAACAGGCTCAGGCCGGCTTCGACCGCGGGCCGGTTCATCTCGACATTGGCGGCCGCCGGCAGCGCGCGGATCGCAGCCGAAACGACTGAACGCTCGAAACCATAGATCTTGCGCAACACCCCGGCGAACTCGCAAAGACAGGGAACCGTGATCACGATCAGCGAGGCATCCTGCAGGATTGCGGCGGCGACGAGGGCCTGACCAGGATCGTCGCGCACGACCGAGCGGATGAGGACATTCATATCGGCGATGATCTTCATTCCTCGCCGGCCCAGCCGCGTGCCGACGCCTCCTCGATATCCTCGATCGTGGCGACGATATTCGTCTTGCCCGCGAGGAGGCCGATGAAGGCATCTATGCTCACCGATGGCCTCGCCGCCTTCAATGACGCCCGGCCATCCGGCAGAAGTGCGATTTCGATCTTTTCGCCCGGCTTGATGCCGAGATGCTGCATGACGTCCTTGCGAAAGGTCACCTGGCCCCGCGCGGTGACGGTCAAGACGGTCATGGCTTTGGCAGCCACGGCTTGGCGCTCCTCGTTGATCCGAAGATAATGCAAACTCGCATTATCAACAACGATCGCAGGCCGCCGCGACATCCACTATTCCAGCGGCTTCTGGTCCGAAATCGCCTGGGCCGTCGCCTTGGGGGCGCTCGTCCGTGCACCGCCCAGCAGATGCCCGGAGACTTCCGTACCAGCGTCGGGGGCGAGCCGCGCCATCATGAAGACCGACGAGGCCGAGATCAGCCCGACCAGCACGAAGGCCGGCCAGAAATCGCCCGCGCCCAGCGTCGCGCCACCATGGACCGCATGCGCGCTCTCCAGCGCGAAAGCGCCGATCGTGACGCCCATGCTCAGCGACAATTGCTGCGCCACGCTCGACAGGCTGGTCGCCCCCGACATCTCCTTGTTGGAGACGTCGGCATAGCTCAGCGCGTTGATGCCGGTGAACTGCAGCGAGCGGAAACAACCGCCGATCAGCAGCACGCCCAGCATCAGCCAATGCGGGGTCGTTGGCGTGAACAGGCCCGAGGCCGCCAGAAACGCCGCGCCGACCACGGCGTTGAAGGTCAGGACGCGCCGGAAGCCGAAGCGCGCGAGGATCGTCTTCGCCGCCGTCTTCATCAGCAAGGCGCCTGCCGCCGAGACGAAGGTGATCAGCCCCGAGTGCAGCGCATCCAGCCCGAAGCCGAGCTGCAGCATCAGCGGCAGGAGGAAGGGGATCGCGCCAATCCCGGTGCGGAAGATCGAGCCGCCGATCACGCCGATCCGGTAGGTCGGAATCCTGAGCAGCGACAGGTTCAGCACCGGGTGGGCGATCCGCCGCGAATGGAACCAGTAGGCGACCAGCGCCGCGATGCCCGCGGCGACGCAGCCATAGGACACGGCGGCGGGCACGAGATGGCGCCCCCCCGTCGCCAGCCCCAGCATCAGGCTGGCGAAGCCGAAAGCCGAAAGCAGGAAGCCGCGGATGTCGAGCGGGGCGACGTCCTCCTCGCGCACATCCTCGAAGAACAGGGTCGCCAGCACGATGCCGACGATCCCGATCGGGATGTTGATGAAGAAGATCCAGCGCCAGTCGAAATAGGTCGTGATGAACCCACCCAGCGGCGGCCCGACCACGGGGCCGACCAGCGCCGGCACCGTGAGGTAGGCCAATGCGCCGACGAGCTCGGACTTGCTGACGCTGCGCAGGATGACCAGCCGCCCGACCGGCACCATCATCGCCCCGCCCATGCCCTGCACGAAGCGCGCGCCGACGAAGGCGCCGAGCGAGTTCGACAGCGCGCACAGCACGGAGCCGAGCATGAACACTGCCAGCGCCGCCCGGAAGATCGTGCGCGCGCCATAGCGATCCGCCATCCAGCCGGAGATCGGGATGAAGACGGCGAGGCTGACGAGATAGGACGTCAGCGCCAGCTTGAGCGAGATCGGATCCTCGCCGAGCGACTGCGCGATCACCGGCAGCGAGGTCGCGATCACCGTCGAATCGGTGTTCTCCATGAACAGCGCACAGGCGACGATCAGGGGCAGGAGCTTGGCGCGCTGCAAGACGGTTGTCCTCGCGGGGAGATGGCAGCCTTAACGCCCGGAGCCGGGCAAGACGAGGGCAGGATCGGCGCAGATTCGCCTCCAGACCGGGCGCGAGGCGCAAGGCCGCCATGCGCTTGACCCTCGACCCAGCCTTCGGAACAGCGCAGCCATGCGTTGAACGCCGTGACGGCCAACGAAACGGGCCCCCATCTGAGGCATGCAGGGGCGCAACCCGTCACGCTTCCGGAGGTCTCCGATGTTCGACCGTCTTCCTTTCCCCGCGCTGCGCCGGGGCCTTCGCCTCACCGGGCTGTGTATCCTCGCCGGGCTCGGCCTCGCCGGTGCGAGCGGGCGCGCCGCCCAGGCCCAGCCGGCCCCGGGCCCTTCGACCAGCTGGGAAATCGGCTGTGCCCAGAGCATGGTCTCCCCCGGCTATGGCGACGCCCTTCGCGTCATGAACTGCATGCGGCAGAAGGACTGCCAGCAGATGGCCAACGCCAGGGGCCAAATGATGATGGGGACGGGCTGTTTCTTCGTCGAGCCCACGGCGCGCGCACCGTCTCCGGCGGCGACGCGGTCAGGACCGGCGCAGCAGCAGTAGTGCGCGGACCGGCGCGCTGTGGCGCCCGCTGCGACGCTCCGGATGCTGCAACGCAAGATATCCGCTGGCGCGCTCTAGCCGCGACAGCGGACGCATGCTAACGGGCCTCGTCAACCCGGTCGCGGGCGCCCTCCGCGAAACCGCAACGGAGCCGGCCTCGCCGGTGATGGAGTTGACGATGACGCTTTCCCTCGACGGTCTTATTCGCGACGGTTTCACCTTCGACGACGTGCTCCTTGAGCCCGGCCCGTCGGAGGTCATGCCGGCCGACGTCGACATCCGCACCCAGCTGACCAAGACGATCTCGCTGAACCTGCCGATCATCGCCTCGGCGATGGACACGGTGACGGAAGCGAAGATGGCGATCGCCATGGCGCAGGCCGGCGGCCTCGGGGTCGTCCACCGCAATCTCGAGGCCGACCAGCAGGCCGCGCAGGTCCGCCTCGTCAAGAAGTTCGAATCGGGCATGGTCGCCAACCCGATCACGATCTATCCCGACGAGACGCTGGGCGACGCGCTCGCCATCATGAAGCACAATTCGATCTCGGGCATTCCGGTGGTCGAGCGCGGCCCGCAGGGCCACAAGGGCAAGCTCGTCGGCATCCTCACCAACCGCGATGTGCGCTTCGCCGCCAATCCCGAGCAGCCCGTCTCCGAGATCATGACCAAGGACCGGCTGATCACGGTGCGCGAGGGCGTGACGCAGGAGGAGGCCCGCCGGCTGCTGCACCAGTTCCGCATCGAGAAGCTGCTCGTCGTCGATGACCATCACCGCTGCATCGGTCTGATCACCGTCAAGGACATGGAGAAGCAGGTCGCCCATCCCAGCGCCGCCAAGGATGGCAAGGGGCGCCTGCTGGTGGCGGCGGCGACCACGACCGGCGATCTCGGCTTCGAGCGCTCGGAGATGCTGATCGACGCCGGCGTCGACATCATCGTCGTCGACACCGCCCATGGCCATTCCGCCAAGGTGCTCGAGGCGGTGACGCGGGTGAAGCGGCTCTCCAACGCGGTTCAGGTCATCGCCGGAAACATCGCCACCGCTGGCGGCGCCCAGGCGCTGATCGATGCCGGCGCGGATGCGATCAAGGTCGGCATCGGCCCGGGCTCGATCTGCACGACGCGCATCGTCGCCGGCGTCGGCGTGCCGCAGCTCACCGCCGTGATGGACGCCGCCAACGCCGCCAGCAAGCACGGCATCCCCGTCATCGCCGATGGCGGCATCAAATATTCCGGCGACCTCGCCAAGGCGCTCGCCGCCGGCGCTTCCTGCGCGATGGTCGGCTCGCTGCTCGCCGGCACCGACGAGACCCCCGGCGAGACCTTCCTCTACCAGGGCCGCTCCTACAAATCCTATCGCGGCATGGGCTCGGTCGGGGCCATGGCGCGCGGCTCGGCCGATCGCTATTTCCAGCAGGACATCAAGGACGCGCTGAAGCTGGTACCCGAGGGCATCGAGGGCCAGGTCGCTTATAAGGGCCCGGTCTCCAGCGTTCTGCACCAGCTCGCCGGGGGCCTGCGCGCCGCGATGGGCTATGTCGGCGGCAAGGACCTGAAGGACTACCAGGCCAAGGCCCGCTTCATCCGCATCACCAGCGCCGGCCTGCGCGAGAGCCATGTCCATGACGTGACGATCGTGCGCGAGAGCCCGAACTACCCGACGCGCTCCTGACGACGGGCGGCCGCGCCGACTATCCACCGTCATCTTCACCGCGGCGGGCTTCTCCTGGCCCGCCGCGCTTGCATTTGACGGCATTCTTGGCTTGGCTCCCGCGCATCCCGCGCCGGCCCGACGCCGCGCTCCCGGGACGTTGCGGAGACGACGATGACGCTCAAGCTGGTCTATCCCGCGCTCGCGATGGTCCTGTGGATCTTCGTCGTGCTGACCATCCTCTTCCTGCGGCGCAAGGCGGCCTTCGACAGCAAGCAGGTGACGATCGCCGACGTCTCGGTCTCGACGACCGCTTATCCCGAGCCCGCCCGGCTGGCCGCCGCCAATTTCACCAACCAGTTCGAGACGCCGGTCGTCTTCTTCGCGCTGATCATGCTCGCCATGGAGGTCGGTGCGACGAGCTATGTCATGGCGGGCCTCGCCTGGGCCTATGTCGCGACCCGGGTCGTCCACACGCTGGTCCATGTCGGCGCCAACCAGCTCAAGCTGCGCGGGTCGGTCTTCGCGCTGGGTATCCTGGTCCTGCTGTGCATGTGGATCGGCGTCGTTCTCGCCGTCCTCTGAAGACGCGGTGCGCCCTGAGCGGCAGGCACAAGCTCCGCGCCAGTGCCATCCGTTAAGCATCCCCGCCCGTTTCGCCGGGCGCAGACCGCCAAAGCGTTGAACCTTAACGAAAAGTAAACTACACCCTGCGGGCGGCGGACGGGTAGACGAGCGTAGGGTGGAGTCGACGCATGTTGCGTGTCCGTGATGATGGGGTGCAGGCTTTGCCTTGCGCCGGAAAGCCTTTGGCGTCAGGCGTTTCGGCCCGTAGCCTCGCGCGGGGAAACCGCCCCGCCCGCCTCGCTGCCCTGGCGGCGCTGGGTCTGGCGCTCGGCGCCGGCGGCGCGGTCTTCACCGTCTCGATGGTCCAGGCCGAGGACGATGCCGGCATCCGCGCCTTTCACCGCCAGGAAGCCGCCAACCGCCAGGCCCTCAGGCAGAACAGCTATGCTGCCAGCCCCGTACCGCAGGCCCAGCCCCGCGCCGTGGCCTACGCGCCCGCCCGCTCCGGCTGGCAGATCCCGCTGCTGCGGATGGAACCCGACGGCAGGATCGCGCATCCGCCCGTCGAGTTGAACCCCTTCCGGCAGCGCGCGGCCGACACGCCCCCGCGCCAGCCCCGGCGCACCACACAGGCGAGGCTCGACACGGTGTCCGGCGCCGCCGATGTCGCGCGCACCATCTGCGTGCGCCTCTGCGACGGCTTCCATGCGCCGATCGGCTATCTGCGCGCCGCCTCCGACCTCAAGGCGCATGAGGCGCTCTGCCAGGCGACGAATCCCGGCATTCCGGTCAAGGTCTTCCGCGTCGCCGCCGGTGCGACCGAGATCGGCGACGCCCAGGCCGCCGATGGCCAGCGCTACCGGGCCCTGCCGATGGCCTACAGCCATGAAAACACGCGCGACGCCGCCGCCTGCCGTCCGGCCATCGTCCAGGCCGGCGAGCGGCGCGTCTCCCTGCTGCGCGACTTCACCCTGCGCCCGGGCGACAGCGTGGTGCTCGACGGCAAGGTCCGCACCTTCGTCGGAGGCTCGCGCTGGCCCTACAGCGCCCGCGATTTCCGCGACTTCCGCAGCGCCGCCGAACTCACCAAGGGCCAGCGCCGGCAGATCGACGAGCGCGTCGGCATCTCGCGCATGGAGGCGGATGCGCGCGGCCTGCGCCGGCAGATGCGGCTGCGCGAGGCCAGCCTTCAGGACGATAGCGTCGCCAGCGATGCCGATATCGGCTTTGTCCTGCGCGGCACGCTCGATCCGGTCCGGCGCGGGCCCGTGCGGGTGATCTCGCTGATCGCCGATTGAGCCTCGGCCCGGCGATGGCGCCGGACACCTTCACGGCGCCCGTTCGACCTCAACCCTTATCCTGAGAAGCCGCTGGCGCGACTCCTCAGGATGAGCGCTGCCCGATCCGACTCTTGGACCTTCCCGCGCAGACAGGCGCATCGCGGCCTGGCGAGAAGATGGCGCCAGAATGCGCGGCTGCTCAGATGGCGCCCGCCAAACTTTAGAAAAAGACTAAACAGAGGTCTCTTTAGAACAGGTTTAACTATCTGATATCAAACGATATTTTGTTGACGACAGCCTGTCCGCGCTCTACCGCTCCGATCGCAACGCGAAAAACCGGGCCTTGAACCCGAAGGAGCGAACCATGATCCACGCGACACGCCTTTCGACCTTTGCGCTCGCCTCCTGTCTGCTGGCGACGCCGGCCCTGGCCCAGAGCGTCAATCTCTACACCACGCGCGAGCCGGCCCTGCTGAACCCGGTGCTCGAATCCTTCACCAAGGACACCGGCATCAAGGTCAACGCCGTCTTCCTCAAGGACGGCCTGCAGGAGCGCGTCGCCGCCGAGGGCGCCAACAGCCCTGCCGACGTCATGCTGATGGTCGATGTCGGCCAGATCAATGGGCTGGTCGAGGCCGGCATCACCCAGCCGGCCAAGTCGGCTATGATCGAGAAGACCGTCCCCGCCGCGCTGCGCGGCCCCGGCGACAACTGGGTGACGCTGACCCAGCGCGCCCGCATCGTCGTCGTCTCCAAGGACCGCGTGAAGCAGGACGCGATCACCTATGAGGATCTCGCCGACCCGAAATGGAAGGGCAAGCTCTGCATCCGCTCCGGCCAGCACCCCTATAACAACGCCTTCTTCGCCGCCTATCTCGCCCGCAACGGCGCCGAGAAGACCGAGAGCTATCTGAAGGCGCTGAAGGCCAACACCGCGCGCAAGCCCAGCGGCGGCGACCGCGACGTGGCGCGCGACATCCTGTCGGGCCAGTGCGACATCGCGGTGATGAACACCTATTACATCGGCCTGATGAGCCAGGCGAAGAACGAGCAGAAGGGCTGGTACGATGCGATCAAGCCGCTCAAGACCACCTTCGCCAATGGCGGGACGCATGTGAATGTCTCGGCCGCCGCGGTTGCGAAGAACGCGCCGAACAAGGACAATGCCATCAAGCTGATCGACTACATGCTCGGCGAAAAGGCGCAGACGATCTATGCCGACGGCAATTTCGAATTCCCGGTCAATCCCGACGTCAAGGAAAGCGCCGCGGTGAAGCTGCTCGGTTCGATCACTCCCGACACGACCCCGCTCGGCGACGTCGCCAGGAACCGCAAGGCTGCGGCCGATCTCGTCGACAAGGTCGGCTTCGACAATTGAGCCTGAGCACGTCCCTCTCCGACATCCGACGGTCGCCACTCGCGTGGCGGCCGTCGACGCGTCTGGTCTTCGCTTCGCTGCTGGGGGCGGGCCTCGTCGCCCTGCCGGTTCTGGCGCTGGGCTACACCGCCCTGTCCTCGCAGGCCGCGTCGATCTGGCCGCATCTGGCCGCCAACGTCATTCCCGCCGCGCTCGCCGACACCGGCCGGCTGCTGCTCGGCGTCGGGCTGCTCTGCGCGCTGATCGGCGTCGGCACCGCCTGGCTCGTGACGCAGTTCGAGTTCCCCGGCCGGCGCAGCCTCGAATGGCTCCTGGTCCTGCCGCTCGCGCTGCCGACCTACATCACGGCCTATGTCTATGTCGAAATCCTCGGCTTCCAGGGCCCGCTTCAGACGGGCCTGCGCGCCCTCACCGGCTGGCAGTCGCTGCGCGATTACTGGTTTCCCGATCCGCGCAACCTGCCCGGCGCGATCTGCATCATGGCGATCGTGCTCTACCCTTACGTCTATCTCAGCGTGCGGGCGCTGTTTGGCCTGCAGGCGGCGGCGATCGTCGAATCGGCCCGCACGCTCGGCGCCACGCCGGCCACGCTGTTCTGGCGCATCGGTCTGCCGATGGCGCGCCCCGCGCTGGCGGCCGGCCTGACGCTCGCTCTGCTGGAGACGCTCAACGACATCGGCGCCAGCGAATATCTCGGCGTGCGCTCGCTGACGCTGTCGATCTACACCACCTGGGTCAATCGCAACTCGCTCGCCGGCGCTGCGCAGATCGCCTGCGTCATGCTGCTGCTCGTGGTGGCGCTGATGCTGATCGAGGCGCGCTTGCGCGGCCAGCGCCGCTTTTCCCTGCCGGTGCGCCAGCCGCGCGCCGTCGGGCGGGTGCCGCTGAGCGGCGGCCGCGCGCTGGCCGCCACGCTGGCCTGCGCCCTGCCGGTCGTGCTCGGCGCCCTGCTGCCGATCGGCTTCCTCGTCGGCGAGGTGCTGCGGCGCGACCTCTGGCTGCAGCTCGACGCCGGCCTGCTGCGCAGCCTGGTCCACGCGCTGCTGTTTTCCGGTCTGGCCGCGGGAATCGTCGTGGCGCTCGGCGTCGGCATCGCCGCAGCCCGCCGCCAGGGGCGCGAACCCTGGCTGCCGGCTTTGTCGCGGCTGGCCTCGCTCGGCTATGCCGTGCCCGGAACAGTGCTGGCGCTCGGCCTGCTGGTGCCGCTGGCCGCGCTGGACAACATCGTCGCCAATGCCGCCCAGCGCTGGCTCGGGGTCAATCCGGGCCTGCTGCTGATCGGCACGGGGGCGGCGCTCGTCCTCGCCTATGTCGTGCGCTTCCTCGCCATCGCCATCTCCGGCGTCGAAAGCGGGCTGTCGCGGATCTCGCCGCGCATCGACGACGCCGCCCGCACGCTCGGCGCCTCCGCGCCCGAGGTCATCAGACAGATGCACTGGCCGCTCGCCCGCCCCGCGGTGGCGGCGGCGGCGCTGCTCGTCTTCGTCGATTGCCTGAAGGAGCTCCCCGCCACGCTGCTGCTGCGGCCGCTCAATGTCGAGACGCTCGCCACCACGGTCTATGGCCACGCCTCGCGCGGCGCCTTCGAGGATGGCGCGCTCGCCGGCCTCCTGATCGTGCTGGCCGGCCTCTATCCGGCCTTCCGGCTGGCGCGCGCTGGCGGCCGGGCCGCCTGAGCCGGCTCGACAAGTCGGGGCCATCGTCCTAAACCGGGCACAGGACAGCTTATCTGCCGAAATCGGGGGGCCGCGTTTCGGGCGATCGCTGGTCTCGACCCATCGGATCGGGGCCGGCTCCTGCCTTGGCGGCGGCGCCTTGCGCGACATCCGTCACAGGCGATCCATCTCCGCAGGACCCGGCGCGCGAGCGCGAGTCGAGGCTCTGACGTTTCGGAAGCTCATGACGCGACGCGCCTCGATCCTCGCCTATGTTCTCGTCCTGGCGCTCGGGCTGTTGGGCCTGCAGTCCTGGGGCATCGCGGTTTCGCGCGTCGAGAAACACGTCATCGCGGCGATCGAGACCCGTACCGGCCTCGTCGTGACCGCGCTGGAGCGCGCCGAGATCGCCTTGCTGCCCTGGCCGCGCATCAGCCTGTCCCAGGTCGCCTTCAGCCAGCGTGACGGGGCGCTGTCGGGTCAGGCGCTGCGCTTGCGTGCCCAGGCCCGGCTGCTGCCGCTGCTGGCGGGGCGGATCGATTTCGACCGGATCGATCTGGTCGGGCCGCAGCTCGACGTCGTGGTTCCCGCGCAGAGCGACGGCCTGGCCGACTGGCTCGCGGTCCCGCTCGAGGCGATCGAGCGGCTGCGCGGCCAGAGCCGCATCGTCATCACCGCCGGGTCGGTCTTCCTGCGGGCGCAGGGCGCGATCCAGACCATCCTGCGCGAGGTCAATCTCGTCATCGACGAGCGCGGGGCGCAGGACCCGCTGGCCGTGGCCGGGACCCTGAGCTGGCGCGGCGTCCCGACCGAAGTGAAGCTGATCTGGCCCGTGGCGACCGCGCGGGGACGGACCATGCTCAGCATCGCCGCTCCGCCGCTGAAACTGCAGTTCGATGGCGCCCGTAGCAGCGCGCCCGAGCCGATCACCACCGGGAAGATGACCCTGACGGCCCGCTCGCTGCGCGACCTGCTCGGCTGGTTCGGCGAGGCTCCGCGCCTTGCCTCGGCCGTCGGGGCGGTCGACCTCACGGCCGACATCCGCATCAGGCCCCACGACACCGTGCTCACCAATGTCGCGGTGCGGGTGGACGGCGACCGTCTCGACGGCGCGCTCAATCTGACCAGCATCGCCGGCCGCACCGCCCTGTCGGGCACGCTGGCCGGCGCGACGCTCGATCTCGGCCGGCTCGTGCAGCGGCTGGATCTGCCGCCGGCCGATGCGGCGCCCGACGCCGCCGCCCTGCCCTTCGAGGCCTGGACGGCCCAGGACATCGACCTGCGCGTCTCGGTGGAGGCCGCGCGTCTGGAGGGTGCGCGGCTGACCGACGTCGCGACCTATCTCCTGGTCAAGAAGGGCCGCTTCGAGGCTGGCATCCTGCGCGCCGGCGCCTATGGCGGCAGCGCCAAGGCGCGCCTGCTCGCCACCGCGACGCCGGGCGGCATCGACGTCAAGTTCGTCGGCGGCATCGAGAAGGTCAATCTCGGCCGGGCCGGAGCCGACCTGCCGCCATTGGCCCGTCTCAGCGGCACCGGCGCGCTCCAGTTCAGCCTCGACGGGCTCGGCCGCTCGCTGCCGGCCATTCTCGGCTCGCTCAGCGGCAGGGGCACGGTCGCGGTGCGCCAGGGCGAGCTCGCCGGTTTCTCCTTCGGCGAATTGCTGCGAAGGGCCGAGCGCAACCCGAGCCTGGCCGTGCGTGACTGGCGCCAGGGCAAGACGGCCTTCGAGACCGCCGCCGCCAACCTGACTGTCGCAGACGGCGTCCTGACCCTGAGCGAGGCCCAGATGGCGGGCGCCGGCTACCGGCTGACTCTGGTCGGCAGCGCCGCGCTGACCGACGGGTCGCTCGACATGGCGGCGCTGCTCCAGCCCGTGACCGGCCCTTTGCGGCTGCCCTTCCGCCTCAACGGCACCCTGGCGGCCCCCGCCTTCGAACTCCAGGCCGAGGCGCTGCTGCGCCCCACCGGCGCCGCCATCGGCGAACCGCTGCCGCTGCGCTGAGGGCGCGGCTTTCCCGCTTTCGCCGGCCCGCGAAATCCGCTTGGATGCAGCCAAGGCCGCTCGCACGACGGGACGGCCGCACCGGGCGGATGGCGGCCCCACGAGGGAGAGCGGCGATGAAACACTGGATTGCGGCCACGGCCGGCGTCGTGGGATGGATGGCGATGGATCTGATGAGCGTGGGACAGCCGGCAGCCGCCCAGGACCTGATGACCGAGAAGAAGGTCTTCACGCTGCCGAGCTACACCACGCAGAGCGGCCGCACCCTCAAGGACGTCAAGGTCGGCTGGGAGAGCTACGGCACGCTCAACGCCGACAAGTCCAATGCCGTGCTGATCTGCCACTTCTTCTCAGGCAACTCGCACGCCGCCGGCAAATACGCCGCCACGGACGCCGCGCCCGGCTACTGGGACGCGATCATCGGCCCCGGCAAGGCGATCGACACCACCAAGTATTTCGTCCTGTCCTCCGACACGCTGGTGAACCTCAACACCGGCGATCCCAAGACCACCACCACCGGTCCGGCCTCGATCGATCCCGACACCGGCAAGCCCTATGCGCTCGACTTTCCGGTGGTGACGGTCGGCGATTTCGTCGCTGTCCAGAAGGCGCTGGTCGAAAGTCTCGGCATCAAGCGGCTCGCCCTGGTCGCCGGCCCCTCGATGGGCTCGCTCCAGACCTTCGAATGGGCGGCGCGCTACCCCGAGATGGTCGCCAAGGCGATGCCGGTCATCGGCGCGGGCGAGGCCGACGCCCAGCTCATCGCCTGGCTCGACGTCTGGGCGGCGCCGATCCTGGTCGATCCCAACTGGAACAAGGGCGACTATTACGGCAAGACGCCGCCCAATGCTGGGCTGGCCAAGGCGCTGACGGTGGTGACACTGCAAGCCAACCATGCCGACTGGGCCAACGCCACCTTCGGCCGCCGCGCCGCCAAGGAGGGCGAGGACCCGGCGAAATCACTGGGCAGCAAGTTCCAGGTCCAGAGCATCCTCGACAATGCCGGCGAGGCCCGCGCAAAAGTCTCCGACGCCAACCACTTCCTCTATCTGGTCAAGGCCAACCAGCTCTTCGCCGCAGGCGGCACCTCGCTCACGGACGCGGCGACGAAGATCAAGGCGCCGGTGCTGCTGATCACCCAGCCCAAAGACCTCGTCTTCACCGCAGACATGGTCGACCGGACCGCCGACACGCTCAGGAAGGGCGGCGTCGACGTCAGCCATGTCCACATCCAGGGCGCGCGCGGCCATCTCGACGGCGTCATCTCGATGAAGCAGGCCGAGGGCGCGATCCGGGCGTTTCTGGAGAAATAGGGCCGACGCAGTCGCGCGGCAGCCGCTCTGTCGCGACGCGCCCGAGTCGTCCCGGGCGAGCCGCCTCGCTCGGCGCTAGGCCGGCAGCACGACGACCTTCGTCTTCACCGGCGTGCGATCGTAGAGATGCATCATGTCCTGAGTCAGCAGGCCGACGCAGCCGCTCGTGATGCCCGAGCCGATCGATTCCTCATCGAGGGAGGCATAGATCGTATAGAGCGTGTAGGCGCCCTTCTGGTAGAGATACAGCGTGCGGGCGCCGAGCGGATTATCGAGACCGCCGGGCATGCCGCGCGCATATTTGGCCGCCTCCGGCTGGCGCTTGATCATCTCCTTGGGCGGGGTCCAGGTCGCCCATTCGGCCTTGCGCCCGATATAGGCGTCGCCATGCCACAGGAACCCCTCGCGCCCGACATTGGCGCCGTAGCGGGTGGCCTGCCCGCCCTCCTCGATCCGGTAGACATGGTAATTGCCGGGATCGACGATGATCGTGCCGGGCGCTTCCTTGGTCTCATAGGCGACCGTGCGACGGAAAAACCGCGGATCGACCTTGCTGACATCGGCCGCGGGGATCGGGAATTTTTCTTCCGGCACCGGCCCATACAGCTTCTGCGCCTCGGCGAGGCTCATCCCGTCGGGCGTGACGCAACCGCCGAGCCCGATCGCGCCGAGGCCCGCCGCCGAGCCGACCAGGAACGACCGCCGGTCGAGGCGTCCCGCCCGACGCCCGAGCCCGGCCGTCTCGTCCTGCGTGCCGATACCGGCCTTTTCACCGTCGCTGATCATGATCGGAGGCTTTCCATGTCTGCTGCCCGACGGAATAATCCGCCGGCAAACTCTGCTGCACGTCTCCCGCTGCCAAGATTTTGCCGGGACATGGCGCGGCTGGCAACCCCGGGCCGTGGCGACGGAGCGCGGAAGATGCGACGAGCCCCGGCCGACTGACGTGATCTTTCGGCTGACCGCGACCGGGCGTCGCGTTCGGCTCTCGACGCCGCGCTATCCCGCGAACCGTTCGCGATAGCTTTGCGGGCTGGCGGCGAAACGGCGCTGGAAGGCGCGGCGCAGCGTCTCCTCCGAGCCGAAGCCGCAGCGGGACGCGACCCGCGCCACCGCCAGGCCCTGCTCGAGCAGCCGCCGCGCCGTCTCGATCCGGAGCGTCTCGACCGCCTTGGCCGGCGTGCGGCCGGTCGCCTGCCGGTAATGGCGCGCGAAGCTGCGCAGGCTCATCCCGGCGCGAGCGGCGAGACGGTCGAGGCTGAGGTCGCCGCGCAGGTTTTCGACGATCCAGCCATGCAGGTCGTCGAAGCGCCCGTCCCGCTCCTGCAGGGAGAGCGCGGCGCTGAACTGCGCCTGTCCACCGGGCCGCTTCAGGAAAACGACGAGCTGTCGCGCGACCGCCAGCGCCGCCTTGCGCCCGAGATCGGCCTCGACCAGCGCCAGCGCCAGATCGATCCCGGCCGTCACGCCGGCCGAAGTCCAGATGTCGCCGTCGCGGATGAAGATCGGGTCGGGGTCGAGATGAACCTTCGGGAACCGGCGCGCAAATTCGGCGCAGCGCTGCCAATGGGTGACGGCCCGGCGCCCGTCGAGCAGGCCGGTCGAGGCCAGCAGGAACGCGCCGCTGCACACGGAGGCCGTTTGCCGCGCTGCCTTGGCACGCCGGCCGATCCAGTCGACAAGCCGCGCATCCTCGCAGGCCTCGTAGACGCCCCAGCCGCCGGCGACGACCAGGATGTGCAGCGGCGCCTCGACGGGCGGCAACGGGATGGTGCCGAGATCGAGGCCGGCGCTGGTCCTTACCTGCGCGCCCGCCGCGACGACGACGGGGTCATAGGGCAGCGCTTGGCCGTCGAGCGCGGCGAGGTCGTTGGCGGTGGCGAAAACCTGAAGCGGCCCCGCGACATCCAGGAGCTGAACCTTGGGGAAGGCGACGACTTCGATCCGACGGAGCAAATTTGGCATGAAACGAGGGCTCATTGGCGATCCGGCCAGACCCTGAGCGGCTATCGTTGTGGCGTCAACAAGGATGCTTCGCCATGACCCTTCGCTTCGGCCTTCTCGCCTTTCCCCAGGTCCAGCAGCTCGACCTCACCGGCCCCTATGAAGTCTTCGCGTCGGTGCCCGGCAGCGAGGTCCATCTGATCTGGAAGGATCTGCAGCCGCTGCGCTCAGCCACCGGGCTGATGCTGACGCCGACCGTGACCTTCGCCGACTGCCCGCCGCTCGACGTGCTCTGCGTGCCGGGCGGCGCCGGCGTCAATGCCTTGCTGGAGGACGAGACGGTGCTCGCCTTCCTGCGCGAGCGGGCGCCCAGCCTGCGCTATCTCACCTCCGTCTGCACCGGCTCGCTGGTGCTCGGTGCGGCCGGGCTGTTGAAGGGCAAGCGCGCCACCTCTCACTGGAACGCGCTCGACTTCCTGACCCGCTTCGGCGCCACGCCGGTCCCGGAGCGGGTTGTCCGCGACGGCACGCTGATCACCGCCGGCGGTGTCACCTCGGGAATTGATTTCGGGCTGACGGTGGTGGCCGAGCTGCTCGGCGAGACCGAGGCGCAGACGATCCAGCTCGCCATCGAATACGCACCGCAGCCACCCTTCGATGCCGGCACGCCGCGAGAGGCGCCTGCCGACATCCTGCAGGCGGCGCGGCTGCGGCTCGCAGGGTCCCGCAAGGCGCGCGAGGAGATTCTGGCGCGGCTGTGAGCGCCTACCCCGCCCGGACCACCGCGCTGACCCCGTCGATCACGAACTGCACCGCCAGCGCCGCGAGGATGACGCCCAGCAGCCGTGTCAGGACGATGTTGCCGGTGATGCCGAGCAGGCGGGCGAGCGGAGTCGCCAGGAGGAACACGGCGAGGCAGGAGAGGATCACGAGCCCGCAGATGATCGCCAGCGCCGTCAGCCGCAGCGGGTCGCCCTCGGCCCGCCCGGCCAGCAGGATGATGGCGGTCAGCGCGCCCGGCCCCGCCATCAGCGGGATCGCCAGCGGGAAGGCGGCGACGTTGCGGATGTGATCCTGCGTGATCGCGGTGGTCGCGGTCTGCTGCTTGCGCTCGGTACGCCGCTCGAACACCATCTCGAAGGCGATCCAGAACAGCAGGAGACCGCCGGCGATGCGGAAGGCCGGCAGCGAGACGCCGAGCGCCTTCAGCACGATGTCGCCGGCCACGCCGAAGAAGGCCAGGATGCCGAAGGCGATGATGCAGGCGCGGATCGCGACCTGCCGGCGTTCAGCCACCGACATGCCCTGCGTCAGCGACAGGAAGATCGGCGCGAGCCCCGGCGGATCGAGCGTGACGAGCAGGGTGACGAGCGCGGAGGTGAGGAAGTCGAGTTGCATGGCGGCACTTAAGGCATGCCGCGCGCCGCTTCGGAAGAGCCGACGGCTGCCCAGGGCAGCTGCCGAATCTAGGCCCCCATCCTGAGGAGCTGCGCAGCAGCGTCTCGAAGGATGCTCCAGGAGGCTCTGGGATGAGCTGGAGCATCCTTCGAGACGGTCTCTGAAGCGACCTCCTCAGGATGAAGGCTGGAGATCGGCCCATGCCCCCAACCTGCGGACGAGGCCGTTTCGAGCCGCGCCGACGCTCAATCGAGGCGGGAATGTGGAGCGCAGCGGAAGGCGTTTCGAAAATGACGCCCAAGCAACTGATTTCATTGATCTTATTTTCCACCGAAAAGCCGGCGGCGCGGCTGGCCTAAAGCGCCGGAATCGGTTAGCCAGAGGACTGAAAAATAACCGGAATCGGGACCTTATCCCTTGAGCGACGACACAGACGACAAGCGCCCGGGCGAGCCGCAGTTCGGCGGCGACATCAAGCCCATCGCCATCACCGACGAGATGAAGAAGAGCTATCTTGATTACGCCATGAGCGTGATCGTGAGCCGCGCTCTGCCCGACGTCCGCGACGGCCTCAAGCCCGTGCATCGGCGCATCCTGTTCTCGATGCACGAGAACAAGAACCTGCCCGACCGGCCCTACACCAAATGCGCCCGCATCGTCGGCGACACGATGGGTAAATACCATCCGCACGGCAATCTCGCGGTCTATGACGCGCTCGTGCGCATGGCGCAGGATTTCTCGCTGCGCCTGCCGCTGATCGACGGCCAGGGCAATGTCGGCTCGATGGACGGCGATTCCCCCGCCGCCGATCGTTACACCGAAGCCAGGCTCGACAAGGCGGCGATGCCGCTGCTCGAGGACCTCGACCTCGACACCGTCGAGTTCCAGCCGAACTATGACGGCAAGGAGCGCGAGCCCAAGGTCCTGCCGGCGCGCTATCCCAACCTGCTCGTCAACGGCGCCGGCGGCATCGCGGTCGGCATGGCCACCAACATACCCCCGCATAATCTCGGCGAGGTCATCGACGCCTGCGTCGCGCTGATCGACAACCCCGAGATCACGATCGACGAGCTGATCGAGATCGTGCCCGGCCCCGATTTCCCGACCGGCGCCTCGATCATGGGCCGCAGCGGCATCCACGCCGCCTACCACACCGGCCGCGGCTCGATCGTGATGCGCTCGAAGACGCATATCGAGGAGCTGCGCAAGGAGCGCGAGGCGATCATCGTCACCGAGGTGCCCTACCAGGTGAACAAGGCCTCGATGGTCGAGAAGATCGCCGACATGGTGCGCGAGAAGCGCATCGAGGGCATTTCCGACCTGCGCGACGAATCCAGCCGCGAGGGCGTGCGCGTCGTCATCGAGATCAAGCGCGATGCGCTCTCCGACGTCGTCCTCAACCAGCTCTACCGCTTCACCCAGCTGCAGACCTCCTTCGGCTGCAATTTCGTGGCGCTCAATGGCGGCCGGCCGGAAGTGCTCAACCTGCGCGACTTCATCGTCGCCTTCGTCGAGTTCCGCGAGGAGGTCGTCTCGCGGCGCACGCGCTACCTGCTCAACAAGGCCCGCGAGCGCGCCCATGTGCTCTGCGGGCTGGCGACGGCGGTGGCGAATATCGACGAGGTCATCCGCCTGATCCGCACCGCGCCGACGCCCGCCGCCGCGCACGCCTCGCTGATGGACCGCGACTGGCCGGCCGAGGACATCGCACCGCTGATCGCGCTGGTCGACGATCCGCGCCACCCGATCAACGCCGACGGCACCTATCGCCTGTCGGACGCACAGGCCCGGGCGATCCTCGAATTGCGCCTCGCCCGCCTGACCGCTCTCGGCCGCGACGAAATCGGCGACGAACTGCAGAAGCTCGCCACCGAGATCGCCGATTACCTCGACATCCTGCGCTCGCGCATCCGCATCCAGGACATCATCAAGGCCGAGCTGGCCGAGGTGAAGGCCGCCTTCGCCACGCCGCGCCGCACCGTGATCCAGGATTGGGGCTCCGACCTCGACGACGAGGATCTGATCGCCCGCGAGGACATGGTCGTGACCGTGTCGCATGGCGGCTACATCAAGCGCGTGCCGCTCTCGACCTATCGCGCCCAGAAGCGCGGCGGCAAGGGCCGCTCCGGCATGGCGACCAAGGACGAGGATTTCGTCGCCCGCCTCTTCGTCGCCAACACCCACACGCCGGTGCTGTTCTTCTCCTCGCTCGGCCAGGTCTACAAGGAAAAGGTCTGGCGCCTGCCGCTGGCGGCGCCGAACGCCCGGGGCAAGGCCCTCGTCAACATGCTGCCGCTCGACAAGGGCGAGCGCATCACCACGATCATGCCGCTGCCCGAGGACGAGGCGAGCTGGGAGACGCTCGACGTGATGTTCGCGACCGCGTCCGGCGGCGTCCGCCGCAACAAGCTGTCGGACTTCGTCAACGTCAACCGCGCCGGCAAGATCGCGATGAAGCTCGACGAGGGCGACCACATCGTCGACGTGCAGATCTGCACCGAGAACGACGACGTGCTGCTGACGACCTCGGCCGGCCAGTGCATCCGCTTCGAGGTCACCGAGGTGCGCGTCTTCAAGGGCCGCGATTCCACCGGCGTGCGCGGCATCACGCTTGCCAAGGACGACGAGGTGATCTCGCTCTCGATCCTCAGGCACCTTGATGCCACGCCGGAAGAGCGCGCGACCTATCTGAAGGACGCTGCCGCCCAGCGCCGCGCCCTCAACGGCGAGGCCGAGGATGTGGCCGAGGCGCCGGCCAATGGCGACGGCGAGGAGACGGCCGGTGAGGTCGAGCTCGGCGCCAAGCGGCTGGAGATGCAGCTCGCCGAGCAGTTCATCCTGACGGTGTCGGAGAAGGGCTACGGCAAGCGCAGCTCCTCCTTCGAGTACCGGGTCACCGGGCGCGGCGGCAAGGGCATCGTCGCCATGGTCGTCAACGACCGCAACGGCAAGCTCATCGCCTCCTTCCCGGTCGACGACCGCGACCAGATCATGCTGGTCACCGATGGCGGCCAGGTGATCCGCGTGCCGGTCGATGCCGGCCCGGGCAACCGCATCCGCATCGCCGGTCGCTCGACGCAAGGGGTGACGGTGTTCAACACCGACGCCAGCGAGAAGGTCGTCTCGGTCGAGCGCATCGGCGACGAGGGCGAGAGCGAGGACGGCGAGGCCGAGGCCGGCCCGGCGTCCGAGGGCGCGAGCGAGGCGTAAGCGCGTCGCTGCCTGCAAAGATATGGAAAGGGGCTGCATCGCTGCAGCCCCTTTTTCGTTGGTTTCTCGGCCCTCACAGGAGGCCGGTCATCCCGGACGGAGCGAAGCGGAGACCCGGGATGACACCCGCGTCTCAACGCCAGACGAGGAGAAACCTCACACCGTCTCGAGCAGCCCCTTGATCAGCGCCTGCCGCGGCGCGATCGACGAGATCAGCCCGTATTCCGACAGCGTATGCGCGCCCTCGCCGTCGATGCCAAGCCCGTCCAGGGTCGGCACGCCGAGGGCTGCGGTGAAGTTGCCGTCGGAGCCGCCGCCGGTCATCGCACAATCCTGCAGGTCGAAGCCGATGCCGGCCGCGATCGCGCGCGCCGTCTCGAACAAGGCCGCGCCCTCGGGTGACTTCTCATAGGGCGGCCGGTTCATGCCGCCGCTCACGGTGATGCGGACGTCCGGATCCTTCGGCGCGAGGCTAAGGATGCGCTCTTCCATCACCCGGCCGTCGGCGGCGCTGGCGACGCGCAGATCGACGCTGAACCAGGCATGCTGGGGAATGACGTTGGCGGCCGTGCCGCCGCCCATCAGCGCGACCGTGGTGGTGACGCCGCGCGCATAATCGGTCATCGCCTCGATCACCAGGATCTGATGCGCCGCCTCGCGGATCGCGCTGCGGCCATCGGCATGGCGCGCGCCCGAATGCGCCGGCCGGCCTTCCAGCTTGACCTCGAAGCGCCCGACGCCTTTGCGCGCCGTGACGATCTTGCCGCCCTCGCGCGCCGGCTCGGTGACGAGGACCGCGGCCGAGGCCCGGCCGATCTCCTCGATCAGCCCGCGCGTCGTCGGCGAGCCGATCTCCTCGTCGGGCGTGAACAGGAAGACCAGCGGCCGCTTCGCGTTGCCGGCGAGCGCGACCTGCTTGAAGGCCTGCAGCGCCAGAAAGGCGCCGCCCTTCATGTCGTAGACGCCCGGCCCGTAAAGCCGGTCGCCCTCGACCCGCACGGGCAGATCGCGCGCGCTGGTCCCGACCGGGTGGACCGTGTCGAGATGCGACATCACCGCGATCGCCGGCTCGCTTTTGGCGGGTCCGGCCCGCAGGATCAGGCTGTCGCCGAGCCCGTCGCAGCCGGGGATGCGCTCGACCGCGATCGGCAGCCCTGCGACCTCGGCGGCGACGAGATCCATCATGCCGTTGACGCCGGGGGCGTGGTGGGTGGGGCTCTCCAAAGCGAGCCAGACGGACAGGGCGGAGACGGGATCGGGCTTGTTCATGATGGACGCGACCTTGGCCGCACCACGACAAGCCGGCAAGCACACCGCGCGACAGGGGCGCCCTGCCCTGATGGCATGGCGAGAGCCGCTTGAATGAAGAAGGCCGGGGCGATGCCCCGGCCTTGCTGTCGCATGCGGCCTCGAACGGCGAGTCCGGCCTAGAACGGGATGTCGTCGTCGAGATGGCTCGAGGACGAACGCCCCCCGCCGCTACCGCCCGCCATCGCCGGCTGGCGCGAACCGCCGCCGCTCGCCGGGCCCGACCGGCCGAAGGACGAGCCCGAGGAGCGCTCCTCGACCATGCCGCCGCCGCCCTCGCTGTATTCGTCCGAACCGCCGCCCTGGCCGCGGCTGTCGAGGATCGTCAGTTCGCCGCGATAGCGCTGCAGCACGATTTCGGTGGTGTACTTCTCGACGCCCGACTGGTCCTGCCATTTGCGGGTCTGGAGCTGGCCCTCGATATAGATCTTCGAGCCCTTCTTCAGATACTGCTCGGCGACCTTGGCGAGGTTCTCGTTGAAGATCACCACCGAGTGCCACTCGGTGCGCTCCTTCTTCTCGCCCGACTGCTTGTCGCGCCAGGTTTCGGAGGTGGCGATGCGCAGATTGACGACCGGCTCGCCCGAGCCGAGCCGCCGGACCTCGGGATCGCGGCCGAGATTGCCGACCAGAATGACCTTGTTGACGCTACCAGCCATGAGAGGCTCCATTTCCTGCGCACATCGAAACCGGCTTTTCACCGGAGCGCGACCCTACCGGCCGACCGCGCCACTATCAATGATGTTCCTGTTTTGTTCAAGCGCCATTTGCAGGGTTGTCCCCTGATTTCGTGGGGCCTGCGATGATCTCGCCCCGTCCTCTCGAGGCTGCCCAGAAACCACAAGCGCGCCGTCATCCCGGACAAGCCGCGCAGCGGCGCAGATCCGGGATCCATCGTAAAGCTCCGGAGCCCTCCGATGGATCCCGGGGCAAGCCCGGGATGACGCGGTGGCTCCGTTCGGGATCGGCAATGTCTAGCCCTCCTCCCCCCACACCGCCGCCTCGCTCAGCCCCAGCGCGGCGAACTCGCCTTCCCGCAGCTCCGCCTCGCCGACCGAGAAGAACTCGTCGAGCTGCGGCGGCGCCACCGACGTGCCGCTGAGCATGGCATGGGCCTGGCCGCGATGGTGGATCTGGTGCTGGAACAGGTGCAGCAGCAGCCGGTCGAGCCGCTCGCGCTGGATGCGGGCGCCGCGATGCACGCTGACGATCCGCTCCAGCCCGCCTTTCTCCGCACCTTGGCCCGCCGCCTCGACCACGGCGATCAGGCGCCGGTCCATCGCCTCCTGCGCGGCCTGAAGCTCGGGCAGCGTCGCGCAGGGCTCGCGGTTGGCCCAGGCGGCGGGGCCGAGTGTCCCGCCCTCCATCGCATCGACATAGAAGTGGTCGATGATCAGGATGTGGTTGAGCGTCGCCCGCAGGCTCGGGAAGAACCCGGTGCGCGGTGCCACCCATTCGGCCTGCGAGAGGCCCGCGCAACTGCGCAGCAGCCGGTGGTTGGCCCAGAGATTGTTGAAGGCCATCGCGCGGTAGGGTCGCCGTTCGTCCATCGTCCTCTCCTCACGGAGGCAGACTGGCACGGGCCGTGCGACACGTCATGACAGCAGGCCGGCCCCGCATCGCCGCCGGCGCGGATCAGGCCGCCGGCTCGACCACCCGCCGGTAGAGATGCCAGGTCGCATGGCCGAGCACCGGCAGGAGCACGATGAGGCCGAGGAAGATCGGCAGCATCGCGATCGCCGACAGGGCGACGATCGCCGCCGCGAAGCCCAGCATCGGCACCGGGTTGGCGGCGACGGCACGCACGCTGGTGATCATCGCGGTGATGAAGTCGACCTCGCGGTCGAGCAGCAGCGGAAACGACACCACCGTCAGTGAAAACAACGCCGCCGCCAGCACCGCCCCGACGAGATTGCCGACGGCGAGGAACATCAGCCCCTCCGGCGTCGTCACGATCACGCTGAGAAAGCCGTTGAAGCTGGCGAAGGACTGGAAGCCCAGGAACAGCGCCAGCAGAAGCCGCACCTGGTAGAGCCACATCATCATCACGAACAACGTGACGAAGGCCATCCAGCCGAGTTCGCGCTGGCTCTGTGCGAAGACGACGCCGAGCACCTTGCCCCAGGCCAGCGGCTCCCCGGCCTCGCGCCGCCGCGACACCTCGTACAACCCGACCGCGACGAAAGGCCCGATCAGCACGAAGCCCGCCGCCAGCGGATAGGCCAGATAGGGCATGCCGAAACGCGTCAGCGACATCAGGATCGCCAGCCCCGCCAGCGCATAGAGCCCGCCGAAGAACAGGCCGAAGAGCGGGGCCGCCTGGAAATCGCGCAGGCCCGCGATGAAGGCTTCGACCACATCATGCACGCCGATCCGGCGCACCACCGGGTCGGGCCGCGGCGCCTCTGTTGTCTGCGTGTCCGTCATGGCGTCCCCCCTGCTTGCGCCTCCGGCCTGAGCGGTCGGGGCGCGGTTTGGGGAGGGATGCTAGCGCAAGCCGCCAGCGCCGCTTTGGGCGAGATCAATTCTCGCTCTGTGCCGGTGCCTCAATGAGCAGGCGCACCCGCCCCTTGCGGCGTCAGCTTCGGCAGGAACCAGGCGAGCAGGCCGATCGCCGGCAGGAAGGCGCAGATCGCATAGACCGCGTCGATCCCGATCCGGTCGGCGAGTTCGCCGAGCAGCGCGGCAGCCACCCCGCCCAGCCCGAAGGACAGGCCGTAGAACAACCCGCCGACCAGTCCGATGCGGCCGGGCATCAGCTCCATCGCGTAGATCAGGATCGCGGCAAAGGCGCTGGACATGATCAGGTTGATGACGATCGTCAGCACCCCGGTCCAGAACAGGTCGGCGAAGGGCAGCATCAGCGTGAACGGCAGCGCGCCCAGGATCGAGAACCAGATGATCTTGTTGCGGCCGATCCGGTCACCCATGATGCCGCCGAAGATCGCGCCCGCCGCCGAGGAGCCGAGGAACAGGAACAGCATGACCTGCGAGGTCTGCACGCTGACCCCGAACTTGCCGATCAGGTAGAAGGTGTAGAACGAGCTGAAGCTCTGCGAATAGGCGTTCTTCGAGAACAGCAGGATCACCAGGATCGTGACCGCGAAGGCAACCGCCGCCGTCGAGCGCGCTGGGGCCGCCGCAGCCGCCTTCGCCTTTGCAGGTGCCGCCGCCTGCTGGCGCTGCAGCTGCGCATAGCGCCCGGCGGTCCAGGTCATCAGCATCATCGCGACCAGAGCCGCGGCGGAGAACCAGGCCAGGCTCGCCTGCCCGCGCGGCACGATGATGAAGGCGGCCAGCAGAGGCCCGAGCGCCCCGCCCGTCTGTCCGCCGACCTGGAAGATGCCCTGCGCCAGCCCGTGACGCCCGCCCGAGGCGTTGCGCGCCATGCGCGTCGCCTCCGGGTGGAAGATCGAGGAACCGAGCCCGACGCAGCCCGCCGAGAGCAGCAGCAGCGGGTAGCTGCCGGC
Organism: Allobosea sp.; assembly: GCF_030695125.1. Classification (GTDB taxonomy): domain Bacteria; phylum Pseudomonadota; class Alphaproteobacteria; order Rhizobiales; family Beijerinckiaceae; genus Allobosea. The sequence continues at coordinate 108,854 of NZ_JAUYTP010000022.1, read as the reverse complement.
ATAGGCCAGCCCGATCAGCCCGGCGAGCGTGAAACCCATGCCCGCGACCATCGAATAGGGCATCGGGTTCTTGTCGGTATAGGCCCCGACCAGCGGTTGAAACAGCGAGGCGGTGATCTGGAAGGTCAGGGTGATCAGGCCGATCTGCCCGAAATCCAGGCCATAGGCGGTCTTGATGATCGGGTAGATCGCCGGGATCAGCGACTGCATCATGTCGTTGAGCAGATGCGTCGCGCTGAGCGCCAGCAGCACCGGCATGGCGGCGGCCTGGGCGATGCGGGCGGGCGGCGTGGTGGCGGTCATGTCCGAGGGGTATCCGGTTCGAGCCAGGCCATTTTGCTAGCCATTGAACCGGCGCGAGCCGCTAAGCCAGCGAAATGAATGCAGGGGCGCCATGCAGCAGCCCGCCGGTGACGGCATGACCCTGCGGCGTGCACGGCTCTTGCTTGTGGGCCGGCACTGTCGCTATGGCGACAGGGCCCCCCCTCAGGCACCCCGCCGCCACACAGGATTCCCGTCAGATGAGCGTCGCCAACGGCCGGCACATCCTCGCGATGCCGGGGCCGACCAATATCCCCGACCGCGTGCTCCAGGCGATGATGCGCCCGGCCGAGGAGCTGAGCTCGAAGCCGATCGTCGATCTGACGGAGTCGGTGCTGGCCGATCTCAAGCGCGTCTTCCGCACCACCGGCGAGACCTTCGTCTACGCCGCCAACGGCCATGGCGGCTGGGAGGCGGCGCTGACCAATGTGCTGTCGCGCGGCGACAAGGTGCTGGTGCTGGCGAGCGGCCGCTTCGCCATCGGCTGGGGCGAGATGGCCGCCTTCATGGGCGCCGATGTCGAGGTTCTGCCGGGAAGCTGGCGCGCTGCGATCGACCCCGCCGCCGTCGAGGCACGGCTGCGCGCCGATGACGGCCACGCCATCAAGGCCGTGCTGATGGTGCAGATCGACACCGCCTCGGGCGTCGTCAACGACGTCCCGGCCGTGCGCCGCGCCATCGACGCCGCAGGCCACCCGGCCCTGTTCATGGTCGACGGCGTCGCCTCGGTCGGCTGCATGCCCTTCGAGATGGATTCCTGGGGCGTCGACGTCGCCATGTCGGCCTCCCAAAAAGGGCTGATGACCTCGCCGGGGCTGGCCTTCGTCGCCGCCAACGAGAAGGCGATTGCCGCGCACAAGACCGCGACGATGAAGACGCTCTACTGGGACTGGTCGTCGCGGATGAACACGCTCGCCTATATGAAGCATTGCGGCACCGCGCCCGAGCATCTGCTCTTCGGCCTGCGCGCGGCGCTCGACATGATCTTCGAGGAGGGGCTGGAGGCCGTCTGGGAGCGCCACCGCCTCCTCGCCGGCGCGACCCATGCCGCCGTGGCACGCTGGTCGCAAGGCCAGGCCGTGACCTTCAACATCACAGACCCCGCCCAGCGCGCCCCCTCCGTCACGCCGATCCTGGTCCAGGGCGTCGAATCCACCGTGATCACCAACTTCGCCCGCGATATCGGCGGCGTCTCGCTCGGGCTCGGCATCGGCGATCTCACCGGCAAGGCCTTCCGCATCGCCCATATGGGCCATGTCAACGCGCCGACCGTGCTGGGAACGCTCGGCGTCGTCGAGATGGCGCTGCAGGCGAAGGGCGTGCCGCACGGTTCCGGCGGCGTCGATGCGGCGGTGGCGTATCTCGGGGCTGCGACAGCCTGAGCGTTCTCCAGTTCTGGTGACCAAGTCGTAAGGCGGGGTCATCCCGGGCGGAGCGAAGCGCAGACCCGGGATCCATTCCGGAACGCTGCTCGGTCAGCTTCCGGAATGGATCCCGGGTCTCCCGGAGCCTGCCCTTGGGGCGGCCGAAGGCCGGACCCGAGGGGTCGCCCGGGACGACGGCGCGTCAGGCGACGAGCCGCCCCCCCACTCCTGCCACACCCTGTCAGCATCGCGCCCCGCGACGACGCGCCGCTGGCGGCTTGCGTGATAGACAACGCCGCCGCCCGCCCCATGGGCTGGTGTGGCGCGGCTTTTGCCCTATCTCTACGCTTCATCCCTGACCGGACGCCCCCATGGCTCGCAAACCTTCCACCGGCGGCACATCCGCGTCCGGCTCCCGTACCGCCCCCGTCGGCAACAAGACCTCGCTCGCCGACCAGGCCGCGTCGCTGGAGGCGATGTTCGACGAGGCCCGCCGCACCGACTCGCGCATGATCACTGTGCGCGGCGCCCGCGAGCACAATCTCAAGAACGTCGACCTCGCGATTCCCCGCGACAAGCTCGTCGTCTTCACCGGGCTGTCGGGCTCGGGCAAATCCTCGCTCGCCTTCGACACGATCTATGCCGAGGGCCAGCGCCGCTATGTCGAGAGCCTCTCGGCCTATGCCCGCCAGTTCCTGGAGATGATGAGCAAGCCCGATGTCGACCAGATCGACGGGCTCTCGCCGGCGATCTCGATCGAGCAGAAGACGACCTCGAAGAACCCGCGCTCCACCGTCGGTACCGTCACTGAGATCCACGACTACATGCGCCTGCTCTGGGCGCGCGCCGGCGTGCCCTATTCGCCCACGACCGGCCTGCCGATCGAGAGCCAGACCGTGCAGCAGATGGTCGACCGGCTGGTCGAGCTGCCGGAGAAGACGCGCGGCTACCTGCTCGCCCCCGTCGTGCGCGGCCGCAAGGGCGAGTTCCGCAAGGAGATGGCAGAGTGGCTCAAGCGCGGCTTCCAGCGCGTGAAGATCAATGGCGAGTTCGTCGAGATTCCCGATGCGCCCGCGCTCGACAAGAAGTTCAAGCACGACATCGACGTCGTCGTCGATCGCCTTGTGATCCGGCCCGATCTCGGCGCGCGCCTCGCCGACTCGCTGGAGCAGGCGCTCGACCTCACCGACGGCATCGCCGTCTTCGAATATGCCGACGAGAAGGAGGAGGACGGCTCGCCGCGCCGCATCGTCTTCTCCTCGAAATTCGCCTGCCCGGTCTCCGGCTTCACGATCCCCGAGATCGAGCCCAGACTCTTTTCATTCAACAACCCCTTCGGCGCCTGCCCGGCCTGCGACGGCCTCGGCCACGAGATGCGCATCGACCCGGACATGATCGTCCCGGATCCCTCGCTCAGCCTGAAGAAGGGCGCCATCGCGCCCTGGGCCAAGTCGACCTCGCCCTATTACGGCCAGACGCTGGAGGCGCTCTCGCGCCATCTCGGCTTCTCGATGACCAAGCCCTGGGCCGAGCTCCCCGACAGCGCCAAGATCTCGATCCTGTTCGGCACCGGCGCCGAGCCGGTCCGCATGGCCTATAATGACGGGCTGCGCGCCTATGAGGTGAGGAAGCCCTTCGAGGGCGTCATCACCAATATGGAGCGGCGCTGGAAGGAGACAGAGTCGGACTGGGCCCGCGAGGAGATCGGCCGCTTCATGTCCGAGACGCCCTGCAAGGCCTGCCAGGGCTTCCGGCTCAAGCCCGAGGCGCTCGCGGTCAAGATCGACGGCTGCCATATCGGCGAGATCTCGCGGCTCTCGGTCAAGGACGCGCTCGACTGGGTCACCCGCCTGCCCTCGCGCCTCAGCCAGAAGCAGAACGAGATCGCCCCGCGCATCCTCAAGGAGATTCGCGACCGGCTGACCTTCCTGCTCGATGTCGGGCTGGAATACCTGACGCTGGCCCGCGCCTCGGGCACGCTCTCGGGCGGCGAGAGCCAGCGCATCCGGCTGGCGTCACAGATCGGCTCCGGCCTCACCGGCGTGCTCTATGTGCTGGACGAGCCCTCGATCGGCCTGCACCAGCGCGACAATGAGCGGCTGCTCGGCACGCTGCGCCGGCTGCGCGACCTCGGCAACACCGTCATCGTCGTCGAGCATGACGAGGACGCGATCCTCACCGCCGATTACGTCGTCGATGTCGGCCCCGGCGCCGGCATCCATGGCGGGCGCATCGTCGCCCAGGGCACGCCGCAGCAGATCCTCGACAATCCCGACTCGCTCACCGGCAAATACCTCACCGGCGAGATGTCGGTCGCGGTGCCCGTGCGCCGCCGCAAGGCGCAGAAGGGGCGTTCGCTCAGGATCGTCGGCGCCCGCGGCAACAACCTCAAGGATGTCTCGGTCGAGATCCCGCTCGGGCTGTTCACCTGCATCACCGGCGTCTCCGGCGGCGGCAAGTCGACGCTGGTCATCGACACGCTCTACAAGGCGGTGGCGCGCAAGCTCAACGGCGCGATCGACCACCCCGCCCCGCATGACCGCATCGAGGGCATCGAGCATCTCGACAAGGTCATCGACATCGACCAGTCGCCGATCGGCCGCACCCCGCGCTCCAACCCCGCGACCTATACCGGCGCCTTCACGCCGATCCGGGACTGGTTCTCCGGCCTGCCCGAGGCCAAGGCGCGCGGCTACCAGCCGGGCCGCTTCTCGTTCAACGTCAAGGGCGGCCGCTGCGAGGCCTGCCAGGGCGACGGCGTCATCAAGATCGAGATGCACTTCCTGCCGGATGTCTACGTCACCTGCGACGTCTGCAAGGGCAAGCGCTATGACCGCGAGACGCTGGAGGTGAAATACCGCGACCACTCCATCGCCGACGTGCTCGACATGTCCGTCGAGGAGGCCAAGGACCTGTTCAAGGCCGTGCCCTCGATCCGCGACAAGATGGAGACGCTCGCCCGCGTCGGGCTCGACTATGTCAAGGTCGGCCAGCAGGCGACGACGCTCTCGGGCGGCGAGGCCCAGCGCGTCAAGCTCTCCAAGGAGCTTTCCAAGCGCGCCACCGGCCGCACCCTCTACATCCTGGACGAGCCGACCACCGGCCTGCATTTCCACGACGTCGCCAAGCTGATGGAGGTGCTGCACGAGCTGGTCGAGCAGGGCAACTCCGTCGTCGTCATCGAGCACAACCTCGAAGTGGTGAAGACGGCCGACTGGGTGATCGACATGGGGCCCGAGGGCGGCGACGGCGGCGGCGTCGTGGTGGCCGAGGGCACGCCCGAGGCGATCGTCAAGGCCGGCAAGGGCCACACCGCCCGCTTCCTCAAGGAGGTGCTGGAGCGGCGGCCGATCGCGAAGGGCAAGGCGGTGCGGGAGGCGGCGGAGTGACGGTTCGGGCGCAATTCCTCACCCGTCTCCCACGGTAGCGCCTGCACCAATCCTGCACCAATCCTGCGGCTCGGGAGGCACGCCACGGCGACGAACTCCGAACAATGGGCAGCGTACCGCAAAAGACCTTGGCGACCCCGAATCGTCATCAAATTGAAAGTTTTTTGATCATCGCTTGCATTGGCACCGCCTGCCTGCTGTAATCTGCGCGTGTCAAAGATGCGTTGATCAATCATGAGCCTTGAACTATCAACACTTCGGCTAAATCATGTTCTCGCCGAAATGTCAGCGCGCGTTCGGGATATATATACCTCCGAGATCGAGCGTTTTGATGCGTCGATCACGGCGATGGAGAATCGACTAGCTGCGATAGTAAGTATGATTGAATCTCACAAAATTTACTGCGATTATTTTTCGCAACGCGTCAATCATTATATAAATGCACCAAAAAAATATGAATTTATATATTCTATACGACACAGTTCTTTGATTGGACACGAAGCTGGGCAAATAGATAGTGAATTTTCTCATTTCTATCAAAATATAAGTTCAACTACCGCTTCGGCCGGTAAGTCGATCTATAATTACTTAACTCTCAGAATACTTATACGATCGGGTTTCTTTTTATCGAGAGGCAGAGAACACGGATCGTTTGCCTGCAACCACCTTGGGCGCTTGGATTTTATTGCAACTGTTTGGCAAAAATCCGATCTAGGTAATATTTGCACAGATCAAAATCATATATTCTCGGAGTCAGATCTTTCTCGAGCATATTTCGAAACTATTCATTCGCTACACATAAACGGTTCAAGTTTCTCGGATATTGAGGATTTTATAATTCGCACTGCCGATCCAGTAGGCACTTTAGCAAAATATGAGTACGATATTTTAATTATACGAGATCCAAAGACTTTTTTGCAGGAATATACTCAGGATTGTTTTGGAAATACACCATCATACGTCGTCACAAAGATTGAGGGCCGCCCCGAGCACGACCCAGCATTTGAAGCTTCTACATCGATCCCAGGGGTCGGCGAGATACAAGAAGTTGGTAGCTCAAAGCGAGCCGCAACGGTCCTTGTAGCGGAATCCATACTATCCAAACTGGAAGACCTAAATCAGCCACAATTTAGGAAGTATCAAGAAAAACGAATAAACGAATACTATAACAAAACACGCTGTACAGCATTACGTTGGGTTCCCTCTGATAGACAAGTCAAGCAGGCGCGTTCCTGGATTAACACCCATAAGTTGCGATGGAACGTCAGCGATAAAGATACAATTTCTTGTTTCTCAACGACATCAACCTATGATCAGAATGGCGCGTGTACGCATTGTAGCGGCACCGCAGCATTAGTTGGCAGTCAATTTATAGCAGCAATAGCCCTATCCTGTCAAAGCAACGCACCCAACAACATCAGAGTACCGGTCGCTACAGATAAACTCAGAGAGATTTACTGCGTAGAAGCTGGAGAGAAACAAATTTTTATTAAACATCATGAAATTAGCAAAGCACAATTACACGACATAATACAGAGTTTAATGTACGCTAATTCAGTGGTTTCAACAGAAGAAAATTTTCAATTTCTAAAGTCAATTTTTGAAAGTAGCCTCGAAAACTATAATAAAAAATTTGATCTTGGAGATAGATCTGCAGGGCAGATCGAGACGTTTATTGATATCAACGCACGTTTTAATGATAAAGCTCCATACTCTCAAATCCTTCAAGAATTTACTCAATCATTTTCTGACCGAGCAAAGCCTGATTTCTTGACGTATCCCGATACCAAAAACATGCATGCTCCAAACCACAAAGTCGTCTGCAAATACAAAAATAATACAACGACTGGATTCGGATCAACACTAAAGGCGGCGCGTAATGTCGCTTCATATAATATGCTTATAGCGATTTATAGGGATAGCAAAATTGTTTGACCAAAATCATCTAAATGAAAACAGTATGAAAATCAAACTGCTGCATGAAATCGATATTGTGCGCCAACTGGGATTCGATCTTAACAAATTATTTTATAAGCATTCAGCCTCCGGTATAACGATTAGGGAATACTCTATATCTATAGTAAACAGACTTTTGGAGCTGTCTGAAGATTGCATTGAAAGTTTAGAACGTGGCCGCATGATAACGGCAAGTATGACAGCAAGAGGCTTGCTGGAAACAGCAGGGACGTTTATTGATTTTATCGACAAGATGATTAGAGCGCGAAACGCCAATGATAAAGAGAAATTTCGCAATACTTTAAGAAAACATTTCTTTGCATCTCGAGAATTCGAGACAGAGCTAGGAATAAAATCGCCACATGTCGCTGATGGAATCAGGTTTCTAGACAAGCATATGCCCGAAGCATCTGACATCTATAACGTTCTATGCGAGGCGGTCCACCCAAATTGGGCCGGCACAGGGGGGCTGATCATGCATAATAGTCGAGATAGCCCAATATTTATGAGGTCGTATTTTGCTATATGCAGGTCATACGATTCCTTAGCGGCGACAGATAAAGTATCGCGCAGCTCTTTTATTGGTCCATTAAGGCCAGATATGCTTCTCGGCTGGTAATAAAACAATAATATCAAAAAACTAAATCATTTGTTCACGTGTATACGTTTTATTGTAATAATATTGATATTCATTTTTTGAATTGGCTGATTATCGACCACGCTCGCTTTTGAGTACTATGGCAGACGCAGACTGAAGCAACATGGTCCCTGTCAACTGTGACTGGTCACATGCGGTGCCAATCTCATCGCGGTTCCCACGCAACCTTATCCCCGCCCTCCCCGCATCCCCCATACTCCCCTCGCCCATCACCCAAACGGGGCGGCCAACCGGAGGTGTGCCAGTGGCTGGGTGAAGGGTCGGCGCCTGCGGCTGGTTTCACACGCCAGTCCCGGGAGGTTTCGGGGCACCGCCCTGGGGGTACTACGGCCCCTGTGCGAGGAGCTCGCTGGAACGGTCGTCGGCAAACGCCGTCGTCCCATGCCCAAATAGACGCGACAACCCGATGAGGGGCACTGGCGTCGAAAGGGCTCGCGGCGATGGCCGGCCTTCGACCCGATAAGCGCGGCCCGGAGACGAAAAACGCCGAAGGCGGAGCGCCGGGGGGCGTGCGACGGGTGGCTCAATCCTGTCGCGCCGCAGCCTGGCTCAACGGTTGCGGCCTCTATACCCCGCGCCTCGCGGCGCTCCGCCAGCCCCGTTCTCGCAAACCGACGCTGCAACAGCGGGCGGGGGCCGGCGCTCGCCCCCTCCCCGCAAGGGAGACGATCCATGACGCAACGACGCGGCCGCTTCGCCGACATCCCGCCCATCACCGATTTCGAGAGCTGCCAGAGGGTGCGGCCGCTGCTGCTGCATCGCTGCGGCGATCTCGTCCAGGTCTGGAGCTTCTGCCCGAACCGGACCTGCCGGCGCCAGCGGAGCTGCCGGCGCAGCGACGGAGCATGCTTCATCGCCTTCATGCAGGCTGCCCCCGACACGGAACGCCGCCGCTTCCGATACGCCATCGAGAACCGGCAGGCCGGGCTCGACCCGGACGAGGCCTGCCGCCGCGCCGATGCCCGCGTCGCCGAGGAGATCGCGCAGGACGGCGGGTGAGCGGCGCGGCGGCTCAGGAGGCCTATCCGTGCCCTTCCCCCTCGCCGTCATCCCGGGCGCAGCCCTCGGGTCCGATCTAAGATCGGCCCAAGGATAAACTCCGCGGAGACCCGGGATCCATGCCGGAACGCTGGTTCCGAGAGGGTCCGGAATGGATCCCGGATCGGCGCCGCTGACGCGGCTTGTCCGGGATGACGGCAGTGAGGGTGAGGCCATCTGGTCGGACGGACCCGCCCCGGCATGCCCCTTGGGCACCCATGGGAGCGCCAAGCCAGACCCGCCCGCCATGGTCACGCCTCGTTAACCGCTACCCTCGCACCCTGCCCGCTTCGTAGGAAAGGAGACAGGATGACGAGATCCGCCACCCGCGCCGCCCTCATCGCCGCCACGCTCGGCCTTGGCCCTCTGCCGGCCGCAGCCGCCACCGCCACCCCGCTCGGCCAGTATGGCAGCTGGAACGCCGCCGCCTTCGGCCAGGGCGAGGCGCGCAGCTGCTACATCCTCGCCACCCCCACCAGCGCCGCGCCCGAGACGCTGCGCCATGGCGACGTGTATTTCTTCGTCAAGGAGAGCGAGACGCCGCAGCGCACCGAAGCCAGCCTGCAGGCCGGCTATGAGTTCGCCACCGGCTCGGAGGTCACCGTCACCATCGGCGACGACACCTTCCGCATGATCACCCAGGGAAGCCATGCCTGGCTGCGCCGGGTCGAGCGCGAGCCGGAGCTGCTGGCGGCGATGCGCGCCGGCCGCATCATGGAGCTGGAGGCCCGCTCCGGCCGCGGCAACGAGACGCGCTACGCGTTCTCGCTCGCCGGCGTCACCGCCGCCTCGCGCCATCTCGCGGCCTGCGACTGAGAAGGAGGCCGGGCGGCCGGCCGAATCGCCGGATTCGCGCCGCCCGGCCCGGTTTGCGCTCCCGAACGCGCCGATTCGCCACGAGAATGGTGAATCGACGCTTATATGCAGCGCAACATCGTTAAGGGGCCTATCCTGCCCAAACCGGCGGCAGATCGGACCCTGGCCCCTGAGCAGCCACGGCCCTTGATCAGCGATTAGGCAGAAACGCGACGAATCTTACCGATCCGTTAACCGCTGGACGCGGGCGAAGCGGCAAAAGTGAAGGTTTTGAGAATGGTTCATGCGCTGATCGCATAACGGAACTGACGTGATGCCTCTGTTTGCGCCGCACTGGCTCACTTATATGCACTGCACAACGAATTCGTCGCTGTGGGCACCGACCCGCTCCGGAAACCTAGTAGGACCCCGTTATGTTCGTCACCATGATCGCCGCCAAGATCCGCTCTTACCTGCGCTATCGCGAGACCGTTCGCGAGCTCTCCCGCCTGACCGACCGCGAGCTCGATGATCTCGGCCTGTCGCGCTCGGAAATCACCTTCGTCGCGCGCACCCACGCCGCCGTCTGAAGGCTCGGCGCTCCGCAACCGGGGCGCCGGTCACGCCTGGTATCTCCTGGACGAAGCGACCCTCCCTCGCGACGTCCGGTTGAAGAGCGAATGCCCGCCGCAAGGCGGGCATTTTGCATTTCGGGCCCGGCTTCCCTTGACGTCGGCGGCGGCGGGCGACACATCGAGGCGATGGAACCCGTTCACATCATCGGCGGCGGTCTCGCCGGCTCCGAAGCCGCCTGGCAGATCGCCAGGGCCGGCGTCCCCGTCATCCTCCACGAGATGCGGCCCGTCCGCGGCACCGAGGCGCACAAGACGGAAGGGCTGGCCGAGCTCGTCTGCTCCAACTCCTTCCGCTCCGACGATTCGCTCTCCAACGCGGTGGGCCAGCTCCACTGGGAGATGCGCCGGCTCGATTCGCTGATCATGGCGACCGGCGACGCCCATCAGGTCCCGGCCGGCGGCGCGCTGGCCGTCGACCGCGACGGCTTCTCCCAGGGCGTCACCGCGGCGCTCGAGGCCCATCCGCTGGTCACGATCGACCGCGCCGAGATCGCGGGCCTCCCCCCGGCGGACTGGGACAGCGTCATCATCGCCACCGGCCCGCTGACCTCGCCCGCCCTCGCCTCTGGCATCCAGTCGCTGACCGGGGAGGATGCGCTCGCCTTCTTCGACGCCATCGCCCCGATCGTGCATTTCGATTCGGTCGACATGGACCAGGCCTGGTTCCAGTCGCGCTATGACAAGGCGGGTCCAGGCGGCACCGGCGCCGACTACATCAACTGCCCCCTCGACCGCGACCAGTACGAGGCCTTCATCGACGCGCTGCTCGCGGCGGAGACGACCGAGTTCAAGGAATGGGAGGGCACGCCCTATTTCGACGGCTGCCTGCCGATCGAGGTGATGGCGCAGCGCGGCCGCGAGACCCTGCGCTGGGGCCCGATGAAGCCGGTCGGCCTGACCAACAAGCATAACCCGACGGTCAAGGCCTATGCGGTGGTGCAGCTGCGCCAGGACAATGCGCTCGGCACCCTGTTCAACATGACCGGCTTCCAGACCAAGCTGAAATATGGCGAGCAGGCCGCGATCTTCCGGATGATCCCGGGCCTGCAGAACGCCGAGTTCGCGCGGCTCGGCGGTATCCACCGCAACACCTATCTCAACTCGCCGAAACTGCTCGACGAGCGGCTCCGCCTGAAAGCCGATCCGCGCCTGCGCTTTGCCGGGCAGATCACCGGCTGCGAGGGCTATGTCGAAAGCGCCGCGATCGGCCTGCTGGCGGGCCGCATGGCGGCGGCCGAGCGGCTCGGCCAGGCGCTCGACCTGCCGCCCGCGACAACGGCGCTGGGCGCGCTGGTCAACCACATCACCGGCGGCCACATCGTCACCATCGACGAAGGCCCGCGCTCCTTCCAGCCGATGAACATCAATTTCGGGCTGTTTCCCCATATCGAGGGCCAGGCGACGCATGGCCCCGACGGCAAGAAGCTGAAGGGCCCGGCCAAGAGCGTCGCCCGCAAGCATGCGCTGACCGCGCGCGCGAAGGTCGAGATGGAGGCCTGGGCCGGCGGGGAGCAGGCTCAGGCGGCGGAGTAACCAAGGCTCGTCATGCTCGGGCGCAGACCCGAGCATCTCAGGACGAGAAAGCGTGCGAGCATCTCCGGCCAGAGATTCTCGGGTCTGCGCTTCGGCTCCGCCCGAGAATGACGAGGTTGCTCAGCCAGCCGCCTTCGCCGCGCGCCAGATCGCCCATTGCCGCTGCCAAGCCGGCATGGTGATGATCGTGCGGTAGGGATCGTAGCCCGAGCGCTCCATGCGCTTGAGATAGGGCTCGACCAGCACCACCGGCAGGAAGGCCGGCATCACCGCGGGCGGGATCGTCGCCCGCAACTCGCGCAGCTTCCCCAGATGCCCGCGCGCGATCGCGCGCATCTCCTTCAGCGAATAGAGCACGCCCGGCCCGCCGCGCCCGCGCACGATGTCGTCGCGGGTGACGCCGTTGCGGGCGAGGATGTCGCCGGGCAGATAGACCTGCCCCTCGGCCGCATGCCAGGGGAAGGCGCGCATCAGCCCCGTCAGCGCATAAGCGACGCCGGCATAGCCCGCGGCCGCCGCCCCGCCGGGATCGCGGCCATTGGCGAGGATGATCGAGGCCAGCCGGATCAGCGCGCTCGCGGTCTCGCCGGCATAGCCCTCGAGATCGCGCTGCGACGGCATCGGGTCGTCATAGAGATCGAAGATGCGCGCCTCGATCAGCCCGGTCAGCGGCGCGATCGGCAGGCGGTAGCGGGCGATGGTGTCGAGCAGCGCGGCCGCGACCGGATGGGCCTGCACTTCGCCGGCACTCTGCCCCTCGAGCAGATCGCGCCACCACTGCATCCGCACCTCGCCCGGCAGCGGTTCGCTGACCAGCGCGCGCACGCGGGCAATCTCCAGACTGAAGGCATAGAGCGCCATCAAGGCCGGGCGCTGCGATTCGGGCGCGTAGAGGCAGGCGATGTAGCGGTCGTGATCCTGCTCGCGCACCACGCTGGCGCAGTGCGCATAGGCCTGCGGCAGCGCCGAAGGCGTGGTCTCGCTGCGACGGTCGGTCTCGGTTGCCTGCGGCATCATCTGGCCTCGATCCGGTGCCTGCCCCCTGGCCACGTATGCGGCAGTGTAGGACGAGGCGCGGGTCGCTGGCTACGCCTCTCGGACATGGGGGACGCGATTTGGCCGACGCGAATGGGGCCGGACCACGCGACGCCGGGCGCAGCCTCACCCGCAAAGGCCGCGCAGCGGCGCAGGCCGCCCTAATCCACCGCGATCAGCGCGGCGGCGACGCGGCGATCCTCGCCGACGAGCACATTGTAGGTTCGCGCCGCGGCGCCGGTCGCCATGCCCTCGACCGTGATGCCGCGCTCCTTGAGCAGGGCGCGCCAGGCGTGGGGAATGAAGGCGATGTCGGCGCCGGTGCCGATCAGCAGGAAGTCGATCGTGTCGGCTTCGTCCAGCACCCGCTGGAAGCTTTGTGCGGTGACGTCGGCAAAACAGGTCACCGGCCAGATCGCGATTCCCGCCGGCGTCGCCAGGATCGAGCCGACATGGCCCATGCCGGCGAAGCGGAAGCCGCCGGCGCCGAAGGCGTCGAGAGGGTGGCGGCCGGGAACGAAACCGTCGAAGCGGGGCATGCCGGGCCGGCCCGCGTCGCTCAGTTCTTGGCCTTGGCCCCGGCGGGCAGCTTGTCGTCGGCGCCCTCGGAGCGGCTGAAACCCGACCGGACGTCGAGATAGAGCAGGACCGGCGTCGAGATGAACATCGCGGAATAGGTGCAGACGACGACGCCAAACAGCATCACCAGCGCAAAGCCCTCGATCGCCGTGCCGCCGAAGATCACCAGCGCGACCAGCGCCAGCACCGTCGTGGTCGAGGTGATCGCCGTGCGCGACAGCGTCGAGTTCACCGAAAGGTCGAGCAGGTCGGGAATCGACATCGTCTTGTAGCGTCGCAGCAATTCGCGCGTGCGGTCGAACACCACCACGGTCTCGTTCAGCGAATAACCGACGATGGTCAGGATCGCCGCGATCGAGGTCAGGTTGAACTCGAGCTGCGTGATCAGGAAGAAGCCCAGCGTCAGCACGATGTCGTGCAGCGTGCCCAGGATCGCCCCGATCGCGAGCTGCATCTCGAAGCGGAACCAGAGATAGATCAGCACGCCCATGATCGCGAGCACGACGCCGAGCGTGCCGGCCTGGACCAGCTCGCCGGAGACGCGCGGACCGACCGTCTCGACCCGGCGGAAATCATAAGCCGCCGAGAAGGCGTCGCGCGCCTTGACCACGACCTGCTGCTGCGCCACCTCGCCGCCCGGCTGCAGGGCAAAGCGCATCGAGATTTCGCCGGCCGCGCCGAATTCCTGGACCTCGGCCTCGCCGAAGCCCAGCGCATTGGCGCTCTGCCGGACCTGCGCGATATCCGGCCGTCCCGCCTTGGACTGCATCTCGATCAGCGTACCGCCGCGGAAATCGATGCCGAAATTCAGCCCGACCGTCAGGAACAGGAAGAGCACCAGCAGCGAATAGGCAGCCGAGAACGGGTAGCTGAAACGCCGGAAGCGGACGAATTTGAAAGTCGTACCATCGGGAACGATGCGAAGCAGACGCATGCGCTGATCTCCTTGAACAGTGGGCTTGCGTCAGAAAGGCAGGGCCTTGGGGCGGGCCCAGCGATACCACAGCGCGATCAGCATCCGGGTCAGCGTCACCGCCGTGATGACGGTGGTCAGGATGCCGAGAATGAACACGACGGCGAAGCCGCGCACCGGGCCCGACCCCAGCGCAAACAGCGCCAGCGCCGCGATCAGCATGGTGACGTTGGAATCGATGATCGTGGCGAAGGCGCGCTGGAAACCCGCCTCCAGCGCCGAGACCAGCGAGCGTCCCTGATGCGATTCCTCGCGCATGCGCTCATAGATCAGCACGTTGGAATCGACCGCCGTGCCGATCGTCAGGACGATGCCGGCGATGCCCGGCAGCGTCATCGTCGCGCCCAGAACCGACATCAGCCCGAAGATCAGGCAGACATGCACCAATAGCGCGATCGAGGCGATCAGGCCGAACACGCCATACGTGCCGATCATGTAAAGGATCACCAGCACGCAGGCGATCAGCGTCGCCATCTTGCCGGCCTGGATCGAATCGGCGCCCAGGCCTGGGCCGACGGTGCGCTCCTCGACGATCGTCATCTTCGCCGGCAGCGCGCCGGCGCGCAGCAGGATGGCGAGGTTGTTGACCGATTCGACGGTGAAGTTGCCGGAGATCTGGCCCGAGCCGCCGGTGATCGGCGACTGGATGACCGGGGACGAGATGACCTTGTTGTCGAGCACGATGGCGAGCGCCCGGCCGAGATTCTCGGTCGTCGCCTGGCCGAAGCGCTGGGCGCCGCGGATGTTGAAGCGGAAATTCACGATCGGCTGCGAGGTCCGCGAATCGAAGGCGGGCTGCGCGTCGATCAGATCCTCACCCTCGACGATGACACGGCGCTCGACCGGCACCAGCGAGCCGCCGGCATCCTGCGAGGGCAGCATGTCGACATCGCCACCCTGGCTGTCGGCGACCATGCGGAACTGCAGCTTGGCGGTCTGGCCGAGAATATCCTTCAGCCGCTGCGGGTCCTGCAGGCCCGGCACCTGGACGAGGATGCGGTCGAGGCCCTGGCGCTGGATGTTGGGCTCGGTCGTCCCGAGCGCATCGACGCGGCGGCGCAGCACCTCCATCGCCTGCTCGACGGCACGGCGCACGCGCTCATTGGCGCCGGCCTCCGTGACCGACAGCTGGATCAGCCCATCGGGCTGTTCGGCGATGTCGATGGTCTGGTTGCCCGACGGCCCGAAGGCGCCGAGGGTGCCGATCGGCTGCGCGAGTTCGCGCAGCTTCGGCAGAAGCTTGGCCCGGTCGGCGGCCTCGGGAACGCGCACGCTCACGCCGCGCCCGGTCATGCCGATGCCGCCCGAGAACCCGACACGCTCCTCGCGCAGGATGCGCCGCACGTCGTCGCGCAGCTGCGTCACCTGGCTGCGCACCAGATCGGCGCGGTCGATCTCGAGCAGCACATGCGAGCCGCCCTGCAAATCGAGGCCGAGAACGACGGCATGGATCGGCAGCAGGATGCGCGGAATCCAGGACGGCGCGCCCTGCTCGATCGCCTTGCGGGTCTCGGGCGAAAACAGGTTCGGCAGCGCGAAACCGCAGCCGAAGAGCAGCACGAGCAGGACGACGATGACCTTGCGGGTCTGGAAACGGAGCATCTGCGTGTAAAGCCTTGTTGTCGCGCGCCAGCCCGTTCAGGGGCCGGCATCGTCAGCCCGGCGGGGCCTTGTTCAGCTCTTGACCGGCTCGCCCTTGGCGCGAACGTCGGTGATCATGCCCTTGACGAGCTTGACCCTGACGCCGTCGGCGATTTCCGCCTCGAGTTCAGCATCGTCCGTCACCTTGGTCACCTTGGCGATGATACCGCCGGAGGTCACGACCGTATCGCCGCGCCGCACGTTCTTGATCATCTCCTGATGCGCCTTCACCCGCTTCTGCTGGGGACGGATGATCAGGAACCACATGATCACGAAGATCAGCACGAAGGGCACCAGCGACATCAGCATGTCGGTGGAACCACCGGCGCCGGCAGCCTGGGCGAAAGCGGGGGTGATCACGAAAGGGCTCCTTCATCGCGGCGGCGCAGCACGCCCCCGGCCGCAGGGCGCGGCAGAAATCGTCACAGGCCTCTAAAAACGCGCGGACTATAGCCAGAGACGCCGTTAAATCAATCGGACGCGCCTGGCTCGCCGGCAGCGCTCATCACCTATGGGCTTGGCGCTGTTCGCGCAATGGGCTTGCGCTTTGGCGCGACACGCCGTTTACCCTCTGGAGCGCCGTACCGCCGGGTACGGCCGTTGTCGAGACCCGCCCGAAGGCCCGCCATGACCGTCCCCTTCAAGACCGACACCGATGCGACGCTGACCGCCCTGCTGCGCATCGCCGATGCGCTCGAGCGGATCGCGCCGCCCGCGCGCAAGCCCGCCGACCTGACGCTCGCCGACGCCTTCGTCTGGCATCCGGCCGGCAGCGAACTCTCGCCCGTCGCCCGCGTCAACCGCGTGGCGCTGTCGCTGCTGCGCGGCGTCGACCGCGTCCGCGACACGCTGGCGGAGAACACCGAGCGCTTCGCGCGCGGCCTGCCGGCCAACAATGTCCTGCTCTGGGGCGCCCGCGGCATGGGCAAATCGTCGCTGGTCAAGTCGGTCCATGCCGACACCAACACGCGCCTCGCCGGCCAGGCCCTGCCCCTCAAGCTGATCGAAATCCACCGCGAGGACATCGAGAGCCTGCCCGTGCTGATGGGCCTGCTGCGCCCGGACGCGCACCGCGCGATCGTCTTCTGCGACGATCTCTCCTTCGACGGCGACGACACCTCCTACAAATCGCTGAAGGCCGCGCTCGATGGCGGCGTCGAGGGGCGGCCCGGCAATGTCGTGTTCTACGCGACCTCGAACCGCCGCCATCTGATGCCGCGCGACATGATGGACAATGAGCGTTCGACCGCGATCAATCCGGGCGAGGCGATCGAGGAGAAGGTCTCGCTCTCGGACCGGTTCGGCCTCTGGCTCGGCTTCCACAAATGCAGCCAGGACGAGTATCTCGCGATGATCGAGGGCTATGCCGGCCATTTCGGGCTGACGATCGATGCGCAGACCCTGCGCCACGAGGCGCTCGAATGGGCGACGACGCGCGGCTCGCGCTCCGGCCGCACCGCCTGGCAGTACATCCAGGACCTCGCGGGACGGCTGGGGACGAAGCTGGAGGGATGAGCCGGCACCCCGTCATTCTCGGGCTAAGCGCAGCGAAGACCCGAGAATCTCAGACAGGAAGAGGCTCGATAACGAGATCGTCGGGTCAAGCCCGACCATGACGGTCATCAGGCAAAAAAAGAGCGGGGCGGCCATTCCTGGGGCCGCCCCGCTGTGTTCCGACCGGTGGGGTCTCGCGGAGACCGGTCGAAGCTGAACTCAGTTGTTGAGATAGGGCGTCGGATCGACCGGCGCGGAGCCCTTGCGCAGCTCGAAATGCAGCTGCGGCGAGGAGACGTTGCCGGTCTGGCCTGAACTCGCGACGACCTGTCCGCGCTTCACCGTCTCGCCGCGCTTCACCTTGATCTCGCCATTATGGGCATAGGCCGAGACGTAGCCGTTGGGATGGCGGATCAGGACGAGGTTGCCGTAGCCCTTCAGCTCGTTGCCGGCATAGGCCACGGTGCCGCCCTCGGCCGCCTTGACCGGCGTGCCTTCCGGCACGGCGATGTTGATGCCTTCATTGCCGCCCCGGCCGCTGAAGCCGGCGATGACGCGGCCGCGCGCGGGCCAGCGGAAATCGGCCTTCTCGCTGGTCTCTTCGGCTTTCGGCAGGCTCGCGGTGGTGGCAGGCTCCGGCGCGGATTTCGGCACGGCGCTGGCCTTGGGCTCGGCGGCGGGCGCACTGGCGACGACGACCGGCTTGGCGGCCTCGACCGGGCGAGCGGGCTTCACCTCAGCGCTGGCGGGCCTGGTGGCGGCGACAGGCTTGGGAGCGACGGCGGCGACGGCCGGCTTGGCCACGGGAGTGGCTGCAACCGGCGTGGACGCCTTCGCGGCGGCCTTGGCCTTCGCCTCGGCGGCAAAACGAGCCCGCGATTCGCGCATCGCCAGCGCATCGGCCTCAGCTTTCGCCTTGGCTTCGGCAGCAGCCGCCGCCTTGGCCTGGGCAGCACTGGCCTTGGTGTCGGCGGCGGCCTGCACCGACGTCCGGCTGGCCTGGACCGGCGCAGCGGGACGAACCGGCGCGAGCGAAGCGGCAGGCGCCGGGCCGGTAACGAAGCGCGAGGCATCCGAGCGCGGCATATCGGCGCGAACCTCGGCCGGGGCCTGGGCGAACTGCTGACGCGGAGCCGGCGCGGCTGCAGGCGTCGCGCCTGCCGCGTTGTAGACGGGAATCGTCAGGCGCGAGCCCGGCGCGATCGTGGGGCTCGACAGGCCATTGGCCGAGATCAGCGCCGCGCGCGGCACGCCGTAGCGCGACGAGATCATGTCGAGCGTCTCGCCCTGGGCGACGACGATCGGCGTGCCACCCTGAGCCGACCAGCCCGAAGCATTGCCGGCCATCGGCTGCGGCGCGGCGCTTCGCAGGGCGACGGCCGATTGCGGCGGCGGCAAGGGCTGGGAGCGCACCGCCGTCATCGCCGGCGCGGGCGCCGCGTAGACGGCCGTGCTGGCCGAGCGACCGATCGAGCCTGTCGTGGCCGGATCGCGTCCTGGCGCTGCAGCTTCGGCGGTCTTGAAGGGGCTGGCGAAGGGCGTGTCGGTGAAGCGCATCGTTTCCGACGAGCAGGCGCTGACACCCAGGGCGAGCAGGCACGCCGTCGAAGCGCGCAGAACGACACTGAATTTGACCGATCCGGCTGGGCTACGCATGGAACTGGCACTCGCAAACGACGCAACTCGATAGCCAGCATTAAAGCCGTGTTCAGGTTACGAAAGCGTTTCGCACCGCCCCGTCGCGTTTGCTTTTTCGCGGAACGGCCGCGACCGGCGCGGAACCGGCGCCGGCTGGAGGCCGGATGCCGGATCGGCAGTGCCTAGAGCGCCCGCGCCAGCCCCGGGATCAGCGGCGGCAGGCGCACGGCGGGGCCCGGCACATGGTCGAAGCCGCCATCGGCCAGCCGCGTCACCACCACGCGCCGCGCCGCGCCCTCGACCCGCAGCGCCCCGACCAGCCGTCCGCCGGGCGCCAGCCGCAGCAGCAGCGCCTCGGGGATCGCATGGGTGACGCCATTGACCAGGATGCGGTCGAACCGGCCCAGCGTCCGGTCGGCCTGGAAGCCGTCGGCATGGCGCAGTTCGACCGAAGCGCCATAGCCGCTGCCCGCGACGCGCTCATGGGCCGCCAGCGCCAGCGTGCGGTAACGCTCGAGCGAGACCACCGCCCCGCCCATCGCCGCCAGCAGGGCCGTGACATAGCCCGAGCCGGTGCCGACCTCGAGCACGCGTGCGCCGGCCTGCAGGTCGAGCGCGGTGAGGAGCGCCGCGACCGTGTGCGGCGCCGTCATCGTCTGGCCGCAGGGCAGCGGCACGGACACGTCCTGCCGGGCGAGATCGGCGAAGCGCGACGGCGCGAATCGCTCGCGCGCGACCTTCTCCATGGCGCGCAGCACGGCGAGATCGCGCACCCCTTGCGCGCGCAGCGACAACAGGAAGGCGACGGTCCGCTCGCCCTCGCTGGCCGGCAACTCCTCGCTCATGGCGTCGCCCTCGCCGTCGGTCATGGTTCAGTCCGCGCCGACCGACATGACAACCACGTCGTCATCCTGGGCGACCGGAGGTCGACCGGGATCCAATGTCGGGCGCAGGGCTCTACGATGGATCCCGGCGCTGCGCTTCGCTCCGGCCAGGATGATGGCGCAGGTGAGAGAAGCGTCGCTCAAGCAAACACCCGCGCAAAGCGCGTCAGCGTCGGCTCATGCGTCAGGTCGAGTTCGAGCGGCGTGATCGAGATCTTCTTCTCCGCCAGCGCGCGCAGATCGGTGCCGTTGGCCGGCTCGCTCTTGCCGCGGGCAAAGGCGATCCAGAAATACGGGTTGCCGCGCCCGTCCTGGCGCGGCTGGAGCTGCATCAGCTCCTGGTCGCGCCGGCCCTGCACCGTCACCGCGATCCCCGCAACCTCGGCCGGCGCGACATTGGGGAAGTTCAGGTTGAACAGGATCTCCTTGGGGATCCCCTCCTCGAGAATCCGGCGGATGATGCCGGGCGCATGGTGTTCCGCGCAGTCCCAGTGGATGTTCTCGCGCCCGCCGGGACCGTATCCCTGGCTCACCGCGATCGCGGGGATGCCGAGCAGCGTGCCCTCCATGGCGGCGGCGATGGTGCCGGAATAGGTCACGTCCTCGGCAACGTTCTGGCCGCGGTTGACGCCCGACAGGACGATGTCCGGCCGGTTGTCGATCATGATCGAGCGCACTGCCATGATCACGCAATCGGTCGGCGTGCCCGTCACGGCGAAGCGCTTTTCGCCGATCTGCCGCAGCCGCAGCGGGTTCGACAGCGACAGCGAATGCGCCACGCCCGACTGGTCGGTCTCCGGCGCGACGACCCAGACATCGTCGGAGAGCTGCGCCGCGATGCGCTCCATCACAGCGAGGCCCTCGGCGTGGATGCCGTCGTCATTGGTCACGAGAATGCGCATGGTCAGAGGTCTTTCAATAAGGCCGCAACAGGGATGGATGATCGCGGGGAACCCCTCTCCTGTAAGGAGAGGGGCAGGGGTGAGGTGTCGGCCCCTGGACCAGTCGCGCGACGATCTGACGACGGGAGCGGTGAGGTTGCAGCCAAAGCGTCAAACGGCCGACCCTCACCCTGCCCTCTCCCTATGGGAGAGGGTTCCCCGCGCATCATTTCCCACGCGACACGCACTCACGCCTTCTCGATCTTCGTCACGCCGCGCATATAGGGCACCAGCACGTCGGGCACCGTGATCGAGCCGTCGGCGTTCTGGTAGTTCTCCATCACCGCGATCAGCGCCCGGCCGACCGCCGTGCCCGAGCCGTTCAGCGTGTGGACGAAGAACGGGCCCTTGCCGTCCTTGGTCTTGTAGCGGGCGTTCATCCGCCGCGCCTGGAAATCGCCGCAGACCGAGCAGGACGAGATCTCGCGATAGGTCTTCTGCCCGGGCAGCCAGACCTCGATGTCGTAGGTCTTCTGCGAGGCGAAGCCCATATCGCCGGTACACAAGGTCATCACGCGATAATGCAGGTCGAGCTTTTTCAGCACGGCCTCGGCGCAGGCGAGCATGCGCTCATGCTCCTCCGCCGACTTCTCGGGCGTGGTGATCGAGACCAGCTCGACCTTCTCGAACTGGTGCTGCCGCAGCATGCCGCGCGTGTCGCGCCCGGCCGAGCCGGCCTCGGCCCGGAAACAGGGGGTCAGCGCGGTGTAGCGGCGCGGCAGCTCCTCCTCGGAGAGGATCGATTCGCGGACGAGATTGGTGAGCGGGACTTCGGCCGTGGGGATGAGCCAGAGACCACCCGCGAAAGCCTTGGCGAATTCGGCGCCACGCGCCTGCCCATGGCGCGCGACGGCGAGATCGCGGCGCAACTTCTGGACAAAGACGTCGATCTGGATCCGCTCATCCTCGCGGACCTTGTCGTCATAGAGCGCCTGCATCACCGACTGGAAGGTCGTTTCCTCCAGCTTCCCGGCTTCGGAGTTCCGGTCATCAGCCAGCGCTTCCCAGATTTCAGCCGCAGGGCCGTGCTGCCTGAGATTGTCTGGCATCTCGAAGGCAAGCGCCCGAAACTGGTCGCTGACGAATTTGGGTAACTGCGCCGTGCCGAACATCGCCTCGTCGCGCACCAGCAGCGGCGGCATCACCTCCGTATAGCCATGCTCCTCGGTGTGGGTGTCGAGCATGAACTGCCCGATCGCGCGGCTGAGGCGCGCGATCTGACGCTCCAGCACGACGAAGCGCGAACCCGACAGCTTGGCGGCCGTCTCGAAGTCCATCTGGCCGAGCGCCTCGCCGAGCTCGAAATGCTCCTTGGGCGCGAAATTCTGGCCGAACAGCCGCCCGCCTGATTTTTCGGGCGCCTCGCCATGGATTGACTTGACGACATTGCCATGCTCGTCGGCACCCTCGGGCACGTCGTCCTTGGGCATGTTGGGGATCGCCGCGAGCTGCTCGTCGAGCGCCTCCTTGGCGGCCTTCTCCTCGAACTCCAGCGCCGGCTGCAGCTCCTTCAGGCCCGCGACCTCGGCCTTGAGCTGCTCGGCGAGGGCAACATCCTTCGCCCCCATCGCCTTGCCGATCTCCTTGGAGAGGGCGTTGCGGCGCTCCTGCGAGGCCTGGGCCTTCGCAATGGCCGAGCGGCGCGTGTCGTCGAGCGCCAGCAGCAAGGCCGAGAGCGGCGCGAGCCCCCGCCGCTTCAGCCCGGTATCGAACGCCGGGGCGTTCTCGCGAATCCATTTGATGTCGTACATCGTCGTCAGGCCATGCCGTCAGGGGAACAGGCCGTTGCTCTAGACCGGGATCGCGCGCGAGGGAACAGGGTTCGTGACGAACGAGCCCCTACCAGCCCTCTCCGTCATGGTCGGGCTTGTCCCGACCATCCACGTCTTCTCTCGTCGAGCCCTATGACTAAGACGTGGATGCTCGCCACAAGGGCGAGCATGACGCCAAGTCCCCTGAAGGACGAATACTACTCGCTCGCCGCATCCGCAGCGTCGTCGGCCGCCTGCTTGGCCGCGCGCTTGCGCTCGACATAGCCGACCGAAAAGATCGACAGCTCGTAGAGCAGCAGCATCGGCACGGCGAGCATGAGCTGCGAAATCACGTCCGGCGGGGTCAGGATCGCGGCGACGACGAAGACGAAGACGATCGCGTAGCGGCGCTTTTCCTTCAGGAACACGGTGTCGAGGATGCCGGCCTGGCCGAGCAGGGTCAGGATCACCGGCAGCTGGAAGGAGATGCCGAAGGCGAAGATCAGCGTCATGATCAGCGAGAGATATTCGCTGACCTTGGGCAACAGCGCGATGCCGGCCTGCCCGTCGGTGGCCGCCTGCTGCATGCCGATGGAGAACTTCATCAGCACCGGCATGGCGAAGAAGAACACCATCGCCGCGCCCGCGACGAAGAAGATCGGCGTCGCCGCGAGATAGGGCGCAAACGCGGCGCGCTCGTTCTTGTAGAGCCCCGGCGCGACGAACTTGTAGATCTGCGTCGCGATCACCGGGAAGGCGAAGAAGCCCGCCCCGAAGGCCGCGATCTTGATCTGGGTAAAGAGATATTCCAGCGGTGCGGTGTAGATCAGCTGGACATTGGCGCCCGGCCCCGCCGCCCAGACATAGGGCTGAACGAGCACGTTGTAGATCTGCGTCGCGAAGGCGAAGCAGATGAAGAACATCACCAGGAAGGCGACCAGCGACTTGATCAGCCGGGCGCGCAGTTCGATCAGATGGTCGATCAGCGGCGCGCGGGAGGCCTCGATCTCGTCTTCGCCGTCGCGGGTGTTGGCGATGGTCATGCCGCGCTCCCTTCGCCGGAATCGGCGGCTGCGGTCTTGCGCTTGCGCGGCGTCTTCTCAGGCGCGGGCTGCGCCGCCGGTTCGGCCTCGGCCGCCTCGGGCGCGGCCTTGCGGACGCGCTTGGGCTTGGGTTCGGGCGCCGGCTCGGCGGCGGCCGCGACCTCGGACGGCGCGATCGTGACCGGCGGCAGCGGGTCGGGCACGGGAATGGCCGCGAGCTTGGCCTCGGCCTCCTTCAGCGCCGCATCGTCGAGACCGGTCGAGGCCGGCATCTCGATCGGCTTGAAATCGGAACTCCAGCTCTCGCTGTTCATCGCCGTCGACACCGAGCCACCGACATCCTCGACCTGTTTCTTCAGGTCGTGGAGCTCGGCCTCGCGCATCGCGTCGTTGAACTGGCCCTGAAACTCGGTAGCCATGCGACGCATCTTGCCGACCGCCTGGCCGACGGCCCGCATCGCCTTCGGCAGGTCCTTGGGGCCGATCACGACGAGCGCGACGGCCCCGACCAGCATGAATTCGCTCCAGGCGATGTCGAACATCGACAGTTCGTCCTCTCAGCCTCCCGCGAAGGGAAGGCCAGGCCTCAGGCCTTGGTCTCGGCCTTCGCGGGCGCGGAAGGGGTGGCCTGCGCGTCGATGATCTTGGGATCGGCAGGGGTCGCGGCTGTGGGCGCCGGCGGGGTCTCGTCCTCGGCCATACCCTTCTTGAACGACTTGATGCCCTTGGCGACGTCGCCCATCAACTCGGAAACCTTGCCGCGACCGAACAGCAGCATCACGATGACGCCGACGACGATCCAGTGCCAGATGCTGACGCCACCCATGGCGAACTCCCTCGATTTGAATGTTGCCGGGGGCTTGCGACCCCGGATCAAGCTGTCGCGGCGGAACCTATGTGTCCCCCGCAGGGAACACAAGAACTTCGTCGGTGGGAATGTCGAGGCCGACATCGTCGCCCTCCCCGATGACGCCCGCCAGCGAGGCCCGCACCGACAGCAGGCGCTCGAACCCGTCGACCGCGATCAGCAGGTGATCGACCTCGCCGAGGAAGCGCCGGGTCACCACCCGCCCCGGCAGGCAGAAGCCCTTCGGAACGATCCGGATCGCATGCGGCCGGATGCAGGCCACCGCCTCGCTGCCCTCCGCCAGAGCCGGCGCCGGAAACCGCCCGAACGGCGTATCGACCGCCCCGCGCCGGACGCGACCGGCGACCTCGGTAAAGTCGCAGAAGAATCGGGCGGCAAAGAGACTGCCGGGCCGGCGGTAGAGATCCTCGCCGGTGCCGATCTGCACGATCGCGCCCGAGCGCATCAGCACGATCCGGTCGGCGATGCGCATCGCATCCTCGGGGTCATGCGTCACGATGATCGAGGTGGCGCCGGTTTCGTGCAGCAGCGCCGCCGTCTCGTCGCGCACCACGTCGCGCAGGCGCCGGTCGAGATTGGAAAACGGCTCGTCCATCAGGAGCACGCCGGGCCGCGGCGCCACGGCGCGCGCCAGCGCGACGCGCTGCTGCTCGCCGCCCGAGAGCATATGCGGATAGGATTCGGCGAGATCGGCCAGGCCGACGCGGGCGATAGCGCGCAGCGCGGTGGCATCGGCGGAGGCTTCGCTCTGGCCGCGGCGGGAGAGCCCGAAGCGGACATTCTCGCGCACCGAGAGATGCGGAAACAGCGCATAGTCCTGAAACACCAGCCCGACGCCACGCCGCTCGGGCTCGACGAAGCTGTCGCGCGAGGACACGTCGCGGCCCTCAAGCAGGACGCGGCCCGCGCTCGGCCGCTCGACGCCTGCCGCCAGCCGCAGCAGGGTCGTCTTGCCGCAGCCCGACTGGCCAAGCAGCGCGACGATCTCGCCGGGCTCGACCGACAGCGAGACGTTCTTGAGCGCAGTGACATCGCCGAAGCGCTGGGTCACGCCGTCGAAGCCCAGCGCCATCGGAATCGCGGCGCCCGCCGTGCCACGGCGCCCCCAGCTCAGCCAGCGCGATTTGGTTTCGTTGGCGACCAACGGATGCTCCAGTTTGCAACGGCCTGCTTCGTCATCCTGGGGCGACCGGAGGTCGTCCCGGGATCCATCGAAGGGCGCGACGGAGCCCGATGATGGATCCCGGACGGCGCGGCTTTCGCCGCTTGTCCAGGATGACGGGGAAGGCTGGTGCCGAAAGATGCCCGCCCTGTGCGGCGCTCAGCCGTTCTCGTCAAGCGGCGTGAACAGGTCGCCGAGCGGATCCTCGTCGGCGCGCAGGTCTGGATCGTCGTCGGGAACCGGCATGGCGAGGTCGCGCGTCAGCCGCCCCTCGATGAAGCCCGAGCCCTTGAGTTCCTCCAGTCCCGGCAGGTCGTCGATGCGGCCGAGCCCGAAATGATCGAGGAATCCCGGCGTCGTGCCGAAGGTGACGGGCCGCCCCGGCGACCGGCGCCGGCCGCGCAGGCGCACCCAGCCCGCCTCGATCAGGATATCGAGCGTGCCCTTGGCGGTGGCGACGCCGCGGATCTCCTCGATCTCGGCCCGCGTCACCGGCTGGTGATAGGCGATGATCGCCAGCA
Organism: Allobosea sp.; assembly: GCF_030695125.1. Classification (GTDB taxonomy): domain Bacteria; phylum Pseudomonadota; class Alphaproteobacteria; order Rhizobiales; family Beijerinckiaceae; genus Allobosea. The sequence goes on along the minus strand of NZ_JAUYTP010000022.1, from coordinate 82,635 downwards.
CCTCGAGCGCCGCCCGCGACAATTTGCGCGGGGGCTCGGCCTCCGCCGCCAGCAGATAGCCGAGATCGGGCGCGGTGCGGAAGGCGTAAGCCCCGGCGACCGCGCGCAGGTTGACCCCGCGCGGCTCGTAGAGCGCCGTCAGCCGCGCCAGGACCTGGCCGATGTCGATACCCGCGGGCACGCAGCGCGCCAGTTCCTCGGCCGGCAGCGGCTGGGCGGAGGCAAACAGCAGCGCCTCGACCACGCGCATCGCCTGCGCGAAGGCTTCAAGGCCGTCCTCGATCTCGGCCTGGGCCGGCTGCGTCGTCGCGTCCGTCATGACGCGTCCCCGCTCGCCAACGGCAGCACCGGCGGGCGGGCCGAGCGGCGGCGCAGATAAAGCGGCGCGAAGGCATCGTCCTGGCGCAGATCGAGCACGCCCTCCTTGACCATCTCGAGCATGGCCGAGAGCGCGGATGCCCGCACCGTCGCCGCCATCTCGCGGGCGGGCAGCCCATGCGAGACCATGTAGCGCGTCAGATAGGGATCGATCTGCGTCCAGTCGCCGGCCTGCCCGACCAGCCGCTGCAAGGCCTCACGCGCCTCGACCAGCGACCAGACGACGCGCTGGCCGACCGAGATATGGCCCTGCACGCGCTTCATCCGCTGCTGCGCATAGGCCGCCAGCAGATCGTAGAGTTCCGCCTCCCAGACCGGCCGGGCCCCGGCGACGATCGCCTCCGGCGCCCCGCGCGCGAACACGTCATGCCCCAGCCGCTCGCGCGAGGACAGCTTGCGCGCCGCCGCCCGGATCGCCTCCAGCCGGCGCAGGCGCAAGGCGAGCGCGGTGGCGAGATCGGCCGCGCTCGGCTCCTCGCCCTTGGGCGGCTCGGGCAGCAGCAGCCGCGACTTGAGATAGGCCAGCCACGCCGCCATCACCAGATAATCGGCCGCGAGTTCAAGCCGCAGCGCCCGCGCCTGCTCGACGAAGACGAGGTATTGCTCGGCCAGCGCCAGGATCGAGATGCGGTGCAGATCGACCTTCTGCCGGCGCGCCAGATCGAGCAGAAGATCGAGCGGGCCTTCATAGCCGTCGACGTCGACGAGCAGCGCCGGCTCGTCATCGCGATGCGCGCCGTCATCCTCGAATGGCAGTTGCGCCGCCATGGCCGGCCATCCCCTGCTTCGATCGCGCCGATCCCATCCGCAGCCCTCATCCTGAGGAGCCGCGCAGCGGCGTCTCGAAGGATGCTCCAGGAGGCGCCCAAGCGATCTGGAGCATCCTTCGAGACGCAAGCCTTGCGGCTTGCTCCTCAAGATGAGGGCTGTGGGGTGGGGACAGGCGCTACGCCCCGACAGCCACGTTCGGACGTTCAGCCGCTCAACGCAAGCGCGCTCGCGACCTGCGCGCGGGCGGCCTCGACATCCAGCGGCTCGGGTTCATGGCGGATGCGGGCCAGCGCCATCGCGGCGCGGCGGGCTCGGTCGCCCTTCATCGCCGGCACGGCCCCGGCGATGGCGACCATCTCCTCCATGATGCCGTGGCAATGCAGCACGACATCGACCCCGGCGCGGATCGCGGCGCGCGCCTTCTGCGCAAAACCACCCGAAAGCGCCTTCATCGAGATGTCGTCGGTCATGATCAGCCCGTCATAGCGCAGCTCGCCGCGCATGATCTCCTGCACGACCTTGCGCGACACCGTCGCCGGGTTCTTCGGGTCGAGCGCGGTGAAGACGACATGCGCCGTCATCGCCATCGGCATGTCCGCGAGATGCCGGAAGGGCCGGAAATCATGCGCCCGCAGCTCCGCCAGCGAGGCCTCGACGATCGGCAGGTCGTGATGGCTGTCGGCCCGCGCGCGGCCGTGGCCGGGCATGTGCTTGATCACCGGCAGCACGCCGCCGGCCATCAGCCCCTCCGCCGCGGCGCGCCCGAGCTGGGCGACACGGTCGGGCTCATGCGCATAGGCGCGGTCGCCGATGACGTCGTGGCTGCCGGCGACGGGAACGTCGAGCACCGGCAGGCAGTCGACATCGATGCCCACGGACTTCAGATCATGCGCCATCAGCCGGGCGGAGAGCCTGACGATCTCGCGCTGCGCCACGGGGTCGTTGATCGCGAGGAAGGCCTGTGCGGCCGGATATTTCGGCCAGTGCGGCGGGGCCATGCGCTGCACCCGCCCGCCCTCCTGGTCGATCAGGATCGGCGCATGCCAGCCCACCGTCTCGCGCATTTCGGCCGTCAGGGCAGCAACCTGAGCCGGATCCTGCGTGTTGCGCCGGAACAGGATGAAACCCCAGGGCCGCGCCTCCCTGAAGAAGGCGCGCTCGTCAGGAGTGAGGCTCGTGCCGAGGCAGCCGGCGATGAAGGCGCGTGAGGTCATGGTGCTGGGGTAGGAAGCGCCGCGGGCGCGGTCAACCCTCCGCCGTCATCCTGGCCGGGCCGCGAAGCGGCGCGGCCCGGGAGCCATCACAGGGCGTCGGAGCCCCAGGATGGATCCCGGGCGACCTGCGGTCGCCCGGGATGACGGTTGAGGTTCGGACGAAACGCCTCAGCGCATCTGCTGCGCCATCTGGGCGTTGAAGGCGTCGAAGGGCAGCTCGGCGACGCGGAACCAGAGGTTCTCCTTCTTCCAGTAGGGCAGGAAGGAGTCGTAGAACGTCTTGAATTCGGCGTTCTTGGCGGCCAGCTCGGCATACATGGCGAAGGCCTCCTTGAAGGCCGCCAGCATCACCTCCTGCGGGAAGGGCCGCAGCTCCGCCCCCGTGCCGGCGAGACGCACCAGCGCATCGGGATTGCCGTGGTCGTATTTGGCAACGCAGAGCGCGTTCGCCTCGGCGCAGGCCGCCTCGACGATCGCCTTGTAGGACGCGGGCAGCGCGTTCCACTTCTCGAGATTGACGAGGAAGCTGACATTGGCGTTCCCCTCCCAGAAGCCGGGGTAGTAGTAGTATTTCGCGACCTTCTGGAAGCCGAGCTTCTCGTCGTCGAGCGGGCCGGAGAACTCGACCGCATCGAGCGTGCCGCGCTCCAGCGCCGGATAGATGTCGCCGCCGGCGATCTGCTGCGGCACGACGCCGAGCTTGGACATGATCTGCCCGCCGAGCCCGGCGATGCGCATCTTCAGGCCCTTGAGATCCTCGAGCGACTTGATCTCCTTGCGGAACCAGCCGCCCATCTGCGCGCCGGTGTTGCCCGAGGGGATGGTGTAGAGGCCCTGCTTCTTCATGAAGGCGCGGCAGAGCTCGAGCCCGCCGCCAGCATAGAGCCAGGCGTTCTGCTGGCGGGTGTTGAAGCCGAAGGGCAGCGAGGTCTCGAAGGCGAAGGCCGGGTCCTTGCCGATATAGAAGCTCGACAGGGTGTGGCTGCATTCGACCGTGCCGTTCTGCACGGCATCGAGCGCCTGCAGACCGGGCACGATCTCGCCGGGCGCGAAGACCTGGATCTGGAAGTTGCCGTCGGTCGCCTCGGCGACGCGCTTGGCGACCTGGGTCGAGAGCCCAAACAGCGTGTCGAGGCTCTTGGGATAGCTCGAGGTCAGCCGCCAGCTGATCTTGGGCTGCGTCTGGGCGATGGCGGGTGCCGCGATCAGCGCGCTGCCGGCGGCGCCGCCCGCGGCGGTCTTGACGAAGTTGCGACGATCCATGGTGTCCTCCAGATAGGCTTTCGGTCTTCGGTCGCCGCGCCCCTCGAGGAGCGCCTCCAGCGACTCTGCTGCGCGCCTCTTCGCACGAAACCCGATGGCGGACCACCGACCGGCCGACGGGGACGCCTTGCGCCGGACGCCAAAGCAAAACCGGCGGCGCGAGGGCGCCGCCGGTCGGGAGGTCTGACAGATCAGGTCGCGGCGGTCGGCCGCGATGCCTTCGGAAGGCTCAGTTCTTGGCGATGAAGCACTGCCCGCCCGCCGCCTGGAGCGCCGTGCACATCGAGGTGGCGTCCTCGCGCGAATACGGGCCCACGCGCAGGCGGAACACGGTCTTGCCGCCGGCCAGTTCAGTCCGGCGCACGATCGGCGACTGACCGCCGAGCTGGCCGGGATATTTGCGCTGCAGCGCCGCGAAGGTCGCACGCGCCTCCGATTCGCTGCCCGGCGCACCGAGCTGGACCACGAAATCGCCGGTTCCGCTGCGGATGGCGGCAGTGGCGGGCGCCGGCGCGGCCGGCGTCTGCGCAGCCGGAGCCACATTGGCGATGCGCAGCGGCGCCGAAGGCGTCGTCGCGGGCGCTGCGGCGCGCTCCTGCACCTTGGCGGCTTCGGCGGCAGGCGCTGCGGCAGGCGTCGCGGCAGGGCGCGGCGGCACCGCCGCGGTGGTCGGGTTGGCCGGGGCGATCGCCGCCGGGCGGGCCGGCGGAGCCGAACCGGTAGACAGCGGCACGGCGCCGTTGGTGTAACCGGACACGCCATTGGCCGGCGGCGCGGGCGTGCCATCGGGACGGATCGAGACCGTCCGCACGCGACGCGGCTCGCCCAGCCCCGGAACCGGCGGCACCGGAGTGAGCAGAGGCTCGGACGGTGTCACGATGGAGGCGGCAGCGCCCGGAGCCTGGGCCGGCGCGACCGGGGTGGCGGCCGGCGTCGTCGCCGTGCCCGTACCCGGGCCGGGCAGCACGACGCGGGTCGGCAGAGAGCGGGCCGCCTGCTGCACGTCGACCGGCTGTTCCTCGCGGCTGACGACCTTCGTCTGCGCAGGTGCCGTCTCGCCCGGACGCTCGTAGATCTGCTTGTTCTGGTTGGGAATTTCAGCCCCGCCGGGATTGACCGGCTCGACCTTGGTCGGCCCGGCGGCGGCCGTGATGGTCGGGGGCAGCCCGTCCGTGCTCTTCGTCGGACTGCGCAGCGACATCACGGCGCCGACGCCGACCACACCGACCACCAGGATCGCGGCGGCGGCATAGAGCCCCTTGCGGGACCGGCGCGGCTCCAGATCCGGCATGTCGTCATCGACCGGCCCATCGTCATGGACAGGCAGGACCGACTGGAAGGACGGGACCTCGCCGGGCATCTGCTGGTCGTAGGGCGCCGGATAACCGCGCTCCTCGTCCAGGTCCCGCGGAGCCGGGGCGAGATCGGGCGCGACGGCGGCGCGCTGATAGCTCTGCGGCGCAGGCCGCGCGAAGCTCTCGTCGGACTCGTCGAAGCGCGGCTCGGCCCGCAGCGGGGCGACCGCGGCGGGCGCGGGACGTCCGGCATCGCTGCGACGCAGCAGGGCCTCGAATTCGTCGAGCGCACCGCGGAGTTCGGCGGGCGGCGGCGACTGCTCCGCGACTGCCTGGAACTGCTGCACGGCGTCGAAGGACGGCTCGTGACGCGAGATCTCGGGACGATCCGCCTCCTGGCGGCCGATTTCGGGCCGGGGCTGGACCTGCGCAGGCCGCGAACCCGGCACGAGCTGGGGCGCAGCCGCCTGGCCGCGATGGCCGAAGATGTCTTTCAGCGGATCGCCCTGATCGACGATGCGCGTCAGCTCCGCCAGCGGGTCGGCCGGCTGCCCGACCCTGGGCGCCTGCCCGGCGCTGCGAAGCTGGCGCTCGAGATCTTCGAGATCGAGGGCGAAACGGTTTCTAGCTGGCTCACTCATGGCATGATCCATTCCAGCGCAGGCCGATGGCTGCCATGGGAACCCCCAATGCGCCACGCGGTCAACCTGACCTTGTGCGCGCCGAGGGCCAGGGGGCCGTCAGCGCATCTCTTCCGGCGCCGCAACTCCCGCGACTGCCAGACCGGAAGCAAGGACGCTGCGCACCGCATGCACAAACGCCAACCTCGCCACAGTCAACTCTCGATCAGTTTGATTAACGAACCGTAATTGCGGCGAGTCTTTGCCCTTGTTCCACAAAGAATGGAAAGCGCTGGCCAGCTCATGCACGAAGAAGGCCACGCGATGTGGCTCATGGGCGCTCGCCGCGCCTTCGATGATTCGCGGATAGGCCGCGATCAACTTGACGATACCCACCTCCGCCTCGTCGTCGAGGCGCGCCAGGTCGGCGCCGACGAGAGCGGCGGGCGACAGATCGAGATCGGGAAAGGCCTCGCGCGCCTGCCGGAAGATCGAGGCGCAGCGCGCATGCGCATACTGGACATAGAAGACCGGGTTGTCCTTCGACTGCTCGACCACCTTGGCGAGGTCGAAGTCGAGCGTCGCGTCGTTCTTGCGGAAGATCATCATGAAGCGCACCGCATCGCGGCCGACCTCGTCGATCACCTCGCGCAGCGTGACGAAATCGCCCGAGCGCTTCGACATCTTCACCGGCTCGCCATGGCGCAGCAGCTTGACCAGCTGGCACAGCTTGACGTCGAGCGAACCCTTCTCATGCGTGACGGCCTTAACCGCCGCCTGCATGCGCTTGACGTAGCCGCCATGGTCGGCGCCCCAGACGTCGATCATCTGGGCAAAGCCGCGGGTGAACTTCGAGCGGTGATAGGCGATGTCGTTGGCGAAATAGGTGTAGCTGCCATCCGACTTCAGCAGCGGCCGGTCGACATCGTCGCCGAACTGGGTGGCGCGGAACAGCGCCTGCTCGCGATCCTCCCAGTCCTCGTCCTTCTGGCCCTTGGGCGGCGGCAGCCGGCCCTGATAGATCAGGTCGCGGGCGCGCAGATCCGCGATCGTCTCGGCGACCGCATCGCCGCCACCGGCGACGCTCTGCAGCGAGCGCTCCGAGAAGAACACGTCATGGACGACGCCTAGCGCGGCGAGGTCGTCGCGGATCATCGCCATCATGCCGTCGATCGCCACGCCGCGCACCAGCGGCAGCCATTCGGCTTCCGGCAGGGCGAGAAGTGCATCGCCATGCACCTTCGCCAGGGTCTCGCCGACCGAGACGAGATAATCGCCGGGATAGAGCCCTTCCGGAATCGTGATCGTCTCGCCCAGTGCCTCGCGGTAGCGCAGGAAGGCCGAGCGGGCGAGCACGTCGACCTGCGCGCCGGCATCGTTGATGTAGTATTCCCGCGTCACCTCATGGCCGGCGAAGGCGAGGATGTTGGCCAGCGAATCGCCGAACACGGCGCCGCGGCCATGGCCGACATGCATCGGCCCGGTCGGATTGGCCGAGACATATTCGACATTGATCTTCGGCTCCGGCTTGGCCGCGCCACGCCCGTAATCGAGCCCGCGCGCCACCGCATCCCTGAGGATGGCGGTGAAGACGGCCGGCTGCAGCGTCAGATTGATGAAGCCGGGCCCCGCGATCTCCGCCTTGACGATCTCGCCGTCCTTGACGAGTTCCTCGACCAGCAGCGCGGCCAGCGCGCGCGGGTTGGTGCCGGCCTCCTTGGCCAGCACCATCGCGGCGTTGGTCGCGAGATCGCCATGGCTGGCATCGCGCGTCGGCTCGACCACGACGCGGCCGAGATCGAGCCCGGCCGGCAGCGCACCGCGCGCCGACAGCGCCGACAGGGCGGCGGTGACGCGGGCGGAATAGGTCTCGAACAGGTTCATAGCGGCCAAGATCTGCTGAAAAGGAGAGCCCGGCCCTATCGCAGCGAGGGGGTTGCGTCAAACAGGCGGCGGTGCTCGTCGAGCGCGTACCAGTCGGTCATGCCGGCGATGTAGTCGGCGATGCGCCGCGCCCGCCGATGAGCGTCGAGACTCTCGCACCCCGCCGCCCACTCGGCCGGCATCAGTGCGGGATCGGCGCTGAAGCGGCCGAACAGGTCCCGCACCACCTGGGCCGCGTCGCGGCGGATCGGCGCGATCCGGGCATGGCGATACATGTTGGGATAGAGGAAGGCCTTGATGTCACGGTCGGCGGCTTCGATTCCCGCCGGGAAGGCGATGACCGGGTGCCCCGCCCGCCGGATCGCATCGGCATCAGCCGGCGCCAGCGCCGCCAGCCGCGCCTGCGACTCGGAGATGACGCCCTCGACGAAGCGCGTGATCACCCGGCGCACCAGCTCATTGGTGGCGCGCGCCGTCTCCAGCCCCGGATGCAAGCCTTCGATCTCGTCGAGCAGGGCGGCCAGGAACGGCACGGCCCGCAGTTCCGCATGGCCGAACAGCCCGGCCCGCAAGCCGTCGTCGATGTCGTGCGCGTTGTAGGCGATGTCGTCGGCGAGCGCCGCGACCTGCGCTTCCGCGGAGGCATAGGAGTCGAGCCAGAGGTCCTGCCTGGCCTGGTATTCGACGATCGCTGCGGGGATGCCCGTCTGCGCATAGCGGTCGGTCGGGGAGCCGTCCGCCAGCAGCAGCGGGCCGTTGTGCTTGACCAGCCCCTCCAGCGTCTCCCAGGTCAGGTTCAGCCCGTCGAAACCGGCATAGCGCCGCTCCAGCCGGGTCACGATCCGCAGCGTCTGGGCGTTGTGGTCGAAGCCGCCGGCATCGGCCATACAGTCGGCCAGCGCATCCTCGCCGGTATGACCGAAGGGCGTATGGCCGAGGTCATGCGCCAGCGCCAGCGCCTCGGCGAGGTCCTCGTCGAGCCCCAGCGCCCGCGCCAGGGCGCGCGCGATCTGCGCCACCTCGATCGTATGCGTCAGCCTTGTGCGGAAATGGTCGCCCTCATGCGAGACGAAGACCTGCGTCTTGTGCTTGAGCCGGCGGAAGGCGGTGGAGTGGATGATGCGGTCGCGGTCGCGCTGGAACGGATTGCGCGTCGGCGAGGCCGGCTCCGCGATCAGCCGGCCGCGGCTGGTGGCGGTCCGGCAGGCGTAAGGCGCGCGCCAGCGATCGCCGGGCTCGCGCGCGGAAACGGCCCCGAAGGCGGTGGTGTCTGGCTGCGGCATGGCGGGCCCGTCGCTGCCCCGGCTTGTGGAGGCGTTGCGGCGCACTTACCTTTGCGGGTAACGAAGGTGCAAGGAGCATCTGCCGATGACGACCGATCTTCAGGCCCAACCGCGCGGCATCGCCGTGACCGGGAAGGCCGCGACCCGCATTCTCTCGGTGATGGCGAAGGAACCGCCGGGCTCGATGCTGCGCGTCAGCGTCGTCGGCGGCGGCTGCTCGGGCTTTCAGTACATCTTCGACGTTGACCAGGAGAAGGCGCCTGGCGACCTGGTCATCGAGCGCGACGGCGCCACCGTGCTGATCGACGAGACCTCGCTCGATCTTCTCGAAGGCTGCACCATCGACTTCGTCGACGACCTGATAGGCCAGTCCTTCAAGATCACCAACCCGAACGCGACGAGTTCCTGCGGCTGCGGGACGTCGTTTGCGCTCTGACACGTCATGGTCGGGCTTGACCCGACCATCTCCGGCAAGAAGAAGTGCCCTCTGCGGCGGGAGATGCTCGGGTCAAGCCCGAGCATGACGGCATCGCCGAACTCAGCTCAGTGCGAGATCGGCGCCCCGCCCTGCTCCAGCCGGATCTCGGCCGCCATCAGGCCCTTGGGCCCGGGTCCGTAGCGCACCAGCACGACCTGGCCGGGAATCAGTTCGACCAGCCCGTAGCGCCGCATCGTCTCCATATGCACGAAGATGTCGGGCGCGTTCTCGCCGGCCGAGACGAAGCCGAAGCCGCGCAGGCGATTGAACCACTTCACCGTCATCCGCTCGAGCCCGCTCGTCGGGGTGACCTGGACATTGGTGCGCGCCAGCGGCATCTCGGCCGGGTGGCGGGCCGCGGTGGTGTCGATCGAGAGCACGCGGATCGCCTGTCGGCCGCGCGGCTTCTCGATTGCTTCAAGCACGATGTGAGCGCCTTCGGCGATGGCGTTGAAACCATCGCGCTTCAGGATCGTGACATGGACGAGGACGTCGGCCCCGCCATCCTCGGGCACGACGAAACCGTAGCCCTTGCTGACGTCGAACCATTTGACATGGCCGCTGACCTCGACGCCGGTCTCCGGGCCGAGCCCTTCGGGCCCGTCGAGCCGCATGACGCGGTTGAGCGACTGGATCGGCCCGATCGGCCTCCGCCCACTCTCTCCGAACTCATCGGACATCTGCCGCCACCCCCGCCCGAAACGCTTGATTCGCAGGGCGAAGATACCATTGCTGACGAGTCGCGATACAGCCGGCTTCGCGTCATCCACATCCGCGATGGTCGAAAAACTCGATTGGTCCTGCGGTTTGCGCTAGATCATGACCGACGCGGCAGGCGCGTCCGCGGAGGATGCGATGCCCGATCTCGCGACATTGGCGCTGTTCACCGCCGCCTGCGCGGTGCTGACCGCGACGCCGGGCCCCGACATGCTGCTGATCGCTTCGCGCAGCCTCGGTCAGGGGCGCAGCGCCGGCTTCCTGACCTATGCCGGCATCGCGGCCGGCAGCTATCTCCAGGCTTTTGCCGCGGCCTTTGGCCTGTCGCAGCTCTTCCTGCTGGTGCCCGCGGCCTATGACGCGCTGCGTTTTCTCGGCGCGGCCTATCTCGCCTGGCTCGCCTGGACGACCCTGCGCGCCCAGGCGCCCCTGTTCGCCCCGAGCGCCGACGCAACCCGCCTGCCGCTGCGCAGAATCTTTCTGCAGGGCCTGCTGACCAATCTGCTCAATCCCAAGATGGCGCTGTTCATGCTGGCGCTGCTGCCGCAGTTCCTGAAGCCCGAGGCCGGCTCGATCGCGCTGCAGGTCGTGGTGCTGGCGACGATCCTCAACCTGATGGGGCTGCTCGCCAACGGTGTGGTCATCCTGACCGCGAGCCGGCTCGGTCAGGCGCTCGCCGCCCGCCCCCATCTCGCCCGCTGGCCGCAGAAGCTGATGGGCGCGGTGTTCGGGATGCTGGCCCTGCGGCTCGCTTTGGCCTCGCGGGAGTGATGGCCGCCCAAATCGGAAACGCAGGCTCGGTGGTCCGGCGCAACGCACGAGATTGATAACGACCGACCCATTATCATCGCGCCGTCGCGCAGGTCCGACAGGCTTGTGCCGATGCGTTTGAACGGCCGGCTGGAGCCGGTGACTGGAAGGTCGGGCTGGCACATGCAGCGGCTATCAAGGTGGGCCATCGCCGTTTTGATGGTCGGGCAGGCCCAGGCAGCTCTGGCGCAGAGGCTGGAACTCCCGGCGGGGGCGCCGACCACGCCCAGAGAGCTCGCGATCCCGCGTGCCGGAGAACCGTTCGATCCTTACGAAGCGCTGCATGGCTCGCGCAGCTCACCGGCCCAGTGTTTGACCGTGCCTGACGGCTTCTGGGTCGAATTCGACGGCAAAGGCGATTGCATCCGCGCCTATTCGCACGGGTTGAACTCAGCCGAAAATCCGGTGGTCCTGGTCTATTTCAGCGGCGACGTGATGCTGAAGACGAGAACGGCCGTTCGCTTCATCGCGCCCGGCTATGAGCGGCGCTCGCCCGATGGGCTCCAGCGCGACATGGCGCGATGGTCCCGGGAGGCGGGGCGTCCCACCATCTTCCTGGCGCGTCCGGGCATGTACGGATCGTCGGGCGACCACAACGCGCGCCGCGAGTTGCGTGAGGTGATGCTGATGGACCGCGCGCTCAACGCGATCAAGAATCGCTATGGTGTCTCGCGTTTCATTCTGGCGGGTCAGTCCGGCGGCGGGCAGATCGCGGCGGCCCTCTTGAACCGGCGCCACGACATTTCAGCCGCGGCGCTGTCGTCGGCCTTGCTGTCCGTCCGTGAGGTCACGCGACACTGGGACAAGCGGCGCACCGTTCAAAGCACCAACATCCAGGCCCTTCACGATCCGATCGACCATGTCGGGCGCATCCCCACGCAGCCCAGGCCGTCGATCGTCGTTCTGTCGGATCGCGAGGATCGGATCGTTCCCTATGAAAGCCAGCTGGCCTATGTGCGACGGCTGCAGGCAACAGGCTTCGAACCACTGCATGTGCTGATGACGGCCGCCGACAAGACGCGGCACGGGCTCGCGCGCCACGGCCAGCGTGCGGCCGCGATGATGGCGCGCGGCGAGCCGACCGCGACCATCAGGGCCGAACTGGAGAAACAGGCCTCGCAGGCGAACCCGTGACGGCCTTTCGGCGACGGACCCGTCAGGCCGCAGCCGCAGCCACGCCCAGGAGCACGGCGACCGCGCCCGACAGGCCCAGTCGCAGCCGGCCATACCATTCGGGCGCGACATCGCGGCAGTAGAGGCCGAAATCCAGCAGGCCGAGCAGGATGAAGGCCGCGCAAAGGGTCCATAGCGCGCCGACGGGCGCGAGCAGCGTGGCGCCCCAGCCGATCAGGGCCGGCACCACCGCGATGATGAAATCCCGCCGCTGCACGGCCTCGTTCTCATAGCCGATCGCGATCCCCCAGCGCACGCCCCCGAGGAAGGACAGGATCGCGACGCCGTAGACGATCAGGGCCTGCGTCAGCCGGCCACCGCCGCCGAGCACCGGCAGCGTCAGCCCGGCCAGGATTCCGACGGTGCAGGCCAGGAACGGGATGATGCCGGCGACACCGAGCGCCAGAGCGGCGGGCGGAATGGTTTTCTCGCTGGACATGGCTAGCCTTCGACGGGGATGCGGACAAGAGGGCGGCGGGCGCCCTGCCCCATAGCCTGTTTTGCCGCAGCCTCAAGCCCTCTTGCGGCGTCCGGTCGCAAACGTCGCAGGGGCTTCAGCCCGCCAACCGCCCCAGCACCGCCCGGATCTCGGCCCGCACGACGAGATCCGCGATGGCGTCGAGTTCGGTTGGCTCGCGGTTGACGATGACCAGCCGCGCGCCCTGCTTCTTGGCGATGATCGGCAGCGTCGCCGCCGGATAGACCACGAGCGACGAGCCGACGACCAGGAAAAGCTCAGCCTCCAGCGCCAGTTGCTGGGCCCGGCTCATCTTGTCCTGCGGCATCGCTTGGCCGAAGGAGACCGTGGCGGATTTCACCGGCCCGGCGCAGATCAGGCAGTCGGGCGGTTCGCCGGTGGCCTCGAAGACGGGCCGGATCGCCGCCAGTTCGTGCCGCCAGCCGCAGGTCAGGCAGGTCGCATAGGTGCCGTTGCCATGCAGCTCAATGACGCGGTCGTCGGGCACGCCCGAGGCCTGGTGCAGACCGTCGATGTTCTGGGTGATGATAGCGGGCGAGCGGCCCTCCCCGACCAATCGGGCCAGAGCCCGATGCCCGATGTTCGGCACAGCGTCCGCGTAATGATCGTCCATCGCGAATTTCCGCCGCCACGCCTCGATGCGCGCCTCCCGGCTCCTGACGAAGGCCTCGAAGGGGATCGGCTTGTTGACCATCCAGGGCGAGCCGGGCGTGCGGAAATCCGGCACGCCCGATTCGGTCGAGATGCCGGCACCGGTGAAGGCGACGATGCTGCCGGCCCGGTCGAGCAGGTCGTGCAGCGCCTCGATGGCGTCGTCTGGCATCCAGGTCGTCCCTCTCCGTTATCAAGAGGATATAAGATGCAGCCACAGTCCGGGCAGCGTCTTTTCATCGCATTCGACGCCCTCATCCTGAAGAGCCGCGATACGCGGCGTCTCGAAGGATGCTCCAGCCTGGCGCCGGCACCTCCTGAACGATCCTTCGAGACGCGATCTTTCAGATCGCTCCTCAGGATGAGGCTTGCGGGATAGGGCGCTGTGCTGTGAGGAGCTTGCCCGCGCCGATTGACGAAGGCCCACCCGCGTCCCAAAGCTGCGCACCATGCTTGCCCCGTCTCACGCCGCCCTGAACCCCGATCTCCTCGACACCGCCACGCCGCCGATCCCGCAGGCGCAAGCCTGGGCGCGCGCCTATGACGGGCGCAGCGGCCCGCTGGTTGACCTCTCGCAGGCCGTGCCGGGCTCGCCCCCGCCAGCCGCGCTGCTGGAGCGGCTGGCGCAGGCCGCCGCCTCTCCCGACGCCACGCGCTACGGCCCGATCACCGGCGACATGCCCCTGCGCGAGGCCTATGCGGCCGAAATCGCCCGGGTCTACGGTGCCCCCTTCAAGGCGGGCGAGGTCGCGATCACCTCGGGCTGCAACCAGGCCTTCGTCATGACGATGATGGCAGTGGCGCGGGCTGGCCAGAACGTGCTGCTGCCGGCGCCCTGGTACTTCAACCACGAGATGACGCTGCGCATGCTCGGCATCGAGGCACGGCCGCTGCCCTGCGATCCGGCGGCCGGCTTCGTGCCCGATGTCGCCGCGGCGGAGGCGCTGATCGACACCGGCACGCGCGCCATCGTGCTGGTGACACCCAACAATCCGACGGGCGCGATCTATCCGCCCGCCACCATCGCCGCCTTCGCGGAGCTGTGCGCGCGGCGCGGTCTCTGGCTGGTGCTCGACGAGACCTATCGTGATTTCCTGCCTGCCGGCGCTGCGGCCCCGCATGAGGTCTTCGCCGCAACGCCCTGGCAGGACTCCGTCATCGGCCTCTACAGCTTCTCCAAGGCCTATGCTGTGCCGGGCTGGCGGCTGGGCGCGATCACGGCCGGCGAAGCCGTGATGGCCGAGATCGCCAAGGTGCTCGACTGTGTCCAGATCAGTCCGGTGCGGGCCGGCCAGACGGCCGTGACCTGGGGCATCGACGGCATCCGCGACTGGCGCGAGGCCAACCGGGCCGAGATCAACGCCCGCGCCGCGCTGTTCCGCGAGGCGATGGCCCCGCTCAATGACTGGCGCGTGCTCGCGGCCGGCGCCTATTTCGCCTATGTCGCGCACCCCTTCCCCGGTGTACCGGCGGCGGATGTGGTGCGCGCTTTGGTGCAGGAGCGCGGCGTGCTCGCCTTGCCCGGCCCCTATTTCGGCCCGGGCCAGGAGCGGCATTTGCGCATCGCCATCGCCAATGTCGCCGCCGACCGGATCGGCGCGCTGAGCGAGCGGCTGCGCGGGTTTACGCTGTGACGTGACGCGTCATGCTCGGGCTTGACCCGAGCATCACGGAAACCCGCCCATTCTCGTCCTGAGATTCTCGGGTCTTCGCGGCGTTTATCCTTGGGCCGATCGAAGATCGGACCCGAGGGCTGCGCCCGAGAATGACGCGCGACCGCTACCGCAGCAGCGCCGCATAGCGATCCCGATACGCCCAGACCAGCAGCGATCCCAGCGCCACCAGGATCACCGCGACAGGCAGTCCTTGCGGATTGAGCACCAGGTGGAACAGCACGATCACCGCCATCACCGGCGCGATCAGCGCGAGCCCGAGCGCCGGCGCGATATTGCCCAGCAGGCTCAACGCGCCGACGAGGTTGACCGTCTTCAGCAGTGGCCAGACGAAGCCGGAGGCCTGCAGCGTCTGCTCGAAGGCGACACCGCGGCTGCTGGTCGGCGGATGGATCAGATGCGTGCCGGTGGCCAGCCACCAGAAGCCGTCGACGGCGGAGACGAGGAAGAGCAGCCCCAGCAAGACGCGCGGAACCGTGACGAGCAGAAGGGTCTTCATAACGAACCTCAGGCGAAGGACGAGAACAAGCCGGCGCGCTGGCTATTGGCGCGGCTCCGTTACATCGTCATTTCAGCCTGCGTCGGGGTTCACGATCTCGAATAAAAAAGCCGGGCGCGAGCCCGGCTTTCCGTATCGTCGATGGTGCGTGATCGATCACGGGCAGAACCAGATCGCCCCGACGGTGACGCAGCCGCGGGTGCGCCAGTTCCCGGGCCGTGCGCCGTAACGGCGATAGCCGGGAGGGGCGGAGCGAAAGCGGGCGCCGGGCGCATAGCGCGGGCGCGGCCCGTAGCGCCGAACACCGGGACCACCGCGGCGATACTGCTGGTTGCCACGAAACTGCCGGTTTCCCCGATATTGAGGCTCATTGCCACGGACCTGAACAGTCTCGATATCGAGGGGCTGAGCCGCGCCGAGAAGACCGGTCGAGGCGGCCGGGGCCGAAACCGGTGTGGCGATCGCGGGCCCTGCAACGAGCAGAAAGGCCGCGAGAACGGCGGTGGTGAGCGCGTGACGGGTCATGGCATCCCTTTTCCCATTTGATGGGAGGGAACGCCCAAACCAGCGCCCCGGTTCCGGCGCTCACATCGTCGCGCCGATCTGCCAAGGCACGAATTCGGCGTCGCCATAGCCCATCTCCTCGGACTTGGACTTCTCGCCCGAGGCGACCTTCAGCAGATAGTCGAAAATCTCCTGGCCCTTCTCCTCCAGCGTCACGCCGTCGAGGACATCGCCGCAATTGATGTCCATGTCGTCGGTCTGCTTGAGATACATCGGCGTGTTGGTGGCGAGCTTGATCGAGGGCGTCGGCTTGCAGCCATAGGCGGAGCCGCGCCCGGTCGTGAAGGCGAGGATGTTGGCCCCGCCTGCCACCTGACCCGTCGCCGAGACGGGATCGTAGCCGGGCGTGTCCATGTAGACGAAGCCCTTGGAGCGCACCGGCTCGGCATAGTGGTAGACGGCGGCCAGCGTCTTGGTGCCGCCCTTGGCGGCGGCGCCCAGCGACTTCTCCAGGATGGTCGTCAACCCGCCCGCCTTGTTGCCAGGCGAGGGATTGTTGTTCATGTCCATGCGGGCGCGCGCCGTGTAGTCCTCCCACCACTTGATGATGCCGACGAGCTTCTCGCCGGTCTCGCGGTTGGCGGCGCGACGGGTGAGCAGATGCTCGGCGCCGTAGATCTCCGGCGTCTCGGAGAGGATGGCCGTGCCGCCATGCTCGACCAGGATGTCGACCGCCTTGCCCAGCGCCGGGTTGGCGGTGATGCCGGAATAGCCGTCCGAGCCGCCGCACTGCAGGGCCAGCATCAACTCGGACGCCGGCACGGTCTCGCGCCGCGCGCGGTTGGCGATCGGCAGCATCACCTTGAGCGCCTCGATTCCCGCGGCGACCGCCTTGCGGGTGCCGCCGGTCTCCTGAATCGTCAGCGTGCGGAAGACGTCGCTCTCCTCGACGCCATAGGCGTCCTTCATCCGCTTGATCTGAAAACCCTCGCAGCCGAGACCGACCACGAGAACCGCAGCCATGTTCGGGTTGCAGGCATAGCCCCAGGTGGTGCGCTTCAGCACCTCGAAGCTCTCGCCATTGTAGTCGATGCCGCAGCCCGTGCCGTGGGTCAGCGCGATGACGCCGTCGACATTCGGATAATCGGCGAGCAGCCCGGAGCGCTTGACCTCCTCGGCCATGAAGCGGGCGGCCGAGGCCGAGCAGTTCACCGAGGTCAGGATGCCCACATAGTTGCGCGTGCCGGCCTTGCCATTGGCGCGGCGGAAGCCTTCGAAAGTCGCCTGCTGCTCCACCGGCAGCACGAATTCGGGCTTGGCCTCGGCGCAGAAGGCATAGTCGCGCTCGAACGCGTGGAAGCCGGTGTTGTGCTCGTGAACCCATTCGCCGGGCGGAATGTCGACAGTGGCGAAGCCGATGATCTGGCCGAACTTGCGGATCGGCTCGCCGGTGGCGATGGCGCTCAGCGCCAGCTTGTGGCCGCGCGGAATCCGCTTCAGCGCCGTCACCCCGGCGGCCGTCACGCCGAGATCGATCGGATCGACGGCGACGGCGACATTGTCGATCGCGTTCAGCCTGAGGGTGCGCGGCGGGATGGCTTTGTCGAGCATCGGATGAGAACCACTGGCTAGCAAGCCACGGCCCACCGCGGCGATGCCCAAGACATGCGCTTCCTCGCGCCAGTTTTCAATCGGTTCAAAGAGGCTTCCAGCTGCTGCAGCGCAGCATCAGGGCCCGAGTCGGGCAAAGAAAAACCCGGCCTCGCGGCCGGGTTTGATAGCGTGTCAGCGAACCTGCGCGCCGCGTCAGCGGCGCGGGCTCAGCTCACTTGGCGGCCGGGACGCCCTTGGCGACGATGCCTTCGAACGGCTTGTAAGCGTCCTTGGCCAGGGCGGTGTAGAGCTCGCCCATCTTCGTCATCTGGGCGACGGCGCCCTCGAAGGCGGTCTTGACGTAGTCGGTCTGGATCTCGATGGCCTTGTCGATGGTCTTGACGGCGGCGAGCTTCTCGAGCGCAGCGGTGCCGGTCTCGAACGACTTCTTGGCGTAGTCGGTCGCCTCGACGGCGATGGTCTGGACGCTCTTGGAGGTCGCGCCGAAAGCCTTCAGGGCCGCATCGACGTTGTCCTTGGAAGCCTTCTGGATGGTTTCGAACTGCTGGATCATGTTTCTTCCCTCGGCACGGATGCCGCCTCTTGCTGACGAGCCTGAAGGCCCGGGTTTGGCGCCCCTGGGTCAGATGAAAAGCGTTCACCACCGGGACGCCACTGATATTGTGCAGCGCAACATGAATGTCAAGGCGATGCTGCAATGCGCCAAACGCATCACGCTGCCGCTACGGCAGACGGCGAGATCGTTCGCTTTTTAACGGCTCCGTAACCGCACCCGCCTAACCTCCAAAACTGTGTCCCATATGCCACGCCGCAAGGCGCGGATCCGGGATCGGGGCGACAGTACGAGTTGAGGCGTGTTCATGGCTTTTGGTTGCGTTGTGTCCAGGCGCGTGCGCTCTCGCGCGCTCGTGGCAATGATCGGCATCGTGGCAGTCGCGGTTGCGGCGGTCGCCTCGCCTGCCGAGGCGGCGCGCAAGAAGAAGCGCCCGGCCGGCGGCGGCTATGCCCCGCCCTATGCAGCGATGGTCGTCGACGCCAGAACGGGCCGGACCTTGCATGCGGTCAACGAGGATGCGCCCCGCATCCCCGCCTCGATCACCAAGGTCATGACGCTCTATGTGCTGTTCGAGCAGATGGAGCGCGGCCGCTTCAACATGAATTCGGAGCTGACGGTTTCGGCCCATGCCGCCCGCCAGGAGCCCTCCAAGATCGGCTTCGCCCCCGGCGAGACCATCACCGTCCGCGACGCCATCCTCGCGCTGATCACCAAATCGGCCAATGACGTGGCCATGACGGTCGCCGAGAATGTCGGCGGCTCGGAGGATGAGTTCGCCCGCATGATGACGGCGCGGGCCCGCTCGCTCGGCATGGGCCGCACGACCTTCTACAACCCCCACGGCCTGCCTCACAGCCCGCCGAACATGACCACGGCGCGCGATCTGACGATCCTCGCCCGCGCCATCCAGGAGCGTTTCCCGCGCTACTACCCGATGTTCTCGACCCGCGTGTTCAACTACGCCGGCGGCGCCTATCGCAACCACAACAAGCTGCTCGGCCGCATCGAAGGCGTGGACGGGATCAAGACCGGCTACACCCGCCTCTCGGGCTTCAACCTGATGACCTCGGCCAAGGCCGACGGCCGCCATGTCGTCTCGGTGGTGCTGGGCGGCCGCTCCGGCGCCTCGCGCGACAAGATCATGGCCGATCTCGTCGTCGCGACGCTGCCCAGGGCCGCGACCAGCGGCCGCGCCTCGACCCTCGTCGCCGAGGCGCCCGAGGCCGAGGAGCGCGCTCCCGAGCGGGCACCCGAGCGCATCCAGGAGCGTCCGCGCCCGGCCGCGCCGGTCGTGGCCGCCGCCGTCGCCGAGCCTGCCCCGCTGCCGGTGCCGCGTCCGCGCGTCGAAACGCAGGCGCCGCTCCCCGCCGCCGCCCGCGCCTACGCTCCGGTGCCGACCACCACCCCGATCGCCCCGCCGCGTCCGGTCAGCGCCGGTGCGCAGCAGCTGCAGCTCTCCGGCATGCGCCCGGTCGCCGCGACAACGACGCCGCCCGCCATGCGCTGGTCGATCGGCGCCCCCGCCGCCGACGGCAAGATCCTGCGGCCGCCGGCGAATGTCGACGTCACCTCCTCGATCGCGAAGGTGGCCGAGCCTGAGGCCGCCCAGCCCGTCAAGGTCGCAGCGGTTCACGTCCCGCCCGCCCCGGACGCTGGCGTGACCACGCTCGCCAAGGTGGCCGAGAAGGCCGCCGAGCCGGCCAGGACCAGCGAGAGCCGCCCCGTCGTCGCCACGGCCGGCAAGTGGATCATTCAGCTCGGCGCCACCGACGACGAGGCCAAGGCCAGGGACATCCTGGCCCGGGCCCGGACCAAGGCGGCGGGCCCCCTCGCCGACGCAACGCCGCTGACGGAAAAGGTCGAAAAGGGCGGCACGACGCTGTTCCGCGCCCGCTTCGCCGGCTTCGACGACTCCAAGGATGCCGAGCGGGCCTGCGCCAGGCTCAAGCGCGACGGCTTCGCCTGCTTCGCCGCCCGCGGCTGACGGACAAGGACAAGGATCGCTGACATGTCGTACCAGACCTCATCCCTGTTTCCCGCCGGCGGCTCACTTCAGAAGGACGTCCTTGGCCTGGTTGACGCGGGCGGCAAGTCCGCTGGTGCCCCCGGCATCCGGGTGGATGCGCTTCATCAGGGCGCGATGGGCCTCGCGGACCGCCTCCTCTCCCGCCCCAGGCTGAAGCCCCAGGATCTCGTAGGCCTCCTGATGCGACATCGCGCCCGAGCCCGTCGCGCGGCCCTGCCCCGCGTCGCGGTGACGATCAGCGTCTTCACGCCAGCCGGGCGACCGGCGGTCGAGATAAGCCTCTAGCAGGCGGGCGCCCTCGGGATCCTGCGCGAGGCATTCGCGCATCAGATCGGCAATCTCCGCCAGCGTCAGATCATCGAGGCTGCGGCCGGCGAAGCGGCCGGCGCTGACCGTCCCGGTCATGCCGCCGCTGTCATGATCGAGTTCCATCGCCAGCAGCTGCGAGGCGACGCGCGAGCGCGCCCCAGGCGTCTCGGTCGAGGACGCCCCCCAGGGAAAGCGGATGCCGCCGGGCCCGGTCGCGCTCCAGCCGAGCAGCCAGGCGCCGATGCCGCCGACGAAGATCGCCATGTCGGCGCGGCCGCGCATCATCAGCAGGGCGGCGACGCCCAGCGACAGCACCCCACCTCCGCCCTTGAGCGCCTTGGCGAGCACCTTCGGATTGGTGCTCGCAAACAGCTTCGACAGCCACCAGATCAGCAGAACGGCGGCGATCCCGTAAAGCAGCGTCACCGCCGACCTCCGTCCATTGATCCCAGCAGCCCGCGCACGGCCGGGCTGCCGGCGGCGAGCTTCAGCATCGCCTCGCGCCCGCCCGCCGCATAGGCGGCGGCGGCGCGCAGCAGATCGAGCAGCGAATCGGGTGCGGCCGCGTCGAAGCGGGCATGGGCGCCGCCGGTCAGCCGGGCCATGGTGGCGAAGGCCGCGCTTGCGGCGGGATCATGCCCCTCCTGGAACAGGAAGCCGCGGATGCCGCGCAGGCCGAGCTCGCCCGCCAGACCGGCGAGCGCATCGACCTCCTCCTCCATCGCATCGCCGACGAAGACGAAGGCACGGATCGGCACGCTGCGCGCCTCGTCGCGGACATGCTTGAGAACACGGGCGATCTGCGTCTGGCCGCCCTGGCAGGCAATGCCCGACATCAGCCCGTTCAGCCGGCGCGGCTCGCCGACCCAGCTCGAGGCGCGGCATTCGGCCAGCCCGCGGAAATAGACGAGCTGCACGGCGAGCCCGCCGCTCGTCGCCGCGACCTCGAACATCCGCGCCTGCAGCGAGCAGGCAAGGTCCCAGCTCGGCTGGCGGCTCATCGTCGCGTCGAGCGCGAAGACGAGGCGGCCCGCCTGCCCGGTCGCCAGCGGCGCGAGCTGCTTCGCCGCCCCCAGGAAGCGGTCGATCTCGCCGGGCGCCGAACGGCCCGCCGCCACGCCCGTGCCGGCCCGCTTGTCCAGTGCCTTGTCGCTCTTGTCCGTCATCGCCTTGATATTGGCGGTTTGCCGGACATTTGCTACCCGTCCCCCGACGCGACATGACCGACTGCACAGCCCATTGACGAAAGAAGCGCCATGACCGGGATCGCGATCTTCGAGACCGTCGCCGCGATGCGGCAGGCCGTCGCGGGCTGGCATGCCGCGGGCGAGAAGGTCGGCCTCGTGCCGACGATGGGCGCGCTCCATGAAGGCCATATCGCGCTCGTCAAGGAAGCGCAGCGGCGCGCACAGCGCGTCATCGTCACGATCTTCGTCAATCCGACGCAGTTCGCACCGCATGAGGACTTCAAGAAGTATCCGCGCACCTTCGACGACGACTGCGCCAAGCTGGTCGCCGCCGGCGCCGATGCGGTGTTCTTCCCGCCCGTCGAGGAGATGTACCCGGCCGGCTTCGCCACCCGCGTGCTGCTGCTGGGGCCGGCCGCGGTCGGGCTCGACGACCGCTTCCGGCCGACCCATTTCGAGGGCGTCGCGACAATCTGCTGCAAGCTGTTCACCCAGTCGCGCGCCGATCTCGCGGTCTTCGGCGAGAAGGACTACCAGCAGCTCAAGGTCGTGACCCGCATGGCGGCCGATCTCGACCTCGGCATCGAGATCGTGCCGCTGCCGACCTTCCGCGAGGCCGACGGCCTCGCCATGTCCTCGCGCAACCGCTACCTCGCGCCGCAGGACCGCGCGCTGGCGCCGCTGCTGCATACAGTGATGCAGGCGCTGGCGGTCCGCATCCGCAACCGCGAGGACCTCTTCCGCGCCGTCGGCGAGGCCCAGGGCGAGATCATTTCGGCGGGATTCGAACTCGATTATCTCGAGGCCCGCCATGCCGTAACGCTGGCCCCGGTGACCTCGCTCGCCGACGGACCGATCCGGATTTTGGTCGCGGCGCGGCTCGGCGCGACGCGGCTGATCGACAACATCGCGGTTTGAAGAAGTCGAGGACGCAGGCCTGAGCCGCCACGCGCTGTTTCCCGTCGATCCCCTTCCCGTTCGGCAGCATGGCCGTTATCTCTGGCGGAGGCTCGGCTGGACGCGGCCTCCCCCTGAAGTGGCTCGGCACGGAGGCGTTGATGCGGATCTGGATGATAGCCCTGGGCGTGTTGCTGGCGGTGGCCACCCCGGCAAGGGCCGAGCAATCCCTGATCGTGCTCGACGCCTCGGGCTCCATGTGGGGCCGGATCGACGGCAAGCCCAAGCTCGAGATCGCCCGCGAGGCGCTGAGAACTGTCCTGGGCGGGATGGTACCGGAGAAAGAGATCGGCCTGCTCGCCTATGGCCATCGCGAAAAGGGCAATTGCGCGGACATCGAACTGGTGGTGGCGCCGGGCCGCAACAAGGCCAATGCGATCAACGAAGCAGCCGGGAAACTGCGCTTCCTCGGCAAGACGCCGCTGACGGAGGCGGTCAGGCAGGCCGCCATCGCGCTGCGCTACACCGAAGAGAAGGCCACCGTCATCCTGATCACCGACGGGATCGAGACCTGCCAGGCTGACCCCTGCGCGCTGGGGGCCGAGCTCGCCAAGGCGGGGGTCGGCTTCACGGCACATGTCGTCGGCTTCGACCTGTCGCGCGAGGACGGCCGCAAGGTCGCCTGCCTGGCCGAGAAGACCGGGGGCCGCTACATCGCGGCCAACAACGCCGCGCAGCTGCAGGATGCGCTCAAGACCACCGTCAGCGGCACGGTCCGCCCCGCGGCGGCACAGGCCGTCAAACGGCCGCCGGCGACGGTCCGGACCGGCGCGAAGCCGAGCATCGGCCAGAGCTTCGCCGCGGACTGGACCGGCCCCGGCGCCGCCGGCGACTATCTCGACATCGTCCCGGCCGGGAGCAAGGGCTTCGACGCGGAGCTGTCTTACGTCTATGTCGAGGGCGGCAAGGGCGCGACACTGCGCGCGCCCGGCCGGCCCGGCAGCTATGAGCTGCGCTATGTCTGGATGGGTCCCGACGGTCGGCATGCGCTGGCGACGACGCGCATCGAGGTGGCCGACGCCCCCCATGCGCTCGAGGCCCCGGCCCGCATCGCGGCCGGCACGAGCTTCGACGTGTCCTGGAAGGGACCCGGCCAACCGGGCGATTATGTCGATCTCGTCCGCCGCGGACATACGGCGCCCGATGGCGAGATTGCCTATGCCTATCTCGACAGCGGCAACCCGGTCCGGCTGAAGGCTCCCGGCGAGGCCGGTCCCTATCAGCTGCGCTACATCCTCGCCGCCCCGGACGGCCGCAAGTCGCTGGTCGCCATCCCGCTGGAGGTCACGCCCTCCGTGGCGACGCTCGCCTTCCCGCCCGATGCGGTGGCCGGCTCCAATATCTCGGTCCACTGGCGCGGTCCCGGCGCGGCGGGAGACTATGTCGATCTGGTGCGACAGGGGCATCGCGACGCCTCAGGCGAGCTCGCCTATGCCTATGTCGAGCAGTCCGAGGACCAGGAAACCGTGGCGCTCCGGGCGCCCGGCGCTCCCGGCGCCTACCGCATCCGCTATGTCCTCGCGGCGGCCGGAGGACACACGATTCTCGCCGAGGTGCCGCTGACCGTCAGGGCCGCCACGGCCAGCCTCGAAGCCCCCGCCAGCGTCCGGCCGGGAGAGGACTTTGCCGTGTCATGGCAAGGCCCCAATGGCGAGGGCGACTATGTCGACCTCGTCCCGGCCGGCTCCCGCGAGACCAGCGGCGAGCTGAGCTATGTCTATACGCAGGCTGCCTCGGATGGCCGGCTCGCAGCGCCCGACCAGCCGGGACGCTACGACATCCGCTACATCCTCAAGGCGGGCGACGGCCTCAGCGTGCTGGCGAGGCGCAGCATCGAGGTCCGCTGAGCGGCCGGAGCCGCCCCCGTCCCGTTCTGCACTGCATCGCGAGCGACAGAGGACGTTTACAGCAGCCCCAGCTCCGCCAGCTCCCGCCGCAGCGCCTCCGGCATCGCGCCGAGATCGCCGCTGCGGCCGTCGATGTCGCGCGGCGCATCCTTGTCGGTGAGGTAGCGCCAGCCCTGGAAAGGCCGGCACGGGCGCGGCTCCAGCGGCACGACGACCGGCTCCAGCACGAGATGGCAGCGGCCGATGCCATCGCCATCGGTGAAGGGGCGCACCGCCAGCAGCCTCTGCCGCGCCGCGATCTGGCCCTTGATCACCCAGTAGAGCGAGCCGCCGTCGAGCAGCTCGTCGAGGCGCTTGGGCACCATGCGCGTCGTGTGGATCTGCTCGGCCGTGCGGCCCAGCCGCCGCTCCAGCGTCAGCCGCTCCTCGATCCAGTCTTCCAGATCGCCGATCGATTCGGCGCCGACGCAGAGCTTGAGAAGGTGGAGAGGCATGGCGCGCAACCTAATGCCGGCAAGGCGACCCGGCCAGCACTCGTCGCGTTTCTCCACAGAGACGGCGTCATGCCAGGGCCGGCATCATTCTCGGGCGCAGCCAAGCGGAGGCCCGAGAATCGCTTGCAGGAGATGCTCGGGTCTGCGCCCGAGCATGACGCTCGGGACTGCGCTATCACTGCGGCAGAATGGGGAGACGAACATGCGCGGACTGACAGGCAAGGCCATTCTCGTCACCGGCTCGTCGAGCGGCATCGGCTATGCGATGGCGCAGCGCCTCGTCGCCGACGGCGCGCGGGTCCTGATTCACGGCCGCGACCAGGCCGAGGTCGACGCCGCCTGCGGCGAACTCGGCTCGGCCGCAATGGGCGCCACCGGAGACCTCGCCGATCCCGCGACGGCGCAGGCCCTTGTCGATGTAACGGTCGAGGCGTTCGGGCGCATCGACGGGCTGGTCAACAATGCCGGCATCTATCCGCGCGGGGCGATCGGCGACAGCATGGCGGAATTCTTCGACCATGTCTTCGCAATCAACACCCGCGCGCCGCTGCTCTGTGCCGAGGCCGCGATCCGGACCTTCCGCCGGCAGGACTCGGGAGGCGCGATCGTCACCGTCGGCTCGATCAACGCCTGGTGCGGCCTGGCGAACCTGACCGTCTACTCCATGTCGAAGGGCGCGCTGATGACGATGACGCGCAACCTCGCCGATGCGCTGGGGCCCGAGCGCATCCGGGTCAACCAGCTCAATGTCGGCTGGACCTTCACGGCCAATGAGGACGCGACCCAGCAGCGCGAGGGCCGCGAGCCCGGCTGGGAAACGCAAGTCCCGCTCCGCCACGCCCCGACCGGCCGCATCATGCAGCCCGCCGAGATCGCCGCGCATACCGCCTTCTGGCTCTCCGACGAGAGCGCGCCGGTCTCAGGCCAGATCTACGAGGTCGAGCAGTTCCCGGTCGTCGGGCGGATGGGGTAGCAGCGCTTCCACCCGTCATTGCGAGCGCAGCGAAGCAATCCGGCCCGCGCGCTGGATGTCTGCTGGATTGCTTCGCTGCGCTCGCAATGACGCGTGGTCCTCGCAAAGCGAGCAAGCAAACGCCCGCAAGTGACGCCCGCGATTCGCCTATTCTCCCAGTACCACGACCTTCGCGCCTTCCGCCACCTGCGCGCCCGGCGCGGCCCCGATCTCGCTGACCGTGCCGTCGCGCGGGGCGGTCAGGACATGCTCCATCTTCATCGCTTCGACGATGGCGAGCCGCTGGCCCTTCACGACCGCATCGCCGGCGGCGACGAAGAGCGCGATCAGCTTGCCATGCATCGGCGCCTTGATGACGCCGCCTGAACCCGCGGCCGCGTCGAGATCGACGCTGAACGGGTCGAACAGCGCAACGGATGTCTGCCGGCCGCGATGCAGCGCCAGCCAGGTGCCGTGCTCGCCCTCGGCGAGAGAGATCTCATGCTCGCCCTCGTCGATCTCGTGGCCGGGCAGGCTGACGCGGGCGCCAGCCTCGTGCCACTCGATCCGCGCCTCGACCCGCTCGCCATCGACCAGCAGCGGCAACCCGAGCGCCGGGCGCGGCATCAGCGAGAAGGCATCCGCCACGAGCCAGGGCGAGCGCGCTTCGCCATCGACGCGCTCGGCCGCCTGCAGCACGCAAGCGAGCTCGCGCTCCTCCTCGAGTTGGAGCGCCGCCGCCGCCACCGCCGCCGCGTCGAGCGGCTGGGGCTGCGCCCCGAGCGCGGCGCTGTTGCGCTCGATGAAGCCGGTGTCGAAAGGCCCCTCGCGAAAGCCCTTCGCCTCCGTCAGCTTCTTCAGGAAGGCGAGATTGGTCCGCGGCCCGGCGACGACCGTCTCGCCCAGCGCCGCGCCCAGCCGGTCCAGCGCTTCGTCGCGCGTCGCGCCATGGGCGATGATCTTGGCGATCATCGGATCGTAGAATGGGGTGACCGTGTCACCGGCCTCGACGCCGGTGTCGATGCGGATGCCCTCGGCGACCGGGAACTGCAGCGCCCAGAGCTTGCCGGTCGAGGGCAGGAAGCCCTTCTCGGGATCCTCCGCATAAAGCCGCGCCTCGACGGCATGGCCGGTCGCGGTGACCTCGGCCTGGGAGAAGTCGAGCGGCTCGCCGGCGGCGACCTTCAGTTGCAGCTCGACGAGATCGAGCCCGGTGATCGCCTCGGTGACCGGATGCTCCACCTGAAGCCGGGTGTTCATCTCCATGAAGTAGAAGCGGTCGGCGCGCAGGCCGTCGCGCCCGTCGGCGATGAACTCGACCGTACCGGCCCCGACATAGCCGACGGCCTTCGCCGCTTCGGTGGCGGCCTTGCCCATGGCGGCGCGGACGTCGGCGGTCATGCCCGGCGCCGGCGCCTCCTCGATGACCTTCTGGTGGCGGCGCTGCAGCGAGCAGTCGCGCTCGAACAGATGGACGACGTTGCCATGGCTGTCGCCGAAGACCTGGATTTCGACATGGCGCGGCGAGAGCACATATTTCTCGACCAGCACGCGCCCATCGCCGAAGGCGCTCTGCCCCTCGCGCTGGGCGCTGGTCAGCGCATCCGCGAAATCTTCCGCGCGGTCGACCTTCTTCATGCCCTTGCCGCCGCCGCCCGCCACCGCCTTGATCAGTACGGGATAACCGATCCGCTGCGCCTCCCTGGCCAGGAAATCGACGCCCTGCTCGGCCCCGTGATAACCCGGCACCACCGGCACATTGGCCTTTTCGACCAGCGCCTTGGCGGCGTCCTTCAGCCCCATCGCGCGGATGGCGGAGGCCGGGGGCCCGACGAAGACGATGCCCGCCTGCGCGCAGGCCTCGGCGAAATCGGCGTTCTCGGAGAGGAAGCCATAGCCGGGATGGATGCAGGCGGCGCCGGATTCCTTCGCCACCGCCAGGATCTTGGCCGCGTCGAGATAGCTCTCGCGGGCCGGCGCCGGGCCGATCCGGTAGGCCTCGTCGGCCATCTGCACGAACAGCGCCTCCGCATCGGCGTCGGAGTAAACCGCAATGGTGCGCAGGCTCAGGCGCCTGGCTGTGCGGATGACCCGGCAGGCGATCTCGCCGCGATTGGCGATCAGGATGGAAGGCAGTTTCTCGGCGATCGACATGGCGGCTTTCCCGGGAAGGCAGGCCGCCTTTATAGCCCGGCTGCCGGGGCTGTCGCCGCCTTGTTCTGCAAAGGCACCTCGGCAGGCTTCGCGCGCAGCGAACGCCAGATCGCCCAGCTCGCCTGGAAGCACAGCCCCGCGACGAAGAGATCAAAGAGATATTCCGGCCAGCGCACCGGGGCGACACGGGCCGCGAGCCCCAGCAAGGCGAAGCCCGTGGTCGAGATCACGTCGTTGCGCGACGACAGCCAGGTCGCCTTGATGACGGGATTGTCCTCGCCCCGGAAGCGCCAGAGCACGGCGACGATCAGGACCGCGATGACCACCGCGCTGCCGGCCGAGAAGCCCAGCGCCCAGACCTCGATCGGTCGCGGCGTGACGATCTTGGCGGCAAGGTCGTAAAGCGTGTGCAGGCCGGCCATCGCCATCACCGCGCCGATGGCGATGGCCGCCAGCCGCTCGGCCCGGGCATCGCGGCCGAAGACGACCGCCGCCACGCCATAGAGCGCGACATCGTAGACCCAGTCGACGCCGTCCTTGAACAGCTGGGCATTGCCGACCGCCAGCGCCCAGGCGACGACGCCGCTGGCGAAGACGAGGATGCCGAGCGCGATGCCCCAGATGGTCAGGGTGTAGGCGCGGGCGGTTTTGGCCTCGACCGGAAGATGCTCACTCATGCGTCAAAAACCACCGCGTCATCCTGGACAAGCCGCGGCACGCGGCGCAGCTTCGGGATCCATCATAGAGCGCTGAGCCCTACGAAGGATCCCGGGACTTCGCTGCGCGAAGCCCAGGATGACGATGCGGATTCGGCAACCGGGTGCAAACGGCCTGCCCTCTCACCCGCGCCCGACAAACGGCGCGGTCGTCGCCATCACCGTGACGAAGAGCACATTCGCCTCCGGCGGCAGGCTCGCCATGTGCAGCACGGTCGTCGCGACATTGTCGACGTCCATGACGGCCTCGACCTTGATCGAGCCATCCGCCTGCGGCACGCCGGTGGTCATCTTGCGGGCCATCTCGGTCAGCGCGTTGCCGATGTCGACCTGGCCGACGGCGATGCCGTATTTGCGCCCGTCGAGCGAGGCGGTCTTGGTCAGGCCGGTGATGGCGTGCTTGGTCGCCGTGTAGGCGACCGAGTTCGGCCGCGGCGCATGGGCCGAGATCGAGCCGTTGTTGATGATGCGCCCGCCCTGGGGAACCTGGTCGCGCATCGCCTTGAACGCCTCCTGCGTGCACAGGAACGGGCCGGTCAGATTGGTGTCGACCACCTTCTGCCAGTCCTCCAGCGAGAGGTCTTCCAGCATGATGCCGCCGGGCGCGTTGACGCCGGCATTGTTGAACAGCACGTCGACGCGGCCGAAGGCGGCCTTCGTCCTGGCGAACAGCGCCTCCACCGAGACCTTGTCGGTGACGTCGGTCGGCACCGCCAGGGCCCGCCCCGGCGCGACGCCCGACAGCGCGATCGTCTCCTCCAGCGCATCGCTGCGGCGGCCCGCCAGCACGGTGCGGTAGCCGTCCTTCAGGAAGGCGAGCGCCACCGCCCGGCCGACGCCCGAGCCGGCTCCGGTGATGATGGCGACCTTGTCATGCGCGGCGGTGCTGTCGGAAGGCATGGCGTATCCTCTGGTTTCTTGGTTGTTCAACCGTTTCAGTCCGGTGCGCGCGAGCATAGCAGCGCGCTGCGCCGACGGAACAGGCTTTCGCGACGGCTGGATGCGCGCGGGTGGTCTGGCGCGGGCGGCGCCCTGCGGCAGCCGTCCTAAACCGCCGCCTTGGCGGGGCCGAGCCAGGGACAGCTGACGGCGGTCTGCGGCGTTGCGACGGGCCGCCCGACCAGAAAGCCCTGGAAGCAATCGATGCCCAGAGAGAGCAGCGCGGTCGCCTGTTCGAGGGTCTCGACCCCCTCGGCAACGATTTCGAGATCGAAGCGCCGCGCGATCAGGGCCGCGCCCTCGATCACCGACCGGGATTTCCCGTCGATGTCGGCGATGAAGGACTTGTCGATCTTGATCTGACGCATCGGGAAGTCGCGCAGCCGCGCCAGCGACGAGTAGCCGGTGCCGAAATCATCGACCGCCAGGCGAATGCCGAACCCGTCGAGCTGGCGCAGGACCTGCAGCATCTGGGCGTCGCTGGCCGGCAGGAAGACCGATTCGGTGACCTCGATATGCAGCCATTTGGCGGCGAGCCCATGACGCTCCAGCGCCGCGCGCACGATCCCCACGGCGTCGGGCTGCGCCAGTTGCCGGACCGAGCAGTTCACCGCCACGGCCGCCCGCAGGCCTGATTTGTGCCAGTTGGCCGCGGCCCGGCAGGCCCGATCGAGCACCCAGGCGCCGAGCACCGCGATATGGTTGCTCTCCTCGGCGATGGCGATGAACTCGTCGGGGGCGAGCACGCCCAGCGTCGGGTGGTCCCAGCGCAGCAGGGCCTCGAACGCCGTCAGATCACCCGACGCGGCATTCACGATCGGCTGGAACGCCAGCCAGAACTGCTCCTGCTCGACCCCGGCCACGATATCGTCGGCGATCTGCTCGCGCCGCTGCAGGGCCGCCGCGAGCGAGGGATCGTAGAGGCACGGCGCACCGGACTGCCGCCGCTTCGCCTCGTTGGCGGCGAGGTCGGCAGCCCAGATCAGCTCGTCGAGGCCCGGCCCGTCCTCCGGACAGCGCGCCACGCCGATGCTGGCGCTGATGTCGAGCGTCTGGCCGTAGAACAGGAAGGGCGCGTCGAACAGCGTCTCCAGTTCGCGAGCGACCGGGCAGACCGGGCCCGCGACCGGGACCACGACGACGAGCTCGTCGCCACCCCAGCGCGCGATCATCGCCTCGTTGTCGAGCGCCGCCAGAAGCCGCCGCGCGACCTCGCGCAGCACATAATCGCCGGCCTCGTGGCCGAGCGTGTCGTTGATCCGCTTGAAGCGATTCAGATCGAGGAAATAGACCAGCCCGTGCAGGCTGCCGGCCGCGCCCTGGACGAAGCGGTCGGTCAGGCCACGCCGGTTGAGCAGACCGGTCAGGAGATCATGCGTGGCCTGATGCTCGAGGGTTTCGGTGCGCTCTCTGACCTTGTTTTCCAGCGTCTGATTGGCGTCCAGAACCTCCGCCATCAACTCGCCATTGCGCTGCCCGAGCTCGACCGATTGGATCAGCAGGATCCGGTTGGCGCGGTGGCCGACCATCATCACGCCGGCGAAGATCAGCGCGAGCACCCCGATCACGGGCTCCGCGTTCGGCAGAAAGAGCAGTCGGATCGCGCCGGGTACCATCACCAGCGCGATGTAGAACGGCCCGACCCGCGGAAACGGCGCCAGGACGCCGGTGGCGCCGGCCGCCATGCCCGCCAGGATGATGCTGGTGCTGTACCGCAGCAGAGGATCGGCGTCGGCGAGCAGGATCCAGGCCAGGACGCACCAGCATGCGCCGCCCACGAGCATGCCCTGCCCGGCGATCCGAATCTGTCGCGCGGCCTCGGCTTCGGCCAAGGCAGGGTCGCCGGCCGGCAGGGGCGTTCGGCCCATCGCGTCATGGATCACGAACCGCACGACCGAGACGAGCGTGACGGCTCCCAGCCACCACCACACCCAGGTCACGCCCGACGAGAACGCGAGAAGGGCCACCGCCACCGAGGCCGCGAAATTCACGAACAGAGACGGCAGGTAATTGCGTCGAACGATCGGGAGCAGCGCCGCAGCGACCTGACTCGACTGACGCAGAGGCGCGTGGGGATGCGATATCAACCGGAACGTCCAGTTCGAGAGGCCCATTCTTGACGCGTCAACAATACAGGCCAATCCGTAGCCAAACGTAAAGACCCATCCCTGGAATTCGACGATCAGGCCCGCAGGAATGTCATGCGGTGTCTTGGCGGGGGACGGCGGCGGGGGGACGACGGCCATTCGAGACCGGACGCGACAGGGCGGCTGGCATTTCCCCACCCCTCACTTATGGTTGCGACAACGGGGGAATCGCATGGCCGGCCTGACATTGGAGAGCATCGTCTCCGCCTTCGGGCAGTCGGCGAAGGCCAAGCTGTCGAACCCCGCCATCACCGGCTCGCCCGAGGACCAATTGCGCGGCCCGCTGGAGGCGCTGGTCGCGGGGCTCGCCGCCCTGACCGGCCTGCCGCCGCAGGCTGTCCATCTCGTCGGCGAAACCCATATGGCCGATATCCGCACGCGGCCGGACTATGCCGTGACGCGGTCGGGCGCGCTGATCGGCTTCATCGAGCTCAAGGCGCCCGGCAAGGGCTGCGACCCCCGCCGCTTCACCGATCCGCACGACAAGGACCAATGGAACCGGCTGAAATCGCTGCCGAACCTGCTCTACACCGACGGCAACGGCTTCAGCCTCTGGCGTGACGGCGTCCTGGAGGGCGCCATCGTCCGGCTCGACGGCGACATCGAGAACGCCGGCGCCAGGCTCGCGGCGCCCGATACGCTGGTCGCGCTGCTCTCGGATTTCCTTGCCTGGGAGCCGATCCCGCCGAAATCGGCCCGCCGCCTCGCCGAGGTCAGCGCCAGGCTCTGCCGCCTGCTGCGCGACGAGGTCACCGAACAGCTCGCCCGCGAGAGCCCGGGCCTCACCGGCCTCGCCGAGGACTGGCGCAAGCTGCTGTTCCCGCAGGCCGACAACAAGCAGTTCGCCGATGGCTATGCCCAGGCCGTCACCTTCGGCCTGCTGATCGCCCGCACCCGCGACATTCCCTTGAAGGACGGCGTCGATCGCGCCGCCAACGAACTGCGCAAGACCAGCTCGCTGATCGGCACGGCGCTCGGCCTGCTCACCGACAGCGCCGACAACAAGGAGGCGCTGAAGACCTCGCTGGGCACCATGGCGCGCGTCTTCGACACGGTGAACTGGCACGATGTCAGCAAGGACGATCCCGAGGCCTGGCTCTATTTCTACGAGCACTTCCTCGAGATCTACGACAACACGCTGCGCAAGAGCACCGGCTCCTACTACACCCCGCCCGAGGTGGTGAATGCGATGGCCCGGCTCGTAGACGAGGTCCTGCGCGGCCCGCTCTTCGAGCGCCCGCTCGGCCTCGCCGCGACGGATGTGACGGTGGCCGATCCGGCGGTAGGCAGCGGCTGCGGCTGCTGGCCGAATTCCAGGCGCTGATGGGCTCAGGGAGCACGCCGCCTGTCTTGAAGCTCTTCATCACAGACACGCTCGGCAACCCCTTCGTCGAGGAGGACTGGCTGCCGCAGGTGATGCAGCCCGTGGCAAAATCGCGCCGCGACGCCAATGCGATCAAGAAGGGCCAGCCTATCACCGTCGTCATCGGCAACCCGCCCTACAAGGAAAAGGCGAAGGGGCGCGGCGGATGGATCGAGCAGGGCAGCGCAGGCTTCCAGCCGCCCATGGCGCGCTGGGAGGCGCCGCCGTCCTGGGGCGTCGGCGCCCACGGCAAGCATCTCAAGAACCTCTACGTCTATTTCTGGCGCTGGGCGACCTGGAAGGTCTTCGGCTCCGGCCAGCATGCCGCCACCGGCCTCCCCGACACTGACGAGGAAGGCATCATCTGCTACATCACGGTGGCGGGCTTCCTCAACGGGCCGGGCTTCCAGAAGATGCGCGCCGATCTGCGCGAAAGCTGCTCCGACATCTGGGTGATCGACTGTTCGCCGGAGGGGCACCAGCCCGAGGTCGCGACCCGCATCTTTCAGGGCGTGCAGCAGCCGGTCTGCATCGTCATCGCCGCGCGCCAGCGCGGCAACGACGACAAACGCCCGGCGCGGCTGCGCTACCGCGCTTTGCCCGAAGGCCGGCGCGAGCAGAAATTCGAAGCGCTGGCCGCGCTCTCGCTCGACGATGCCGGCTGGGTCGAGGGCGCCGATGGCTGGCGCGACTCGTTCTTGCCCGAGGCGACGGGCGCCTGGGCG
Organism: Allobosea sp.; assembly: GCF_030695125.1. Taxonomy (GTDB): domain Bacteria; phylum Pseudomonadota; class Alphaproteobacteria; order Rhizobiales; family Beijerinckiaceae; genus Allobosea. The sequence goes on along the minus strand of NZ_JAUYTP010000022.1, from coordinate 48,958 downwards.
GAGTTTCACGAGCTAAAGTCGATTTTTGTTTACAACGGCTCCGGCGTCCAACCTGGACGCACGTGGCCTATAGCACCCGATAAGACAACTCTCGAGCAACGGTGGCAGCGCCTAATTCGGGAACCAAATGACGTTGAAAAAGAACGTCTGTTTCATCCTCATCTGCGTGCCGGCCTACCTGGCGATCGGCATATTCGCAAACAGCTAGCAGCCGGATTACAAAATCAGGCGCAATCACTCACGCCGATCATAAATGAAAAGAACGATATCGTGCCGCCAATACGGTACTCGTTTAGAACGTTTGATCGTCAGTGGATTGTCCCGGATGCCCGACTGATCAGTCAACCAAATCCCGGCATGTGGGCCGCCCACTCTTCATCTCAGATTTATCTGACTGCTTTGGAACGGGCGTCACCATCCAGCGGACCTGCCCTGTCGATCGCGGGGAACATCCCAGACTACGATCACTACAAGGGCTCCTTCGGCGGTCGCGTTTACCCCCTTTGGCGCGACGCCGCCGCGACGCAGTCCAATATCCGCCCTACCGTCCTTGCCGCGCTGTCGGAAACCTATGGCATCGAGGTCGTGCCCGAGGATGTCCTGGCCTCTATCGCGGCGCTGCTCGCCCACCCTGCCTACACCGCCCGCTTCCAGCGCGATCTCGTCCAGCCCGGCCTGCGCCTGCCGCTGACGGCGGATGCCACGCTGTTTGCTGAGGCCGCGGCGCTCGGCCGCGAGGTGATCTGGCTCCACGCCTATGGCGAGCGCTTCGCAGATCCCGCCGCCGGCCGCCCAAAGACGCCGCCGCGTCTGCCCCCCGAGCAGGCGCCGCGCATTCCTGCCGGCGGCGCGATCCCGATGGCGCCCGCGCCCTTGCCGGAGGAGATGGCCTACGACCCCGCCACGCGGCGGCTGACGATCGGCGACGGCTTCGTAGACAACGTCATGCCGGAAATCTTCGCCTATGAGGTCTCGGGCAAGCCGGTGCTGCGGCAATGGTTCAGCTATCGCCGCCGCGACCGCACCCGCCCCGTCATCGGCGACCGGCGCCCGCCCTCCCCACTGGACGCGATCCAGCCAGAGAGCTGGCTGCCCGAATACACCACCGACCTGATGAACATGCTGCATGTGCTCGGCCGGCTCGTGCTGCTGGAGGACAGGCAGGCCGCGCTGCTGCAAAAGGTTCTGGACGGCATGCTGATCCCGGTTGAACGGCTCGGCGGCAGCGCCGATGATGGCGACGATTCCTCGCCCGCCTGATTTAAAAGCGCATGAGCAAAGCCCAGTTCGATCTCTTCGCCCGCCAGGGCGACCTGCTGCCTACGGAGCCGGCCTCCTACCGCCCGGACCCCGCGAAGGTGCGAATCAAGCTGTTGCGCCTGCTCGACCAGGCGCGCGCCGCCGACACCCTGCCCTGGGACCGCAAGACCACGCGCTACTGGCAGACGGTGTTTCCGCAGATGGCGAACTGGCTCCCCGAGGACGAGGCCAACCAGCTCCGCCTTGACTTCCGGCACGAATTGGAGCGGCTCGACCGCGCCGCCTGAGGCAGCGCCCCCTACTCCGCCGGCGTCCAGTTCACCGTCTTGCACAGCACGCCGATGATGCAGCCGCGCGTCGACAGCCCGTCGGGCTTGACCGTCAGCGTCATCGCGAAGCGGCGGTTGCGCTTGGGGTCGAAGGCCTCGCCGCTGAGCTTGTCGGCGCTCTCGGGCCTGAGCGTCAGCACCAGCCGGTCGCCGACCTCCTCCCCGCCGCTGCTGTCCCGGATCCAGAGATTCGTCGCGCAGATATTGCCGCCGCAGGGGGCGATCCGCACCCTGGCATTGCCGTCGTCGCGCATCCAGACCCCGCTGGGATCGGGGCTGTTGGCGCGCGCCGGCAAGGACGGCAGCGCCGCGGCGAGCGACAAGGCGAGGACGGCCACAGGCGTTTTGAACGTCATGAGCGGATCTCCTAATCTATCTGAGGGGCGATACGCCGCAGCACCGGGATCGGTTTCGCGATCACGCGCAATGTGATCGCCGGGCCCGATCGCGCCCCCCCGGTGATCCCGACTCACGCGCAGGGCGTAGGTTCCCGCAGACATTCACCCGGAGACGCGCCTTGAAAACCCTGCTCACAGCCTATGCCGCCGCCGCCCTCGCCTTCCTCGCTGTCGACGCGGTCTGGCTCTCGACCATGGCGGATCTGCTTTACCGCCCGCTTCTGGGCGATCTGCTGGCGCCGCAGTTCCGGCTGGGACCGGCGATCCTGTTCTATGTGATCTATATCGGCGGCATCGTTTTCTTCGCGGTCCGCCCGGCCCTGGCGACGGGGCGGCTGTCGACCGCAGCGCTGCAGGGCGCCGCGCTCGGCTTCGTCGCCTACGGCACCTATGATCTGACCAACCACGCCACGCTGCGCGACTGGCCGGCGATCATCACCGTCGCCGACATGATCTGGGGCACGCTGCTGACGGCGACCGCCTCAATCGCGGGCTATGCCGCCGCCCGGCGCGTTGCCGCCTGAGGCCGCCTCGGCGTCGGCCAGCAAGGTCGAGAAGACGAGCGCGGTGCAGGCGGTCAGCCCCGCCGCGCTCATCATGTTGAGCCGCAGCAGCGCGGCATATTCCGCAGCGCCATAGAGATGGGCCGGGGCGCCATAGGCGTCGTGGAACAGGAAATAAGCCAGGAAGCAGAAGCCAGCGAGCGGGAAGGCGGCGATCCAGCGCTCGCTCGGCCGGAAGATCAGCAGCGCCAGGACCGCGCAGGGGATCAGGAAAATCTCGACGCCGGAGGCCACGCCGAAGACCTTCGCGGAGAGCAGCGTGTTGGCGATGCCCGCGATCGGCAGCAGCGCCCGGCCCAGAACCGTGTTCCAGCGCGCGACCGCCGGAACGGCCAGGAAAAACGGCGTCGACAGGAAGGTCCAGACGGTGGGGCCGATCTCGGGACCGACCGTCCAGTAGAAATACAAGGGATAGAAGGGCTGGTTGGAGGCCACCAGCAGCGCGAAGAAATTCGCGGTGGCGACACGCGGATCGGGGTGGTGGGCATAGGCCTTGAGCGCGGCCATGCCGCTCTCGAGCCAGGCGGGAAGCGGCATGATGATCGGCCTCGTATGGTGGCGGCTGCGCATCATCTACGGCGCGAGGACGCGATCGGGTCACCCGGATGTCGTCATGGCGCGCGCAGCGAAGCCATCCGGAGCCACCTGCTCCAAGTCCTGGATGGCTTCGCTGCGCTCGCGATGACGGTGGGACGCTACATCCGGAACACGCCGAATTTCGTCTCCGGCACCGGGGCGTTGAGGCAGGCGGAGAAGGCCAGCGCCAGCACGCGGCGGGTCTCGGAGGGCAGGATGATGCCGTCGTCCCAGAGCCGGGCGGTGGCATAGTAGGGCGAGCCCTCGGCCTCGATCTTGTCTCGGATGGGCGCCTTGAAGGCCTCTTCCTCCTCCGCCGACCAGCTCTTCCCCTCCGCCTCGATGTTGTCGCGCCGGACCGTGCCGAGCACGCTCGCCGCCTGCTCGTGCCCCATCACCGAGACCCGCGAATTGGGCCAGGAGAACAGGAAGCGCGGCGAATAGGCCCGCCCGCACATGCCGTAATTGCCGGCCCCGAACGAGCCGCCGACCAGCACGGTGATCTTGGGCACGCGGGCCGAGGCGACCGCCGTGACGAGCTTGGCCCCGTCCTTGGCGATGCCGCGGGTCTCGACATCGCGGCCGACCATGAAGCCGGTGATGTTCTGCAGGAAGAGGAGCGGGATGCGCCGCTGGCAGCACAATTCGATGAAATGCGCGCCCTTCAGCGCGCTCTCCGAGAACAGGATGCCGTTATTGCCGATGATGCCGACGGGAATGCCGTGGATGCGGGCAAAGCCGGTGACCAGGGTCGTGCCATAGAGCTTCTTGAACTCGTCGAATTCCGAGCCGTCGACGAGCCGGGCGATGATCTCGCGGATGTCGTACTGCTTCTTGAGGTCGGTCGGGACGACGGCCTCGAGTTCGGCGGGGTCGTAGAGCGGCTCGACGGCTTCCGCGATGTCGATGTCGGGGCGCTTCAGGCTGTTGAGGTTGCCGGCGATGCGTCGTGCGATCGCCAGCGCATGGGTGTCGTCGCAGGCGTAATGGTCGGCGACCCCCGAGAGCCTCGCATGGACGTCGGCGCCGCCGAGGTCCTCGGCGCTCACGACCTCGCCGGTGGCCGCCTTCACCAGCGGCGGGCCGCCGAGGAAGATCGTGCCCTGCTGCTTCACGATCACCGTCTCGTCCGACATCGCCGGCACATAGGCGCCGCCGGCCGTGCAGGAGCCCATCACCACGGCGATCTGCGGAATGCCTTCGGCCGAGAGCGTCGCCTGGTTGTAGAAGATCCGGCCGAAATGCTCGCGATCGGGGAACACCTCGGTCTGGTGCGGCAGGTTGGCTCCTCCTGAATCGACCAGATAGATGCAGGGCAGCCGGTTCTCCCGAGCGATCTCCTGCGCCCGCAGATGCTTCTTCACCGTCATCGGGTAATAGGTGCCGCCCTTGATGGTGGCGTCGTTGCAGACGACCATCACCTCGCGCCCGGCGACACGGCCGATGCCCGCGATCATGCCGGCGCCATGGACGTCGCCCTCGTACAAGCCGTAAGCCGCGAGAGAGCCAATCTCGAGGAACGCCGAGCCCGGATCGAGCAGCCGCAGCACGCGCTCGCGGGGCAGAAGCTTGCCGCGGGCGGCATGGCGCTCGCGCGAGCGCTCGTTCCCGCCCAGCGCGGCGACCGCGCGCCGCGCCTCGAGCTCCGCGCGCAGACCCGCCCAGGCCTCGCGGTTGGCGCCAATCTCGGCCGCGTTCAGATCGACCTTGCTCTCGATGACCGGCACGGCGCGCTCCCAGGCAAACATCTCTCGTCGGGTTATGGCGCGGCCCGCCGCAAACGCCAACCGGCGGGGATGCTCACAAGGGGCAAGCAAAACTGCCCCGCTCGGCGCTGAGCTACACCGTCGGCCCGAAGATCCGCTCGAACTCGCGCCGCAGGGCGACATCGACATCCGCCATCGTCAGCGGCAGGCCGAGATCGACCAGCGAGGTCACGCCATGCTCGCTGACGCCGCAGGGCACGATGCCGTCGAAATGCGACAGCTCCGGCTCGACATTCAGCGAGATGCCGTGGAACGAGACCCAGCGACGCACGCGGATGCCGATGGCGGCGATCTTGTCCTCGGCCATGGCGTGTCCGCCACGGGTCGCCTTCTCCGGCCGGCGCACCCAGACGCCGACGCGGTCCTCGCGGCGCTCGGCCCGGACGTTGAAGCCGTCGAGCGTCGCGATCAGCCAGGATTCGAGCGCGGCGACGAAGCGCCGGAGGTCCGGCTCGCGCCGCTTCAGGTCGAGCATGACATAGGCCACGCGCTGGCCCGGTCCATGATAGGTGAACTGCCCCCCCCGGCCGCTGCGATGCACCGGGAAGCGTTCGGGCGCGATGAGATCGGCGTCCTTCGCCGAGGTGCCGGCGGTGTAGAGCGGCGGATGCTCGACCAGCCAGACGCGCTCGGGCGCCAGCCCGTCGGCGATCAGCGCGGCACGGCTCTCCATCTGCGCCACCGCGTCGTCATAGCCGACGAGGCCCTCCGCCACGACCCATTCGACCGGCGCGCAGCCAGCCTCGCTCCAGAACAATTCGGCGAGCGTCTCGCGCGTCTTCACTGCGCATTAACCCTGTTGCGACCAACCTCGGGACTGAGGCGACCGCCAGCCTCATGCTCCCCGTTGGGAGAACAGGCAAGTTTCGTCGGTCGGATTTTGAAGTAGGGTTTCGGAGGCACGACTTGAAGGCCGATCTCGACCACGTCCCCGTCGAACTGACCGTCGTTCTCGGCTCAGCCCGGATGCCGATCTACAAATTGCTGCGCATGGGCCGCGGCGCGATCATCGAGCTCAACGCCAGCGAGACCGACGAGGTCCAGATTCTCGCCAACAACCACCCTTTCGCCAAGGGAATCGTCGTCGTCAGCGGCACCAAGATCTCCGTCGAGATCACGCAGATGCTGAAACGGCCGACAGTCTACACCCTCCAGAGCGTGGCGGCGGCGGCCTGATCGCCTTTTCCTGCGCAGGGCCCCTTGTGGCGACGGATTCGATTTGCTAGACCCGCGCCGCTCCGGAGTTGCCCGCCACGGCGGAAAACTTCAGCGCCGCGGTCATGGCGGAATTGGTAGACGCACTACCTTGAGGTGGTAGCGGGGAGACCCGTGGAGGTTCGAGTCCTCTTGACCGCACCAGATTGAGGGCACCAGCCCGGCGAACGGCGACCCGCGAGGGTCGCCGTTCGCGTTTGGCGCCTGCGTGTCGCTTTTCGCCGCGAAAGCGCCTTGCTGCATTGCAACCGCCGGAACCCGCTGACACAAGGGCGGGCAGCACCGCGCCGAATCCCTTTCGGCCATCGCTATCCAGTCGACAGCGGCAACCACGGAGCGGGCCCATGACGGACACCGACAAGGCTCCGGTCGAGACGCTCGAGCGCCCGATTCGCGACGAGGACGGCGCGATCGACGCCGGCCTCGTCGAACAGGTCTCGCAGGCGCTGCTGCTCTCCGACCTGACGACGCTGCGCGCCGTCGTCTCGGACATGCACGCGGCCGATCTCGGCGCGCTGATCGAGGCGCTCGATGCCGAGGAGCGCACGCGGCTGATCTCGCAGCTCGGCCGCGACTTCGACTTCACCGCCCTGACCGAGGTCGACGATTCGATCCGCGAGGAGATTCTCGAGACGCTCTCGGCGCAGACGGTGGCCGAGGGCGTGCGCGATCTCGACACCGACGACGCCGTCTACATCCTCGAGGACCTCGACGAAGCCGACAAGAACGAGGTGCTCGACCGGCTGACCCCGGCCGAGCGGATCGTCCTGCAGCAGGGCCTGGATTATCCCGAGGGCAGCGCAGGCCGGCGCATGCAGAGCGAGATCCTCGCCGTCCCGGCCTTCTGGACCGTCGGCCAGACGATCGACCATCTGCGCCAGACCGACAATCTGCCGGAGCGCTTCTTCGAGATCCTGGTCGCCGACCCCGCCCATCATTTCGTCGGCTCGGTGCCGCTCGACCGGCTGCTGCGCACGCAGCGCCCGGTGGCGATCGCCACCCTCGTCGACGAGGACAGCCGCGCCGTGAAGGCGACCGACGACATCGAGGATGTGGCGCGGCTGTTCCAGCGCTACAACCTGATCGCGACGCCCGTGGTCGACGAGGCCGAGCGGCTCGTCGGCGTGATCACCATCGACGACATCGTCGATGTGATCGAGGACGCCGCCGACGACGACGTCAAGCAACTCGGCGGCGTCCGCGCCGACGAGGAGCTGTCCGACCCCGTCCGCCAGATCGCCCGCAGCCGCTTCAGCTGGCTCTTCATCAACCTCTTCACCTCGTTTCTCGCCGCGGCGGTGATGAGCCTGTTCGAGGCGCAGCTGTCCCAGGTCGTCGCACTCGCCATCCTCGCGCCGGTGGTGGCGAGCCAGGGCGGCAATGCCGCGACGCAGACGATGACCGTGGCGGTGCGGGCGCTCGCGACGCAGGAACTCGGCTCCTGGAACCTGCGCCGGTTCATCACCCGCGAGCTGATCGTCGGGCTGATCAACGGCGTCGGCTTCGCAGTGATCACCGGCTGCGTCGCGGCCTTGTGGTTCGGCAGCCAGGGCCTCGGCGTCGTCATCGCGATCGCGATGGTCGTCAACCTCATGGCAGCCGCGGTCGCCGGCGTGGCGATTCCCGTCATCCTCGATCGTTTCGAGGTCGATCCGGCCATCGCCTCGGGCACCTTCGTCACCACGGTGACCGATGTCGTCGGCTTCTTCTCGTTCCTCGGCGTCGCCGCGATCTGGCTGGCGCAGAGCTGAACGCCGCTGAGGCGAACCCGGGAGCGCGATTTTCGTTAGCGTAAACGGGCCGTCAAGTTTTCTCCACGATCTTGCGCGACATGGACCCTCGCCGCATGACATCCTTCAAGCCCGCATCCATTCTCGCCGCCGCCGCTGCGCTCGCCATGCTGGGCGGCTGCGTCGCGATGGAGGGTCATTACCCCGCCAAGGGCGATGCGCGCCCTCACCCGGGCGTGGCGGAGGCGCACCGCTATCCGATCCAGGGCATCGACATCTCGCGCTGGCAGGGCGAGATCGACTGGACCGCGGTCAAGGGCGCCGGCACCCGCTTCGTCTTCATGAAGGCGACCGAGGGCGGCGACCACATCGACCCCGCCTTCCAGCGCAACTGGGAGGGCGCGCGCCGCGCCGGCATTCCCCGTGGCGCCTACCATTTCGTCTATTGGTGCCGTCCGGCCCATGAACAGGCGATCTGGTTCAAGCAGCATATTCCCAATGATCCCGACGCGTTGCCGCCGGTTCTGGACGTCGAGTGGAACGGCCACTCGAAAAGCTGCCCCAAGAAGATCGCGCGCGACCTCGCCCTGGAGAAGATCCGGCTGATGCTGACCGAGCTCGAGCAGCTCACCGGCAAGAAGCCGATCATCTATACCGACATCACCTTCCACAAGGACGTGCTCGAGGGCGAGTTCGACGATTATCCCTACTGGATCCGCTCGACCGCCGGCCTGCCCGAGACGCGCTACGCCAACCGGCCCTGGGAGTTCTGGCAGTTCACCACGACGGGCCGGGTGCCCGGCATCAAGGGCGACGTCGACCGCAACGCCTTCTTCGGCAACGAGGGCGAATTCGTCGGCTGGCGCACCGGCGAGTTCGACATCGGAACACGGCGCTGGAGGCGCGAAAAGCCGGTGCCGCCGCAGCCGAGCCCAGGCCCCGAGCGCCCGGTGGCGGCCACGCCGGCGCCGATGGCCAGCCGCATCCCCGGCAGCGCCACGGCCATACCCTCCTCGTTCCAGCCGCCCGACGACGAGGTCGCCGAGCCGCTGTGAGCGATCCTCCGCCGCGGCGCGGCCGGCCCTGCCGGTTAACCAAAGCTGAAACAAGCCCCGCGCATTCGCGCCAAATCTAACCGGCTCTTAACCAGCGCCTCCCCATGTCGAAGAGCCATGCAGGAGAGGGAGACGCCGGTGCGATTGGGTTTTGTGAAGCGGGCGGCGCTGGGTGTCTTGACGCTCTGCGGCCTGCTGACCGGCCTGGCGGGCCCGGCTGCGGCGCTCTATCCCAAGAAGAGCGATTCGTCGCCCCATCACGGCGTCCGCGAGGCACGCCGCCAGGCGATCCAGGGCATCGATATCTCGCGCTGGCAGGGCGAGATCGACTGGGACAAGGTCAAGGACGCCGGTACCCGCTTCGTCTTCATGAAGGCGACCGAAGGCGGCGACCATCTCGATCCGAATTTCCGGCAGAACTGGGCCGGCGCGAAAAGGGCCGGCATCGCGCGCGGCGCCTATCACTTCGTCTGGTGGTGCCGCCCGGCACACGAGCAGGTGCGCTGGTTCAAGCGCCATATCCCGCGCGATCCAGACGCCCTGCCGCCCGTCCTCGATGTCGAGTGGCAGCATGGCTCGCAATGCAACCGCAAGGTCTCCCGCGCGCAAGTGCTGGAGAAGATGCGCATCATGCTCGCAGCCCTGCAGGAGCACACCGGCAAGAAGCCGATCATCTACACCGACATCAACTTCCACGAGGACATCCTCGAGGGCGAGTTCAACGACTATCCCTATTGGCTGCGCTCGACCGCAGCACCGCTGAAGCATCGCTACAAGCGCGAGCAATGGGAGTTCTGGCAGTTCACCACCACCGGCCGGGTGCCGGGCATCACCGGCGACGTCGACCGCAACGCCTTCTTCGGCAGCGAGAAGCAATTCGCCGCCTGGCGCGAGGGCCGCTTCGACATCGGCACGCGCCAATGGCTCGCCAGCGAACCGAGGGTCGCCGGCCGAAAACCGCCGACGACATCGGCCGGCTCGCGCGCGCCGAAAGCCGCCGGGGGAACGCCCCTGCGCATGGCGCCGCCGGCCAGGATCGGGCAGCGCACCGCCCACAGCGACTGAACGGGTCCGCAACGGGGCTGCCATCTCCCTGCCCCCGCAGCCGTCATCGAACTGTCATGCGGCGGGCGCAGGGCTCGCGGCGTCGCCAGCGAGTTCCCCGGCCAGCAACACGATGACCGCCCCGCATTCCATCACCGATGCGCAGTCCCGCATGGGCATCGTCTGGGCCTATCGCTTCGACGCCGCGGGTGTGCCCGGGCTGATCGACCGCGAGACCGTGCCCGGTGTCGCGCCGGAAGACGGTTTCGTCTGGCTCCATCTCGATCTCGTCCACAGCCGCGCCAAGGCCTGGATCGCCGAGCAGACCTGGCTGCCGGCCGGCGCCGAGGAAATGTTCATCTCGCCCGAGAGCCATCAGCGGCTCGACCATTCGGCCGATCTGGTCTGGGGCGTCTCGCACGACCTGATCCGCGACGTCGCCGCCGATTCCGACCTCGTCGGCCCGCTCTACTGGATCGTCGGCGAGCGCCTGCTGCTCACCGGCCGGCGCGACGCGCTGCAGTCGATCCGGCTGGCGGCCGACGCGCTCAACCGCGGCGAGGCCGTCGAGGGGCCCGCCGGGCTGTTCGAGCAGATCATCGAGCACATCGTCGACGACGTCACCCGTGCGGTGGTCCGGCTGATGGACGAGACCGACAGCGTCGAGGACCATATCCTCGCCGACCGTTTCGACGACGCGCCCGCCCGCGTCGGCGCGGTCAGGCGCATGGCGGTCCGGCTGCATCGCCAGCTCGGCGGCCTGCATCTGCTGTTCCGGCGCTTCGCCGAGACCCATTCCGGCCGCAAGGCACCCGAGGAGGTCAAGGCCGCCGCCGCCCGGCTGCTGCAGCGCATCGACGGGCCCCATTCCGATGTCCAGTCGGTGCAGGACCGCGCCAGGCTGCTGCAGGACGAGATGACCGCCCGCACCGCCAGCCAGACCAACCGCCAGCTCTATGCGCTCTCGATCCTGACGGCGCTGTTCATGCCGGCGACCTTCATCACCGGCTTGTTCGGCATCAATGTGAAGGGCCTGCCCTGGATGGAGCACGATTTCGGCGCGTTCTTCGTCGCTCTGGCCTGCCTCTGCGCCGCGCTTCTGACGCTCGTGCTGCTGCGGCGTCGGGGCGTGATCGGCGGCTGAAGGTCAGGCGCGGATCGACCAGCGCGCAGCCTCCCCGCATCGATGCCCAACCGCCTGCGCGCCCGCGCGCACTGACTTGCCCGTGATCCGCGCTATAAGTCGGGGAAACGCCAGGCGCCTTCGCCGCGCCGGCTCCTCGGGAGGTCCACCATGCTCGCCAACGCGCCCCGCCCCTTCAATTTCGACCTCGGCGAGACCGCCGACGCCATCCGCGACACGGTCCATGCCTTCGCGCAGGAGAAGATCGCCCCGCGCGCCCAGGAGATCGACCAGACGAACCAGTTCCCGCGCGATCTCTGGCCGCAGATGGGCGCGCTCGGCCTGCACGGCATCACGGTGAAGGAAGAGGATGGCGGCGCGGGCCTTGGCTATCTCGAGCATGTCGTGGCGATCGAGGAGGTCAGCCGCGCCTCGGCCTCGGTCGGCCTCTCCTACGGCGCCCACTCGAACCTCTGCGTCAACCAGATCGCCCGCAACGGCAACGCGGCCCAGAAGGCGAAATACCTGCCGAAGCTGATCTCGGGCGAGCATGTCGGTGCGCTCGCCATGTCGGAGCCCGGCGCGGGCTCCGACGTCGTCTCGATGAAGACGAAGGCTGTGAAGACGGGCGACCGCTATGTCCTCACCGGCAACAAGATGTGGATCACCAACGGGCCGATCGCCGAGACGCTGGTGGTCTACGCCAAGACCGACCCCGAGGCCGGCTCGAAGGGCATCACCGCCTTCCTGATAGAGAAGGGCATGAAGGGCTTCTCGACCCACCAGAAGCTCGACAAGCTCGGCATGCGCGGCTCCGACACCTGCGAGCTCGTCTTCGAGGACTGCGAGGTGCCCGAGGAGAACGTGCTCGGCGCGGTCGGTCGCGGCGTCAACGTCCTCATGAGCGGGCTCGACTATGAGCGCGTCGTGCTGGCGGCCGGGCCGCTCGGCATCATGCAGGCGGCGCTCGACGTGGTCATGCCCTATGTCCACGAGCGCAAGCAGTTCGGCCAGGCGATCGGCGAGTTCCAGCTCGTCCAGGGCAAGATCGCCGACATGTATGTGATGATGAACGCCTGCAAGGCCTATGTGTACGCTGTGGCCAAGGCCTGCGACCGCGGCGAGACCACCCGCGAGGACGCCGCCGGCGCGATCCTGATCGCAGCCGAGAAGGCCACCCAGATCGCGCTCGACGCCATCCAGCTGCTCGGCGGCAACGGCTACATCAACGACTATCCGACCGGGCGCTTGCTCAGAGATGCCAAGCTCTACGAGATCGGCGCCGGCACCAGCGAGATCCGGCGCATGCTGATCGGGCGGGAGCTGTTCCAGAAGACGAAGTGAGGTCGAAAGCAGTGAGGCCAGGCGAAAGGCGCGGGGAACCCCTCTCCTGTAAGGAGAGGGGCAGGGGTGAGGTGTCGGCCCCTGGACACCGCTGCCGTAACCTCACCGCGGCCTGACCCGCGCCCCACGGGTCGAACGGCCTACACCTCACCCTACCCTCTCCTTACAGGAGAGGGTTCCGCGTCGCGGTTCCGGAGCGCGTCTGAATGCCCCTCTACTTCGCCTACGGCCTCAACATGGACCCCGCCGGCATGGCGCAGCGCTGCCCGCGCTCCAAGGCGCTCGGGCTCGCCCGCCTGCCGCGGCACCGCTTCCTCGTCACGACGGATGGCTACGCCTCGGTCGTCCGCGACCCGCGCGAAGAGGTTCATGGCGTGCTCTGGGATTGTTCGCTTGGCGATATCCGCACGCTCGACAAGTTCGAGGACCTCTCCAGCGGGCTCTACGTCAAGATCAGCCAGCCGGTGATCGTGCCCGGCGGCGCCAAGCGCGCGCTCGTCTATATCGGCCGCTCGGGCGACCCGGGCCGGCCCAAGCCCGGCTATATGGAAGCCGTCATCGCCAGCGCGAAACACTGGGCCCTGCCAGAGAGTTACGTCGCCGGCCTGAATCGGTTTCTGAGCAAGCCGAATCTGGATCTGAAGGCGCCGCCGGCAGCGGCCGAGGAACTGCCGCCCGGACCGGTGCCGGGCGTGCGGCCGCGCGCGCTGGCGCCGAAGTGACGCCCTTGCAGGGCCCCGTGCTGGTCAGTCGGCCGTCAGCGCCTCGACGGGGCCGCGAAGCGTGAAGACGATGCCGGTCACGGCATAGTCGACCGATGTGGTGCCTTGGAAGTAGCCCGCCATGGCGCGCTCGATCATGCGCGAGCCGAAGCCGAGACGGGTCGGTGGCTGGACAGGCGGCCCGCCACTTTCCCGCCACTCAAACGCAAACGCTCCGTCCATCACCGACCAGGCGATGTCGATGCGCCCGCTTTCCTGCGCGAGCGCCCCATACTTGATCGCGTTCGTCGCCAGTTCGTGCAGGGCCAGCGCCATCGCGAGCGCGGTCCTTGATGACAGCTCGACCGTCGGGCCCTCGCTCCGAAAGCGGGACATGTCGCTATGGCCCTTCAGCGATTCCCCGATCAGGTGAGCGAGGCTTGCCTTCGCCCAGACCGTTTGCGTCAGGATATCCTGCGCGATCGCCATGGTGGCGAGCCGCGCCGTGAACGCCTCCTTGATGGCCGCGACCTCCGGCCCGCCGCGAATCGTCTGGTTCGCGATCGACTGGATCATCGCGAATGTATTTTTCATCCGGTGTTTCAGCTCCAGCGCGAGCAGATGCTGCCGCTGCTCGGCTTCCTTGATCAGCGTGATGTCGCGCGACACTGAGAGGATGGCCTCGGGCTGGCCATCCGCGCCGATGATGGGACCGACCTGGACATCCCAGTAGCGCGGATTGCCCGCGAAGGTGTTGGCAGCCCCCTGAAATCGAGCGCTGCGGCCCTGTCTGGCGGCCTCGATCGCGGATCTGGCCTCGGCGTTGCCTTCGCCTTGCCAAAAGTCCGGCCACGGGCAGCCCTTGACCGCGTTGAAGTCGCTGACTTCCATGACGCGCTGGCCGCCCTCGCTCATGAAGGCCAGCTTGCCGTCAAGATCGATCACCTTGATGCAGTCATCTGACGCCGCCAGAAGGCTGCGCATAAAGCGAGCGTCACGAAATTCCGGGGTCACGGTGGTTCCCACGATGATAGCATCCATTGCGACAGCTTATCGCATGGCCCAATCACGCGACCAACCGGATGTCCCTGTCTTTTGATGGTCCATGAGAACATTGCAGGTCCGGCCCGGATCGGCCGAGCAGGCAAGCGTCACGGTCGAAGCTGGGTGGAACCGCGCCTTGCGACGCGCCCCGAGACCACGAGCCCGCCAGTCCGGCGCGGCTTCCTCGGGCAGCCGCGCACGGATCGCTTCACTTCCACAGCAGCGCCGCTAGCCGGATCGCGATCACCAGCGCAAAGCCCGCGATGATCGTGCCGATGATGCGGTGACGCTTCGCCCGGTCGGGAAACTGCCGGTTGAACAGCCGCCCCAATGGCTTGCGAAACAGGAAGGCGACGACCAGCAGGACGACGACGACATTGACCGGGCTCACGCGGTCGCCTTCGACGCCGGATCGCGAGGCTCGGCGGCGTCGAACGGCGCGCCGGCCTTCTTCCAGGCGCCGAAGCCGCCGGCCATGTGCGCCACGGGCTTCAGCCCCATCTCCTGCGCCACCTTGGCCGCCAGCGCCGAGCGCCAGCCGCCCGCGCAGAAGAACACGAACTGCTTGTCCTCCTGGAAGACCGGCTTGGCATAGGGGCTCTCGGGGTCGATCCAGAACTCAAGCATGCCGCGCGGGCAATGGAACGCCTCGGGCATCCGCCCTTCCCGCTCCAGTTCGCGCGGATCGCGCAGATCGACGAAGACGACGTCGTCGCGCCCGAGCAGCGCCTGCGCCTCCGCGACGCTCAGCGTCGTCACCACAGCCTCGGCTTCCGCCAGCAGCGCCTTGTAGCCCTTGGTGATGGTCTGCGGCATCGCGGCCTCCTCTCGAAACGGACGGCACCGTGGCCAGAGTTGCGCCTTGCGTCAATCGCGCCTTGCCGCTGGCACCGCAGCGCAGCACTGTGCGCGCCGGAGGCAAGGCATGATCGGATTCGGCACCCTCGACATCATTGGCGCAGCCTTCTTCGCCGCCGCCTGGATCGGCTATCATTTCGCCGTCGAGATGGGCCCCCATGCCGGCAAGAGCCTGAACATGAAGATGAATCTGCGTCGCGCCCGCTGGATTCGCGAGGCGATGTCGCGCGACAACCGGATCGTCGACACGCAGATCATGAACGGCCTGCAGAACGGCACGGCCTTCTTCGCCTCGACCTCGCTGATCGCCATCGGCGGCACGCTGACCCTGCTGCAATCGACCGACCGCGTCGTGGCGCTGTTCTCCGATCTGCCCTTCGGCACGGCCCCCACCCGCGCCGCCTGGGAACTCAAGGTGATCGGGCTGGCCCTGATCTTCGGCTATGCCTTCTTCAAATTCGCCTGGAGCTACCGGCTGTTCAACTACTGCGTCATCCTGCTCGGCTCGCTGCCGGCCGCCAAGAACCACGACCCGGACGACGCGCAGCGCGCGGTGCATGAAGCGACCGAGATGAACATCGCCGGCGGACGGCATTTCAACCGCGGGCAGCGCGCCTTCTTCTTCGCGCTCGCCTATATGGGCTGGTTCCTCGGGCCCACCACCTTCATCCTGTTCACCGGCGCCGTCCTCGTGGCGATGTACCGGCGCCAGTTCGCCTCCGACGCCGCCCGCGTCTTTCGCTATCCGGACGCATCATGACCCATCAGCCAGACGCCACGCCCGCAACGAGCAAGCCCAAGCCTCACGACGACGATCTCGCCGCGACGATCCTGAAACTGGCGGGCGAGCGCGGTGAAGGCCGCACGATCTGCCCCTCGGAAGCCGCGCGCGCGCTCGGCGGCGACCATCCCGATGGCTGGGGCCCGCTGATGCAGCCGATCCGCCGCGTCGCGGTGCGGCTGATGAAGGAAGGCAAGGTCGTCATCACCCGCAAGGGCCGCCCCGTCGACCCCGACGATTTCCGTGGCGTCTACCGGCTCAGGCTGCCGGAGGGAGAATAACCCCTCACGGCCCCGGAAACAGCGCGTCGGTATAGCCGGCCAGGCGATAGGCCACGAGCCCGACCCATTCCTTGAAGCCGTCATCGGCGATCATCAGACCGCGTGGCGCGCGCCCCGAAACGCGCACGAATTCCGACGCATTCTCCTCGGTGAGATAGTCCACCGGGAAGGCCTCGACCGCGAAGCCAGCCTTGCGGAACACGCCCATCGAGCGCGGCATGTGCCAGGCGGAGGTCACCAGCAGCCAGCGCTCGCCCGGCTTGGGATCGACCAGGAGCTTGGTCAGAACCGCATTCTCGCGCGTGTTGCGGGATTTGTCCTCGAGCACGATCCGCTCGCGCGGCAGGCCCAGCCCCTCGAACAGCACGCTGGCACCGTCCGATTCGGTCTTGGTCACCGGCGAGATCAGATTGGCGGCGCCCCCGGTGAAGACGATCTTCGCCTGCGGATGCAGCCGCGCCAGTTCGACCGCCTTGGTCATGCGCGCGGCGGCGCTGGTCAGAACCACGTCGCCGCGGGCGACCCCGATCGCCCCGCCCAGCACGATGATCCCGGCGACGGGGCCCTTTTCGGCCGGCTGCTGCGGAAAGCGGTTCTCCAGCGGCCACATCACCAGCCGTGGCAGCGGGCTGAAGGCCATCAGCGCCAGGAACGACAACGCCACCACGCCGAGCCAGCGCGCCGCCCGCGCAAAGCGCGTGAAGGCGAGCAGCGCCGCCAGCAGCGCCAGCAGGATGGCCAGGTTCACCGGCGACAGGACGAACCAGACCACCTTGGAGAGGACGAAGAACATGGGCGGCTTTCCGGCTGCGGCGACGGACCGCTTCTAGCCGACGAAAGCTGACGGCGCGTGAACGCCGCTCACCGGATGATCTGCGGCGGTTGCGAGGGACGCCGCGCCGGGGCCTGCGGCGCCGCCGCACGTTCCAGTTCGAGCGTCCGTGTCGCCACCTCCCGCAACTCGCAGCCGGCCTGGCGCCCGAGTTGGAAACCCTCCCGCTGCGTCGCACCGTAGAACGCGCATTTCTGGGCGATGAACCCTTCCCAGGAGAGCTGCAGCGCAATCAGGCGACTGCGCTGGCCGGCGTCGAGCGTCCGGCCGCTCTGCTGGACCGCCTGGATCAACCGCTCGCGCCAGACCGCCTCTTCGCGACGGGCACAGCCGATCTCGGCGCCGCGCCGGTCGGCGCTGGCGGTGCCGACGCAGGCCACCGCGATCGACCCGATGCAGGCGGAAGCCGCGGCGCGGTTGTCGCGCAGACAGGCCGACAGCTGCGCCCGGTCGGCCACCAGCGGCGCCGGAGCAGGCGCCTGTGCCCAGACCGTTCCAGCGCCCCCCAACGATGCGAGGCAGCAGACCCATGACAGCAGCGCGAAACGAAGGATCATCATGCTGCCCATCTTGGCACCGATCGCAGGCGGATCAAGGCACCTCGCGATCATGTCAGGCGACCGGCAGGACCAGCGCGGGCTTGGCGGCCGGGCGGGCGTAGATCGCCTCGTACCAGCGCTGGACATGAGGCCGTGCGATGCGCTCGACCGGCATGTGGAGCCAGCGATGCGCTCCGCAGCCGACGACGATGTCGGCCATGCCGAAGCGCTCCCCGCCGAGGAAGCTGCGCTCCGCGAGATGCTGGTCGAGGATCGCCATCAGCGCCTCGGCCTTGGCGACGCCGGCCGCAACCGTTTCGGGCGCGGTGTATTCGGGAACCTTGCGCACCAGCCCCCACAGCACGGGCATCAGCGCCGGCTGCAGGGAGGACTGCATCCAGTCGAGCCATCGGTCGGAATCGGCCCGGCGCGCCGGGTCCTCCTCCCAGATCCAGCCCGCGCCATAGCGCGCCGCGAGATAGCGCACGATGCTGTTGGACTCCCAGATGCAGACCTCGCCGTCTTCCAGCACGGGGATCTGGGCATTGGGGTTCTTCGCCAGGAACATCGGCTCGCGCAGCCCGCCGAACGGCCCGCCGCAATCGATGCGCTCGAAGCTCTGGCCGACTTCGCCGGCGGCCCAGACCACCTTCTGGACATTGATGGAGCTGATGCGCCCCCAGATCGTCAGCATGTCAGATCGTCTCCATCTCGGTCTCTGGCAGCAGCTTGCCCACACAGCGTCATTCCGGACAAGCCGCGCCAGCGGCGCCGCTCCGGAATCCATCGGAGGGCCTTGTCTGGGACGGAGGCGCCCTGCGATGGATTCCGGGTCTTCGCTGCGCTCGCCCGGAATGACGGTGCGGGAGCGGACGACGGTTGGCTTGTCCGATGCGCCTTAGGCGAATTCCATGATCACCGCGTCGACCGCGAGCGATTCGCCCTCCTTCGCCAGGATCTTGGCGACGGTGGCGTCCTTCTCGGCGCGCAGCACGTTTTCCATCTTCATCGCCTCGACCATGCACAAAGCCTCGCCGGCCTTGACCTCCTGGCCAACGGCAACCGAGATCGCCTTGACCACGCCGGGCATCGGGCAGAGCAGCACTTTGCCGGTGTCGGCGGCGACCTTCTCGGGCATCAGCGCGGCGAGTTCGGCCTCGCGCGGCGTACGGACGATGGCGTCGGCATAGGCGCCGGCATGGCCAAGCGCGAAGCCGTTCAGGATCGCGCGCACCTGCGCCGCCACCGCAACGCCGTCCAGCGTGCCGCGCCAGACCGGCTCGCCCGGGCGCCAGTCGCTGACGACGGAGAGGGTGCGGGGACCGAAGCCGATCATCACCGCCTCGCCCTGCTCGCTGACCTCGCCCTCGAACCGCTCCCCGCCGAGCACGACGACGCGGGTGCGCTCGAATGACACCCGGCGCCAGCCCTCCATCTGCGCGCTGACATGGCGCTTGCGCTGGTTCAGCCGGTGGTCGCAGGCGATCGCGATCGCCGCCATGCGCAAGGCGACCTCGCCCTGCGGGACCGGCAGCGAAAAGCCCTCGGGAAACTCCTCGGCGATGAAGCCGGTGGAGAGATCGCCCGCGATCCAGCGCGGATGATGCATCAGCGCCGAGACAAAGGGGATGTTGTGGCGGATGCCGTCGATCGCAAAGGCATCGAGCGCGCGGCCCTGCGCCTCGATGGCGGCCAGCCGCGTCGGCGCATGGGTGACGAGCTTGGCGATCATCGGGTCATAATGGATCGAGATCTCGCCACCCTCGAACACGCCGGTGTCGTTGCGCACGATGGCGTCGCCGTCTGGCCCCTCGGCCGGGGGTCGATAGGTCACCAGCCGCCCCGTCGAGGGCAGGAAATTGCGCGTCGGGTCCTCGGCATAGACGCGGCTTTCCACCGCCCAGCCGTTCAGCTTCACATCGGCCTGGGTGAGCCGCAGCTGCTCGCCATAGGCGACGCGGATCATCTCCTCGACCAGGTCGACGCCGGTGATCATCTCCGTCACCGGATGCTCGACCTGAAGCCGCGTGTTCATCTCGAGGAAATAGAAGGATTTGTCCTGGCCGGCGACGAACTCGACCGTGCCGGCGGAATCGTAGTTCACGGCCCGGGCCAGCGCGACCGCCTGCTCGCCCATCTTGCGGCGCGTCGCCTCGTCCAGCAGCGGCGACGGCGCCTCCTCGACGACCTTCTGGTTGCGGCGCTGGATCGAGCATTCGCGCTCGCCGAGATAGATGACGTTGCCGTGCTTGTCGCCCAGCACCTGGATCTCGATATGGCGGGGGTCGACGATGAATTTCTCGACGAAGACGCGATCGTCGCCGAAGGAGGACGCCGCTTCGGACTTCGCCCGCGCGAAACCCTCGGCGACCTCCCCGGCGGAATGGGCGATGCGCATGCCCTTGCCGCCGCCGCCGGCGGAAGCCTTGATCATGACGGGATAGCCGATCGCATCGGCGATGGTCACCGCATGCTCGGGGCTCTCGATGATGCCGAGATGGCCCGGCACGGTCGAGACGTTGGCAGCCGCGGCCGCCTTCTTCGATTCGATCTTGTCGCCCATCGCCGCGATCGCCCCGGGATTGGGACCGATGAAAACGATGCCGTTGTCCTTCAACGCCTGGGCGAAGGCCTCGCGCTCGGACAGGAAGCCATAGCCGGGATGCACGGCCTGAGCGCCGGTCGCCTTGCAGGCGGCGATGATCTTGTCGATGACGAGATAGGACTGGGCGGCGGCGGGCGGGCCGATCAGAACGGCCTCGTCGGCCATCTCGACATGCAGCGCGTCCCGATCGGCTTCGGAATAGACCGCCACCGTCTTGATGCCCATGCGCCGCGCCGTCTTGATGACCCGGCAGGCGATCTCGCCGCGGTTCGCGATCAGGATTTTCGAGAACATGCGTGGCGCCTCCCCGGCCGTCGACGAGCCCGAAGCATGCCGGGGTCCGCTGCAGGACCCGGTTCTGGCGGCACGCTTGCAAGCCCAGTTAGAGCATGTCCGGCAAAACCGGCTACCGGTTTTTCGCACAGCCCCAAATGGCGAAACCCGAACCGATGCGCCTGTAGGCGTGTCGATCCGGGTCTGGGGTGTAGGGGACACCGTGGGCGGCGTCCACCGATGCGAAAGTCGGTGATCGAGGGGCGCCGCCGCGCCGTCAGCTGGCGAGCAGCACCCGCTCGGGCCAGAAGCGCGCAGGCTTGGCATGGCCCTTGTCGAGCGCGAAGCCGATCAGCGCCTCGTCGCAGCGCTCCGCCTCGCGCACGATCTCGAAGGCGATGCGGCGGGCGGTGACGGTGGGCCCCTCGCCGGCCGACAGCGTCGTCACCAGCCAATGCGCCTTGTCGCGATCGATGACGCCGGTCGGCCGGTTCTGCCAGACCGCGAAATCGACGACCAGCGCGACCAGATAGTCGCCGAAGGCCTCGCAGCGCTGCGGCACGGCCCGGTCGAGCGCCACCAGCACATCGATGACATCGCGCGTGACAACCGCCTCGTCCAGAATGTCACGCTGAAGACAATTGACGTCTTCAGCATCGATGACCAGACGATCCATCACACGATCGACGAATTCGCGAAGTTCATGACCAATCATTGTTCGACCCCTGTCCGGCGTTGTTTTGTGCCGGTACGTTCCTGCTGTAGGAACACCATGGATCGGGACCCGCCATCAGGTGGTTAACAGCCAAATCTGAACGCATGTTCAGGTTAAACGGCCCTGAGCGGACGTGGTTGCGAGGATGTTACTGGGGGCGGCCCATCCGGCACCGACCCGCATAGCGGGCCGTCATTCTCCAGCGAAGCGCAGACCCGAGAATCTCGCCACGGAAGAGCGCTGGTTTTCGAGATGCGCGGGACAAGCCCGAGCATGACGCTCTAGGTCACACCGCCTCGTCGGCAGCGACGGCCTCCGGCAGCCCCAGCACACCCGGAAGATCGGTCGAGCGCGCGAGCACATGGCGCGCGCCGAGCGCCACCAGCGTCGCGACCGGCTGGAACCCCCAGGACACGGCAACCGGGATCACGCCGGCGGCCACCGCCATCTCGATATCGAACGAGGCATCACCGACCATCGCGGTCCGCCCCGGTGCCGCGCCGGTTTCCGCCAGCGCCCGCAGGATCATCTCGGGATGCGGCTTGGAGGGCGCGTCGTCGGCAGTCTGCACGGTCGCAAACAGCCCCTCCCAACCATGGCGCTCGATGATGTACTCGGCGCCGCGGCGCGATTTGCCGGTGGCGATGCCGAGCTGGACGCCCGGCATGCCCGCCAGCGCGGCCAGCGTCTCGGCGACGCCGGGAAACAGCGGCTCGTCGAGAGCTGCGTCCGTCTGCGCCTGACGGCGCATCGCCCCGAAGACATCCTTGTAGGTCTCGGCCAGGGCGGCGTCCGGCGCGGGCAGCCCGCCGAGCCGCATCAGCGCGATGTCGAGCGTCAGCCCGACGACGCCGAGCCCCGCCTCGCGGCCGGGATGGGCGAGCCCATGCCGCGCGAAGGTCTCGTGCTGCGCGGCGAGCAGGATCGCCTCGGAATTGATCAGCGTGCCGTCGAGATCGAAGATGATGAGGTCCATGGCCGCGCTGTAGCCCGGATCGCGGGCGCGATCCACTGCGCTGCGGTCATGGCCCGTCACCGCCAGCCCGACCCTCTGTTCAGCTGCGCGCCTCGCGCGCGCAGGCATCCACCGCCTTGCGCAAATCGTCGCCATCGAGCCCCTTGCCGCGCGCATCCTTCCGGCATTCGGCGCGCTGGGCGAGGTCGGGGCGCCTGGCGTTGAAGCAGGCGACGAGCGCAGCCGTCCGGGCCGAGCCCGCCAGACCCTGCGCGTCGATCTCGGTCTTGCAGGCCGCCCGCGTCGCCACCGCCGTCGGCTTGCCGTCGCGGGTCACGCCATCGCGGGCATAAAGCTGCACGTCGGGGAACTTTGCCTGGATGCAGTCGCGCATCGCGGCGCGCAGATCGTCGCCCGACAGCGCGACATGCTCGGCGATACAGTCCTGCCGGGCTTTCGCGCGCTGCGCGCGCGGCACGGGCTCGTCGGCGGGGGCGACGGCGACGCGCGCCGGCGCGGGGCCCGGGCTCTGCGCCAGGGCAGGAACGGAAACGGAAGCGGTGAGAACGAGGCCAGCCAGCAGGAAAGCGCAACGGATCATCGGAGCACCAGCGTCAGAGGGATGGGAACAAAACAAAAACACAATTCTGTTTGTTCCGCAATCGTTCTCTTTCGTCCTTCTCGGGCGAAGCGAAGCGCAGACCCGAGAATCTCCCGCAGGAGATGCTCGGATCGGGCCCGAGCCTGACGAACCTTACTCGTCGGGCGCGTCCACGATCGGATCGTAATGCGCGTCCTCGAAGCCGAGCAGGTTCCAGGACTGGCGCATATGCGGGGGCAGCGGCGCGCTGACGTCGATCGTGCCCTTGCCGCGCGGATGCGGCAGCACGATGCGCCGCGCCAGCAGATGCAGCTTGTTCTGGATGCCGCCGGGCAGCTCCCAGTTCTTGATGTTGAAATATTTCGGATCGCCCACGATGGGATGGCCGATATGGGCCGCGTGCGCGCGCAATTGGTGGGTGCGCCCGGTCACGGGCTTCAGCGAGAGCCAGCCGAGCTTCTGCGCGGCGGTCTCGACCACCGCGTAATAGGTCACGGCATGCATCGCGCCGTCCTCGCCATGCTGGGCGACCGCCATGCGCTGGTCGCCATCATAGGCCTCCTCGCGGGCGAGATAAGTCGAGATCCGGCCCTGGCGCACGCGCGGCACGCCCGCCACCAGCGCCCAGTAGACCTTGCGGGCCGAGCGCGAACGGAAGGTCTTGGCGAGCGTGGCCGCCGCAAAACGCGATTTGGCGATGACGAGGCAGCCGGCCGTGTCCTTGTCGAGGCGGTGGACGAGGCGCGGCTTCTGCCCGCTCTTGTCGGTCAGTACGTCGAGCATCTGGTCGACATGGCGCGTCGTACCCGAGCCGCCCTGGACGGCCAGCCCCGCCGGCTTGTTCAGGACGATGACGTCGTCATCCTCATAGAGCGTGATCGAGCGCAGGAACCCCAGCGTGTCGTCATCGGCCTTGAGCGAGCGCGGCCGGCTTTCCTGCGGCTCCAGCTTGAGCGGCGGGATGCGCACGGTCTGGCCCTCTTCGAGCCGGTCCTTGCTGTCGGCGCGCTTGCCGTTGACGCGCAATTCGCCCTTCCGGACGATGCGCTGGATATGGCTGAAGGAGAGCTGCGGGAAGCGGTTCTCGAGAAAGCGGTCGATCCGCATCTCGTTTTCGTCGGCGGTGACCACGAGTTGCTGCACGCCGGTGGCGAGCACCTGCGCCGTCTCCGCCTTGACCTCGGCCCGCGTCGGCCCCTCGGTCACCGGCGCCCGGCGAGCCGCGACCGGCTTCCCGGCCGGCCTGGTGGCTGGCTTGGGCGCAGGCTGCCGCGGCCCCGCCCCGCGCGGCACGGGATGGTGCGGCGCCGGGTTGCGCGTCGGCTCGGTGCGGATCTCCGCCTCCTCGCGCTCAGGGCGAGCGCGGGCCGAGCGGCGCGCGTCATGGCTCGGACGCTTGGCCTTGCCGGCCGGCCCGCGCGGTGCGCCCGCGGCCGGCGGCCGACCGCCGCGCCGGGGGCCTGCTCCCGCCCCCTTGCCGCCTGTTCCTTTGCCGCCAGCTCCTGGGCCGCCCGCTTTACCACCGGTTCTCATGACAGGCTCCGGACGAGTGCGAGGCCGGCGAGCAGGGCCGCCAGCGAGAGGATGACCGAGCCGAGCACATAGGCTGCTGCAAGCCCGGTCTCGCCGCGCTCCCAGAGCAGCACAGCGTCGAGCGAGAAGGCCGAGAAGGTGGTGAAGCCGCCGAGCACGCCGGTGGTCAGGAACAGCCTGGCATGCTGCGACCAGCCGGCCTGCGTCTTGAAGGCGAGCCAGCCGGCGATCACGCCCATCAGGGCCGATCCGAGCACGTTGATCAGCAGCGTTCCGGCGGGAAAGCCGGTGCCGAACCAGCGCGGCGAGACGAGATTGACGCCATGCCGCAGCATGCCGCCGATGCCGGCGCCGAAAAAGACAAGGAGCGTGGAGGTCATCGCCCTGCAATAGCCAGCCCGTCGCCCCCACACAAACGAAATCGGGCCCTTGCCGCGGGAGCGCCAAGCTGAGAGGTGTAGCGGCAGCGTCTTGACGCTGGGGCCGGGGGGCGACGGAACGACATGCGGGAGGGGGTGCGGGAAACCGCCTGTGGTCGTGACGCCCGGGCAGGACATGCCGGGCGCGCGCTCCTGCTGGCGCTCAGCACGTCCTGCGCCGCTCTCGGGGTCGCGCAGGCCGCCACACCCCGCCCGCTCCCGGCCAGCGCCCCGCAATTCGCCCGCAGCTGCCTCATCAAGCCACCCGACATCGCCCCGCTCTTTCCCGCCGCCGAGGAGGCCAGCGCGGCAGCCGCGCCGAACGCCGACGACGCGGAAGACGACGATGACGACACCGATGACGACGCGGAGGATGACGACGACGACGACGACGTCCCGGGGCTGATCCTGCCGGGCTCGAGCACCTGCCTCGCCGTCTCCGGCAGCGTCACCGCCGGGCTGCAATTCGACAGCTACCGCATTCCCAAGGCCGGCAATGCGGCGCCCCCGCCCGCCTATTCCTGGCCGACCAGCACCTCGCTGCGGATCGAGACCGCCCATGACCTCGCCTCGGGCCTGCGCATCGGCTCCGCCTTCGAGATGTCGCTGCGGCCGGCCACCGACCAGCCCGAAAGCATGACGGTCGACGAGGCCACCGTCACGGTGGGGACGATGACCTTCGGGTTGACCGGCACGTTCTTCAGCTTCTGGACCGGCGAGGAGTTCGCCTTCAGCGCCCGCCTGCCCGGCCGCAATGTCGGGCTGATCGGCTGGGAGCGCGATCTGACCGAGCGCTGGAACCTGGCGCTCTCGGCCGAGGACACGACGCTGGGGACGACCTCGACCATCCCCGTGGTCAAGGGGCGCGTGCCCGATGGCGTCGCGCGCCTGACCTACACCCAGGGCGGGCTGACGCTGCACATGGCCGGCGCACTGCGCGACGTGCCGGGCTCGGTGCCCAAGCTCGGCCGCGCCGGCATCATCGGCGCGACCTATGAGCTGCCGATCCTCGGCCGGCCCGGCGAGATCACGGCGCAGCTCTCCGGCGCGGTCGACGCCCCCGCCTATATCGGCTCCTCGCTCGACGCGACCATCGTCAGCCAGGTTCTGACCAGCGCCGATTCCAGCCGCGGCTTCTCGGGCGTGCTGGCCGCGCGCCGCGAATGGACCGACGAGCTCGCCAGCAACCTCTATGTCAGCCGCTACCAGCTCACCCTGCCGCTGGCCAACCAGGCCACCGGCAAGCTCAAGATCGACCGCGCCAGCGCCAATCTGGTCTGGACGCCGGTGGACGGCCTCAAGGCCGGGATCGAGGGATCGGTCGCCTGGACCCGCGTCGCCATCGCCAACCGCGTCCTGCCGCTGACGCTGGGCGGCCGCCAGCTCTCGGCCCAGCTCTTCATCGAGCGGTCGTTCTGAGGGGTGCCTGAACGAGCTCTACAGCGCCGCTCGCAGACGCCAGCCCTCATCCTGAGGAGCCGCGAAGCGGCGTCTCGAAGGATGCGCCAGGAGGCTCCGGAACCCGCTGGACCCTCCTTCGAGACGCGCTCTCCGAGCGCTCCTCAGGATGAGGGCTGAGGCTGGCTTGCACCCGCCCCTACCCCTCCCGCCCGCGCCGCAGCAGCGGATGCACATAGAGCTCGAAGGCGATGGTCAGCAGGATGAAGACCAGCCCGATCGCGAAGGCGACGATCCAGTAGGCGACATCGTCATGCGAAACGAACCAGCCCGCGATCAGCGAGGGCACGATCAGGAGAGCGCGAGCGATAAGCGAGATCATGAGGCAGGCACCGGCACGGCCCGGGGGTGGGCGCGAGGGGCAGGATAAGCCGCTGCGGGTGGGCGGCTTTGTTTTCGATCAAGGCGGGCCAGGTCCGGCGCGTGATTGCGCTATTCCTCCTCATCCCCTTCATCGGTATCGGATTCGGTTTCTTCCGATTTTTGAGAGCCCTTTTTCGACCCAGGCTTCTTGTGAGCAGGCTTCTTCTGCACAGGCTTCTTGCGCGCGGGTGACTTGCGGGCTGCCTTATTGGCGGGAGCTTCGGCCCGCTTGGACGGATCAGGCTGGACATCCGGCTCCGGCTCGCTCGCCTTGGTCAGGCGATCGACGAGCCCAGACAGCGACTTCAATCCCTGCGCTGCGCCGGCCAGCAAAGCGAGCTCTTTCGAAATCATCGCGAGCAACAGCAGGAGCAGAACGGGTGGCAGAATCTTGCCTGCACTCTCGCTTCCCTTCTCCAACCCTTTCGGGAAGCCTTTCCGGACCGCCGCCCAGCTATCGGCTCCGAGCCCGCCGGCTTCCGCGGCAGCGGTGCGGACCCCGCGAACGATCGCGTTGACGGCCGGCGTCGAACCATCGCGGGCCGAGGCAGCGAGCCGACGCACGAAGTTGGCGGTGTCGAGCGCACGGTCAGCCAAGACGGCAGCGACCACATCGACATCGCGTTCCTCGGCCAGCGCCGCATCGTAAGCGTGCAGCGCCGCCTGCGCCGTATCATCGACGAACGGCGCTTCGTCGGCCTGCGCGGCGATGGCGTCGAGACTGTCCGCGACCTCGCGTCGACGCGCCGGGTCAGCCACCAGATCGAGAGCGACCCGGCCAGCCTCAATCTGGCGGGCCGCCGGAAACGCGGCCAAGAGATCGGCCGTCGACTCCGCGACGTCTTCGATGGCCGCGAGCGCGCCGGGGAACAGAAGGTCGCGCCCCTCCTCGCTGTCATAGGCCTTTCGATCCGCCTCGATGCTACGCCGGCGCGACAGGAGCAAACCGACATTGATTGCATCCGGCGGACAATCCAGCACCTCGATCAGTCGGTCTAGGGATTCGACCGGACGCAGTTCGGCCCCACGCTGGGCCAAGCGCTCGCGCAGGGCTTTCGCCTTGGCCAGAACTTCCGCCTGGAGTGCCGCAGCCGTCGCTGCGTCCGCTGGCGTGGACGGGAGCGGCCGCGCGACAATGCTTCCGCCCTGCTCTACGAAGACATGCGCCGCCGGCCGCTGCACGACGATGGCGTTCACCTCGTCTTCCGACAGCGCTTCCGGCGGCTTTGGGATTTTCGCCCGCGCCGCCTCGATCAACCCCGCGATCCGCCGGTTGATGTGGAGTGCGCCCTTGTCCCACTCCTCTTGCGGCCAGAGCATCGCCTCGACCAGTATCTGCTCGCCCGTTTCGCGCGGCAGGCCCCAGGGCGCGCGTCCGTCGCGGATCGCCTCGTACCAGTCGATCCAGACCAGGCTCCAGTCGGACGCGCCATCAGCTCGTCGCAGTGCAGCGGTCATCGTGATCCAGCTATCTGAGATCCGCTGTGGAACGTCGATTGCACGCCAAAGCGGTACATCACGCAGAGCATCGACCTTGTTGTGCGCGGCGATGTCTGCTGCGTCCTGCGAGAACATCAAATAAGCGGATTTGACGTTAGCGGCGGCATTTGCGGCGGATTCGGCGTAGGCGGCACGGGCAGCGGCATTAGCCGCTTCATAAGCAGCGGCGCGGGCCGCGTCGGCGGCAGAAGCAGCAGTGGCGGCATGCTCAAGTGCGGCGGCGGCAAAACGCACGTTCACGGCGAATATGGAGTTGGAACAGACGCGGGCGGCATTGAACGCCGCATTGGCAGCGGTGACAGTAGTGGCAGAGCGAGCGTCCATGTCGCGTTCAACAATGTTCGCGACAAAGCGGACGGCAGGGGTGTGATTTCGCAGATTCAAACTGCGGGTCGGCACCACAGCGACAAGCCAAGGCAGAGTTGCAGCACGAACAAGCGCCAAAAGACTGTCTGATGGCAGGTAACGTGGTGGACCTGGCGGAAGTGTCGCAACCAACGAAGCCAGCAACGGAACGACGCGTAAAGCCGCCCGCGCCGCCAATATCTCCGCCCACTCCCGCGGCTTGTCCGCGAGGAACCGCTCGACATCCTCGCCTGAGCGCAACTCGATCCTGCCGCTATCCGCCTCCACTCTTGCGCTCCCTGCCCCGACCGCACTGTGGAAGAGCGCCCCCAGCGTGGCAAGACGTGGATGGTCGGGACAAACCCGACCACGACGGGCGCACTTATTGCTATCGGCCGCCGCTCACCCCTCCCCGCGCTCCAGCCTCAGCTTCTCCCAATACTCCAGGCGCTTGCGGATCTCGCGCTCGAAGCCGCGCTCCGGCGGGTCGTAGAACAGCTGCCGCCCGAGCGCGTCGGGCCAGTAATCCTGGCCGGAGAAGGCGTCGGGCGCGTCGTGGTCGTAAGCGTAGTCGGCGCCATAGCCCTCCTGCTTCATCAGCTTGGTCGGCGCGTTCAGGATCGTCTTGGGCGGCATCAGCGAGCCGCGCTCGGCGGCGACCCGGCGCGCCGCCTTGTAGGCCTTGTAGGCGGCGTTCGATTTGGGCGCGGTGGCGAGATAGATGACCGCATTGGCGAGCGCGAGCTCGCCTTCCGGCGAGCCGAGCTGCTCATAGGTCTCGGCGGCGGCGCGGGCATGGACCAGCGCCTGCGGATCGGCGAGCCCGATATCCTCGACCGCCATCCGCACCAGCCGCCGCGCCAGGAAGCGCGGGTCCTCGCCGGCATCGAGCATGCGGGCGAAATAGTAGAGCGCCGCATCCGGATCCGAGCCGCGGATCGTCTTGTGCAGGGCCGAGATCAGGTTGTAGTGGCCGTCCTGCGCCTTGTCGTAGATCGGCGCGCGGCGCTGGATCACCTCGGCCAGCCCCGCCTCGTCGAAGATCTCGCCCGGCCGCGCCGCGCGCCAGAGTTCCTCCGCCAGCGTCAGCACGGCGCGCCCGTCGCCATCCGCGAAGCGGGCGAGTGCGAGCTTCGCCTCCGGCGTCAGCGGCAGATCGCGCTTTTCCAGATGCTCGGCCCGGCCGAGCAGGAACAGCAGCGAGCCCTCGTCGAGCGACTTGAAGGTCAGCACCCGGGCGCGCGAGAGCAGCGCGGCGTTGAGCGCGAAGGACGGGTTCTCGGTCGTTGCGCCGACCAGCGTGATCGTGCCGTCCTCCATGACGGGCAGGAAAGCGTCGAGCTGCGCCCGGTTGAAGCGGTGGATCTCGTCGACGAAGAGCAGCGTGCCCTTGCCGCCGAGCCTGTGGCCGCGCGCCTGCTCGAAGACCTTCTTGAGGTCGGCAATGCCGGAGAAGATCGCGCTGATCTGCTCGAAGCCGAGATCGACCTGCCCTGCCAGCAGCCGCGCCACAGTGGTCTTTCCCGTGCCGGGCGGGCCCCAGAAGATCAGGCTGCCGAGCGAGCCGGACTGCACCAGCCGCGTCAGCGCGCCCTCGGGCCCGGTCAGATGCTCCTGGCCGGCGACCTCGCCAAGCGTCGTCGGGCGCAGGCGGTCGGCCAGCGGGCGCGGGCCGGATTTGTCGAGCCCCGAGGCGGCAAAGAGATCGCTCATGACCTGCTCATCCTGTCATTCCGGGGCGCCGCGAAGCGGCGATCCCGGAACCCACGACCGGGCTGGACCTGCCGATGCGCATAAGAACGCTCCCCCGGTCATGGGTTCCGGGTTCAGGCCTCCGGCCTGCCCCGGAATGACAGAGATTGTACCTCACCCCGGGAGGAGCTTCGCTCATCCCGGGAAGACCGAGGTCACGCTCTGGCCGCCGCGCGAGATCGTCACCTCCCAGGCGCGCTTGCGCTCTTTGAGCGCGGTCTCGACGTCGCGCGAATTGACCATGCGCTCGCCGTTCAGCGCCTGGATGATGTCGCCCTTCTGGAAGCCGACGCGGGCGGCCGTGCTGCCCTCCTCGATCGCGGCGACGACGACGCCCTCGGTGCCGGCGTCGATCGCGAGTTCCTCGGCGAGCGCCGGCGAGAGATTCATCACGGTGATGCCCGAGAGCGGCGTGCGCCCCGCCAGCGTCACCGGCTCGCGCGGGCGCAGTTCGGGCGCCGGCACGAGCTTCACCGGCAAAACGACCCGCTTGCCGCCGCGCAGCACGGTCAGCGAGGCGACGCCGCCGAGCGGGCGCGTCGCGAAGCGGTAGCCGAAGGATTCGGGATCGTCGACGCCAAACCCGTCGACCGCCAGGATCACGTCGGAGCGGCGCAGGCCCCCCTCCGCCGCCGGGCCCTTGTCGACGACACCCGCCACGACCGAGCCGGCCGGCCGGTCGAGCCCGAGTCCGTCGGCGACATCGGGCGTCAGCGCCTGCAGCCGCGCGCCGAACCAGGGCCGGCGCACGGTCGTGGCGCCTGTCCGGGCGCTCTCGACGACCACCCGCACCATCGCGGCGGGAATGGCGAAGCCGATGCCGTGGCTGCCGCCCGAGCGCGAGAAGATCGCCGTGTTGATGCCGATGACGCGGCCCTGCATGTCGACGAGCGCACCGCCGGAGTTACCCGGATTGATCGCGGCGTCGGTCTGGATGAAGGACTGCGCGTCGCCGACGCCGATCTGCGTGCGCGCCAGGGCCGAGACGATCCCCTGTGTCACCGTCTGGCCGACGCCGAAGGGGTTGCCGATGGCGAGCACGATGTCGCCGATCTCGACCTTGTCGGAATCGGCGAGTTCGATCGGGACAAGATCCTTGGCGTTCTTGAGCTTGAGCACGGCCAGATCGGTACGCGGATCGCGCAGCAGGATCGTCGCCTCGACCTCGCGCTTGTCGGCGAAGGCGACCTTGACCTCGCTCATGCCCTCGATGACGTGGTTGTTGGTGACGACCAGCCCGCTCGCATCGACCACCACGCCCGAGCCGAGCGAACGCTGCACCCGCTCCTGCGGCACGCCGAAGCCTCGATCACCGAAGAAGCGCCGGAAGAACGGATCGTCCATGAAGGGGTTGCGCGGCTGCTTCTCGACGCGCGCGCCATAGACGTTGACGACGGCGCCGGCGCTCTTCTTCACCACGCCGGAGAAGGACAGCGAGATCTCCTGGCGGGTCTCCGGCACCTGCCGGACCTGCGCGGCGGCGGGCATCATCGACAGACCTGCGGCGGCTGCGAGCAGGAACGCGCCAGCGGCGCAGGAGCCGATCCTCACGAAAGCTGCGGTCATTCCGGTCCTCACAATGAAACAATGATATCGCGGCAACGTTTCAAAGCCGGCATCGATCCACCGATGCTGCCCATCACCGCCCGGTGGAGAGGGCGTGACACCTCGACCACCACGACACTGCACGCTGAAGGGAGCGGCCATGGGATTGATGCGACTGGTGTATGCCAGCGAAAGCCGGCTCGTCGAGGCCAATCGTCACCTCGAGATCGACCGGATCGTCGAAAGCGCCCGCCGCCTCAACGCCGGCAACGACATCACCGGATTCCTGCTCGCCACGACCGGCGCCTTTGCGCAGGTCCTGGAAGGCGATGACGGAGCCGTCTTTGAAACCTATACCCGGATTGCCGCCGATCCACGCCATGGGGCCATCCAGCTCCTGGCGAAGGCTCCCATCGACCGGCGCAGATTTCCGCGATGGTCGATGGGACTGGCCGAGCGCGACGAAACGACCAGCTTCATCTTCGGGCTCTACGGCGTGACGCCCGAAGCCGACCTGCCGCGACAGGAGGCCGACGTCCTCGTCGACCTCTCCGAAGAACTGGCGCGTCAGCGGGCCTGAGCGCCGGCCCGACGACCTTACTTGTCGGTCAGCAACAACCGGTACTTCTCGATTTCGGCCGGGACCAGCGTGGCAACGAAGGCCGGTGTGATTTCGTCCGCGTTCGGCACGACCGAGGACAGTTCCTTGAACCGGCCCTGCAGGTTGGGGCTGGCGAGAGCCGTCTTCAGCGCCGCGGTGAGCTTCGCGACCACAGGCTGCGGTGTGTTCTTGGGAACGAAAATCGCATTCCAGCCCTGCGCCTGAAACGCCGGCAGCCCTGCTTCCGCCGACGTCGGAACGTCGGGCAGGCTGGCCAGCCGCGACGGGGTCGCGACCACCAATGCCCTCACCTTCTCGCCCATGACAGCGCCCGACAGCGATGTGGCGGCGTCGCAGACGCCGTCGATCTGCCCTCCCATCAGGTCGTTGAGCGCCGGCCCCGCACCCCGATAGCTGACCAGCGCGACATCGACGCCCGACGCCTTGATGAAGGTCCGGCAGATCAGATAGTTCGACGAGCCGACGCCCGCATGGCCGAGGCTGATCTTGCCGGGATTGGCCTTCGCATAAGCGACGAACTCGGCCAGCGTCTTGGCCGGGAAATCGAGCTTCAGCGCGATCATCGGCGAGGTCTTGGCGACGAGGCCGACCGGCGCGAAATCCGCATGGGTGTATTTCAGGTCCGGATAGATGGTGTAGGAGGCGGCGTTGGTGCCGCTGTTGCCGATCACGATGGTGTAGCCGTCGGGCTCGGCCCGCGAGGCCCGCGACAGGGCGGTCGCACCGCCCGCCCCGCCCATGTTCTCCATCACGATGCGCTGGCCGAGCACGCGCCCCATCTCGTCGCCGACGAGCCGCGCGATGACGTCGGACGAACCACCGGCCGCGAAGGGCACGATCATGGTGATCGTCTTGGCGGGGTAGTTGTCCTGGGCGATGGCGGGCTGGGCAAGCCCGAGGGCCGCCGCCAGGATCAGGCCGGCTTTGGTGTTTGTCTTCATGTGCTGTTCCCCCCGCGGCGACCCGACGCCGTCTTGATGTGTTGCGCCAAGCCTAGTCGCGCGGCGATGCGCGGCCAAGCGGGATGACAGCCGTCCGGACAACGAAAAAGGGCGACCCGCGAGGGCCGCCCTTTCGAAACATGGCAACCGAGGAAACCTCAGGCTGCCTCGTCGTCCGCCGTGAAGACCGGGCCGGAATCCTTGCCCTTGGCCTCGACGTCGCGATCGACGAACTCGATCACCGCCAGCGGGGCGTTGTCGCCGAAGCGGAAGCCCGCCTTCATGATGCGCAGATAGCCGCCATTGCGCTCCTTGTAGCGGGGCCCGAGCACCGCGAAGAGCTTGCCGACCAGGGCGACGTCCTTGATCTGCGCGATCGCCTGGCGGCGGGCATGCAGGTCGCCGCGCTTGGCGAGCGTGATCAGCTTCTCGACGACCGGACGCAGGTCCTTGGCCTTCGGCAGCGTGGTGGTGATCTGCTCGTGCTTGATCAGGGCCTGGGACATGTTGGCGAACATCGCCTTGCGATGCTCGACCGAGCGGTTGAAACGACGACCGCGAAAACCGTGACGCATAAGGTGGCTCCTTCGTGATTACGGCCGCCGTGCCACGGTACGGCCGTTCTTTATGCTCCGACGCTCATGCGCCGGGCGGGGTAAGGCTGGCGCGGGGTCAAGCCCGCGCCGGCTGGATCAATAGTGCTCCTCGAAGCGCTTCGCGAGCTCTTCGATGTTCTCCGGCGGCCAGCCGGTGACGTCCATGCCGAGGTGGAGGCCCATGGTGGCGAGCACTTCCTTGATCTCGTTCAGCGACTTGCGGCCGAAGTTCGGGGTGCGAAGCATCTCGCCTTCCGACTTCTGGATGAGGTCGCCGATATAGACGATGTTGTCGTTCTTCAGGCAGTTCGCCGAACGCACCGAAAGCTCGAGCTCGTCGACCTTCTTGAGCAGCGCCGGGTTGAAGGGCAGCTGCGGCGCGGTCGAGACGGCCTCTTCCTTGCGCGGCTCCTCGAAGGTGATGAAGACGGCGAGCTGGTCCTGCAGGATGCGGGCAGCGAGCGCCAGCGCGTCCTCGGGCGTCACCGAGCCGTTGGTCTCGATGTTCAGCGTCAGCATGTCGCGATCGAGATTCTGGCCCTCGCGGGTGTTCTCGACGCGGTAGGAGACCTTCTTGACCGGCGAATACAGGCTGTCGACCGGGATCAGGCCGATCGGCGCGTCTTCCGGACGGTTCTGCTCGGAGGGGATGTAGCCCTTGCCGGTGTTGACCGTGAACTCCATGCGGATCTCGGAGCCCTCGTCCAGCGTGCAGAGCACGAGGTCGGGGTTCAGGATCGAGACGTCGCCGATGGTGTTGATGTCGCCGGCGGTGACCGTGCCGGGGCCGGTCTTGCGCAGGGTCATGCGCTTGGGGCCCTCGCCCTGCATCTTGACCGCGATGGCCTTGATGTTGAGGACGATGTCGGTGACGTCCTCGCGGACGCCCGGGATCGACGAGAATTCATGCAGCACGCCGTCGATCTGGACGGCGGTGACGGCCGCGCCCTGGAGCGAGGAGAGCAGAACGCGACGCAGCGCGTTGCCGAGCGTCATGCCGAAGCCGCGCTCCAGCGGCCGGGCGATGACCGTCGCCTGACGCTTCGGGTCGTCGCCGACCTTGACCTCGAGTTTGTTGGGCTTGGACAAATCCTGCCAATTCTTGCTGATCACGACCGCACTCCTGGTGCTTGAATTCAATGGCGGCGGCGGGCCGCCCCGGACCGGCGCCCGCCGGTGCGGGCGCCTCGAAGCTCAGACGTCAGACGCGACGGCGCTTGCGCGGACGGCAGCCGTTATGCGGGATCGGCGTCACGTCGCGGATCGAGGTCACGGTGAAGCCGGCGGCCTGCAGCGCGCGGAGAGCCGATTCACGACCCGAACCCGGGCCGGTGACCTCGACTTCGAGCGTGCGCATGCCGTGCTCGGCGGCCTTGCGGGCGGCGTCTTCGGCGGCGACCTGAGCGGCATAGGGGGTCGACTTGCGCGAACCCTTGAAGCCCATCGTGCCGGCAGACGACCACGAGATCGTGTTGCCCTGCGCGTCGGTGATGGTGATCATGGTGTTGTTGAACGAGGCGTTCACATGGGCGACGCCAGAGACGATGTTCTTGCGTTCGCGGCGCTTCACGCGCTGTGCTTCTTTAGCCATAGGTCTTTCATCCTTCGAGCGCGCCCGTGATGCCAGGCGCTGGGGAGAGGTAGTCCGCCGTCATGCTCGGGCTTGACCCGAGCATCTCAGGCAGGAGAAGGCGCACTGTGGCGCCCTCGTCGCGAGATCCTCGGGTCAGGCCCGAGGATGACGAACGCCTGCGGCGATCGTCACTTCTTCTTGCCGGCGATCGCCTTCGGCTTGCCCTTGCGGGTGCGGGCATTGGTGTGCGTGCGCTGACCGCGAACCGGCAGGCCACGGCGATGGCGCAGGCCGCGATAGCAGCCGAGATCCATCAGGCGCTTGATGTTCATCGAGACTTCGCGGCGCAGGTCGCCCTCGACGAGATAGTCGCGATCGATCGCCTCGCGGATCTGGAGAACCTCTGCGTCGGTCAGCTGGTTGACGCGGCGCTCGTCGGCGATGCCGACCTTGGTGCAGATTTCCTTGGCCTTGGCCAGGCCGATGCCGTGGATGTACTGCAGGCCGATGACGACGCGCTTGTTGGTGGGAATGTTGACGCCGGCGATACGAGCCATGACGATCTCTCCATGTCGGCCGGCAGACGCCCAATGGCGCACCAGCGGTTTAAAGATGCTCCGCGCCGGTGGAGGCCGGCCTCTGCGAAACGTTGAACCCATCGCATGCGGGAAAGCGACGTCGTCCCTTCTCTCGAAGGCAACGGCATCGCTGGCATGCAACCGGAAGTCGGGTCGTTAGCCGCTGCGCCGCGACGAGTCAACCCGCCGTGGTCAAGAAACATGCCAGGCCGCCAAGGGCCTCGCCGCAACCGCATCAACAGGCGACGAGCCTCGACAGCGTCGTCAGATCGCTTGGCGGTGCCACCGGCGGCGGCGCGCGCCTCGCCATCGCCAGGGCGTCGCAGGCTTTCGCAGCCTGTCCGCTCTGGGCATAGGCGAAGCCGAGATGGCTCCAGTGCAGGGCGCCGGCCTGCGGATCGCGCACCACGCTCTCGAGCAGGGGAACAGCCTCGGCCGGCCGCCCGAGCATCAGGAACAGCCGCGCCTGGTCGGCGAGAATCGCGGGATCGCCGGGCCTCAGCCGCGCCGCCGTGGCAAACAGCTCCTCGGCATAGGCTGCATCCTTGAACCGCCCGACAACGATGATGGCGAAGCCGTGATAAATCTCGGGAGCGTTCGGGATCAGCAGAAAGGCCTGATTGTAGCGCCGCGCCGCGCCGGCGAGATCGTTTGCGGCGAGCGCCTGCTGCGCGAGTTCGAGAGCCCGGCGATAACCGACCTCGCGACCGCCTGCAGCCTCAACCGCCGCTATGAATGCCCGGTCGGCGGCCAGTTGATCGACGGTCTTGTCGCGAAAGCCGAAGAACGGCAGCTCGCTGAGCGGCGCATCATAGCTGCGGCGCGTCACCGAGACGCCCGGCGCGACAACCACGCTGTCGGCCGAGGCCGGCGCCGATGCCAGAGGCGCCACGGCGACGAGCCAGGCCAGACAGCAGAGCCCGAGCCGGACTCTGCGCCGACGCATCAGCCCGCCAGCGCCCGCTCGATCACCGCCGTGACGTCGTCGACCGGCTGCATGCCGTCGATTTCGATCACCTGACCGCGAGCCGCATAATAGGGCGAGACCACGGCAGTGTCGCGGTTGTAGGCGTCGAGCCGGGTCTTGAAGACCTCGGGATCGTCGTCCTTGCGGACCGGCTGCCCGGCCGCCCTCGCCTCTTCGGCGCGCTTGATGATGCGATCGACCAGCTTCGACTGATCGACCTTCAGCTCCAGCACCGTGTCGAGATCGAGCCCCTTCGAGGCCAGCATCGCGTCCAGCGCCTCGGCCTGCGCCAGCGTCCGCGGGAAGCCGTCGAGGATGAAGCCCTTCTTGCAGTCGGGCTCCTCGATCCTGTCCGCGACGATGCCGATGACGATCTCGTCGGAGACCAGCCCGCCGGCATCCATCACCGCCTTCGCCTTGACGCCGACCGGCGTTCCGGCCGCAACCGCGGCGCGCAGCATGTCCCCCGTCGAAAGCTGCGGGATGCCGTGCTTCGCGACGATGCGCGCAGCCTGAGTGCCCTTGCCCGCCCCCGGCGGCCCCAGGAAGATCAGTCGCATCAGCGTTTCGCCCCTCGCAATTTAGACTTCTTGACCAGCCCCTCATACTGATGGGCCAGCAGATGTCCGTGAACCTGCGCCACGGTATCCATCGTCGTCGTCACCACGATGAGCAGCGACGTGCCGCCCAGCAGGATGATCGGTATCTGGGCATAGGTGATCATGAACTCGGGGATAAGGCAGACGATAGTCAAATAGCCGGCGCCGAGCACGGTGATGCGGGTCAGCACGCGGTCGATATGCTCCGCCGTCCGCTCGCCGGGGCGGATGCCCGGCATGAAGCCGCCATGCTTCTTGAGGTTGTCGGCCGTCTCCGTCGGATTGAACACGATCGCGGTGTAGAAGAAGCAGAAGAAGATGATCAGCGCCGCATAGAGGATCATGAACAGCGGCCGGCCATGGGCCAGATAGGTTGCCATCGTCGCCATGAAGCCGGTGCCGCCGGCGGCCTGCGAGAAGCTCGCGATCGTCGTCGGCAGCAGCAGCAGCGACGAGGCAAAGATGGGCGGAATCACGCCCGCCGTGTTCAGCTTGAGCGGCAAGAACGAGGTCTGCCCCTCATACATCCGGTTGCCGACCTGGCGCTTGGGATAATTGATCAGCAGCCGGCGCTGGGCGCGCTCCATGAACACACAGAACGCGATGACGCAGATCGCCATCACCAGGATCAGCAGCAAAAGCCCTGTCGAGATCGCGCCCTGGCGGCCGAGCTCGAGCGTCTGCGCGAGCTGGGACGGAAACTCCGCGATGATGCCCGCGAAGATGATCATCGAGGTCCCGTTGCCGATGCCGCGGCTGGTGATCTGCTCACCCAGCCAGAGCAGGAACATCGTGCCGCCGACGAGCGTAATCGTCGTCGAGAGCAGGAAGAACGGACCCGGCTCCAGCACGAGATTGCCCGAGCCCTGCAGGCCGACACCGATGCCATAGGCCTGGAACACAGCGAGCACGAGCGTCAGATAGCGCGTGTACTGGTTCAGGACC
The DNA here is from genome assembly GCF_030695125.1 of Allobosea sp. Classification (GTDB taxonomy): domain Bacteria; phylum Pseudomonadota; class Alphaproteobacteria; order Rhizobiales; family Beijerinckiaceae; genus Allobosea. The sequence goes on along the minus strand of NZ_JAUYTP010000022.1, from coordinate 10,634 downwards.
TTGCGGCCCTGCTCGCCTTCCTTCTTCAGCGCCTCGAAGGTCGGCACGACGCTCGACAGCAGCTGGATGATGATCGAGGCCGAGATATACGGCATGATCGCCAGCGCGAAGATCGCCAACCGGCCGACCGCGCCGCCCGAGAACATGTTGAACAGCCCGAGCACACCGGTCTGGGTCTGCTTGAACAGATCGGCGACCGCGTCAGGGTTCATGCCCGGCAGCGGGATATAGGTGCCGAGCCGGTAAATGATCAGCGCGCCCAGCGTGAACCAGATCCGCTTCTTCAGCTCGTCCGCCTTGGCGAACGCCCCGAAGTTCAGGTTTGAAGCAAGCTGTTCAGCCGCCGATGCCATGCGTCCGGTCCTTGGTCTTCAGATCCATGGGTACATTCGTCTGCACCCGGTCAAACAGTCAAACGGCGGCCAGGGCTTCTGGCCCGGCCGCCGTTCGCGAGTCGTCATGTAAGCTCTTGGCTCACGCCTGTGAAGCGGCAGCCGCCAGGATCGTGACGGAACCACCAGCCTTTTCGATCGCCTCGACGGCCGACTTCGACGCGCCATAGACTTCGAAGGCGAGCTTGGTCTTGAGTTCGCCGACGCCGAGGATCTTGACGCCGTCCTTGGCCTGCCGGGTGATCACGCCCGCGGCGACGAGCGCCTCGATCGTGACGGTGCCCTTCGCATCGAGCTTGCCGGCCTCGACCGCCTGCTGGATGCGACCGAGGTTCACCTCGTTCAGATCCTTGGCGAAGAGGTTGTGGAAGCCGCGCTTGGGCAGGCGACGATACAGCGGCATCTGGCCGCCCTCGAAGCCCTTGACCGCCACGCCGGAGCGGGCCTTCTGACCCTTGACGCCACGGCCGCCGGTCTTGCCCTTGCCGGAGCCGATGCCCCGGCCGACACGGATGCGCGACTTGTGCGCGCCTTCATTGTCACGGATGTCGTTGAGTTTCATCGAACGATACCCCTCACTTCGCGTCGACGACGCGCACGAGGTGCCTGACCTTATCGATCATGCCCCGCACGGACGGCGTGTCGACCAGGGTCGACTGCCTGCGAATCTTGTTGAGGCCGAGACCGATCAGGGTCTGGCGCTGCGAAGCCTCGCGGCGGATCGGGCTACCGATCTGCTCGACGACGACCATCTTGGTGTCTGACGTTGCCATGGTTGCCACCTCACGCTTCGACAGCGGCGTCGGTGCCGGCATCGCGGCGACGCGTCTGCAGGGCCGAGACCTTGAGGTTGCGGCGCGCGGCGACACCGCGCGGGCTGTCTTCGTTCTTCAACGCATCGAAGGTCGCGCGAACGAGGTTGTAGGGGTTCGAAGAGCCGAGCGACTTCGACACCACGTCCTGCATGCCGACCGCCTCGAAGACGGCGCGCATCGGGCCGCCGGCGATGATGCCGGTACCGGCCGGAGCGGCGCGCAGCACAACCTTGCCCGCGCCGTGACGGCCCTGGACGTCGTGATGGAGCGTACGACCCTCGCGCAGCGGGATCCGGACCAGGCCGCGCTTGGCAGCTTCCGTCGCCTTGCGGATGGCCTCGGGCACTTCACGGGCCTTGCCGTGGCCGAAGCCGACGCGGCCCTTCTGGTCGCCGACGACGACGAGCGCGGCGAAGCCGAAGCGACGACCACCCTTCACCACCTTGGCGACGCGGTTGATGTGGACCAGACGGTCCACGAATTCCGAATCGCGCTCTTCGCGATCGCGGTCACGAGGCTCTCTCGCCATTGTCTTTCCTCTTACTTGCGCGGCCGCCGGGTCCAGGCCCTGCGCCGCTCGCTCGAGCGTTCCTGGTGGAACGACGTCTCAAAAGATGAAGCCCGGGCCGCCACCGCGCCCAAAAGCGCGGTGGCGGCCCGGGGGAACCGAACTCAGAAGTTCAGGCCGGCTTCGCGAGCCGCATCGGCCAGCGCCTTGACGCGGCCGTGATACATGTAGGAGCCGCGGTCGAAGACCACGTCCTTCACGCCCGCCTTGACGGCGCGCTCGGCGATCAGCTTGCCGATCGTGGCAGCCGCCTCGACATTCGCGCCCGACTTGATGTCGGTGCGGATGTCCTTGTCCAGGCTCGACGCCGAAGCGAGGGTGACCCCCTTCACGTCGTCGATGACCTGAGCATAGATCTGCTTGCCGGTGCGATGCACCGACAGGCGGGCGCGGCCATTCGCAACGGCCTTGATCGCGCGGCGGACGCGGGCCTTGCGGCGCGCAGTGTTGTCTGTCTGCTTGCTCATGGCGGTTACTTCTTCTTCCCTTCCTTGCGGAAGATGAATTCGCCGGCATACTTGACGCCCTTGCCCTTGTAAGGCTCAGGCCCGCGGTAATCGCGGATTTCAGCGGCGGTCTGACCGACCACCTGCTTGTCGATGCCGGTGATGACGATTTCGGTCGGCTTCGGCGTCACGATGGCCACCCCTTCCGGGATCGCATAGTCGATATCGTGGCTGTAGCCCAGCGACAGCTTGAGAACCTTGCCGTTGACGGCGGCCTTGTAGCCGACGCCGTTGATCTCGAGCTTCTTCTCGAAGCCGGCGGTGGTGCCGACGACGAGATTGGCGATGCGGGCGCGCGAGGTGCCCCAGAGCGAGCGCGCACGCTTGCTCTGCGAACGCGGCTGAACCGCGATCTCGCCATTTTCCATGGCGACCGAAACGTCATCGGGAACCAGGAAGGAGAGCTCCCCCTTGGCGCCTTTGACCTTGACGAGCTGGCCGGCGACGTTGGCGGTGACGCCAGCGGGAACCGGAACAGGCTTCTTACCGATACGAGACATTGGATTTCTCCTGAAAACGAGCGGCGCGAAAGGTCAGAAGACCTTGCAAAGCACTTCGCCGCCCACGTTCTGCTCGCGGGCAAGGTGATCGGGCATCACACCCTTCGGGGTCGAGATGATGGTCACGCCAAGGCCATCGGCCACGCGCGGCATCGTCTCCACCGAAGAATAGACGCGGCGGCCGGGCTTGGACACACGCGAGATCGACCGGATCACCGGCAGTCCCTCATGATACTTCAGCTCGATGTCGAATTCCGTCCGGCCATTGCCGAATTCGGTCTGGGTGTAGCCGCGGATGTAACCCTCGGACTGAAGCACGTCGAGCACGCGGGCCCGAAGCTTCGAACCGGGGGTCGAAACGCGCGACTTGCGCCGCATCTGCGCATTGCGGATGCGGGTCAGCATATCTCCAAGCGGATCAATGATCACGATGCGTACTCCTCACCAGCTCGACTTGACGAGGCCGGGAACCAGCCCCTTGTTGCCGAGCTCGCGCAGCGCAATGCGCGACATCTTCAGCTTGCGGTAGACGGCGCGCGGGCGCCCCGTGACTTCGCAGCGGTTGCGCACCCGGTTAGGCGCCGAGTTGCGCGGCAGTTCGGCCAGCTTGAGGCGAGCGAGGAACCGCTCGTCCATGGACTGGCTTTCGTCATTGGCGATCGCGAGAAGCCGCGCGCGCTTGCCGGCGAATTTCTTCACCAGAGCCTTGCGGTGGTTGTTGTTCTCGACGGAGCTTTTCTTAGCCATCGATCTCTCCTGGTTTCCGCGTATGAACGCTTGAGTTCACTGCCGGAACGGGAAGTTGAAGTGCTTGAGCAAGGCGCGCGCCTCGTCGTCCGACTTCGCAGTCGTGCAGACGATCACGTCCATACCCCAGACCTGGTCGACCTTGTCGTAGTTGATCTCGGGGAACACGATGTGCTCCTTGATCCCGAGCGCGAAGTTGCCGCGCCCGTCGAACGACTTCGGGTTGAGGCCGCGGAAGTCTCGCACCCGCGGCAAGGCGATGGTGACGAGGCGATCGACGAACTCGAACATCTTGGTCTTGCGCAGCGTCACCTTGCAGCCGACCGCCATGTTCTCGCGCAGCTTGAAGCCGGCGATGGCAAGACGGGACTTGGTGATGACCGGCTTCTGGCCGGCGATCAGCGCGAGGTCGCCGGCGGCGTTGTCGACCTTCTTGCGGTCCGCGGTCGCTTCGCCAACGCCCATGTTGATGACGACCTTCTCGATGGTCGGCACTTCCATGACGTTCTTGTAGCCGAACTCGGCGATCATCGCCGGACGAACGACGTCCTCATAGTGCTGCTTCATACGCGGCGTGAGCGCCGCCTGCTGATTCTCAGCCATCGATCAGATCCCCCGAACGCTTGGCGAAACGGACCTTGCGGCCATCATCCAGGACCTTGAAGCCGACGCGGGTCGGCTTGCCATCCTTGGGGTCGGCCACGGCGAGATTCGACAGGTCGATGGTGGCCTCCTTGGAGATGATGCCACCCTCGGACTGAGCCGAAGCCTTGGTGTGCTTCTTGACCATCATGACGCCGCGCACGATGGCGCGGGCATCCTTCGGGATGACCTGGAGCACTTCGCCGGCCTTGCCCTTGTCACGACCGGCCAGCACGACGACCTTGTCGCCCTTCTTGATTTTCGCAGCCATCACAGCACCTCTGGCGCAAGCGAAATGATCTTCATGTGGTTCTTGGCGCGCAGCTCGCGCGGAACCGGTCCGAAGATGCGGGTGCCGACAGGCTCCTTCTGGTTGTTGATCAGAACGGCCGCATTGCGGTCGAACCGGATCACCGAACCATCGGCGCGCTTGACGTCCTTGGCGGTGCGAACGACGACCGCCTTCATGACGTCGCCCTTCTTCACCCGGCCGCGGGGAATGGCTTCCTTGATCGAAACGACAATGATGTCGCCAACGCGGGCATAGCGCCGCTTCGACCCGCCGAGAACCTTGATGCACATCACGCGACGGGCGCCGGAATTATCCGCGACCTCGAGATTCGTCTGCACCTGGATCATGGCCTTGATCCTTCCAGTGTGTATCAGCGCGGTTTCCCGAAAGCATCAGTGCCTCCGGGACTACGACTGACGGGGGTCGATCGCCCCCTGGCCTCAAAACAAAGCACGAACCGCAAAAGTGCCACGCACTCTTGCGGCGAAACATGCCCGACTTCTATTCCGCCCTCCCCGCTGCCCGACCAAAATCGGGCGACGGAGACCGCGTTGACTTACGCCTTGGGGGCGCCGTCGAGCAAAATCCAGCTTTTCAGCTTGGAAATGGGCTTGGACTCCTCAATCCAGACCTGATCCCCGACCTTGACCACCTGCGCCTCGTCATGGGCGTGATAGTTCTTGGAACGGCGAACCGTCTTCTTGAGGAGAGGGTGCGTATAGCGCCGCTCGACCTTGACCACAACAGTTTTGTTCTGCTTGTCGCTGACGACGACGCCCTGCAGCACGCGCTTCGGCATTGTCTGACTCCTCAGGCGCTCGCCGCGACGGTCTTGGACCGCTGCAGCGTCTTGATACGGGCGATGTCCTTGCGGACTTCGGTCACCCGGGCGGTGTTGTCGAGCTGGCCGGTGGCCTTCTGAAAGCGCAGGTTGAACTGCTCCTTCTTGAGCTTCAGGAGTTCGTCCTGGAGCAGGTCCACGCTCATGGCGTTCAGGTCGGACAGGCGTTGCGAAGCTTTCATCTCGTCCTCCCTCTTACTCGGCGATGCGCTGGATGAAGCGCGTCTTGATCGGCAGCTTGGCCGCGCCGAGGCGCATGGCCTCGCGAGCGGTCTCTTCGGGCACGCCGTCGATCTCGAACATGATCCGGCCCGGCTTGACCTTGGCTGCCCAGAATTCAGGCGCGCCCTTGCCCTTGCCCATGCGGACTTCGGTCGGCTTCTTCGACACCGGCACGTCCGGGAAGATGCGGATCCAGACACGGCCGGCACGCTTCATCGCACGGGTGATCGCGCGGCGGGCCGCCTCGATCTGCCGGGCGGTGACCCGCTCCGGCTCCTGGGCTTTGAGGCCGAACTGGCCGAAGTTCAAATCCGTGCCGCCCTTGGCGACGCCCGAAATGCGCCCCTTGAACTGCTTGCGGAACTTCGTCTTCTTTGGTTGCAACATGGCTTTTCTCGATCAGCCTTTATGCATGCTCGCGACGATGGCCACCGCCGGAACGGCTGCCCTCATCTGCCATGCGCTTGTCCTGGGCCATCGGGTCGTGCTCGAGGATCTCGCCCTTGAAGATCCAGACCTTGATGCCGCACGTGCCGTAGGTGGTGAAGGCGGTGCCCACACCGTAATCGACATCGGCGCGCAGCGTGTGAAGCGGAACGCGGCCCTCGCGATACCATTCCAGCCGCGCGATCTCCGCGCCGCCGAGACGGCCCGAGCAGTTGATGCGGATGCCCTCGGCGCCCAGACGCATGGCCGACTGAACGGCCCGCTTCATGGCGCGACGGAAGGCGACGCGACGCTCGAGCTGCTGGGCGATCGAGTCGGCGACGAGCGTCGCGTCGATCTCGGGCTTGCGCACCTCGACGATGTTGATCGTCACATCCGCCTTGGTCAGCTTCATCACCGACTTGCGGAGCTTCTCGATATCGGCGCCCTTCTTGCCGATCACCACACCCGGACGCGCCGAGTGAATGGTGACGCGGCACTTCTTGTGCGGGCGCTCGATGATGATCTTGGAGATCGCGGCCTGCTTCAGCATCTTCATGAGGGAGGCGCGGATCGCCATGTCCTCATGCAGAAGCTTGCCGTACTCGCCCTTCTGCGCGAACCAGCGCGAATCCCAGGTGCGATTGATGCCGAGGCGAAGCCCGATCGGATTGATTTTCTGACCCATCGTTCTCTCCTCAGGCCTTGGCCGCGGCGACTTCGCGCACGATGATCGTGATGTTCGCGAACGGCTTCAGGATGCGGGCGCCACGACCGCGGGCGCGGGCATGGAAGCGCTTCATCACGAGGGCCTTGCCGACGAAGGCCTGGGCCACGACGAGATCGTCGACGTCGAGATCGTGATTGTTCTCGGCGTTGGCGATCGCGCTCTGCAGGCACTTGCGCACATCCAGCGAGATCCGCTTGCGCGAGAACTCGAGATCGGCAAGTGCGGTCGAGACCTTCTTGCCGCGGATGAGCTGGGCGAGGAGGTTGAGCTTCTGCGGCGAGACGCGAAGGTTGCGGGCGACCGCGACGGCTTCGTTCTCAGGCAGCGCACGGGGGGCTGATGCTTTTCCCATGGCTTACTTCCTCTTCGCCTTCTTGTCGGCAGCGTGGCCGTGGAAGGTGCGCGTCGGCGAGAACTCGCCGAACTTGTGGCCCACCATTTCCTCGGACACGTTCACCGGCACATGCTTGTGGCCGTTGTAGACGCCGAACGTCAGACCGACGAACTGCGGGAGGATCGTGGAGCGACGGCTCCAGATCTTGATGACCTCTGACCGAGCCGCCGAACGGGCAACCTCGGCCTTTTTCAGAAGGTATCCGTCGACAAACGGACCTTTCCAAAGCGAACGCGCCATGACGGACCTCAGTTCTTCTTCTTGCGGGCGTGACGGCTCGACACGATGAACGTATCGGTCCGCTTGTTCGAGCGGGTCTTCTTGCCCTTGGTCGGAAGACCCCAGGGCGTGACCGGATGACGGCCACCCGAGGTGCGGCCTTCGCCGCCGCCATGGGGATGGTCGACCGGGTTCATCGAGACACCGCGGTTATGCGGACGACGGCCGAGCCAGCGCGAGCGACCCGCCTTGCCGTCGTTCCTGTTCATGTGGTCGGGGTTCGAAACCGCGCCCACCGTAGCATAGCACAGGCCGCTGATCAGGCGCTGCTCGCCAGAATTCAGGCGGACGATGACATAGCCCTGATCGCGACCGACGATCTGGGCGTAGTTGCCGGCCGAACGCGCCAGCTGGCCACCCTTGCCGATCTTCAGCTCGACATTGTGGACGATCGTGCCGATCGGCAGCGAGCCCATCGGGCCGGCATTGCCGGGCTTCACGTCGACCGAGGGACCCGACACGACGCTGTCGCCGACGGCGAGGCGCTGCGGGGCCAGGATATAGGCCTGCTCGCCGTCGCTGTACTTGATCAGCGCGATGAACGCGGTGCGGTTGGGATCATACTCCAGCCGCTCGACGACGGCGGGAATGCCATCCTTGCCGCGGCGCTTGAAATCGATCAGGCGCAGCGTCCGCTTGTGTCCACCGCCGCGGAAGCGGACGGTGATGCGGCCGAGATTGTTACGGCCGCCGGAGGACGACTTGCCCTCCGTCAGCACCTTGAGCGGCTTGCCCTTGTAGAGCTCGCTGCGGTCGACGATCACGAGCTGGCGAAGGCTCGGCGTGACCGGCTTGAAATGCTTCAAAGCCATGTTTGCGATCCTTCCTTACAGGCCCGTGGTCACGTCGATGGAGTGACCTTCTTCGAGGGTCACGACCGCCTTCTTGACGTCGGCGCGCTGGCCCAGACGACCGCGGAAGACTTTCATCTTGCCCTCGGTGACCAGCGTGTTGACGCTCTTCACCTTGACGTCGAAGAGCTTCTCGATCGCGGCCTTGATCTGCGGCTTGGTCGCGGTCTTGGCGACCTTGAAGACGACCTTGTTGTGCTCGGAGAGCATCGTCGCCTTCTCGGTGATCACCGGCCCACGAATGACGTCGTAATGGCGCGGGTCCATGGTTTTGGCCTGGCTCATGAGAAGCGCGCCTCCAGCGCATCGACAGCCGCGCGCGTCAGGACGAGCTTGTCGCGACGCAGGATGTCATAGACGTTGATGCCCTGGATCGGCAGGACGTCGACATTCGGGATCGAACGCGCAGCCAGGCCGAAATTCGTGTCGATCTCGGCACCGCCGATCACGAGCGCGCTGGACAGCTCCATCTTGCCGAAATGGCCGAGCAGGAGCTTGGTCTTCGGCTCGGCCAGCTTGGCGTCATCGATGATGATGATGCCGCCGGTCTTGGCCTTCGACGAGAGCGCATGGCGCAGAGCCAAGGCGCGGACCTTCTTGGGCAGATCGTGAGCATGGTCGCGCACGATCGGACCGAAGGCCTTGCCGCCGCCGCGGAACTGCGGAGCCGACGCTGCACCGTGACGGGCGCCGCCGGTGCCCTTCTGCTTGTAGATCTTCTTGCGGGTACGGTCGACTTCCGACCGGCCCTTCGACTTGTGCGTGCCGGCGCGGCGCTTGGCGAGCTGGTAGCGCACCATGCGGGCCAGGATGTCGGCGCGCGGCTCGAGGCCGAAGATCGCATCCGAGAGCTCGACCGAACCGGCCGAGCCACCTTCGAGGGTGGTGATATCAAGCTTCATCACGCGTTCTCCTCAACCGTCTCGGCTGCGGGAGCCGGCGCATCGCCGCCATTCAGCTTGAACTTGCCCGGAAGCGGAGCATCCTTGGGCAGGGCGCGCTTGATGGCGTCGCGCACATGGATCCAGCCGCCGGCATGGCCGGGAACGGCGCCTTCGACCAGAATCAGGCCACGCTCGACATCCGTCTGGACGACGCGCAGGTTCTGCGTGGTCACGCGCTCCGCACCGAGATGGCCGGGCATCTTCTTGTTCTTGAAGGTCTTGCCAGGATCCTGACGACCGCCGGTCGAACCGATCGAACGGTGCGAGACCGAGACGCCGTGGGTGGCGCGCAGACCGCCGAAGTTCCAGCGCTTCATGCCGCCGGCAAAACCCTTGCCGAGCGTCGTGCCGCTGACGTCGACGAACTGGCCGACGACGAAGTGGTCCGCCGTCAGCTCGGCGCCGACCGGGATCAGGGCATCGTCGCTCACGCGGAATTCGACGACCTTGCGCTTGGGCTCGACCTTGGCGACGGCGAAGTGGCCGCGCTCAGCCTTCGAGACATTCTTGACCTTGGCCAAGCCTGTGCCGAGCTGCACGGCGACGTAGCCGTTCTTCTCGATCGTGCGATGAGCGACGACCTGGCAGTTATCGAGCTTCAGCACGGTGACCGGGATATGTTCGCCGGCATCGGTGAAGATGCGGGTCATCCCGACTTTCTGTGCAATCACACCGGAACGCATCGGTGCATACCTTCCCTTGGGGTCATACTCACCCAGCCAAAACGCTGGAGGCAGAGGACCCGGCTAAAAACAAATCAGAGCTTGATTTCGACGTCGACGCCGGCGGCGAGATCGAGCTTCATGAGGGCGTCGACCGTCTGCGGGGTCGGGTCGACGATATCGAGAACCCGCTTGTGGGTCCGCATTTCGAACTGCTCGCGCGACTTCTTGTCGATGTGGGGCGAGCGGTTGACCGTGAACTTCTCGATGAGCGTGGGCAGCGGGATGGGCCCGCGGACCTGGGCGCCCGTCCTCTTAGCGGTCGACACGATCTCGCGCGTCGAAGCGTCGAGAATGCGGTGGTCGAACGCCTTGAGGCGGATCCGGATGTTCTGACCGTTCATGGTACTTTTCTTCCTGAGGCGAATGGCGAGTGGCGAGTGGCGAAAAGCGTGGGACGCCTCTCGCCAGCCGCTATTGGCCTCTTCAAGCGATGATCGAAGCGACGACGCCGGCGCCGACGGTGCGGCCGCCTTCGCGGATGGCGAAGCGCAGCTTCTCTTCCATCGCGATCGGCACGATCAGGTGAACTTCCATAGCGATGTTGTCGCCCGGCATCACCATCTCCGTGCCCTCGGGCAGGTGCACCACGCCGGTCACGTCCGTCGTGCGGAAGTAGAACTGCGGGCGGTAGTTCGTGAAGAACGGGGTGTGGCGACCGCCCTCCTCCTTGGTCAGGATGTAGGCCTCGGCCTTGAACTTGGTGTGCGGCTTGACCGAGCCCGGCTTGCACAGGATCTGCCCGCGCTCGACGTCCTCGCGC
>NZ_JAUYTP010000061.1 GCF_030695125.1 Allobosea sp. | reverse complement strand
TGTCTGCCGTCAGCGCTCTTGAGACAGTTTAGGGGTTTTCGGGAAGGGAGGATTTCTGGATCATCGCAGCCATCATGGAGCGCAGATGAGACAGAAATCGGGTCCGGAGAAAGCACCGGCAGAGCAGGTCGTGAAGGACATCCGCCGAGCGACGCGCCGGCAGTTCTCGGCCGAAGAGAAGATCCGCATCGTGCTGGAAGGCGTGCGCGGCGAGGAGAGCATTGCCGAGCTGTGCCGGCGCGAGGGGATCGCCTCGTCGATGTATTACGGCTGGTCGAAGGAGTTCCTCGACGCCGGCAAGCGCCGTCTCGCCGGTGACACGGCCCGCGCCGCGACGTCGGACGAGGTGAAGGAACTGCGTCGCGAGGCGCAGGCCCTGAAGGAGGCCGTGGCCGATCTGACCCTGGAAAACCGCCTGCTCAAAAAAAGCATGCTGGCGGATGGGGAGGACGACACATGAGGTATCCTGCCTCCGAGAAGGCCGAGATCATCCGGCTGGTCGAGGGATCGCATCTACCGGCGCGGCGCACCCTGGACAAACTGGGCATCCCGCGCGCCACGTTCTATCGCTGGTACGATCGCTATCTCACCGGCGGAGTTGAGGCGCTCGCCGATCATCGCTCGCGGCCGGATCGAGTCTGGAACCGCATCCCCGAGCCGGTTCGGGACGAGATCGTCGACCTGGCGCTGCGCGAAACGGAGCTGAGTCCACGCGAGCTTGCGGTGCGCTTCACCGACGAGAAACGCTACTTCGTCTCGGAAGCGTCGGTGTATCGGTTGCTGAAGGCGCATGACCTGATCACCAGCCCGGCCTACATCGTCATCAAGGCGGCGTCCGAGTTCAAAGACAAGACGACGGCGCCCAACCAGCTCTGGCAGACCGACTTCACCTACCTGAAGATCACCGGATGGGGCTGGTATTATCTCTCGACCGTGCTCGACGACTTCTCACGCTTCATCGTCGCCTGGAAGCTCTGCGCCACGATGCGCACTGACGACGTCACCGCCACGCTCGATCTGGCGCTGGCGGCATCGGGGCTCGACCAGATCACGGTCGCACATCGGCCGAGACTGTTGAGCGATAACGGCGCCTCATACATCTCGGCCGACCTCGCTACCTGGCTCGACGGCAAAGGCATGAAACACGTTCGCGGCGCGCCCTATCATCCCCAGACGCAGGGCAAGATCGAGCGCTGGCACCAGACCCTGAAGAACCGCATCCTGCTGGAAAACTACTATCTGCCCGGTGACCTTGAACGGCAGGTCGCGGCCTTCGTTGAGCATTACAACCATGCCCGGTCTCACGAGAGCCTCGGCAACCTGACGCCCGCCGATGTCTACTTCAACCGCGGGCAGGCCATCCTCACCGAACGCGAAAGGATCAAGCGCCAGACAATCCAGCACAGACGCTTGCAGCACCAGCTGCAGGCCGCATAACCTCAAACCCAGATGAGCCAGAACCTCCGTTCCTGAGACGCCGAAACAGTCTCAAATCATCTGACGACGGACAGGTCGCGATGCTGTTATGAGCGGTCAGGTCCTGCGGTGTCCGGGGCACGCCATGCCGTTCCAAATAGGCGAGCCGACCACGGCCATGCGCATCTCCGGGCCGATCCGCCCGCGATCATGTCCTTGGCGACCTGCTCGCCCATGCGCACGCCGGCGTCGTATCCCGAGGCCACGCGCGGTATACCTGTTCCGCGAGAAGGGCGCTACGGGTCGAGCTTGTCTACTTCGATGGGGCGGGAGGTTGCAGGCCTCATCGTCCGAGGAAGAAGGTGATCGCCACGACGTTGACGATGTCGACGAAGAAGGCCGAGACCAGCGGCAGAATGATGAACGCGTTCGGCGAGGGGCCGTAATGCTTGGTCACCGCCGTCATGCTGGCGATGGCGGTCGGCGTGGCGCCGAGCGACAGGCCGGTAAAGCCGGCGCTCAGCACCGCCGCCTGGTAGTTGCGCCCGAGCAGCGGAAAGATCGCCAGCAGGATGAAAGCGACGGCGAGCATCGCCTGCATCGCCACCACGACTAGCAGCGGCCCGGCGATCTGTGCCAGCGTCCAGAGCTGCATGCTCATCAGCGACATGGCGAGGAAGATCGACAGCGAATAATCGGAGACGAGCGCCAGCGAAGGCGAGCGCGCCGGCCAGGGCAGCTTGGGGAAGATCAGCGGCACGGTGTTCGACAGCACGATGCCCATGATCATGCAGGGCACGAACAGCGGCAGCTTGAGCCCCGTCGCCGTGATCTGGCCATGGACCAGATAGCCGAGCACGATGGCGATGTTCACCACCAGCAGCGCCTGCATGATGCTGAACTTGTCGATCGGGGCGGTATCGGATTCGGGAGCGAGGCTGGCCGCCGTCTCGCCCGGCGGGTCGGCGGTGAGCTTGCCGCGCTCGATCAGGAACTTGGCCACCGGCCCGCCGAGCAGGCTGGCGACGATCAGGCCGAGCGTCGCGACGGCCGTCCCCGTCTCCATGGCGGCCGGGAAGCCGTGCTCGGCGGCGATGGCCGGTGCCCAGGCGATGGTGGTGCCATGCCCGCCGACCAGCGCGACCGAGCCCATGATCACGCCCGCGGCCGATGGCAGGCCGAACAGCGAGGCGCCGAGCGTGCCCACGACATTCTGCAGGAAGACGAAGATTATGGTCAGCACGCACAGGATGACCAGCACCCGGCCACCGGCCAGCAGGTTGGACAGGCGGGCATTGATGCCGACCGTCGCGAAGAAGATCACCAGCAGCCGGTCGCGCGTCGCCAGCTCGAAGCCGATGTTCCATCCGGTCACGGCATGCAGGGCCCAAATCGCAAGAGCGGCGAGAAAGCCGCCGGTCACGGGCTCGGGAATATTGTAGTTCTGCAGGAATGCTACGCGCCGGGTCAGGAGCACGCCGACGAAATACACCACGATGCCGAGCGTCACCGTGAGGAAGTCGGGCGCGATGATCGAACGGGCGACTTCTGTCATGGCTTCTGGCGCTTTCGGCACGGTATTTCAGGCGGGGTTGCCGCCGGCACGGCTGCCGGTCTGCACGTCCGGCCTCTATCACCGGGCGGGGCGGGAGGCAAAGAGGTTCAGGCCGAGCCGGTCCGACAGGAATTTGGTGACGAACTGGCCCTTGATGCTGTTGCCGGCGCCGTCGAGCCGGGGTGCGAAGGTGCCGAGCCCGCCCTTGCCCGGCGCCACCGTGACCAGCCCGCCGCTGACGCCGCTCTTGCCGGGGAGCCCGACCTCGTAGAGCCAGTCGCCTGATTGTTCGTAGAGGCCGGCGGTCGCCAGCACCGCCAGGACTTGCCGGCAGCGCCCCGCATCGATCACCTGTTCACCGGTCACCGGGTTGACGCCGCCATCGGCCAGCGTCGCGCCCATGACGGCGAGGTCCCTGACCGTGACGTTGAGGGAGCATTGCCGGGTGTAGATGTCGGTCGCCTCGTCCGGATCGGAATAGATGCGCTGATAGCCGTGCAGCAGGCGCGCGATGCCGCGATTGCGGTCGTTGGTCGCCGCTTCCGAGGCATAGACTTCCTCGTCGAGCGCGAGCTCGCGCCCGGCGAGCCGCGAAAGACCCTCGCGGATGAATTGCCATCTCGCCTCGGCGCTGCCGCCCGGTGCCAGGCTCGTGGTCGCGATCGCGCCCGCATTGACCATGGGGTTCATGGTCCTGTCCTGGTTGAGCTCGATCGCCATCACCGAATTGAACGGCAGGCCCGTGCTGTTGACGCCGATCCTGCGGCGCGCCTCGCCCGCGCCTAGCAGGCTGTTGAAAAACCCGCTCGCCGCAGGGCATTCGGCGTGATTCATTGTCTTCGAAGGGTTTCGGATATCTCTGCATGCGCGGTGACGACAATCGGACGGGCGAGCTTTTCAGCTACGTCGATCTTGAAGCGCG
>NZ_JAUYTP010000060.1 GCF_030695125.1 Allobosea sp. | reverse complement strand
CGCGCTTCAAGATCGACGTAGCTGAAAAGCTCGCCCGTCCGATTGTCGTCACCGCGCATGCAGAGATATCCGAAACCCTTCGAAGACAATGAATCACGCCGAATGCCCTGCGGCGAGCGGGTTTTTCAACAGCCTGCTAGGGCCGAGACCACTATGCTTTGCGAGACAAGCCCAGCCTGTCCCAACTCTGCCGACGCCATCTTCGAGCTCCCCTCGACTTCGACCCAAATAGGGTCTTAAGTTTAAACCGGAATAAACAAGGCCTATTCCACTTTCGCTGCCATTGACCTCTAAACGTCCGTTTGAGAGTCAATAGTTTCCAGAACGCGTGTGACCTCTTCAAATCGAGCTTCCGCGTCAGACCAATTTTGTACGAAGTCGAACAATTCTCTCATCGCAGGCGCGATTTCCCTGTAGGCGGCTATTGCCGCGACCAGGGCTCCTAGCGAAAGGCGCTCTCGCACTACGAGATACCCACCAATTGCGAAGAAAAAAAATGGGGTCAGGTTCGACGTATAATTATAAAGACCTCGCAGTCGACCCTTCAAATCGCTAATCTCTATTCGTACACGTTCCAGCGCAGCAATCTGGCGGGTTTGTTGTTGAAGCGATGGATAAATGGAACTCTTTTTAGATGCAGATTTCGCATCCGCGTCACCGGAGGTGAGGAGCTGAGTCAGCTCTCGCGTCGCATAGACCCTTTCGCGTACTTTTGCGTTCAATGCATTCTGAAGGCGAGGCAGCAAAGTCAGTTGAACGGGCAACATGATCAAGGCCGACAACGCGAGCGCGGGGTTCTGAACGAACAAAAAAACGAGGCTGGTGAGAAGCGTCCCGCCGTAAATGAGTGGAACGACGAATAAGCTGGCCCCGAAGTAGCCAATGGGCTCGACCTCCTGGACGGCGACGGCCGCAAGCGAGGCTCTTGCTTCACCCGCCAGGCTCTTCCTCGATCTGCGTACAATCTTCAGGCGCAATCGCCGTACAAGCCGCTCGCTTGCGCGTCCTCTGATGCGGGTCGCGGCAAATTTTACGAGGCCGCTCGCTGTCAAAATTGCGAGGTAACTCATGCAGAGCGCTATCAATAATTCCAAGCGGGGCAGATGGAAGCCAAGGAACGTCATTCCATCGTGCGCCTCGGGGCTTGCGAGTGCGTGATTGATGATGTGCTTGGGGATATCGAGGAGGAACCAGGCTGCGGGCAGCGTCAGCAGGGACAAAAGAACCAGCAAGACTTGATAACGAGACGTGGCCCTCGCGACAAAGAGGGCTAACATCCAAGGATTACGGGTGACCAGCGCGACCTCGCTTCGGACCGTGGGTCGATTGGCTGTCCCCGAACCGGGTAGCTCTCCGTCGCTAACGTGATCCGAAGCAGGGACCGGCCTGCCAATCACGGCGGCGAGCCGGGCTCGACGCCTACGAGTTGCGGATGCCCCCCGAAACAGCGCTCTCCCCAAATGTCCGATCGTCCACGCGGGAGCGACAACGAAAACTACGATCGCTGCGACGGACAACATCCAGTGGCCGTGGGGATAATCGAGGCCAGCAATCTTATGGACAAGCTGATGTATATCGTCGTTAACTGTATCAAATATATCCATAAGATTCATTATCAACTGATTCCGACAACTAGTCTACGATAATCAAAAAATACATTTCAATATGATTTTTGATATTGCGAGATGTTTATGATTATTTTCGCGGCGCAGCGCAATTTGAATATAAAATATTTGCTTTCATTTTCGTACGTATCTCGGTCAATAGGCCGAAACAACGACAATTCTTTGTGTCGCTGTGGTCGGTCGATACACCGACTACGTTGACGCCTAAAAACAGGGCGATTTACAATCCGAGCGATTGGGAAGATGCCGTAAAGACAAAAGCGTGGTAAAGTACAAAGCCAACCACCTTCTACTAGTATAGGTCACAGAAACAGCCTCCATAATAATGCATAACCAAAGAGAGCGGCAATCGGGCCAACCAGTTAACGATCGTGGCCGAGCCGCGGACGAAGATAACGCGCAACCTGAGCGAGGAGATCCTTTCGCAGCCTCAGCAGATCTCGGCTGCTAAGGCGTCGATCTCGAGTTATCCAGGTGCTATAAAATCGGTATTTAGTCTGCGTCTCAGTTCTATTGTTCTGGATCATCGCGTCCGCTAGGCGGCCGATCGGCAACGCATCGCCCTGCGATGCAGACGATCTGGATGCGCTTATGCGAGGTCCCAAAGCAGTTGGCTTCGTATCGTTCACTCCGTCCAACCGCCGGAAGACGAGTAACCTTGGCGTTGGCGCAGGCCGCCTCGAGCAAGGCGCGCTGCAGATCGCCATCGTCAGCTCTTGATACGTTTGGCGAAAAAGAGATCAAAATTACAAGAAGCCATCCTAGCATCATTTGCTCTCCGCTGCTTGACGTGAAGGAAATGTCTATTTTCGAGACAGTACCAAAACGAGAGCGAACAAGCCTACGGCTGCAGATGCGGTGACGAACCAAAACATTGTTAGATTCAGATTTTGGACTGAATCAAATAATACCGAGCTCACGCCATGAATGGTTATTGGCAGAAAACCGGTCATAGGCTCTCGCTGTATTTCTAAGAAACTCTCACCGCGGCATGATAATCTGCCGCGGCTTGGAGTTCGATCGGCGCTTAAGCAGCGCTTATTTGGTCTTCTGCAGCTTCGTCACGGTAATCTGGCCGTTGACCCGGTCGGCGTCGAACTTGATTTTGTCGCCGGCCTTCAGGCCCTTCAGCATGGCCGGGTCACCGGCGCGGAAGACCATCGACATGGCGTCCATGTCGAGGTTCTTGATCGCCCCATGATCGATGGTCAGCTTGCCTGCAGCCTCGTCAACCTTCTTGACGGTGCCATTGACCTGCTGGGCGAGGGCCGGCAGTGCGAACGCCACAAAGGCGAGCGTGGAGATGATTTTCAGCATGGTGTGCTCCTTGTTGAGTAGGCTGGCGCCTACTTGACGATAACCTTGCCGGTCATTCCGGCTTCACGATGGCCGGGGATCAAGCAGGAGAAATCAAACTCGCCCGCCTTGGTGAACGCCCAGACGATCTCGCCGGTCTTTTTCGGCGCCAGGCGCTTGGCGTTTGGATCGTCATGCTCCATGTCGGGATTCTTCTGCATCTCGATGGCGTGCTTGAGGTTCTCCTCCAGCGTCGCGAGGACGAGTTCGTGATCGAGCTCGCCATTGTTGCGAAGCTGGAACTTGACCTGCTCACCGCGTCGGATCTCGATCCTGTCGGGGATGAACTGCATCTTCCCGTCACGTTCGCCCATCGAGATCTGGACAAGGCGGGCCGGCTTCTTGGGGTCGCCGGGCTTGCCATAGGCGACCTCGCCGTCGTGGTGGCCGGCCGCTCCTGGCCCAGCAAGCGCAGCGCCGGCCGACAATGCAAGCGCTAAGCCTGCGAGTTTCAATGACGCAAATTTTATCATCGGTTTCTCCGGAGTTGGATGGATCGTTTTAGTGGTTGGAATGCGCCCCGCCCGCCTTGGCGCCGGGTAACGGCTTGCCATCGGGACCGAGGCGCGGCTTGCGCGGGTCTTTCACCTGCCATGTAGCTAGTTCAGGATTAGGCTTCGGCCCCTCGACGCGCGGCGCCTCGGCGAGCTTCTGTCCCTTGTACTCGTAGGCAACCGTGCCCTCCGGGTGCTTGTAATGGCCAGGATCCTTGTAATCGTTTTTGGCCAGGCCCTCGCGCACCTTCACCACCGAGAACATGCCGCCCATCTCGACGGGGCCGAACTGGGAGTAGCCAGTCATCATCGGCAGCGTGTTCTTGGGCAGTTCCATCTCCATGGAGCCCATCTCGCCCATGCCGTTCGACCCCATCGGCATGTAGCCCGGCGCGGCCTTGCGGATGCGGCTGACCAGATCCTTCTTGGTGACGCCGATATAAGTCTTCACCGAATGGCCCATGGCGTTCATCGTGTGATGCGACTTGTGACAATGAATCGCCCAGTCGCCGGGCTCGTCTGCCACGAAGTCGAAGGCGCGCATCTGGCCGACCGCTACGTCGATCGAGACCTCGTCCCAAGCGGTGGCGGGATCGACCCAACCACCATCCGTGCAGGAGACCTTAAACTCGTAGCCATGCATGTGGACCGGATGATTGGTCATGGTCAGGTTGCCGAAGCGGATCCGGACCTTGTCGTTCTTGGCCACCACGAACGGGTCGATGCCCGGAAAGGCGCGGCTGTTCCAGCACCACATGTTGAAATCGAGCATGGTGTTGACCTTGGGCACGTAGGAGCCTGGCACGATATCGAAGGCGTTGAGTAGGAAGACGAAGTCGCGATCAACCCGGCGGAAGGCCGGATCCTTCGGATGGACAATGAACATTCCCATCATCCCCATCGCCATCTGCACCATCTCGTCGGAATGGGGATGGTACATGTAGGTGCCCGAGCGCCTGAGCAGGAACTCATAGACGAATGTCTTGCCCGAGGGGATATGCGGCTGGTTCAGGCCGCCGACGCCGTCCATCCCGTTGGGCAAGCGCTGGCCGTGCCAGTGAATCGTCGTGTTCTCCGGCAGCTTGTTGGTGACGAAGATGCGGACCTTGTCGCCTTCGACGGCCTCGATTGTCGGGCCCGGCGACTGGCCGTTATAGCCCCAGAGGTAGGCGATCATTCCGGGAGCGATCTCGCGCTCCACCGGCTCGGCGACGAGGTGGAACTCCTTCCAGTCGCCGTTCATCCGCCAGGGCAGTGTCCAGCCGTTCAGCGTCGCCACCGGCTGGTAATCCGGGCCAGAGGTCGGCACCAGCGGGGCCTGCGTGGCGGCGCTTGCCATAGTCGGCGCCTCGGGCACCGAGGCGAAGGCGGTGCGGCCCGACACGGCCGCCGCGCCTGCGATCACAAGCCCTGAGGTTCCGATGAAACCCCTGCGTGAAAGATCCGTCATGGCGTCTTGCTCCTGATGGGTTCAATGGGCTGGCGCATCGCCGCCGCCGCCGCCGGCCGCTGCGACGACGGCGCCTCCGCTGCCCCCGCCCGAGCCGCCGCCGATGAGCGCGTGCTTGAAGTCGGTATGGGCGATCCAGACGTCGCGACGCGCGTTGATGGCCGCGAGGTTGGACAAGATGCGGCCGCGCGCATCGACGATGAGCTGGGTCACGTCGATCAGCATGCCGTTATATTGCAGCTGAGCCTCGTCCTGGATGATCTTGCGCAACGGCAGGACATTATTGAGGTACTGCCGGGCGATGTCATGACTCGCGCGGTAGCCGACATAGGCCTCGCGCGCCTCGGAGCGGACATTGACCGCCTTCTCCGCCAGGCGATTCGCCGCCTGCATGTAGGTCTGCTCTGCCAGAGCGACCTTGGACTGCCCGAAATCATAGATCGGAATCTCGATCTCAAGCTCGACAGTACGGGTGCGCGTGGCCTCACGCTCGACGTCGCCATCGGGCAGAACGGTCAGCTTCCGATCATAGGTGCGCCGGCCGAGAAGGTCGATGTCGTTGACGAAGCGGGTCGCCTGCGTCAGCCCCAGCGTCTTCGCGAGAAGGTTCAGATCGCCGCGCGCGATCTGGATATCGATTCGCTTGCGCAGCGCCTCAGCCTCAACAGCTTTTATGCTCGGCAGGCGCGGGAGCGGCGGCAGCGAACCCGGCAACCTGAATTTCAAGTCGTCGCCCCAGATGCCGAGCAGGCGCACCAGTCGCTCACGCTCCTGGCGCTGTTGCAGACGGGCCTGAGCAAGCTGGGCGCCGAGCTCCGCATCGAAGGCGAACTCGCGGGCCTGGTCGAGTTTGTTGATGCCTCCTGATTCGCCCAGACGCTTGAACAATTGTGTCGCAGCGTCTGTCGAGGCCTTGGCCTCCAAATAGAAGGCGGCTTGAGCGTTAGCGGCGACTGCGCGGAAGTATTGCCGCCGCGTATCGGCCGCGAGCTTCAACACGGCCTCAGCCGCGCGCAATTGGGCCGATTGAAAGCGATCCCGCGCAGCGTCCGCGCGCGCCGGCAAAGTTGCCAGTGCGAAAATGCTGCCGACGATCTGCCGTTCGATTTCGAGCGACAGTGTTCCCGTGCGCGACGAGATCGCAAACCGGGGGTTCGGCGGCAGGCTGGCAATCACCATCTGCGCCTCGGCGATGCCGAGTTCGTTGAGGGCGGCCTGCAGTCCGCGATTGTTAAGGAGCGCAATCTGGACCGCGCTGTCGGCCGTGAGCGACTTCTTGAGAAGCTGATCGACCCGCGCTTTTGCGCTGCCGGCGACGCCGTCGTCGGTGATCTTGACGACGTCCTTGTTCAGCTCTGTGTAAGCGATGGCCTGGACCGTACCGACGCCGCCATCGGCAGAGAACGAAGCGCAGCCGCCGAGAAGCACGGCGACGCCGGCAAGCAACGAGAAGCGGCGAATGGAACTCTGCAAGATCGGATGAGAGGATTGGAAGGCGCGAGTCATTGCGGTCACTGCTGAGGCCCTACTCTGCGATTCAATTCCCGCCAGTTCTTCGGCTCGGCCGGACGCATCGCGGTGACGCCGGCGGTGACGCTCTGATAGCCGACGGCCGGGACGCGAGCGCTCGGATCGGCCGGTCGAGCCAGATGGACCGGCACCGGAGCGACTGAGCAGGCCCCCAGAGCGAGCGCTACGAAAGCGGTGAAAGCAAATTTTACGGCCATCGCGATTCGTTCGACCTCAAAGCCTCGATGCAGTTTGGTAGCAACGGCGACGAAGCCTGTCCGTTACAAATTGTTGCAATGCCGATCGCGCCTAGCCGGCACAACGCAGCTATATTGTCGATCTGCCCGCCGGCCATACGGTTGGGCAGGCCCGCTGGCGCCGCTCGAAAGATGCTCGTGACAAATACCCCGACCGCCTCCGCAGCCGACGACCACGGCCATGTGCTTGTGGTCGATGACGACCCGCAGATACGCGTACTGGTTGCCCGCTTCCTGCAGCGCCACGGCTACAAAGTGACGGGCGCGCCCGACGGACGCGTCATGCTTGATGTCCTGAGACAGGCAGACATCGATCTCATTATTCTCGACCTGATGCTGCCTGGACGTTCGGGCTTCGATCTCTGCGGGGATGTTCGCGCCACCTCGCAGGTTCCGATCGTGATGCTGACGGCGCGCAGCGAGGAGAGCGACCGCGTCATCGGACTGGAGGCTGGCGCCGACGACTACGTCACCAAGCCATTCAGCCCTCGAGAGCTTTTGGCGCGAGTTCGCGCGGTGCTCAGACGTTCGCGCACCATGCGCAGAGCAGGAGACGGCCGCGCGAGCGAGTTCGTCGTCTTCGACGGCTGGAGGATGGATTTGCGGCGGCGCGAGCTGGTTTCGCCCTCCGGCACGCTCGTCGATCTATCGACTGGCGAGTTCGACCTGATGGTCGCCTTCATCGAACACGCCAACCGGGTTTTGTCGCGCGAAGCCTTGATGCAGTTCGCCAAGACTAGAAACAGCGATCCTTTCGACCGGGCGATCGATGTTCAGATCAGCCGCCTGCGCCGCAAGCTGGAGGCCGACGCCAATGGCGGCCAGCTGATCAAGACAATTCGCGGTGCCGGGTACATGTTCACCCCCGCTGTTCAGACGCGGGAGGGTCAGCCGGCATGACTCGCATGTTCCAGAAGGGTTTCCCTGACACCGTGGCCGGCCGCGCCATTCTCATCCTAGTCGCCGCGCTGCTGGCATTCCATCTTGTCGGCTACTGGGCCTATCGCGTCGGGGTTGAGAGCCTGGCGAGCGCGCAGCGTGATCGCGGGCTGGCAGAGCGCATCGTTTCGATCAAGCGCGCCATCGCAGGCATCCCCCAGGAGCCGGAGCGCGACCGCGCGGCGCATGATCTGACGAGCGCTAGTCTTGAGGTCCATTGGAGCAAGGTCAGCCTGGTTCTCGGCACTGCGCCCACCACCGAGCGGACGGCGGCGATGGAAGCCAAGCTCAAGGAACTCGTCCCCGATCTGGCGTCAGAATCCTTCCGCCTCGGTTTTGCCGACGACGGCGCGCTCAATTCGGGCGACGCCGATGCCTACCGGCACATGATGCTAGTCTCGGTCAGACTCGATGACGGCTCCTGGGTCAACTTCTCCTCGACCACGCTCGGCGCAACTCAGCACGCAGAC
>NZ_JAUYTP010000012.1 GCF_030695125.1 Allobosea sp. | reverse complement strand
GGGCATCAGCATGCGCATGAAGTCCCGCGCGTCCTTGAAGCCGGCCTCGCCCTCGACGAACACGCCGTCGATGTCCTTGTCGTAGAGGTCACGGATCGCCCGCTTCACCAGGTCCTCTTCCTCATAGATGAGGGCGGGCGCGATGGAGTGCAGGGTGTTCTCGCGAATGTTTTCCCACAGGCGCAGGAGATATTCGTAGTCGCGCTTGATCTCCGCCTTGGTGCGCTTTGCGCCGGCCGTGCGGACGATCAGGCCCATGCCCTGGGGCACGTCGAGGCCCTGGACGACGCTCTTGAGGCGCTTGCGATCGGTTGCCGTCGTGATCTTGCGGCTGATGCCGCCGCCGCGGGCCGTATTGGGCATCAGCACGCCGTAGCGGCCAGCCAGGGAAAGATAGGTGGTCAGGGCCGCGCCCTTGTTGCCGCGCTCCTCCTTGACGACCTGCACCAGGATGATCTGGCGGCGCTTGATCACCTCCTGGATCTTGTACTGGCGGCGCGAGCTGCGCTGCGGGCGCTCGGGCATGTCGTCGAGGGCGTCGCCGCCGCCGAGCTGCTCGGGCTCCTCCTCGTCCTGGCCGCCATCATCCTGGCCGTTGTCGTCGCGGCTATTCTCGTCGCGACCGTTCTCGTCGTCCTGCGACGGCTTGGAGGGGCGCTCCTCGTCGGCCGCTTCGGCAACGTCGGTGCGGGTCTCGAAGGTCAGCGGGGCGGCATTCTCGATCGCCTCCTCGCCCGTCGATTCGGCGATGGCGGGCGCAAACTGTTCGCCGAAGGCGGGCGCGCCCTCATTGACCATCGCGGCTTCCTTGCCGTCGGTCTCGACGCCGCCCGTCACCTCGGCGGTGACCGTCTCGTCGGCCGCCGCCTTCTTGGCGCGGCCGTCACGATCGCCGCGGCGACCACGGTCGCGGCGGCCGCCCCCGCGCTTCTCGCGCTTCTCCTCGTCGCGCTCGTCCTCACGATCGGCGCGCGCCTCGTCGGCCAGCAGCGCCTGACGGTCGGCGACCGGGATCTGGTAGTAGTCGGGATGAATCTCGGAAAAGGCGAGGAAGCCGTGGCGATTGCCGCCATACTCGATGAAGGCGGCCTGGAGCGACGGCTCCACGCGCGTCACCTTGGCGAGATAGATGTTGCCCCGCAGGGGCTTGCGGCTGGCAGCCTCGAAATCAAATTCCTCGATACGCGACCCGCGGACCACCACGACCCGGGTCTCTTCCGGGTGGGTGGCGTCGATGAGCATCTTGTTGGCCATATGTCTGTTCCATGGGCGCGGCCGCCAGCGATACCCGCCGGGCTGCGGACGAACATCCGCTGCCGCGGGCAGGGGCGCCGCGCATAAGCCGGCGAGCGCCGGCATGTTGCAGGATCAAAAGCCGGCACGTGCCGGCATCTGGGACGGAGAAGTGTTCGATCGAGACAGTAAGGCGGCTCGGGAAGCCCGCCCGGGCAAACAGCCCGGCGCAGTCCCGCAGGTATTGACGATTCACCGATGATCTATGCGGCGTCGTATGCCCCGACATCTGTCCTGACCTGCGGCGCACCTGTCGAAGAGACGAGACACACCGCGTTTGCACGCTCGCGAGACGTTGGCCCGATGCTACAAAACGCAGGCACCTGGCGCCGGCCGTCTGCGGACGATCCGTTATGGTTGGCCTCTTGCAGCCTGACCCCGGACGCCGACGGATCCTCGGATCCGGATGCGCACCATGGGAGGCCTTGCAAAGCAACCATCCCCATTACAGACAGGCGAGCGTGATTTGCAAGTCACATCGCGTCGGTGTCGCCGTGCGCGGCACGCCGCTCGGTTCATCTCCGGCGCATCGCGTGGTAACCGATCGTTAGGATGTCGCGTCACTATGGTTAAACCTTGGTGACGACAGTTCGGGATCATTGACCTGACGCCTCCCTTTTCCTTTTGCGGCCCGGGTTTTCGCATCCGCAGGATGCGCCTGACAGCATGCCTGGCGTTGGGGCTCGCGCTCGGTTGCGCCGGCACGGCGCATGCCCAGTCCGGGGCTCGATCCCCGGCCGAATTCCCCGTTGCGACCGACGCCAAGCTGGAACAGGCGGGAGAATCCGTGCGGCTGACGATGGCGCTGTCGCGCCCGGTCGAGGTCGCCGCATCGGTTCTCGCAGGGCCCGACCGGGTCGTCATCGACTTGCCGTCGATCAATTTCCAGGTTCAGCCGGCCGCGGCCCGCAAGAGCGCCGGCGTGATCGGCGCCTTCCGTTTCGGTCTGTTCACGGCCGACAAGGCGCGCATCATCATCGATCTCGCCCAGCCCGCCATCGTCGTGCGCGCCGAATCACGCGCCGTTCGCGGCGGCTTCGGTGAACTGGTGATCGAATTGCGCCGCGCGACGCGGGCCGAGTTCCTCGCCGCCGTCGCCAAGGCGCCCGTGCCTGACCGGGTGGCGGCCGCTCCAGCCCCCGCCAACCCCGTCCTTGCAAACCCGCTCCCAGGCCGCCCGGCCGGCGAGACGCGACAGACCATCGTCATCGACCCCGGCCATGGCGGCATCGACCCGGGTGCCGTGGTGGCGTCGATCGCCGAGAAGGCCGTGGTTCTCGCCTTCGGGCTAAGGTTGAAGGAACAGCTCGAGGCCAGCGGGCGCTACCGCGTGCTGATGACGCGCGACGATGACCGCTTCGTGCCGCTGGCCGAGCGCGTCGGCATCGCCCGCGCCGCCGGCGCCGATCTCTTCATCTCGATCCACGCCGATTCGCTGACGCAGGCGCAGGAAGTGCGCGGCGCCACGATCTATACGGGGTCGGAGCGGGCGACGGATACCGAGGCCGCAAGGCTCGCCGCCAAGGAAAACCAGGCCGATTCGGTCGCCGGACTCGACGCCAGCGAGGATACCCAGGACGTCGCGGGCATCCTGATGGACCTTGCCAAGCGCGAGACCCGGACCTTCTCGTCGGTGTTCGCGCGCAATCTCGTCGAGACGCTGGGCGGATCGGTCAAGTTGCATAAGGTGCCGCTGCGCTCGGCCGGGTTTCGCGTGCTCAGCGCGCCGGATGTGCCCTCCGTCCTGATCGAACTGGGCTATATGTCGAGCCCCAAGGACGCCGAACTGCTCAATTCGGTCGAGTGGCGCGTCAAGGCGGTCGCCGCGGTCGGCGCCGCGGTCGATGGCTATTTCACCAACGCCCGCGCCCCCATCGGCAAGGCGGCGGAGCACCGGCCGTGACGGCTGACGCAGGGACGTCCTCGCACGCCCCTGTGGTCGCGAGGCCACGGTTTGGCCATGTCCGTCATGTTATAGGCTGATTTGAAAAATTGCCGCCTGCCGGAGATTCCGGTCGGTCACGAAGCAAGGGCCAGGGCCTGAGATGCGCTTTATCCTGCGACTATTCGGATGGTTGTTCGCCGCGGGCGCGATTGCGTTCGTGATCGGTGCGGTCGTCGCGGGCGGCTTCCTCTGGCACTACTCCAAGGACCTCCCCGATTCGGCGCAGCTGCGGAACTACGAGCCGCCGGTGATGACGCGCGTCCATGCCGGCGACGGCTCGCTGATCGCGGAGTTTGCCCGGGAGCGCCGGCTCTATCTGCCGATCCAGGCGGTGCCGAAGCTGGTCATCGACGCCTATCTCTCCGCCGAGGACAAGAATTTCTACAAGCATGTCGGCGTCGATCCCGAAGGGCTCGTGCGCGCTGCGATCAGCAACTTCCGCAACCGCGCGGCCGGTCGTCGCCCCCAGGGCGCCTCGACCATCACCCAGCAGGTCGCGAAGAACTTCCTCGTCGGCTCCGACCAGAACATCGAGCGCAAGATCCGCGAGGCGCTGGTGGCGCTGCGAATCGAGGCGACCTATTCGAAGGACAAGATCCTCGAGCTCTATCTCAACGAGATCTATCTCGGCGCTCCGGCGCCGGGGCAGGGCAGCTACGGCATCGCCGCAGCGGCGCTGAACTATTTCGGCAAATCGGTGCATGAGCTCAACCTTCACGAGGCGGCCTATCTCGCGGCGCTGCCGAAGGCGCCGACCGACCTGCACCCGTTCCGCAACCGCGAGCGCGCCATCGAGCGCCGCAACTACGTCATCGACCGCATGGTCGAGAACGGCTATGTCACGCGCGCCATCGGCGACCTCGCCAAGAAGCAGCCGCTCGGTGTCAACCCGCGCACCGTCTCGCCCAACAACATCGCCGCCGGCTATTTCGCCGAGGAGATCCGGCGCGAGCTGCAGGACCGCTACGGCGAGAAGAAGCTGCTCGAAGGCGGGCTGTCCGTCCGCGCCACCGTCGATCCCAAGATGCAGCTGATGGCGCGCAAGGCGCTGGTCGACGGTCTGGTGCGCTTCGACGAGGCGCGCGGCTGGCGCGGTGCGATCCAGAAGCTGGAATTGTCGGCCCGCGACTGGGGCCTGGCGATCGGCGACCTGCCGGTGCTGGGCGATGTCGCGCCCTGGCGCCTGGCGGTTGTGCTTGACGTCACCGGCGACAGCGCCCGGCTCGGGCTGCATCCGCTGCGCGAAACCTCGGGCCATCTCAAGAGCGACCGCGAAACCGTCACGCTCGGCCCCGAGGGCGTCAAATGGACGAGGCGCGCCCGCGTCGGCCAGGCGGTCTCGGTCGGCGACGTCGTCTATGTCGAGCCGATGGACAACCGCCCCGGCCAGGTCCGCCTGCGGCAGTTGCCCGAGGTGAACGGGGCCATCACCGTGATGGATCCGTTCTCGGGCCGCGTGCTGGCGATGGTCGGCGGCTTCAGCCACGACCAGTCCGAGTTCAACCGCGCGACGCAGGCGATGCGCCAGCCCGGCTCGTCCTTCAAGCCCTTCGTCTACGCGACGGCGCTCGACAACGGCTACACCCCGTCCTCGATCGTCCTCGACGCGCCCGTCGAGATCGACCAGGGCGGCGGGCTGGGCATGTGGCGGCCGGACAATTACGACGGCAAGTCGACCGGGCCGCGCACGCTGCGCTACGGCATCCAGTTCTCGAAGAATCTGATGACGGTGCGCCTGGCGAAGGATGTCGGCATGCCGCTGATTGCGGAATATGCCCGCCGCTTCGGCGTCTATGACGACATGCTGCCCGTGCTCTCGATGTCGCTGGGCGCCGGCGAGACGACCGTGATGCGCATGACCGCCGGCTATGCCATGCTCGTCAACGGCGGCAAGAAGATCCGGCCGACCCTGATCGACCGCATCCAGGACCGCTGGGGCGCGACCATCTTCCGGCACGACCAGCGCATCTGCGAAGGCTGCAATGCCGAGAAATGGGCCGACCAGCGCGAGCCGCGCCTGATCGACAACCGCGACCAGGTGCTCGACCCGCTGACCGCCTATCAGATGGTCTCGATCATGGAGAGCGTCGTCAACGCCGGCACCGCGACCGTGGTCAAATCCGTCGGCAAGCCGCTCGCCGGCAAGACGGGCACGACCAACGACGCCAAGGACGTCTGGTTCGTCGGCTTCTCGCCCGACCTCGCGGTCGGCGTCTATATGGGCTTCGACAAGCCGAAATCGCTCGGCACCTCGGCCACCGCCGGCCAGTACGCCGCGCCGATCTTCCGCGATTTCATGATGGCGGCGCTGAAGGACAAGCCGGCGACGCCGTTCCGCGTGCCTGCCGGCATCAAGCTGATTCGCGTCGATCCCAAGACGGGCATGCGCTCGGGCGGGGAGGGCGGCATCCTCGAGGCCTTCAAGCCCGGCACGGCGCCCCCCGACAGCTATTCCGTCATCGGCACGGCGGGCGACGGCATCACCCCGTTCAGCGTCGCGCCCGGCGGCGGGCGTGCCGTGGGCTCCGGCACCGGCGGGCTGTACTGACGGGTGAGCCTGCCGTGGCCGTTTACAGCCGCGATGTTCGGCCCTATCCCAGCCTCACGTTTTTCATCCAAGGCCCTGATCCGCATGCGTCCAGACATCCAGACCCAACTCGACAACGCCAAGCAGTCCATTGGACTGCTGAGGAGGCATCTTTGACTGGGATGTCGCGCAACGCCGCCTGGCGGAACTGAACGCCCTCTCCGAAGGCCCCGATTTCTGGAACGACGCCGACGCGGCGCAGAAGCTGATGCGCGAGCGGACCTCGCTCGAAGACCAGATCAACGGCATCCTCAAGCTCGAAGCCGACCTCGACGACGCGCTGACCTTCATCGAACTCGGCGAGATGGAGGATGACGCCGCCTCGATCGCCGAGGGCGAGGCCGGCATCAAGGCCGTCGAAGTCGAGGCTGCACGCCGGCAGGTCGAGACGCTGCTCTCGGGCGAGGCCGACATGCTCGACACCTATGTCGAGATCCATCCGGGCGCCGGCGGTACGGAAAGCCAGGACTGGGCCGAAATGCTGCTGCGCATGTACCGGCGCTGGGGCGAACGGCGGAAGTTCAAGGTCGAGACGCTGGAATACCAGGATGGCGACACCGCCGGCATCAAGTCGGCGACGCTGCAGTTCAAGGGCCACAACGCCTATGGCTGGCTCAAGACCGAGAGCGGCGTCCATCGTCTGGTGCGCATCTCGCCCTTCGATTCCAATGCGCGGCGGCAGACCTCATTTGCCTCCGTCTGGGTCTATCCCGTGGTCGACGACCGCATCGTCATCGAGATCAACGAATCCGATTGCCGCATCGACACCTATCGCGCGCAGGGCGCGGGCGGTCAGCACATCAACACGACCGATTCGGCGGTGCGCATCACCCACAATCCCTCGGGGATCGCGGTCTCGTGCCAGCAGGAGCGTTCGCAGCACAAGAACAAGGCCAAGGCCTGGGACATGCTGCGCGCCCGGCTCTACGAGGTCGAGCTGAAGAAGCGCGAAGACAAGGCCAATGCCGAGCAGGCCTCGAAGACCGATATCGGCTGGGGCCACCAGATCCGCTCCTACGTGCTGCAGCCCTACCAGCTCGTGAAGGATCTACGCACCGGCGTCAGCTCGACGGCGCCCTCCGAGGTCCTGGACGGCGCGCTCGATCCGTTCATGGAAGCCTCGCTGGCGCAGCGGGTCTACGGCACGGAGGTCGAGGTCGAGGACATCGACTGAGGCCCGCCCCGCGCTGCGCGCGCCCTTGCGCGCAGCGACGTGTCGCCTCGCCGGAGAACGGCGCGGCTGCAGCCAGGCGGCGCGGTTTCCGCTTGCGCGCCGATCGGCTAGCCTGGCGCACGGCCAACAGCGAAACCGTCGCGCATGACATTGCCCAACCTGATCACCATCGGCCGGCTGTTCCTGGTCCCGGTCGTGATCCTGCTGATCCTCGAGGGGCGCTGGCAGGCCGCCTTCATCGTCTTCGTCGTGGCGGGGTTGTCCGACGCGCTCGACGGGCTGCTGGCCCGACGCTTCGGCATGGCCAGCGAGCTCGGGGCCTATCTCGACCCGATCGCCGACAAGGCGCTGATCGTCTCGATCTATATCGCGCTGGCGGTCGTCGGCGCGGTGCCGTCCTGGCTCGTCGTGCTGGTCGTGGCCCGCGATGTCATGATCGTCGCGGCCGTGATCCTGTCCTGGCTGATGAGCAAGCCGCTGGCGATGGCGCCTTTTTCCGTGAGTAAACTCAACACCGGCGCCCAGATCAGCTTTGCCGCGCTGCTGCTGGGTGCGCGTGCCTTCGGGGTCGATACGGGCGCGGTCGTCCAGGTCGGCCAGCTCGTCGTGGCGCTGTTGACGGTGGCTTCGATGACGGCCTATCTGACCTTCTGGCTGCGCCACATGGCGGGCTGAGGCCGTTTTCGACGTCATTCGCCCGTATTGTCGGCGGGTTGCGGCGGGTGGTCTTGGAACCTTCACCATCGGCATCCATTTCAGGACCGCGCCGCCGGCTCCGCGAAAGGCCCTCGAATGACCCTGCAACGCCAAATCGGCTTCTGGCTGCTCTCGCTCGGCGCCTTCGTGCTGTTCCTTGTGGTGTTCCGCGACGTGCTGTTGCCCTTCATCGCAGCGCTGGCGCTGGCCTATCTGCTCGATCCGCTGGCCGATCGCCTGGAGCGGATCGGGATGAGCCGGCTCGCCGCGACCATCGTCATCCTCGTCGTCTTCCTGCTGATGTTCGTGCTGGCGCTCGTTCTGCTGGCGCCCTTGCTGGGGCAGCAACTCGCAGGCCTGGTCGCCCGCCTTCCGGCCGACGCCGCCAAGCTGCAGGCGCTGGTGCTGGAACAGGGTGGGCCATGGCTCGAACGCTTCGGCGGCACCAAACTGACGGAAGAAGCGCAGAACTCGCTGGGCAACCTCGTCGGCGAAGCGACGAAATGGGTCGGCAGCGTGCTGCAATCGCTCTGGACCGGCGGCACCGCCATCGTTGGCGTGTTCTCGCTGCTGGTGCTGACGCCGGTCATCGCGTTTTACCTGCTGGTCGACTGGGACCGGATGATGGCGACCGTCGATGGCTGGCTGCCGCTGGATCATCGCGAAACCATCCGCGGGCTGCTGCGCGAGATGGATGTCTCGATCGCCGGGTTCCTGCGGGGGCAGGCGCTGGTCTGCCTGCTGCTCGGCCTCTTCTACGCCGTGGGCCTGAGCCTGCTCGGCGTCAATTTCGGTGCCCTGATCGGCATCATCTCCGGGTTTCTGTCCTTCATCCCCTATGTCGGCTCATTGACCGGGCTGGTGCTCTCGGTTGGCGTCGCCATCGTCCAGTTCTGGCCGGATTGGACCTGGCCGCTGGCGACGCTGGCGGTCTTCGCGGTCGGGCAGTTTCTGGAGGGCAATATCTTCCAGCCCAAATTCGTCGGCGATTCGATCGGCGTGCATCCGGTCTGGCTGATGTTTGCGCTGTTGGCCTTCGGCTCGCTGTTCGGCTTCGTCGGATTGCTGCTGGCGGTGCCGCTGGCGGCGATCATCGGCGTGCTCTGCCGCTTCGCATTGCGGCGATACCTCGCCAGCAATATCTACCATGGCGGCGACGCGACCCGTGCCGCCGAGGTCCAGGCACGCCTCGGCACCGATGGCTGATCTGCCAGGCCGTCCGCGCCAGCTTGCTTTCGATCTGCCGATCGACAGCCGCCACGGGATCGAGGATTTCCTGATCGGCCCGTCCAACGAAGCCGCCTATGGCCTCGTCGAGGCCTGGCCGGACTGGCCCGACTCATGGCTGCGGCTGGTCGGCCCCGAGGGCGCCGGGAAGACACATCTCGCGGCGATCTGGGCCAAGCGCGCCCATGCGTGGATCGTGCCGGCGGCCGACGTCGTCGATGCCAACGTGGCCCATCTGGTCTCGGGCGGGGCGCTGGTGGTGGAGGATTGCGACAGGGGGCTGCGCGACGAGGCGGCGCTGTTTCACCTGATGAACGCGATCAAGGCGCGCGGCGGCCATCTCCTCCTGACGGCGCGCACGGCGCCCGATGCCTGGGGGCTGCGCGTCCCCGACCTGCTGTCGCGCCTGCGGCTGGCGCCCCATGCCACGATCGAGCCGCCCGACGACGCATTGCTGCGCGCGCTGCTGGTCAAGCTCTTCATCGACCGCCAGCTCGTGGTGGACACCGGACTCATCGAGATGCTGGCGCTGCGCATGGAGCGGTCCTGCGCGGCGGCCCGGGAGCTCGTCGACGTGATCGACAAGCTCTCGCTGGAGCGCGGGCGTCGCGTCACGCGGGCCCTCGCCAACGAGGCGCTGGCGCGCCTCGACCCGGAGGATTGAACCGCGGGCTCAGCCGCCGCGGCGCGGCGAGGCGTCGGCCGGCAGCGCAACCAGGCGGGCATGCATCGCCTCGACCAGGAGCTCATGCGCCCGGGCCGCGATCGCATCGAGCGAAGGCGTCCTGACGAACATCGCCGAGGCCTTGGCGCTGAGCTGCTCGCGGCTCGGCAGCACCGGCATTTGCCAGCTCGACGCGTCCCACTGCAGCCAGGCGTCATGGGCCTGCTGCTGGAACTCGGCCAGGCGATCACCGGCACGCTCCTGCAGCGCCCCCATCGCGACCCTGAGTTCGGCCAGGGTCAGGCTCGGCCAGTGCAACTCCGGCAGCGACGGCGTCGCGGCATAGGCCTCGCGGAAGGCGCTGACGACGCGATCGAGCGGCACGGAGGCCGCCAGCCGCTCGGCCGAGCGCTCGATCACGCGCGGCGGCAGCGCCTGCGAGCGCTCGATCACCGCCTGCGGCGGCTGCTTCAGATCCCAGACCAGGCGCAGCTTCGACAGGCCCAGGATGATGTAATAGGTCGGATCGATCTGCCACCAGCGGAAGCCCTGACGGACGCTGTACTGATAGGCGTGGTGATTGTTGTGCCAGCCTTCGCCCATGGTGATGATCGCCAGCCACCAGTTGTTGCGGCTCTCGTCGCCGGTGACATAGTCCTTGTCGCCATGCACATGGGCCAGCGAGTTGATGCAGAAGGTGCCGTGGTAGACCGCCACCGTCGACCAGAAGAAACCGACGAACAGACCGGCCCAGCCATCGATGGCATAGCAGATCCCGGCGAGCAGGATCGCGGGCGCGATCTCGAAGCGGTGCAGCCAGCGCAGCTCCGGAAACTTCGTCAGGTCGGCAATCGTCGAATCATCGAACGTGTGATGGTCGCGGCTGAAGATCCAGCCGACATGCGAATAGGCAAACGAGGTCTGCACCGGCGAATGCACGTCATGCTCGGTGTCGGCATAGCGGTGGTGATGCCGGTGCTTGGAGGCCCACCAGAACACGCTCTTCTGCGCCGTCGACTGCGCCAGAACCGCGAGCACGAACTGGAAGAACCGGCTCGTCTTGTAGGTCCGATGCGAGAAATAGCGGTGGTAGCCGCCGGTCACCGCGAACATGCGCAGCCAGTACAGCCCGATGGCGAGCCAGATCGAGGTCGCGGTCACGCCGCTCCAGAAGGCGCCAAGACAGGCCAGATGTGCGAGAACGAAGGGGACGGCGGACGGATAGACGATGTCGCCATCGTCATGATGGGTCGTGCTGCTCAAAACGGCCTCGATACGGATGGAAACGGCTCTGGTGGTGGCCGCCGGGGAGGGCTCTCCCGTTCCTATCACGAAACAGGAGCGCGGTGGTCCATGCAAGGGGGCCACTCGACGCAGGGCGATCGCCGATGCGGTCGGCGACGGAAATAGCATGTTCGCCATCCGCCCGTCACGCTAGAGTGTTTCGAGATCGGCAAGGAGACCACAGTGGCCAGGCCCGCGACCGCAACGAGAACCAAGCGCATTCCCCCGCCACCCAGCGTCGCTGCCGCCCCTGCCGCCGCTGCCACCGAAGAGGCCCTCGCCCTGCGGGCCTCGCCGTCCCGCTTCATCAATCGCGAGCTCTCCTGGCTGCAGTTCAACCGGCGGGTCATGGAGGAGGCCTCCAACCGCAACCACCCCCTGCTGGAGCAACTGCGCTTCCTCTCGATCTCGGCCGCCAATCTCGATGAATTCTTCATGGTCCGGGTGTCGGGCCTGCGCGAGCAGCTCAAGGCCGGCGTGGTGACGCGCAGCCAGGACGGGCTGACCCCGGCCGAGCAGCTCGCCGAACTCGGCAAGGCCGTCGCGGCGCTGACCGACGATCAGCAGGCGCGCTGGGTCGAGCTCAAGCACAACCTGCATGACGAGGGCATCCATCTGCTGGCGCCGGGCGATATCGGCGGGGCGGAGCGGCTCTGGCTCGAGGATTACTTCCTGAACTACGTCTTCCCGGTGCTGACGCCGCTGGCGATCGACCCGGCGCATCCGTTCCCCTTCATCCCCAATCTCGGCTTCACCCTGGCGCTGGCGCTGGAGCGGGTCAGCGATGGCCGCCAGCTCGACGCGCTGATCCGCGTGCCGATCAAGATGGACCGCTTCATCGAGCTGCCGGATCTGGGGCGGGAGGGCCTGCGCCGCTTCATCACGCTGGAAGACGCGGTCTCGCTGTTCATCGCCAAGCTGTTTCCCGGCTACGACGTCAAGGGCACCGGCTCCTTCCGGGTCATCCGCGACACCGATCTCGACATCGAGGAGGAGGCGGAGGACCTGGTTCGCGTCTTCGAGACGATGCTCAAGTTGAGGCGGCTCGGCGTCGTCATCCGGCTGGAGATCAGCAGCGGCATGCCGGCCCATCTGCGCAAGCTGATCGTGCGCGAGCTCAAGGTCGACGAGGACGAGGTCGTCGCCATCGACGGCATGATCGGGCTGAGCGAACTCTCCCAGCTCGTCGGCGTCGACCGGCCGGACCTCAAGTTCAAGCCCTACAACGCCCGTTTCCCCGAGCGCATCCGCGAGCATGGCGGCGATTGTTTCGCCGCGATCCGCCAGAAGGACCTACTCGTCCACCACCCCTATGAGAGCTTCGACGTCGTCGTCCAGTTTCTCGAGCAGGCGGCGCGCGACCCTAATGTCGTGGCAATCAAGCAGACGCTCTACCGCACCTCGGCGAACTCGCCGATCGTCAAGGCGCTGACGGAAGCCGCCGAGGCCGGAAAATCGGTGACCGCCCTGGTCGAGCTCAAGGCGCGCTTCGACGAGGAGGCCAATATCCGCTGGGCCAAGGAGATGGAGCGCTCCGGCGTGCAGGTCGTCTATGGCTTCATCGAGCTCAAGACACATGCCAAGCTGTCGCTGGTGGTGCGGCGCGAGGCCGGGCAGCTCGTCACCTACTGCCATATCGCGACCGGCAACTATCACCCGATCACGGCCCGCATCTACACCGACGTCTCCTTCTTCACCGCCGACCCGGTGATGTCGCAGGATGTCGCGCGCGTCTTCAACTTCATCACAGGCTATGCCGAGCCGGCCGAGCTGGAGAAGATGTCGGTCTCGCCGGTCGGCCTCAAGCAGCGCCTGCTCGACGACATCGCCGGGGAGATCGCCCATGTGAAGGCGGGTCGCAAGGGCGCGATCTGGGGCAAGTGCAACTCGCTCGTCGATCCCGTCATCATCGACGCGCTCTATGACGCCAGCCAGGCCGGCGTCGAGATCGATTTCGTCGTGCGTGGTATCTGCTGCCTGCGGCCCGGCGTCCCCGGGCTGTCGGACAATATCCGGGTCAAGTCGATCGTCGGGCGCTTCCTCGAACACACCCGCATCTTCGCCTTCGGCGCGGGGCATGGCCTGCCTTCAGCCAAGGCCAAGCTCTACATCTCGTCGGCCGACCTGATGCCGCGCAATCTCGACCGAAGGGTCGAGGCGCTGACGCCCATCCTGAACCCGACGGTCCATCAGCAGCTGCTCGAGCAGATCATGCTGGCGAACTTCCTCGACAACGAGCAGAGCTGGACGATCTTGCCCGATGGCGGCTCCCGACGCATTGTCCCGGCGCCGAACGACGAGTCGTTCAACGCGCACAAGTATTTCATGACGAACCCGAGTCTTTCTGGACGTGGCAAATCTCTTTCCAATTCCAGCCCCCGCTCCCTCTCGCGCCGAGGGGCGCGCAAGGGATGAGGTGTTGAACGCCCCCGGCCGCCTCGGGCTCGGCGCCGGCACGCTGGCCATCGTCGACATCGGCTCCAATTCGGTGCGCCTCGTGGTTTACGAGATGGTGGCGCGCGCCCCGGCGCAGGTCTTCAACGAGAAGGAGATGGCCGGGCTCGGGCGCCAGGTCGCTACGACCGGGCAGCTCGCGACCGACGCGATGGAAAAAGCCATCGCCGCGCTCATCCGCTTCCGCATCCTGTGCGAGGCGATGAACGTCGGCGAGATCCGCGTCATCGCCACCGCCGCCGCGCGTTACGCCAGCAACGGGCCGGACTTCATCGCCCGCGCCGAGGAGGCGATCGGACAGCCCATCGAGGTGATTTCGGGCGACCGCGAGGCGATGCTGTCGGGGCTGGGCGTGCTCTCGGGCTTCGATCAACCCGACGGCGTGGTCGGCGACCTCGGCGGCGGCAGCCTGGAGCTGATCGAGGTGTCGCGCGAGCGCGTCGGCGAGGGCGCGAGCGTCCCGCTCGGTGGGTTGGCCTTGCTCGACCGCTCGAAGAATTCGCTTCGCCTCGCCGACAGGATCGTCAAGGACGAACTCGACAAGCTGCCCCAGATCGCCGCGATGAAGGGGCGCGATTTCTACGCCGTGGGCGGCACCTGGCGCGCGCTGGCGACGCTGCACCAGCGGCAGGTGAAATATCCGCTCAACGTCATGCATGGCTACACGCTGCCGGCGAAGGACATCGCCGACTTCGTCAAGCAGATCGAGCGGGTCGATCTGACGGGGCTCGAGGCGATCGACTCGGTCTCCTCGGCCCGGCGCCCCTTGCTCGCCTATGGCGCACTCGTCCTCGACGAGTTGATCAAGCGCGGCAAGCCGCGCGCCGTCATCATCTCGGCGCAAGGGGTGCGCGAGGGCCTGCTGCATGAACAGCTCTCGCCCCAGGAGCGCGCGGCCGACCCTTTGCTGCGCGCGGCACGCGACTACAACCACCTGCGGGCGCGCGATCCGCGCCATGCCGCCGAACTGGTCGCGTGGAGCCGCGCCATCCTGGAGACCGCCGGGCTGGCGGGGGACGAGCCGTCGCCGCGACTGATCGAGTCGGTCTGCCTGCTCTCCGATATCGGCTGGCGCGCCCATCCCGATTACCGCGGCGAGCAGAGCATGAACGTCATCGCCCACGCCTATTTTACCGGCATCGACCATGTCGGGCGTGCCTTTCTGGCGCTGGCGATCTTCCACCGCTATGCCGGCTTGAAGTCCTCGTCGCCGGCCGCGCTGGCGCTGCGCGCGTTGCTGCCCCCGCCGATCCTCGACCGGGCGATCCTGCTCGCCGCGATCTTCCGGGTGGCCTATCTGCTCTCGGCCGGCATGTCCGGGCTTTTGCCGCGGATGCCCGCGACCTGTGTCGCCGGCCGGCTGGTGCTTCGCCTTCCGGCCGATCTCGGCCCGCTGGCGAGCGACCGCGTCATCGGCCGCCTGAAGCAGCTCGCGAAACTGCTCGGCCGCGAGTACGAGATCGCCCGGATCTGAAAATGCGGGCGAGAGATCGCCCGTCGGTCATCAGCCGACGACGACCCGGCCGCGCACGACGCGCAAGCCCAGTTCGCCGCTCTTGAGCGCCAGGGCCTTGTCGCCGAAAACCTCCCGCCGCCAGCCCTGCAGGGCCGGGACATCGGCGTCGTCGTCGGAGGCGATCGCCTCCAGATCGTCGGAGGAGGCGATGATCTTGGGGGCGACGCGTTCGGCCTCGGCCACAGCCTTCAACAGCACTTTCAACAGGTCGAGCACGGCGCCATTGCCGCCGCGACCGCGCTCGCGCTCCAGCCGGGGCAGGGTCTTCGGGTCGAGCGCCAGACCGCGCTCGATCGCCGCCAGAACCTCGCTGCCCGACCGCGAGCGCTCGAAGCCGTTGGGCACGGAGCGCAGTTCCGCCAGCGCCTCGACCGAGCGCGGCGCGCGCGCGACGATATCCATCAGCGCATCGTCCTTCAGAACGCGCTGGCGGGGCACGTCGCGGTGCTGCGCCTCGCGCTCCCGCCAGGCGCAGAGTTCGATCAGCGCGGCGAGTTCCTTCGGCTTGCGGATGCGGCCCTTGAGCCGCAGCCAGGCATTCTCCGGCTTGACCTCGTATGTGCCGGGAGAGTTCAGCACCGCCATCTCCTCCGCGACCCAGGCCTCGCGGCCGGTCGCTTCGAGATCGGCCTTCAATGCCAGATAGATGTCGCGCAGATGGGTGACGTCGGCCTCGGCATAGACCAGCTGCGCCTCGTTGAGCGGCCGGCGCGACCAGTCGGTGAAGCGCGAGGATTTGTCGATGCGCGCCTTGGCGAGATCGTTGGCGAGCTGCTCATAGCCGACCGAGTCGCCATAGCCGCAGACCATGGCGGCCACCTGCGTGTCGAAGAGCGGCGTCGGCAGCACCCGACCGAGCATCCAGACGATCTCGAGATCCTGCCGCGCGGCATGGAAGACCTTGACCACGGCCTGGTCGGTCATCAGCCCGAAGAACGGGGCGAGATCGAGATCAACAGCCAGCGGATCGACCAGCACGGCCTCGTCGGGCGAGGCAATCTGAATCAGGCAGAGCTTGGGATAATAGGTCGTCTCCCGCAGGAACTCGGTGTCGACCGTGACGAAAGGGTGGCTGGCGAAGCGCGCGCAGGCGTCGGCGAGGTCGGCAGTGGTCGTGATCAGGTTCATGCTTCGGGCTTACCGGAGCGGATGCCCCCCCGTCGAGTCCGCATCCAGCATAATCGGGCTGAATCCTTGACAAGGCGCGCGCCCGCGTGTGCTTACGCGCAGATCAATCGGCCGCTCTGCGCGGCCCTTTCGCCGAGCCGAAGAGACCCGTCCCGTGACCTTGCATCGCTATCGTTCCCACACCTGCGGCGCCCTTCGCGAGGGCGACATCGGCTCCCAGGTCCGGCTCTCCGGCTGGTGCCACCGCATTCGAGACCATGGCGGCGTGCTGTTCATCGACCTGCGCGACCATTACGGCATGACGCAGGTCGTGATCGATCCGGATTCGCCGGCCTTCGCCGAGGCCGAGACGCTGCGCTCGGAGTGGGTCGTGCGCATCGACGGCAAGGTCAAGGCGCGCCTCGCCGGCACGGAGAACGCCAATCTGCCGACCGGCGCCGTCGAGGTCTTTGCCACCGGCATCGAGGTTCTCGGCGCGTCCGCCGAACTGCCCATGCCGGTCTTCGGCGATCTCGAATACCCCGAGGACACCCGGCTGAAGTACCGCTTCCTCGATCTGCGCCGCGAGAAGCTGCACGCCAACATCATGCTGCGCACCAAGGTCATCGACTCCATGCGCTCGCGCATGAAGGCCTCGGGTTTCTCGGAATTCCAGACCCCGATCCTGACCGCTTCATCGCCGGAAGGCGCGCGCGACTTCCTGGTGCCGAGCCGCCTGCATCCCGGCAAGTTCTACGCGCTGCCG
Source organism: Allobosea sp. (assembly GCF_030695125.1). Classification (GTDB taxonomy): domain Bacteria; phylum Pseudomonadota; class Alphaproteobacteria; order Rhizobiales; family Beijerinckiaceae; genus Allobosea. The sequence goes on along the minus strand of NZ_JAUYTP010000012.1, from coordinate 52,428 downwards.
CAGGCGCCGCAGCAGTACAAGCAGCTCCTGATGATGGCGGGCTTCGACCGCTATTTCCAGATCGCGCCCTGCTTCCGCGACGAGGACCCGCGCGCCGACCGGCTGCCGGGCGAATTCTACCAGCTCGACGTCGAGATGAGCTTCGTCGAGCAGGAAGACATCTTCGCCACGATGGAGCCGGTGATCTCCGGCATCTTCGAGGAGTTCGGCAACGGCAAGTCCGTCACCAAGACCTGGCCGCGCATCCCCTATGCCGAGGCGATCGCGAAATACGGCTCCGACAAGCCGGATCTGCGCAACCCGCTGGTGATGCAGGACGTCTCGGAGCATTTCCGCGGCTCCGGCTTCAAGGTCTTTGCGCGCATCCTCGAGGACGAGAAGAACCGTGTCTGGGCCATCCCCGGCCCCAAGGGCGGCTCGCGCGCCTTCTGCGACCGGATGAACTCATGGGCGCAAGGCGAGGGCCAGCCGGGTCTCGGCTATCTGATGATCAAGGAAGATGGCGAAGGGCAGGGGCCGATCGCCAACAACATCGGGCCCGAGCGCGTCGCTGCGATCATCGCCCAGATGGGCTTGCAGCCGGGCGACGCCTGCTTCTTCGCCGCCGGCAACCCCGACAAGTTCTACAAATTCGCCGGAGCGGCCCGCAACAAGGTCGGCCAGGAGCTTGGGTTGATCGACGAGAACGCGTTTGCCTTCGCCTGGATCGTCGACTTCCCGATGTTCGAGTACAACGAGGACGAGAAGAAGGTCGACTTCTCGCACAACCCCTTCTCGATGCCGCAAGGCGGGCTGAAGGCGCTGACCGAGGAAGATCCGCTCTCGCTGAAAGCCTTCCAGTACGACATCGCCTGCAACGGCTTCGAGCTGGCGTCGGGCGGCATCCGCAACCACAAGCCCGAGGCGATGGTGAAGGCCTTCGAGATCGCCGGCTATGGCGAGGAGACGGTGATCGAGCGCTTCGGCGGCATGTACCGCGCCTTCCAGTACGGCGCGCCGCCCCATGGCGGCATGGCGGCCGGCGTCGACCGGATCATCATGCTGCTCGCGGGCGCCACCAACCTGCGTGAGGTCGCGCTGTTCCCGATGAACCAGCAGGCGGTCGATCTGCTGATGGGTGCGCCGGCCGAGGCCTCGCCGAAGCAGCTGCGCGAGGCGCATCTGCGCATCAACGCCCCCGAGAAGAATAGCTGACATCGCCATGATCGTCCCGTTCCTCGCACGGCCGCTCGCGCTCGTCGGCCTTGTCGCGCTGCCGCTTGCGGCTTGCGTCTCCGGCCCGGCCAATCCCAGCGCCTCGCGCGCGGCTGAGCTCGCCAGCCTGGTCTCGCGCTCGGTCGCCTGCCGGGCCGGGGCGCCGCGCGCCAATACGCTGGAGCGCTTCATCGCCGCCGAACAGGCCCGCGGCGCGACGCCCGAGCAGCTCGCCAGCGCCCGCTCGACCTATGTCACCGTGTCCGAGGCGCAGACGATCAACCAGGGCATCAGGCCCCAGGCCTGCGCGCCCGACGAGCGCGCGGCCGTCCGCGAGAAGATGACCCAGGTTCGCGCCGGCGATTTCAGCGCGTTCTGAGCCGCACGTTCGACCGCGATGGCTTTGCCGAAACACTGTCTTGCCTGGCCGCTTCTGCTCGGCCTCTGCGCCTGCACCACGACCGGACCCGTGCCCGGCACGCCGGAATTCGCCGCCGCCCGGGTCTCGCGCGCCTATGATTGCGGCGTCAGGGTCGATCGCGGCCATGTGCTGGCCCGGCTGTCCCGCGCCGAGCGCCAGCGTTTTACCATGGCCAACGCCGCTTTCGCCGTGAAGTCCTACAAGGCGCCGCGCGCCTGCGACGCCGCCGAGCGCGCTGCCGTGCAACGCGATGTCGCGGCGCTGGCCCGGCCCTGAATTTCGCTTGCGTCAGATCGGCCAACGCGGCCACAAGGCGCCGATGTCCACCGCCAGCCCGATCACCGCCATCGTCGTGACCTATGACAGTGCCGAGGTGCTCCCGGCCTGCCTGGCCGCGTTGGCTGCCGAGGGCGTGCCTGCGATCGTGGTCGACAACGCCAGCGGCGACAACAGTGCCGAGATCGCCCGCACGCAGGGCGCGACCGTTCTCGTCAACCGCCGCAACGAAGGCTATGGCCGCGCCAATAACCGGGGCGTCGCCGCCAGCGCCACCCCTTTCGTTCTGATCGTCAACCCCGATGTTGCGATCCGGCCCGGCGCCGTCATCGCGCTGCTTGAGGCGGCCGAGCGCTATCCTGATGCCGCTGTTCTGGCGCCGCGCATCGTCGAGCCCTCGGGCCGCGTCTTCCTGCAGCCGCGCTCGCTGCTCTCACCGGACCATCTCAACCGCGCCGGAGCGATGGCGATCCCCGAGGGCGACGCCTGCCTGCCCTTCCTGTCGGGAGCCTGCCTGCTGATCCGCCGCGAGGTGTTTGCGGCGCTGGGCGGCTTCGATCCGGCGATCTTCCTGTTCTATGAGGACGACGATCTCTGCCGGCGCCTGCGCGATACCGGCCATGCGCTCGTTCATGTCCATGGCGCCGAGGCCGGGCATGGCCGGGGACGCTCGACCGCCCCCTCGGCCGCGCGCCGCTTCAAGGCGCGCTGGCACCTCGCCTGGTCGGAAGCCTATGTCGCCGCCAAATACGGTCTGCCGCGGCCGGGCCTGACCCGGATCCTCGAAAACCTCGCCAAGGCGGCCGGATATGCGATGCTGTTCAGGCGTGAGAAGATGTTCGCCCATGCCGGCTCCGCGGCCGGGGCGCTGGCCTGGCGGCGCGGTCTGAGCGCCACCCAACGCGAGGGCCTGGAGGCACCGGCGTGAACGGGTTTTCGGGTCTCAGCGTCGGCGAGGCGATGGCGCGCCCGCATAACAATTTCGGCCTGCTGCGGCTGATCCTGGCGCTCGCGGTGGTGGTCTCCCATGCCTTCAGCGTCGCGACGGGTCGCGTCGAGGACGAGCCCTGGGCCCAGACCACCGGCTTCACCCTGGGCGAACATGCGGTCAACGGCTTCTTCGCGATCTCGGGATTCCTGGTGACGATGAGCTATGACCGGCGCGGCTGGCGCGATTATCTGCTGGCACGGAGCCTGCGGATTGCGCCGGGCCTGATCGCCGCGACGCTGCTGGTCTCGCTGGGCCTGGGCGCCGCGATGACGCAGCTCGATCTCGGCGCCTATCTCGCCGATCCGCAGCTTCACCGCTTCATCACCGGCACCCTGACGACCTTCAAGAGCGCGGCGGCGCTGCCGGGCGTCTTCGAGGACAATCCGTTGCCCTTTCCGATGGGCACGGTCTGGACCCTGAAATACGAGACGATTTGCTATCTCGGGGTGGTGCTGGGGGGCTTGCTGGGTCTGCAGGGGCGGCCCAGGCTGGTGCTCGCGCTGGGGATCGCCCTGCTGGCAGCGACGATTCTGCGCGAGATCGTTGCCCCTGACGGCCCCAAACGCATCGAGACGGCACTGCGCTTGCCGCTGATCTTCCTCGTCGGCGGGCTGATCTATCTCTTCCGCGCGCGGATTCCCGTTTCGCTTCCGGGGCTGGCCCTCGCGCTGGTCGGGCTCGTCGTGCTGTCGCCGACGCCGCTCTACAAGCCTGCGCTCTATCTGGTCACGGCCTGGGGCGTGCTGGTGCTGGCGCTTGCGCCCGCCTTGACGCAACGGAGCACCGAGCCACCGGCCGATCTCTCCTATGGCGTCTATCTCTATGGCTGGCCGGTGCAGCAGGCGGGCCAGGCGCTGTTTCCGGAATGGGGCGCCTTCGCCCTGTTCTGGCCCGGGCTCGCCGTCACGCTGGTCGTGGCCTATCTGTCCTGGATCCTCGTCGAGGAGCCGGCGCTGGGGCTCAAACGGCGGCTGATCGCCAGCTCGCTTGCGCTGGATCCAGCGATCCGTCGCTAGAGGTGAAGGTCCTTCAGCGGCGTCACGATGATGCGCCTGATTTCGCGCATCTGCCGCAGCACCAGCCGGGTCTTTTTCAGCAGCGTGCTTCCTGAAGCGAGCAGGTCCGCCTCTCGCGCCGCGAAGGCGTTCAGCCCCGTCTGGGGGCCGATCGCGCTGATCGCGCCGACCACGTCCGTCGCGCTGTTGCGGCCCATGACGGCCAAGACCTCCTCGATGGCCGGCTTTGCGGCGCGCAGGCTCTTGCCGATCGTCTGGCGCAGAGCGTCGTCGAAGGCACCCTCGGTGTCCTGGACGGGCTTTTGCATGACGGCGCTCGAATCCCGCCACTGGATTCCCTTGCGATAGGCGGGAACCCACTGGACCTGTGCTTCGAGCAGGTTCAGCCCGGCATAACGCGCGAGTGCGGGAAAGGCATCGTCGTAGAAGCGCCAGCAATCGACCGGGAAGCGGTGGCGCGGCCCCCCGCCGGGCGAGGTGATGAAAGCCAGACCGTTGCCCTTCAGCACCCGGGTGATCTCGAGGATCGTGATCCAGAAATATTCGGCGTGCTCGAACACCTCCGAGCAGGTCACGACATCGATCGAGCCGCTCGCGATCTCGCGCCAATCATAAGGGTCGGCCACGACGACATCGACATTGTGGCCCGGCTCGATATCGAGCCCGATCATCCGCCAGTCCGGATTGGCCATCGCCGAACGATTGGCCAGGCTTTGCCCATCGACCGTGGCGGAGCCGACGTCGAGGACGGTCAAAGGGGTGGCTTCACAACCGGAAAGATAGGCGCCCCGAAAAACGCAAGCCTTGTCGTAGGCCGATGCATGCATGAACAACGCCACTGTCAGCGCGCCCCAGCGGCGCGTCGATTTCAATGGTCAATTGTTTCTGAATATACAATTGAAATTTCTCAGCGGCACGTCGTCACGTCGAGCCCGATGTTGTTGAGCCTTCCTCGGCGCCGACCGGAGAGGGAAGATCATCGACGCGGCTCGACATCAAAACCGGCAGAAAACCTGCAATTTCATCGCGCGGCCGCAGCCACCAGCGGCTGGCCAGGAGAGCCGCGACCTGGGCCTCGTCGAAGCGCTGCCGCAGCACCCGCGCCGGGTTGCCGCCCACGATCGCGTAGGGTGGCACGTCGCGCGTCACCACCGCACGCGCCGCGACGACGGCGCCGGTGCCGATGCTGACGCCCGACAGCACCATGCATTGCGAGCCGAGCCAGACGTCATGGCCGATCGTGACGTCGCCCCGCGTCATATGGCTGCCGCCGACACCCGCGGCTTCCGGCCAGAGGCCGGGCAACGCCGGGAAGGGGTAGGTCGTCACCCAGTCGGTGCGATGATTGCCGCCGAGCAGGATTTCGACGCCATCGGCAATCGAGCCGTAGCGGCCGATCGTCAGCCGGGCACCGCTTTCGGCGAAGCGCACCTTGGGCCGACCATAGGTCCAGGCGCCGACCGCGATCTGACCGGGCCGCCGCGCAATGAGCTTGGCCAGGTGGAGACGCGCCTGGTTGTCCGGGTTGAAGCGCTTGCGCAGCAAGCTGTTGGCCGCAGGCGCCAGCCCCGCCCACCAGGCGACGAGCGGGCCCGGCCGCCAGCCGGCGTCCTCCGGTGGGAGGAGCCCGGCCGGGTCCGTCACGGTCGTCACTGCGAATCGGCCTTGAGATCGATCTTGTCGAGCAGTTCGGTGGGATCGGTGATGGTGATGACGTCGGCCAGGCCAAGCCCGCTGGCAGACTTCGCCCGGGCGTCGAGCGTCAGCGTGCCGGGCTTGGCGGCGAAACGCGACACCGCCGCCGTCAGCGTCTTGGCGGCATCGGAGGGGCCGAGGATCGAGGCCAGGCCGAGACTGGCGATCATCGCGAATTGCTGGCGCATCTCGTCGGGCCTGCGGCCGGCCTTGCGGGCTTCGTTGGCGATCAGCTTCTCGACCAGCCCGAAATTCTCGAGCTTGGCGGTCAGCCCGCGCGCGGTCGCACCCAGCGCCGCGACCTGCGCCAGCGCCATGTCGTTGGAGAACAGATCCTTGGTGACGTTGCCGAGCGTCGCGGACGCCTCCAGCCGCGCCAGCCCGGCGCCGCCGAACGCGATCTGGCGGATGGCGAGTTCATTGCGCGCCGCCTCCCAGGCGAGATCGATCTTGGCCGAGAGGTCGAGCGAGCGGATGCCCATGGCGATCAGGTCCCGGGCGGCGGGATTGCCCGTTCCTTCGGAGATCGGCGCGAGAAGCTTGTCGACGGTCACGACGAGGCTGGTGGGAATGCCGTTGAGCTGCTCGCCGGCCTTCAGTTCGAACGTCCCGAGCCCGATCTTGATCGGCTGGCCGCCCGGCAGCATCGGCGGGGCGTCGACCGAAAGCCCGGCGAGGCGCATCGTGCCGAGCGTCGGGATGTAGCGCCGCCAGTCGAACGCATCCGCCCCGGCAGACGGCCTGGCGAGATCCTCGCGCAAGGCCTTGATGACCGGGCCGTAGGAGAAGCCGGAATAGCTGATCGAATCGATCAGCCCCTTGGCACCGCCGCCGGCGAACTGCAGCCCCTCGACCGAAAAACCCGACTTCGCCGCCGCGTCGTCGCCATAGGCGATGCGGGCGATCTTGACCGTGACGGGCTCGGGCTTGACGCCAGGCCTGCCTGCGGGCGTGGGGTCGACCACGGTCATCGTCATGTCGCGGATGTCGCCGCTGCCGTAGTCGATCCGATCGTAGAGCGCGAGCAGGGCTTCGCCCATGCGCTTCTCCGCATCGCCGGTCGTCGGGTTTGGCCTGGCGGCGCCAGGCCTTGTCGAGCCAGGCCTCGTCGAGCCGGGCTTGGTCTCGCTGGCGGCGACCTCCGCGGCCAGCGACATCGCGCGGTTGAAGACCTCGCCCAGCGGCTCCTCGCCGACGCGGGCGCCAAAATCGCGCCCGATCATCTTGCCGAGGCTGACCTGGCCGGCCGCGCCCATGTCGACGGTGTAGCCGTCCTGCTCGAAGCGCCGTACCAGCGGCCGGGCCGGCTCGTTGCCGCCAGGCGTGGCGCGTTCGGTCATCACGCGTGCGGTCTGCCGCAGGTCGAGCCCCTCGAAGCCCATGCGCTGCAGCGTGCCGGTGATCTTGCCCGATTGCGGGTTCTCGCCGCTGAGCGTGCCGCCCGCCGCTTCGCCGCGCCCGACGACGCCGTCCCGAATCGCCGAGAACCGGACGTCGCGATAGGTCGTGGCCTGCTTCTGCTGGCCCAGGCTGTGCTCGAAGACGAGTTCGGGCGCGGTGATCTCGCTCGCGTTCAGGCGGTCGATGCGGGCGACCGCGCTCTCGCTGCTCCTGGTGTCGAGCAGCGCGCGGAAGGCCTCCCGCTCCAGCGACGAGCCCTTGACCATCAGCCGGGGCGCCGAGATCACCACTGCCCCGAAATCGAGGCGGACATTGTCGAGCTGGAAATCGGCGGCCGCGACGGGCTGGACAAGCGCCAGCGCGGTGAGGGCAATGGCGGCGCTGAACCGATGGCGAAGGCGCGCTGCGGTCATGATGGTCTCCTGATCTGTGGCGGCGACCCTGCCGCAACCGGGCCGGGAAGGAAAGACGCCGCCGCTTCCGCCCGCGGACGAAAAGCTTGACCCCTGGCCGCGCTTGGCCGGTATCTGTCGCAGATTCGCCATCTCCGCCATCATAGCTTTGCAGGATCACACGCATGAAGCCGACACGGATGGAGCCGAGACCGATGCAGGCCAAGACCCGTTTCCCCGCCGCCTGCATCGCAGCGGCCGGCCTGGCCTTCGCGGCGGCCCTCGCAGCGCCCGTGCCGAGCGCGTCGCAGCCCTTGCGCCTGGCGCAGGCGACTCCCGCCGCACCGGCCGCGGCGCTGGAAACGCTGGCGATCGTCAGCGCCGACAAGCGCCACGCCTTCCAGGTCGAGGTCATGCGCACGCCCGAGCAGCGGGCGAGGGGGCTGATGCATCGCCGCTACATGCCCGCCGATCGCGGCATGCTGTTTGATTTCGCGCGCGTCGAGCCGGTCGCGATGTGGATGGAGAACACCTTCATCCCGCTGGACATGCTGTTCATCCGCGCCGACGGGACCATCGCCAGGATCGCCGAGAACACCGAGCCCTTGTCGCAGCGCACGATTCCCTCAGGCGAGCCCGTGCTGTCGGTGCTGGAGATCAATGGCGGCGTTAGCCGGACGCTCGGCATCAAGCCGGGCGATCGCATCGAGCATCCCTTGTTCAAACGCTGAGCCGCCCGGGCTTTCGCTTGCGGCAAGGCGGCCGGACGTGATAGCCAACCGGCTCGCCGGAATGACCACGTCGGGGTATAGCGCAGCCCGGTAGCGCATCTGCTTTGGGAGCAGAGGGTCCCAGGTTCGAATCCTGGTGCCCCGACCATTTTCGGTGTCGCTGGATTCGCTTATGCGAACCGCTAGCGAGCCAGGATTTCAGGTGAGGGCAAGCGAGAGCCATGACCGCACGCATCTACCGCCCCGCCCGCACAGCCATGCAGTCGGGCACCGCCAAGACCGAGCGCTGGCTGCTCGAATATGAGCCGGAGCAGCCGCGCCAGATCGAGCCGCTGATGGGCTGGACGTCGTCGGGCGACATGAAGAGCCAGCTCAAGCTCTGGTTCGACAGCGAGGCGGAGGCCGTGGCCTATGCCACCCGCAACGGCATCGCCTATCGTGTCGAGCAGCCCAACGAGCCGCAACGCCGCACCGTGGCCTATTCCGACAATTTCAAGTTCTCGCGTCTGGGACAGTGGACGCATTGAATTCCTGAGACAGGCGCAGGCTTGGGCCTGAGCCTTTGATGAGACAGGCGAAGGGGACGATGCCTTCGCTTGCGGGCCCGTAGCTCAGATGGATAGAGCAGCAGCCTTCTAAGCTGCTGGTCGCTGGTTCGAATCCAGCCGGGCTCGCCAACTTATCAAGGGCTTAGCCGCCCTTGTCGGCCGTATTGAGTTGGAAGAGGGGTGCTGTTTTCCAACTCGGTTTCATTATTCGTTCCCGGCCCTGCGCTTCTGGCGCCCCGCCAGCCGGGCTTTGTCGAACTCGATGACGGCGTCGTGGTCGACCGGCGCATAGGTCTTGTGCAGTGCGTTGGAGGTCTGGATGCTGTTGGCGAGCTTCGCCGAGAGCAGCCCCGGGTTTGACACCCCGCTGGCGTTGGCCTCGCCGCTGCCCGAGCGCCTCATGTCGCGCAGCTGGCGATCGTCGCCCGGGTCGCGGATCGCGGCGAAGGCCTTCGCCAGCTCGTGATCGCGGAAGGGCTGGCCGTTGGGCTTGCGGAAGACATAGCCATCGGGAAGGTGCTCGACGCCCTGCCAGACGGCTTCGCAGAGCCGTTGCGTTCGTGGCCCGACCGTCCCGATCGCCGCCCTGCCAGTCTTGATGCGGCCATCCTCGGTGCGATCGAAGAACAGGGCCTTGCGCCGGCCCTGCTTCCGGTAGGCGACATGCTTGCCGGCGAGAAGGCGGACATCGCCCGGTGAGAACAGGGTGTCCCAGGTGACCGCGATGATGCAGGCGAGCTGGAGTTGGCGTGCCCGAATCGCGCGCTTGACCAGGATGACCGCCTCGCCCTCGCTGTAAGTCTGCCAGCGCGGCGCCGGCGCCTTGTTCCGCATCCCGAGCGACGGGTCGTCGCCCCTGGCGACCTTCAGCGCCCGCATGATCTTCCAGAGCTTGCGCCAGAACTTCAGCGTCTTGTGGGCGACGCCGACGCCGTGATCCTCGACCAGTTCCTTGCGCCATTCCGAGATCAACTCGAAGGTCATCGTGTCGGGGTCGGCCTCGGCCCAGGCATCGCGAACGCGGTACCAGGCCGGCCAGAGCACCTTCGTCCTGGTGCTGTAGGGGATGGCCCGCCATTCCTCTGTGCGGATCCAGCGCTGGAAGGCCTCGCCGATCGACCGGGGAGGGTAGCGGCGTGCCGCCTCGGCGACCTCGCGGGAGGCGTCTTTCGAGACGGGCGGGTGCTCTTCATTGTTGAGGACCTTGAGCCAGGCCTCATACAGGCCGAGCGCGACCTTGCGGCTGCGGTCGTCGTCCCGGCCGAGCGGCTTCGGCAGGAAACCTTGCTCCTGCATCGCCTTCGTCGGCTGCCAGTAGCGCTTGCCGTTTTTGACCGGGGAATAGGGGATCTTCACGCCGTGCCCCATTTGCGCTGTCTCCGCTCCGCCGCCAGGGTTGCAGCGTTGCGTGCGGCGGGGGCGATCGTCAATTCCGGGAAGAGGTGCGGCGCGCGTGATCGGCGCCAGCGCTCGACGGCTTCAGGGTCGAATCGGCCGGTCATAGGGTCTGCCGCCGGGAAGCCGCGCTTGAGATAATCCGCCATCCGTTCGTTGAAGGCTCGCGCGCTGTCATAGCCCAGCGCCGCCGCGACCTCGGCCGGCGTGAGATCGGCGATCAGCCGGGCGCGGGGCATCAGCGCACCGCCTCGCAGATCGGCCGCAGGGCGGCGCGGCGGGTCTCGACATCGTCGTTGTTGACCCAACCCAGCAGCACGGCGGCGTGGCAGAGATCGGCCTCTCCGGGTTTCGGCAGCCGGCACCAGCAGGCGAGGTTCTTGGCCCTCAGCCGCCGGGTCTGCGCCTCGACGACATAAGGATAGGCACGGGCGGCTTCGAAGACGCCGTCGCCCAGGGTGAGCGGCACCAGGCCGTCGCAGATTGCGAGGAACAGCCGGACGCATTCGGCCCTTGTGCCGTGTTTGCCGACGACGAACGGATTCCCGAGGATCGATGGGCGAGCCACGTTGACCGCATCGAAGCCGTTCCTGGCCTGCGACAGGGCTTGCAGGTCAAAGCCCTTGCGGCGCGAGAGCTGAAGGCGGATGGGGTTGGTCATGCCGTCACCTTGTCGACGACCATGGCGCCGGCGGCGATCGCCAGGCAGGCGGCGACGAAGCCGCGCATCTCGTCCGGCATGGTCGGGGCCAGGGCGCGAAGCATCTCAACCGCGCCGAAGCCGGCGGCAGCTACCAGGGCGAACAATGCAAAGAGCGGGAGCCGGGTCATCGCGCGAGTGCCGTGTTGAGGTCGGCCTGCCGCTGCTGTTCCCGCCGCCAGTGCAGATAGCAGCCGCGTTTCTCGGCGCGCGGGCACCCGTCCCACCAATGGTAGCAGGAGCCGGGGCCGGCGGCCGGGTCGCGACCGCAGGCGTGCTTGCCCTTCGGCCGGGACCATCTCGTCGGTTGCGGCAGCGGGAGAGAGGCTTGAATCTCACCCATGGCTGGCCTCCCGCTGCCGCTCCAGCTGGTCGGCCGCCGCATCGGCGCCGAAGCGGAACTCCTCGATCAGGATGGTCGCCAGCTCGCGCCAGGGCGTGTCTTCGCGACATGCGCCGGCGGTGGCGCAAAGCGCCGTGTGCCCCATGACGCGGGCGAGCTGAAGGATCGCGCCAACGAAGTCGCCGCCCTCCGCCGCCTCCGCCTCCCGCAGCCCTTCTATCGCTGCGATGCCCATGACGCGCAGCAGCCGGACCATGATGCGCTCTTCAGCCGTGGCGGCCGTGTCGGCCCAGGCCTGATTGCGGGCCATCTCGGCGACATAGTCTTCGAACTGCTCTCCCCGGCTTTCGCCGAGAAACTGCGCCAGATTGGGCATGGGGCGCGCCTGGCTGCCGAGCAGTCCCCGCCGCTTCGCCTCACCCATGACGAACCTCCGGCATCGCGTCATGCGTCACGCCGTCCAGGAGGCGGCCGGCGCGGGCCTTGCCGACTTTCCAGAGGCCTGTTTCCCCAAGATCGGAATCGGCGCAGCGATCGAGCGGAATGTCGACTCCGCCGATCTCGATGGTGCCATCCTCCAGGGCGATGGCGCTGCCGGTATTGCTGATGCCGGAAAAGCCTTGGCCATCCGGGTGCCACTCCCCCCACTGCTTGAAGAAAAAGGCCGTGCCGGCGGCGGCGCATTGGTCGCGGATCGCGCGCGCCCAGCCGGGGTGCATCGGCCGGGCGTTCGGGCCGCTCTCGCCGCCGACGATCACCCAATCAAGGCCGGAGCGCCCCCGCTCCCAATCGCCCTTACCGCGCTGGCAATTGTAAAGAGGCGGGTGCCCCTTCTCGCACCATGCGCAGTCGCCCCAGCATTCGCTGTCGAGCGCGCTCTCGCCGTGCCACGCGGCCTCGAAATCGATCGGCGCGAGCAGCGGCTCGGCGCTGACGAAGCGGATCGCGGCCGGGGTCGCCAGCAGATCGGGGATGCGCTCGTCGGCGCGGCGCTGGTCCTCGGCGCTGACGCCGAGCCAGACATTGGGGAGAACGCGAAGCTGCGGCTGATAGTTGGCCATCAGATTGCGTTCTGTCGCGATCTCGACCGCCCGCTGCCAGATGATCGACATGCTGTCGCAGATGCCGCCTTCGTGGCGCACCTTCTCGAAATAGCCCCGCATCCGCGTGCTGCGCTTCGTCAGGATCTGGTAGCTGTGCTGCGGGGTCAGCGCCATCACCGCGAAGACGCGGTCGATCCATGCGTCGGGCACGTCCTCATGGAAGAGGTCGCCCATGCTGTTGACGAAGATGCGGCGCGGGCGCTTCCAGCGCAGGGGCTGGGTCAGCGTCGCGTCGGAGGCCAGAGCGACCTTGCCGGTCCAGACCGGCTTGCCCTTCACCGTCTCGACCGTGCCGTCATAGGTCGATGCGCGGTTAAGGCCCGCCGCGCAGCGGACGATGCGGGCGGCCTGGCCCATGGCGTAGCAGTTGGTGCAGCCTGGCGAGACGAGGCTGCAGCCGACGACGGGATTCCAGGTCGCGTCCGTCCATTCGATGCCGGTGTGGTCAGTCACGATCTCGCTCCATCAGAAGGGGATGTCGTTGTCGTGGTGAATGTCGTTGGGGTGGCGATCGCGATAGGCCAGCGTGTAGGCGAGGGCCTCGATCGTGACCTTTGCCAGCGCCAGTTCTGTCTCAAGCCGTTTGTTCCGAGCGATCGATTGCTGCCACCACTGGCGATACTCCTCGCGGTTCGGCTCGCGCTGCTCGGCCTGTGCCTTTCTCCTGGCCATCACTGCGCTCCGCACCAGTAGGCTGTCCGGGCGGCGCGGGCGGCGGCTCCGGTGGACCAGGGCAGAGCGCGGCCTTCCGAGACGAGGACGCCGCCGAGATCGCGGCCGCCGGCCGAGAGGCGGGCGAGGGTGCGGCCGTAGGGGTCCGTGCAGCGGCCCGAAGGCTCGCAGCGATCGACCGTGACCGGGCCGCCGCGCAGCAGCTGGGCGAGGCGTTCCTTCGCCTTCAGGCCGGCCGTGAGTTCGGCTTCGCAATGGGCGTTGCGCGTTTCGGGCGCGTCGATGTTGTAGATGCGGATCCGCTCGGCCGGGTTGCCGGGCAGGGCGACCGTGTCGCCGTCGATCACGACGATCCGGTTGCCGTCCACCGCCTCGGCCCTGGCGACGACAGCGAAAACCAGCGCAAAGCAGCAGATGGCGATGACACCGGCGCCGAACTGGATCAGGCGGGTGCGGCGGATTTCGCGGTGGTATTCGGACGATCCGGCCCAGTCGTCGTTCCGGCGGGTCATGCGGACACCTTTGGCAGCCTGAGGGTACGGCGCAGATAGGTCTCGATCTCCGTCGCCAGCACGCGCCAGCGCAGCGCACCCTTCTGGACGGGCGTGGCCTGCATCCGCTCGAAGGCTGCGGGCAGATCGAACTCGTCGAGGACGTCGAGCTGGTCGGGATGATCGCGCAGAACGGGATCGGACTCGAAGACTGCGCAGTAGGCGGTGATGATGCCGGCGCGGACCATGCCGATATTGCCGTCACTGGTCTTGACGATCGCCTCGAGGGCGGCCGTCAGCGTCTCGTCGCCGTAGAGGTCGGCGAGCTTGTAGATCGTGTTGACGGCCAGGGTTTCGCCGCGGCCCATCTCGGAGGCCGCCTTCATGTCGGCGATCGAGACCCCGGCGCGGTCGCAGATCTTCTGGATGCGCAGCGCCGCCTTGTCGCCGGCCGTGACCCGGGCCTTGTGCAGCACGGCGGGGCGCACAGCGAGCTGGCGCGTGTTGATCTCGGTGAAGGCCTCGGCCTGCTCGGCCTCGTCGACGATGACGACCATGCAGGGCACGGATTTGATGCCGCGCAGCCTGGCGGCATGGCAGCGGTGCTGGCCGTCGATGATCGCATAGAGCCCGCCCTCGACCGGGGCGACGATGACGGGCGCGAAGCGGGACCAGCGAAAGCGCTCGGCAATGCGGCGGATCTGCTGGCGGCCGCGCTGGCTCAACGGCCGCTGGTAGCGATCATCCATGCGCAGCACGTCGAGGCCGAGCCACTGCGTCTGGGGCACCGGGCCGACCTGGGTGGTGAAGGTGATACCGGCGAAGCCTTCGATATCGATGGCGCGGAGCGTTTCCATTACGCGGCCTCCGCCAGATCGGCCGGGCGCCAGCCCTTCTCGGCGGCCGTCTTCACCGCGAGGTCGACGAGCTGGGCCTTGGTCCAGCCGACCGGGGCCGGCTGCTCCATCTCCTTCAGCGCGGCGCGGATCGCCGGAGCCTTCTGCGCGCCGAACCAGGCGGCGGCGTCGAAGCCGGCGGGATCGTCGCCCTCGTCAATGCGACCGTCCTCGTCGCGCCAGATGGCGAGAGCGGCGTCGGCCGCGCTCTGATGCGCTTCCGAGGCCGCGAGATCCGCAGATGCGGTCTCTGGCTCGGCCGGCGTCTCGATCGCCGCGAAGATCTCGCCGCGCAGCAGCGGCGGCAGCCAGCGATGGGCCGTGGCGAGGCGGGTGGCGACGGCGACCAGGTCGCCCTTCTTGAGCTTGGCGTGCTTGGCCGGCTCGTCGCCGCAGTCGGCGATCGCGGCCAGCGCCTCGGTCTTCGGGGCCGCGGTGAAATAGGCGGCTGCGTCGAAGCACTCGACCAGGGCGGCACGATGCGCCTCGAGCGGAAGGGCAAAGCGCAGGTCCGAGACTGCGACCGGGCTCAGCGCCTCCATCGAATTCGCGTTGTTGGCCTTGCTGGTGAAGTCTAGCGCATGGGCGATGGCCGTGGCGACATGCCGGCTCAGGGTCTCCTCATCCCATGCTAACGCCGTGCGAAAAGCGGCGCCGAAGGAGAGCTTCTGACTCTCCCAACTGCGCAGCGGCCAGGGCAGATCGGGCCCGGCGTGTCGGCCGTTGATGTTGATCCGAACCGGCGCGCCATAGGCGACGGCGCTGGCGACGAAGGCTGCCATAGCGATACGCGGCTCGGTGGCGAGAACCTCGGCGGCTGCCATGGTTGCGGTCTGCGCCAGCTCGTCGAGGAGATTGGCCGAGAGCCGCACCGGTTCGGACGCCTCTGCCGTCTCGCCGGCGGTGGCAGGCTGGGGCTTCGGCGCCTGCATCGCGGTGGCCTTGGGCGGCGCCGGGGGGCGCTTGTTATTGAGGTGCCCGCGGATGACGTCGAGGCCGCCTTCGCGGTTGATACGGACGATGACGACGGCCTTGGCGCGCTGCTCGGCCGGCAGGGAGAGCCAGGCGGCGGCGCCCTCGTCGAAGTCATCGCGCTCGTGCTCGAGCTGCACCAGTTCGCGATCGAGCCGGTCGTTCTCCTCCTGCAGCGCGCGGGCTGCGATCGGCAGGTCATCCTCGTCTTCGCAGTTCGACCATGCCTCTTCGAGCGTCGGCTCGATCTCGAGCTGGCGGGCGTGGATCTGGGCGAGGCGGGCTTCGATCTCGCGGATGCGCTCCGGCTTGTCCTCGTCGCGCAGGGCCGGCTTGGGCAGCCGGTCCCAGCCGTGATGGCCATCCGCTTCCTGCTCGGTCAGGCCCTCGGCCCAGCCTTCCTTGGCTGCGAGGCGCTCGGCTTCAGCCTTCAGCTTGTCGCCGGCGAGCCGATGCAGCAGGCCGGCATCGGCGAAGTCGCGCTTCTCGACGAAGAGATCGGCCACGAGTTCGCCGCCGGCTGCGACATAGGCCTCCTCGCCGACGAAGATCGCCATCGGCGCGGTGCCCGGCACGGATTCGCGGGTGAAGGCGCGGCGGATATTGTCCCAGCGCAGCTCCCAGGCCAGCGTCGCCTTGGCGAGATAAGCCGCCTGCTCGGCCGGCGCGACCAGCGTGAAGGCGCGGGCGGAGTCGCCATTGATGCGGCCCTCAAGCCACGCCCTGCGGACGTCCTCGTGCAGCCGGCCTAGGGCCTGGCGCTGCTCGACCTGGCGCAGCGAGATCCCGAAATGCGCCGCGATCTCCTCGTTCGTCTTGCCGCGCTCGGCGAGCTGGACGAAGGCCTCGTATTCCGCAACCGGATGCAAGGGCTTGCGCAGCACATTGGCGGCCAGCGAGATCTCGAAGGCGTCGGCGTCGGGCTCGTCCCCGCGCAGCATGACCGGGACAAAGCCCTGCCAGCGGCCCTCGGCCGTCAGCTGGTGGATCGCCTTCAGGCGGCGGTTGCCGTCGATGATCTCGACGCATTCATCCGCGATCAGCCGGCCGACGAGCGGCTGCAGCAGCCCGTGGGCGGCGATCGACGCGACTAGGTCGGAGACATCCTCGTCGCCCGGGCGGCAGTTGACGGCGGTGCCGGGGATCAGATGCTCCGGCTGGTATTCGTTGGGGTGCTGGCTCATGGGGCCTTGTCCTCTTCTGCGAGCGCGTCGAGCACGGCGCCGATGATGGATTGGGGTTGCTTGGCCTGGTCGCGGGAGACCGAGGCCTGAAGGGCCGAGACCGGCCAGCCGGCCTGCAGTGCGAGCGAAATCATGATGGCCGCGTCGCGGACGATGGCGTGCATGTGCTCGCCCGATTTCGGGCCGGAGACGAAGACCTCGGCAATGCTGCCGCCGCCGGCGCCGACATCCTGCGGATCGGTGTCGAAGCGGCCGATCGTCAGCGTGAACGGCATATGCTGGTATGCGAGCGTGAAGGTCTGGGCGGTGCGGCGGCTGGGTTGACGGCGCGGTGTCATCGGGCGGCCTCGCGCGCCAGCTCGGCGATCGTGCCCGGGTTGGACCGGACCCGCGCGCGGGCGGCGTGGATACGGCTGCTCCAGGTCTCGAAGCGCGTCACCCAGGCCTCGGCGGCCTTGGCGGGTGGCAGGACCTTGATGCGGTGCTTCAGGGCGAGCGGCTTGATCGGCCGCAGCTTCTCGTCCCAGGGGCGCGGCTGCGGGCCG
Organism: Allobosea sp.; assembly: GCF_030695125.1. Lineage (GTDB taxonomy): Bacteria > Pseudomonadota > Alphaproteobacteria > Rhizobiales > Beijerinckiaceae > Allobosea. Next base: position 35,462 of record NZ_JAUYTP010000012.1, on the reverse strand, counting down.
AGCAGATGGTCGCGCTCGGCCAGCAGCAGCTGCAGATCGACATAATGGACACGGTCACGCAGCACGGGCGGCAGCGGCCAGGGCAGGCCGGCCTCGGCATGCAGATAGCGGTCGATCGGCTCGGCGAGCTGCCGGCGCAGGCGCTGGATCGAGAGGCGCGGGCCGGCGGTGTCGCCCAGCGCCAGCCGCGTCTCGTCGAGCGCCTGCTGCAGGGCCGCGAGGAAAGGCGAGGTCTGGTCGCCGAGCGGGCCCTCATGCCCGTCATGGAGCAGAAAGGCCATGGCCAGCGCATCGTCCTGCGTCTGGCCCCAGAGGAAATCGGCGCCGATGCAGCAATGCTGGGCCACCGAATAGAGCATCCCGCTCGGCAACTGGTTGGCGAAGCGGCCGGTGTTGCCGAGCGGGATGGCGATGTCGCGCCGGATGTCGAGCGTGCCGGGCTCGATGACGCGGCCGAGCGTGAGCGCCCGGCCGGAGGCGAGCGGCAGCCAGGGCGCGGCGGCCGCGGAGACGGTGGTGGCGGGCTTCATGTGCCGACCCCTGCGCGAGCATGCCGGCGTTCGGTCAGGCGTTGGGCCATCCCCTCGACCGTATCGAGATCGTCGAGATCGTCGATGTCGAAGGCGGCGTCGCCGTTGAGCGCCTTGGCACGATAGAGCGCGTCGATGAAGAGCGCGCGCGTCGCCTTTATCAGGCCCGGTTCGCGTCCTGCTTCCCTGGCGGCTCGCCTGCGCTCGTCGGCCTGCCGCTGCAGCTCGGCCTCGGCCGGGCCATCATCGGCCGCACGATCAAGCGCGTCGCCCAAGCCGCGGTTATCGGGTTGGTCACGGGGCACGAGAGTTTCCTGAGATCGGATCATCGGGCGGCCTCGCGCAGCTGCGGTTCGCAGGGGCTGGGGCGCAGCGCGCGCAGGCGGCGATGGCTGGCCTCGAGGGTCGAGAGGGCCAGGCGGCGCAGCGCGGGCGTGTCGAGGCCGGCATCGCGATTGCAGATGCGATCGACGATGTTCGGCGACACCACGCCCGCATCGGCCTGGATCAGCGCGACCTGGGCCAGCATCCAGCCTGCCCGGGCCGACAGGGCGAGCGGCCCCTGCGCGATCGCCGGCGGCACGGGTTCGCCGCGCAGCCTCTCGACGAACCAGGCCATGTCGTCGGCGACGGCCTGCAGGCGGCGGATGGCGACGGCGCGCGCCTGCGCCTCGACGGCCGTGAGGGAGAGCGCGTCCATCACGCGACCTCCAGGCCGTCGGCGACGGTTGCGTCCTCGCCGCGCTCGGCGACGCGGGCGGCGAGCAGCTTGGCGGCATGGGGGCCGAGCGAAGCGGCCAGCTCGGCGTGATAGCCGGCGCGGTAGAGGTCGAAGATGTCGGCATAGCCACGATCGATGCGGCCCTGGTCGAGCACATCGACCATGTCGGCGATGACGACGTCGCGGATGCCCTGGCCCAAGCCGTCCGGCTCGATCTTGGCCCGCGCCTCGACGGCATAGGCGCCCCGCAATGCCGTCTGCAATGCGACGACGGGCGAGATGACGACGAGGTTTACCTCGGTCGCGCGGCCGGGCAAGCTGGCATCGGCAACGGGAGAAGCGCCATGGCGGACGACAGCATCCGGAAACTTGTGTGGAGCGGCGTCGTCGGGGAAGGCGACCGCTCCATCGGCTCGATTTACATCAAGACGCATCCGGACCGACTGCCAATGCAGATCGAGATAGACGTAGAGGGTCTGGAAAGCCTCGCGCGGATGCTCGGAGAGACAGCGCGCGAGCTCCGCAGCCGAAAGACTGGGAATTAGCGCTGAGAGCGGCGCCTCCAGCCGCTCGCCGCCGAGGCGGATCAGCAACATCGGATCGCTCTCGACGACCCCTAAATGCAGCAGCAGCTTGCCGGCGAGATTGCGGGCCAGCGCTTCGCCGTGTTTCTCCAGCAGAACGGTGTTGAGGTCCTCGGCCTGGCAGATCGTGCCGGGGATCGGGCGTTCGTGACGCATGGCGGCGCCTCCATCGGGTTGCGATGGGGGAACGCTAAGCGGGTGAATTTACCCTGTCAAGGGTTAAAGGGTATATTTCCGCATATGCCAACCGAGCCGTTGCGTGGCCCAGTGATTCGCGCCGCTTCACGGCCCGGCCAGAAAAGCCTTTTTCCACGAGGCGTAGATCGCGCCCTGCTCGGCAGCCGTCCAGCGCGAGCGACCGCAGGTAAAGGTTTTCATCTCATTGCTATAAGCCGTGGTATTGGCGGGAAAGAGATCGACGGTCGCCGTCCACCACACGCAGGCGTTGCCGAGGGCGACAGGCATGGCGCCGTCGCAGCCCGTCGTCAGGCAATCGGCGATCTTCCACATGCGGTCAGGATACAGCTCGAGTGCCCTGCTGACGGCCAGCAGATCCGATCGCTCTTCACTGCAGCGGCTTGTCGCGTTCGTGCTGCAGGTTCGCACGACCTTGCCAATCTGGTGCGGCGAGACAAGAGGTTCGCCGGCGCCCTGGGCGCCAGCTGCCGTCCAGACATTGAGCGCCACGGCCGACTGTAAAGGCGGGGTCTGAGATTGAACCGGCGCGCCGCTTGCCAGTAATCCGAAGGCAAATGACACAATCCAGCAGCGCTTCATGATGACCTCGTCATATCCCGAACAGTTCGTTCATCGTCAGCACCTTGTGAATGCTGACGACATATTGCGCATCGAATTCGATCTGGGCCGCCGGATTGAGCTGCGCCACGAGGATCTTCGATGACGAGCGGCGTACCAGTGTCTTGATGAAGGATTCGTAGGGGCCGTCGGGCGTATAGCGGGCCGTGATAGCGACGGTGTCGCCGACATTGGGGTGTTTGAAGGCGCTGACGAAGCGCAGCTCGCCCGGCTTGTGCTCCGGGACCATCGAATTGCCTTCGACATAGAGGGCATAGACACCCTTGGTATTCGCCAACCCCGGCGGCCGCGCCACGTAATCCACTACGCCACCCTCGAACTGGAACGCGCCGGCCATCGACCCGGCAATGGTACCCCTGACCTCGATGTCCTTTAGGAGGTTGGACCGGTAGGGATAGTCAACGTCGGCAGGGCGGCTGTTGGGTATCGGCCGACCCTCCAATAGTGGTGGCACGGGATCGCCATCGCCATCCATCAACCACTCGACCGAGCACTCCAGGCCAGAGGCCACCTTGCGGATCGTGTCCGCGCGCGGGTTCTTGGTCCGGCCATTGATGATGTCGCGGAGCAAGTCCTTGTTATCGCTGATTTTCAGCGAAACGGCGGTGGCGTTGGTGCCGAGGTGTTCGAGGCGCTCCTCGATCCTCAGGGCGAGCGGTGTCTTCATGTCGGGTAAAATACCCCGCTGGGAGAAAGCCGTCTCTGCGGAAATACCGCCTTGACGAGAGGGTAAATTTCCGCATAGCGTCGCGCCATGCTGACGTTGACCGACCAGATGCTGACTGTCGCCAAGGCCTATTGCGAGGCGCTGGGTGTGACGTTGTCCGTTGCCAGCCGGCGAGCCTTCGATGAGTCGAAGCTGCTTGTCGATCTCGACCGCGGTCATTCGTCACCCACCCTCAAACGGTCCGACCGCGCATTGCGCTGGTTCTCCGACAATTGGCCCGAAGGCCATGCCTGGCCATCTGACGTCCCGCGCCCGGTGCCGACCGATACCGCCGAGAGGGCCGCGTGATGACAATCCAACCTGGTGCGAACGATGGCGGGATCTGGCGGCGCATCTCTGAGGTGCCGTGGTCATGCGCGAACGAACCGGTTGATGACGTCGAAACTCGTCCGAGCCGCCTCGAACATCTGCAGCGCCCGTTCGCGGGTTTCAGGGGAGAGTTCCGTCAGGGCTTCGGCTTCCACCTTCGCCAAATGGCGCTCGGCTTCCGCGAGCAGCTTCCGGCTGTTGGCCTTTTCGCGAAGCAGCAGCGTGACCAGGATCTCAAGCGCGAGCAACCGCCCCGGCACCTGCACTTCAATATCGTCCATCGGGTTTGCCATCTGATCCGCCTCCTTTTGCGGCGGCCGGGCTCCGGCCCTCCGCCCTGATCTGACCGGGCCACCCTGACGCACCATCACTCTGCCGTCGCCTTGAAAAACAGGGAGGATTTCACGTGGACTTTTCCAGCCTCGACACGGCAGAGCCGGGCTTCCTCCTCCTCAAGCGCGCGAGCCGCCTTCTGATCAAGGCGGCAGGCGGGCTGCAGGCCGCCGGCGAGATCACCGGGCGCAGCCATGAGCAGATGCGCCGCTATGGCGACCCGGTCAGCCCCGAGTCGCTGCCGGTGCATCTGGCGATGCGGCTCGAGGCCGAATGCGGCCAGCCCTATGTGACGCGCGCGCTCGCCGAAGCGTCCGGCCACGCGCTGCGGCCGATGCAGGGCCGGGGCAGCGATGGTGGTCTGCCGCTTGCCTTCGCCGAGGCGACGATGGCCGGGGCCGAGTTCCACCGCGAGGTGGCGCTCGCCAAGGCCGACGGCGTCATCACGCCCAATGAAGAGAACGCGATCGCGAGGGCCGGCGCCAAGGCGCAGGCCGCGATCGGGACCGTGCTGGCGGTCGTGGCCGGTGCCGCGCCGCCCGTGCCGCCGCCGGCTTCGCCGGATGCGACGCCGGCGCAGGACGGACAGGTTTCGCGTCCCGTCCTGCGCTCGGTCGGCGAGGCCGGACGATGAACCCGCCGCCGCTCTGGACCGAGGAGCGCGTCGCCCGGTTGAAGGCCCTGCTCGAACGGGGTTTAAGCGCAGGCGAGATCGCGGAGGAATTGGGTGACGTCTCGCGCAACGCGGTCATCGGCAAGGTGCATCGGCTGGGCCTCGCCTTCACGCGCGGCTGGGGGATGCACGAGACGCCGGCAGAAGCCGCCGCGCGCAATCTGCGGCCGGCGCCGCCCAGGGTTCCGCGACCTGAAAAAGCCGCGCCGGCCGAGCCGCCGGTCGACCCGACGCCGAAGGCCTGGCCGAAACCGGCCGGGCCTGAAGCCGTCGACATCATCGGGCTGAAGGCCGGGCTCTGCCACATGCCGCTCTGGGGGATCGAGGCGCGCAGCGGGCTCTATTGCGGCAAGCCGGTTCGCGCCGAAGGGCAGCGCTGGTGCGCGGCCTGCGCCCAGCTGGTCTATGAGCGCCGGCCGATCCGCCAGCAGGAGGAGCTCAACGCCGCGCGCTCGCGCCGGGCGAAGCAGCTAAGCCGGGACGGGGCCTTCGCATGAACGCGACCCCGCTCTCCTTCGACGAGATCGCCGCCCGGCTGCGCACCGCCGCGCTCGGCGAGACGATGGCGCTGAACCAGCTCGAATTGCTGGTGGCGCAGAGCCCCAGCGAGGATCCGACGCTGCGGCGGCTGACGATCGGCGAGACGCTGCGCCAGGCGCAGGCCCTGGCGAAGGCGAGCGAGATCGCGCTGGCGCTGGCGCGCAACCCCGAGATCGCGATCGGGTTGGGCCTGGTCGTCAGCAGCGAGGGGCTGTCGTGAACGTGCCCGTTTCGTTTCGTGCCCAGGTCAAGGCGCTGGCCCTGAAAGGCCAGTCGCCGCGCGATATCTCCAAGGCGCTGTCGCGCTCGGCGGCGGCCGTGCAGCGCATGCTCTACAAGCTGCGCAACGCCGGCGAATTGCCGCCGCCGGAGATGATCGACCCGGCTTCGCTGCCCGGGCGGGTGCTGGCCCTGATCGAGGCCGCCGGCGAGGCGGGGCGCAGTGCGGCGGCGCTGCAGGCCGAGCTGGTCTGCGCGCCACCTGATCTGCGCCGCGCGCTGCGCCGGCTCTGCGAGCTGGAAGCCGCCCGCGAGGATCCCGATGCGCGCTTCCGGTCCGTCCAGGTCGCGCCCGCACCGGTGGCGACGGAGGCGCGCCCGTCCAGCGCGGTCGAGGACATCGTCGGCCATGCGCTGCTGATGGCGGTGAGCGGGCAGCGCTCGCGCGCGGTCGTCTTCCTCGAGCGCGCCTGCGGGCGGCTGCCGCCTGGCAAATTCCAGCTCTATGCCGAGAACTGGCGCGCGATCGCAGCCCTGCTCGCCGCGCCCGAAACCCGCAGCGCCGATGGGCGCCTGCGCGGCTATGGCGGCGGCTTCGATATGGCGGGGCGCGGCTGATGGCGGCGATCGCCCACAAGCCGGACCCGGCTTTCGACGCCTGGGTCGATCGCGCCAAGGCGATCTCGACGCTGAACGCGGCGTTCAAGTTCGGCTTCTCGCCGAAGGGCTCGGCCGGGCGGACGACGCGCGCGACGGGGGAGATCGCCGGGCCGTGCCCACGCTGCGGCGGTGTCGACCGCTTTTCGGTCAACGCGACCACGGGCTTGTGGAACTGTCGCGGCGCGGGCAAGGGCGGGGCGGATGCGATCAGCCTCGCGCGGTACCTCCTGATCGACGCCAGCTTCCTCGAGGCCGTCACCTTCCTGACAGGCGAACCGAAGCCCGGGCGGCCGGCGACGGAGCCGACCGCGGAGGAGATCGCGGCGCAAGAGGCGGCGTTCGCGCAGCGCAAGGCCGATGACGAGGCGGCGCGGGCGAAGACCGAGCGGGCCAACAACCAGTTTCGGGAGGATGAGCGCCGGCGCTGCCATGCGCTCTGGCGCGCGGGGGAGCCGGCGCCGGGTTCGCTGGTCGAGGCTTATCTGAGGTGGCGCTGCATCCCCGGCGTGCCCGCCGGCGCCAAGCTCAGGCTGCACCGCGAGATCCGCCTGCGCCACCCGGCCGGGAGGGACGGGGCGATCGTCTGGACGGGGCCGGCGATGCTGGCGCCGATCGCCGGCAATGACGGCCGCTTCATCGGGCTGCACATGACCTGGCTGGACCCGGCGCTCGCGGATGGCGGCCTGCCGGCGCAGGCCAAGGGCAAGCTCGTCCTGGTCGTCGATGGCGAGCGGCTCGACGTCAAGCGCTCGCGCGGGACGAAGCAGGGCGGGCATCTGGTGCTGGTGCCGGCGCCGTCGGGCCGCGTCACGCGGATCGTCATCGGCGAGGGCATCGAGACCGTGCTGTCGGTCTGGGCTTCGATGGTCGAGGCCGGAGAAGACCTCTCGACGACGGAATTCTGGTCCTCGATCGATCTCGGCAATCTCGGCGGCAAGGCGGTGGCTTCGATCGCCCATCCGACACGGAAGAAGGCCGACAAGGCCGGGCGGCTGTTCCCCGTGCGGGTGGGCGGGCCGGAGCCCGACATCAGCGACCCGAGCCGGTCAATCGCCATCCCCGACGGTGTCGACCAGGTGCTGATCCTCGCGGACGGGGACAGCGACCGCTTCACGGTCGAGATGACGGTCGCCCGCGCCTCGGCCCGCTGGGCCCGGCCGGGCCTGACCGTGCGCGTGGCCTGGCCGGAGGATGGCGGCGACTTCAACGACATGCGGATCCGGCTCGTGCGGGAGCGCGAGCGGGTGGCTGCGGAGCGGGAAAGGGAAGAGGCATGAGCATTGAGATCTCGCCGAGCGGCTTGAAGCCTCGGCCTATGGACAGCGCTCCCAAAGACCACACCTGGGTCCGGCTGCTCGTCGATTATTCCTGCGTCGAGTTCGACGCCCGACCGATCGAGGACAGCGCCGAGCCGAGTTGGACGATCGGCTACAACGGCGAGGATCACACGGGTGAGCCCGGCTGGACCTGGATGGGCTGGGACTGGTCGCACGATAGGATCGTCCAGACGCGCGCCGGTGTGCCAATCGGCTGGCTTCCCTTTCACGGGGAGGTGGCGATTCAGCCTGACTTCGTCCTGTTGCCTAAAACGCCGACGCCCGCCGAAATTGATGAGATGTATCGGCAGATGGCGACGCCCGGGCCGATCATGCTTGTTGACGACCCGCTGCGCCCTGCCATCCGTGACATCGCCGCGGAAAGGCTCCGGCAGATCGAGGCCGAAGGCTGGTCGCCCGATCACGACGATCGGCACTTCAAGGGCGAACTGGCGAGGGCGGCCGCCTCCTATGTCCTGCCTGCTCGTCATCGAGAGGGTGGCTTCGCCGACGGCGTCAACATCATCAAGCTGCTTTGGCCTTGGGGCTGGGATTGGTGGAAGCCGACCAGCCGCCGCCGCGACCTGGTCAAGGCCGGCGCCCTGATCGTCGCCGAGATCGAGCGGCTGGACCGCGCCGCCGCCAAGGCGGGAGCCGCGTCATGAGCGTCATCCCGCAGGACATCGTCGACGCGATCCGCGCCCAACTCGGCAGTGACGACAGTTTTACGCGCGAGACGCTTTTGCAGGCGGATCTCGGCCTCGACAGTCTCGACGAGGTCGAGATCGTCGTGCGGCTCGAAGGCAAGCGTGGGATCGAAGTGCCTGACGGTGTCCTCGACAGCATGAAGACCGTCGGCGACCTCGTCGCAGCCATCGAGGGCGTTGCCCCCAGTGCGGGAGCGGTGTCATGAGCAGCCCCGTCACCCTCGATTCCCTGGCCCGGGGCCTGTATGAGGCGCGCTTTGCCGACGAGCCGAAGCGCTGCGTCACGCCCTGGGAGCAGCTTCCGTCGGAGGCCATCGCCGTCTGGCATCGCTGCGCCCGCACCGCGATCGCGCGCTGCGGGCCTGGGCTGGCTGATCTGGGCGGGCATGTCTGGGAGGGCGGCATCACCGAGGACGGTCTGCCCTGGGCGGTCTATGTCTATGGCCACCACGACCCGGCCGCCTTCGCGAGCCCCGCCTATCGCCAGCGCATGGCGCGCGAACTCGAGCGGATGGGCTGCGAGGACCCGTTCGAATGGCTGGGCCACAAGCCGGCCGAGCAGCTGTGGATCTACGATTCCAGCGAGGACCCGGACGAGCCCGACGAGTTCGGCCTGCTGTTCTGCCCGGCTGAGCAGCCCGGCGCGATCGCGATCACGGGGGTACGGTTTCCGTGAGCGAACCGTCTCGGGCCGTGCTGCGCTGGCATGGCGGCAAATGGCTGCTGGCGCCCTGGATCATCGCGCATTTGCCGCCGCACCGCGTCTATGTCGAGCCCTTCGGCGGGGCCGCCTCGGTGTTGCTCCGCAAGCCGCGCGCCTATGCCGAGATCTACAACGATCTCGACAGCGAGCTGGTGAACCTTTTCCGGGTGCTGCGCGGACCGCGCGCCTCTGAGCTGATCGACCAGCTGCGGCTGACGCCGTTTGCGCGCGAGGAGTTCTTCGCGGCCTATGAGCCGAACCTCGACCCTGTCGAGTGCGCGCGGCGCATGATCATTCGCAGCCTGATGGGCTTCGGCTCGACCGGCGCCATGGGCCGCTCGACCGGCTTCCGGGCCAATAGCAACCGCTCCGGCACCACGCCGGCGCATGACTGGGCGAACTATCCCGACCTCTTGCCGGAGATCGTGCAGCGCGTGATGGGCGTCGTCATCGAGCAGCTCGACGCGCTTGACGTGATGCGGCGGCACGATGGGCGCGAGACCCTGCATTATGTCGACCCGCCCTATGTCCATGAGACGCGCTCGGGCGGCAACCCACACTGCGCCAAGCACCGATATCGCCATGAACTCGACGACGCGGGCCATGAGGCCCTGCTCGCCGGCCTGCGCGAGCTGTTGGGCATGGTTGTCATCTCCGGCTACCCGCACCCGCTTTATGAGCGCGCGCTCGCCCGCTGGCGGCGGGTCGAGCGCGTGGCGCTGGCCGATGGCGCCCGCGAGCGCACCGAGGTGCTCTGGATCAACCCTGCGGCGGCTGCCGCGCTCGACCGACACGCTGGCGGCCGCGGTACGCCGCTCTTCCCGTCGCAGGGTGATGCAGCGTGACGGCTTCCGACGATACGCCTTCCGACGATCCTATCCTCGGCGCGGTCCAGGCCGCGGCGCCGGTCTCCTCCGCGCCTCCTCCCGATCGTGCCGACGATGGCGACAGCGAGGGGCATGACGATGGCGAGGCGGAGCGTCCGCAGCTCGGCGCCGAGGAATGGGCGCTGATCAAGCAATGCGTCGCGCAAGGGACCCATGACATTGGCAATTCCCGGCGCTTCCGCTTCCGCTGCGGGACGGCGGTGATCCATATCCAGAATGTCGGCTGGCACGTCTATGACGGGCGCCGCTGGATCGAGGACATCGACGGCGTCCACATCACCCCGCTGGTTCACAGGACTGTCGAGGCGATCGCGCTCGAGGCGCATCTGATCGAGCCGACCGAACGCGAGGCGGCCTCAATCGAGGCCGGCGACGCCGCCCAGGCGATGAAGGATTCGGTCAACTGGGCCGAGGCCGGCGAGGCCGACAAGGCGCAGCTGCCCGAGCTGAACCGGCTGATCGCGGCCGGATCGCGCGCCCGCAAGGCCGTGATCAACCGCAAGGCGCAGCGCCGGCGCTTCGCCAACTCGGCCTGCAACACCGGCAAGATCGACGGGATGCTGAAGCAGTCGATCGGCTTCCTGTCCAAGCCGCTGGCGGAGTTCGATGTCGATCCGCTCGCGCTGAACCTCGAGAACGGGACGCTGCGTATCGTCGTCGCGGAGACCGAGGACGAGGAATCGGACCCCGACGATCCGCGCTTCATCCGCGAGGTCTCGATCGAGATGGCGGAGCACCGGCGCGACGACTGGATCTGCAAGCTGGCGCCGGTCGCGCATGATCCCGAAGCGACCTGCCCGGTGTTCGACGCGTTCCTGGCGCGCATCCTGCCCGAGCCGTCGATCCGCGACTACATGCTGCGCTATCTCGGCTATGCCCTGACCGCGCTGACGATGGAACAGGTCTTCGTGCTGCTGCATGGCGAGGGCCGCAACGGCAAATCGACGCTGGTCGACATCGTCTCCCGCATCGCCGGCGACTATGCGACCTCGCTGCCGATCGCGACCCTGACGGGCGAGGACCGGCGCAAGGGCGCGGAGGCGACGCCCGATCTGGTGCGGACGCCCGGCGCGCGCCTTGTGCGCGCGGCCGAGCCGAAGGAAGGCATGGCCTTCGACGAGAGCCTGATCAAATCCCTGACCTCGGGCGAGCCGATCCTGGTGCGCCGGCTCAACCACGAGTTCAACGAGGTCTATCCCAAGTTCAAGCTGCTGATCTCGGCCAACCGCAAGCCGGTGATCAAGGGCAATGACGACGGCATCTGGCGCCGTGTCGTGCTGATCCCCTTCGAGGTGCAGATCCCCAAGGACGAGATCGACAAGAAGCTGCCCGACAAGCTCTGGGCCGAGCGCGCCGGCATCCTCAACCGCCTGCTCGCCGGCCTTGTCGACTTCCTGCAGCGCGGGGCCCTCGACCCACCCGCCGCAATCCAGGCCGCGAGCCAGGAGTATCGCGACGAGAGCGACCAGATGGGCGCCTTCGTCCGCGAGGCGCTGATCGTCACGCGCGAGCCCCACGACACCGAGACCGCCGGCGCGCTCGTCGATGCCATGACGGCCTGGTGTCGCAAGGCCGGCCTGACGCCGTTCAAGCCCAACACCATCACCAGGCGGCTGCCGAAGACCGCGCACGACTTCGGCTTCGAGAAGGCCAAGTCGTCGACCTCGATCTATGTCGGCGTGCGAATCCGCGACGAGTTCAAGGCCTCCGACGAGGACGGCCGCTGGCCCTCGCGCACCCATCGCGACGACTGACGGGAGGCTAGGGAGGGTAGCTTTCGCTCCGGCGGCTACCCTCCCAAAAGGGGCGCGGGGAAAAAGGCCGCGATGTCAACAGGTTGGCTGATGGCGCGGGAGGCTAGGGAGGCTAGGGAGGGTAATCGGCTATGCCCGCACGCGCGTATTGAGGGGTGAATGGGGGACTGGGCCGCGATGACGGGAAACCGTGTTTTTTGTGGCCTCATAGCCTTTTACCCTCCCTAGCCTCCCTACACTCCCAAACGAGAGAAAAAGAACAAAGAGAAGAATGGGTTAGAGGTTCGGTGGCCTTGGGAGGCAAGCGTTTTTGCGCAGAGCTACCCTCCCTAGCCTCCCAAAACGGGGATTGAGCGGATGAAGACGATCGGGATCGAGGCCTTCCTGACCTGGGCCTATCGGGACGAGCTGCCGAAGGCCGAAGCCGGCGCGCAGATCTCGCTTGTCGGCTCGCTGGGCGGCGAGATGACCGGCGGTTGGGACGCGGTGTCGCGACAGGGCGAGCTGATGGCGGAGACGGTCCGCGACGGGCGGGTCAACAGCTTTGGCGTGCTGCCGCTCTCGATCGACTGCGGGCCGCCGCATCCGGACGCGCTGGTCGCGCATGCGGCGGTGTCGGCGCTCGACCGCTGGGAGATCGGCCTGCCGGAGGATTGGGATCCGCTCGCCGACATGCATCTCAGCGAGGCGGACCGGCGCGACGCGGTCGCCCGGGCGATGCCGCGCATCGTCGTCGGCCGCGAGGGCGTGGCGCGCTTCCGCCAGCGCCCGGCCGAGCTGGTGCGCCATCACGCCATCATGCGCAGCGCGCCGGGCTGGGAGGCGCAGGCCCCGGTGTCGAAGTTCGTGACGGGCCCGACCGGCAATCCCGCATGGTTTCGGCGCGTGACAGTGACCGAGGGGATGACGACCTTTGAGCGCGAGGTCGATGGTTTCAACCCGCGTACTCGGCGGCCCTGGCCCGGCGCCTACAAGAAGACCTATCTCGACCCCGACCCTGCCTTTGCTGCGGCGGACCGGGCGGAATACGAGATCTGGCACGCGGCCTTGGCGCAGGTTGCCGAAACGCTTGAGACGGCGGGTCTGGCTGGGCATCGCGTGCTGCATCCGGCCCGCCCGGCCCGGCCCTGGGAGGGGGGGGGAGATGCTGCTCGGCCTCCGTTGACTGCGACCTTCGCTTTACATACCCCTTGAAGCGTCAAATTCCGTCCGCCGCCCGGGTCACTCCCGAGGCGGCGTTTTCATTGGGAGCGCAGGGATGGTGAAGCCGATCCTCCTGCGCTGCGACGGCCGGGATTACCGGGCGCTGGGCAACCTCTATGCCGCTGCCGGCAAGCGCGCCCCGCTCGCGGTGACACGGGCTGTCCGACGGAAGGGTGAGCGGGCGTTCGGTCTCATGACCCGCGAGATGCGCACCTTGCTGGGCCTGCGGCTGAAGGACGTTCGGCGCCGGCTCGGTCGCAAGATGATCTCGAAGAGCAGCTTCGAAATATCGGCGCGTGGGCTCATCCGGCTTGAGTACTTCAACACCGTCCAAACGCCGTCGGGCGTCAAGGTGCCCGGGGTCGACGAGAGTTGGATCATGGGCAAGGACGATCTCAAAATCGCTTTCCAGGCGAAAAAGGGAAAGCCAGCGAACCAGCCCGGCAATGCGGCCAAGCGGCGCGGCACTCTCGGAGGTCGCATCGTCTACGGTGTCGGCAAAGGCAGACGAGAGGGCTTTCGCTCTGTTATGGGCGTCATGATCCCGGCCGCGTTTGTCGATTCTCGCGTTCAAGGCCACTTCAACAAGGCCGCCGCCGAGCTGCCAGCCGAGCTTGCGCATCAGCTTTGGGTCGTCACCGAAGGCATCGACATCGCCGCCAGCCGGGCGCGGTCGGCGCGCACCGGTCGCGCGTGGCGACTGTGAGGCCGCCCGCCGCGCGCGACGGCGGGCGGGGCGGCTCGCGCGGGGTGGAGCGGTCGAAATGTTTCACGCAAATGTTTCACGGGTCCTCCCTGGGGCTTCCACCCCCTGCGGGTAAGAATGCCCGCGGGATTTCTCTAGTGGCCCGGTTGCGTAACCCGATGCACGGATCTTCACGGAAATGAGCGGCGATGCACGCTTCGTGTCCGTGTCGAAGGCGGCGGAGATCGTCTCGGCCTCGGAAGGCCAGCGCGTCGATCGCTCGACGCTCTCGCGCTACATCAAGCGCTACGCCTCCGACTTCGCCCCCAGGCGCGAGGGCCGCGAGACCCTGATCGACGTCAACGCCCTGCTCGAGCACCGGACCGTCAACATCCGGGTCGAGCGCGGATCGGCCGCCCCTTTCAAGGCGGACGTCAAGGTCGCGTCGACCAAAGAGCGCAAGGGCGAGATCGACGTCCGCATCGCGGAGATCGAGCTCGAGCGCGAGGAAGAGAAGCGCGCCCGGGAGCGCGGCGAGATCATCTACGTGGCCGACCTGGCTGCCGCGGCGGAAGCCGCCATCAAGGCCTTCGGTGCGGCGCTCGACGAAGCCGAGAGCGACGCCGCCGAGGACATCGCCCGCCGCACGCGCTCGGAGGCCCGCCATGTCAGGCCGGGGCTGCGGACGCTGAAGCGATCCGCCCTGGAAGCCTTCACCCGCGCCCTGACCCGGGTGCTGCCGTCGTCGGAGGTCGACACACCGTCAGCGTGAGGACTGCGCCTGCATGAGGACCGATGACGGACCTGGCTAAAGCCGCCAGCTCGCGGGCCGGGCGGATCCTGTATGCGGCGCTTCTCGGGGCCGCCCGGCCGGAGAAGGAGCTGACGGTCTCCGAATACGCCGACGACTATCGCGTAGTCTCGGCGGAATCGGGCTCGCCCTGGGCGGGCGAATGGAAGACGTCGCGGATGCCCCATCTGCGCGAGCCGATGGACTGCCTGCATCCCGACCACCCGGCCAAGGTGATCCCGCTGAAGTGGGCGGCGCAGCTCGGCAAGACCGAGATCGGGGTGAACTGGTTCGCCTTCATCGTCGATCGCGCGGCTGGCCCGGTGCTGACGATGCTCCCCTCGCTCGACGAGGCGATCAAGTACAACCGCGTCAAGCTGCAGCCGACGATCGACGCCTCGCCCCGGCTCCGGCTGCGGATCAAGGCCGAGAACAGCCGCGACGAGGCTGCTTCGACAACCGCGTTCAAGCGCTTCTCCGGCGGCTTCAACCAGATCGTCACGGCCTCCTCGTCGAAGGGCCTGCAGATGATCTCGATCCGCTACCTGATCGCGGAAGAGATCACGAACTATCCGTTCGATACGGACGGCCGCGGCGACCCGCTGCAACAGGCCTATGCCCGGCAGAAGGCCTATACCGGCAACCAGAAGAGGCTTCTGTCGAGCACGCCGGGCCACCGTGCGACGTGCCGCATCAGCGCCTATTACGAGGCGGGCGATCGGCGCCGGCGCTATGTGCCCTGTCCGCATTGCGGCACCTTCCAGGTGCTGACATTGGCGGCGCTGCAGCCGCCCTCCGAAAGCACCGCCTTCATGGCGAGCTTCAGCTGCCTGTCCTGCGGCGGCATCATGGAGGAGCACCACAAGCCTGAGATGCTTTCGAGGGGCGAGTGGATATCGACACGTCCGCTGCCGTCCGACGATCCCGAAGCCGCTCCCGCCGCAGTGCCGGACCTCATTCCCGCGAGCGACATGGACCGCTACCGGTGCCTGCCGCTCGAAGGCCGCTGCCGGGAATACGAGCCGAGCTGGGCGCTCTGGACGGCCTATTCGCCGGCCGAAACCTGGCAGTCGCTTTGGCTTTCCTGGGAAGAGGCCAAGGCCTCGCCGGTCACGCTGAAGACCTGGACGCAGCAGACGCTGGGTGAAGCCTGGGAGGACGGCGCCGCCGAGGTCGAATACGAGCGGCTGCACGGCGCGCTGGAGGAGATCACGTCCGGCCTCGCCACGATCGAGCACCCGGTCTGGGTCGGCTTCATCGACTGCCAGGGCGATCGCCTCGTCTGGGCCGTCTGGGCCTTTGGCCCGATGACGCAGGGCGTGCTGATGGCCCGCGGCGTCATCCCGCACGCGCCGGAAACGCCGGAGGCCGTCGCCGGCATCGACGAGCTGCTCTCGCGCAGCTGGCCGGCCAACACCGGCGGCGTCGTCGAGGTCGCCCGTTGGGGCATCGACTCGTCGAACTGGTCTAACTGGGTGCGCGCCGTCGCCGCCGGTCGCGGCCACCGCCTCTGGGCGATGGAGGGCGCGGAAAAGAAGACCGCACCGATCCTGGGCACGCCGAAGCGGCTCGCGATCAAGGACAAGTTCGGGCGCACGCTGTCGAAGGCCCTGGTCTATCCGACCGGCGTCTTCGACCTGAAGCACACGGTCTATCGCGGCCTGCGCCAGTTCGTGGCCGGTCCGCTCGAAAGCGGGGCCTTTCTGCCCGGCACGCTGCGCCTGCCGCGGGACCTGGTCGACGAGGCCTATTGCCGCGAGCTAACCGCCGAGGTCTGCATCGACCCGGCCCAGCAGGCCAAGGGCAACGCCCGCCGCAAGCTGCACGAGAAGCCCGGCGACAACCGCATCTGGGTCAAGCGCGCCGGCTGGGCCAACGAGGCACTCGACATCGCCGTCGGCTGCCGGGCGCTCGCCTTCTCGCTCGGTGTCGACACCATGGGCCCGGCCGGCTGGGCCAAGTGGCGCGAGCGCCTCGCCCCGCCGGAAGGCATGGCCGATCTCTTCGACGCGCTACCGCCCGGCCAGGTCAAGCCGGCGCTGAAGCCCAACGACATGTTCGCGCGGCTCGCCGCGCTCAACAACCAAGACTGAACCGACAGCCCTTATGGAGCACACCGTGCCGACCGATGCAGAGATCCTCGCGAATCTGGAGGCGGAGCGGGACCGCGTCCTGCTCGGCGAGCGGGCGTCGTCCGTGATGGTCACGCCCAACGGCCACAAGACCGACTTCGTCGCGCCCGACCTCAAACGGCTCGACGCGCGAATCGAGGACGTCAAGGCGAAGGTCGAGGGCCGTCCCCGCCGCGGCGCGATCGGCTTCACCTTCTGATGCGGCCCTGCTGATGATGCGTCCCGCCCTGGTCGCGGCAGATGGGGTCACGCCCCTGTTCGGCCAGGCCTCCGCTTCAGCCCAGCCGATGCATCGCGGAGCGGAGACGCGCTCGCAGGCGCTGTCGAACTGGAATCCGCCCGGCGCCTCGGCCGACATGGCGGCGCTGCGGGAGCGGCGACTCATCGCCAACCGCGCCGAGGATCTGGCGCGCAACAATCCGATCGCGATCGCGGCAATCACGCGCCTCGTCGACATGATCGTCGGCGCCGGCCTGCGCTTCTCGTCGAAGCCCAGCGCCGCGGCGCTCGGCATCACACGGGACCAGGCGCTCGATCTCGGCAAGCAGATCGAGCGCGAGCTGGCCCGCCATGCCAACGATCCGCGCAAGCGCTGGGACGCGCAGCGCAAGGTCAGCGCGAACGGGCTGTACCGGCTCATGGCCCGCAGCTTCGTCAAGCTCGACGAGGCCTGCGTCGTCGCCACCTGGCGCGAAGGGCAGGGGCCCTATGAGACCGCCTTCCTCGCGGTCGATCCGGAGCGCCTCGCCAACCCGACCTGGAAGTCCGATTCGGACACGCTGCGCGGCGGCGTCGAGATTGACGGCTACGGCGCCCCGGTCGCCTACCACATCCGCAACCGGCATCCGGGTGACGGCTTCGGCAGCGGGGTCAGCTGGGAGCGCGTCCCGCGCGAGACCGCATGGGGCCGCCCGGTCTTCTGCCACGTCTTCGAGCCGGAGCGCGAGGACCAGAACCGGCCGATCTCGCCCTTCGCGGCGCTGATGCCGATCCTGCGGATGAAGGGCACGCTCTCGGAGCTCGAGCTGGCCGCCGCCGCCGTCAACGCGATGTACGCGACTTACATCAAGTCGAACCTGCCCTTCGCCGAGGTCGCCGCATCGATGGAGCCGGAGGCGTTCAACAGCGCCACCAACTCCTATGCCGACAAGCGGCTCGACTTCTATGAGGCCGCCCCGGTCAAGATCGGCGGCGTCCGCGTGCCCGTCCTGCCGGTCGGCGACGAGATCTCCATGGCCGGTCAGGGCCGCGAGCGCGCCGGCATGGGCGAGTTCGACGACATCTTCAACGACCAGATCGCGGCGCGCATGGGCATGTCGCGCCAGCAGGTCCTGATGAACTTCGCGAAGCTGAACTATTCCAGCTCGCGCACCGTGCTGAACGAAACCTGGCGCATGGTCCGCCGCAAGGTCGCATCCTTCGTCGAGCAGGGCCCGATCCCGATGGCGCTCTGCGTCGTCGAGGAGGCGATCGACAAGGGCTATATCCGCATGCCGCCGCGCTGCCGCCCGCTCTGGGACGAGCCGGCGGGCTGGATGGCCGGCCGCTGGATCGGCCCCGGCCGCGGCTGGGTCGATCCGGTCAAGGAAGCCGAATCCGCCTCGCTGCGCATGGAGACGATGGTCTCGACGCTCGAGATGGAATGCGCCGAGCAGGGCCTCGATTACGAGGAGGTCCTCGACCAGATCCAGCGCGAGGAGGCCGAGATCACGTCGCGCGGCCTGACCCGCGCCACCGTCATCAGCCGGATCGCCGCGCGCTCCGCCCAGGCCGACCCGGCCGAGGAGACGACCGCGCCATGACCCTGCTGCTGCCGCGCATCGCGGCCGAACTCGTCAACACGCCGTTGGCGATCGACGGCGCGCGCGCCGACGTCATGCTGCGCGCGCTCGGCCCGCGGCTGTTCGGTGCACCGGTCCACGTCGCGGCGGCGCAGGCACCCGATCCGCAGGCCGGGGTGCTGTCGCAGCGCCTCGACCGTGGCCTCGCCGCGCGGGGCCGCGCAGCCTTCCCCGTAATCGACGGCGTCGCCGTGATCGAGGTCGAGGGGACGCTGGTCAACAAGGGCTCCTGGATCGGCATGGATTGCGGGGAGACCTCCTATGAGGGCCTGCGCACCCAGATCGAGCGGGCGCGGCGCGAGTCCTCGGTCCGGGCCGCGGTCTTCGAGGTCGATTCGCCGGGCGGCCAGGTCTCCGGCGTCTTCGAGACCGCCGCCGCAATGGCGCGCCTCTCGGCCGAGAAACCGACAATGGCGATCCTGACCTCGAACGCCTGCTCGGCCGCCTATCTGCTCGCCAGCCAGGCGCGGCGCATCGTGATGCCGGAATTTGGCTATGCCGGCTCGATCGGCGCTGTCGTCATGCATGTCGACTTCTCCGCCGCCCTGACCGAGGCCGGCGTCAAGGTCACCATGATCCAGTCGGGTGCGCACAAGACCGAGGGCAACCCCTTCGAGCCTCTGTCGGTCGAGGTTGTCGATCGCATCCGCGCCGAACTCGACCAGGTCCGCACCCGCTTCGCCGAGGTCGTCGGCGCTGGCCGCGGAAAGACCCTGACCGCGCAGGCCGCGCTCGCCACCGAAGCGCAGGTCTATTCCGGCCGAGAGGCCGTCTCCCTCGGGCTGGCCGATGCGCTCGGCGATCCGCACGAGGCCTTCGCCGCCTTCCGCGCGGAAATCAGCCGGCTCTGAACCGGTAACCTTGGAGCACAGCACCATGTCGAACCTCGCCACCATGGCCCGCGAAGCCGCGGCCACGATCGCCCCTGCCGCCAGCACCGAGACCGCCCCAGTGCCCGCCGCCGCTGCCGCCCCTGTCGCGGCCACCCCCGTGGCGACGGCGCCCACCGTCGACGTCACGGCCGTCCGCGCCGAGGCCCGCGCGGAGGAGCGCGCCCGCATCCAGGCGATCGTCGGCCATGCCGAGGCGGAGGGGCGCACCGCGCTCGCCCATCAGCTCGCCTTCGGCACCGATCTCGCGCCCGAAGCCGCCGCCGGGCTGCTGACGGCGGCGCCGAAGGCCGAGGCCGCCCCGGCCCGCACCCTGACCGGCGCCACGGTTCCGGCCCCGGCGATCGCGCCGCAGGCCGGTGCCACCGACAAGGCCGACGCCTCGGCCCGCCTCGCCGCCGCCGTGAAGGCGCTCGGTCCCAAGGCCTGACGCCCTCCGGCTTTAACCACCGCCGCCTTTCCTTCAGCCCTCTCCAGGAGAGACCTCATGTTCACCCCCACCAGCCAGGAGCGGGCGAAGACCTACTCCGACGTCATCAAGCATGTGAACGACTCGAACTTCTCGCTCGATGCCTTCACCGTCGCCTCCGGCTCCGGCATCCTCAAGGTCGGCACCGTCATGGGGCAGGCCACGCTCGGCTCCGCCACCTCGGCCGTGAAGGCCTCCGGTGCCAACACCGGCAACGCCACCATGTCGGCCGTCACCGTGCTCGATGGCGCGGTCGGCGGCGTCTACACGGTGCGCATGCTGACGGCGACGACCTTTCGGGTCGAGAAGCCCAATGGCGACGTCATCGGGGACGGCGCGACCGGCGTCTCCTTCGCCGACGACATCGGCTTCACCATGACGGCCGGTGGCACGCCGATGGTCGCCGGCGACGGTTTCGACGTCACGGTAGCGGCCGGCACCCAGAAGTGGAAGCCGCACGATCCCGCCGCCGTCGACGGCTCGCAGGTCGCCGCCGGCGTTCTCGGCGAGGCGGTCGATGCCACCAGGACTGACGTCGTCGCGCTCGGCGTGAAATGGGGCGCGATCGTCGTGCTCGAGGAGCTGACCTTCAAGTCCGGCATCTCGGCGCCCGACAAGGCGGCCGCCATCACCGCGCTGGCCGCCCGAATGATCCTCGCCCGCGCGACCTGACCGCCGCGCCGAGCGCCCTCCCACCGAAGCCCCATAACCTCGCCCGCCATGCGCGGGCTCTCACTCCTGGAGTCCCGTCATGGAATTCGTCTTTCCGTTCGATTCCGTCACCCTGACCAATCAGGTCAACCTGATCCCGTCCGACTACGGCATGTTGAACGCGCTCAACCTCTTCCCGGCCGAGCCGATCTCTTCCACCGTCGTCGGCATCCACCGTGTCGGCAACCAGATCCGCGTCCTGCCCTCGGTCCCCCGCGGGGCCCGGGGCGCTGAAGCGGCTTCGGACGGCGAGAAGATATTCTACGTCGAGGTGCCGCACTTCCCGATCATGGACACGATCGGCCCGCTCGACCTGCAGAACAAGGCGGCGATCGTCGACGGGCGCGCCATGCCGATGACGGTCGAAATGGCGACAGCCAAGAAGCTGATGAAGCTGCGCCGGCAGCACGCCATCACCCGCGAATACCTGAAGTTCGCGGCGCTGAAGGGCCTGGTGAAGGACGGCAACGGCAAGACGATCGTCGATCTCTACGCCTTCTTCGGCATCGCCAAGAAGACGGTCGACCTGGTGCTCGGCACCAACACGACCGAGATCGTCGACAAGTTCGAGGAAATCCGGACCTCGGTGCTGACCGGCGTCCAGGGCGACACGGTCAGCCGCGTCGAGGTGGTCATCGGCTCGACCCTGATGAACCGACTGCTGAAGCACGCGAAGTTTGAGAAGTACTGGCTCAACACACCCTCCGCGCAGGAACTGGTCAAGCTTGAGCGGCATCGCCTCGGCCAGGACTTCGGCCGCATCATCGACACCGGCACCCTGCTGCTGCGTGAATCGGTCGGCCAGGTCCCGGTCAAGGTCAACGACGTCCTGACGAACGAAGCGCTGATGTCGCCGACGCTGGGCGTCGCCTACCCCGCCGGCACCACCGAGATGTTCACGACCTATGACGCGCCGCCGCACCACATCGAGGCGGTGAACGAACCCGGCATGGAGATCTTCATCTCCGAGGAAGTCCTCAAGCACGGCGAAGGTGCCGAGATGAAGAGCCAGTCCAACCCGCTGCCGATCGTCAAGCGCCCCGAGGCGCTGGTCGAGATCGTCAGCTCGAACTGAGCCGGCACGCGTGACGGTCTTCCAGGATGCGGTGGCGCGCTCCCGCGCCACCGTGGCCCGCACCTATGCCGTCCCGTGGCGGGTTCTGCCGCGCGTGAAGACCGGCCAGGAGCGGCCGGTCGTCGACACCACGCGGGCGCCCTTCGAGATCAAGGCGCATCTCTTCGCGCCCGACAAGGCCGATGGCCGCGTCGCCGAGGTGAACGCCTTCGAGACCGGTCGCTCCCCCGGCATCCTCGGTGACGACCTGGCGCTGACGGTCTGGGAGAACCCGACCGGCGGCAGGATCAGGCAGCATGACGTCGTCGAGGAGGTGGTGACCGCGCCGGCGGTGCCCCGGAAGTTCCGCATCTCCAACCCGCCGGGCGGAGACGCCACCGGCCATGTCCGTCTCGATCTGCAGGCCCTGAAGGCGAGGGAAGAGTTATGAGCCTCGCCGTGATGGCCCTGCGCCTGGCCGTCAGCGCTGCGCTCGCGCCCTATGTCGCGCCGGAGGACATCGAGGCCGCAACCTGGCCGACCCTGGCCCGGGACCGGGTTTTCGATTCGCGCTTCGATCTGCTCGACGGGCGCGGAGGCGAGCGCACGCCGCTGATCGTCTTCGCGGCCGAGGCGGTCGAGGGCAATGCCTTCTCGGCCCAGGACGGCGCCAGCGATGCCCGCCGCGGCTTCGACAACAGCGTCCGCCTCGTCCTTTCGGCGCAGGTCACCTCGCGCCAGACCTTCGAGACCGAGGGCGGGGATGAGTTCGACGCGGAAGCCGCCGACCTGCTCGACCAGGAGCTGGCCGATATGCTGGCCATCCTGCAGGAGCAGGCCTGGGCGACGCTCCAGGCCGATCCGCTGTTCCGCAAGGTGTCGAAGCGGATCACCAAGCTCGATGCCGAGCCCTATCCGGCGTCCGAGACCGGCGAAAAGCTCGCCGTGCTCGCCAACTCCTATTTCGTCGAGCCGCTCGGCGATGGCGAGAAGGCGCTGGCCATCATGCGTGACGGGCTGCCCTCCGCCTCGCCGGTGCGCGCCCGGGCCGTGCTGGCGCTCGAGCGCATGCAGGCCACGCGCGCCAGGCTCTCTGCCAATGTCCTGATCCGCTCCGGCCTCGCCGGGCAGACCGATTTCGCCGTCACCAGCATCGCCCAGGGCGCCGCGGCGCCCGTGCCGGCGACGCCGGCGCCGTCCACACCCGACTTCACCGTCACGCTCGATCCGGAGGATCCGCTTCCATGAGCCCCACCGCCACCCTCGTCGATGTCCGCCCGCAGCCCGGCCGCCGCGTCCGTGACCAGGAGGGCTCACTCCTGCCGGAAACCCACATCCTGCGCGGCGTGCCTCGCTCGACCTACTGGCTGCGCCTCGAGCGCGATGGCGATGTGACGCTCGCCGCGCACGAGCCAGAGATCGAGGCTGAGCCGGAAACCCCGGCGCCGGAAGCTAGCGGGCCGGAAGCCGCAGCGCCGGAAGCCCCCGAGCCGGAATCCGCAGTGGCGGTCGATCTGCCGGCGCTTCTGCCCCGGCCGCCGAAATCAAAGGGCTGACCGCCCGCTCCCGATCGCCCCTCAACCGCAGAGGCCTGACCCATGACCATCACCTTCGACCAGATCCCCGGCTCGCTGCGGCTGCCGGGCTACCGGAACGAGTTCGCGCTCGGGACGCCGCCCTTCTCGCAGTCGATGCAGGTCCTGATCGTCGGGCCTGTCGCCGCCGGCGCCACCGTCACGACCGGCGTGTCGCAGCGCCCGCGCGACGATATCGAGGCCGCCTATGGCGCGGGCTCGCTGCTCGGCACGATGCTGAACTATGCCAAGCTGACCCGGCCCTTCCTCGACTATCGCGTCCTGCCGCTGCCGGAATCGGCCACCAAGGCCACCGACGTCTACACGGTCGGCACGGTGCCGCCGGTCGGCACCTGGCCGTTCTGGGTGTTGGGCAATGCCCGCCGGCGCCAGATCACGGTCGTCGCCGGCGACACGGTCACCACGGTCGCGGCCAAGATTGCCGCCGCCATCAACAGCCGCGTGACGCTGGCAGGAGATTCCAAGTCCCTCGTCGACATGGTCTCGGCCACTTCCGCGCTCGGCGTGGTCACGGTCACCGCCCGCAACGGCGGCACCATGCTGAACGCCACCAAGTGGATCTCGTTCAGGAGCCGCGGCGAGGTCTCGCCGCTGGGCAGCCACATCACCAACGTCTTCACGGCCGGCTCCGGCGCGCCGGATCTCGCGGCCGCGCTCGCCGGCGTCGGCACGGGCTACTATGCCTGGGTGATCTCCGCCTATCGCGACGCCACCTCGCTGGCGGCGATCGATGCCTGGCTCGAAACCCAGTGGGGCCCCTTCGCCATGCGCTATGGCTGGGCGGTCGGCGCCGTCGTCGGCTCGCAGGGCACGCTGGCCGCGCTGGGCGACGCGATGAACGATCGCAAGCGCGTCTTGGCCGGCCTGCGCAACTCCTCCGAGCCCGAGCCGATCATCGCCGCCTGCTTCGGCGCCGAACTGGCCCATGTCTTCGACTTCGGTCGCTCGATCACCGAGGTGCAGATCTTCGCGCGCGGCCTCACCGGTCGCACGATGACGCATCTGACCGGCCCCTGGGATGAGGACGACGTCTTCTCCGACGAGCAGCGCAACCTGCTCTATTTCGACGGCATCTCGCCGCAGGTGCCGGCCGAGGGCGCGGTCCAGATGGAGCGCGTCATCACCACCTTCCAGCGCCGCTCCTCGACCGGGCTCGAGGACATCTCCTATCTCGACATCAACGGCCCCTGCATCGATGCCTGGGTCGTGCAGTACCAGCGCCACTATGTCTGGAATGCCCACCAGAACGACAGCCTGGTCGGCGACCAGGAGGACTTCGCCGACGGCCAGACCCGGCCCAAGGATGCCCGCAAGACCTTCGTCTCGGCCTATACCGAGGTGAACCGGCGCGGGCGGATCGTCCAGGACATCCCCAGCTACGAGCAGGCGCTCAAGGTCGAGCTGTCGGGCGATCCGGTGCGGCTCAATGTCGAGCAGAAGATCTTCCGCGCCAACCCGCTCTACATCCTCGCGACCAAGAGCATCGTCGGCGAGCTGGCGCCGGGCGCCCAGACCTGACGTCCCCGCCTGACCGGCGCGCCTGGCCACGGCCGGGCCACGACCTTCGGCGCCCGGCTCCGGGCGTCACCATCCTCTGACATCGGGAGTTCTCCACCATGGCCGGCAAGGACTATGGCGTCGTCATCATCACCGTGCGCTCCGGCCCGCTCGCCGGCCGCACGCTGCAGGCCATGGGCGAGATCAAGCTCAAGCCGTCCGGCTACAAGATCGGCGGCGAGGTTTCGGTCGACCACCAGGCCCACAACCGCTCCTTCGAGCCGTCGCCCGTCGTCGCCATGTGCGACTTCGACCGCGGCGAGATCGACTGGGACCAGCTCGCCCGCGCCCGCTTCGACATGACCTGGGAGGAGGAGCACGCCGGCCTCGTCCACTACATGACGCAGGCTGCGATCGTCGGCGAGCAGTCCGACTCGTTCAAGGACGGCAAGGCGACCGGCCTCGAGGTCCAGTGTACCAAGCCGAACTACCGCAAGAGGGCCGTCTGATGTGGACGCTGGCGCTGGACAAGCAGCGCGAGTGGCCGGCGGGGACGATCGTTACCGAGCTGGAGTTCCGTGACCCGACGCTGCGGATCCTGCGCACGCTGCCGACGATCGAGGTGGTGCGCACCTTCCCGGACAAGACCAGCACCTATGAGATCGACTGGGGTGCGGTCGACGCCTGGCTCAAGGCGCTGATCAAGGACGAGCTGCGCGCCGGGATCATCGACCAGCTCACGCTGGCCGAGGCCGAGCGGGCGAAGGTGGTGCTCCTCGATTTTTTCGGTGGGGCGGCGGCCGCGAAGCCCAGGAGCGCGCCTCCGACGACCTCCGCTTCGGAGCCGGCCTCCGCACAGACCCGGATCGACTGAGCGTGACCGAGCTGATGCGCCTTCACACCCGCTGGCAGGCCTGGCGCCTGTCGCAGGCGCTGGGCGTCTGAGCCATGGCGATCGTCAACGAAGCCCGCGCCGTCCTCACGGCGGAGGACCGAGCCTCGGCCGTGCTGGCCATGGTCGCCCGGAACTTCGACAGGCTTGACCGCGCCGCCAGCCGGCTGGATGCCAATGGCGCGGTGTCGCGTCGCAACCAGGTCGTCCAGCAGCAGGCCAGCCGCACCGCCGTTCTGACCGATCGCATGGGCGCCGCGGCCCTGCGCGCCACCGGCCCCCTCGTCGGCCTCTTCGGCGTCTATGGCGCCGCCAGCATGTTGAACGGGGCGAACAAGGCCTTCGCCACCAACGAACGCGCGATGACGCGGATCGCCGTCACGGCGGATGCCTCCGCGGAAGCGCAGCAGGCGTCCTGGACACAGCTGCAGCAGCTCGCTCGCGAGACGGCGCTGCCGATCGACAAGGTGCGCGCCGGCCTCGACGCCCTGGTCGCCTCTGGCCGGTCTCTTCCCGAGGCCATGGGCTTCCTGCCGGCCGTCGCCCAGACCGCCCAGGCCAGCGGTGCCGAAGTCGCTGACATCGCCAAGACCGCCGATTCGGTCGGCGAGTCCTTCAAGATCGCCGGCAAGGATATGCAGACCGCCTTCGACATCATGGCGGCGGGCGGCAAGGCCGGGAAGTTCGAGCTGAAGGACATGGCGCGCTATCTGCCGAGCCTCGGCCCGGCCGCCTCGGCGATCGGCTTCGAAGGCAAGAAGGGCCTCGCGGATCTCGTCGCCATGCTCCAGGTCATGCGCAAGGGCGCCGGTACCTCGGAAGAGGCCGTGGCATCCATGAACAACGTCCTGGCCAAGATGGAGTCGGACAAGACGACCAAGGCCTTCAAGAATCTGGGCGTCGATTCAGAAGCTGCGTTCAAGAAGGCGAGGGCGGAAGGCCGCAACCTCGTCGAGGTCTTCGAGAACCTTGTCGACACCGCGCTCAAGGGCGACCGCTCGCGGCTGGGCGAGATCATCGACGACATGGAGTTCAAGCGCGGCGTCCAGGCGCTGATGATGTATCGCGGCGAGTGGCAGAAGCTGTCGCAGACGATGCAGTCGAGCTCGGCCGGCACGGTGGCGCAGGATCTGGCCCGCGTAACCGCCAACAGCCAGAGCACCTTCGACCGCTTCAAGAACGCCGCCGACAGGCTGGCGGATTCGCTCGGCCGGCGCCTCTCGCCGGCGTTCAAGGCCGTTGCCGAAAACGCGACCGCGGCCATGGATGCCGTCAACTCCGCCCTGCAGCCGTCCGAGACGGACGAGCAGCGCCTCGCGCGCATCGGCAACAGGCCTCTCACGCGGGCCGAGCAGTCGATCGAGAACGCCCGTCGCGCGCAGGAGCGGCAGCGCATGCTCGACGATCCCTCTTCTGACATCTACGGCATGCGCGACGGTGGCTTTGCCGGTGCGGGTCGCCGGCGCCAGCCGACGCATCTCGACCAGCTCGATGGCGCGACGACCGCGCGCAAGCGCATGCAGGCCGATCAGGCCGCTGCCGAGCGGCGCGAGCGTGATTCCGCCCGCGTCCGATTCCTGATGGACGAGCGCAAATCGGCGCAGGAAGAACGCCTGAACCCGCGGGGCAACGACGCCTTTCGCGATGTCGAGGCATTATCCCGGGCGCGCACCCGCGTTTCGACCGATCTGACGCAAGGGTCGGCCGACAACATGGTCTCGTCGAGTGGCGAGGCCAGCCGCGAGGTGATGGCCGCCGTGATGAACCTGGCCCAGCTCGTGCGCGCCGAAAAGCTGACCGCCACAGGCGAATCGAATGTCTTCGCGCTCGGTGGCGCCGGCGCCCGTGACGGCGCGATGAATGTGATCGCGACGGCCATGCGCGAGATCGCCGAGCGGCGGGCTCAGGCCGAGGGCCGCCCTGTCGACGAGGGCAGGCTCCAGGAGGCGATCGCCAGCCTGAAGATGCTGGCCGAGCGTATCGGCGAAACCGTTCCCGCGACAGGCCCCAAGGCTCGCGTCGACGGCATCTATCCCAGCGCGGAAGAGATCCTCAACGGCAAGCTGACGGCCGAGGTCAAGCCGGACCAGATCACGGCGAGCGTCTCGGTCGATGCCAAGTCGGACGTGACGGTGAAGGTTGAGCCCTCGCCGAATTTCATCAGCTCGATCCTGTCGCAGGCCACGCGCATCACGACTCGCGACAGCCGCGGCATCTCGCTGCCTGGCAAGGAAACCAGCCGCGGCGGCGGTGGTGGCGGTGGCGGGGGGGCCATGTAATGGCCACCCCCGGCGGCTTCCTGCGCCCGGCCTCTTTCCGCGGCGTACCCTTTTTCGCGCGCCGAGGCACCCGCGCTTTCCCACGCTCGCTCCAGGTCGACGAGTATCCGGCGTCCGACCGCTGGAGCGTCATCAATCTCGGCCGCAAGGCGGTAACCTATCGCGAGGATCTCTATGTCGCCGACGAGGCGAATGTCGAAGCGCGGATGCGGGCGCTCGAAGCCGCGCTCGAGGCGGACGGCGCCGGCCTGCTGATCCTGCCGCAGCGCCGCCCGGTGATGGCCTGGGCGAGGGCGCCGGAATCGACATGGGAATGGGACAAGCTCGGCTACTTCACCTTCCGCGTGGAGTTCGTCGAGGACGGGCCGGCTGCCGGCGCAGGCCTCAGCCTCGGCCTGGCCGAGCGCCTTCTGGTCGATGCGCTCGGCACGGTCGCCAGCCTCGCCACGGCCGCCGGCGTGCGGCTCGACAGTGTCGCGGCGGATCTGCGCGGGCCGGGGCTTTACGAGGCGACCGCCTTCGCCCGGGAAGGCGCCGCCCGGCTCGTCGCCCTCAAGGCCGACGCGCTGGCCATCACGGCCGAGACCGAGGTCGTCGAGGCCGTGCAGACGGCGGCCGGCTGGGCCGGGCAGGCGGCGATCGTCGAGGCGCTCTCGGTCGCCGGCGACGCCGGCCTGACGGCGCTCGAGGAGCGAGCCGCGGCATGAGCGCCCCCCGCTCGACCTCCCGCATCCTGGAGGCCCGCGGCCGCGAGCAGGCGGCCGTCTTCGCTCGCCTCCTGGCGGCGCTCGCCTTCGCCCGCGGTGTCCTGCGCCTCGACTTCGCCACGCGCCAGCAGGCGCAGCAGGCCCGTGCCCGGCTCGTCGCGGTGATGGAGCCTCTGCTCGATCGCGCCGCGACCGAGACCGAGCTTCTGACGGTCGTCGTCGGCACCTATGGCCAGGCTCTTGCCGCCATCGACGCCGAGATCCTGTCGCTGAAGCCGCTCGCCCGGGTGGTCACCGGCCAGAGCCAGCCCGCCTGCCTGCTCGCCTGGCAGCTCTACGGCGACACCACGCGCGCGGCCGAGCTGGTGCGCCTCAACAATGCGCGCTGCCCGGAGTTCATGCCGGTCGAGATCCTGGCCCCGCTGCCGGATGACGCGGCATGATGCGCGAGGAACTGATCCTCGAGATCGACGGGCTGGCGCATCCCGGCCTGCTCTCGATCGAATACAGCTTCGACGGCAAGGGCGCGCTGCTCAAGGTCGTCGCCGGTGTGCATGAGCAGAAGGGCGCGCTGACGAAGAAGGGCAGCGAGGCCGTGCTGAAGGCGCTGCTGCCGGGCGGCGGAGCTGAGACGATCGTCACCGGGCGCGTTCGGCGGACCTATGGCGATGAGGCGAAGCCGGCACTGCGGCGCTTCCTGCAGATCGAAAGCAAGGCCTGCGACGCGGTGGAGTGCGCCGCCGACGGGCGCAAGCACGGCTACAACCTGAAAAAGCAGAAGCTCGGCGCCGCGGCCGACACGCTGTTCAAGCCCTATGGCATCAAGGTCAAGGTCGAGGCCGACAGCCGCGAGATGGACATCGCCTGGGCGCCCGGCGAGCGCGCCTTCGACGTCGTCGAGGAGCGCGCCCGCAAGACCGGGCTGCTGATGACCGGCGCCTCCGATGGCGGCGTCGTGCTCTACAAGGGCACGCGCGGCCGCCACCCGGGCTCCTTCATCGTCGGCGACGATCGCGACGACGCCAACGCCACCACGCTGCAGTTCGAGGACAGCGAGATCGGCCAGTTCTCGCAGACCCACTATTACGGGCAGCGCTACAAGGGCGGGAAGGGCAAGGACGAGACGGACGGCTATGCCATCGTCGAGAACGAGGCCATCCGCCGGCTGCGCATCGACATCCGCCGCATGGAGCATGACGGCGACGACGCCGACCTGAAGCAGCGCGCGGAATGGGACGATCGCCGGGGCGCCGGCGGCGACGCCGGCAACGGCACCCAGATCGTGCTGGCGACGCCGGAATGGCGCGATCCCGACGGCAGGCTCTGGTCGGCCGGCTTCGTTCGCTATGTCGTCGCCGGCGACTTCGAGCTCGAGCAGGACATGACGATCAAGAGCGGACAGCTCTCCTGGTCGAAGGAACACCAGCTCGCCCGCCTGACCATGGTCGATCCGCGCAGCCTCGGCGGCAAGGACGCCAAGGGCAAGTCCGGCGAGGCGTGGAAGGTCTCGACCAAGAAGGCGAAATACGAGGAGCTGTCGTGAGCCTGGTCCGTTTCCGCGTCATCAGCGTCGACGACAGCGGACCGATCCAGAAGGTCACCGGCCGCGGCGAAGGCGGCGAGCGGCTGGAAAACCTGATGCGCCCGCAGCCGGACGGGCTGACGACGGTGCCGGAGGTCGGCTCGCTCGGCTGGGCCCAGTTCGCCGGCTCGCGCGAGCGGGGCATCGTCGCGGGGCTGGAAAACCCGGACAAGCGCCCGTCCGACCAGCCAGGCGGGAGCAAGATCCTGTACGGGCCGGATGGCCAGAAGCTCAACCTGAAGCCCGGAGGCGCCATCTCGCTTGAAGGCGGCGACGGCCAGACCTTCGGCATGAAGGCCAATGGCGACCAGGTGCTGAAGCCCAAGGCCGCCGGCGGCAAGGTTTATCTCGGCGGTGACCCTGCCGATGGCGGGGTCTTCGCCCGCGTCATGACCGAGGCCGGCGCCTCGCCCTTCGTCTTCGCCAAGGTTTCCTGATGACGCGCCTACTGGTCGACGCGCTGGTGCCGCAGGGCGCCGGCCCCGATATCCTGTGGAACGGCGAGCGTGGCGACATGGCGCTGGCGCCGCTCACCGATGCCGGCAACCCGGCCGGCCTCGTCGCCCGCAATCCGCTGCTGACGGCGCTGGTGCTGTCGCTCGAAAGCGACGCGCGGGGCCCGCGCGATCCGCTGGACCCGGCGGCCTATGATCTGCGCGGCTGGCCCGGCGACGGCTTCGATGTCGACGTCGCCGCCGGCGAGGCACCACTCGGCTCGACGACCTGGGTCGCCTTCCGGCACCCGACGGATGAGGACAATGCCCGCCGCGTGATCGAGGCCGCCCAGGTCGCGCTGAAGCCGCTGCAGGACCAGGGCATCATCGGCGACGTGACCGTCGAGGCCGAAGCGGACCCGGCCGAGACCCGGATCCGCCGCAGCATCACGATCGCCCGGCCCGACGGCTCGATCCTCTATTCGGGCCCCTTCGCGGGCCTCTGGGAAGCCCTGGGTGCCGTCGCCTCGGGCGCCGGCGCATGACCTCGAAAGCGTGAACCCGACATGGCCCTGACCATTCCGACGCTGGACGCAACCTCGCGCTGGCTGCGCGGCGTCGTTGCGACCGCGCTGTCCGGCGCGCGAGCCGACATCTGGCCCAACAACTGGACCGTCTTCGTCAAGGTGATGGCCATGGCCGCCTCGCAGGGCAACCTGCGCGCGGAGTGGATCTACAAGCAGATCTTCGTCACCACCGCAGAAGACGACATGCTCGATCTGCATGGCTACGAGATCGGGCTCGGCCGCAAGCCGGCGACCGCAGCGACCGGCATCGCGATCTTCGCGGCGACGGATGGCTCGATCGTCCCGGCCGGGACCGTGGTCGACGCCGGCGGCCTCGCCTTCACGGTGCGCAGTGCGGCGACAGCCGTCGGCAACAGCGTCACCGCCCAGATCGACGCGACCGAGACCGGCGCGCGCGGCAACCTGCCGGCGGAGGCCACTGTCCGCCTTCGCGATTCCGTCGAAGGTGTCACCCAGGACGGCGAGATCGGCCCGCTCGGCCTGTCGGGCGGCGTCGAGAAGGAGATTGATTCGGCCTATCGCAAGCGCCTGATCTTCCGCAAGCGCAACAAGCCTCGCGGCGGGGCCAAGGCCGACTATCAGGTCTGGGTCGGCGAGGTCGCCGGCTTCGCCACCGCGCAGGTCTTCGCCGCGACGCCGGAGATCGGCACCGTCACGGTCTATCCGCTGCTCGAGGGCTCCGGTGCGGACCGCATCCCGTCGCCGGCGGATGTGCTGCGCTGCGCCGAGCATCTCGAGACACGCCGGCCGCTGACGGCCACCGTCGTCGTCGTCCAGGCGACGGCGAAGTCGATTCCGGTGACGATCGCGCAGCTGGAGACCGACAGCGCCGCGACGCGGGCCGAGATCACTGCCGAGATGCTCGACATGTTCGACGAGCGCGCCTTCGTCTCGGCCGGGGCTGAGACATTCCCGACATCCTGGCTCTCGGAAGCCGCGTCGCGCGCGCTGGGCGAGACCCGGCACCGCCTGGTTGTTCCGGATCCCGACACCGACACGGCGCTGGCGCTCGGCGAATTCCCCGTCTTCGGCGGGCTGACGGTGACGTGACCGGCATGGCCTTTTCCGAAAACCGGTTCCCACTTTTCGGGGCCATGCCACGATGAGCCGCACCTTCGCCGTCGTCCCCGGCCAGCTGCCGATCCGCGTCGCCGATGCCCCGCCGCTGGACGCCGGGCCCGGGCTCGGCGCGGCGCCGGCGACAGCCGACCGCCTCACAGACGTGACGGCGGCCGATCTCTGGCTGCCGAGCCTGCGCCTCTTCCCCCGAGGCCGCGCCTGGCCGGACGAGAAGGCGGCCGGCCTCGGCGCCTTCGTCTGGCATGCCCTGCCGCGGCTCGTGGCGGAAACCATGGCGCAGATCCATGACTGGCTGAACCGCGCCCGCTATGGCGCCTTCGTCAGCCAGTGCCGGCCCGAGCTGGTCGAGGACCACGAGCGCGAGCATGGGCTGCCGGACGCCTGCCTCGCCGAAGTCACCGGAATCGCCGAGCGCCGCGCCCTCGTGCTGGACGCGCGCGCGCCGATGGAGACGGCCAACCGCCGCGAAATCGAGGCGGTGCTCGGCCGCGCCGGCTTCGCGGGTGTCTCGATCGACGAGCCGCTCGGCTTCGAATGCGGGCTGTCCGACTGCGGCGGGCCCGATGGCTTCGGCTCGCCGGGGCTGCCGCACATCTTCCTCTTCGCAGGCGAGGGCCTGTCGCTGGACTGGGTCGCCGGCGGCGAAAGCGGCTTCGACCAGCTCGGCTTCGGCCAGCTCAACGACACCGGCCTGACCTGCCTGATCGAACGCATCCGCCCCGCGCACACGCTGGGCATCCTCGACCCCGAAACCCTCTGACAAGAAACGGCCTTTAAGATGAAACGCTGGGAACCGATCGCCTATCCCGGGCCCAACAACGGCTTCGGCGCGGCCACGCATCGCAACTTCAACCAGAGCACCGCCGCGCGCGGCTCCTGGCTCGATGCCGGCGGCTACCAGAACACCATCGACGAGATCTGCGCGGCGGTCGAGGGCGCCGGCTACACCCTCGACGGCGCGCTCGGCGTCCAGCTCGCCCGCACGATCCAGAAGGGCATGAACTATGCCGTCGCGACGGGCACGGCCAATGCCTGGGTTGTGGCGCCATCCTTCGCGGTGCATGCCTATGCCGCCGGACGCGTTCTCAACATCGTCGCCCCGGCGACCAACACCTCGACGACGGTCAACATGGCCGTCTCGGGGCTGGACAACCGGCGGATCAAGAAGGCGGATGGGGCGGACCCGGCTGTCGGCGACCTCGTATCCGGCAAGGTCTATGCAACGATCGATGACGGAACCAACATCCGGATTCTCACGCCGCTGCCGAGCGATATCGTCGTGGCGCAGCGCGCCGCGCCGACCTATGGCCTCGAGGCGGCGTCCGCGATCAACAACATCGCCTCGGCGGGTTTCCCGGCCACGCTGATCTCCGCCTATGGCAGCGTCGTCAACGGCCTGGTGGCGTCCACCTTCTCCGGCGGTATTCTTACCGTCGCTGCCGCCGATGCCGGGCTCTATTCGATTTCGGCGCTTCTCACCACAAACATGCCGAAGGCCGGGTCGTCCGGCACGGCGGCGACCTATGCCGCCGTCCTCTACATCGACAAATCCACGGACGGCGGTGCGACCTACGTCAGCCAAGCTGCAGGCCAGACGACATCGAGCTCGGTGTCGGTGCTCGGTCCGTTCTTTTCCGCAGCCGCGACCGTGCGGCTGGCCGCGGGAGACAAGATCCGCGTCTCGGCGGGACACAACGCGGGCGTGACGCTGGAAATGCCTGTCGCGCTGACCGCCGTCCTGATCGGGCGCTGATTCTTCCGCGCCGTCCGGATCACCGGGAGAAAACGCTGCGGCGGCCGTTGAACCCGGCCGACAAAAATGGTTCATTCGCAACGGGTGTGAGAACCCATCAAGCAAGGCGGACGCAGGGCAGCTTGGCCCGGCGTTCGCCGATGCGCGTCATCCGCGCATCATCCGGGCTTTGGCCGGGGTCGGGCGATATGTCCAGGGCGAAAGCCTAAAGGCGCTCGACACGTCGCTTGCGTGTTCTCACCCCCCGGCTGCCGGGACCGTTTCCTGGCGCGGCTGTGAGAAGCCGTTGCAAGCGGGTCCACCATGAAAGGCTTTCTTCGCGCCGCCCTCGCGGCTGCGCTGCTGTGCCTCGCCGTCTTTCCCTTTCACCCTGCATCGGCCGCACCCGGCCAGGTCGTCACCCGGTTCATGGGCGCCGAGCGGGAGATCCTCGAACCCGTCGCGGCCACGCCGACGATCGCCTGGGCGCCGCAGCTCCTCTTCCCGCCCGGCTTCTACAGCCATAACGGGCTGGTCTACGACCTGACCCGGCCGGGGCATTACGTCTTCTTCAACCCGATGGTGAACACCACGCGGATGACGGTCGCGGCCGGAGATCCGGTGGCGCTGTTGAGCGCGGCGGCGTGGCTGACGACCTTCGGGGACAATGACGAACGGCTGGCGGGGGAGAGCCTCCCAGCCTTCGTCGCGCGGGCCTCGACCAAGGCGCGCACCAGCAAGCTCCGGCTGCTCTGCGGCAACACGATCGAGTTCACCGCCGGTGCGCTGCTGGCGGGTTCCGGCGTGCCGCATCGCACGGTGCGCTTCCTGACCATGGAGGCGCCCAACAATCATGTCGACGGGCATATCGCGGTCGAGGTCATGATCGCCGGCCAATGGGTGCTGGCCGATGTCTCGCTCAACACGATGTTCCGCGACGCCGGCGGGGCGCGGCTTTCGGCCCGGGACGCCATCCCCGCCATCGCGGCCGACGCCTTCGCCTATGAGCTGCTCGCCTCGGACGGTTACGCCGTCGAGACCGCGGGAGCCTACGGGTTCGACGCCACGGGCTATGCCGAGGCGCTTCTGCTGACCGATGCCGACCGCCGCGCCTGGCACCGCCGCATCTTCCAGGCCGTGGGCGTCGACCGGCTCGATGGCGACGGGATCACGCGGACCTACTGGAAACTGCCGGCGGGCTCCGAGAACCGGGGAGCATGGCTTGAAAGCCTCTCGCCGGGTGTCTGGAAAGTCACCGACCCGGTGATCTGGGACACGGTGTTCTACCCCTGAAGCCCAGCCGTCCCCACCATCCTCCGCCGCCTTCGGGCGGCTTTTTCATGCCCGGAGTTCCTCATGACCACGACCTCGGACCCGATCGACGTCACCACCACCTGGGCGGAGGTCGCCTCCGGCTCGGCCTCGGTGAGCGTCCAGAGCCGCTCGACCGGGCTGGTCTATGTCGCGGTCCAGGCCGCGGCTCCGGCGGCGGATTCGAAGAAGGGCGTGGTGCTGGACGCCGAGGACGACGTTGCATCCTTCGGCAGCCTCGTCGCCGGCGACAAGGTCTTTGTCCGGGCCGAGACCACGGCCGTCGTCACGGTCGTGAAGAGCTGAGCCCGTGGCCCAGTTCGTCTTCGGCCCCGAGCCGCCGCTGAAACTCGGCCGCAAGCCCGTCACCTTTGGCACGGGTGGGGTGTCGTCGATCTTCAACCTGAAGGCTTCGAACACGGTCAACCTGCGAACCGGGCTGCGGAACGTCATCAACCAGACCGCAGACGCTGCAATCGTCGCGCAGGGGGACAGCACGGATCGTGCTAAGG